>MAAS01000029.1:99032-427704 GCA_002162755.1 Gammaproteobacteria bacterium 50_400_T64 | reverse complement strand
GGCCTCCCTGACCTTGCTATGCAGCTCAACCCGATCAGACGACAGTTGAGGTGAGCGCCCTGCCCAATATTTGTAACTACTGCGATTAACGTCAAAAACTTCGCAAACCAGAAATACCGAGTGGCTCCCTTTGATTTTATCGACTAACGAGAACCTCTCATCGAGTCGGACATCAAGAGAGCTGTAGCCTTTTTTAATATCTCCTTCTCTTCTTCAACCCTCCTGAGTTGTTTTTCCAGCTCTCGGATACGTCGCTGATCCGGGGTCATTGGCGTACCCTGGGGAGACTTGCCGATTCGCTCTGAGCGCAGTTGCCGCACCCACTTGTCCATGGTTGATTTACCAACACCCATCGCATCCGCTGCTTCACGGATTGAACGACTTTGGTCAACGACAAGCTGGGCTGCTTCAAGTCGGAATTCAGGGCTAAAAGTGGGTCTAGTTCGTTTATTCATTGATCACCTGTTTTTCTATTGAAGTGATGCTATCACCTCTTATCAGGTGGCCAAATTCACTATGCCACTACATACAAAGCGCTGAACACCCTCGAGCACTCCCTCCTCACGAACCCCCAAGCCAACAAGCTCCTCGCTCTTTTCATTCTTCAAAACCAAAAAACCGAGTACCACGCAGTCGCGCTTGCCTACTTCACCGATAACGCGGCGTCGATTAAACTAGCCAGCTGCTAAACATCACAAGGTTAAAATCAAAATGAGCTCACCATCACTTCCCAAATTCGATCTCTCCGGCAAAGTCGCCCTCGTTACTGGTTCCACCGCTTATATCGGCCGCGCTAGCGCCCACAAATTGGCCAGCCTTGGCGCTACCGTTGTGATCAATGGCCGCAATAAAGAGGCTGGCGCGACCGTGGTTGAAGAAATTACTCAGGCCGGTGGCACTGCAATTTTTGAACAGGCCGACCTCACACAGGCCGAGGCTCTGGTGCAAATGGCCGATAACATTATCGAGCGCCTGGGGAAGATTGATATTCTAGTCTCCAGCGGCGCAGGTGCCAGCCAGGACTCCCTGCCCTTTCGCCTGTTTCAGGAAATGAGTATCGATGATCTCGACTATTACATTAAAACCCACTGGCTGACCCGCGCCTATGCCTTGAAAGCCGTGGCCCCCCACATGGCAAAAGCGGGCGGCGGCAAGGTCGTGCTGGTTGGTACCGATGCAGGACGTATAGCAACTGTCGGCGAATCGATGATTGGCGGCTCAACCGCTGGCATGATGCAAATGTCCCGGGCACTGGCCCGCGAACTAGGTCGCGACAAAATTCGTATTAATGCGGTTTCAATGAGCTTTATCTCCGATGCCATCCCACGCTGGGGGGAAAGTTCAGAGCCTCTACAGGACGAAAAAGATGCTGCGGGCAATCACAAAAAAGGCATGCTCGATAAATTAAAAAAACGCATGATTTTTGATGTGCAATGTGAAGATATCGCCGAGACTATTGCCTTTTTTGCCAGCCCCGCATCGGATGCTATTACTGGGCAAACCCTCAGTGTGAATGGTGGCTTGTCGACGCCGGGCTAACAGTGCTAGGCTCCTCGCCACTTATTGTCCACGGCCCTCAAGCTGCACATCACAACAGAGTGAAAACAGGATAAATGATCCCTCTAAATCACACCGGAATCAAGATAGCGCTTATAAGCATGTTATTGCTTATAGGGCAGCTTGGTGTGGTTACTCACTCTCTTGAGCACCTCTCCCATGCTGATGAGCAGTCGTGCCAAATATTTTTACAGTGTGAGAAATCAGACAGTAGTTTAACTTCTCACCAGCTACAGCTCGTCTCTCTGGCTAATAATCAGCAGCCACCCGCTCGCTTACTTAGGGCATTATCAAGCCTAACAATAGTTCCCTACCTCTCACGCGCCCCGCCTGTTCTTTCGTAAATACTCACACCTTTAACCACCGCCTACGCTCTTGCGTTATGGCGCATGTTTTTCGTTTACGAAAGGAATACCCATGCTTAAAATATTACCCTTGGCTGTAACAACAGCCATTTTATTCAATTCAAGTCCAGTCTTCGCCAGCAGTGAAACCGACGCTATACAGCAACAGTTGGAGGCCATTAAAAAAGAATATGGGCAGGCAATTAATGACCTGGAAAACCGCTTATTAAAAGCAGAAGAAAATGCACAACAGGCGAACGAGCGCGTCCAGGAAGTCACGGTAAAATTAGAAGAGAGCAAGACTTCACGCCCGGTATCCTCAGGACAAAATAGTTTTAATCCAGCCATTAGCCTCGTTCTTGACGGCCAATTTGCCAGCTTCGACAACGACCCTGAAGATTATGAATTACCGGGCTTTTCCCTGGGTAATGAAGCAGGCTTAGGAGAAAAGGGCTTGTCGATAGGCCATAGTGAACTCTCGATGAGTGCCAATATTGATGATAAATTTTTTGGCAAAATAACACTGGCTTTTGATGAGCACGACGGCGAGACCGAAACAGAGTTAGAAGAAGCCTTTATTCAAACGCTGGGGCTAGGCAATGGCTTTACCTTAAAAGCCGGTCGTTTCTTTTCAGAGATTGGTTACCTTAACCAACAACATGGACACGCATGGGATTTTGCCGATGCACCCTTAATTTACAGGGGACTGTTCGGTGACCAGCTAGTTGACGATGGCGTGCAAATGACCTGGCTTGCCCCGACCGATACCTTTCTACAGTTGGGTGCGGAGTTATTGGGCGGCAATCGCTTTCCTGCAGGCGGCAGAACAAGTGGTATCGGCGCCTGGACGGCATTCGCTGATATAGGTGGTGATATCGGTATAGAACACAGCTGGCAATTGGGTTTAAGCCATTGGCAGTCAGATAACATAAAAGACCGAAAGAGTGGCGGGCATGCCCATGGCGGTGGTGAAGCAGAGACGCCTTCATTTAGTGGCGACAGCAAAATCAGCGCGCTCGACCTGGTGTACAAATGGGCCCCCAACGGCAATCCAAACAATCAGAGTTTCAAATTTCAGTTTGAATATTTTGATCGTCAAGAGGACGGCAACGTGGTCATGCTTAATAGCGGCCCTCCCCTGGAAACAACAAGTTATGACGGCGATCAAAAAGGCTGGTATGCCCAGGCGGTTTATAAATTCAAACCCCAGTGGCAGGTAGGTCTTCGCTACGACTGGTTAGATAGCGATAACCGCGGCTCGGATGCTGATGTGCTGGCTGAGGCTGGGTTAGATAATGAAGGCCACACACCCAAACGCTACAGCGCCACGCTGGAATGGCTACCCAGTGAATTTAGTCGCCTGCGCCTGCAATATAATCAAGATGAATCCTACGAAGAGACTGACCATCAGCTTCTCCTGCAATACACCATGAGCCTCGGTAGTCACGGCGCTCATCAATTTTAGGGGAAAACAATCATGTTTCATCAATGGAAAAATAAGGTTTGGCTCGCAGCACTACTATTAACGCTGTGCGCCAACACGGCCTACGCTCAACCTAACATGCATGGCCAACTCAATATATTTGCCTGTGAGCCGGAATGGGCAGCCTTGACGCGGGCGTTGGCAGGCGATGCTGCCAAGGTCTACAGTGCCACCACTGCCCAGCAGGACCCCCATCATATACAGGCGCGCCCTAGCTTAATTGCCAAGGTGCGGCGTGCAGACTTATTGGTCTGCACAGGGGCAGAGCTGGAAGTGGGTTGGCTACCCTTATTACTGCGCAAATCAGGCAACGCCAAGATTCAAACCGGGCAAGCGGGCTACTTTATGGCAACGGATCACGTATCCCTGCTGGAAAAACCAACCGTGCTTGATCGTAGTTTGGGTGATATTCATGCTGCGGGTAACCCTCACATTCATCTTGACCCCTTCCGCGTGCAGCAGGTTGCCGAGGCATTAGCCGCCACCCTGGCAACAATTGACCCTGCTAACAAAAAGAACTATCAGGAAAACTTGCAGAGTTTTGACCTTGAATGGCGTCAAGCTATCTCTCAATGGCAAAAGCAAAGTGAGAAATTGCGGGGCAAACGCATCGTCGTCAGTCACAACAATTGGGTTTACCTGGAGCACTGGCTAGGATTGGAAAGGCTTGCCGTGCTGGAACCTCAGCCGGGTATTCCTCCCAACAGTAAGCATTTAGCGAAGGTACTTGCCCAGTTAGAGCAGAACCCGGCCGACATGATTCTGCACGCCAGCTATCAAAATGACAGACCGGTTCTTTGGCTATCGCAAAAAACAGGGCTTCCCGTTGTTGGCGTGGACTTTAGCCCCTCCGATAAAAATAGTTTAATCCAGTGGTTCGACGGGGTTTTAAATCAGCTCTTACGTACTGAGTCATGAGCGTTGAAGGTTTGGAACTTTCTATCCTGGGGCCCGCTTTTATAGCGGGCCTGTTAATACTGGCAACCCATGTGCCGCTAGGGCAAGAAGTTCTTAAGCGAGGTATTATTTTTATTGATCTGGCGATTGCCCAAATCGCTGGACTGGGCGTCATTGCTGCCTATCGCTTTGGCGGGGATATCCATGGCTGGGAGGTGCAACTAGCGGCGCTAGGCAGTGCCTTAATTGCAGCTGTCGTTTTAAACACGCTAGAGAAGTACTATCAGGCGTATCAGGAAGCCCTCATCGGGGCGATATTTGTCCTCGCCGCAACTGCCAGTATTTTAATTCTGGCGGACAACCCCCACGGTGGTGAATCCCTCAAAGATTTACTGGTGGGGCAGATTCTCTGGATCACCTGGGAGCAACTCCTGCCGACGGCTTTGGTGACAGGCTTTATTTTGCTGGTCTGGTTTAGCTTCCGACAGCGGCTTAAATATCTTGGTTTCTACCTGCTGTTTGCATTAGCCATCACCAGCTCAGTACAGTTAATCGGTGTTTATCTGGTTTTTGCCAGTCTGATTATTCCCGCTCTCGGCAGTGTTAGCAGCAAAAACAGATTGTTAACAGCTTACCTGATAGGTGCAACGGGCTATGGGCTGGGTTTGATTTTATCTTCGCTTTTAGACTTGCCAAGCGGCGCCGTGATTGTCTGGAGCATCGCTATCGTGGCGTTGTTGTCTACACTCACAACGGGGACTAAGCGTCAGCCTTCTAATAATAGCCCTATGTCCTAGTCTCGGTGGCTAGAACGCCACGTCTGATCAAGCCACCGGACTACATAGGGGCTCCGGGGTCAGCTCTCGCATTGAATCAACTGGAGAACTGAGCCCGAGCTGTGCTGGTTTTTTTTATGCTTCCACGGATCGTTGCACGACATTTTCACCTGTCATTGTGCTTATAGTTGTACTGGCTTATATTGAAAAAAACCGCCTATTTAATGGCTAGGAAACCTGTCAGACTCGAGCTGTACACTTTTAAAGACCCAGGGAAACCCTAGCAATGAGTGCAGAAACAGAAATCACCAACACCTTTAAAGACCTCGAGTTAAAAGGCTGGAATCAAAAAGCCCGAGACTATGGCGACTATATGGGGCAAATAACCCGGCAAGCCATTGAGCCTCTGCTCGATGCCGTCGGGGTTGAAGCGGGCAGTGTTTTTCTCGATATCGCCACCGGGCCAGGGTACACCGCAGGTACTGCGCAAGCGCGTGGTGCCATCGCCACAGGCGTCGATTTTTCGGCAAAGATGGTTGACGAGGCCTCGCGCAATTACCCCAATGCTTTGTTTTATGAAGGCGACGCAGAACACCTGGTTTTCCCCAGCGGTTTTTTCGATGCAGCCACCTGCCCTTTTGGGCTGTTACATATGGCCGACCCCGACCGCGCCATCAGTGAAGCCTGGCGCATACTTAAACCCGGCGGGAAATTCGCTTTTACGGTGTGGGCACCGCCGGAGAAACATGCTTTTTTCGAGTTAGTCCTCGGGGCTATTTCGCGCCACGGCACAATGGATGCCCCCTTGCCCGATGCACCACCTTTTTTCCGTTTTAGTGAACCTCGCGAAAGTAAAAAAGCCCTTGAAACAGCGGGCTTTATTGACATCGACATTAGTGAACTCACCCTTCACTGGCAGCCCGCTTCGGGACAAGAATTACTTGATATCATTTACAAGAGCACCGTACGCACAGCCATGTTACTGGAGGCACAAGACGAAACGGTGCGCGAGAAAATCCACAACGACATTGTCGCGGCTGTTGATGCATCGAAAAATCCCGTAGATCTGCCCTGGCCTGCCGTTATCGCCGTTGCCCGTAAGCCTTTATAAAAACTGATAACACACGGCTGCACAAACAAGTGGCCAAAAAAAAGCCCTGCGCTATAACAGCCAGGGCTTTTTTTTATGACTGTTAAAGAGGGCTTAGCCCACCGTTTTTTCTTTAACGTATTCGCCGATGCGGGCAATTGCTTTGCGGCCGTCCGTCAGTTGCGGGAAGAACAAATGCCATACATGGATCATGTCCTGCCACTCTTCAAGAATCACCTCAACACCTGCCGCTTTGGCATTTTTAGTCAATGTCTCGGAATCACTGTATAGAGTTTCGGCAGAACCAACTTGAATCAACAGGGGCGGCAAACCCGTGAGGTCGGCGTGAATCGGTGAGGCCGTCGGTGCTTGAATATCACCATCACCAATATAAACCTTACCCATTGGCGCGATGAGGTCGTAGTTGACCATGGGGTCAATATCTTTACGGCTTTGGTAGGTTTCACCCGTCGCTTCAAGGTCAGCCCAGGGCGAGATACAAACGCCAGCAGCAGGCAGCGGGTGCTTACCTTCGCGCAAGGCAACCAGTGTGCCAACGGTCAGGCCGCCACCGGCGGAATCGCCAGCAATAACAATTTTATCAGCGCTGTAGCCGTTACTCAGCAACCATAAATAAGCACAAACAGAATCATCAACGGCTGCGGGGTAAACGTGCTCTGGCGCCAAACGGTAGTCAACGGCCAGCGCCTGACAACCCGCGGCACGGGCCAGCTCGGCAACCACAGCGCGGTGGCTGCTAAGCGAGCCAATCAAATAACCACCACCGTGTACGTACATAATAATGCGTGAGGTATCGGCACCTGGGGGCGTGTGCAGCTCGCAGGGCACGCCAGCTGCTTCGATGGCTTTAACGTCAACATCCTCTGCCACAGGTGAGGCCATGCCATCAAACTGGGCCCGCATTTCATCGAGAGTACCGCCCAGTGGATTCGCTTTTAATTGCGTAATAAGTGCTTCAATTTCATTCGCCGACATAATTATTCTCTTCCTGTTTAATTAAGATTAATCGCTATTCATTACCCCGCCATGCTAACCCGCAAGGCCGAACTGCAGCAAGAGCATTACCTACCTGTAATGCCAAAACGATTAAAATTCTGATTTTTAGTGCAGTTAACTGTTTCACCAAGGGGATCACTTCATTGTATGAATCACTCTCAAGCACCCCTCCATCGAGTCACAAAAGAGCCTTACAGAGAAGTCTTCAAGGGTGCTAGTATTCGCCCTCACAATTTAAAAAGAGGCCGTCAAACTCGATATTCCCTTTTATTGACAAGGTTTTATTCGCGCTTGATTAGCACTCAAAATATAAAACAGCGACTCCAAGAAACCTAACAAAAACAATAAGGTATTACCATGACAGAGACAGCACTCGATCATGTCCTCGATCTACCGCCGCAGACAGAAAAACCTCTAATTAATTACGAGACTGTAATTATCGGCTCCGGAATTTGTGGCATCGGCACCGGTATTCGTATGATTAAAGAAGGCCTCGGCGATTTCATCATTCTTGAAAAAGCCGACGATGTGGGCGGCACCTGGCGCGACAATACCTACCCCGGTCTCGCCGTCGACATTCCCTCCCTTAGCTATTCTTTTTCCTTTGAGCAAAACCCCAACTGGTCTAGCCTCTACGCACCGGGTAAGGAAATGAAAGCTTACGTCGACCATTGCGTACAAAAGTACGGCATTCGCCCTCACATGCGTTATAACGAGGACGTTACCGAGTCCATTTACGACGAGCTCAACAATGTCTGGATCACTCGCACACAAGCCGGTAACACCTATGTTTCCCGTTATATTGTCAGCGCCACCGGTTTTTTAACCCTGCCTAAATTACCACTGATTAAGGGCATCGAAAAATTCGAAGGAAAAACCATTCACACCGGCCGCTGGGATCACTCTTACGACCTCAACAACAAGCGTGTCGCTGTTATTGGCACCGGTGCCACCAGTATTCAGCTGGTGCCAGAAATTGCTGACAAGGTAAAATCACTCAGCGTTTACCAGCGCACTGCCATTTGGTTGCTGCCGAAAAAAGAACTGCCTTTTGGGCCAAAAGTACAAAAAGCCTTTGCAAAAATTCCCGGCCTGCAGAATCTCGCTCGCCAGCTGACCATTTTGTTTACTGATGTGGTGATGATAAATCTGCTTATTTTCAATAAGTACTTTTCACCAGCCGGAAAACAGCTGCAAAACATTTGCATCAAGCATATCCGCAATCAGGTCAACGACCCTGTCACTCAAGAGGCATTAATTCCGAAATATGATTTTGGTTGTAAACGACCCAGCTTTACCACCAAGTTCTACCCCGTATTTAACCGCGACAACGCAGAACTAGTGACCACGCCGATTAGCGAAATCACTGAAAATTCCATGATCACCAGCGACGGCACCGTACGTGAAATTGACACGCTGATTTGCGCCACCGGCTTTGAAGTTTTCCAGAAAGGCAGTGTGCCTACCTTTAAAGTAGAGGGTAAGAACGGTGTGGATCTGAGCGACTTCTGGGAAGAAAATCGCTATCAGGCCTACGAGGGCTCAACTGTCCCCGGCTTCCCCAACTTCTTTCTGATGTTCGGCCCCTATAGTGTCTGCACTGCCTCCTGGTTCGGCATGGTCGACACCCAGTCCAAGCATTTAGTGCGCTGTATCAACACCGCTAAAAAGCGTGGTGGTAATTATATTGAAGTAAAGAAGTCATCCAACGACCGTAACTTTAAAAAAGTACAAAGCCGCACTCACTTAACTATTTTCAAATTTGGCGACTGCGCGAAATCAAATAGCTATTACTTTGATCGTCACGGTGACAGCCCGACCATTCGCCCCACCATGGGCTTTGTACACTGGCTGGCCAGCCGATTTATGAGCATCGATAAGAATTATAATATCGATGCTAAATAGTCATTTAGCTATCCCTGAGTTAAAGTAATAAAAAAACCAGAAAATAATTTATTTATTTCCCGGTTTTTTATTGGCACGGAAAGCTTACCCGCCTAATCTCTACTGAAAAATTTATTGGTATATTTTTGCCGTAAAACCCATATCCAAACCTAGTTCAATCGCCTTGCCGATGGGTAGGTTTTCTGCACGGCGCAATGTTTTCCTGGTCAAACAAAGGGCATCGTGATTAAAATCTGCCAGTCGTTCAGCCATTTTAGTCGCTGCCGCCAACACCTGATCATCAGACGCAACACGATTAATCATGCCAAAGTTTAAAGCTTTCTGTGCATGAATATTTTCATATAAAATGAGTAATTCAAAAGCAGTTTTACGGCCCACTTTACGAGTAAGAGTCGGCGCCGTTTCCGCTAAGCCAAAGCAGGCCCCTGAACACAAAAAATCACCGATTCGCTTGCCACCACCAGATCACAACTAATTGCCCATAAAAAGCCCTAACCGGGTTAAGCCCGCTGATAACAATCACTGAAACAGCTAGGACAGTGTCAGCTACGCGTAATTTTTCTGACGATATATCGACAAGCCCATCACCCGTGGCATTTAATTTGCCGGGGAATTCATTGAAATAAAATGGATGGCACCCTGCTCATTCGTAAGAATAAAACCACTCATGGACACTCCTTGTTATTTTGATAATAGAAAACAATATTTACAAAGCCACACCAACTTCAAATGGAATTCTGACAATCTCATTACCAGGGACAACCCCGCCTCCAAACTCTATCACGAGGGTATAAAACCCGGCTTGTGATAAATCGAGGCGACTTTGAATAAGTCCCTGAGGAATACCCTGCTGGAAGCTTTCATTAATAATCTCTCCACTGGCCAGTATCTCCACAGAAGGACTGGCCGCTTGGTGGCGAATAAACTTAAGTGCCACTGAGTGCTCACGCAAGCCCTGATCGATAAAATCTAAAGTGATTATAGTCGCCCCCAGGCTAGGTAATTTTTCACAAAAGGCGCGTTGGTAATCAACCCCAACCTGTTTAGTTTCAGGCCGTTGATAGGCCGAAAAACGCACTTCGTAAGGTACGCTACCGTAAATACAATCAAGCGTAACTTCATTATCATTAGTAAATTCAAACTGCGCAGTAACAGAATTTTTTTCAGCCACTACGGTCTCTTTCTGCGGACTTAAACTATGAACAATGGCATAACCGATAATCAGAGAAACTAGAGCCGTACCAATTTTTAAAGTATTAATTTTCATGTATTCATCTCAAATCAATTTAGTATTTTGCAACCTTATACTTTTCAAACCCAGTAATAACTATTTACTCTTACTGCTTAAATTGAGCACAAAGTGGATGTTGATTTTATAAATAAGAATAAAGTGAGACTGACAAACATACTGCTAGCCCAGTAACACCAACCGATCAAAGCCAGCCACCCATTATTCAACCAAAGACATGGTACTGGTTTCAATGGCGTTACAGAAGGGTAGATCTTGCTCAAAAGCACCAATACTGCCCACAAACGATTACAGAATTGCTCAACGAGTACACTCCATCACGGCCATTCTCGACTGCGACGGCAACATTCTACCTACCAACGATATACCCTTAAAGCCCACCGAAATCACCATCAACGATACAAGTACAATATAAACCGTCACTACAGCCAAAATTAAAACTTAGAATATCGACACACCCCTTATATAAAGCCAATTCAGACTTTGTTTCTTATTTTCAGAAAGCATCTTTTAAAAAGCTTGCTTATCTTAAAACACTGGATAAAATACCAGTGTATATCTACACAGCACGCTCTATATAAGGAAAGCAATAATGGCTAAAGACCTGACCACTCGGCAGAAACAAATTATCGAGCTTATTCAACGCCATATTGATGATACAGGGTTCCCTCCCACCCGCGTGGAAATCGCTAAAGAGCTGGGGTTTCGTTCAGCCAATGCTGCTGAAGAGCATCTACGTGCGCTACATCGTAAAGGCGCCATTGAAATGATCCCTGGTGCCTCCCGTGGCATTCGCATTATCAGCAATAAAAACACACCGAAAGGTATTCCCATTGTCGGACAAGTTGCTGCGGGCAATCCTATTTTAGCCGAAGAAAATATTGATAATTACTGCGAAGTACCCGCTACTCTTTTCCATCCCGCAGTAGATTTCTTCTTGCGTGTACGTGGTGAAAGTATGCAGGAAATCGGCATCTGCGATGGTGACTTACTGGCTGTGCACAGCACTCCCGTCGCCGAAAATGGCCAAATTGTCGTCGCCCGAATTGGTGATGAAGTAACGGTAAAACGACTCAAAAAAACTCGCAGCCGCTATATTATCAACCTGCTGCCAGAAAACATTGATTATGAACCTATAACAGTCGATTTACGCGAGCAGGAATTTGCAATAGAAGGTGTTTACGCCGGTATTATCCGTACACACTAACGCTTATAAATCGCACAGTAGAGGGTAAGGCCATCACGCTAAAAAGTTGAATAACTGTCACATTATAAGACGGCACTGATGGCCGCCCAAAAGAAACACTTAGTGAAGAACTCGCTGCTCCAGCTCTTCATCATCTACAGGGAGCTCATGACCAAACTCTTCCACAGCATCAATCCCTGCATCTATCATTGCCTTGGCAACATCCATACTACCTTCGCGCAAGTAATAAAGAGCCTCTTCCGAAAAGTTGATACGTATCAACGGCTCGCCCTTTTCATCAGCGCGTTGTAGCACGACTTCACCGTCGGGCAACATGACGATTTCATAAAAGGAGGATGACATTTAAGTTCCATAAATAAGAGTGGCTTCGTCCGATTATAGCAGGAAAAATATGCCCCGCATGGCCTCACGCGGAATGACTTATAGGGACGTGAAATAGAACCAAAAACCCAGCCGCGAGCTTAGAAATAGACGGCAGTTTACAGCGACCTAAATAGCTAAGGTTCGGTCGAAAAAAAACCAGGCATTAAATAGCGGAAAGGCTGACTATTAATTTTCTCAAAGAGAAAAGATTTGTAGCGATAATGGAATGATATTAAGAAGGTAAAACTTAACTTTAGATGGCGGACCGGACGGGACTCGAACCCGCGACCTCCGGCGTGACAGGCCGGCATTCTAACCAGCTGAACTACCGGTCCGTTTAGTGCTTGATGGTGGGTGGTACAGGGGTCGAACCTGTGACCTACGGCTTGTAAGGCCGTTGCTCTCCCAACTGAGCTAACCACCCCTTGAAGCGAGATGCGCATTCTACGCAAATCTGCAGTTGAGTCAAACGATTTAGCAGTTTAAGTTATAATTAGTTAGGATTTTTTTCACCTTCGTTTTCATCCAGCTTATACGAGCCCATCAATACTATGGAAATCACCAAATCTTTTTCGTTTGAAGCCGCCCACCTTCTTCCCAATGTACCCGAGGGGCACAAATGCGCCCGCCTCCACGGTCACTCCTTTCATGTTGTCGTAACGGTGTCTGGCCCAGTGGACAAACACCAGGGCTGGGTAATGGACTTCGGAGATGTCAAAAAGGCCTGCAAGCCAATATACGAAGCGCTTGACCACCACTACCTCAACGACATTAGCGGCCTCGAAAACCCCACTAGTGAAAATATTGCACTGTGGGTTTGGGCACGACTAAAACCTGAACTGCCGCAATTGAGCCAACTGGAAGTGCGTGAAACCTGCACCAGTGCCTGTATTTATCGCGGCGACTAATATGTATAGATTTATAGCGAGACTAGCCGCCGCCAAAACCTCCATGCTTGAGCGCTTCGAGCGCATCGCGAACTACTGAAGCCTCTTCAAACTCCAGGTTGCGCGCGTGCTCGTACATTTTTTCTTCCATGGTTTTCAGGCGCTTCGCTAGCTGAGCGGGGGTAAGGCTATGGGCTTCGCCACCCACTTCATATTGCACATTTTTCTCAGCAACCGCGCGTTGCTGCTTACGCTTGCCCCTTGCCGAACTCATTGCGCCTTCGAGTACGTCGGGGATAGCTTTAACGATGCCCTGAGGAACCAGGTTATGGGCTTCGTTATGGGCTTCCTGTTTTGCCCGACGCCGATCCGTTTCATCCATTGCACGCCGCATGGAGCCGGTAATCTTATCCGCATAAAGAATGGCTTTACCGTTGATGTGTCGAGCAGCACGGCCAATGGTTTGTATTAAAGCCTGTTCCGAACGCAAGAAGCCTTCTTTATCGGCATCAAAAATGGCCACCAGAGAGACCTCGGGCATATCCAGGCCCTCACGCAAGAGATTGATCCCCACCAGCACATCAAATTCACCACGACGCAAGTCTCGAATAATTTCCACCCGCTCCACCGTATCGATATCCGAATGCACATAGCGCACGCGAATACCGTGCTCGTCGAGAAAATCAGTCAAGTCTTCTGCCATGCGCTTGGTTAAGGTGGTAATTAACACTCGCTCATCGAGAGCCACGCAACGTTTAATCTCATTCATCACATCGTCGACCTGATGAGTGGCCGGGCGAATTTCAATCTGTGGATCAACCAACCCTGTCGGCCGTACCACTTGCTCTACCACCTGCCCCGCGCGCTCGGCCTCGTATTTCCCCGGTGTCGCGGAGACAAAAATAGTTTGCGGAATCAAACCCTCCCACTCATCAAAACGCAGGGGGCGGTTGTCCAGCGCCGACGGCAAGCGAAATCCATAATTGACCAGCGTTTCCTTACGCGAGCGGTCGCCTTTATACATACCGCCAATCTGGGGAACAGAAACGTGAGACTCATCGACCACCAACAAGGCATCATCGGGTAAATAATCAAACAAGGTCGGCGGCGCATCGCCGGGCTCGCGGCCCGATAGATAGCGGCTATAATTTTCGATACCCGAGCAATAACCCAGCTCCTGCATCATCTCAATGTCGTAACGCGTACGCTCGGCCAAGCGCTGTGCCTCAACCAATTTGTCATTACTGCGCAGCTGTTCAAGCCGCTCGCGCAGCTCCTCTTTTATATGCTCAACAGCATCCATAATGGTCGAGCGCGGCGTAACATAGTGAGATTTGGGATAAACCGTCACCCGAGCCAAGCGCTGCAACACCTCGCCAGTGAGAGGATCGAAGAGGGAAATATTTTCCACCTCTTCATCAAAGAGTTCGATACGCACCGCATCTTTTTCAGAGTCGGCGGGGAAAATATCAATCACGTCGCCCCGCACCCGATAATTAGAACGTTCAAAAGCAATATCATTGCGGGTGTATTGCAGCTCGGCGAGGCGACGTAGAATACTGCGCTGATCAATAATGTCACCGCGCACCACATGCAGCAGCATTTTCAAATAAGAGTCCGGGTCACCCAGTCCATAAATCGCCGATACTGTCGCCACCACAATCACATCACGACGTTCCAGCAAGGCTTTCGTAGCCGACAAACGCATTTGCTCGATGTGCTGATTGATCGAAGCATCCTTTTCTATATAAGTATTCGACGCTGCTACATAGGCCTCGGGCTGATAATAGTCGTAGTAGGAAACAAAATACTCCACAGAGTTTTTCGGGAAGAACTCCTTCATTTCACCGTAGAGCTGGGCAGCCAGGGTTTTGTTGTGGGCCATAACAATAGTGGGCCGCTGTAGCTCCTCAATCACTTTGGCAACAGTAAAAGTCTTACCCGACCCCGTAACCCCCAATAGGGTGAGGCCCGCAAGGCCCGCTTCCAGCCCGGCAACCAGCTGTTTAATAGCCTTTGGTTGATCACCTGCAGGCTGATAGGGGCTAACGACGTCGAAACGTTTTGACTGAGAAGAAATAGAACTAATTGAACCCATGGGACTATTTAGTGGCCTGATAAGAAATAAATGCAAAAACTCGTAATAAAGCCCTCTAGAAGGCTTGACGGAATATAGGTCGGACTATACCATGGCGGCCGCTTTTAGCGATTCCGTCTTAGCTCAGTTGGTAGAGCAAATGACTGTTAATCATTGGGTCGCTGGTTCGAGCCCAGCAGACGGAGCCATACAATGATAGAAGAAGGCCTGTAGAAATACAGGCCTTTTTTCTTTTCAATTCCTACCTTTTCCCTTTCTGATCTCTAATAATACACGCCCGGGCAACACCCCTTCTAGCACTCTCAAAATATAGTACAAGCCACTAGCGGTAATATCAGTCTCTAAGGCACTCAGCGCGCCAAGTTTAGATACTCCAGCCAACTTACAGCGCCACGAATCACCATCTAAACATGGCCCTCACCTATCAAATTATGGTAGTTTACGCAGCTCTATAAATTTCCTCATCAACTAGGAGTGCAGTATGTTGCAAGCCATTAAACTTCTCCCGAAAGTAGGCCTTATGGCTGTCTTTTTTCTTTCTGTCACCGCGTGTTCCGAGAAAGAACAAGTCGAAGCCAAAAGCCAAACTGAAGAGAAAAGCAGCGGCTATAAAGCCCCCCGTAACTCTCTCGGCCAACCCGATCTCCAAGGTGTTTGGGATTTCCGCACACTGACGCCACTCGAGCGCCCCAAAGAGCTAGGCAATAAAGCGACCTTTACCGCAGAAGAGCAAGCAGCATTCAAATCAAAGGCTATTGATGTACTCGATGTCGACAAGGCCAGAGACGAAGATGCCGTCACCGATGCAGACACTGATATTGAAGGTGCTTACAACAACTTCTGGTTCGATTACGGCACCTCGATGAGCGAGGACAGAAGAACCTCCTTGATTACCGACCCCGCCAACGGCCGCCTACCGGCTTTGACCGAAGAAGCCGTAACCCGGATGAAGCAAAACCATTTGCGCGCCTTTCCCGTACGCGACATTCTTTCCATTGGCCTGGTCGATTTTCGTCCCGCTGGACCCGAGACCCTGGGCCTCTCCGAGCGCTGCCTGCTAAGCTTCAACGCGGGCCCGCCACTCACACCCAGTGCCTACAACAACAATTTGCGCATCATACAATCACCCAAGCATGTCGTGATATTCACTGAAATGATTCATGATGCACGGGTTATACCTATTGATGGCAGCGCACACTTGCCGGCAGAAATGACCAAGTGGACAGGTGACTCACGGGGCCATTGGGAAGGCGACACCCTAGTTGTTGAAACAACAAACTTCACCGGAAAAACACCTACGTTCCAAATGCCTATTGACCTTGTCGACCCGTCAATGAATGGCGTCGTTGGTACTGGCGAGAATTTCACCTTGATAGAACGCTTCACTCGTACCAGTGACTCAATCATCATTTACGAATACACCGTGACCGACCTCAGCACTTTCACCAAACCCTTTACCGTGGCCATTCCCTTAAAAGCCAGTGACAGCCAGCTATTTGAATACGCTTGTCACGAAGGCAACCATGGCGCAGCAGGTATGCTATCAGGTGCCCGTCACGTAGAAAAAGAAGAGGCCAAGGCCAAGTCCCACTAACGTCTCATACAGTCCGTAGCCATTGATTACTTGATTATTAACAATGGCTACGGACAACTTCTAGCTCACCAGAAAACCCGTCATCCCAGGCAGCCCTCTCTTCTATAGAGAGCCAAGAAAAACATCGGGGACTTCGTTCCACGCATCCCGCTCAATGTCATAGGGAGCACTTTCTCTGCGACTGTTTTCACCAAAAACATAAGTACTTCGACTTGCTTCATCGTAAGCATCCCAGCCCGGGTTGCCATTACGAGCAAATGCCACCCAGGCATCCATTGTTTGTTTAGCTAATGTATCTGCCGCTGGCCCCTCCCCGTAAAATTTTGCGGCTCCCTTCTTTTTGTTAGTTCCAAATACATAGGCTAATTCGACGGCGTGACAAGATTTCATCACCCCTTTGGCAGCAGGTGATTGCCAGTCGAACAAGTAAGAATAAACCTGACTATTATGCTTTTTCTGGGCCTCGAGCAAACGCAAGGCTGGCATGCGGAAAATACGATCCGTCTGAATAGCGATAAAGATTTGTGGCGGTGTGGGCTCAATACCACGCTGCACCAGTGCTTCTTTATAGGCCTCGACCAAGCCCGGAATATAAGCGGGGTCAACCAGGTAGCCGAGCCGCTTCGCCATCGTCTCATCATCCAACTTGGTGATTGCTGACTGAAAAGCCCCAAACAACTGCCATTCATCGAGGGTGCTGCCTGCCATAATCGGCACCTGGGCGACAGAGCCATTACGCACAGCCTCAATGGGTAATTCGGGTAAGACCTTGCCATCAACAACCGGACGAAATGGCAAGCTGCCGATTTTTGATAGGGGGTAGCCTTCAACTTTACCGCCTTCGATACGACGCTGAGTACGTAACAGGTCGTCCATATTCGCCGCCATCAGGCCCTGGGCATCGAGCTCAGCAAATTTAATAATCGCTTCGCCGACCAAAGTGCCCGATGCTTTGGTAGCGACCGTGTGGCAGGCACCCGACTGAGGAATAGCCTTGTGAAACAGGCCTTTCGCTGCTGGCAGTCCCAGCAGCGCACCAATACTCATCCCCCCAGCGGACTCACCAAAAATAGTGACATTATCGGGATCACCACCAAAAAACTCAATATTGTCCTGTATCCATTCGAGGGCTTTCACCTGATCAAGTAAGCCCTCGTTACCGGTGGCGGGAATTCGCCCACCCGTTACCTCATTCAAGTTGGCAAAACCCAGTAAACCGAGGCGGTAGTTGATAGTAACTACCACGACATCGCCGTGCTGACTCAGCTCGCGGCCCTCATAAACCCCCTGACTACTGGCGCCAACAGTGAAGCCGCCTCCGTGTATCCACACCATCACCGGGCGGTTGGCAAAGTCGGCAGCGGGTGTCCAGATATTGAGGCTCAGACAAGCTTCATCTTGCTCACCCAGATCAGCACCCATAATCGCCACCATGTCAGAACGATTCTGCGGCGCCCACTTGCCGTATTCACTGCCATCGATAACACCACCCCAGGGCCAGGGATCCTGCGGTGGCTGCCAGCGCAATTCGCCCATGGGCGGAGCCGCATAGGGAATGCCTTTAAAGGCCAAAACACCATCTTGTTCCTGCGCTTTGACTTTGCCAAACGTGGTATCAACTACTGTCATTTCATCATTTCCTTTAGATTTAAAATTGGGATTAATAATTAAGTAAACTCTGAACTTTAAGTGTAGAGACAGTACAAAAATAACGGGGCGCGTTAGACAAAAGTCTATTTATCTTTAATGACCTGGTATTACTAATTATTTTTTATAATACTTTTTATTAATTATTTAGCAGTGATTCGATGATTGACGATAATTACTTAATAAGCATTAATTTTTCAGTTGGTTTTGCAATGCCTTGAAAAAGCTTTCGATTCGCGCCGCATTTGCACCCAGGTCAGAAACGCCAACCCGCGACACCGAGCGCATATCAACGACAACACCTTTGCTTGCTGATGATTTCTCACTGCTCACATTATCACTGGTATTTTCATCATCAACATCAGTGCTAATACGAATCACAATATCATCGGTAAAACCCATCATCCGCGTGATGGCCACAGCTTCAATATGACCCTGTGCTCTATCCTCTCCCAACACGTGCCAATTATTTTTAACGATCACTGTCATGACTGCAGCCCAGATATCGATTTTACTCGCCGATAAATGCAGTGATGTCAATTGCGGATAGCCCTGGCGCTGCTGTTCAGCCAGCACCTCTCCCTCGTGATCGAGACTGTTCTCGCCCGGCCCTCTATCAACCTGAGCGAAAACAAAAACCGGAGGGTTTGCGAGGTCAGTACTAATATCGTGAATGGGTGGTGCCTGAAAACCCGCCAGGCCAATCTGATTGACGACTATAGCTACCGGCAAAAAACAAAGAACCAGGTAAAGCGGCAGTTTTGCTAAAGCCTGCTTTCTTGCCAGTCGTCGAGCAATCAACGCCCCGGCTGCTGCCACCAACATCGCACAGCCAACGAGACCCAAACCATAAGTCGCAAAACTAAGGCCAAACGGTAGTACCCCGAAACGTATACTCAAAGCGCCGACGAGCACAAATACCAGGCTCATCAGAGTGGCAAAACCGATCACCTGCAATTAACTCTCGTCAGCGTCTGGCTCAAACTTCAATGACAAAGAGTTAACGCAGTAACGTAGGCCCGTGGGTTTCGGTCCATCGGGAAAAACGTGCCCCAAATGGCTACCGCAGTGGGAACACATAATTTCGGTGCGCTCCATACCGCGAGAAACATCCGTCTCGGTATCGATACTTTTCTGATCAGCCAGTGCAAAAAAGCTCGGCCAGCCGCTGCCAGAATCGTACTTGGCGTCAGACTCAAATAATGTATTTTCGCAGCAGGCACACACATAGTTACCGGGCGATGTTTCGGTGTAATACTCACCCGTGAAAGGCCTTTCCGTACCCTTCTCGCGACAAATTTCAAATTGTTCGGCGCTCAACTTGTCGCGCCAATAGTCTTCATCTTTCTCTTTCCAGTCTGTCATGGTCTTTATTTCTCTTAGTTTGTTTTTCTCAATTTGTTAAAGTCTCCGCCCTGCTAAGCGCCTGCAGTCGCAGACAATACGCTACAATTCACCCTCGGTTCAAAACTTAACTACTTTATCATTCGTCTGGAAGCAACTCGCATGAGGCATATTCAAAAGTCTACCAAATTAGACAATGTTTGTTACGACATTCGTGGGCCGGTGCTCGACCAGGCTCACCGGCTTGAAGAAGAAGGCCACCGTATTCTCAAACTGAATATCGGCAACCCCGCGCCCTTTGGTTTTGAAGCCCCCGACGAAATTATTCAGGATGTGATTCTCAACCTGGTTGAAGCCCAGGGCTACAGCCACTCCAAAGGCATCTTCAGTGCTCGTAAAGCGGTAATGCAGCGCTGCCAGATTCAGGGCATCGCCAATGTCGACATTGACGACATTATCCTCGGCAACGGCGTCAGCGAACTGATCGTCATGGCCATGCAGGCCCTGCTGAATGATGGCGATGAAATACTCATCCCCTCCCCCGACTACCCCCTGTGGACAGCCGCCGTGACCCTCGCCGGTGGTAAAGCCGTGCATTACCGTTGCGATGAATCCAACGACTGGCAACCCGATCTCGACGATATGGTCAGTAAAATCACCCCCAACACCAAGGGCATTGTGGTCATTAACCCCAATAACCCGACCGGGGCGGTGTACAGTAAAGATATCCTCCAGCAAATTATCGAACTTGCCCGAGTGAACGATCTGGTGATGTTTGCCGATGAAATTTATGACCGCATTCTCTACGACGGCGCGGTGCATCATCCTATGGCCAGCCTCGCCGATGACATCCTCTTCATTACCTTTAACGGCCTGTCGAAAAATTACCGCCTGGCCGGTTTTCGCTCTGGCTGGCTAGTCGCCAGTGGTGCCAAACACCGCGCCCGCAGCTATATTCAAGGTATGGAGATGCTTGCTTCCATGCGCCTCTGCGCCAACGTACCCGCCATGTACGCCATTCAAACGGCTCTCGGCGGCCAGCAGACCATCGACGACATGGTGCGCGAAGGCGGCCGCTTCTACGAACAACGCAATCTCGCCTGGGAAAAGCTCACCGCCATTCCCGGTGTTAGCTGTGTAAAACCCAAGGGTGCCCTCTATCTCTTCCCCAAACTCGACCCGGCGGTTTACTCCATTATCGACGATGAGCAATTCGTGCTCGACCTACTTCTACAGGAAAAAATGCTACTGGTGCAGGGCAGCGCCTTTAACTGGGATGACACCCAGCATTTTCGTATTGTCTTCCTGCCCCGCGAGCATGAGCTAAACGATGCCATCGAGCGACTGGAACGCTTTTTGGAGCGGATACGGGGGGAGTAGTAAACCGGAGCCACCCAGATTAATTTTTATTGTCATAAAGCTGTGCTATTTTCAGTCATCAATTACCGAACATATTGCACAAGGGACGTAGACAATGAATAAAGAAACCCCGATAAAAAAACGTGAAATTGGCCCACTCAATTTTGATGGCGCTACCGTTATTAACCCCGATGGCAGTGAGACGCCCATCACCGATGAGATGATTGAAAAGGCCTGCAATGCGCTTGAGCCCTCCTCACAGAAAAATGATAAAACGCACTAAGTAAGCCAGCGCCTTTTACATCGTTCATCGATAGTTCGTGTCGTTAACGCAAAATCACGCTCTAAAAAGACTCGTTAGCTAGCCGGTTTTAAAACCCAGCAGCTCAAGCTCTGTATGACAGCTCTGCACACCCGCGCCACTCACCGCGTAGTGGCTAAACTCGCGGCGCTGAGCATAGTGCTTGCGCAGCCCGTCAAACCAGGTGCCCACACCTTTACTGCCTTCAGCACCGCTGCCAATAAGTACACTACGCATTTGCCTGTCGTCTTCAGCTATTGGATAGGACGCTAAAACAGCATCATCGAGGCCCTGCCCCTGCGCAAGAGGGATTAATCCGTGGTGCTCCACAGTCTCTGCTGTGAATAAACCATCCGTGGAACCTTCAACTGCCAGCCCAAGATGGCGACACATGCCATCGCGCACCATCAGCGTTCCCCGCAACCGACCTTCGAGGCTATAGCCTGCAATATGAGGTGTCGCCAGATTGACCGCTTGCAACAGCTCCCGATTGATATCCGGTTCGCCTTCCCAAACATCGAGCACCACATTTAAATCAGCACCACCCTGAAGGTGGGCGAGTAATGCGCCATTGTCGATAACAGCACCACGACCCGCATTGATCAACAACGCACCCGGACGAATGCATCGCTCTAAGACCTGGCGATTAATCATGTGCTGGGTCGGAAACGGGCCGTCTCGCGTCAACGGAGTGTGCAGGCAGATGATCTCGGCACTGAGCACGGTTTGTAAATCTGACAACGAAGAACATTCACTGTCATTTAAAAAAGGATCATAGACCTGACAGGCCACGCCCAAAGCTCTTAAACGATTAACGAGCCGCCCACCCACATTACCGCAACCGATAATGCCTATGTTTTTATTGCGCCACTCGGGCTCAAGGGTGCAGAAAACCGAAAACATATACTGCACTACGGCCTCGGCATTACAGCCCGGCGCATGGGCAAAATGAATACCTTTTTCCTGTAGATAGCCAAGATCAATATGGTCGGTACCGATGGTCGCCGAGCCGACAAATTTAACCCGGCTACCCTCGAGTAATTGCGCATCCACATTCGTCACCGAACGCACTAATAAGATATCCGCAGCAGCCACACTGGCCGTAGTCATAACGCGGCCTGCCATTGTCTCCACTTCGCCATAGGGAGCGAAAGTCTCGCGCACGGCACTCATATTTTCATCGGCAATAATTTTCATTGCTGTTTACACCCCTGTAGTGCATCGAGGGTGTAGTGCCTATCCGCCAGAGGCTCAACGCTACCGTAGCGTTCACTCAAAGCTAAAAAGAACTGCTGGGCGCGAGACGGTAAAGCACCTTGTCGATAGCACTGTACTTGAGTCGCAACTGTACTTTTGAAAGTATCACCCTCTTCTACCTTATTACCCAAGCCCAATAAATTATCACGACTAATACGAAAAGGCGCACCTGCGGCAACGGATAACATCCACTCAACTGCCTGGGGTTTAACTTCAACAGATTCAAAGGCCCTCTGCTGCTCCGGGCTGCGACCATCGGAGCAATACCAGTAACCCCAGTCTTCCTGTTGGCGACGTTCGACACCGGCAATGCACCAGTGGGCAATTTCATGCAGGGCGCTAGCGAAATAATCGGCACGATAAAAAAGACAGTGGGGTTTATCCGCTGAAAATGCCGGGCGGTACAAAGGTTCGTCAGCCCCGCCGATTAACAGAGTTTGATAATCCTTGTAAAAACACTGCTTAAACAGTGTTTCAAGATCAACACTACAATGAGCTGGCGTGGGTTGAGGGGTGAGCTGAATAGCGACTTGTAGCGATGTCATTTATTGCCGACCCGTGCGCGCCCAGTCGACAGATTCACTGCCTAGGGTTCGCGTCGGATTAATATCAAGCCCACCCCTGCGCGTATAGCGTGCACTCACCACCAGGCTCGAGGGCTGGCAGCGCTTGAGAATGTCGAGAAATACCCTTTCTACACAGTGTTCGTGAAAGCCTTGATGCTCGCGGTATGACACGATATAGCGTAGCAAACTGTGGTGGCAAATTGGCCGCCCTCTGTAGCGCACAACAATTGTCGCCCAGTCAGGCTGGCCGGTCACAGGGCAATTGGATTTCATTAAATGGCTGTACAGGGTTTCACCGACGGGCTCATCGCTGCTTTTAATACTATCAGCAAGCTTCAATAAATCTGCATCGGGTTGATAAACAGAACAGTCCACATCCAACTCATCCAGGCACTGCCCGCCAAATACCGTCAAACCTTTGCGGGCGTATTCGTCGATACTGTAAAGCTGCACAACAACTGGCGAGCCGGCTACACGGCTTAAATCATCGGCGATGGTTTGTCTCGCCGCCTGCAGTGACACAAAGCGATGCTGATTGAGAGAGTTAAGATAAAGCTTTAGGGATTTAGACTCGACGATAAAGGGCGAATCACAGGGCAATATAAATTCGCCGACAACGACCTGTGGCTTACCCTGAAAATTACACCAACTTATTTCATAGGCCGTCCACATATCCTCGCCCGCAAAGGGCAACACATCGTCGACTTCATGACCGAGAGAAAGACCCAGTTCAGTACGACCCGCAGCCCGAGGAATGGCAAACAGTAATTCTGGCGCATAGGCGGAGGGGTAATCTACCGCCTTGCCGAGCGCTGTGTCCGTAGTATTTGCGAGATTATTAATATCGTCAGTCATCATCAGGAACGCAGGTTTTTACCATTTTTAAGCAGGTGCAGGGCGAACAAAAATAGCCCGGCAATAAATACCGACAGCATTAAAAATGCCCAGCCGACGTGGATATCTGACACCCCCAACAAACCGTAACGAAAGGCATTCACCATATAAAGAACAGGATTTAACAGTGAAACCTTTTGCCAGAACTCTGGCAATAAACTCACTGAATAAAAAACACCACCCAGGTAGGTTAAGGGCGTTAAAACAAAGGTGGGAATAATTGAGATATCATCAAAATTTTTGGCGTAAACCGCATTAATTAAGCCGGCCAATGAAAATAATATTGAGGTCATTATCACTACGCCGATAGTGACCCCCAGGTGTTGAATTTGTAGCTTTGTAAAAAACAAGGACAGAAGCGTCACAATAAAGCCCACCGTCAAACCACGAGTCACGCCACCCAGTACGTAGCCCGCAAGAATAATGTAATTCGGGGTTGGCGAAACCAGTAGCTCTTCAATATTGCCGGCAAATTTACTGCCAAAAAAAGACGACACCACATTGCCAAAAGAATTAGTGATTACCGCCAGCATAATTAAGCCGGGCACCACAAATTCCATATAAGTAAAGCCAGACATTGTGCCAATACGCGGGCCGATCAAGGTGCCGAAAATCACGAAATAAAGGGCAATCGTAATCGCCGGGGGTAATAGCGTCTGTTGCCAGATTCGGGAAAAACGGCGAATTTCTTTCACCATCAGCGTCATAAAGGCGATCCACTGCTCGCGAGCACTCATTCGCTGTCCTCCGCTGACACGCTCTCACTTTGCCCCGAGCCACCATTCACTAATGACAAAAACAACTCCTCAAGTCGATTCGCTTTATTGCGCAGACTACTGACGTGTATACCCTGAACCGTGAGCGGCGCAAACACGTCGTTCAGTGACTGGCCTTTTTCAACCACCACTTCAAAGCTGTGGCTGTCGATTAATGCCGTTGCATAACCATCAAGTTGTGGGCAGGTGTTAAGCACCTCCTGAGTATCAATCACAAACACCTCCTTATCGAGCTGGGACAATAGTTCTCGTGTCGTGGTGTTCTGAGTGATGAGTCCCTGGTCAATAATCGCGATGCGGCGACACAGGCTCTCGGCCTCTTCCAGATAGTGGGTGGTAAGGATAATCGTTGTGCCCTGCTCGTTAATCTCCCGCAGGAAGTCCCACAGAGAGCGTCGCAGTTCGATATCGACACCGGCGGTGGGTTCATCGAGAATCAGCAGGCGCGGCTCGTGTACCAGCGCACGGGCAATCATCAAGCGGCGTTTCATACCGCCAGAGAGCATGCGCGAGCGTTGATCCTGTTTGTCCCACAAACCGAGCCGGCGCAAATATTTTTCCGCGCGCTGTTCAGCCACTTTGCGCGGTAGGCCGTAATAACCCGCCTGGGTGACGACAATATCGAACACCTTTTCAAACTGATTAAAATTGAATTCCTGAGGCACCACGCCGACATCTTTTTTAGCGCGGGGGAAGTCCTGGTCAATATCGTGGCCAAAGACGGCAACAGAACCTGTGGTCTTTCGCACCAACGAACTAATAATGCCGATGATGGTCGATTTGCCGGCTCCATTGGGGCCAAGCAGAGCAAAGAAATCACCGGGCATGACATCTAGGTCGACACCCTTCAGCGCTTGAAAGCCGTTGTCGTAGACCTTGGTCAGACCTTTAATACAGAGAGCGGGAAGTTCACTATTCATTTCAATACCGGCTTGCAGAGCAAAAACATTACCCGGCGAAATTGACGCTCAGTCTGGGCATGACGTTCAATTATAAGGGTACTGGCAGTGCTTTTCGAGGCGACAGGTAAATTTCTAGCGGCAGACCGAACTAAACCCTATCGATGGGACGAAGGGATTTTATTCGAGATAAAAACAGCGGTAAAAAAAGAAGCGCTCTACTATTTAAAGAGTAGTCGCTATGCAGAGCCACCTGCGACTCATTAGCCAGGAAGACTAATGAGGAAAAATGGAGCGGGAAACCGGGTTCGAACCGGCGACCTCAACCTTGGCAAGGTTGCGCTCTACCAACTGAGCTATTCCCGCAAATGGCGTCCCGTAGGGGAGTCGAACCCCTGTTACCGCCGTGAAAGGGCGGTGTCCTAGGCCTCTAGACGAACGGGACGAGGCACTCTCAAACAAGCTAATCATTTAAGAGGCGCGCATTCTATGAACACAGCCCCTTAGTGTCAAGCGCGATAACAAAAATAGCTGCATTAAAGTGGTTTTTCTCGGTATCGGCGCTTAAATGAGAATAAAGGGCCCTAAATAACAACGTTTTATTTACCCGTCGGCCACTAAGCTCTAGACACAAAAAAGCGGAGCACGCTCCGCTTTTTTGTCAGGCTCACTGCCAAGCCCATTTCACACCGCGCCCTGCCTCAGGGAACATCAACCGTATCACCAGGAGGCCCTTCGTGATGAGGATGCACTTCATGCGCTTTCTGCACCGGCTCACCCGCAATGGGTACCGTGCGCGACAGAAAATCAATAACACTCGTACCGAACACATCATTGCGATCACCGGCCACCATATGCCCGGCGTCGGTAACATTAACGTACTCACTGTGAGGGCAGAGCTTGAGAAAGCCCTGGGCACCCTCTTCGCTAAGCACATCGGACAAACCACCGCGTACTAACAATGTCGGCAGTGACAAGTTACTGGTACAAGCCTCGAGCCGCTCTTTGCGCTTATTCATGTCACGGCGGATAGAGCGAAATTTGGGATCCCAATGCCAGCGATACTTGCCGTCTTCACCCTCACGTACATTTTTCGCCAGACCATTGAGGTTTTTTGGCGCTTTACGATGGGGCTGATAGCTACCGATAGCATCGGCTACTTCCTGCAAGGAGCTAAAACCCTCAGGCTTCTGGCCCATAAAGGCCATAATTTTATCGACTCCCTCGGGTTCAATTTGCGGAGCGATATCAACCATCACCAACGCCGTCGCATCAATGTGATCTTCACCGGCGGCGACCAAACTGGTGCCCCCACCCATAGAGGCACCAACCAGCACCGGGCGCGACCCCCCGAGGGCTTCGATGACACACTTTAAATCTTCAACCATGATATCCATGCCATAAACGCCATCGGGTGCCCAGTCAGAATCACCGTGGCCACGAGCATCGAAGGCCACGGCGTAATAGCCCGCAGCACCCAGAGCTTCGCCCGCACCCTTCCAGGCATGGCGAGTCTGGCCACCGCCGTGTTGCAATAATATTAACGGCCCCTTGGGATCGCCCCATGAGTCACCCGCAATGGTCACGCCTTCGGCGCCCGGCCAGCGGTGCATGGGTTCCGGTGTACCCGGTAATCGTTTTCCTGCGCTCACGTTACTACTCCTGTATCAATATAAATAGTGGTTAAATGCCGCCCAGCCCTTGCCGCTCCGTCTTTAAAGTCCACTTAAAGCAGACGCTGTAGATAAACTTAAAGCCAAACCATCGGTCTCTTGCTGGGGTGCATTCGCAATTAGTTGCAAGAGATTATAGGCGATACCGCCACGATAAGTCGTTTTCAGGGTACACAACACTTCCACATTTTTGAAAGGGTCATCCACCAGTATCAGAAAATCAGCGTAGCGCCCTCCGCACAATGACACCGGCATCATCTATTCACAGGTAATACGTCGCAAGGTAGGTCGCCGCACGCAGGGTGCGTCATATTGCCAACGACCTAAGCCAGCAGCTCTATTTCTCACATTTTAAAGAGTGCTGTTTTATTAAGACCATGTACTGATATTCAAATATTCCTCAAAAAGATAATTGAATATGTTTTTATTATTTTATTTAACCATCATCGAGACTACACAAATTGATTATCGAAATAGCAGAATATTTATTACTGCTAAATACCACTAACAGCTTTAAAACAACCAATAACGGCAAGCTATGGGCTTATTTTCTTGACAGCAATTAAATCTTGTCCTAGCTTGAAAGAGCAGATTTTTAAACTTTTAAAAGACAGGCGCTTACAATGCGCCTTTTATTTTCCATACTCTAAACAAATAATAATCCAGGAGTTAACAATGTCGAACACAAACCTTTATCATGAAATTGAAACCCTGCCCAGCGGTGAATCCCTGGTTTATATGCGGGAGAATTTTTGTCAGGACGTCGATGAAGAAGACAGGATCATTTACATGTCCGTCGCACGAAAAATGGCCACTCAAATTAAATGTGATCTGGCCGTTGCAGAAAACACCCTGACCTTTACCAAGCAAGACTAAAAAACCAGACCTCAGCAAAAATTGCTCTCAACACGAGCTGGAATAGCCAGTGTTGAGCGTGCTCCAATCTAAATCGCAAAGACAAGCCTGAACAGCACAGCCCAAATCGGGTCATCTCTCACCACCCCCTTAAAAACACTGATATAAAGCAATACTTCCCATATCCCCGCCATCAGGTTAAATTAAGTCACTGGCAAAGGCCTCTTATACAACGCCTTAAAAATAGCGTTAAAACACGTATATCCAGCGCCCAAACCCTGCCCTTTTGATAGAAAGCACAAACCCACCCATTTATCTATTAAGGAACCACCAATGTCTGCAATCGGCGAGTATCAAGATATACAGGTCACCCTGGAACAGCATGTCGCAACCGTGACCATTCAACGTCCACCCTTTAATTACTTTGACTACAACTTGATTTGTTCCATCGCCGATGCTTTTGACGACCTCGATAAACTCGATGATTGCCGCGCTATTGTTCTCGCCGCTGAGGGCAAGGCCTTCTGTGCCGGCGCCAACTTCGGTGGTGGTGATGCTATCAATCGAGACGACGAAGAGAACAAATCTGAAGAGAGCGCCTTTCGACGCCGTTCGGGCCGCCTTTATGGCGAGGCAGTACGCCTCTTCGGCAATAAAAAACCCGTGGTTTGTGCGGTACAGGGTGCAGCCATTGGCGGCGGCCTGGGGCTAGCCCTAGTCGGCGACTTCCGCGTCACCTGCCCTGAGGCGCGCTTTGCCGCCAACTTTTCACGCCTCGGCTTCCACCCCGGTTTTGGCCTGTCTCACACACTGCCGGCATTAATTGGCCAGCAAAACGCCCACTTAATGTTTTACACCGGACGTAGAATTAAAGGCGAACAAGCCCTCGACTGGGGCATCGCCGACCAAGTCGTGCCGCAGGACCAGGTGCTGAAAGCGGCGACTGAGCTAGCCAGCGAGATTGCCAGCTCCGCCCCCCTCGCAGTGCAGTCTATCCGCGCCACCGTGCGTCGCGGCCTGGCCGACCGAGTGCGCGCCGCCACCGATCACGAGCTCAACGAGCAGGAATGGCTGATACAAACTGACGATTCTGCCGAAGGTATTAAAGCTACTGCCGAGCGCCGCGAGCCCGATTTTAAAAACAAATAATAAGGTAATAAGTAGCGAAGCTGCCATCAGTGCAGTTTCGCTGTCTGACTCTCGAGGTAAACTTTGTTTAAGCTAGCCCCGATGAAGACATCACCCTAATTGTCGACGTGGTGCAGCACTTTGCCACCGACATTTTCAGCCAACAATATCGCAACTTCAAAACTAACAAAGCCCTGCCAGAGGCGGCACTCAACAGCTATGCAGCACTTGGCTGGGTGTCATTGAATTGCCCGAGACGCTCGGCGGCTCAGGCCTAGGGAGTCGAGCCAAATGCACCGTGCTTGAAGAGCTTGGCGGTGGCGACCCTGGCGCTCGATGATATTGGTTCAGCCTTTTGCGCAATCCCCGAACTCGGTGGCAAAGCCTATTACGAAAACCGCGCAACCTTTCAAAGGGCCGATGACAACCCTCAATGCCACCCGCCCATTCATCGCGGCATCCCACTGAATAAACCCCTGACCTTAGCCCGAAAAACCAGATGCTCGACGCCCCCTCCCATTCGCGACCCGCTCAAGCGGGTTATTTATAAACTACGCACTGCGCGCTTGTTGTGCCTGAAAGCCGTCTGATTGGCCCACCACCAACAGCCGAATATTATCGAGGTGTCGAGGTCGAAAGCTGTCACAGCCACTGCGGCTTTTGAGGCTACTAGTCTCGGCACGGAGCTGCAGGACATGATTGACGGACGCGGCGACCACCTCATTGAAAAGCTATTTTGATATGTTAAAACGATGGATATTGTGGAGAGTATCGGGCAAATACAACGAGTTGTCATGCGTGGAAATTGATGTGACACTCTCATTAAAAACAACATTATTACAATAATTATCAAATAGTTAACGCAATAATCTAAAGTTATTTGTTAAAATATTACAAGTACACCTTTCGAAAACAAACAGGCTCATCTGACCGGCTTAATCAATCAACAAACCAAGCCACTGTTCAGGGCCAGAACAATGCCAGCCACTTATTAAAAACCCAAAACCCACAGGCAAATAACATATTAAAACAACAGGTTACGAACTAGTCGTTAAGTAGAAATAGTCTTAACGACAATACTGCCCTCCTTACTTGCCACACGCGTACTTAGCGGCTGCGGCACTGACTCAGAACCAGCAAAGGCTTACTCAAAGACAGCTGCACCAAAGCCCCCTATTTGATGCAATAGCGGGTATCCGGTTCAGGCCTCCTTAGCATTCACTACATTTCTTTTGACAAGGAGCGCAACATTTACACCGACAGCGGGATGGGCCAATGCATCCACGGCATCGCCACCCTGCGCCAGTATTGAGCTGATATGAGTCAACATCAGCTGGCTAATGTCATCAATTAAGACCATAAGCTAAACGGCTCTGAAGGCAGCACACTTCAAACCCATTATCACTCTACAGAAAAAGAGATCGTCGTTTCAAGTCGCCTACCTTGTCGAACCGCTGTTCATAAAATACAGGACATAAATGTAGAATTAACATTTAAAGATACGCTCAATCTATTGTTTATACTAGATATTAATGAACTATAGCAAGGTGCTTACCCATTGGTATAAACGGTTACTGAAAATTGGCATGCAGCTGCCAATAAGATACACTGAGCGCTCACCAACAGGCGGCCAACGACAACAATGAGCAAAACTAACAAGACGCGCTGGGGCAAAACCATTCAAAGTAAAGATGTGCAGCACGAGCTCAAACGCACTGCCATTCTCAAAACCGCTGCCCGCCTGTTCAACCAGAACGGCTTCCGCGAGACTTCGCTCAACGATCTCGCCCAGGAACTACAGGTCACCAAACCAACGCTGTATTACTACATTGAAAACAAGGAGGATATCCTCTTTCAATGTCTGCTCACTGCCATTACCCAAATGCTCGAGCAAACCGCCGCCATACAAAACACCGAACTCACGGGGCTCAAAAAACTGGGCCGTTTTATCTATTTATTCACCTCTATTTTCGATGACGAATTTGGCCGCTGCCTCTCCCGCCCCGGCCCCGACCCCCTATCGAACAAATATCTAGAGCAAATTGACCCTCTTTATCAACAGCTTGATGCGGCGATGCGGCAAATTATTAACAGCGGTATCGAAGACAAATCCATCCGCCCCTGCAATCCCAAGATCACCGCTTTCACTATATTTGGTGCAATCAATCGAATGACCAAGTGGTATCAGGTCGATGGCGAAATGACCACACGCGAGGTCGCGGACGAAATGGCCGAAATGTTTACCCGTGGGCTGGCCGGCTAACATCGCCACCAACACAGGGTATTGTGCATTTTAGGATTGAAAGGTACTGTATGTAGCGTCGGCTGGCACTTCTTCCAGACTGATATGGCTTAGCCCATCACGAGGAGTACGTTATGACGATCACCGTACCCGAGCACAACAGTGACAATGTTGTGAATATCTTCACTGGCCAGACCTGGTCGCCCGCACTTGATTCTCCATTTATTCGCCTCGCACCCGAGCTCGATGGGCTCGAAATGCTTTATACCAATCGCGCCCACCCAGATACCCGTTTCAGCATTAAAATACTCTGCTGGGGCCTGCGAGAGGATGGCGATATTGTTGGTCTAGTGCCCTGGCTTAACAACATCACCCCCTGCCCCGATATCAGCGACCCGCTGGACGGCAAGTGGGAGGGTTACTATGACCCCGGTACGGAAGAACTCTTCCACGACGCACCTCTTCACAAGGCGCTAGAGCTGGAGATGGCTGCCGAGTACTACGAGTGTGATTACGAAAATAAAGACGATGTGGTACAGGAGATTCCCGATAGTATTGGCACCCATGCGGTGTTTTCCAATGACGGCTTTAAAACGCTGTGTTTAAAAGAAGTGGTCAGCTGGCGCTTGCTCAACAACGGCGAGATTCACGCCCTGGTAGCCGACGAGAAAAAGGTGGTGGCTACCCCTGTTTTGCCCGGCGATCCCAGTCTCTACGCAGCGGATACCGATGGGGAATTCCGCTATTTCTTTCAACATCACATCGCCAATAAAATTAAAGCCAAAGATCCCGAGGCGCTGGCGGCCATCGCTATACTCTCTGAAACCTAGCTCGCTTCATTAATATCGCCAGCCCTGTAAAGAAGGACTTATACAGGACTGGTAAAAACAAAGCCGCTTTATCGTCCTGATTCCGCAATGCAAACCTGCTCGACCAGCCTCTGCATAAACTCACGACCAAAGTTCAAATTCGCCAGCGATATTTTTTCATTGTCGCCGTGAATCCCCCTGGCCTGCTCTGCATCTAGTATCACGGGAATAAACCCATAAGCGGGGATGCCTATCTCGCGAAAGAAGTGACTATCCGTAAAGCCCGCAGCCATACGCGGAACAATCGTAGCCGCGGGATAACGTTCAGCCAGGCTGTGCTTAATTCCTCGAAAAAGAAAATTGTCTTGCGCTGATATGCCCGGCTCAAAAGACAATAAAGGCGTAATTTTTAAACTCTCGTCATCAAGGGCCGCTTTAATACTTTCCAATGCCTGCTGCGGTTTATGGTTGGGCAGCAAGCGGCAATCAATTTCAGCCCAGGCCTCAGCCGCAACCACATTAATTTTGTCACTGGCCTGTAAACGGGTAATGGCACAAGTGCTACGCAATTGCGCATGCAGACGATGGTCGAACTCACGTAGTTCAGCCATTTGCTGAGGTGACTCAATCAGAGCCTCTACATTCGACAGCCGCTCATTCCACGGCGGGGGAAAGTCGCCAGCCAGTTTATTGAGATAGGTTTTTACGCCCGGCAATAGTTGGGCAGGGAACGCAAACTGTTCAAGCTTTGCCAGCGTACGAATCAAGCGCTGACTGGCACTATCACTCCGCGGTATAGCGCCATGCCCCGGCTCACCGCTGGCGTTAATTTTCAGCCACAACGGTAGCTTTTGCGTCACTTCAATGCCAAAGGTAATCTTGCCACCCCGCACATCACCCCTGCCGCCTTCGTTGAGCACGGCGCCAATGCCCTGGAACAATTCAGGGCGATGCTCCATCAACCAGCCGACGCCGTATTGACCACCGGCCTCTTCGTCAGCCGTGGCGAGAAAAATCAGATCACGGTTTAAGGGCTTGCCCAGCGCCTTCAGTGCCAGCATCGCCTGCAGCTGAAAAATACCCAGTGACTTACTATCCAGCGCACCCCGACCATGAAGATAATCACCATCATTAAGCCCCGCAAGGGGCGCATGCTGCCAACGCGCGGGGTTTGCAGGCACGACATCCATATGGTGAAGTAGCAGCAATACTGGCTGCTCACCACCGGGCAGGCGCGCCCAAATATTGGCACGGCCGGGTGCAACCTTAATGATCTCGTGTTCGATACCATGGGCGGCAAAAATTTCGGCAAAAAAAGCGGCACCCAGGGCTTCATTCCCCGGTGGGTTAGTGGTATCGAGGCGAATATAGTCACGCAGTAAACTGCTGGTATCTCGCTCCGCAGACCAGCAAAGCTGGCTACACAACGACAATAAAAATCCTACAGATAATTTAAGAACGCTTGATAAAAAATGACTTTTCACGCACACGCTGCCAATTATTTTTATACTGAGTAGGTTGCTTAATCCTGCCAGTGTTTTGATCAGAAAACACTTGTGGCAAGGGCTATATAGGCATTAATAAAGTGCGAAAAAGCAGCCCATGCTGCTGACGCCAAACACCTCTTTACCGTCCACCGTTCGCGCTTCGCTAATATCGGCCAGTTGATAATACACACTGCGACTGATCAGCCCTTCCATGCCACCCCGCAGCAATATATAGGGTGAGGGTTCGCCGCTGACGACATCGACAGCAACTCTGACCGGGTGATCTGCACCGGCAATAATTTGATCATCCGTTGTGCTGCCAAACACCAAAGCCTGCACATTACCCTTGCTCTCTATACTTAATTCGGTAATAAAAAAGGGGGCATCTTCCACCTGTATGCGCCACTTTTCCTCTGGTGTCACCAAAAAATAGTCGTCATTTTCACGTTTGAGAATACTAGAAAAGAGCTTCACTAAAGACTGCCGCTTAATTTCACCACCTTCGTGAAACCAAACACCCTGACGAGTAATGCGAATATCGATATCGCCTAACAGGGGTGGATTCCACTTTTCTATAGGGGGCAACCCCTGCCCAGTAAGCTGGTTTTTTTGTAATTCTTTAGACCACGCATCCAGAGAGTTATCGCTCATCAATGCTCACGAAATTGGCCACGGTTGCCCATGGTCACACCGATATTGGCAATAAAATTGAGTAACTTCTCTTTATCGTCGAACTGATCAGCAAAGCCCTGGTTAAAGCAGACATCAACCGCACCCTGCGCCAGCGCCCAGCACGCCAGGTAGTGATAGTGTGGCGGCACATCTTCCAGCAACCCCCGCTCAATTAACCTGGAGACCATATTGTTCAAGGTCTCAACCATTGAGCGACGAATTTTATGCAAGCGGGCCATTTCAGTGGCAACAGATTCATCGGCTTCGAGACGAAACTCGAGCTGCTGTACCAGGCGATCCAGTGCTGGATTAGCCAGGCGCGATTCAAAATAGGCCTTTGCTGCCGCCCCCGGGTTACCGCTTTCCGTCGCCTCTATTCCCGTATTCACATTGCTGACCAACATCTGCTCGTAGTCAGAGACTATGCGCATCATGATTTCCGCTTTGCTCTGAAAGTGTTTGTAGACGGTACCTTTACCAATACCCGCCTCGGTGGCAATAGCTGACACGGTGACTTTTTCCACGCCATCGCGAATCAACAGACCCAAAGTGGTGTCTTTAATGAGTTGCTCTCGTTCAAGAAAGCGCTGTTTTTTCAGCCGTATCCTGTCAGTACTTGTTGTTGTCACAATGCCACCAAAAGAAGGTTTCCAACATTGTCGCACCGCTTGGCAGAGCTAATCAAACCTTCCTTCTGCTAGTGCCTGAAAATGTACGACGTGATTGACCTCAGTTTAAGAAGCCTGTGCTAAGATTTAATTTTTCTCCGGCCAAAAATAACGATGGCAGAAATACCAAAAATTTATAGCTTTGCTCGCTTCATCGGTGCCGCCGGAGTTGACCGAAAAGAGAGTCTCGCCGCACGGCGCACAGGTATAGTGCTAGAGATACCTATGCTAATCGCTTCGCTGTGGATATTGCTCAACTGGATAAGCGGGCATACAACAGCATCCTACAATGTCTACGATATTTACCTGTGGAGCTTTTTTATTGTCGAAACAGTGGTGCTCGCCTTGCTGGTCAACAACACTCAGCGCTATTTGCGCGGCAACTGGCTCAACCTAATTATTATCGTCACGGGCATTCCCATGTTACTGGGCTGGCCCACCCACCTGGGGGCTCTACGCCTATTACGTCTGATCATCGTGTTCGCCCTGCTAATGCACATAGGCGGCAGAGTAAAGAAAATGCTCTCCCGCAACGAGTTAGCCGCTACAGGATTCGCCTCGTTAATTGTCATCGTTATGGCGGGGATTTTGATGTCTGCCCTGGAGCCCAACATCAATGGCCCCCTTGAAGGAATCTGGTGGGCCTGGGTCACAATTACCACGGTAGGCTACGGCGATGTAGTCCCTGAAACCCATACTGGCAGAGCCTTTGCGAGTATTATTATTTTTCTCGGGCTCGGTCTTTTTGCGGCACTTACCGCGAGCTTTACCTCTTATTTTATCAATCAAAAAGAAGAACAAATCATCAGCTCAGAAGAAGGCGTACACAAACGCTTAAGCGCCATAGAGCGACATCTGAGTAAGCTTGAAGAAAAAATTGACTGCCTAAATACTCAGAACGAACAAGGCAAAAGCGATAAAGAATAGCCCCGCTAGTTCGTCCAATGAGTTACTAAGATAGCAAAGATTTGATCTGGCTAAACACGACTGCCGGCTTCAAAGGCTTGCTGAAATAAGCCTTCACTCCCAAGCCATCGGCCTTCAACTGGTCCGTTTCACTATCATTTTTTGTCAGCACAAAAACCGAAGCATTTGAACTCGACAGAATTTCTCGAGATAACACGGCGCCATTAACGCCACCAGCACTCGTATCAAGAATGACCGCCAGGGCATCACGCTCTCCCACCCACGGCAACACAAAAGAGCCATCGGTTAAACCGTGGGGCGTAAAGCCCTCCTCTCGACAACAATCACTCAAATCCCCAAGTAGCTGCGTGTCACTGACCACAATCAATATATTTCCCATCCTGATTCCCTCTCAATACTGTCGCCAGAGTATACAATCACTCTCTACGCAGTAAATAAAGCCAGTGCTGCAAATATGCCTTAGGTCACATTTGCGCAAGCTCTTAGATAGGCGTGAATGAATTAACTAACAAGATCGTGGAGTCAGTAAAAAAACATGTGTGAACTACTCGGAATGAGTGCCAGTGTGCCCACGGATATTTGTTTTAGCTTCGCCGGACTCATGCGCAGGGGCGGCGACACCGGCCCCCACGAAGATGGCTGGGGTATCGCCTTTTACGAAGGTAAAGGTTACCGCGCCTTCCACGACCCTGGCGCCAGCGCCGACTCGGAAATCGCCCGCTTTGTACAAAGCTACTCGATAAAAAGTAACAATGTGCTGTGCCATATCCGCAAAGCCAATCGCGGTAAAGTAAGTCTGGAAAACACTCACCCTTTTGCTCGAGAGCTATGGGGGCAAACTTGGTCTTTCGCCCATAACGGTCAGCTAAAAGGCGTCAAAAAACTCACGCTTAAACACTATAATCCTGTCGGTACCACCGACAGTGAACACGCTTTTTGCTGGCTACTTGGCGAACTGCGCGAGCACTTTCCCAGACCTCCTGGCCGCCAACGAGCACTGTGGCAATTTATCCAGGAAAAAACTGAGACTCTCAGCGAGCTTGGTATTTTTAACATGCTGATGAGTGACGGGCGCTCACTCTACACCCACTGCAGCACCAAACTAAGCTGGCTAACCCGACAGGCCCCCTTCGGCAATGCTCAGCTAATTGATGCCGATATGACAGTTGATTTCGCCGACCACACACAGGCCAACGATGTAGTTACTGTGATTGCCACCCAGCCTTTAACCTCGAACGAACAATGGCAAGCCATGGATGAGGGAGAGTTTTCGGTTTTTCAACAAGGACAACGCGTTTGGCCACGACAAAATAAAAACAATTCGGCAGGAAAGTAAGAAAATAAAGGCAAAAAAATAGGGGTACAAAAGTACCCCCAAAGGACAGAGACTACAAAAACCTACAAATTCATAAACCTTAAAACTACATATCCGCTAAACGAAAAGCCGCCCGCGACAAGCGATGGCGTTCGTTATCTTCCAACTTAATCAGGCTTTTAAACACGGCCCGCCCCTCGTCGGAGTCAACCTCATCAGCCATACGCTGATAGAGCTTAATTAAATATTCATCCACATCGAGGGCAACAGCAATAATATTATCGACATCCCCTAAATCGACACCACGCACCTTGTCGACCAAATCGTCAGACTGCAGCTCTGGTACATCTTGCAACCAAAGTGACGCAATGCTTTGCGCCATATCACCTTCGTACTTATCCATCGCCTGGGCAAGGTTTTGTTCGTGGCGATTTAAATAATCCAACATCAAACGCGCACGCTCAGAGCTGGATAGCTGCTCCAACTCGGCGTACTGATCAGACAAGGCGGCATGTAGCTTCCTAGCAAAATCGACCACATCCTGAATAGTTCCAAAGCGCATAAGTGACTCCTTTGATGCGTATTTTCCAAGTTTTAGTTATCTGTAGTATTGACGCTAATCAATTGCTTGTCATATTCGATTAGAAATTAATTGGGCGTAGAATAATAGAACGATAAAATACCCTACAACGTATTGCTTGATGTCCACCAGTCAGCACGGAACAATCATTGCCGTGAAAGCAGTCGGTATTTATGCCAACACCACTTTCCCAATAAGGCGGGCAATAATGACCCTGATTTCGAATAATAAACTTGAAGCCATACTCACAGAAGCCATTGATGATGAATACAAAGCGCAAGCCATTTACCGGCGAGTAATTCGCCAGTTTGGTGACATTGCGCCTTTTACCAACATTATCGAAGCGGAAGGCCGACATATTGAAGCCTTGTTAACCCTGTTCAAAAAATATGGCATCCCTGTTCCCAAAGATGAATGGACAGCAAAAGCAGAAGTACCCGGCACTATTCTCGAAGCTTGTGAAACAGGGGTTAGCGCCGAAATAGAAAATGCAGCGATGTATGACAAGTTATTAGACGCTGCCGTGGATTACCCCGATGTACAAGCCGTATTAAAAAACCTGCAAAGAGCATCCCAGGAAAATCATCTGCCAGCCTTTCAACGCTGTGTAGAACGCGGTGGCACACCGGGGGGAGGAAAGGGAATGGGCAGACGGCGTCGACAAGGGCGTTGCGGCAATTAATGCCTTTTTTGAATTTCCTGCTTGCCCGTAGAGACACCGTATGACGGCGCTTACTAATACCCCGTGTAGCAACATCCCATGTCGTAATACCCTATGAGCACTTTGGCCTGGATCATTTCCAGTAGCCTGGTGATGAGCTGCATCGCCCTGGTGGGTACCGTCACGCTAGTATTAAAGCAGCAAACCCTTGAAAAGATTATTTTGCCCCTTGTTGCCTTTGCCGCAGGTTCACTGATAGGCGGCGCTTTTCTACATATGATTCCCGCAGGCATCGACAGTTATGGCAATACCACAGCTTTTTATTTGTGGATACTGTTGGGCTTCATCGTTTTTTTCTGCCTCGAACAATTCTTGCACTGGCATCACTGTCGACATCAAACGTCAGATCAAAAAAGGCCCTTAACCTATTTGATTTTAATCGGTGACGGCCTGCACAATTTTATTGGCGGACTGGCCGTGGCCGGTACTTTTCTAATCGACATCCGCCTCGGCATCATGGCCTGGCTGGCGGCAGCGGCCCATGAAATCCCCCAGGAGCTGGGTGACTTTGCGGTGTTAATTCACGGCGGCTGGGAGAAACGACGAGCGCTGCTATTCAATGTGCTCTCGGCACTGACCTTTTTACTGGGGGGCATCACTGCCTACATCGCCTCATTTCACCTCGATGTCGCCTTTCTACTACCCTTTGCCGCGGGCAATTTCCTTTATATCGGCGCCTCCGACCTCGTCCCTGAGGTTAACAAACAAAAGAACACGGGGACTGCCCTGCTGCATTTCGTTGCTTTTTCCCTGGGCATCGGCCTCATGTGGCTGATCAAGATTATGTTTGCTGCGTAGTCTAGCTCATCCAATAAAGCACTATCGCCCCAATGCCTGAAAGGCTGCAGATACACAGTGATGCCATACGAATATGATGATTGGAAACGTGCTCTACATAGCGCGTCGCCAGCCAGTAACCCAGCAGCATTGCCGGAATAAGCGGTAAGGTAAGCATAAAATGATGCCAGCTCATATGGCCCGTATAGCCCTGCACCAACAGTGAAAGAATACAACTGACAATAAAGAACGCAGACAAATTTGCACGAATAAGGTTAGCCTGCTCGTGCTGTAATAACAGCGCCAACGGGGGGCCACCGATGGCCGTACTGGTACCCATAAAACCCGACAGGAAACCAGCCATTAACATTCGCGGTGTGGTGGGTGCGATGCGCACAGGCAGCAAGCTCACTGCCACGGCAATCAATACGCTCAGGCCCAGGAACAGTGAAAGCGACTTCGCATCAACCCATAGCAACAAAGCACCTCCCGCCACCGTGCCAGGAATACGGCCAATAATTGCCGCACCCAGCCCCTTTAAAGAAATATTACTGCGATAGCGATAGGCGTTGGCAATCGATAGTACTAGCGCCACAAGTGTTATTGGAGCCGGAACATAGTCAGGAGAAAGCAGAAATAAAAAGGGGGCTGCAACAATTGCCAGACCAAAGCCGATAGAGCTTTGTACAAAAGAGCCAATGAAAATAATCAGTGCGGCTAGAAAAACCTCAACATCTATCATTGCAAATATACTTTTAAATTTAAGAAGCTAGTAACGAGACAATTTTAAAGGAAACGCCATTGCGCCAGAACAACTAGTCGAGCCCGTCAACACTACGCATGCGATCCTGCACCCCCTTATTGAGCATATCCTCTATACCCTTTGCTTGATCTAATTGCTGCTGGTAAGGCTTGAGTGGTTGAGCCGTCTCCGCATTAACTTCCACAGCAGTATCGGATAAGGCATCCATTTGCTTTGCCTGTTCTCTAAATATAAACAGGTATAAAAGCCCCATTATCAATAGTGTAATGACCAGGCCTTTCATTTTATATTCCTATAATTCTATTAAAGGCCTATTCCCACTCGATCATCAAAAAGGCCATTAAATCCAATGGCGTCACGGGTCTTGGGAAAGCCGATAGCGTTAACATCATGAAAAACACTCTGGTCAAAAAAAATACAGATAGTTTACATTTGCTTGGCCAAGAAGCTAAGTATCGTACAGCACTTTTCATTCAGGATTGTCTTTTAGCCGCCAGCTATACATTACCAAACCCGCGCAATTTGAAACGACCGGCGATTGCCTGATTTATTCGTGACATCATCGTGCGTCATCTAATCTACCGCCTCATTTAACCCCACTGATTCTTGCTTACAGGTCTTCCGGCAGTTTATGGCCCTTGCGGCGTTTAGAGCGCAGGTATCGGATATTGTGGTCGTTAACGCCGCTTACCAACGATACCGCCTCAGCAATAACCTGGCCGTTGTCTTCCAGCTGCTCTCGCTTTTGCGGATTATTTGACAGCAAGCGAATCGGCCTGTCGTTGAGCAAGTAACGCAGGACAGAAGCTGCGTCGGAAAAATCCCGGGGATCTTCCGGCAAGCCCAAAGAGACATTGGCTTCGTAAGTGTCCTGACCATCATCCTGTAAGAGGTAGGTCACTGCCTTTGCCCATAATCCGATACCACGGCCCTCGTGCCCCGACATGTAAACGACCGCGCCACCACCTTCCTGTTTCATCATGCTTAAGGCGGCCTCGAGCTGTGGGCCGCAGTCGCAACGCATGGAGCCAAAGATATCGCCGGTTAAACAGCAGGAGTGGATACGCACCAGCGGCTCGCTTTTATCGCGGAAGCCCGGCAGGGCGAACACTGAATTAACCGACATATTCGTTTGCAGCAGTGTGCGAAAAATATCACTTTCTCCGCCGTTCACGTCCTTAGCTACCTTCAGGACGCGGGTCAATTCAACACGACGTACGAAGGGATACCATTCCAGGGGGACTTCCTCTCCGTCGATATTGCGTGGGATGGTGACTGGCCCAAGAAGGGATATAAAGGGCGTTCCAGCGTCGCGGATCTCCCGGCCAGATCTGTCGAGGTCGACGAGTTGATGACTATCGATTAGCAACTGCCGAATAGATGGGTCTACATAACTAAACATGGTAATGGGCTCCAGATAACAGTGGAAATAAAAGAGTTTACTGATTGTTACAAAGAAAATGTTATGATACATCCTATCATATATTCCATATGGCCTATACAATAGCGATCGTCGACTTTTACGCCGTGATTATCTACGCCTTAGCTGACTGTTCGTTTTCGAGACAGGATCGGCAAGGCAAAAGCAGGCCATATCAGAACGTTTATCTTTAACCAAGAATCTGCCAGGAAAAATACAGAGGTGAAATTTGAGAAACAATGCGAAGTACGTGTATTCGGCAACGACCATCGTCGCCGTACTGTCTATGCTTTCAATAGGGCTTAATGCGGAATCATTAGATCATGACGACCATCGTCAGCAGGAGGCCCATCTGCATGGGCTGGTAGAGATGACCCTGGCAATTGAGGGCAATACGATCGAGCTGAACCTGGAATCCCCGGCTGCCAATATCGTCGGATTTGAGCACCCCGCATCGACCCGGGAACAGCATGCTAGCGTCACTCGCGCAAAAATGATTCTCGACATGCCGCAACAATTACTGACTTTCATTGGCACCCCCTGTCAATCCATAGCGCAAGAGATTGACCTTTCCGCCGTACTCAAGCCGGCAGAAACGCATCATAAAGAAGAGGCGCACAGTGAGCACCAGGAACATACTGATGAGGGCCACGAGGATCACGAAACACACAGTGAAATTTCAGCCCGTTACCGCTTTCACTGTACCCAGGGCACTAAACTGACGGCAATTAACGTCCTTTTGTTTGATTTATTCCCCCGTATTGAGACAGTGCATGCCGCCTGGGTAACCGATAGTAATCAGGCTTCCGCAGTACTCACAGCGGGATCAATAACAATAAACTTGGAAGGCCGGTAGTGAACACACACAAGATCATTGAGCGAGCCGAACAGCGCTGTAAAGCACACGGCGCCCGCCTCACCGACAAGCGTAAACAGGTGCTTTCTGGCCTGTTGCAATCGGAAAAAGCATTCTCTGCCTACGAGCTGGTGGACTATTGTAAGAGCGAGTTTGGCGAAAAAATCCCAGCCATGTCCGTGTACCGGATTTTGTCTTTTCTCCAGGACGAACAGCTGGTGCACAAGCTCAAATTGGCCAATAAATTTGTTGCCTGTATTCACATTGCCTGTGATCACGCTCACGGTGTATCCCAGTTTTTGATCTGTGGACAGTGCCAACGCGTGAAAGAGATCGCCATCAAGAAATCAACCATCAACAGCTTACGACAAAGTGTCGAGGAAGCAGGCTTCCATTTGCTTAGCCCTCAGCTGGAAATGGACAGTCTTTGCGAACACTGTATGAGTAACGCAGCCTGAAGCCGCCTACCTGGAGATAAAAATGAATAACCTACAAAGCCTGTCTGATAAATCGGCGATAGGCCTCTCTCTATTGTGCACAATACATTGCCTGGCAATGCCTTTGGCCGTTGTATTACTACCCTCAATCGCCGGTCTGCCGCTGGCGGATGAAGTGTTTCACTATTGGATGCTGATTGCCGTGCTGCCGATTAGCGCCTATGCGCTGACGATGGGCTGTAAAAAACACCAGCGCTACCGCTTGCTACTCATTGGTGGTGTGGGACTGTCTATTCTTGTTTTCGCAGCCTACGCTGGACACGACGTGCTAGGAGAAACCGGAGAAAAGGCCCTGACGGTGGCCGGCACTATAATCCTGGCACTTGGCCACCTCTGGAACTATCGCCTCTGTCATCATCAGAGCCGTTGCGACTGTACTGAGCCAAGCGAGTCTGACCCGCAAGCCAATCAGCTTTAATGAAGCGAATGTTCTTTCAAAACCTCGAGCATGCTGCTTGCAATCACACACTGCCGCTCACCACGCTTATCGATGAGTTGGCTTTTAACGAGCAGGGGCTGGTGCCCGTTATTGCCCAGGATGCAGACAGCAGCGAAGTGTTGATGCTGGCCTGGATGAACAAAGTGTCACTAGAACAAACATTGGCGACTGGGCGTATGACGTACTGGTCCCGCAGCCGACATGAACTCTGGATCAAAGGTGCCACCAGCGGTAATTATCAGCAGCTACAGTCGCTGCGCGTAGACTGTGATGGTGACGCACTACTGTGCCGGGTCATTCAACAGGGGGCCGCTTGCCACACCATGCGAAAAAGTTGTTTCTACATCGAAGCAAACCCAGCCAACTACAGCGCGGTCATCATTAGCTCAGCTTAGGGCCTGCCCACACGCAAAGCAGTACCAAACAAATGACCACCGAAATCGGTGAACAGTGAGAAAACAGTCATGCACTTGTGTACAGGTCTCGGGTTAACGGGCTACTCGCTATAGGCTTCAAATTGCGCCAATTCCATCACATAGGCCGCGGTGGCGAGATCATTCTGTTGAATCGACGTCTTCACCACACCTGAGACCCAAATCGGTTCATTGATGCTAGTAAACTTAATGCCTTGCGGATAATTCACCAGAACAATCTGGTTGGGCGGCGGTGGTGGCATATGAATGCAAGCGCCAAAATAGGGTACGAGGAAAAACTGAGTAATCGCCTGATCGTCGTTATGTTCAAGCGGCACGACAAAACCAGGAAGACGAATGGCCTTACCATCCATTTCGGCAACCACCCGGGTCGACACCAGAGCCTGCTGATAGCGGTCATCGCTGGCGGCGGCAATTTGATTGCTGATCTGGTCTTCGAAAGAGCCGTCTTCTAAAGAGCCATCTTCAATATCGGTGATTGACTGAGGTGGATTAAGCAACACCTCCAGATCATCCTTCGGCATCAAGTCGAGCCATTCGACTGTCCTGAACGAGGCCTCTTTAGTTGATGGGGCTTGATTTGACGAGGCTTTACTTGATGGCGCTTCGCCTTCGGCAGCACTGGCACCCGTCGCCTCAAACGAGGCCAACAAAACCGTAGCGACCACGAGGGGGACAAAGCCACTGAGGCGCTTGTAAAAAAAACTGTTGAGAACACTTATTATCGACATATCACTGTGATCAGACGTTGAATATTGAGCGCAAAATGATACAGTATATCTTATGCTTTTACACCGTAAGACTTTCTATTCTCGCTACGGATTCTAGATGGCTATTCACTTACAAAACGTCAGCTTCGCCTATCCGAAAGCACCTCAAAAGAAGGTGCTTGATATTCAACACTGGTCGGTTGCCCCGGGCGAACAGGTGTTTATCCACGGCCCTTCCGGCGGCGGTAAATCGACGCTGCTCAATCTGCTGAGCGGCATCCTTCAGGCAGACCATGGCGAAGTATCGGTGCTCGGCGAGCGGCTGGATCAAATGAGTAACCGCCGACGCGACCGGTTTCGCGCCAATCATATCGGCTGTGTATTTCAGCAATTTAATCTCATCCCCTATCTGGATGCCATCGACAACATTCGGCTCGCCGCTCACTTTGCAGCAACGAAGCAGGCAACACTGAATCAGGAGATGGGCGAGCTGCTCTCCGCGCTGGGTATTGCGCCTTCAGACCGCTGTAAACCCACCGCCCAGCTCAGTATTGGCCAGCAACAGCGGGTTGCCATTGCCCGGGCCTTAATCAATAAACCCCAATTATTGATTGCCGATGAGCCCTCCTCCTCTCTCGATCAACACAACCGCGATGCCTTTATTACGCTGCTCATGTCGCTGGTGAAAGAACACGAAATAACGCTGCTTTTTGTCAGCCACGACCTTTCCCTTTCACATCATTTTGGACGGGTTGAAGCCCTGTCTGATATCAACACTCCCGATAGGATGTACTAATGTTCATGCGACTGGCCTGTAAAAGCCTGCTCAATCGAAGAGGCTCCGTCGTACTGACCGTGCTGGCGTTAACGGTCAGTCTTGTTGTGCTGTTAGGCGTCGAACATATCCGCCAGCAAGCCAGGGATAGTTTTGGCAACACCGTCTCCGGCGTCGACCTCATCGTTGGCGCAAGAACCGGCAGCCTTAATTTACTGCTCTATTCAGTATTCCACATGGGATCGCCAACCAATAACATCAGCTGGGATTCCTACCAGAAGATTGCCTCCGGCAAACACGTCGCCTGGGCCGTACCCATTGCACTGGGTGATTCTTACCGAGGCTACCGCGTCATGGGTAGCACGCCTGACTATTTCACCCACTTTAGTTACGGCGGTAAGCGCAAGCTTCAGTTCACTAGCGGTAAAGCCTTTGCTGAGGTGCTCGACGTAGTATTGGGGTCGGAAGTGGCCAAAAAACTCAGCCACAAACTTGGCGATCAGGTGGTGCTCGCGCACGGCATCGCGAGTACCAGTTTCAGCCTCCACGACGATAAACCGTTTAACGTGGTGGGCATTCTCGCACCGACGGGTACACCGGTCGATCAGACCGTACATGTCAGTCTGCAAGGTATCGAAGCCATTCATATCGACTGGCAGCAGGGCGTAAAAATGCCTGGCAACACCGTATCCACTGAACAGCTGGCTAAGATGGACCTCCAGCCCGCCAACATAACGGCTTTCATGCTCGGCTTGAATTCAAAGATAGCCACTTTCCGCGTGCAGCGGGAGATCAACAACTATTCGCGTGAACCACTCACGGCGATACTGCCCGGTGTTGCTTTGTCGGAACTCTGGCAAATGATGGCAACCTTCGAGCATACGCTGCGTCTGATATCAGCTTGCATTCTAGTCTCCGCCCTCCTCGGGCTAAGCGCCATGTTGCTGGCTTCGATCCGCGAACGTGAGCACGAAATTCAATTACTCCGGGTCATCGGTGCGCCACCGATGTTCCTGTTTTTACTGATCGAACTGGAAGCCTTGTTAATCAGTTTTGCTGCGATTGCGCTCGGCAGCTCACTGCTCTATATGGTGTTAGTCGTCGCAGGAGATCTTCTGGCATCAGAATTTGGGCTGCATATCAGCACCAATATAGGCTCTGAAAGCACCGCGTATATTATGCTATTGATGATTTTTTCGACCGTCATCGCGGCAGCCATTCCCTCCCTAAAAGCCTATAAAAATGCCCGGCGAAAATAGAGCCCCAACTTCCCTTATCTAAAATTGCCCACTACAAATCTGATGGCGGCTTCCATGCCCTTCGTGCTCTGTAGAGGCGATCAACTAAATTTAATGAAACTTCGTTCTGCCTGTTGCGCAGGTTAATAGCAGGACTTATCCCTATATGCCAGCACTCAAAGCCATCCCCACCAATGTCATCACCGGTTTTTTGGGGGTTGGTAAATCCACCGCCATTTTAAACCTTCTAAAAAATAAGCCGGGCAGCGAACGTTGGGCTGTACTCGTTAATGAATTTGGCGAAGTCGGTATCGACGGCAGCCTATTCAGCGGCAACGCAAGCGAGGAGTCGGGAATGTTTATTCGCGAAGTGCCCGGTGGTTGTATGTGCTGTACCGCGGGTCTGCCCATGCAGGTTGCCCTCAATATACTGCTGGCCCGCGCCAAGCCCCATCGTCTATTGATAGAACCTACGGGGCTTGGCCACCCCAAGGAAGTACTGGCTGTGCTGACTTCTGAATATTATCGGGAAGTGCTCGATCTACGCGCCACCGTTACCCTGGTAGATGCGAGAAAAGTACAGGACGATCGCTATACCAGTCACCCTTCGTTCACTCAGCAACTGGCCATCGCCGATGTCATTGTCGCCAACAAGTCAGACCAGTACCAACCCGAGGATTTCCCTGCACTGCTGGATTTTCTGAAAAGCACGCCGGAATTGAATAGCTCCTCAGTATTCCAGGTGAGCCAGGGGGCTTTACAAGCAAATTGGCTATTAGCGTCTACCCGCTACCGCGATAACAGCCATGCTCATCACCACAAACAAGAAGATTTTCCGGCCCTGCTTGAGACACCCGAGATTCCCAGTAAAGGGTACTTGAGCATAAAAAATGAAGGCGAAGGATTTTACAGCCAGGGCTGGATATTCACTGCCGAGTGGATTTTTGATTCAGACCAACTTTTTTTGCTTTTGTCAGGGCTGGAAGCGGAGCGGATCAAAGGCGTTTTTTCCACATCCCAGGGCGTTATTGCTTACAACATGGCTGATAACATCCTCACTACAGTCACGCTGAAAGACTGTATGGACAGCCGCATTGAATGCATCAGCAGCGAAAGGTACTCGCTGGAACCCCTTGAAGAAAAACTCCTAAGCTGCGTTATAAGGCAATAAAATTTACTTTTCGCTACAAGGCACGATCTGATCTACTTTAATGGCATAGGCAGCAGTGACCTGTTTACGAAAGGCGTAAGCGGCGGCTAGCTAACGCTTCCCTGCTGTCCCTTAATGGTAGCTTGCCTGTGCTTCCATCGCGTCTGCAAGATTTCTGAGATAAGCAGCCATCATGCTGCTTGAGTGATTGACTTGAGCCACGGATACAAGTTCGAGTGCCAATGCTTCAACGATGAGTGGCGCCTCGATCCACTTGTCTTTGGCGGATTGAACCCCTTGTGCGACAGCCTTGCGAGCTGCTTCTCTATCGGAGGTTTGGATTTTGGCGATATGCTTGGTCGAACTTTCTGATGTCTGGGCCATGAGCAGTTCCTATAGGCTTGTACTGGATTTAAGAAAATTACACCGAACGAAAGATACGTTATAACATATCTTTCGTTGCAGTGAAGCAAAAAATATAGCGCAGCTGTTTGCTAGAAATAGCTAACGTGACACCCGCGCCAATAGATGGGTTTGCAAAGGGTTTAGTTGAAGGTCGCACTCTCGCCGCGGCAACCCAAAGTGCTGAGTGGTATTCCCACATCGCGATCCACCCTGTAGTCGTTTGGCCGGGTGGCTCTAGAACTCAACGAGGTTCAGCTTGAACTCGGGTGAATATTTTCTTCTCGCTCCCACAAACATCTATATAAAAGATGTTCTCAGGTACACCCTGAGGTGTGGTGTCTGAGAAATCCAGCGGTTCGCTAAAAGTACTCACAACGAACTCGTCCCATTTCGGATCAAGATAAGTCTAGCTAAAGGTCATGCGGGGCTTGTCTGACAGTGAGATATGCAAGCCTAGGGCTCGAGCGTCGCTGCGGCCATCACTTCGCACGAAGTAGTCTCCGCAATATCCAGGTGAATACTTAATGCTTCATCGCCCTTATCTTCGATTTCAGCAGCGTGTCACTGCAATCACTTATGTCGCCCGCAACAACTTGTGCGCCATGCTTCGTACGATGGATTGCATAGGCTCGTCCCAACCCCTCCCCCCACAGCGCCCGTGACGATTGCAACTTTGCCGTTCATTTCTGTCATGTTTTACCAGCCAAGCCTTTCTTTAAGATATGATGTATCATATCTTTTTATATCAAATAAACCCAAGGAGCCAGAGATGCTTTCAGAAGAGAATTTTGTTGTTAACCCCCTACCCAAGATCATCTTTAGTCGTAGCGCCAGCCAGGAGCTGAGCCGCCATATAAAATCGCTTGGAAAGAACGCAGCACTCGTTGTCACAGACAAAAACCTGGCGGCGAGTGGTGTTCTACAACCCATTCTGGATGCGCTCAAAGCCGCGAATCTGCGCGTCGATGTGTTCGACGGCGTCGAGCCCAATCCAACAGACCTGAACGTGGAGGCCGGTGCCGAGAAACTCAAGATGCTGGGCGACGCTTGTGTTGTCCCCATTGGTGGTGGCTCTTCCCTGGACTGTGGTAAATCGATCGCGCTACTGGCGACGAACGGAGGCACCCTGGAAGCACTCCAGGCGCCTGTATCCGCACTGGTGGCGGGCAATGACAGCGGCGAAGAGAGATCCAGGCCCACAGATGCACAAGCACCGATCATCGCGGTTCCTACCACTGCGGGGACTGGCTCGGAAACCAATGGCGCCTGTGTGATCACAAACACCCGTTTGGGCCGTAAGACTTATGTGATACATCCGAGCATCATGCCAGACTTCGCCGTACTCGACCCCGACCTCACCATAGGGCTACCTGCCTACCCTACCGCGACTTGCGGATATGATGTTTTGACCCACGCGATTGAAGCCTATGTATCGCTTGGGGCCTGTAACTACTCAGATCCGATCGCGCTCGATGCGATTTACAGGGTTGGGAAGTATCTGCGCAAAGCTGTCCAGGATGGATCAGATATAGAAGCACGGTCGCAGATGCTATTGGCATCCGCCAGGGCGGCAATAGCCTTCAACGTTGCCGGGTTAGGGTCTGCGCATGGAACTGGCCACGCTCTTTCGGCCAGGCTCAATGCAGCCCACGGCCAGACACTGGCAACGATGCTGCCCCACGTGATGGAATACAACATGTCGGTACGGGCCGATAAGTATGCAGAAGTGGCGAAGGTACTCGCACCTTCGGGGCTAGCCACCGCTACCGGTGCAATCGATGCCGCTCTTCAGCTTCGCAGCGACATTGGTATCGATAAATCTATATCAGACCTGGGCGGTGAAGAAGACCTGCTTCCAGCGCTGATCGAAGATGCAATCGCTGACTCGGTGAACTTCACTAATCCACGTCCCGTTGATCCAGCAGCATTTGAAGCGCTTTATCGCGCCGCTTGGTAGATGGAGGTACTAGTAGGCGTACGGATAGTCTCTCCTGGCGTGCCATAGCGCGCCAGGGAACCAACAACCTTTGCTCTTTTTATACCGCTACTGGTTATACCGCTACTGGCAGCAAATGGTGAAACTCAATGGGGTCAGGTTAAACAGGTTCCGGCCTATGGAATTGGCGGCCTGGCTGCCTTCTTGCTACTCGTACGAATTAGTACTTTCTGAAAAATCCGACTTGCCGCGGGATTCAGGGCGAACACATAGGTTCGCCCCTACGACGACGTTTTAAATAATGAAATGAAGTTGATTGGCTATGGTATTCATTTAGGTGGGTTTTAATAATGCTGGGATAGGATCACAGGAATAGGCTCATACCATCAAATTCTCGATTTTATATTCTCTTTTGAACTCTATTACCCGATTACCGGCACCATCATTTAATTTGTCATCATTCCAATCATTTTTAATTTTTAATTTTTACAAAAACATGATTTAAAGGGGATGCCACCTTGAAAGACACCAAAGGTGGTATTTCGCCAATGCAGCGATGATCACACTGCCTTAATTCGCCTACGGAAAATACTGGAAGAATTTCACGACCAGGTTTTTTAACACCTCCTTTAGACTCATTACTCAGGCAAAGCCTTTTTCACCATCGTACGACCTCTACCTCTACCTTTACCTTTACCTTTACCTTATTGGCAATAGTTTCAAGAATCTGGTCGCCACATAAGCGTAGCGTTAATACTGGCATTTCAACTTAACCGTTTAAGTGCTAATCCATCCCTTAGCATTATTCCTGACAGCTATTAGCAGCAGTATGTTTACCCAATATCCCGACATTGAAAAAATATGCCCATCTACTTTGAGGGTTTTTAATAGTGCCAAAACAACTCGCCAGCCTGAATTTTATTAGGCCCTATGTCGATACAGCCTTCCACTAAAACACACCGCAAGTAGAGTAAGGCTTTGCCTCACTTGATTGCTCTGAATTAGTGCTGATACACCGCTATGGTTTTCACGGCCTGTCCTATGAAGATAGGACAGGAGTGCACTTGATCCTGCCGTGGTCATCTATTTGCAACAACAAGGGATGACACTGGAAACATGTTTCCGACTTGCTTCCAATCAGGCCTGCCGGGTCTGTCCGGAGAAAGCAGCAATATAGCCGACCTGCTTTAAAGTCAATCACGACAGGAGGTATTGATAACACTCTGCCAGTATTTACGAAACGATTTGTCAGCGCCGTGAATAGCTGGAGCTGAAACTCAGCAGCGCTGCCAATGCGCATTTTGGGAGTCTCGATAAGACTCCCAACAAGAGCCATCACGCCGCAAAAACCAGACAGGCAGGCAGCCCATTGTAAGCCCAGGTAATTTGTACCGACGATGAACAAGTCGTCACCGAATATAGTTTTGTTTTTTAAATCAACAGACATTAAAGAGTAAATCAGGGAAATAACAAAATGATCGAAAGCCATTTCACAATCAACGATGCACCGCTAAACGATGCCGAACTTGAATTAATTCATGCTTGGTGGCGCGCCGCAAATTATCTGTCGATAGGGCAAATTTATTTGCTGGACAACCCTTTGCTGAAAAAACCCTTAGAACTGGCACACATCAAACCGCGATTACTCGGGCACTGGGGAACAGCACCGGGACTAAATATGATTTACACGCATTTGAACAGAGTCATTAATGCCCGCCAGCTAAATGTGCTGTATATCACCGGGCCGGGCCATGGGGCACCGGGGATTATTGCCAACATCTATCTCGAAGGCACGTATAGCGAGGTCTACCCCAACATCACCCAGGATGAAGTCGGCCTGAAAGCATTGTTCCGGCAGTTTTCTTTTCCCGGCGGTATTCCCAGCCACACCGCGCCGGAAACCCCTGGCTCTATTCACGAAGGTGGCGAGCTCGGTTACTCACTCAGCCATGCCTTTGGTGCAGCCTTCGATAACCCCGATCTGATTGTTGCCTGTGTAGTCGGTGACGGCGAGGCGGAAACCGGCCCCTCTGCGGCTGCCTGGCATTCAAATAAATTTCTAAATCCAGAAAAAGATGGTGCTGTTCTGCCCATCCTGCATTTGAATGGTTACAAAATTGCCAACCCGACGGTGCTGTCACGTATTAGCCGTGAAGAATTACTGGCGCTCTTTGAAGGCTATGGTTACACACCTTACCTTATCGAAGGTTCTGACCCCCTCAGTGTTCACCAGGCCATGGCGGCAACACTGGATAAAATCATGGATGATATTCAAGGCATTCAAAAACAGGCGCGTAGCGGCGGTTCCTTCGAGCGCCCCCGCTGGCCAATGATTATTCTACGCACGCCCAAAGGCTGGACCTGCCCCAAAGAACTTGACGGATTGCAACTCGAAGGTACCTGGCGATCTCATCAAGTACCCTTTGCCCAACTCGCAGAAAAACCCGCGCACATTCAGGTGCTTGAACAATGGATGAAAAGCTACGAACCCGAAAAGCTGTTTGATGATGAGGGCACGTTTAGGCCTGAAATCGCTGCGTTAGCGCCTGAGGGCGACCTTCGTATGGGCAGTAACCCCCATGCGAACGGCGGACTACTATTGCGTGACCTCGTGCTGCCTGACTACCGAGATTATGCCGTAGACCTTAGCGAGCCTGGCGAAACCCTCGGTGAGGCTACCCGCAAGATGGGTGATTATATGCGCGAAGTCATGACACTCAATGCTACCCAGCAAAACTTTCGCGTAATGGGACCAGACGAAACAGCGTCCAACCGCCTGGGGGCTTTACTCGATGTCACCAACCGGGCCTGGAACGCCGAAATCTATGAGGGTGACGATCACCTGGCGGTGGATGGCCGAGTCATGGAGATTCTATCGGAGCATACCTGTCAGGGTTGGCTGGAGGGCTATCTATTAACCGGCCGCCACGGGTTTATTTCCTGCTACGAGGCCTTTATTCATATTATCGACTCAATGTTTAACCAACACGCCAAGTGGCTAAAGGTGAGTCAGGACATTCCCTGGCGGCGGCCCGTTGCCTCTCTGAACATCTTGCTGACCTCTCACGTCTGGCGGCAGGATCACAACGGATTTTCTCACCAGGATCCGGGCTTTATCGATCACGTCGTCAATAAAAAAGCCAATATTGTGCGCGTCTATCTGCCAGCTGACGCCAACAGCGCCCTCTGTATTACCGAGCGCTGCCTGAAAAGTCGCGACCGTATCAACGTTATTGTTTCCGGCAAACAGCCCGCTCTGCAATGGCTGGACATGGACAGTGCCATCAAGCATTGCCATGCCGGCATCGGCATCTGGGAATGGGCGAGTAATGACCACGACAGCGAGCCCGATATCATTCTGGCCTGTGCCGGTGATGTGCCGACCCTCGAAGTGCTCGCAGCGGTGAAAATACTGCGTGAATATTTACCCGAGCTAAAGGTACGCGTTATTAATATTGTCGACCTGATGACTCTGCAACCCCCGGAAGAACACCCCAGCGGTTTGAGTGATCATGACTTCGATACCTTGTTCACCACCGATACGCCGATTGTCTTCGCCTTCCACGGCTACCCCTGGTTGATCCATCGCCTGACTTATCGGCGCAATAGTCATCACAACCTGCATGTACGTGGTTATAAAGAAGAAGGCACCACTACCACGCCCTTTGACATGACAGTACTGAACGACCTGGATCGTTTTCATCTGGTCATTGATGTGGTTGACCGAGTAGAGGGTCTGGGCTCTAAAGGCGCGTATTTAAAACAAGCGATGCGCGACACGCTGATTGAACATCAACAGTACATTATCGAACATGGACAGGATATGCCGGAGATTCGTGACTGGCGCTGGTCATTAAAGAACCCGTCTTAATAAAAGTCTAATTTGGGAGCGTAAAAAATGAAAATTGCAATTAATGGTTATGGCCGAATTGGCAGAAATATTGTCCGTGCAATATTCGAAAACGGTCTCGATAAGAAGATAGAAATAGTGGCGATTAATGATTTAACACCACCGGGGGTCTGCGCCCATCTCACCCAATTTGATACAACCCACGGCCGTTTTGATGCCGAAGTGAGTTTCACCGATCAAAGCCTGACAATCAATAATCAGACCATCAAGTGGTATCAACACACAAAGCCCGGCGAAATACCCTGGGGCGACCATGATATTGATATTGTGCTGGAATGTGCTGGCAAATTTAAAACCCACCTGGCGCTTGAACAACACCTTCAGGCCGGTGCACCTAAGGTACTGGTGGCACATCCGGTTGCCGACGCCGACTATACCGTTGTCTACGGCGTTAACCATGCCGGTTTAAGCGCCTCACATCGCATTGTTTCTAATGCATCCTGCACCACTAATTGCCTGGCACCAGTTGCCAAAGTGCTACACGAAGAAGTGGGCATTGAAAGCGGCTTCATGACCACTATTCACGCTTACACCAACGACCAGAACCTGATCGACAAAGCACACAGTGATTTATACCGCGCCCGGGCGGCGGCAATGTCGATGATCCCAACAAAAACCGGTGCTGCCGCTGCCGTCGGCAAAGTGCTACCGGAACTGGCGGGCAAAATTGATGGCCTTGCCGTGCGGGTACCCACTATCAATGTGTCACTGGTGGATTGTGTTTTTAATACCAGCCGCTCTACCAGCGTTGAAGAGATCAATCAGCTGATGCAAAAGGCCAGTGCTGAGATGCCTGCCGGAGTGCTTGCCTGTAACGAATTACCACTGGTTTCAATCGATTTTAATCACCACCCGGCTTCATCTATCTTTGACCTGACCCAAACCCGGGTCAATGACAGCATGATTAAAGTCATGGCCTGGTATGACAACGAGTGGGGATTTTCCAATCGCATGCTCGATGTTGCAGCGCTAATGGTTGCGGCTAAGTAGGCCCGGATAACATGACGATAATCGCGAACAAAAAGTCGATTAACATATTGCTCGCTACCAGCGAGATTTACCCTTTGGTTAAAACCGGAGGCCTGGCCGATTTTTCCTACGGCCTGGCCCGTAGCCTGAAACGCCTAAAGACCACGCCAATCGTCATATTGCCTGCTTATCGACAAGTCTTACAGCAATTGCCCAAGGCAAAAAAACTCGTCACTGTCGATGCAGCAATCGCTGGCAAGCAGACCAGTGAAATTCTACAGGCCTACATTCCTGGCACTCAGATCCCCATTTGGTTGCTAGCCACAGAAGAACTCTTTGACCGCCCCGGCTCACCTTATGCAGAGGCAGGCGGCAGTGACTGGCCAGATAATGCCAAACGCTTTAATCACTTCGCCAAAGTGACAGCCGCTATTGCTTGCGGCCAAATTGATCTGGGCTGGAAGCCCGATATTGTGCATTGTAATGACTGGCAAACCGGCCTAATACCGGCCTATATCAATAGCTATTCACCCAGCGAATGCCCACGACGCCCCGCCACCGTATTCAGCATTCATAACCTCGCCTATCAGGGCAATTTTTCACGCGAGACCTTTGACCGTCTGCAGCTACCCTGGCACTGGTGGAGCTTCGACAAACTTGAATTTCACGACCAACTGTCATTTATTAAGGGCGGACTGGTCTGGGGCGATAAAATCACTACCGTCAGCCCCCAATATGCAAAAGAAATTATGACGGAAGCGTCGGGCTGTGGACTCGATGGCCTACTGCGCCATCGCCGCACTGATCTCAGCGGCATTCTCAATGGCGTCGACTACAAAACATGGAACCCTGCCAAAGATCCTCTGATCCATCAGCGCTACAAAAAAAATGCCTTACATAAAAAAAGCATGAATAAAAATTTCTGGCTAGAAACACATTGGTCAAAATCACCCAAGCTCAACATAAACAAGCGGCGCTACAAAAACCAACCCTTGTTCGGCTTTATTGGACGGCTGTGCTATCAAAAAGGTATTGATCGCTTACTGGCTGCCATCGAGCACACAGCGCCGACGGGTGCCTGCTGGGCTATTTTGGGTTCGGGAGATCAACATCATGAACAAGCACTCGCAGAAATTACTGCTCGTTACCCGGCACAAATTTCACTGACACTCGATTACGACGAGGAAGTCGCCCATCAGATCGAAGCCAGCAGCGATATTTTTCTCATGCCTTCAGTTTACGAGCCCTGTGGGCTCAACCAGATGTACAGCCTGAAATATGCCACCCTGCCCATCGTCAGTAATACCGGCGGACTAGTTGACACAATTATTAATTACAACGGGAAAAATATTGGAAGCGCCACTGGGTTTGTATTTGATGGCCCAAGCCTTAAATCACTGCTCACCACACTGGATCACGCCGTGACCTGTTATCACGACCAGTCCTTATGGCAGCGTTTGCAAAAAAATGCCGTTAACTGTGATTTTTCCTGGGACCGTTCTGCCGAGCAATACTTACAGCTTTATCAGAGTTTATTATCTCCTGCCGAGGATCCCGTGGTAGCGCATCCGTGAAGATTATATTCTTCAGCAGCAAACGCTATGATGAAGAATATTTTGCCTTATCAAATAAAAACTATAAGCATGATATTCGATTCATTGAGTCTAAATTGACATGCGACACAGTAAACCTTATTAATGGAGAATCAGCAGTCTGCGTCTTTGTTAATGATATTATTGACAGAAAAACCCTACTATTATTGTCTAAATCAACGGTAAGACTTGTCGCCCTTCGATGCGCAGGATTCAACAATATTGACATCAATGCCGCAAATGAATTGGGTCTTAAAGTAGTTCGAGTGCCTGCCTATTCACCTTATGCCGTGGCAGAACATACCGTTTGTCTCATGCTTTCTTTAAATCGAAAAATATACCGCGCCTATAATAGAGTCCGTGATGGTAATTTTTCTTTGGACGGCTTACTTGGCTTTGACTTTTCGGGAAAAACAATTGGGATAATAGGTACAGGAAAAATAGGCTTAATTGTAGCTCGTATTATGAGCGCCATGGGAATGAGGGTCCTGGCGTATGATCTAGCACCTAGCCAGGAATGCATGGGTTTTGGCGTGGAATACGTCAGTATTGAGCAAATTTTCAGGGCGTCAAATGTCATTTCATTGCACTGCCCTTTGAATTCAGAGACAAGGCACCTGGTAGACAAAGAGGCCATCGAAAAAATGCGCGATGGGGTTATGCTAATTAATACCAGCCGAGGCGAGTTACTCGATTCATGTGCCGTCATTAACGCGCTTAAGTCCAAAAAAATTGGCTATTTAGGACTTGATGTTTACGAACAGGAAAGTGAATTATTTTTCAAAGATCTATCATCTGAAATAATCCAGGACGATATTTTTGAAAGACTTCTCACCTTCCCCAATGTATTAATAACCGCACACCAGGGGTTTTTCACCGCTAATGCACTGGAAAATATAGCCGATACAACATTGAAGAGTATCAAGCAGTTTTCTGACGGCTTAGATTTACCCGATGACGTACTGGTATCCACGCCTTAATGGAAAACCCGGGTAGAGCCTTACTCTTTAAAACTGCAGTTTAGACCACCGCTTAAGATAAATCGCTGCCAGCGGTGGTAGAGATAAGACAAGACTGAAAGGGCTACCCATGTGCGGCACCGCTTCGGTTTCAATTGCGGTACCATTGGAAACATTACTACCGCCATAATAGACCGAATCCGAATTAAGCACTTCACGGTAAATACCGGCTTCGGGCACACCAATGCGGTAGCCATGACGTGGTACCGGGGTGAAGTTCAATGCGATCAATATAAAGTCCCGATCTCCACGCCGTATTAATGAAATTACCGACTGCGCAACATCATTACAATCAATCCACTCAAAGCCCTGAGTATCGAAATCATATTGATGCAGGCTTTGCTCGCTACGGTATAGCTGGTTTAAATCTGCCACTAACTTTTGCACGCCCCGCTGAGCATCGTGACCCAGCAAGTGCCAATCCAGTTCGTGGTCATGATCCCACTCCCGACCCTGAGCAAATTCGTTACCCATAAACAGTAGCTTCTTGCCTGGGTAGGCATAAAGGTAGGTATATAATAAACGCACATTGGCAAATTGTTGCCAACTGTCACCCGGCATTTTTTCGAGTATCGAGCGCTTACCATGCACCACCTCGTCGTGAGACAAAGGCAGTACAAAATTTTCGCTGTAATTGTAAAGCATGCCGAAGGTTAATTTTTGGTGGTCATAATGACGATACACCGGGTCTTGTTCAATATAAGCCAGCGTGTCATTCATCCAGCCCATATTCCACTTCATGCTAAAACCCAGTCCACCCAAATAAACCGGCCGTGACACTTGCGGCCACGATGTGGACTCTTCGGCAATCACCACAGCGCCCGGGCAGTGTTGATGTGAAAGCGTATTCAGGGTGCGTATAAATTCAACTGCCTCCAGGTTTTCGTTACCGCCATAGCGATTGGGTGTCCAGTCACCCTCTTCACGGGAATAGTCGAGATAAAGCATTGAGGCCACGGCATCAACCCGCAGGCCATCAATATGGAACTCACGTAACCAGTAGAGGGCGCTGGACAACAAAAAATTCTTAACTTCACTGCGCCCGACATTAAAAATCAGCGTCCCCCAATCCCGGTGCTCACCCTGACGGGGGTCGGCGTGTTCATACAATGCGGTGCCGTCAAATGCCGCAAGTCCGTGGGCATCTTTGGGGAAGTGAGCCGGCACCCAGTCGAGGATCACGCCAATATTGTGCTGATGGCAATAATCGACAAAGTACCGAAAATCATCGGGCGAACCAAAGCGGCTAGTCGGCGCAAACCAGCCTGTGACCTGATAACCCCAGGATCCGTCAAAGGGGTGTTCGGTTATCGGCAGTAATTCGATATGGGTAAAACCCAGCGCCTGTACATAGGTAACCAGCTGATGGGCTAATTCACGGTAGTTAAGAAAACCACCTTCATCGTTGCGACGCCAGGAACCAAGATGCACTTCGTAAATAGAGATTGCCTGATGCAGCCACGATGCTTCTCTGCGCGCATCAAGCCAGTGTTGATCAGCCCATTGAAACGCATCAGCACTAACAGGTTCAGAGTCAACGATCAAAGCCGCTGTATCGGGGCGCAGCTGAAACTGCCGTCCGTAGGGATCAGACTTTAATACCACGGCCCCATTGCCACCGTTTTTTATTTCGAATTTGTAAAGTGATCCTGTCACTAGCTCGGGAATAAATAGCGCCCAGATACCACTGCTCCCCAGGTTTTGCATCGGGTGTAGAAGACCGTTCCACTGATTAAAATCACCCACCACGCTGACTCTCTCGGCATTGGGTGCCCATACCGCAAAAGCTACGCCTGCCACTGACTGGTGAGAACAGACCCTCGCACCCAGTAATTGCCAGGCTTGCCAATCATTACCCTGAGTAAAGCGATGTAATAGAGTCTCATCCACACAGGGCAAAAAACTGTAGGGATCAATATAACGGCGCGTCAGTGAATCTTTACCGACTTCGACAAGCTGGGGATGTTTAGGCAAAGCGCCATGCGCTATGGCAAGCACGAAAAAATCCGTACCAATAACACGTGTCATTGCCAACAGCTTTTTATCAACCTGCATGGACACACTTTCCGCACTGGGCCTAAAAACCACATAGCTACCGTCAGCCTGATGGCCCAGCAAGCCAAAAGGGTCGTGACTACAACCACCCGCAACACCTTTCATTAACGGTGTATTCAAATTGAATTTTTTTGACGAGGGTTCTGTATCCATATACCGCAGGAAAACATATTTATATTAAGAGAATATGAAATTTTCAGAACAAACAATCACGTACTCAAAGAAAATATTCGCGATTAATCAATTTAACCGCTATCGACTAACTGTCACATCGACGAAACAAGAATGTCATGTTGTTACGATAAGTTGATAATTCTATTTAATGATGTGGCGACATCAAGACCATGACAAATATATCAGCAATCAAGCTACAGGAATCAGAGAAAAAAACGCTCGCCGTTATCCTGGCGGGCGGCAGTGGATCTCGGCTCAAGTCTTTGACTAACTGGCACTCAAAACCTGCCGTACCATTTGGCGGAAAATATCGCAGCATCGACTTTCCATTATCCAACTGCATTAATTCAAATATTCGAAAAGTCTGTATTCTGACTCAATACAAATCCCATTCTCTCAACACCCATATTAACTGGGGATGGAGTTTTTTACGCCATGAGATTGATGAGTATATCGAGCTGGTTCCTGCCCAGCAGCGTATAAAAAACGAGTGGTACCAGGGGACTGCGGATGCAATTTATCAAAACCTGGATATTATTGAGCAACATCAACCAGAATATGTCCTTGTTCTCGCTGGCGATCATGTCTACAAAATGGACTATCGCCTAATGCTAGAGCAACATATCGATACCGCATCAGATATCACCGTCGGCTGTATTGAAGTACCGCTGGCCGACGCAAGTAGTTTTGGTGTACTTGATATTAATGCCGAAAACCGTATTACCGCCTTTGTTGAAAAACCCGACCGGCCGAAACCCGCACCCCATAATCCAGCACTCGCCATGGCATCGATGGGTATTTATATTTTCAACGCAACATTTTTATCGGATATATTAAAAAATGATGCCGGCCAGATTTCATCCAGTCATGACTTTGGTGCAGATATTATTCCATCGCTGATTAATAGTAGCGACCATCGTGTCAGTGGTTATAATTTTGTCAACACACAAACTGGCGAGGCGGCCTACTGGCGCGATGTCGGTACGGTCGATGCCTATTACAACGCCAACATTGAACTCTGCAGCGTGACACCTCGGCTCAACCTCTACGATCAAGACTGGCCGATTCTGACCTATCAAGAGCAGTTACCCCCCGCAAAATTTGTCTTTAATGACGATAAACGCCGTGGGTATGCCGTCGATTCGCTAATATCTGCAGGCTGTATTATTTCAGGCAGTAAAATTGATAAATCTGTCATTTTTAGTCATGTTAGCGTCAATAGTTATAGCGACATTAGCCAATCGATCATTCTGAATAATGCCCGCATAGGCCGTAATTGCCGTATCAGACGAACCATTATTGATCGTGACTGTAACATCCCGGCGAATACGGTTATTGGTTACGACAGAAAAGCGGATCAACAACGGTTTTTTGTTTCACCAGAGGGTATTACTCTGGTTTCAAAGGAAATGCTTGAGGCTAATTCAGATGCAACCACCCAGCAAACCTATCGATGTAGTCCTGATGTGGCATATGCATCAACCTCAGTATGAGGATTTAATTAGTAAAGAATTTTATTTACCCTGGGCCTACCTACACGGCATCAAAGACTATTCAGATATGGCCTTTGCGCTAGAGCAAAATATCAATGCCCGTGCAGTCATTAATTTCAGCACTGTGCTGTTACAGCAAATCGACGAGTACCGTACCCAGCTACAGCAATTTTTCGACCAGGACGAAGCCCCTCGTGATCCATTGTTGGCTATGCTCGGGGCAACGAGCGCACCACAGTCTCCTGCGGAACGTCTAAAAATTATTAAGCAATGTCTGCGTGCCAATCAGAAAAATCTGATTGAACGATTCCCCGTTTATCAGGGCCTCTGCAGTATTGCACAGCAAGTCATCGATGACAGACTGCCCCTGTCCTATTTGAGCGAGCAATTTCTTTTTGATCTGGTGACCTGGTACCACATTGCCTGGATGGGCGAATCCATACGTCTCCACGACCCACGTATTGCCAGACTTGTTGCACTCAACAGTGAGTTTTCACATGCCAGCCGCTACCAGCTACTGGAGGTTATCTTTGAAACGATTGATTCGTTGACAGCCCGTTATCGAAGGCTGTACGAAGCAAAGCGTATTGAACTCAGTTTTACGCCACTCGCCCACCCTATTATTCCCTTGCTACTGGATTTCGACAGCGCCTGCCAATCACAGCAAGGCACTCTTGTTCCTACACCCAATTATCCCGGTGGTGAGGCGCGCAGCCGTGTTCATATCGAGCAAGGCATCGCCGTGTTTAAACGCCATTTTGGCACAGAACCCACTGGCTGCTGGGCTGCAGAGGGAGGCATTTCAATGGCCACCCTCAAATTATTTGATCAATACAATTTGAAATGGACGGCAAGTGGTTTAGGCGTTTTGAACAAAAGCCTGCAACAACACCAACGTGATGACGAACCCCATCAGGCCTTTCAATTTAATGGCTGCCAGATTCGCTGTTTTTTTCGCGACGATCACTTATCCGACCTGATTGGCTTTACTTATCATGACTGGAACGCCACCGATGCAATCAGCAATCTGATTAGCAAAATTGAGCAGATGCATCAGCAACGACCCAATAGTAAAATGATCGTCGCCATCATTCTTGATGGCGAAAACTGCTGGGAATATTACCACCACAATGGCTACTATTTTCTGCAGGCGCTTTATGCCTATCTGGCCGACCACGAGAAGATTCAGCTCACGACCTTTAGTGAATACCTTGAACGTCAGCCTGAGCACCCACAATTGCCATCACTAGTACCCGGCTCCTGGGTCTACGGTGACTTTTCGACCTGGATTGGCCACCCAGAAAAAAACCGTGGCTGGGCATTATTAATCGGTGCCAAACAAGCCTACGACCAAATCATTCAAACCCTGCCCGAAACGGAGCAAGAGCTGGCCGCAGAGCAGCTCGCCATTTGTGAAAGCTCCGACTGGTTTTGGTGGCTGGGGGACTACAATGCGCCCGACTCTGTACGTAGTTTCGACCACCTATTCAGACTACACCTAAAAAATCTGTACCTGAGACTCAAGCTGACGCCACCAGCAGAACTCGACCAGCCTATTTCTAAAGGCCACACTGGCGATGCTGGCCCCGAAAACGATGGCGTGATGCGCCGTGGCGAATACGCGTGACGGAAAACCATTGCGAAACATCAAAACCATTTAAAATGCAGCGTGGCGCAGGTATCTTATTGCATATCAGCTCACTACCTGGCGCAAGTCAAACCGGTGATTTTGGTGACTCCGCCTACCGTTTTGTCGACTTCTTGATTGAAGGTGGTTTCCGCTATTGGCAAATACTACCCATCACCCCCACCCAAAGTAACGGATCACCCTACGATAGTATTTCAACATTTGCGGGCAACCCGGCATTTATTTGTTTCAAACAATTGGCCGCAGAAAACCTGGCCGATAACACGCTATGCGAAATGCCCTTGAATCACCCACAGCGGTGGTCGACATTAGCTGACTATTTTACAAGTAATGCCAATACCGAATTACAAAATCAATACCAGAATTTTATTCAAGAGCAGAGTTACTGGCTAAATGACTACGCCCACTTCCAGCTATTAAAACAGCGCTTTGAGCAACAAGCCTGGACATGTTGGCCAGAAAAATATCGGGATAAACGTTACATTCCAGAAACCCCGGAAGATGAATCCACTATGGATACTTACCGTATCCAGCAATTTTTATTTTTTCGCCAATGGCGGAAGTTAAAAAACCACGCCAATAAACACGGCATTCAACTCATTGGTGATCTGCCCATTTTTGTCGCCCACGATAGTGCCGATTGTTGGGCCCACCGACCGCTTTTCCAGTTGCATGCCGATGGTCAAACTAAAACCGTCAGCGGTGTGCCTCCGGATTATTTTTCGGCGCAGGGGCAACGCTGGGGTAACCCTTGTTTTGACTGGCCCCAACACCAAAAGGAGAATTTCAACTGGTGGTTACAAAGGATGACGCACCAGCTCGGTTTATTTGATCTGCTGCGTATCGATCATTTTCGCGGCTTTGAGGCCTATTGGGAAATTGATAGTAAAGAAAATACAGCGCTTAATGGGCAATGGGTTAAGGCACCGGGTGAGAAATTATTTCAACATTTAATGAAGATAGGCAAGAATAAAAACGCCTCGGCCCTACCCATTATTGCCGAGGATCTTGGAGTCATCACCCCAGAGGTTGAAGCCCTGCGCGACCAGTTCGGCTTTCCCGGCATGAAAATCCTGCAATTTGCTTTCGATAGCGACAGCCAGAACCCTTACCTGCCGCATAACCACTGCATCAATAGCGTGGTCTACACGGGCACCCACGACAATAACACCACACGTGGCTGGGAAAGCGAATTATCTCCAGAGCTGCATGCGCACATTCGAAACTATTTTGGTGCGGACGACGAAGCAATGGTAGACATTTTGCTACGCGCCACACTCGCCTCTGTCGCAGATTTGGCGATTGTGCCCTTTCAAGACATTCTCCGACTCGGTGCCGACCGCCGCATGAACACGCCTGGTACCAGCCTCGGTAATTGGAATTTTCGTTTTGACTGGAGCGAAGTTAATAATGGCCTCTGCAAAAAATTGCACCAGCTGAACCGCCTTTATGGGCGCTGCTGAAATGCAAAAATAAATTTCTTCGCAAAGGGCTACTTTTTTGGGGGGGGGCCGCTAACCGAGATTCCTATCTTTAAAAAACGCCCTGCTTCAGCCTTATTTTGGCAATGAATGTCAATCTCGGGGTCGATGATCAGTACAAGGTTGCAGCAGTGATCTATCGCCCTATGTTGACCCTATATTGAATTGCGGCGCTTGATTACTCTTATAGTCAGCTCCCTCAAAATTAAGCCCCGACCTTACCGTTATGGATATAGGCCTCGATAGGGCAGCACGCATACCGCACATTCAATATGAAAACGCCTGTTAATCAGATCAGGATTCAAGGGCACTGGCAACCAACGCTTCCAGTTGCCTGAACCCAGCTTCAGCATCTTTACCCAGATGGACACGCAGTGCCCGTCGTTTACGTTCAGCGAGTACAGAAAAATCCCCCCGTGCCTGGGCGGCTTTTACCACACCAAAGCTGTATTTATGGTTAGGAACCAGCAGGTCATTCGCATCATCATAAGTGATTTGCAAAAACACACCGGAATTAGGGCCACCCTTGTAGGCCTGACCGGTAGAGTGCAGGAAACGCGGGCCAAAACCGAGACAGGTGGCCACCTTAAATTTATCTCTTACACGGTGGCGTATAGCCTGCATCGACTCCTCATACGCCAAATTCAGGCGATTCACGTAGCCCAGTATGGCAAAATAATCTCCTGTGCCCAGCCGACCAAAATGGGCCTTCAAATAATCTGTCAGACCGGCATTTTCCCCGACCAGCGAATGCAGCTCATCTGCATTACGCGCATCCGTATAGAGCGCGATGCCATCAGCTTTGAACATCGGTGTTTCTGTCGGCAGGAAACCGGTTTTTTCATATTCAGTGGTCAAATCACGGCTGACCACTTTACTGGCTTCCACATCGGGTTGATTAAAGGCATTAATACCAAGAATAGAACCGGCCACTGCGGTAGCAATCTCCCAACGAAAGAACTCCTGACCGATATGGTCGATGCTGGGCACATCAATGCGTAATACCGGATGTCCGGCTTGCACGAGCTTTTCAAGCGCAGCATCCTGTGTCACATCGGGCGCGGAGGTCAAACGAAGGTAGGCGAATACACGGTCATTACCATAATAATCCGGGGCTGCCAGTGTTTCACCGTCTACCGTGATCAGACCCTTACCTTCTTTGCCGGTTGATTCAGCCAGTAATTGTTCCAGCCAGGCACCCATGCAGCGAATACCGGGGGAGGCAACAAGTGTTATTTTATCGCAGCCATTGTTAGCTGCTGAGCCAAGTATTAAACCGAGCAAAACGCCTGGGTTTTCCTGTACCGGCACACAGGTGGCGCAGGCCTCTACCATGACTGCCGTCAGTTCAAGAAAACGCTCAATGTCCATTCCCATGGCAGCGCCTGGCACCATACCGAAATTGGAAAGCGCAGAATAACGCCCACCGATGTCAGTGACACCATGAAAAACCTGTTGAAAGCCGTCGGTCTCAGCCAGCTTTTCCAGGGCTGAACCGGGATCAGTGATGGCGAAGAAATTATTGCCCGCCGCTTTCTTTGAGCCAAGAGCTTCAGCTGCTCGGGCAAAAAAGTATTCCCTGAAGACGTTCGGCTCCAGCGTGCTGCCTGACTTACTGCATACCAAAAATTGGGTATGCAGGTAATCAATCCTTTCCTCTATCTGTCTGATCTGTGCGGGATCGGTAGAATCCAGTATCAAAAGTTCCGGGTGGTGCTCAATTTTACCAAAGGTGTGGCGCAACACGTCGGGTGCCAGGCTGGAGCCACCCATACCCAACAGGACTAAATGCTTCGTAGGGTTCCCTGTATTTTCTTCAAATATTCTTTTCAGATTTTTAATGTCAGCAATCTGGCTCTGGGCAATATCGAGCCAACCCAACCATTGCGCTTCGTCCATGCCTGTCCACAGCCCGGAATCACAAGCCCAAAGTGAACGTACCTTGTTGTTTTTCTGCCAATCATCCAGTGCCACAGCCACATGCTTGTCCAACTCTGCGGGTAGTGATGATGTCTGCGCTCCAATGACATGGCCTTTAGATGTTCTGACCGCATCAACAGCATCAAGTAATTTATCGAAAGCATCGACAAATAAGCGCAAGCCGTCTTTAAGCAGCTGAGCCATGACCTCCTCCAAATCGATGCCGGAGTCCTTGAGGGTAGCAAGCACATTGTGCGCTGTTTCAACATGCTCATCGAGAGAGTTCCTCGGCTGGCCATGATCACGAAAGGCATTCATGGTTGCTGGCGGCACAGTATTGACTGTGTCGGGGCCGATCAACTCTTCTATATACAGGGTGTCACGGACAGCCGGGTTCTTTGCACCCGTACTGGCCCATAATATACGCTGGGGTTTTGCACCTTTATCGACCAGAGCCTGCCAGCGCTCACTGCTGTAAATCTGCTTGTAGCGCTGATAACTTAACCTAGCATTGGCAATTGCCACTTTGGTCTTGATGCCCTTGAGCAATACAACCTGCTGGGGATCTTCCAATTCGTCTAGGCGTTCATCAATCAGCTTGTCGACCATGGTATCGACGCGGCTGACAAACATACTGGCAACACTGGCAACAGTCGAAATATCGCTGCCATTGCTCAGCCTCGTTTCCAATCCCCGAATAAAAGCATCGGCAACCTCCTGATAAACATCGGTAGCAAACAGCAGCGTAACATTGACATTAATACCTTCACTAATCAGGATCTCGATAACGGGTAAGCCTTCGGGCGTTGCCGGGACCTTGACCATAAGATTTGGCCGATCAACTGCCACCCACAAACGCCTGGCTTCAGCAAGGGTCGCTTCCCCATCATGGGCAAGCCGAGGAGAAACCTCCATACTGACATAGCCGTCTCGATGATCAGTGGCCTCGTATACCGGTCTTAGGATATCGGCAGCCTGCTGTATATCGAAGGTCTCCAGGGATTCGAATATAGCCTTGGCATCGACATCATCGTTAGCCGAAAACGTGAGAATAGCATCCTGATAATCGGTACTGCCCGCAATGGCTTTTTCAAAAATTGAGGGGTTTGAAGTGACACCCGTAATGCCATCCTCTGTGACTAGGCGCTTTAGTTCACCGCTAGCAAAAAGATTACGCCGAATGTAGTCAAGCCAGATTGACTGGCCAAATTGATTTAACTTTTGCAAGCTGTTCATAATCTCTCTTCAGTAATTAGGTGATTTAAAAGAGTATTTCGCTATTTTTGGCCACCGTAACCTCAGCCGTTGTGAAGACAAGCCAGCGTCTGTCGAGCAATTTCCAGTTCTTCATCAGCAGGGATGACCAGAATTTTAACTGTGCTTGAATCACTCTGTATTTCTGTTGCAGAATTAATCTCTTCACTGTTTTTTTCAGGGTTAATGCAAATACCAAAATGCTCAAGTCCTTGACAGACCTGCAGGCGAACGATTGAGCTGTTTTCACCAACGCCAGCGGTAAAAACAAGCCCATCAAGACCCCCGAGGATGGCAAAATAAGCACCAATATATTTTTTAATACGATAGCAGTACATATCAATTGCAAGTATGGCCCGCTCATCACCCTGCTTAATCAAACGCTCAATTTCTCGTAGATCGTTTGAACCACAAACACCCAATAGACCTGACTCTTGATTGAGTAATCTTTCAATTTTTTCATAACCGTACCCAGAGAAGTGAGTCATATAAAATATTATGGCTGGATCAATATCACCACTTCGAGCGCCCATCATTAGACCTTCCAGCGGCGTCAAACCCATTGAGGTATCAATAGAACGGCCACTTTTAATCGCCGCCGCACTTGCACCATTTCCGAGATGCAAGGTAATAAGATTGAGCTTTGACAGGGGCTTGCATAACAATTCAGCAGCACAGTTAGCCGCATATTGATGCGAGGTGCCGTGAAAACCATAGCGACGAATCCTATATTCTGTGTATAGCTGCTCTGGCAGAGGATAACGGAAGGCTTTGGCTGGCATAGTCTGATGAAAAGCAGTATCAAAAATTGCCACCTGTGGTATTTCGGGAAACATCTCTAGAAAAACATTAATTCCTGTCAGGCTTACAGGATTATGGATTGGCGCCAGTGGAATATTTTTTTTAATAGCTTCAATAACAGGCTCTGTAATCAGAGCCGATTGCTTAAACTGCTCACCGCCATGAACAACTCTATGTCCGATAGCCGCTAAATGACCTGGGTCTTTAATAAAGGGCCGCTTGAACAGATACTTAATAAGAAGCTCAAATCCTTCTCTATAACTACTAAGAAGATGCGCTTCTTCCTGCTTTGCATTAATCTCCCCTGCCTTATAAATGTGACAGCTTATCTTGCAATCTGGGGTGCCTATGCATTCGATGATTCCAGCAACAATAGTAGAGAGATCCTGTTGTTCAACAAGCTTGAATTTTATCGATGAACTTCCCGCGTTTATGACAAGAATTTTCATTAGGCCACCAACTAATAAAACACACCCAAGTAAGAATATATTTGTAATTTATGGCAACAAAATTACACGCAGATGTATTCGTGTAATTACGAACCATACAGCTTCTAAACCCTGCAGAAGTTCTCGGTAGTTACAAAGAACCACTCACTTGAAAAATCGACCGTAGCTGTCTATTTTAGCTGTCTGCTTTCTTTCTAAATTTTGTCTTGTATCTGGCTTGATTCAGTTAATTTCAACAGTCTGCCAGATCAAACCCACTTTAAAAAACCCATTTCAAAGCGATGAGCTAGCAATGAATGATAGGGAAAAATACGCAGCATATAACTCTGGCTACCCGAACTATCCAGGCTGATCGACAACGAATATTCAGCCTGACCTGCCGAATTAAATGACTGGAACTCTAAAGCAAGCACACTGTGCGGCGCAAAAGAATCCTCAGAACCTTCGCCAAGCAGGCACTCGACAATGACATCTTCCGGTTCCAGGCCATCCAGAGCAACGTTCACTAAAAGATGAAACTGCTCATCGCGAAATAAACTCGCTTGTGGTTGCTGAGCCAGCTCAATATGAATACCGTGCCAATGTTCGCGAATTTTTGTTTTCCACTGGGTCAACTCTCGGGCTTTCTCAAGATTAACACCCTTACTTAAGCGTCCGCCCTGTGCTGAGGCGGGAACATAAAAACGACGGATATAATCCACCACCATGCGCTGGGAGTTATATTGGGGAATCAAGGATTTCATGGCGTTTTTACTTTTTTCAATCCAGCCCTCCGAATAACCACTGCCCTCACGATGGTAATAAAGAGGTACTACCTCTTGCTCCAGGCAAAGTAACAATTCCCTCGATTCTTCAGCATTGCGAAAATCTTCCTCGAACGAAGCATCATGGGCAGAAATCTTCCAACCGTTGTCGCCGTTATATCCCTCATCCCACCAGCCGTCGAGCACACTCAAATTGAGCACACCGTTGATACCCGCTTTTTGCCCGGACGTACCACTAGCCTCTAAGGGAAATGCAGGCGTATTCAGCCAGACATCAACACCCGTTACCAGCTTTCGCGCCAAAGACATATCATAGTTTTCAATGAGAATAACCTTACCTTCAAAGTCCGGCATCAAGGAAATTTCATGAATACGCCGAATCATGTCCTGACCCGGTTCATCATGGGGATGCGCTTTACCTGCGAAAATAAATACCACCGGGCGCGTTGAATCATCCAATAGCTTTTTTAGGCGCTCGAGGTCTGAAAATAATAGCCAGGCCCGCTTGTAGGTAGCAAAACGGCGTGCAAAACCCACTGTCAGTACATCTGTGTTGTGAGGGTTTATAAAACGTGTCAGCCGCTGTATTTGCGAGTCATTAACACCGTTACGGCGTAATTGCTCCGTGTATCCACGGTTAATTAACTCAAGCATTCGCGCTTTCATCAGCCTGCGCACACTCCAGAAATTATGATCGGGAATAGTGTCGATAACACGCCAGTAATCGGGTGTTAGCAAATTATTTCGCCAGCCGCCGCCGAATTGCAGATCAAACGTGGTATTCCATTCGTTACTGATAAACGTGGGTAAATGAATACCATTAGTCACATAATCGACAGGGTTTTCATCGGCGGGAATGTCTGGCCACACGTAAGCACTCTGCTCTGATGCAACGCCGCCATGAATACGACTCACGCCGTTGTGAAAGCGGGATCCCCGCAGTGCCAATGCCGTCATATTGAAACCATTCTCACTCGTTGGACTGCGCCCAAGTTCAAAAAACTCGGCCATACTAATGCCCAGATCACAAACCATATCCCCCAAATTATGACTGATCTGCTCGTGGTCAAAAACATCATGACCTGCGGGTACCGGCGTATGACTGGTGAAAACCGTATTCGCCGCAACCGCTTCAAGCGCGGTAGTAAAACTCTCACCCACAGCAACCAGTTCACGACACCGTTCGATGATTTGAAACGCTGCATGACCTTCATTGATATGCCACACCGTTGGTTTAAGCCCCAGTGCCCGGTGTGCCCTAACCCCACCAATGCCGAGCACCACTTCTTGTAACAAGCGATTATTATTATCGCCACCATAAAGTTGATGCGTTATCGCACGGTCTGTCGCCGTATTTTGCTCAATATCGCTGTCCAACAAATAGAGTGATATATGACCGACCTTGGCCAACCACAGCTGCAGGAAGATTTGCCGACCGGCAATGGTTACTATCACCATTATTCGTTGTCCATCGGCATCAAAAACGGGCTTGACCGGTAAATCAGAAAAATTATTGGCCGTATATTCCGCGATCTGATTACCTTCGCCGTCTATACGCTGAATAAAATACCCCAGGTGATACAAAATACCCATAGCGACAAACGGAATACCCAAATCACTCGCCGCTTTACAATGATCCCCTGCCAAAATTCCGAGCCCACCTGAATAAATAGGCAAGCTTTCATGCAAGCCGAATTCAGCACACGAGTAAGAAACAAGATCGTCGGAATGAAAACAATCGACAACTTCTTTTTGCAGCTCACCTCCCAAATAACTATCGTAACTTGAACAAGCCCGAGCATACTCTTGCATAAACGTGGTATCTGAAACTGCATTTTCAAGTAAGCGCTGATCAATTCGACGCAAAAATATTGTTGGGTTGTGACCACAATCCTCCCAAAGCCTGGAATCCAGGCGTGGAAATAAAGAGCGTATTTGACGCTCCCAGCTATAGATTAAATTATTTGAAAATTCATTTAGTCGTTTCAATTCAACCGGGATGCGTGGTTGAACCTCAACAAAAAACCGCTTGCCTGACATAAAAGAAACTCCCTGGCGACTACTTACAATCCCCACAGAATACCTGATAAAAGATGACAATTTAGAGTACAAAGAAAATATCTAATCATGATTAGATACGAAGAAATATTTTCACGATCAGTATTTTTATTGCCACAAAGCAGCAATAAAATCTGTGTTAATCTAACGTTTAATGAATGGAAACACCCCACTATGTTTTTATGTGCTGACATCGGGGGAACAAAAACCCGACTGTGTCTGGTTGCAGATAATGCTTCATATAAACCCCTGCATCTACAAACCTACCTCAATGCTAAATTTTACGACTTTAACGAGATTCTCTCTGACTTCTTACAACAGCATAAACCAGCAATAACGTTTGCCTGCCTGGCAACAGCTGGCCCAGTGCATAACAATCATTGCGCCATGACCAATCTTAATTGGCAAATTAACGGCGCAGACATCTCCCAACATTTTTCGATTAAATCGACAATCTTGATCAATGATCTTTCGGCAACCGCACTGGCTGTACCGCTATTAAACAAGGACGATTTTATTGTCTTACAAAATGCCCCACCTAAGCTGCATGATGGCCCAATAGCTGTCATCGCTGCGGGAACCGGTCTCGGCGAATCTGTACTGGTGTGGGATCACAATCTTAAACACCACCACACAATTAATAGCGAAGGCGGGCACAAAGATTTCTCTCCCCACGATGCTATTAGCCGCGAATTAAATGAATATGTATTAACAAAAGAAAGTTGCGGATTTTTGAGTATTGAGGATCTGTTATCCGGTCGCGGCCTACAGCGCATGTACACGTATTTTACTCGCGAACATAAAACCCAAGATCTCAATGAAACAATCAGCCCAGCACAAATTTTAGACAAAGCTAACGCCGGCCACCCCGCTGCCATCGCTACGGTGCAATGTTTTATTAGACTAATGGCGACCGAGGCATCGAACGTTGCGATGCAGTACTTCAGCACGGGCGGTGTCGTCATAGCCGGAGGCCTGATGCCAAGGCTGCTAGCCTATCTTGATGTGACCCGCTTTCTTACCTGCTTTACAGACAAGCATCAATTCCATGACTGGCTAGCCACTATTCCCCTGGTGATCTGCCACAACACGGATGCACCATTAATAGGTGCGTTTTACTATCTTCAACAATTTATCAGAACTGAAAACCAGGACTTAAAACAGTAGCATTTTTTCTTCGGATCCAAAGCCAACTCGATTACCTAAAATATAAGCGGTTATCTTTGTATCCCCTGTTATTCAGGACACCTCTGACCAGTGCAGCGAACACATACGTGGCGTTTTTTTGTGTTGGTGGTTTTGCATACGCCCAAGCACATCACACAGTGTATGTACTCCCTCAACAATATAGGGCCCTTTGTTAAGCATGACACAGTCGGCCCGTCCGGAGGCAGCGGCATCGGTCATTTCAGGCCGCGACAATCCGCCCTCTTTCACCAGTGTCTCCAGCACCTGAGTCGCCCATATCACCGGCAGGTGCGCCGCTTCGCATAACCATAACAACTCTTCCTGAAGTTCAGCCATGCGTGCACCACCCACTTCTACCGCCAAATCTCCCCGTGCAATCATGACTCCCAGATTATATTTATCCATACTTGCCAGTAGAATGGTCGGCAAATTAGCGATACCGCGCTCAGTTTCAATTTTTAAAATAACCGGCAACTCATCACCACGTTTCTGCATTTCACTGATCAGCCGCTCAACATCTTCAAGCCGCTCGGTAAAGGAAAGTGCCACCAAGTCAGCGTAAGCCACCACAAAATCAAGATCCTCTAAATCTTTTGAGCTAAGGGCAGACAAACCCAGATCAACCCCCGGAACATTAATACCTTTATCTGGACCCAGCTTGGCACCTTTGGGTGGTGCGTGATCTATCAATATCATGACACCTTCAGCACTGGATTTTTGAACATGACCGCCAAGTTTGCCATCGTCAAACCAGATCCGAGTTCCAGCAACAAGGCGCTCCAGGATTTCGGGCACCTGAATAGAGATACTGGGCACATTGTTTTGGGAATTCAGGGGTTCACTACCATTGCATAATAAAAATATATCCCCTTTAAATAAGCGCAATGGCACCGTAAGCTGAACAAAACGGAGGCAGTGAATACGATGTTTTCGCACTTTATTTTCACCCTGTTTTAACAAGGTAAACTCTGTATTCAAGTCGATGACAGCATTGCGTTTACAGACGCACCAATAGCCAGCCCCGTCTACCTTTTCAATAATTTCCAGGTGGCGCTTTTTGCCACGACAGTCCTGAAAAAGAAGCTGATCGCCAATGTTAAACAGCGCAAAATCCTCTTGCTCCATCAACAGGCCTTGTCCAGAATGGCATTCTAAACGTTCACGCTTATCGGTGATCAATACTAAATCGGGCGCATCAAGACTCGCGCCCAATGCCTTATGGCCACGCAGCTCAATGTTAGAAGCACATTGCATTAAATGACCTGTCCTTAATTTGGGGCCAGACAGATCCATTTGAATCCGGCAGGTGCGACCATGGCGTTGTTCAGCCGCACGTACGCCTTTGATCATAGCTTCCCATATTGCCACGTCATCATGAGCACAATTAATACGAACGCAACTGGTACCCGCTAATAGCAGGGCATCAATCAAGGCATGATTTTCAGCCGCTTCCCTTGGTAAGGTCACCATAAGGTGTATCGGGCTATCGGGTTTTGGCCCCAGCACCTGTTCTATATGGCGTGCCAGTAGCTGCTCACCCTCTCGTAGAGATACCGGCGTTGCACCCATCGAGGGAACAGCGCGATTCACCGCCCGGCTCAATAAACGAATCAGTGTTTCCAGTGTTTCCATCACATGGGCCTCACTGCGACCCAAAGACGATAGCGAAAAATGCGCAAGTTGTTCCTGCAGTGGCCGCAGATCCTGTTCACGCAAAGCAAGATAATTCGCAAGGTTACAGAGGCTTGCCGAAGGCTCTGACATATCATCAACCTCGGTATTCTCGGCCATTAATCGACAAGATTCAGAACAAATTATTTTTTTCAACGCGACCAGCTGTTCGCAAAGGTCGGTCAGTGCCGCACACTCATCCAATTCAGCAATCATCAGAATATCCATTCAAAGGTTTACAACTAAACGCTATGGCCGAGCATTGCCCTTAAACATACACCTCGCATATTTCATTTTGGTTAACAGCTTGAATATCAGTTTTTGTATCCACGCATACCTGAAGCGGTGGCTGGTGATTAGGGAAAAGTGATTTTGATAAAATTGACAGTACGAAATGTAGCATTGCAGTAATTTTCAACACACCGCTAACGATAGTGCGCGTCAATACGTTCAACTTTGCTACCGGCATCAAATTCCGCCAGTGCTATAGCCGACTCATCTATCACCGGTTTGTAATAGAGCCTGATGGCGTTAACACCCGTACAGGCATCAAGCAATTCGAAGTGCAGGTCTGGCATTTTTCCAACACTGCTCATCAGTAATCTGCAATTGCAGCCTTGCCTACTAACGAACCCGTATCAACACCTTACTGCCGTGAGCGAGAATACGCTCTAGATCATGGGCACTCCACACCGCCACCCCCGCTTGGCGAAAGCCTGCGCATCAATATCCAAAAGCAATACCTCATTATTTACTAGAAAGTCGGAAATAACGAATACTCTTACATAAAATATAATAATGTCAGTATGAAATATGATGCCAGGAAATTATCGACAAGCGAGCAAGCCTTATTGCCCTCCTTAGCGGCACACAGGGTACTCGATAGTGAAGCGCCATCAAAAATAACGCGCTGCTATGAGCTTGGCGACAAAACCATCATTCATACCATTTAAAAAGCATGCTTGACGGTGCCTGGTGTTGCCAGACAATATAATAAAATTATCTTTAATTACGGGGGGGGTACGTGCAGATATTGCCTTTAGTTGCCCAGTGCCAGACGTGGAATTATTCCCACTCAATCGTCGCCGGTGGCTTGCTAGAAATATCATAAGCAACACGGGAAATGCCCGATATTTCATTAATAATACGACCTGAAACCAGCTCGAGAAAATCGTAGGGTAAGTGCGCCCAGCGTGCGGTCATAAAGTCGATAGTTTCAACGGCCCGCAGTGATACCACGTATTCATAGCGTCGAGCATCACCCACTACGCCGACGGATTTAACCGGCAAAAAGACAACGAAGGCCTGACTTGTTTTGTGATAAAGATCGGCGCGATAAAGTTCTTCAATAAAAATCGCGTCGGCTTCGCGCAATAAGTCGGCGAATTCTTTTTTTACTTCACCGAGAATTCGTACGCCCAGCCCGGGGCCAGGGAAGGGATGGCGATAGACCATGTCGTAGGGCAGGCCCAGTTCAAGGCCTATTTTTCTCACCTCATCTTTAAATAATTCACGTAGAGGCTCGACCAGTTTCAGGTTCATATCGTCGGGCAAACCGCCGACATTGTGGTGGGATTTAATGACGTGGGATTTGCCGGTTTTTGAGGCTGCCGATTCGATCACATCGGGATAAATCGTGCCTTGCGCCAACCAGTTAACATCCTTTAAACGCGTCGCTTCCCGGTCAAAAATATTAATAAAGGTGTTACCAATTATTTTACGTTTTTTCTCAGGATCGCTTTCACCGGCCAGGGCATCGAGAAACTCGTCCTCGGCATCCACCCGAATGACTCGCACGCCCATATTGCGGGCGAACATATCCATCACCTGGTCGCCTTCGTTTTTACGCAGTAAACCATTGTCGACAAATACGCAGGTCAGCTGATCGCCAATGGCGCGGTGTAACATCGCCGCCACTACGGAGGAGTCAACGCCGCCGGATAAACCCAGCAAGACTTTTTCACTACCGACGGTTTCACGTACTCGCGCAATGGCATCGTCGATAATATTGGCCGGTGTCCACAGGGTTTCGCAACCGCAAATATCGATAATAAAGTGGGCAAAAATACGCTGCCCTTGTAGGGTATGGGTCACTTCAGGGTGAAACTGTAAGCCGTACCAGCGACTCTCCGGGTGGTACATTCCAGCAATGGGACAGGATTCTGTCGAGGCCAGTAGCTGAAAACCTTCGGGCATGGTGGTGACTTTATCGCCATGGCTCATCCACACATCGAGCTGAGCCCGGCCGTCTTGTGGGTGAACATGATCGCTAATATCCCGCAGTAATGTGCTATCGCCACTAACATCAACTCTGGCATAACCGAATTCATGCACATCGGAGGACAGTACCTTGCCGCCCAATTGGGTCGCCATGGTTTGCATGCCGTAGCAAATACCGAGTACGGGCACGCCAAACTCGAAGACGGAGTCATCGGCCTGAGGCGCTTCACCCTCCGTTACGGATTCGGGGCCACCAGAGAGAATAATGCCCGCCGGCTTAAACTCGCGCAGCTCATCCGCGCTCATATCGTAGGCGCGAACCTCACAATAGACTCCCGCTTCTCTCACTTGCCGGGCGATTAGCTGGGTGTACTGGGAACCGAAATCGAGGATCAGTATTTTGTCGGTGTGAAGATTTGCGCTCATGGTATTTCCTTCAAAACTGGGTTTTGCTTTCAACAGCTTGTTAGCCAATAAGAAAACGGAGCCCATTGGCCCCGTCTCTTTTTAAATATGAATCTTTTTTAATCTACATTAAGGGCGGCAATAAATTTAGCCGCCACTCACCGGATAATTCGGCGCTTCTTTCGTAATGCTGACATCGTGTACATGACTCTCGCCCATACCGGCACTGGTGACACGAACAAACTCGGGCCGGGTACGCATGGTTTCAATATCGGGGCTACCGGTGTAACCCATTGATGAACGCAGGCCGCCCATCATTTGATGAATAATGACCGACACTGGGCCTTTGTACGGCACGCGGCCCTCAATGCCCTCAGGCACGAGCTTTTCAGCACCGGCCGAAGCATCCTGAAAATAGCGGTCACTGGAACCCTGTACCTGAGCCATCGCACCTAGCGAGCCCATACCGCGATAAGCTTTGTAGGTTCTACCCTGATAGAGCTCAATCTCGCCCGGTGCTTCTTCAGTGCCCGCAAACATAGAGCCGACCATAATCACATGGGCACCGGCGACCACGGCTTTGCAGATATCGCCCGAGTAGCGAATGCCGCCATCAGCAATTACTGGCACATCGCGATTTTCTAAGGCTTTAACGACATTGGCAATGGCTGATACCTGGGGCACACCAACGCCAGTCACGATGCGTGTGGTACAAATCGAACCGGGGCCAATGCCCACTTTGACAGCATCGGCTCCGGCATCCGCCAGAGCGATGGCCGCTTCGGCCGAGGCAATATTACCGCCAATCACCTGCACATCGGGGTATTGGGTTTTGATGGAACGCACGCGGTCGAGAACATTTTTGGAATGCCCGTGGGCCGTATCAACGACCAGCACATCAACTCCGGCATTAACCAGAGCCTCTACACGCTGATCAGTATCAACACCCGTACCAACCGATGCACCAACACGCAAACGGCCCTGCTCATCTTTACAGGCATTGGGATAACGGGCCGCTTTATCAATATCTTTAACGGTAATCAGACCCTTGAGGTCGAAGTTTTCGTTAACCACCAAAATTCTTTCAATGCGGTATTTATGCAGTAAGCGCTTCACTTCCGCAGCGCTCTCGCCTTCCTGCACCGTCACCAAACGCTTTTTCGGTGTCATCACCGTTGCCACAGTAGCATCGAGGTCGTTTTCAAAGCGCACGTCACGGCGTGTAACGATACCCAGCAATTCACCGTTCTCAACCACGGGTACCCCGGAGATATTGTTCTCCTGAGTAATCGCCACCAGCTCACGAATACTGGCTTTGCCGCTGATGGTAATGGGGTCTTTAACCACGCCACTTTCAAACTTTTTCACCGCCCGCACTTCAAGAGCCTGCTCGGCAATAGTCAGGTTTTTATGGACGATACCAATACCGCCCTCCTGGGCCAAAGCAATGGCAAGGCGTGATTCGGTGACGGTATCCATGGCAGCGGACACCAGGGGAATATTGAGAGTAATGCCCCGCGTTAAACGGGTTTTCAGGCTGACGTCAGTCGCCACCACCTCGGAATATCCGGGGATGAGTAGTACGTCGTCGAAGGTAAGTGCTTCCTGAGAAATTCGCAGCATAAAGCTTGATTCCAAGGTCGGTGGAAGTGAGGAAGCAGCGCATTGTATCGCGCCCAAATGGCTGGGTAAACTCACTCACGGGATGTTTTTAACCACCGCCAAGAACGCTATTCATTTTAACGCCCTAAAACACCACGCTCTCACAGCATTTTAAAGCTGCAAAATCGGTATCTCACCCCTTAAATAAGATCGACCGTCTAAAGTAGTTGACACCTCAATAATTACAAATGATAATAATTATCGATAGCATTAGCGTTAGATTGTTTCGGATTAAACAGCGCCCACGGGCTAAGGAGAAAGCGAATGAAAAAAATAAAATCAGACAGTAACCCAGTCCTCGCACCGACACCGCCTACCTCGGAAACAAGTAAAGCATCACCGCCAGGCAGTCAGCCCAAGGCGGTAAACCATGAGCTGACACTCGACGCTAATAAAGCGCAATCGCCTACCCAGCAGGACAGCAGCACAAAGGGCCCCACCCAGGAAACACTACAAATGTCCTTGTTGTTTTTAATGAGTAAATTTGCCCTCACCCAGGAGAAATCCTACGCCGAGGCCGCTTATCAACACCTACACATGCTCGCTGTTCGTTGCGACACCGACTCAAAGCCGCGCTTTTTATACCGCTCGCTAGCCATGGATTGGGTGCAAATGTGCCGCGGACAAATAACAACGGACGACAGACCCAGAACGGGGCCACACTAAATTATACGTCTCTATATAAACACCACCTTTAAACAATACTGGAGAAAAATATGAATTTAATTGGTCAACGCGCACCTGAATTTTCCACTCAAGCTGTTATGGGCGACGGCACTATCAACGAAGACTTTAATCTGCATGAACAACTGAATGGCGATTACGGTATATTATTTTTCTATCCCTTAGATTTCACCTTTGTTTGCCCTTCCGAGCTAATTGCATTTAATCATCGTCTTGCCGCCTTCGCCGAGAAAAAAACCCAGGTTATCGCCGTCTCTATCGACTCGCAATTTACTCACCTGGCATGGCGCAATACGGCTGTCGAAAACGGTGGTGTTGGCCCGCTGGGTTATCCGATGGTCGCCGACTGTTCGCACAAAATCATTAACAGCTATGGCGTGCAGGCCCCCAGTGAAGACGTCGCGTTACGTGCCACCTTTCTGATTGACGCCAACGGCATTATTCGCCATCAATCAATCAACGACCTGCCATTAGGCCGCAATGTTGATGAATACCTACGATTAGTTGATGCCTGGCAATTCCACGAAGCCCACGGTGAGGTTTGCCCCGCTGGTTGGCAGGCTGGAGAAGACGGAATGGATGCAAGCCCCGAAGGCGTTGCTAGCTATTTAAGCGAGCACAGCAAGTCGCTTTAACAAACCAGGGCGACGTTTAAAACAGTGTAAAGACATAAACAGCAAGTCCGTTTATTTGCCACAACCCTGCTTTTAATCCTGTTTAGCAAACTCACTGAGTCAAACCCTGCCTGACAAAGTACAGCCAGGGGTTTTGACCACATCACTCTTAAATAAGGGTTTTAGCTGCCCCCGCGGCCCCAGCCCTCTATTTCAAGGTCAGTATTTAAATGATAAAAAGCTGGTTATTTCCGTCGCTATTACTCATATCACACGCCCCGGTACTGTTCGCCAATACAGCGCCATCAGAACACAAGATAATGGAGGAGGTATTTACCACCAGCGTTTTAACCCGCTATTCCGCCACCAAGTCTGACACGCCCATTATGGAAACCGCCCGCTCTGTCAGTGTTATCACCGCAGAGCAATTTATCGAACGGGGCGCACTGACTCTGGACGATACACTCAACTACACCGCAGGTGTTGTGGGCGATACATTCGGGTATTCAACACGGGGGGATTTCCCGCGGATTCGAGGGCTACGAGTGCCTGAATACCTCGACAACATTCAGGTTTTATTTGGCTTTTATAACAATGCGCGCACTGAAATATACACGCTCGAGCAAGTTGAAGTGCTCAAAGGCCCAGCCTCCGTTTTATACGGCGAAGGCTCACCGGGTGGCATTGTAAACGCGATCAGCAAACGCGCAGGACGCGATAACCTGGAACGTGAATTAGTGGTTAGCGGAGGATCCCACGACCGGATGGAAGTGGCGACCGACATGGGCTTTGATTTGTCAGGTGACGGCAATTTAACGGCACGGCTCGTCGCCCTGTACCGTGAAAGTAACACCCAGATAGACCATATTGAAGACGATTCATTAGTGCTTGCCCCGTCAATTACCTTTGAAAATGACAGAACCCTGTTGACCGCATTAGTAAATTACACCGATCGAGAAAGTGATACGGCACATCAGTTCTCCCCCCTAAGCGTCACTGGTTGCGCCAGCAGTAGCGTATCCGTATCCAACCCGGCAATGTGTGCCGGTGCAAGCGGTCAGGAAGTTGATGCTTATTTCTACGCCGGAGACCCCCATTTTAATCGCTACGACACGGAGTCGACATCGGTAACGCTGTTTGGTCAGCATATGATTAATGCGGTCTTCTCGGTAGAAGGCTCCGCCCGCTACCGCGACAGTGAGGCCGACTATAGCCAGTCATGGATCTCCCCTCAGGGCGGCAATCCAAGTACTTTACCCAACGGCACCGCCATTGGCAGAAGCTGGTACGATGCGCCAGCCTCAGCGGAACAGATCGCTATCGACACACGGCTTAGGGCACATTTCAATACCGGGGCGATATTCCACGAAGTATTGTTCGGCGTAAATTATCAAAAAATAGATACCGACAAAAAAGTTGCCTACCTTAATTATCCTTCGCTAGCGGCAGCTGCCCAATTTTTCCCAATGGGCCTGCCGAGTACCTTCAATGTGTTTTCGCCGGCTTATAGCGGCAGTGAAATTCCACCGGATGCCTTTTTTGAGGCCGTAGGTAAATCAAGCGAAAGCAACATAGATACGCTTGGCATCTACATTAATGATCAGATAGAAATTGGCAACCTGATTTTCAACGCTGGTCTTCGCTACGACGAAGTCGAAAATGATAATGGCACATCCCAACAAAACGATTACGCCACAACGTATAGCGTTGGAGCGCTCTACAGAACGTCTATTGGCCTCAACCCTTATATTAGTTATGCCGAATCCTTTGATCCGGTCATCGGCACTGATGCATATACCAACAAGCAGTTTGACCCGCAGGAAGGCAAGCAAACAGAGATCGGACTGAAGTACCAACCACAAGGTACACAGACTTACGTCACCCTTGCCTTTTTCGACATTGAACAAACCAACTTGCCTGACCCGCTCGCCTTTCCCGGCTCACCTGCGCAACAAAAAGGCACTGCAAAAATCAAAGGTATCGAAATAGAAGGGCAAACTGTGATTGGCGACTTCCACTTACAGGCCAACTACACCCTGCTAGATACAGAAGACCCAACGGGACAAAATGTCGAATATGTTCCCGAAAAACAGGCCTCCGCATGGCTTACCTGGGTGCCATCAAGCGACCGACTTTCTCGACTGCGCATTGGAACGGGCGTGCGCTATGCCGGTAAAAACGAGAGCAATGGTAATGCTTACCTGTTTCCAAACCCGCTGGCACCTTCGGTTGAAAGAATCACAACGGATAGCTACACGGTTATCGACGGCCTAATTGCCTACGACCTGGACGCTATTAGTTTTGCCCTCAATGTTAGAAATTTGTTCGACAAAGAATACTACGGAACCTGTTCCGTTGGTGGCGCTTGTTTTGCTGCAGAAGAGCGGACTGTCGTAGGTACAATGAGCCTTAATTTTTAGGGGCTAATCACTCGATAACGATCCCGCTCGCATCGACTTCTTTAAGCGGAAAAACGCGGGCGATTTCCCCTCCTTTACGCTCCACATACAGGCCCACAGAAACATTGATGATCACAGAACTACTATCCACACTGCCCCTGCTGTTGTGCGGCGGGGCCATTTTAGCCTTGCGCACAGGCTGGAGAAAGCAAGGGCTTCAATATCGAATACTGATCCCGTTCGCCAGTTTAATGTTACTGGCTGCTATCAACATTTGGGCTCACCAGGTGGGCATCGAGTTTGCCGTCATCTATATGCTTCTCACATCGACGCTTACAGCCTGGCTTGTCATTGCCTGCGGACTTGAATTTCGTGCAGTAAAACCAACAGCCCCTCGCTTGCCAGCGCGTTTCTCCGACACATCCCTGACGCATAAACTGGCAACCTTCACCGTCGCCGGCCCTCTCGCTTTAGTAACAGGCTGCCTGACGACAATAGCCTTAACCGGCCTGCTGCCCATTGCCCGCAATGAACAATTAGTCGTGGCTGCACTGGTCGACCCCATCCTCACTGCTTTAATCATCTACTGGATCTGTAGCAGCGAGAAATTGGCGCGCAACAGTTTGCTCCTACTATCAGCTGGCGGCGTATCTAGCGCCTATTTATTCCTATGAAAACGATAGCCTCACCTGCACAAATAAAAGCGTCACTGGATGCCCACTCGATCATTGGTTTGTGTGCCGGTGGCCTGCTGTACCTGATTTGCTTAACCGGCACGCTGGCTGTTTTTGCCGACTATTTTGAACGCTGGGAACAACCCCTAGTTACAGAGTTTACTGACTACGACGGGCAAACGATCACCACAGCCATAGAGTCCTACCGCCAACGTACGGGGCAGTTTGCGGACAGCCTGCATGTTGTTCTTCCCAGCGAAAGTCAGCCACGCATGCACATCTCCGGTGACCATAAAGAATGGTATTTACAAGCCGACGGCTCACTCGGCGAGCCTGTGCGCGAAGGCTGGACGCACATGCTGCGAGAGCTGCATTATTATTTGCACCTGCCCAAAACCATCGGCTCGCTCATCACCGGTACGCTAGGCGCCCTGCTAGTGGCCCTGATCATTAGCGGCATCGTCGCCCACCCGCGTATTTTCAAAGATGCGTTTAGCCTACGTCTCGGTGGTACACGCCGCCTCGAACAGGCCGATATTCATAACCGGCTATCCGTCTGGGGCCTACCTTTTCATTTAATGATGGGTATTACCGGTGCCTTCTTCGGCCTCGTAGGGCCATTAATATTCGTCAGTGCCGCCGCCTTTTATGCGAGTGACCGGCATGCGCTTATTGATGACATCTACGGTGCTGACCCCGTGCTTGACGCGCCCGTGGTCGCGCTGGATATAGCGCGTATTTTAGACACTCAAAAACAACGCTTCCCACAGGCCCAACCGATTTTTATTGTCGCCCAAAAGCTGGGAACAGCGCAGCAATTTATCGAAATAGGCGCCACCTTACCCGGTCGACTCATTTACGCCGAGATGTATCGCTACTCAGTCGACGGACAGTACATCGACACTCAGGGTCTAGCCGATGGGCCCTTGGGACGACAAGCCCTCTATTCAGTCTATCGCTTACATTTTGGCCAATTTGGCAGCCTGTGGGTATGCGCGGTTTATGGCGTGCTGGGCCTGGCGCTAACCATCATATCGGCCAGTGGCATTAATATCTGGCTGGCCCGCCGGGGTGGTAGAAACTGGATCAATGATATCTGGACAGCCACTGTTTGGGGCATACCTCTGGCGCTTTCTTTGTCTGCCTTCGCCAGTGTTGTACTCAGCCTGCCCGCCCTAAGCAGTTTCAGCGCCACAAGCATAATCGCAGTGTTATTTTGCTTGTGGCGCAAAAACGAGCAACTCAGTGCTTTTCACTTACAGGGTGCTCTCAGTTTATCGTTGCTAGTGCTTAGCGCAGGCTTTTTCATCCGCTTTCCCGACGTCATCGCTCGCCCATTGGGCTTATCGATGGCGGCCGTATTTACCTGCCTGGCGATCGGTGTATTTCTTGTAATGAGAGCCCGTAGCAATACGCTATCACGATCCTGATGAAGGGCTAAAAAGTAAAACCGTGAGATCCCACAACAGCACCGAGTACGGCTAATACGCTCAGTGTTAAAAGAACCTTGTGCATTCTATGCAGCAATGCAAATGCTTTATCACTATTGATAAGTGCTCGCTCTCGAAACCAGCGGTGTAAAAAAAGCGGTTCAAATAAGAATAAAACCAGTGTGAAAATAACCCAGACCAGGGTCATTAAGTGCATCCACCAGAATTGTGGTTGCGAATACCGTTCCCATGCATTCATAAACTCGAGCATGTAAAAACCACTAATCCCCGTGAGCAAGGTAGTGATTTTAGCCTGAAAAGAAAAGCGCCCTTCAAGCTGCTCAAATAATTCTAATTTATCGTCACCAGCCGCTATTTTCTTGAGAGCAGGAATAAGTACCGTCGTCACAAAAGCCACGCCACCGATCCAGAAAACGACCGCCGCTACGTGTAGTGAACGAGCAAAAACAAAATAGCTAAAGTCCTGCATACCGCCCCTTCTCCTTCACACAACCCCTTCTCAATACGGTCTAAAATCGCGTACCGGCTGAATTAAAGCCGGGGGCTACATTATCCTCGATCTCCCATACTGGCAAGCCTAAACTATCGACACGCAACTGGCGTAGCGGCTTATTACTCTTCAAGTTTTTCTGCTGGCAGCAGGTTTTTGAACATAAGCCAGCACATTGCTGCGATGAATGGCCGAGACCTTCCAGTAACAGGTTCCAGACACATTGTTTAGAGCCTTGATCAAGACAACGAAAATTATTGACAGAAACCAGACCGCTATTTAAAAGTTTTGACAGTGTCTCTGCAGACAGCTCAAGTCGCACTTTATCTTGTACTGCCAGTCGATAGGGCCCTACTATTTTTATCTGTTGCATATCAGCTTTCCTCCGTTATCGAGCGACCTGCCACCCCAGCTAATCAAGCCGCAGAGGTCAGGCTATAGGCTGGAAGTTCAGCCAGTATATCTTTCCATAAAGTCTGCTCTTCCTCACCAGGCCTTCGCTTCCCAAATAGCGTGGCGATTGTCTCGCCATCACTATTAAATAACTCCAATGCCGACACAACGCCCTCACTTGTTGGCTTACGGGTTACCCAGCTACCGGCGACATTATCGGTATTCAAATGCAAGTTGAATATAGGGTCGAATACATTAAACCAACCAACCGATTGATTGAGTTTTACGACAGGCCCCGTATGAATTTGAATACAGCCACGATTACCCACAAAAATCATAATTTCGCAATGTCGATCACGAACCATTTCCAAAACACGGCACATTGCATCGTTACTGACTCGCCGAGCATAGTCGCCACCGACATTACGGAAGCCTTGTTCACGCCCCACTCTAAATTGTTTTAATAAGGATACGAACTCGTGGGTATCTTGCATTGCATCCCAGGCTAAACGGAAGCCCTGCCAATCAACGGCAGTATCGGGCCTGACAGCAGGTTTGGCTTCATAATTTACAAAACTAATAATCTCATCCGGTTCATCGTGCTGAAATTTTTTCACCAAAACATCATAAGCATATTCGTTAGACTCTGGCGTCAAATACACTTTATGTACAGCCATACCCGATTTATCAAAAAACTGAATACTCTTACGTATGCCATCTTTGGAAGGTTCCGCACAGGCGAAGCAATATTTCCAGTGATCCATAAATAAACGCAGGTCTATATCAGAATTAACAAACAAGCCGAGTGACACATGATTTTGATGAAAGAAACTGGGATTATTGTAAATACCTGTCCGCTCATGGACGCATTCTTCATTACGCGTTAGAGCCATAACCTGACCCAGTAGAATTAATTGATTCAGAATTGTTTCGACATCATCAAGCAAACGAACAACACCATTACCCTGACGACAGGTAAGCAGTTCACATTCTGATATGCCTAAATTTTTAGCAGCATCTCGCGCCAAAATCTTCGGTTTACATATTTTTAATTGTTGATATTTCTCTTTTTTAATCGCTTTATTTATAGCTACTTCATTAACTGACATATCCATGACATTCTCCAAAAACAGTTGCCAAAACGTCCTAAACAACTAATGACTGGCTGCCTTGCTAGAAATGAAATTTCATAGCTTGGTGGCTTGCTCTAGCTTTCACTTCGTTAATATGAGTTTATTTCTACTGGTAATTCGCAATTGATATTGATCGTTATTATGAACAATGGTTAACACCTTGCATGATGCTATTAGCGAATCCGTATTCACCGTATTGCTACTCACCGGGACTATTCGCAGTTTATTTTCTTGCACTTTTTTACGGGGTAATAACTCTAACTCAGGCATCCTTAACCACTCCTACAAATACGAATGAGAATGAGAATTATTATCATTTAATGCCTGAGTGTCAAGCGTTTCTTGCCTCAAATGAGGAGCGCATCCGCAGTCATATTTGAAGCTACCCTCTCAGCAATATGTACTCACCAGCAGTGAGCACATACAGTAATCCCCAAACAATAATTTCACTAAAAGCGCTCACATCTCTCTACAAAGACCAGGCTTTTATCTACAATCCAAACATGAAAAATAGACGCCCAACCGCTACCCCACCGTCAGCTGCCAACAAGCCTGAAAAACAGGTTTTCAGCGTCAGCCAGCTCAACCGACGTGCACGACAGTTACTGGAAACCCACTTATCCCTGTTGTGGGTCGACGGAGAAATCAGCAATCTCTCCCGCCCGGCATCCGGGCACTGGTATTTCACCCTTAAAGATGACAAGGCACAGATCCGCTGCGCGATGTTTCGCAATCGAAACCGGGGTGTTAAGTTCAAACTAGAGAATGGCCAACAGATTCTGATTCGAGGTCAGGTTGGGCTTTACGAAAACCGCGGCGACTACCAATTAATTGCCGAACATATTGAGCCTGCGGGTATTGGTGAATTACAACGTCGCTTTGAGCAATTAAAGGACAAGCTCGTCGAAGAGGGACTTTTTGATACCGAGCGCAAGAAAGAGCTACCAACATTCCCCCGACACCTTGGCATTATCACCTCACCCACGGGCGCAGCACTGCGCGACATACTGCACGTACTTGAACGCCGCTTCCCTCTGCTGCCGGTCACTATCTATCCTTGTGCCGTACAGGGTAATGCCAGCGTTGAGGCCATTGTAGGCGCGCTGCAACAAGCCAATCAGCACAGCGAATGTGATCTATTAATTGTCGGTCGCGGTGGCGGCTCTATTGAGGATCTTTGGTCATTTAACGAAGAGGCCGTCGCTCGCGCTATTACTGCAAGCAAGATCCCCGTTATCAGCGGCGTCGGCCATGAAACCGATACCACCATTGCCGACTTTGTCGCCGATGCGCGAGCACCCACTCCATCAGCGGCGGCAGAAATGGCCAGCCCCGATGGCGATGAATTACGGCAAAACCTGCAGGCCTATGACAACTGGTTTCGCCAGCAAGCCAGACTCACTTTATTCAACGCCGCCCAACAATTAAATGCCCTGCGCAAACGTTTGCGCCACCCCGCCGACATTATCAACACTCATAGCCAACACCTCGATAATCTCGACATTCGTTTACACAAAGCAATGGAGCGCTGCCTCCACCAGTTACAGGCTCGCTTGCTACAAACTCAAACCCGGCACCAGGCGCAAACACCGCAGTTACGGCTATCAAAACTGACGATGCAAGTGGCCTATCTCGAAGAACGACTGCATGCCAGTATGGGTAAAGCAATGGATGATAGGCGTCAGAAGCTAAGTTCCACCGTCGCACTACTACAGGCGATTAGCCCTTTAAATACCCTCGAAAGAGGTTATGCCATCGTGCAAAATAAGCGCGGACAAGTGATAAGCCATGTCTCAAATACTGCCAGGAACGACGCAGTGGCCGTGACACTCAGCGATGGCGTGTTGCATTGTATGATTGAAGATATTGAACAGACACCCGCTATAAAAACTTAACGCTAGCAACAGAATGAAACGAGAGCGAAACACTATGCCCATCACTGTAAACGCATTGTTGAACCTTAAAGCACCGAGGCTTCTATTACATATCGCACTGGCGTTAACACTCAACTGTAGTTTATCTGCGCTGGCAGCTGCACCCGAAACAAACAACCCCGAGCTGATAACACTCACCGTAGAACCGGGCCTATGGGATTTAACAGAGCTCTATTCCGACACTGCTAGCTGGGAAGAAGAGAAAGCGAAAATTCCGGAGCAATTCACCAGCCTCGAAGAATGTCGCGGAAAACTGGGTAGCAGTGCCAAACGGCTAGCCCGCTGCCTGACGATTAATGCCGATATTTACCGCAACCTGGCACGCCTTTACACCTATAGCTTCCTGAATAAAGACACTGATCTGGGTAACTCACAAGCCCGTGAACAGCATGCACTCATTGAAAATTTAATGACGCGCTACGAAGAAAGCAGCAGTTTTATTGCCCCGGAGCTACTCGCCGTTGGCAAACATCGGCTGGAGAAATTTATGAATGCCGATACCTTTGTCAGAGGCAAGAACTCACTGGAAGACTACGATTTTTATATTCGCAATATTCTCCGCCAGTCACCCCACGTACTTTCAGAAAATGAAGAAAAATTGCTCGCGTCAGCCGGTAGCCCTCTCGCCACTGCCGCAGAAACTTACAGCATACTCACCAATGCTGAAATCCCCTGGCCTGAGCTCACCCTGCCCGATGGAGAAAGTATTACATTAAACCCTGCGGCCTATACCCGCTACCGCAGTAACCCTTCACGGGAGCTGCGCAAAGAGGTGTTTGACAACTTTTTCGGTAGCTATCAAAACTACGCTCAAACGCTTGCCGTCACCTTAGAGGGCCAGGTAAAAGCTCATATCTTTGAAGCCAAAGCCCGGAATTACCCATCCGCTCTTGAACGTGCATTAGCCGCTGACAATATTCCCAAACAGGTCTATTTGTCCCTGGTATCTACCGTCAATGAAAACCTCGGTTCACTGCACCGCTATCTTGCACTACGCGCCAAACTAATGGCCATTGAAGACCCTGGCTACTACGACGTTTATCCCCCGGTTAGCGCCATCGACAAGCCCTACACCGTACAGGCCTCCCAGCAAATACTAATGCTGGCCCTAGCGCCCCTGGGCGGAGACTACCAACACATTCAGCAGCAAGCCGCTATGCAGGACTGGATGCACATCTACCCTATGCAGGGTAAACGCAGTGGTGCTTATATGATGGGCGCAGCCTACGATGTGCATCCTTATTTACTGCTCAATCATAATGACAATTTTGAATCGCTATCGACCTACGCCCACGAGTGGGGCCATGCCATGCACTCGCTGCTAGCGAACCAGGCCCAGCCCTTTGTCAAAGCAGAATATGCTACGTTTATCGCAGAAATTGCTTCGACCAGCCATGAAGTCCTGCTGATGAATTACTTGCAGAAGAACGCCCGAAATAAAGAAGAAAAATTATTTTATTTACTGCAGGAATTACAGAGTTTGCGCGGCACCTTCTTTCGCCAAACCCAGTTCGCGGAATTTGAGCTCGCCATTCACCAGCGCGTTGAAGCCGGTGAGGCTCTATCAGCCGACCGGCTCAACACCCTTTACGGTGACCTGTTAAAACGCTACTACGGCCACGGTGAAGGCGTGATGAATATCGACCATAAATACACCGTTGAATGGGCTTACATCCCCCACTTTTATCGCAACTTTTATGTTTATCAATATGCCACCTCAATTTCTGCGGCCTATTATTTAATGGAAAAAGTGCAACAAGGTGGCGAAGCAGAAAGGGATAATTATTTATCGATACTGCGCGCTGGTGGATCTGACTACCCCTACGACATCCTTAAAAAGGCCGGTGTCGATATGGCCTCGTCTGAGGTGTACGCAGCGGTGATTCGGCGCTTTGAGCAGGTAATGGATGAAATTGAGGCGCTATCGTTATAAATAATCTACTAGTAAAAATAAAAACTTTTTTGCACGAGAGTCATCATTTCAACTCTCTCGACAGCAATTAGCCACCTTCTTTATTTGCTAGTAAAACCTGATTCTATCTTGTTAATAATTTCAGCAACAACTTCCGAAGGAATCCCCATAAAGCGAGCACCCCCACTTGGGGCTTGCTCTAAGTCATAGCCCTCAACCCCAAGAAATTCACTGAGTTCATCAAAAACCTCTCTAGCTCGCCCAATGCCAAGGTTGTGGCTCCCTGATTTTCGGTAGCCAACATAATAAGTTAAATTAGTTTTATCACTAAAAAAAGTGGGGCCGCCTTTTCTAATGCTCGTTCTTAAAGGAGTTTGTAAAAGCCCTGAAATTTCACCAAGTAAAGCCTGATTAGATACAGACTTTGATGCGCTCTCTTTTTCTAAAACTTTTTTTGTATATAAATCATCAGTCCCTTCTATCTCAACAGCCGTTGCGCCCAAAAGGGCCATCATAGGCTGCATTCGTTCAACCATGGTATCGTCTTTATCAAAGAACCATTCACCTTCAACTCGGCTGTCATCAAGCAGCAAATGCATTGCGTTTTCAATTGCCCTGGCATCATGATGCTCCCACGCGGCAATACACTGGGCTTTTATTGGCGACTTCGTATTACTTATCTGCTGTAATCGCGAGGTCAACGTTGAGTTCCCCGCACCCGTAATACCCACCTTTTTATAGGGTATTTCAATGTGACCACCGATATCGATATGACGCATTACATAAATTATTGAATGTTGATTACTCATCATTTTTCTCGATATAAGTAGAATCTATCTTTACATATTGCAACATAAAAACTACGGACAACACACAGACTACTCAAATACCATATATCTACTAACGCGAAGGCCTATCTTTCTTACCACGCATTAAATGCCGCTTCTTACCCGTCTCTTTGGCGCTGACTTTTTTGCGCCCTGCATAGGGATTATCACCCGAGCGCAGTTCTATTTTTATCGGTGTGCCATGTAAGTCGAGGGCGCGGCGAAAGGTTTTTTCGAGAAAACGTTTGTAGTGGGCCGGCACTGATTCTGTCTGGGTGCCGTGAATCACAATCACCGGCGGATTGCGGCCACCCGCGTGGGCGTAGCGTAGTTTAATACGACGACCTTTAACCATCGGCGGCGCGTGGTCGCTGACGGCATCTTCCAGCACCTGGGTTAAGCGATTGGTACTGAGGCTGTCTGTTGCGGAGTGATAGGCTTTGCGCACCGATTTATAGAGGTGGCCAACGCCGGTGCCGTGTAGGGCGGAGATAAAGTGAATATCGGCAAATTCGGCAAAACGCAGGCGACGCTTGAGTTCTTTTTTCAGCCACTCCCGTTCGCCGTCTTCCATGCCGTCCCATTTATTGACCGCAACCACCAATGCGCGACCCGCATCAATAGCAGCACCCATTAGGTGCATATCCTGCTCAACCAGCCCTTCGTGGGCGTCAATTAATAAAATCACTACGTTGGCATCGTCAATCGCCTGTAAGGTTTTAACGATGGAGAATTTTTCGACGGTTAGGGAAACATTTTTACGACGCCGCACACCGGCCGTATCGATGAGTGTGTATTGCTTACCATTGCGCTCGTACTCGATATAAATACTGTCACGGGTGGTGCCGGGCTCGTCGTAAACCACAACGCGTTGCTCGCCGAGCAGGCGATTCACCAGTGTCGATTTACCGACATTGGGGCGACCCACAACGGCCATTTTAATGCCGGAAGCTAATTTATTATTGCTCTCGGCAATTTTTGGAAAGCGGTCGAGGGCTTTGGCCATTAAGGTTTTAACACCGCGACCATGGGTGGCCGTGGTCGGGTGAACCTCGCCAATCCCTAAACGATAAAAGTCTGCCAGGGCGACATCGGGATCAACACCGTCAATTTTATTCACCACCAGCAGCACCGGCAGTGCTTTTTGCCGCAGACGCTGGGCAATGGCTTCATCGACCGGGGTTAAACCGGCACGGGCATCAACAATGAAAAAGATCAGATCGGCCTCTTCCATCGCCAGCTCAGACTGGCGTGCCATCTCGGAATCGATACCCTCTTCCTCGCCGGTAATACCGCCGGTATCGACAATCATATAGCGCTGTTCGTCGATCACTCCTTCGCCGAACTTTCGGTCACGGGTCAGGCCGGAGTAATTAGCCACCAGTGCATCGCGACTACGGGTGAGTCGATTAAACAGGGTGGACTTGCCCACATTGGGACGTCCGACAAGTGCGATTACAGGTAACATAGGCGGTGGCTATCAGAGAAATAAAAGGGATTACTAGCACTCGAATAAGCCCAGATTTTCTAATCCAGATCTATTCCTGTGCTACAGGTACAGATTAAACAGGGGGTATTTTACACGAAATACACGCCTAAAACGGCAATATGAATATTGCCGTTTTAGGCCGGTGTTTATTTATCGATTATCCGGTAGGCAGTAAGATCACTGTCATTGTCTTGCACAAAAATGATCTCACCGTCAGTCGCCATTGCGATAGCGACACCGTCACCATCCACTTTAACGCGACCCGCGACAGAACCATCAACCTGAGACAGAGCGTGCAGATAACCCTCGCCATCGGCTACCAGCACATGGGTACCGACCACCACAGGAGGTGTTAACTTGCGACGCAGAAAATCAGTATTTGTCCACTCTGCCCGTCCGCCGGAAGATCTCAAACGTAGAACCTGATCTTCTGTATCAACAACAAATAAGCGACCCCTTGCATAAGCCGGCGGGAAAAAGCTGGAGCTTTTTTGTGCCCACAACTCTCGTCCTGTACCGCGGCTAAAGCCCCCGGCACGGCCCTGATAACTGGTGGCATAAACCACTTCGTTACCCATCACGGGGCTATTCACGTCTATCATTTTTTCAAGTTCGGTCTTGCCTTCACCCGTCGCTAGCTTTGCTTCCCAAATAAGCGCACCCGTTTCCGTATTAAGTGCAACTAGCTTGCCGTTGGCAAAGCCCGTTATCACCATACGCTTGGTCACCAATGGTGTCGCCGTACCCCGGAGGGTCAGCACCGGAACTTCGACGGTATAGCGCCAAAGCTCTTCGCCACTACTCACAGAAAGACCATAGACTTTACCGTCCTGTGTCTGTGCCACGAGCAAGTCATCCTGCACCACAGGTGCTGAGAGAATCTCACTGCTCAAGGCCACGCGCCAACGCTCTTCTCCCGTTGCTCTATCAAGCGCAATGACCTCACCCTTTGGCGTACCGACAGCGACTAAATTCCCGCCAACGCCTACACCACCAGAAAGTGACAAGTCGAGATCCCTACGCCACAGACGATCGCCCGTCTCCACGGACCAGGCGCTAACGCGGCCTTTATTACTCGCGGCGTAGACCATGCCATCGGCCACTGCCGGGCGCAGTGTTTCCTGATAGACATCGTCCGTGCCGCCAACGGAATTACGCCAAACTTTTTTAATTTTTACGGTGGCATCAATGTCGAGAAGTTCTTTTGGCTCGAGATCTACTTTTTCCTCATCATCAAGGGGCAGCTCTTCGGTGTTTACTGCCTCATCGCCTTCAAGCTGATTACCTTCGCCAGTATCATCAGTGCCTAGCCCGCTACAGCCATTTAACAATAAAACGCAGCACAGAATGCCGAAGAGGCGGATCACGAGTCATCCTCGTCATCAGGCGCTTTGCCTGAACTACTTTCACTCGCCGCACTTTTACTCACGGCAACAGGGCTGGGCAAAACCTGATTAAGCTTAAGCTCCAGTAAAGCCCTAAGACGCTGATCATTGCTACCAACGGCATCAAGTGCTTGTTGATAAGCTGCCCGCGCCGCCAGGTTATCACCAGCAAACAAATGAATATCACCGCGCAGCTCTGCTACATTGGCCAATATGGCCGGCGGTATATCGCCTTCAATAATCTGTAAAGCCTCGGGATAATTCTTTCGTCCCATCTCCAGCCGAGCCAAACGCATCTGGGCGATATAGGAGAGTTCCTCACCCTCTGTGTTTTCTATCACCGCCTGCAATTCTACAGCCGCATCATCAAGGCGTTTTTCAGCCACTGCCAGCTTGGCCAACAGCAAGCCCGCATAGTTAGCGTACTGTGTATTCGCAAAATCTTTTTTCAATACTTCTGACTTTTCAATCATCGTCTCACGCTGCTCATCAAGCAAAGCACTGAGCGGCGCCTTAGAAGCAATGTCCATCATTTCAATATAAATCAGCGAGCCCATTTCGGCTTTAGCTTTCTTATTCCCCTGCCACTGTTGCCAGGCATACCAGCCACCTACAGAGAGAGCGACAATCAGCACTAGCTGCATGCCGTTTTCCTTCCACCAGCGCTTTAGGGATTCGAGTTGTTCTTCGTCGGTAAGATGTTCAGCCACAATTTAATTCCATTACATTTTTTAGTGTGTACTGGCAGTACATTTAAAAACAGACTGCCCGTTTTTTCATTCAATCAATATTTATGAAGTTTCAGGCTTTATTTAATAGCGCGACTGCTTCATCGAGTGAAACCGTCACCTGGTCTTTACTCTGGCGCAAATACTTTATTGTTAGCCTGCCTGCCTGAGCTTCGTCTTCACCCAAAATTAGCGCAATATCAGCACCACTACGGTCGGCCTTCTTCAGCTGGTTTTTAAAACTGCCACCACCGCAGTGGTTTTGTAAACGCAATTTCGGACACTTACTACGTAGGTCTTCACTCATCAGCAATGCCGCTGTCGACACATCACCGACCGCGACCAGATAGGCATCCAGGTGCCGGCCGACACTATCCGGCACTGCTCCTACTGCGTCAAGTAACAAGGCCAAACGCTCCTCACCAAGACCAAAACCTACGGCCGGTGTTGGCTTGCCGCCGAGCTGTTCAACCAGGCCATCGTAACGACCACCGGCACAGACTGTGCCCTGAGCACCCAGTGCGTCGGTCACCCATTCAAAGACAGTTTTGCCGTAATAGTCGAGACCACGAACCAACTTATGATTAATTTCATAGGCCACTCCCGCCGCATCGAGCAAGCCACACAGTTGTGCAAAGTGAGCCTGGGATTCCTCATCAAGAAACTCATCGAGCTTCGGCGCGTCGGCAAGAATATCCTGAGTCTGTGGGCTTTTACTGTCGAGTATGCGCAGCGGATTGGTATCGAGGCGACGCTGACTATCAGCGTCGAGCTGCTCTTTATAGGCACTCAAATAAACCACGAGGGCTTCGCGATAGGTGGCTCGACAGGCCGCAGTACCCAGCGAATTCAATTGCAGTGTGAGGTGTTCACTAATGCCCAAATCGCGCCACAGGCGGGCTGTCATCGTTATTAGTTCAGCGTCGATGTCCGGCCCCTGTAAACCGAAGACCTCGGCACCGAACTGGTGAAACTGGCGCAGTCGACCCTTTTGCGGGCGCTCATAGCGAAACATGGGGCCGCGATACCACAGACGTTGTATTTGATTGTAGAGCAGGCCGTTTTGCTCACTAGCACGTACACAACCTGCGGTGCCCTCTGGTCGCAGAGTCACGCTCTCATCATTGCGATCAGCAAAGGTGTACATTTCCTTTTCGACGATATCGGTAACTTCGCCGATTGAGCGCTTAAATAACTCGGTATTTTCAAGAATGGGGAAGCGAATTTCCCGGTAGCCGTAGCTCTGCAATACTGTCAGGATTTTATCTTCGAGATATTGCCAAATCGCCGATTGCTCGGGGAGCAGGTCGCTCATGCCCCGTAGGGACTGTATTTTACTCAAGGTGGTGGCTCTCTTTCGTCGTTATCAGTTTAATCGGTGGCGGCGTTGTCGCTCGCTATCAATTGCTCCCGTGCCTGGGATTTCTCTTCTGCCTTAGCACGAATAGCGCGTTCAAGATCTTCTATCAGGTTGTCCGGCTCGATTTTTGTAAAGGGCTTACCATCAATATAAAGCAGGTTTTTCGGCGTGCCACCGGTCAAACCCATGTCTGCCACTTTCGCCTCACCCGGGCCATTAACGATACAGCCAATCACCGCCACATCCATCGGCTCTCTAATATCGTCGAGCCGGCTTTCGAGAGCTTCCATGGTTTTAATGACATCAAAGTTTTGCCGCGAGCAGCTGGGGCAGGCAATAAAGTTAATGCCTTTACTGCGCAAGCGCAGGCTTTTTAGCAGGTCCCAGCCCACTTTAATTTCTTCCACTGGATCTGCCGCTAGCGAGACTCGCAATGTGTCGCCGATGCCATCGAGTAAAAGCGCACCGATGCCCACGGCTGATTTCACTGTGCCAGCGCGCAAGCCGCCGGCTTCGGTAATGCCCAAATGCAGGGGGCAATCGGTTTGATCGGCGATCAGACGATAGGCCGCCAGGGTCATAAAAATATCTGAGGCTTTAAGGCTTAATTTAAAGTTATCGAAATTCATTTTATCGAGGATATCGATATGGCGCAGAGCAGACTCGACCATTGCCTCCGGTGTTGGCTCACCGTATTTACGCTGTAATTCCTTACCCAGAGAACCCGCATTAACGCCAATGCGAATCGGGATATTCAAGTCTCGCGCTTTTTCAACCACGGCGCGCACTCTGTCATCGCGACCGATATTGCCGGGGTTAATACGCAAACAGTCGACCCCAAGATCAGCCACTTTAAGGGCTATTTTGTGATCGAAATGTATATCGGCAATTAAGGGCACGGCCACCTGCTGACGAATCAAACCAAAGGCATCGGCAGCGTCCATCGTCGGTACAGAAACGCGAACAAGATCAGCACCAGCATCGACAATACGCTGTATTTGCGCAACCGTAGCCGGTACATCGCAGGTATCAGTGTTCGTCATGCTCTGGATAGTAATCGGTGCATCGCCGCCAATGGCAACATCACCAACCATCACCTGACGGCTTTTACGGCGTTTAATAGGGTTTTCTGCAAACATGTTAAGCCTGTTAATTAATGCTAAGTGCAGCGCTCACTGAATCTTAAGCGAGTCCTTTTTATCAAGCGTGTCTTTAGCCGTAGGAAATAGGCTTTGCACACCGTCCTCACGGCTTTTTAACCACGCCTTGTATTCAAGGGCTTGTTCCGAATAGGGAAACATATTTTTCAACGCCATGGCCTTGCTAGCCTCGCCATCTTTATTGCCAAAAGCATATTCAAGACGAACTGCCAGCCATAGAGCGCGGGGCGCGGGTTTGCTCAACTTTTCATATTGCCCAAGATAGCGCTTTGCCTTTGGGTAATCACCCATTTTGAAATAAAGATCGGCAAGCTCCAGAAACGGGCCTGCTAACTGAGGGTTTAATTTGACGGCTTTTTCCCAGGATTTTTTCGCCTCATCGGGTTTACTTAAATGGCTGGAAATCAAGCCAAGGCTGTAAAAAACCCGGGCTCTACGACCATAGTTAATATCCTCAGCCGCAATAGTAAATTGCTCATAGGCATCCTCATAACGATTTTGGCGCAGCAGGAAAACACTATAATTATAGCGATACCGCGTCATCTCCGGTTCATGGAGCATTGCCTTTTCAAAGTGCTCTTCCGCCAATTCAGCTTCATCTTCCAACTGAAGAAGCAAAGCCATCGCATTATGTGCAGCACCCGAACTATCATCTTTTTCAAGCGCTTTCAGTAAATTGGTGCGGGCTCGAGTACGATCACCTTTACGCAGATAACCTAAACCCAACTGCACGTAGGTTTCAGCAGCCTCTTTCTTTTTATCCCGGCTACCATCATGTCGATTCGCCGATGCTTCACTGGCCGAGCTAGTACCAATGGATTTGCTGTAATCCATTTCTGTTACGGTACAAGCCGCACTCAAGATCATAACGATGGCTAAACTTAAAGCTGTTATTAATTGCCGAGGCATCTTATCTCCGTTGTTAGAACCGCTAAACCCAACCAATCAGCTGGGAATAATACGTACAGCTTCGAGGCCTTTATCTTGCTGCTGTCGATAACGCTGACTGCGCTTTGTTCTATCATTCACCTGCCCCGCTAATTGCCCGCAGGCGGCGTCAATATCATCGCCACGCGTGCTCCTCAACGTCACAGTGTAACCCGCTTCAATAAGGATATCGCGGAAGCGGTAAAGGGCATTATTCGACACCCGCTGATAGTCCGACTGATCAAAGGGGTTGAAAGGAATAAGGTTGATTTTACAGGGTGTATCGACAAGCAGAGCCGCCAGTTCTCGCGCGTGCTCGGGGCGGTCGTTGATCTCGCGCATTAAGGTGTATTCAACCGTAATTTTGCGACGCTTATCGGGTAGCTTCTCCAAATAGCCCTGGGCCGAGCGCAATAACTCTGCAATGGGATATTTACGATTCAGCGGCACTAATTGATTGCGCAGCTCATCATTGGGCGCATGCAAGGAGATCGCTAGCGACACATCAGTGACATCACCCAGCTTATCAAGCGCAGGCACCACGCCGGCCGTACTCAAGGTAACTCGCCGCTTCGACAGACCATAGGCACAGTCGTGCATCATCAGGTTCATGGCATCGACAACGTTATCAAAGTTGAGCAGGGGCTCGCCCATGCCCATCAATACAACATTGCTGATAACGCGATCTTTTGTGGGGTCGAGGGAGTCCATGGCTTTTGCCGCGACCCACAATTGACCGACAATTTCAGCCGTAGTGAGATCACGATTGAAGCCCTGCTTGCCCGTCGCACAAAAACTGCAATCGAGAGAGCAGCCAATTTGTGAGGACACACACAGCGTGCCGCGATTACCTTCAGGGATATAAACCGTTTCTATACAGCTACCGCCAGCAAGGCGCACCAACCATTTGCGGGTGCCATCTTCTGAGGTTTGTTCGCTGACCAGCTCGGGAAGCGTGATTTCCGCCACAGTGGCGAGTTTAGCCCGTAGAACTTTTGACAGGTCGGACATAGCGTCAAAATCAATCACGCCACGCTGATGCATCCACTGCATCACCTGTTTGACGCGAAAGCGTTTCTCGCCCAGAGATTCAAAAAAAGCGGCGAGCTTCTCCTCACTCATACCGAGTAAATTGACTTTTTCCACGTTCACTTCAGAGTCGTCGAGCACCGCGTCTTTTGTTGTCATCGTTAATTCTCAGCGTATCCGTGTTGCCGCTTTATGTCCCTGTATTTTATAAATACGGGGACATAAAAAGCCGCCATTAACGGGGGCAAATTTCTCCGGCTTCGAAGAAGTAGGCAATTTCTCTTTCTGCAGAAGCAGCCGAGTCAGAACCGTGTACCGCATTGGCATCGATAGTTTCAGCAAAATCAGCACGAATAGTGCCCGCATCCGCTTCGGCTGGGTTCGTTGCGCCCATCAAATCGCGGTTCGTGGCGATGGCATTTTCACCTTCGAGTATTTGCACAACAACGGGGCCAGAGGTCATAAAACCCACCAAATCGGCAAAGAAGGGACGCTCTTTGTGCTCAGCATAAAAACCACCGGCTTTTTCTTCAGACAGTTGCATCAGCTTGGCACCAACAATGTTGAGGCCCGCTTTTTCAAAGCGAGCGATAATTTCACCAATAACGTTTTTTGCAACAGCATCGGGTTTGATAATGGACAGCGTGCGCTCAATTGCCATGAATTTTTAACTCCAGAAAGTAACTTCCGCCATCAGCAGCAGAAATAAAAGGGGTCGCATTTTACTCTTACGGGTACGGGCTTACAAGAAAGGGATGGGGATCAGGCGGCCAATAGTGAGCGAAACTGTTCCACCGGTACCGGCATACTGAAATAGGCGCCCTGATAGGTATCGCAACCCACCGTGCGTAACACTTCGAGGGAATCAATATCTTCCACACCTTCGGCAGTAACCTCCAGTCCATATTGACGGGATACGGCGAGAATAGCCTCGACCACGCCTCGGCTATCGGGGTCGTTGTGAATATTGCGAATGAACTCTCGATCGATTTTCAGCAGATCAAAAGGCAGACGTTTGAGATGAACCATCGATGAATAGCCAATGCCGAAATCATCGATTGAAAATTTCGAACCCAGGGCCTTTATTTGCGTCATCTTTTTGATGACCTCATCAATATCTTCAATAATAAGATTTTCAGTCACTTCAAAATTAAGGTACTTGGGATCAATTTCATAGCTGCGTAAGCTATGTTCAATAACGTCGAATAATTCGGGATCATTAAATTGCCGCGGGCTGATATTAATGCTCATTTGCATGCTGTCGCCCCACAGACCCGCATCGAGAAAGCTGCGCACATATTCACAGGCGGTGCGAATCACCCAGTGGCCAACATCGACAATCAGCCCCGAGGCTTCGAGCAGCGGAATAAATTCCGCCGGCATGTTGGTCACCCGGTCGGAATTAATCCAGCGCAATAGCGCTTCGCCACCGACTACGCGACCATCGTCAATGGCAATTTTCGGCTGCACATAGAGAGCAAACTCCTGATTATCGACGGCCTTGCGCAGACGGGTATTCATGTTCACCTGGTGCTGAGCCTTTTCACTGATACTGCGATCGTAAACAGCAATGCCATTACGGCCTTTGCACTTGGCTTCATACATTGCCGTTTCGGCGTATTGCAAGGCACGGTCGGGGGAGAGACCACCCTCATCCAGCAGGGCGATGCCGATACTGGCCGTGAGGGTAAATTCATTCTCACCATCAGAAATTGGCTGCGAAATTAAAGACTGCACTTTTTCAGCCAGGCTCTGCCCATCGGCCATCGACTGCTCTGCATTGTCGCCAATACGCTTCACCAGCAGCACGAACTCATCGCCACTCATCCGCGCCAGCAACATATTCTCATCGATGAGGGAGGAGATAACGCGACCGACTTTAAACAGCACCCGGTCACCGACATCGTGACCCCAGGAGTCATTAATATCCTTAAACTGATCGAGATCGATCAGTAATAGCGCCGACAACTGCAACTCGCCGACACTATCGGCCAGGCAATCCCGCAGACTGTCTATCAATAATTGACGATTAGGCAACTGGGTCAGAGCATCGAAATAAATCCCCCTGTCCAGATCGGGATTGAGGGGGTGGTGAGGGGCATAAATTTTTTGACCGGCCAACTTTTCCAAAACTGCCGAGCGACTATCGAGCTCATCCGGCGCAAAGGCTTTTTTAATGACCGTTTTCAGCGCCTGTCCATCCACGCAAGTAGGCGAATTTTGTACCGCTGAAGAACCTTGTTCTGCTAAAGACTCTTGCTCATTGTTAACAGCCTCATCAAAGCCAGCGACATCGCCACTGTCTTCCTCGACAGCACCCAATGCAAAGATGTCAGGCTTAACGCTCGCGTCAGCAACGGGCACGAAAACCTCCGTCACAGCCATCGCTTCGTTGCTAGCGTCGGCTCGCGCTTCAATAGAGGGTTCAGGCGATTCTACGTCAGGCAGAGCACTGACTTGCTGCTGCTCTAGTAAGGTAACAATAATCTCGCTAGTACCATTGCCGGTCAAGCGAATATCCAGTGAAATATTTTCTTCGCCGTGCCCGAGGCCCGGGTGCCATTCGAAACGTTCAATGCCCTCTTCCAGAGCCGTATTTACCTGTTGCTTGAGGGCAATCAGAGCCAGGGGCTCATCGAGAGGGTTTTCCTCCAGAGAAGAACCCAGTAGCGCGCGGCGCTCACAGGCAAGAATCTTTTCGGCACAAGGATTACATTCGACACAAACGCCGTAAACAAAAACCAGCGTGCCGAAGGGGGAATGCTCAAGGAGTGACTGGTAGAGCTCTAATTTATAATTATTGGTTGGGGGGCTAGACGCAAAACTCATAGGTATCTACCGTAAGTACAAAGCCATATTTGTTGATGCTGCATCCTGGCTGCGACGTCAGTCTATCTCAGCTCGTCCATCCATGCCATTTGTATGGCTTCCAGTATTTTTTCGCCACAGCGACCGGGATCATCATCGAAGTCCGGCAGAGCCATCACTTTCGTTCGCAGATCAACAAAGTTAATCGTTGTCGGATCAACATCAACCCAGGTTTCACTAAGCTCAATGGCAATTTCGAGCACGTCTACCCACTTTAATTGCATACTAGCCTCCCCTTATGGCTATAAATCAAAATCGTCAATGTCGCTCTGACACCATATTGAGCGTGTATTTCGGAATTTCTACCACCAGATCTTCATCACCCAGCGCTACCTGACAACTGAGGCGTGAATCGGGATCGACACCCCATGCCTTATCCAGCAGGTCTTCTTCCAGATCATCCGCTGGCTCAAGATGCTCAAAGCCCTCGCGCACATAGACATGGCAAGTGGTGCAGGCCGCGGCCATTTCACAGGCATGCTCAATTTCAATGCCATTGCGCAGTGCTGCAGAGCAAATCGTTTCACCACTATTCGTTTCAATCACTACGCCATCGGGGCAAATATCCGGATGGGGTAAAAATACAATTTTTGCCATGTTATTTATCACCTTCGAATTCTTCCAGACGATGTCCCGATAGTGCACCTTTAATCGCCAAATCCATGCGTCGGGCCGCGAAGTCTTCACTGAGTTTGGCAACGCTTTCAATTTGGCGCTGTAACACCCGGTGATCACTGCTCGCCTGCCGCACCTGGCCCAGCTCACCAACAGCCTGACTCAGGCAACTCAGTTCGCTTTCATCCAACAAGCCTTCGCCATCTTGCGATAATGCCGCGCTTATATCTTCAATTAATCGATCGGCTTCCACCTGTTGCTCGCGCAAGGCACGGGCTTTCATATCGTCTTTAGCGTTGGCAAAAGAATCGAGCAACATTTGACTAATTTCATCATCAGCCAGACCGTAAGAGGGTTTCACTTCAATCCGCGCCTGCACACCACTGTTGATTTCCTCCGCAGCGACATTGAGTAGACCATCGGCATCGACCTGAAAAGTAATGCGTATTTTCGCCGCACCAGCGGCCATCGGCGGAATATCGTGGAGTTCAAAACGTGCCAATGAACGGCAATCACTGACCAGTTCGCGCTCGCCCTGAACGATATGTACCGCCAGCGCCGTTTGACCGTCTTTAAAGGTGGTGAACTCCTGGGCTTTGGCAACGGGGATGGTGGTGTTGCGATGGATGACTTTTTCCACCAGGCCACCCATGGTTTCTAGCCCCAAAGAAAGAGGGATAACGTCGAGCAGCAACATCTCATCGCCGGGCTTATTGCCCACCAGCACATCGGCCTGCAGGGCAGCACCGACAGCCACCACCGTATCGGGGTTGATACTCACTAGCGGTGGTCGAGCAAATAGCTGCTCAACCTTTTCACGTACGCGCGGCATCCGCGTCGAACCACCCACCATCACTACGTCGACGATCTCATCGGCACTGACACCGGCATCCCGCAAAGCCCGTTTACAGGCTCGCAGGGTTTTATCGATAAGGCCGTCAACTGCGTTGTGTAGCTGGGCTCTGTCGAACTCACCCTGCCAGCTTTCAAAACTAAGGCTCACCGAGCCTTCCTCAGATAGGCTCTCTTTGGTATCGCGGGCAATATCCAGCAGGCTTCGCTGCTGAGATGCACTGAGCGTATCGGGTAAGCCTGCTTGCTGCTGAATCCAATCAACGATGGCCCCGTCAAAATCATCACCACCGAGAGCTGAATCCCCCCCGGTTGCCAACACTTCAAACACACCACGCGACAGGCGCAAAATGGAAATATCAAAGGTGCCGCCGCCGAGATCGTAAACGGCAATCAATCCAGAATCATTTTTATCCAGCCCGTAGGCAATAGCGGCTGCCGTGGGTTCGCTCAGCAAGCGCAGTACTTTAATGCCCGCTAGCATGGCGGCATCTTTTGTGGCCTGGCGCTGGGCATCATCAAAATAGGCGGGCACGGTTAATACCGCACCATCAAGGGGGCCGTCGAGCGCCTGTTCTGCGCGACGATTAACGATTTTTAGTATCTCGGCAGAGGCTTCCACGGGGCTGATATTGCCGGCACGGGTGGCAAAGCGCACCATGCCCTCACCCTCGGCAAAGTCATAGACGCTGTCGTCGATGCTTTCACGGCCGCGACCCATAAAGCGCTTGGCCGAGACAATGGTATTTTTGGGATCACTACTGGCCAGCGTTTTTGCAGCGGCACCTACGGTGACACCCTCCTCGCCATAGCGTACGACGGAAGGCAACAGCGCTGCACCTCCGGAATCAGGCAGCGCCTCGGCACTGCCACTGCGTACCGTCGCCACCAGGGTATTGGTCGTACCTAAATCAATGCCGACACCCCGACGTTGTTGGTGCGGTTCGGGCGACTGACCGGGTTCAGAAATTTGCAGTAGTGCCAAGGGGATTACCTATTGATTACCTAAAGAAGGGGTAAGGGGGTTAGCTATTCTAGAGATCTTTTGGCGGGAGGGACAAGGATTAAGCATCTTCCAGAGAATCTTCCAGCTCATCCACCTCAATCTGCAGCTTATTGTAAAACTGCATTTTAATCAGCGTTTCAGCTGCTGTTTCAAAAATTTTCTGGCCGTATTGCTCACCAAATTGCTGTTGCAGGTTTGCCAGCTGACGCGCGACTTCAGTGGCAACAAGATCTAGCTCAGCAAAAGGATCAGCCGCCGAGGAGACGGCACCGAGTTGTTCACGCAGCTGCATTTGCGACATTAAAAAAGTCACATCGCTAATCGTGGTGTTTTCGCCAGAGCTATCCAGTCCGCGCAACTTGAGTAAATAAGCCGCACGCAATAGTGGTGAACGCAAAGTATCGTGAGCCTGATTAACCACGGAGGCCATCTGCACGGCCAGGCGCTGTTCCTGGGCTGACTTGTCGGCAAAACGATCGGGATGAAACTGGCGCTGCAGGTTGAGGTAATGCTCGCTCAAGACTGCGCCGTCGACTTCATAAGCTTCCGGCACTTGCATGATTTGAAAATAGTCGTCGCTTAATTTCACGCGTTTACTGCCTGCAGCTGTGTCGATTAAATATTAAAACTCTCGCCACAACCGCATTCGTCTTTGACATTGGGGTTGTTGAACTGAAAGCCTTCATTGAGGCCTTCTTTGACAAAATCTAGCTCGGTGCCGTCAAGGTAAACCAGGCTTTTCGGATCGATAAAAAGCTTGACGTCACCAGCGGGAAACACCTCATCACCGGGATCAGCCTCGTCGACAAACTCCAGTACATAGGACATACCCGAACAACCGTTAGTGCGTACGCCAAGACGAATACCCTGCCCTTTACCCCTGTTCTTCAGGTGGTTAGCAACGTGCTGCTGGGCAGCTTCACTCATTGATATAGCCATTTACTGCCTCCTCGCCTATCTCTTCTTGAAACGATTCAGTCTTCGCCGCGCTTTTTACGGATATCCTGAATCGCAGCCTGAATAGCATCTTCAGCCAATACCGAACAATGGATTTTCACTGGCGGCAGCGCCAGCTCTTCGGCAATTTCGGAGTTTTTAATCTTTGCCGCATCTTCCAGAGTCTTGCCCTTAACCCATTCGGTAAGTAATGAGCTTGAGGCTATCGCCGAACCGCAACCGTAGGTTTTAAATTTGGCATCTTCAATGATGCCTTCATCGTTAATCTGAATTTGCAGGCGCATTACGTCACCACAGGCCGGCGCTCCGACCATGCCAGTACCGACATTCAGTGCCTTATCGTCCAGCACACCCACATTACGGGGGTTGTCGTAATGATCGAGAACTTTATCACTGTAGGCCATAATTTATTTCCTCCGTTGAAAGCCCGAATACACCAGGCTTAATCACTACTTTATTAATCGAAAATTTTAGTGGGCAGCCCATTGCACCGTACTTAAATCGACGCCGGCTTTGAACATGTCCCACAACGGCGACAGCTCTCTCAGCTTGGTAACAGCTGTCAATACTTTCTCAATGGTGTAATCGACTTCTTCTTCCGTGGTAAAACGGCCGATGCTGAAGCGAATGGAGCTGTGCGCCAGCTCATCTTCAAGACCCAGTGCACGCAACACATAAGAGGGTTCAAGGCTGGCGGAGGTACAAGCTGAGCCCGATGACACAGCCAAATCTTTCAGCGCCATAATCAGTGACTCGCCCTCAACAAAGGCAAAGCTGACATTAAGATTGCCCGCGACATGTTGCTCAAGGGTACCGTTGAGGTGGGCTTCTTCCATATCTTTAAAGCCCTCCCACAAACGATTGCGCAGGGCGAGAATACGTGTATTTTCGTCGTCCATTTCTTCACGGGCAATGCGGAAGGCTTCACCCATGCCGACAATTTGGTGGGTCGGCAAAGTGCCCGAACGCATGCCGCGCTCATGACCGCCGCCATGCATTTGAGCTTCGATGCGCACCCGGGGCTTGCGGCGCACATACAGCGCACCCATGCCTTTAGGGCCGTAAATTTTGTGGGCCGAGAAAGACATTAAATCGACCTTCATTTCGGTCATATCAATTTTGACTTTACCAGCACTTTGCGCGGCATCGACGTGAAAGAAAACACCGCGCTCGCGGCAAATCTCGCCAATCGCGGTAATATCCGTAATAGTGCCGATTTCATTATTGACGTGCATCAGCGATACCAGCGTGGTGTCGTCGCGAATCGCATCGGCAACGGCCTGAGGTTCAATCAAACCACTGGCACAGGGGTCAAGATAGGTAATTTCATAGCCTTCCCGCTCCAGCTGCCGACAGCTATCGAGCACCGCTTTATGCTCAATTTTAGAGGTAATGATGTGCTTGCCTTTACGCTCGTTAAAATGCGCACAACCTTTAATTGCAAGGTTATCCGATTCGGTGGCACCCGATGTCCAGACAATATCTCTTGGGTCGGCATTGATCAAATTAGCGACCTGCTGACGAGCATCTTCAATCGCTGCTTCTGCCTGCCAACCAAACGAGTGGGAACGCGAGGCCGCATTACCAAACACGCCGTCCATAGTCAGGCATTCTGCCATGCGTGCAGCCACCCGTGGGTCAACGGGCGTTGTAGCGGAATAATCAAGATAGATAGGCAACTTCATTTCTAACACTCCACGAGCCCCCTTGATTTGCAATTTAATCCGAGGGCAAAACTAATTTGAGACCTTTTCATAAGAGCTATTTTGCTCCTATGCCACGTCGACTTCATAGCGCCTACTGTCGGTAAAACGCGCTCAATCGATCATTTATAACTGTAAACGCCCTCTCTGCGCGCATTTTTGTCTTGCCTGAAAGAAAAATTATCTCTCGCGCAAAGGTATCAATTTTAAATTCAAATTCTTTACAGGTTAAGCGCTTCCGCATTAACTACGGTTTCTTCAGCAGCGCTAATCTGACGCTCGCTCACACGCCTTACCTCATTCTGCTCAGTCAAACTTCCGAGAGAAATACCGCTCAAAAAATCATGTATCTGGTGACTCAAGCCGTCCCACAGGTGGTGGGTCAAGCAGGCCTCGCCTTTTTGGCAATCACCTTTGCCCTGGCAACTGGTCGAGTCTGTCGACTCATTCACCGCACTGATAATGTCAGCAACATTAATTTGTTCGCGGCAGCGGCTCAATCGATAGCCTCCACCAGGGCCTCGCACACTGGCGACCAAATCATTCTTGCGCAGCTTGGCAAACAACTGCTCAAGATATGACAGGGATATATCCTGGCGCTGAGAAATTGCGGCCAAACTAATCGGCCCTTTATCGCCATTCAATGCTAGGTCAAGCATCGCCGTCACGGCGTAACGTCCTCGAGTTGTTAGCTTCATTTGCCCGCCTCCACGCAATCCGCGCATCAAGATTCATTACGGCGATTATCGAATAACCAAGCTTTTTAGTCAAGTAAATAACCAAGCTTTTTAGTCGGGTAAACAAACCCGTATCGAGGCTTTAAGGCTTGCGCCTGGAAGAACCATTACCACCTGGATGAGACTCCTTTTTTGTCAGCTCGCCCAAACGGTGAGCTGCGTTTTGAATGCCCGTCAGCACGCCACGCATAATCGACAACTCCATAGCGTCGAGCCGAATACGACCAAACAGGCGACGCAAGCGCTGCATCGTTTGACGGGGATTATCACGATCGTGAAAACCCAGGTCGACCAGGGTTTGCTCGAGATGGGCATAATAAAGCTCCAGCTCTTCGACCCGCGCCGGCGGCACATCCCAATCACCACCGAGCAGCTGATCTCGCGGCTTTTCGCTGTCGGCCAGAGCCGCCATTCTCACCTCGTAACAAAGCACCTGAACTGCTGCGGCCAAATTGAGAGAACTGTAATCAGGATTAGAGGGAATATGCACATGGTAGGTACACTTGTGCAGCTCTTCGTTTTTCAGCCCTCGGTCTTCACGACCAAAGACGATCGCCACATCGTGTACTTCCGCCTCATGCCACAGCTTTTCGCCACATTCGCGCGGATTGAGCAGGGGCCAGGGGATGCGGCGGTCGCGGGCACTGGTGCCAACCACCAGGCCACAGCCACTAATCGCCTCATCAAGCGTCTCAACCACCACGGCATTGTCGAGCACGTCGACCGCACTGGCCGCGCGCCACACAGCACGATCGGCTGGAAAGTCCTTTGGCGCAACCAAATAGAGCCGACTCAGGCCCATGTTTTTCAGCGCACGGGCAGCAGCCCCAATGTTGCCAGGATGACTGGTGTTAACCAAAACGACACGGATTTTATCAAAACGTTGATTCATAATACGGATTCATATTGAGCCTAATTTTCGGCGCGCAGTATAGCAGAGAGGATGGCCCACAGTGCCATATAACGGTAGCTATATATATACACAGCGCGCACTGTTACAACGCTGAGGTTTTGGTACAATGCGCGCCTTTCAAAATCCAGGCGCGGAAACCTTATGGAACCAATGGTCAACATCGCACTACGTGCGGCACGCAGCGCCGGAGATATAATCGTCAAGGCATCTCAGAGAATCGACCGCCTGCAAATTAACGAAAAAAGCCAAAACGATTTCGTGACTGAAATCGACCACATGGCAGAAAGCGAAATCATTAACCAGTTACGCAGCGTCTACCCCGACCACTGCTTCATTGGCGAAGAGTCCGGCACCATAGCGGGCAAAGACGCTGACTCCCAGTGGATCATCGATCCTCTCGATGGCACCACCAACTTTATTCGCGGCATACCCCACTACGCTATTTCTATTGCCTTTCGCCACAAGGGCCGCATTGAACACGCCGTTGTGTACGATCCGATAAAGCAGGAAGAATTCACTGCCAGCCGCGGTCGCGGTGCGCAACTTAATGGCTCGCGGATTCGTGTTTCCGGCCTTGAAGTACCCCACGGCGCACTCTATGCAACCGGCATCCCTTTCAGTGGCAAACCCTTTGAAAATATGCAGCCCTACTTGAAGTGCATGGCAGACCTGGCCGATCAATCATCCGGCATACGCCGTATGGGCGCAGCCTCTCTCGACCTCGCCTATGTTGCCGCCGGGCGCGTTGACGCCTTTTGGGAAATGTATTTACAGCCCTGGGATATCGCCGCTGGCGTTTTACTGGTGAAAGAAGCCGGTGGCAGAGTCGCCGATTTTCAGGGTGGCGATGACTACCTTAATAATGGGCATATTGTCGCCTGCACGCCTCGCCTGCTAAAACCGACACTCAAGACGGTTGGCAAACACCTCGGTCATTTGCGCTAGAGCCCAGCCGACAAACCTGTTCACCGTTCAAGATACACTTGGGCGGTGTACACTACCTGCTGTTATTGAGGGGGCGTTATGAGCTCAGAACAGGACTCCGAAAAAACCACACACTTCGGCTTTAGCGAAGTGGCCGTGGAGAAAAAAGCCGAGCGCGTCGCCGACGTTTTCCATTCAGTTGCGGCGAAATACGACATCATGAACGACCTGATGTCCGGCGGTATTCATCGCTTATGGAAGCGCACCACAATTGAGCTATCGGGCGTACGCCCCGGCCACACTGTGCTCGATATCGCAGGGGGTACTGGCGACCTCAGCATTAAATTCTCGCGACTGGTTGGCAATCAAGGTCACGTCATCCTCGCCGACATTAACGCTTCGATGCTCAATGTCGGTCGTGACCGACTGACCGATAAAGGTGTGCTCAACAATATTAGTTTTGCACAGGCCGACGCACAGTTCCTGCCCTTTGAAGATAACAGTATCGACTGCATTACCATCGCCTTCGGTCTGCGCAATGTCACTGACAAAGATCTCGCCCTACGCTCTATGCTACGCGTACTCAAACCTGGCGGGCGCTTGCTAGTACTCGAATTTTCGAAGCCAAAAAACCCCTTGCTAGCAAAAATTTACGACACCTATTCTTTCCAAATTTTGCCCCGCGTTGGCAAGCTGGTCGCCGATGATGCCGACAGTTACCGCTACCTCGCTGAATCCATTCGCATGCACCCCGACCAGCAAACACTCAAGGGCATGATGAGCGATGCCGGCTTCAGTCATTGCCAGTACTACAACATGACCGGTGGTATTGTCGCCCTGCACCGAGGTATTAAAGGGTGAACGATACGGCCATCGCCCTGGCTTGCGAGGGCATAGCCAAGGCACTCAACCGCGCACTTGAGTACGATCCGCAGACCCCGCAAAAACTGGGTGCACTTGCGGGCAAAAGTCTGTTGATTGAATCCACCGCGCCGCGCTTTACGGCTTCTATTTTATTCACCGATAGCCAAATCATCATTATGCCCAGTGATGAATGTTTAGCACCCGCCATGCTGAGCGGCACCGCGCCTGCCCTCATCCGCTTCCTGATGGCCGCTGATGTAGACGCAGCAGAAGAGTGCGAAGTAGAGCTGCATGATGAAAATGCACTAATCACAACCCTGCTAACATTTAGCCGCGAAACCGACATCGACTGGGAAGCTCTACTCGCCGAACATACGGGCGATGTCGCGGCCCACCTATTTGGCGAATCGATACGCAAGGCACAGCAATTTCAGCAAGATATTGTCTCTCGAGGCAAGAATGGCTGGGCCACCTATAAAACAGACAACAGTAACGATAACGACGCCGATGACCGCAGTGACGACAGTAGACCACAGTCACCGCTAGATTTTATTGGCGCTCAACTCAAAGTGCTGCTGCCGTGAGTACGCTTTAATGTCACGCTTAACACGGGCCCTGAAAATTGCGCGCGTCAGTCGGCGCTACCGGCTCGACACCTTTTTCAACAGCTCGAACTTTAGCGATTCCAGCCGCCAGTCTTCACCTTTATTGTTACGTTTTGCCCTCTGGATAGCGGCACTTTTCCCTGAACCTCAAGCACCTAGAGGCGAACGTCTGCGTCAGGCGCTGGAAGAACTTGGCCCGGTATTCGTCAAATTTGGCCAGCTACTCTCTACCCGCCCCGACCTTATTCCCGCCGATATTTGCCAGGAACTCGACCAACTACAAGATAACGTACCGCCCTTTGAATCGACGCAATTTATCGCCATCGTCGAACAGGCTTTGGGCCAACCCGTCGACCAGCTATTCAAAAGCTTTGACTCCGCGCCACTGGCATCAGCATCCATCGCCCAGGTACACGCCGCCGTACTCGAAGACGGTCGAGAAGTCATCGTTAAAGCGGTGCGCCCCAATATTAAAATCACCATTGAGCAGGACTGCTCATTGATGCTAACCCTCGCCCGTCTGGTCGAAAAATACTTCGCCGACGGCAAACGACTACGTCCGGTTGAAGTCGCCCGAGACTATCGCACGACGATTATTGATGAATTAAACCTGCAGCGCGAAGCCGGTAATACCGCTCTGCTACGCCGCAACTTTGAAGACTCTGATCAGCTTTATATCCCCGAAATCTATTGGCCCTATACCTGCGAAGATGTGCTAGTGATGGAGCGTATTTACGCCACACCTGTTACCGACGTCGAAGCACTGGAAGTCGCCGGCACCGATTTCAAAGTACTGGCCGAACGAGGCGTGGAAATTTTCTTTACCCAGGTTTTCGACCACAATTTCTTTCATGCCGATATGCACCCTGGCAACATCTTTGTCGACACCACAAAGCCACGCCAGCCCAAATATATCGCCATCGACTGCGCCATTATTGGCAGCCTATCCGCCGAAGACCAGTTCTACCTGGCGCGCAATCTACTCGCTATTTTTCGCCGTGATTATCGCCAGGTCGCCGAATTACATATTCTCGCCGGGTGGGTGAAACCCGATGCGGCTCTCAGCGAGGTTGAATCGGCAGTGCGCACCGTTTGCGAACCCATTTTTCAACGCCCTTTAAAAGATATTTCCTGCGGTCAGTTATTGGTGAGTCTGTTTCAAATGTCCCAGCGCTTCGACGCAGAAGTTCAGCCTTCGCTAATTTTATTGCAAAAAACACTGCTCAATATCGAGGGCCTGGGACGACAGCTCTACCCCGACCTCGACCTCTGGGCCACCGCCCATCCCTTTCTGGAACGCTGGATCGTGCAACGTTTTGAGCCCGGCCAGGTTTTTAAGCAGGTTAAACGCCACGCCCCCGACTGGCTCGAACAACTACCTCACCTGCCACAGCTGGTGGTCGACTCGATGGAACAGGTTAAGCGCATCGACAAAACACTCAATGCCCACCAAATAAATAACCAGCCCGCTTTACCGCCCCGTCAGCACAATAAAGCCCTGACAGGCACACTACTCGTGGGACTCGGGCTCGGCAGTACTTACAGCGGTCTGAATGAAGCGGCCCAGCAATCATCATCACCCGCCTTATTGCTGATCGCTCTCGGCGCCGTACTGTTACTACTGTCTTAAGACTGGCATAATCGCGCGCCTGACAAAGCCCCAGTGTCATCGCGCTAACAAAGAGCACGTCAATCAGCATGAGTGAATCTACCGACATCCAATGGCTCGACCAAATCACCTGGAATGACCAGGGTCTGGTGCCCGCCATCGCGCAAGATAAAACCACCAATGAAATTTTGATGGTTGCCTGGATGAACCGCGAAGCCCTTAGCCTGACTGTTGCCGAAGGCCGTGCTGTCTACTGGTCACGCTCGCGCACAAAATTGTGGCGCAAAGGTGAAGAGTCGGGGCACGTGCAAAGTGTCAGTGAGATACGCCTCGACTGTGACGACGATGTGATCATCCTGAAGATAGAGCAACTGGGCGGCATTGCCTGCCACACCGGGCGACGCAGCTGTTTCTTCAAAGTGCTCAGAGACGGACAGTGGCAAGCTGTTGAACCTGTACTGAAAGACCCCAAAGCTATTTACAGTCAATCAACATTAGACCAGAAAAAATCATGAACGATATATTGACCCAACTCGACACTATTCTCGCCGCACGAAAAAGCGCGGACGCCGACAAATCTTATGTCGCTAGCTTGCACCACAAAGGGCTGAACAAGATTCTCGAAAAAGTCGGTGAAGAATGCACCGAAACCCTAATTGCCGCCAAAGATGCCGAGCAAAGCGGTGACAATAATGAATTGATAGCAGAAACCGCCGATCTCTGGTTTCACTCACTGGTAATGCTCTCCCACTTGGGCGAAAATGCCGACTCAGTTTTAGCGGAGCTTGCGCGCCGTTTTGACATTTCCGGGCTGGATGAAAAAGCTAGCCGTAAAAATTCTTAGCCAGCTTTTCCTATACAGAGCGTCTGTAAAAGCACGGCAATTTGAAAGATAACGAAAGAGGTAAGTATGGGACTGGGCGGAATTAGTATTTGGCAACTGTTGATAGTACTGGCGATCGTAGTGTTGATTTTCGGCACCAAGCGACTGAAAGGCATGGGTACTGACCTCGGTGGCGCTCTAAAGGGTTTTAAAGATGCCGTCGCCACCGATGACGATGCTGACAAAGAGCAGAACCTGGAAGCCGACAGCGCTGCAGACGCCAGCAATAACACCGTCAATAAAGAGAAAGCTGAAGCCACGAGCAGCAGTGATAATTCAGACAAGAGCGCTTAATAAAGCCCTTCGCACTGACTAGCCCCGTTTCAACCTGGATCAAACACCATGTTCGATATTGGTTTTACCGAAATAATACTGATCGCCGTGGTTGGCCTGGTTGTGATTGGGCCAAAAAGGCTGCCTGAGACGATCCGGTTTTTGGGTTACTGGCTGGGTAAAATCAAGCGCTCCGTACATGGCGCTCGACAGGAAATGGAACGCGAATTCGGCCTCGATGAAATACGCCGAGAACTCTACAACGAAGAGTTATTAGGCCGCATGGAAGACGAGCGAAAGCAAATAGAACAACGTCTGAGCTCACCCTCCACCCCAGTCGACGAACCCACGCCCGCTAGCCATCAAATCCCAAATGAAGAAGACTTTATTGACGACGGACCGAGCGAACCGCAGCCCCCTGCCGAAGCGGCGATAGACTCAAACCCAGCTTCCAATAACGAATCAACGCCAGAAACTACCCCCGACAAAACCCCCTAGAATAGAGCCGTGCCCATCAAAGAGCGGTACCCATAAGACGACTTATGCCAAACGAGCCAACAGAACAAGCAAACGAAGAAAAAGAAGGCGCTCTTAGCGCTGCTCAACCGATGGTCACCCATCTTATCGAGCTGCGCGATCGCCTACTGCGCACTATTGTTATTGTCCTCCTTCTTTTTGTTGCGATGTTTCCCTTTGCCAACGAAATTTACGGCTTCGTTTCAGAACCATTGCGGGTCTATTTACCCGAAAATTCGACCATGATCGCCACACAGGTGGCCTCGCCCTTTCTCACCCCTTTCAAATTAACCATGGTGCTATCCGTATTTGCGGCCATGCCCTTTATTTTGTATCAAACTTGGGCCTTTATTGCCCCGGGCCTTTACAAGAAAGAACGCTTTATTGTCCTGCCTTTATTCGCCTCTAGCGTGATGCTTTTTTACGCCGGCATGGCCTTCGCCTACTTCGTAGTATTCCCTCTAATCTTCGGCTTTTTCACCAGCGTGGGGCCAGAGAACGTCACCGTGATGACGGATATATCGAGCTATCTCGACTTTGTCCTAAAACTATTTTTCGCCTTTGGCGTTGCCTTTGAAATACCCATCGCCACCTTTATTTTAATCTGGACAGGCATGGTCACACCCTCTTCACTGGCAGGCAAGCGACCCTACGTGCTGGTTGGCTGCTTTGTGCTCGGCATGCTCCTCACCCCACCTGACGTTATTTCTCAGTCACTACTCGCAATCCCCATGTGGCTATTATTTGAGATCGGCATACTCTTTGGTCGGCTGGTTCATCGTTCATCACCAGAAGACAGCAGCAGCGAAGAGCCCTCCTCCTAATGTCTCGGACAGCAAATAACCATTCGACCCGTAAAAAAAGCGATAAAGATAACCAGCACACGCCAATGATGCAGCAATTTATGCGCATCAAGTCCCAGCACCCCAACACCTTGCTGTTTTACCGCATGGGCGATTTTTACGAGCTGTTCTTTGACGACGCCAAGAAAGCGGCGCACTTGCTGGATATCACCCTCACCTCACGGGGTAAATCAGCGGGGCAACCCATTCCCATGGCGGGGCTGCCCTTCCATGCTGCTGACAACTACCTGGCCCGCCTGGTTAAGCTCGGTGAATCCGTCGCCATTTGTGAACAGATCGGCGACCCTGCCACGAGTAAAGGCCCCGTTGAGCGCGAAGTGGTACGTATTGTTACCCCCGGCACCATTACCGACGAAGCATTATTGCAGGGCAGCCGCGAAAATCTACTGGTCGCCGTCAGTTCTATCGATGAGAATTTTGGTATCGCCAGCCTGGATATCGGCAGCGGGCGATTTCTAGTTTTAGAGGTCGAAGGGGAAGATGCCCTGCTCGGTGAGTTGCAGCGCCTTACTCCCGCTGAGTTATTAGTCAGCGAAGCCCTTGCCGAAAGTGGCCTGGTCGATAATTTCAAAGGACTACGCCGCCAGCCACCCTGGGATTTCGATCTCGACACGGCGCGTACCAGCCTTTGCGAGCAATTTTCAACCCGGGATTTATCGGGCTTTGGCTGCGAGCATTTGAGCCTGGCATTGATGGCCGCTGGCTGCCTGCTCAACTACGCCAAAGAAACCCAGCGCACCGCCATGCCCCACGTGCGTGGCATTCATCATGAAAACCGCGATGAAAGCGTTATTCTCGATGCCGCTACTCGGCGCAATCTTGAGATCGACACCAACCCCAGCGGCGGACAAGAGCACACACTGCTAGCGGTAATGGACAACACCGCCACCGCGATGGGTGGGCGATTATTACAGCGCTGGCTCAATCGCCCCCTGCGCCAGCTCGAAACCTTGCAGGCACGACAGCAGGCCATACTCGAATTACAGGCCGATTATCTCTACGAAAGCAGTGCAGCCGTGTTAAAAAACATTGGCGATGTCGAACGCATTCTCGCCCGCGTTGCACTGCGCTCGGCCCGCCCTCGCGATCTGGCACGACTGCGTGATTCACTGGCCATTCTTCCCGAACTACACAGCACACTGGGGGCTCGCTCAGCTCCGCTTTTAACAGTATTGAGCACACAAATAGCCACCTTTCCCGAACTGGTTTCATTGCTTAACAAAGCAGTGATTGAGAACCCTCCGGTGGTGATTCGCGAAGGCGGTGTTATTGCCGAGGGCTTTGACAACGAGCTGGATGAACTGCGCGCCATAAGCACCAATGCTGGCGGCTATCTCATTGCGCTGGAAAAGCGCGAGCGTGAAGCCAGTGGTATCGCCACCTTAAAAGTGGGTTTTAATCGTGTGCACGGCTACTTTATTGAAATCAGTAAGGGCCAGGCCGACCAGGCACCCGCCCACTATATTCGCCGCCAGACACTAAAGAATGCTGAGCGCTACATAACGCCAGAACTCAAAGGCTATGAAGACAAAGCCCTGAGCGCTAAAAGTCGTGCGCTGACTCGCGAAAAAGCGCTGTACGAAAACTTGATTGATACCCTCAATGAAGCGCTTGCCCCGCTGCAACAAAGCGCCAGCGCTATCGCCGAACTGGATGTACTCATTAATCTTACTGAGCGCGCCGAAACACTGAATTTAGCCCCCGCGCAGCTCTGTGAAGAACCCGGCATTCAATTCACCGAAGGTCGTCACTTGGTAGTTGAACAAGTACTCGACAAACCCTTCGTCGCCAACGATCTTGAATTCAACGCACAGCGCCAAATGCTGATTATCACCGGCCCCAACATGGGCGGTAAATCGACCTATATGCGCCAGGCTGCGCTGATCGTACTGCTTGCTCACATTGGCAGCCATGTACCCGCTGCCACGGCTCGCATTGGTATGGTCGATAGAATCTTTACCCGCATTGGCTCGTCCGACGACCTCGCCGGCGGGCGTTCAACTTTTATGGTCGAGATGACGGAAACGGCGAATATCCTCCACAATGCCACTGCGCAAAGCCTGATATTGATGGATGAAATAGGCCGCGGCACCAGCACCTTCGACGGCCTATCGCTGGCCTGGGCCTGCGCCATCCATCTGGCTGAGAAAGTGGGCGCCTTTTGCCTGTTCGCCACCCACTATTTTGAGCTCACCACGCTGGCCGATAGTATCGACAATGTCGCCAATGTCCATCTCGATGCCTCTGAACATAATGATGACATCGTGTTCCTGCATCGCGTACAGGATGGCCCCGCCAGTCAAAGTTACGGCATACAGGTCGCGCGGCTGGCAGGTTTGCCAAGTGAGGTGGTCGACAGTGCCCGGCTTGAGCTGCAGCGACTCGAGAGTCCATCGAAAGCCGTCAACACTGTCGCCCCATCATCATTAGCACCAGCACCACAACAAAGCGATCTGTTCAGCGCTGCGCCTGACACCCGGTTGTTCGACGCACTCAGTGAACTCGAGCCCGACGACCTTTCACCCCGGGCTGCACTCGAAGCGCTTTATAACCTAAAGCTATTAAGTCAGGAAAAATAGACTGAGCACGTTCTGCAATCAGCCCTTATTTTCAGCTATAATCCTCCGCCTTTTGATTCTTTAGCTCGACTTGGAGAGCACAACCATGACATTTATCGTCGGGGAAAACTGCATTAAATGTAAATACACAGACTGTGTAGAAGTCTGTCCTGTCGATTGTTTTTATGAAGGACCAAACTTTTTAGTTATCCATCCCGACGAATGTATTGATTGCGCACTGTGCGAACCCGAGTGCCCCGCCGAGGCCATCTTTGCCGAAGATGAGATTCCCGAAGGTCAGGAGGTTTTCTTTGAGCTGAATACCGAGCTGGCCGACGTCTGGCCCAATATCACCATTAAGAAAGACCCTCCTACTGACGCGACAGAGTGGGACGGTAAAAGTGGCAAGCTGGAATTACTCGAGCGCTAAACCACTGTCACGCCTCACCGGCACTTAACATTGCTGGTGCTTTAAGCTCCACTGAATAGCATATCGCTTTCGATACCGAGCTTTTTCATGGCTGACTGAAGCTGGGCCAATATCTCGATCTGAATTTGCCTGACGCGCTCGCGAGTCAGGCCCACCGCTTTACCTACTTCTTCCAGGGTTGAAACATCGTAGTTTCGCAAACCAAAGCGACGGCAAATAATCTCCTGCTGCTTGGGCGTTAACTCAGCCACCATATTGTCGAGAGTCTGGGCAATATCGTCATCACTGCTCAACTCTTCTGGATCAGAGACATGCTCGTCGGCAATAGTGTCGACCAAACTCTTGGCATCGTCGCCAATTAACACATCAACCGAACCCACTCGCTCATTGAAGCGGAAAAGCTTTAAGACTTGCTCAGGTGTTTTATCCAGCTTATCGGCAATATCCTGTGCCGTTGGTATATGGTCGAGGGTCTGGCTCAACTGTCGTGTCGCTCGCACACACTGATTAAGTTCTTTCACCACATGTACCGGCAGGCGAATAGTGCGGGTTTGATTCATCAATGCACGTTCCACATTTTGACGAATCCACCAGGTGGCATAGGTCGAGAAGCGAAAGCCCAATTCCGGATCAAACTTTTCTACCGCGCGAATAAGACCAAGATTTCCCTCCTCAACCAGATCAAGAAGATTTAAGCCCCGATTGACATAGCGACGCGCGATTTTAACCACTAAACGGAGGTTGCTTTCGATCATCCGTTGTCGAGAAGCCTCGTCACCCTTACGCGCCAAGCGTGAGTAATAGACCTCCTCTTCAGCAGACAGTAGGGGTACATAACCAATTTCACGAAGATAAATACTGGCAGAATCAATGGAACCAGTAGCCCTTTTATTTGGCTCAGGACGAGTGCCAGCCACTTTAGTTGAAGCTACTTTCTGATGCTTTTCTATTTTTTTTGACGTGCTCTGTGACGTTTTTTGTGACGACATCTGCGACATAGTGGACACCTTATTGTAGTTATAGATAAGAGCCTACCCCTGTCAACAGCTATAGGGCCTTCCACCCTGCCATCATAATCCTGACCTCGCAAGTTCATCTTGACCCAAAAAAAACACGCTATATTCCCAAAGAGAATATAGCGTGAGTAAAATTTATTCGTATTTAAAAAGCGCCATACCTACTGACATTCGTTTCAGTGGGATTTTTTAATGCACGCCCCTATCTCAGCTCTTAAATTGAAGTATAGATTTCTGCAAACTCATCAATACACGCAACCGGCTGATATGCCAGCAGACGCTCGCGGGAGTGAGCACCGTAGCTCACCGCCAGGCGCGGCACCTCCGCTGTCCTTGCCATTTCCATATCGTAGCTGGTATCACCAATCATCAGCGCTGCCTCCGGTGCCACTTTGAATTCATCCAGCAAGGAAAACAACATAGCCGGATGGGGCTTTGATGCCGTTTCATCGGCGCAGCGTGTACTGTGAAAAAAACCGGTCATATCAACAGCATCGAGTACTCGATCAAGCCCTTTACGACTCTTCCCCGTTGCCACCGCCATACTAAAACCCTGCTCACGCAGCTTTTCCAGATGCTCTCTGACACCGGGGAAAAACGCCGACGGCGTACGGTCCTCGCGAATAAAATGTGCCGAATACGAAGCACGTAAATTCGCTGTCATGACGCTATCAACTCCGGGAAACAGCTCTATCATCACCTCGTCAAGGCCGAGACCGACGATATTTTTTGCCGCCGCCAAACTTGGCTCAGGCAAACCGACATCGGCAGCTGACAATTGCAGGCATAGGGCAATCCGCGACAGGGAGTCGCACAGAGTGCCATCCCAGTCGAAAATCAGTAATTCAGGCATAAAGCCTCCATTAATTTATACAAAAAACGGTGGGATAATTAGTCAAAAACCATTGGAACCACGCCCCAGGCTTAAAGCTGCTTGAGCAAGTTTTCTAGCTCATCCGGCAATGGTGCCTCTACTTTGACTCGCTCGCCCGTTGCTGGCGACGTAAAGGACAACTGAGCAGCATGTAGAAAAAGGCGTTTCAAACCAATAGTTCGTATCCCCTGGTTGAAGTTTTCGTTGCCGTATTTGGGATCACCCGCCAGCGGATGCCCAACCAGTTGGCAATGCACCCTTATTTGATGGGTACGCCCCGTCTCCAGTTTCACTTCCAGCAGGCTCGCATTAGCGTAGTGCTTCAGCAATTTAAAGCGTGTTAACGACGGCTTACCCTCGCTATTGGCCCGCACAATGCGTTCACCGGATGCCACTGTCTGCTTCAGAAGAGGTGCATTCACCTCTCGCCTCTCTTTGGCCCAGCGCCCCGACACCAGAGTAATATAGCGTTTGTCCATGGAACGCTGGCGCATCTGATCCTGTAAATGCTTTAGCACACGACGACTCTTGGCAATTAACAAACAACCGGAGGTATCGCGATCTAGCCGGTGGGCCAATTCCAGATAGTCATGGGGCTCACGCATCGCCCGCAGAGACTCGATAACACCGAGGTTAATCCCACTGCCACCATGCACAGCAAGGCCAAAGGGTTTATTAATCACCAGAAATTCTTCGGTTTCCAGCAATATACTTTTAGCGAGGATACCGCGTAGGGAACGACCCGGTGCGACAGTCTCTTTTTTAGACACACGAATAGGTGGAACTCTGACGATATCGTCTTCGATCAAGCGATATTCTGGGCGTATACGGCCTTTGTTAACCCGCACCTCACCTTTACGTAAAAGCCGGTAAACACGCGACTTGGGCACACCCTTTAAACGACTTAATAGAAAATTGTCGATTCGCTGACCTGCCTGGTCAGCGCTGACCTCAAGATACTGCACCTGATCAAAAGCTGATTCTGTTTCGCTCACCACACCCAACCCAAAAATGAATCTGCGCATTCTACCAATATGCCGCAATTTATTCTTTCAATTGAACAACTTACTAAATATTGCTATATTCGCGCCCGAGCATAGCTTGATAGATCTTGCTATCTGCTCAAAAATCATCATGGCCTGCCAAAAGCCAGCCATGATACGACCCTTAGACTGGGTCGGCACCAAGGATATTAGGGTGCAACTTTTGTTAAAGGGCGAGCGTTCTAAAGCTCCTCCAAAAACTGAATTTTACCGAGTACCTGACTCGAATTAGAGAAGCAGGTACTTTTCGTCAATCGTGTTGAAATGCACACGATATGTTCGGACACAAAGTACAAACAAGCAAAACTGTTACTAGCAAATTATGGCAACCAGAAACTAAAATAATGATGTGCTTTCGGCTCGCAATCAAGCGACTGAACAAGACAGAAAAGCACACATTAAGCAGGCAATTTATAGCCACTGTTTAACACAATCCACAAACTGCTAATAACAAATTTAGGTCACGCAAAAGTATTCGAAGCTAGCTTTAATCCAGCCTCAGAACTGCACTCACCCTACGTAGGTGTTTAAGCAAAAACAACTGACCTATATTACGTCGTAACAAAGGATTTAACGCCTTAACACGGAAAATCCCGCCTATTTACAGGTAGTTACGACGAACACGCTTTTTGTGCCGACTCCGAGCATTTTCGCTGCACCGATACACCGCAGGAAAATGAAGGACTACCATGAAAAGAATGCTTATTAATGCCACTCAGCCCGAAGAGCTACGCGTGGCACTCGTCGACGGACAACGCCTCTACGACCTCGACATTGAAAACCGCACCCGCACCCAAAAGAAAGCCAATATCTACAAGGGAAAGATCACCCGTGTAGAACCCAGCCTGGAAGCAGCTTTTGTCGAATACGGTGCTGACCGCCACGGCTTTCTCCCCCTCAAAGAAATTTCTCGCCAGTACTTCAAGAAAGGTTCTGGTGGCGGCGAAGGTCGCCCAAAAATCAAAGACCTGGTCAAAGAAGGCCAGGAAGTCGTCATCCAGGTAGAGAAGGAAGAGCGCGGTAATAAAGGTGCCGCACTAACTACTTTTATCAGCCTGGCTGGGCGCTACATGGTACTGATGCCCAACAACCCTCGCGCCGGTGGTATTTCACGCCGCATTGAAGGCGACGAGCGCACTGAGTTGCGCGAGGCAATGCGCAACCTAAATATACCTGAAGGTTGCGGCATTATCGTTCGCACTGCCGGTATTGGTCGCTCCTCTGAAGAACTACAGTGGGACCTCGACTACCTGCTCCACCTCTGGGAAACCATCGACACTGAAGCGCAGCAATCCTCGGCACCCCACTTCCTGTTTCAAGAGAGCAACGTTGTTATTCGCGCTATTCGCGACTATCTGCGCCCTGACATCAGCGAAGTCATTGTCGACAGCCCTGAGGTTTTCCAGCTCGCCTCTGCCTTTATTCAGCAAGTGATGCCTAACGATCACAACAAGGTGAAGTTTTACGAAGATAAAATCCCTCTGTTCAACCGTTATCAGGTTGAAAACCAGATCGAAACTGCCTTCGAGCGCGAAGTTAAATTGCCGTCAGGCGGTTCTATTGTTATCGACATCACCGAAGCGATGGTGTCTATCGACATCAACTCTTCGCGCGCGACCAAAGGCGCAGGCATTGAAGAAACGGCCTATCAAACAAACCTTGAGGCAGCCGATGAAATCGGACGACAACTACGCCTGCGTGATGTCGGCGGCCTGATTGTTATCGATTTCATCGACATGCTGGCAAGTAAAAATCAGCGTGACGTTGAGAGCCGCGTCCGAAAAGCGCTAGAAATTGATCGCGCTCGCGTACAGGTCGGTCGTATTTCTCGCTTTGGCTTGCTCGAAATGTCTCGCCAACGACTCAAACCCTCGTTAGAAGAAATGACCTTTAAGGTCTGCCCCCGCTGTAGTGGCCAGGGCACCATCCGCGGCACACGATCTATCGCCCTTTCCATTCTTCGCCTAATGGAAGAGGAAGCACAAAAAGAAAGCAGCAAAGAAATTCGCGCGATCACACCCGTTCCCGTTGCCACCTTCCTGCTCAACGAAAAACGCAACGAAATTAGTGAGATCGAACAACGCAACAATATTCGTCTCACTATTCTGCCTAACCCCTCAATGGAAACACCCCATTTCGATGTGCAGCGTATTCGCGCACAAGATGAAACGGGAGATGACAAAGAGTACAGCTATAAACTCGCGGCAGAGGCCTCTAAAGAAAATGCCATCGAACAAATAGAGCCGTCCAAGCTGCCCCCCATCCCAAAGCCTGCGGTAGAAAATTTACCACCACAAACTCAGGCGCCAGCCCCGATTGAGAAGACGGAGACTTCAAGTAAAGAAACCAATGCTAAAGAACCGGCGCCTAAGGCCAAATCAGACGGCATGCTGAAACGCCTTTGGCGCACACTCTTTGCAATCAGCGAAGCACCCGTTGCCGAGCCTGCTGAAGAGCCAGCCAAAGAAAAGCCTGAGGCACGCAAACCTCGTGACGGTGACAAGCGCTCGGATAGTCGCAATCGCTCGTCCAATAACCGCAATCGCAGCCGCTCCTCCAATAACCGCAATCGCGATAACTCCCGTAACAAGGATAATACTCAGAACCGCGATGATGCGGGGAAAAGCGACACCAACCAAAGAAACAACCGCAACAAAACACCGCGCCCTGATAGTAAAGATCAGCCAGAACGCTCGAGTAACAAACGCACACGAACAGAGCACTCTAACAAAGAGCAGAAAACAACAGATGCTCCCCAGGCGAATACCGAGAAAGCAAAAGACACAGCCATCAAAAAACTGGCTCGACGCCCAAGCGGTCATCAACAGGCCCCGAAGCGCCGCCGCGAGCGCCAGGATATTCCTGAGCATTTCCTCGCCGAGCCCGCAGCACAAGAAGCCAATAAAGCTGAGGTCGACAACCAGACGTCAGCCCCAGCCGCACCAGAGACAACAAGCCCTAGCCTTAAGAGCGTTGAAGCTGACTCAGTAGAGGCATCTCACCCACAGGAGTCCGCTGTAGAGCAACAAACCACTCCTGCTGAAGAAGCTGCAGCGACAGCGAACCCAGCGGCAGAAGAGACATCGTCTGAACTCAACGAAGTACAAAAAGCAGATGAAGCACCGGTTGATCAACAGCAAGCACCCGCTCATACGGCTGTCAGCACTAGAGAAATGGAACAGACACCTGAACCCGCAGCCACGGATGAAGGAAGTGCCACAAAAATGCCTGAGGGCTCGACAGCAGAGCTCGTGGTAGAGCAGACAGTAAGTGAACCAGAGGCCATCTCGGAAACTGGGCAAATTGGCTTACCTTTTAATGATCAAGGAAATACCGAGCTACCTCCTATCGAACAGACGAGCTCCGATCAGTCAGTCGCTCAGCAAGCAGAACTCAAAAAGGAACGTATTGAAAAACCAAAGTCACCATCTGCCAGAGCCAGCAATGATCCGCGTTTAAAAAGCAACAAAATTGAAACAGTCGTTAGCTCCAATGCCATAGACTTGGGTTTGTCTGCACCACTGGATACCACCCAAAGTACACCGCTAGCAAAAACATCGGCTCCACAGAAACGGGCGAAAAACGACCCTCGCTACAAAAGTGAGCCCGCAAACAATGCAGAAACAACAGAACAGGAAAAGGAATAAAGTTTTTCTTGTTTACTGCTTTTCAGGCGGTATAATCCCGCCTCGAAAGGAGGGGTGGCTGAGTGGCCGAAAGCACCGGTCTTGAAAACCGGCGACGGGAGACCGTCCCAGGGTTCGAATCCCTGCCCCTCCGCCATTTTTGTTAAAAGCCTTTTATACCTTTCTACTCGTCATCGGGCATTCGCCCGCTGGCGCTATAGATATTTACTCTCCTAAAACGCCTTCACACCTAAAAGCCATCCATTTTTGGCAATGACTCACTACAAGCCTAGTTTCTTCGAAAGCGGGTTTGTGATAGCTTGTGCGCAATAAAAATTATTAATAAATATGGAGCATAAAATGACTCGAGTACGGCAATTACTCCCCAAAATAGGCCTCATGGCTGCGTTGGTTTTTTCTATAGCGACTAACTCTGAAGCAAAACAAACAGAAAGCACAAGCTATGAGCCACCACGCAATTCCTTAGGGCAACCCAACCTCCAGGGCGTTTGGGATTTCCGCACCCTGACACCACTCGAGCGCCCCAAGTCTTTAGGTAATAAAGCAGTATTCACAGCAGCAGAACAAGCCGCCTTCAGAACCGCCGCCGTTGATGCCACTGATGTTGATAAACTGAGAGAAAAAACGGCCAAAACAGATGCCGCTACCGATATCGAAGGCGCCTATAACAATTTCTGGATGGATTACGGCACCACAATGAATGAGGATAGAAGGACCTCTTTAATCATTGATCCACCAAATGGGCGCATGCCAAAACTGACCAAAGAAGCTGTAGCTCGAATGAAGGCCGATCAGGCCCGCATTCCACCCGTACGAGCCATTGTCTCCATCGGCATCGTCAACTTCCTGCCCGCAGGTCCAGAGACCTTGGGCCTTTCTGAGCGCTGCCTACTGAGCTTCAACGCCGGCCCACCGCTAATACCTAGCGCCTATAACAACAACCTGCGAATCATACAAACACCCAAGCATGTCGTCATTTTCACCGAAATGATTCACGATGCGCGCATTGTTCCAATCGATGGCAGTCCACACCTACCAGCAGAAATGACGAAGTGGACAGGTGATTCACGCGGGCACTGGGAAGGTAATACCCTGGTTGTTGAAACAACAAACTTTACGGGAAAAACACCCACTTTCCAGCTACCACTAAACCTCAACGAACCTGAAATGAACGGCGTGGTTGGTACTGGCGAAAACTTCACCTTGATCGAGCGCTTCACCCGCACCAGTGATTCACGCGTGATCTACGAGTACACCGTAAAAGACTCGAGTACTTTCACCAAACCATTCACTGCAGCCATTCCTTTAAAAGCAACCGAAGACCAGATGTTTGAGTACGCTTGCCACGAAGGTAATCACGGCGCGGCTGGCATGCTATCCGGTGCACGTCAGGCCGAGAAAGAGGCCGCTGCAGCACTGTAATAACCACTTGTAGCAAGCTCTTAATTATTGCCTGGTCGAATGAGAAATTGAATTATCATTCGACCAGGCATTTACCCCAACCGAAGCTTGTCTAGGTTCATTCTTACCAACACCCTTCAGCTAGACACCTAAACCAGCCGCCCCTTCCATCCAGCTGGAAAGCCTAACGACCTCCATCGTAATTAGATCGCCCTACGCCTTCATCTTTTACTAGGCTCGCCTCTAAAGTCACCCCTTGCTTCAGCCAGCCATTAATTTTTCTTAGCCCAGTACTAAGCTGTACTAGCTGTGGACGTCAACTAAGGCAGGCTTTATAGCATTCTGTAAAATTTCTACTCATCAGCAATCGTCATCAAACACGGCACGGCAGGCGAACAGTAGAAAGCCTGGTATGAGAGCGCCAATATGTATGGTTCAGTCAATTTACGGACGTGATTTTGAAGAACAAGGAAAGTAAAAAAAAGGGATGAAGCACACCGAACCACGACAGTAATATGAAAAGCCCCAAAGTCGAATATTTCACGAAGGACTATGCCAGGTTAAAAAATGCTTCTTTTAAGAGGGATTTCTACGACAGATAAAACAGACAGGGGGCAAAAGCCTTGAGTAGAGCGGCCCAAAATTAGCAGCCATTAATTTTCTGGCTACTAATTTCAGGTAAACCTGGAGGGCCCAGGCACCGATATTAATTACATATTTTCCAGGCACTCAGGCATGTCTATTGATTCGGAGGCTTCAAGTAAGCACATCGTATCCTGTACCTGAACACCCCAATAGATACCCCAGCCGATAATAATAACGACTGAACAAAGTGCTGCAATTTTTCCTAATGTATTCGTAGTCATAATTATTCTCAACAAAACCTATGAAAAACCAATCCAGCGACCATTTGCCGCCACACTAAACCAAATAAACAAATGAGCCACCGCTACTAACTTAACAACCCAAGCATCCACCGGGTCAGACTGCGAGCCATTCGAGCCAATCACTTCAGGAGCTCGACTATAAACGGCGCTGCGAACACTCAGCATAAATATAATACCCATAGCCAAGCCGGCCATTTTAGCCCAGAAAAAAGAATTGGTAGCCAGCTTCATTGCAATGGCAGAGGATTCATAGATACCGGAGAGGATAATTCCGGCCAGCCCTATATAGATCCACTTCTTTGTATTCTGAATAATAACCGCAGACGGGACTCCAGTAAGTACGACATTAAGCATACGCAAGTCGCCAAGTATGATCATGCCACACAGCATAATCATACTAAGTATATGTACTGCCTGTACCATCGAGAATAAACCAGCCGATGTTCTGGCAAGATCAGACAACCAAGAGGCATCTAACCATTCAAAAATAAAAACAATATCCATCTTTTTCCCCTTAGGGCTTTATATTAAAAATTCTTCGCTGAATGCGTGCTCTTAAACCTTCTAAAGCTACTTATTCAAACGCTGCTAATTCATTGACACAGCCAGCCGCCCAATACATAAAATGCGGCATCTCTTTATGGCAATCCCACCAGTCATAAGCCATGTTACGACCCGAGGCCACGACCAGAATCCAGAGGCCAAGAGACATGGCCGCACCCACGCGTATGCGTTTCGGCGGAACGGGGTCGTTATCCCAGCTCATATCCGATGCGCGCGTCATATTGCGAATCAATAAAGCATTAATGCCCGCAGCGAGAATGAAAACAACTTTAACTCGAAACCAAATACTTTGGGTGGAACGCACAGGGATGGCATAAAACAACAGAGCGCCACTAATTAACATAATCACAAAACCTACCATCATAGGTTTATCAAGCCGCTCAACTAAGGTTGAAGCCGGCAGCTCTTTAAAAGCCACACCCAGTAAACGCAGGTCAATGACAAGCAACATACCGAGAAAAAGTGTCAGGGTGAGCACGTGTGTACCCTCGACCCAACCATAGGCATATATGGCTTCATGGAGGTTGGTACTCGATTGAAAGCCATCAAGCCATGTTGCAAATTTAAAAAGAAGCTCGTTGAGCATTGTTTTTTCCTCAATATTTTGAGGCGCGATACTACGTAAATAACTGATATTACGCAATTGATGTAAAGCAATTAACTTACTGGAAAGCAACATTGCAGGTGAGCTGTCTCTTCAATCATTAGGAAAGATTCCTACGATCTACCCTTCAACTTATACCTGGATACAGCTGCTTACTTCCCATGTGCGCCTTAGGTGGGTTATGCTTGGTTATTCGATAAAAACTATGGGAAGCTTAACTTGTGAACTTTAATTCTATGCGGAAAATAACTCTGCTCTCAGTACTGTCCGTCTTATCTACTGGCATTCTTGCGGCAGACAGTGCTTATAAAGCACCGCGTGCCGCTGATGGCATCCATCCTGACTTCAATGGCATTTGGCAGGCCATGAACGAAGCCAATTACGATATTGAAATGCACATGGCTCGGCCTTCTATGGCCCTTCGTGACGGCCCTGCTGGCCCCATCCCTGCAAAAGAGACAGTAAAAATAGGCGCTGTAGGGGCAGTACCCCCAAGCCTGGGCGTTGTTGAAGGCGGCAAAATTCCCTATACAGTAGAAGCACTGGCCGTTAAGAAAGAAAACCAGCGCCATTGGCTCGAGCGTGACCCGGAGATCAAGTGTTACCTTCCCGGTGTGCCACGGGCAACCTATATGCCACAGCCCTTTCAAATATTCCAGGGCGATGACTCTGTCTTTATTACCTACCAGTACGCCGGTGCAGATAGAGACATTTTCATGAAAGATCCCGGCCCAGCCCCTGTTGATAGCTGGATGGGGCAATCTGTTGCATCCTGGGATGGCGACACTTTGGTTGTAGACGTGACAGGCTTAAGCCCAAAAACCTGGCTCGACCGCTCAGGCAACCACCACAGCGACCAGCTACATGTCGTCGAGCGTTACACGTTGATTAGCCCCAACCACATTCAATATGAAGCCACGCTGACAGATCCAAAAACTTATACCAAGCCTTGGAAAATCAGCATGCCTCTATACCGTCGCATGGAAGCCAACGTACAAATACTCGACTTTAAATGCGTTGAGTTTGTTGAAGAATTGCTCTACGGAGAATTGCGCGCCAAGCCCCTCGACTAATAATTAGGCGAGACACGAATAACTTACTTGATCAGTATTTAATAATTTTGTAACCCGAGGTCACTCTTATGTCTTTTAAAAAAATTGCTACTGTTGCCGGATTAGCACTGGGCTCTTTAGTCTCAGCACAATCCTATGCTCACCACGCCTTTGGCGCCGAGTTTGATGCCAATGCACCGCTGACTTTAAGCGGCAATGTCACCACAATTGAATGGGTAAACCCTCACGCCTGGTTCCACATTGAAGTTACTAAAGCCGATGGCACCAAAGAAGCATGGAGAATCGAAGGCGGCACCCCAAACACCTTGCTGCGCAGAGGCATTAACAAGCGCTCTATCGCCATCGGCACAGAAATTGTCGTTGAAGGCTACTGGGCTAAAGATCGCACTAACAGCGCCAATGGTCGTAACATCACCCTGGCCAACGGTAAGAAAATGTTCATGGGATCATCCGGTACTGGCGCACCAGAAGATGGTGCGGACAAGTAAGCAGCAACTAAAGAGACACGTGCTTATATGATGCATTCAAAACTCGTACTCGCTTCGCTTTTACTTGCGCTGGTAGGCTGTAGCCCATCAGAGCAAGCCTCGACGCAAGCGGCGCAAGCAGGAGTTAACCCTTTCAAGCCTAGCGGAGATGTTAAGCACATTATGAAATGGGTAGTGGATCCCGCTGCTTTTGGTATTTGGGATTCAGCAGGCAGCATCATTACAGCTGCGGGTACTCGTGAACTTGCCCCGACTACAGACGAAGGCTGGCTCGCCGTTGAGCATAGCGCGGCTGTAGTGGCGGCAAGTGGTAACTTACTGCTAATGCCCAGCCGGGCGGTCGACGATCAGGGCTGGCAGAGTATTGCACAAGGTCTTGTCGATGCAGGCTTACTCGCCCAGGAAGCCGCCAAAAACCAGGACTCCGATGCACTGTTTGATGCGGGTGGTCAAATTTACCGCGTTTGCAAAGCTTGCCACTCGGTTTATGTTCGCGGCGATGGCGCGCAAGATATTCTGTAATCAGGAATTTCACATCTGATCAAATTACACCTCTGTGTAATTTGATCAGTTTCCACCCCCATTCAATCTATCACTCAATACCCTCTTTATTTCGGCAACGCCTGCTTTATCATAAAGCCATCTCTAAACTCGAAACTCTCCGAATAAAATCCTGTCGTATTTAAGGTCACAGTCACCGTCTCTGAGCCATGGTTCGCCCAAAACCAACCATGAATACCGTTAAACGGCGCTATAAACGTACCATTTTCATGATCACCCTCACCCAGACTATAACTCTCCACATAGCCCTCAAGCTCATGGGACTCACCATGAAAATCAAAAGAAACGGGGCTAGCCCCACCCACTCTGGCTTTACTGACAGTCCAGCTATAAAGCATGCCACTACCTTTGCTGAGCTGGTATTTATATTCCACAAACTCAAAAGGCATCAACTGGAACGAAGCACTATTTTCGTAAAAGGCACTCGCCTCTTTATGTACTGTTTTAGCACTCATAGCAGCCGGCTTCGACAAGCCAGAAATACCCAAAACTTCCCCCACCCCAAGTGGGTCTTTATTAAACTCAGCGGGTAGAATAAACGCGACTAAAGTGGCGACAGCCAGAACCAGGGCCAACAAAGTAGCGATTAAAATCCTCCGCTTACTCGTTTGAAAAACCACTACTTCCGGCACACTTGTATTCATAACGACGTCTCTCTAATTTCTTAATCTCAGGCCCATAACGCTTAATCTCAAGCCCATAAATAGGCGGAGAGCTGAACACCCGCTAGCATAAAGCCCAGGCTCATCAATATCGTATTCGCCACAAATGCCTGCAGACTAAAGCTACTGCGATGCCGCCATTGACTCAGCACTAACACGATACAGGTCAATGCAATGGCCTGACCAATCTCTACCCCAACATTAAAACTCAGCATATTAACCACTAGACTATCTGCCGATAGCGATAAATCCTGTAATTTCGTCGCTAGGCCCAGCCCGTGAAATAAACCAAAAACCAACACTGCAAGCCTCGCGTTCAACTGAAATCCAAAGACCTGTTTAAAGCCATTAATATTTTCAAAGGCTTTATAAGCTACGGAAAGCCCGATGATAGCGTCAATTAAATAAGCATTAACGTTCCACTCAAGTATTACCCCTCCCATCAGGGTAATACTATGGCCCAGTGTAAAAAGACTAACGTAGAGAAGGACGTCCTTCAGCCGTTGCAGAAAAAACACCACCCCAACCAAGTACAACAAATGGTCGTACCCAGTCACCATATGTTTGGCACCGAGATACATATACGGGATAACGGCTGGGCCTTCGAGGCCTTCCACAAAGCGTGCATTGTCACCAGAGATATTATGGGCAGCCGCAAATATTGGCACCAGCATAAGTATCAGAGCTATCCAAAGGCCTAGCGCTCTTGTATTTAGTAAGTGCTTAATTGAGCCACTGTAAGCACAGAATGTTCGCATTGCTATCTTTATAACCCCATATAGTTCAGTAACAGCACCATCAAGCAACGGTGAACGCTCTTTCATTTGTATTACATTCTACCAGCACTGCGGTAACAGATAGAATACGCGTTAAACCCTGTCTATTTTCAGCGCCTCTCTAATGCTAAGCTCTAGCACTACACAAGAATAAATCTCGAAAACCAGCAGAAGATGAGGCGCTCAGCATGAGCAACACTGTCAACTCAATTGTTATGACCCAGCAGGGCTACGACCAGCAAGCGACGAAATTTGAATCTGTTGAAGCCGAACGCTTACACCGCAAACAACGCTTAACCGCCGCTTTTCGCCTGTTTGGTAAATTGGGTTTTGACGAGGGTGCCGCTGGCCATATCACCGTACGCGATCCCGAGTACCCCGACCGTTTTTGGGTTAATCCTTTTGGTGTTTCCTTCAAACAAATAAAAATGTCACAGCTACTCCTCGTCGATCACCACGGTGAAATTATCGAAGGCGACGGCCTGCTAAACGGTGCCGCATTTACCATTCACGGCAGTATTCACGCAGCTCGCCCAGATGTTATCGCCGCTGCTCACGCTCACTCCATCTACGGTAAAAGCTGGTCAACCCTGGGTAAAAAACTCGACCCTATCACTCAGGACTCCTGCGCTTTTTATGAAGACCACACCTTATTCGATGATTTTACCGGCGTGGTTTTAGACATGAACGAAGGCAAACGCATTGTTTCAGCCCTCGGCCAGAACAAAGCCTGCATCCTGCAAAACCACGGCTTGCTCACGGTTGCTGGTAGCGTCGACGCCGCCGCCTGGTGGTTTATTACAATGGAACGCAACTGCCAGGCTCAATTATTGGCCGAAGCTGCGGGCACACCCAAATTAATACGCCCCGATATCGCACGACTCACCTATCAAACCGTTGGTAAAGAAGAGTCAGGCAAATTTGCCTTTCAATCCCTCTACGACGTTATCGTTAAGGAACAGCCCGATATGTTCGAGTAAACAAGCCTCTTACTCGGCATGGTACGGCTCATCCTTAATTCACCTTCCTCGACGAGAAAACACCCCTTGCTGAGATATTTCTCATGGCAAACACCGTTTAAGAAAACACCGGGGCTCCAGCCCTTTTTCTTTGTAGGGATACAGGAATGAATCAGGAACAACTTATTGTTACGCTTTGCCTGGCGGGCATTATTATCGGCCTGGCGGCAACACGTATTCGCCCCGTATTCCTGTTTAGCGGTGCCATTTCTCTGCTCTATCTATTGGATATGATTAGCTTGGGTGACGCGTTAAAACACTACACCAACGAAGCCCTGGCCACGCTCGTATTACTGATCACTCTGGTTCTCGCTATCGAGAAAACACAACTTTTCACACGGCTTGGGCAGAAGGTACTCAGCGGCAGCTACCACCGCGCCCTGCTCAAACTTGGGCTCACCGCCGGGCTCGTTTCATCCGTCAGTAACAATACCGCTGTCGTCGCCTCGTTTATGAGCGCCGTCAAAAACCAAAGCCAACTACCTCCTTCACGGCTACTTATCCCTTTGTCCTACGCCTCAATTTGGGGAGGAACACTTACCCTCGTCGGCACATCAACCAACCTTGTGCTCAACGGTCTGGTGATTGAAAATGGCCTGCCGCCACTGTCCATGTTCGATTTCACCGCCATCGGCCTGCCTATTTTTATCGGCTGTATGGTTTTGCTGCTGCTGATTGCCCCCCGTGTTTTACCAAGCCGGGCCGTAGATAGCACAGAGAGCAAAACCTACTTTCTTGAAGCAAAAGTACAGGACGATTCACCGCTGATTGGCAACTCACTACTCGACAATGGCTTCCGTAATTTAGTTGATCTCTTTCTCGTTGAAATCATCCGCGACAAACACGTCATTAGCCCGGTTTCGCCAGAGGAGATTATCGAAGCAGGAGACCTATTAATTTTCGCCGGTGATATTGAAAACATTCAAACCCTCAATCAATTTAAAGGCTTGAGCATATTTGATGATGACCAAACTAACCTCAGCAGAAATCTGAGTGAAGTTGTCGTCAGCCACAACGCCACTATCACCGGCCGCCCCCTGCGAGAAGTGAATTTTCGCGCTATGTTTGACGCCGCCGTGGTCGCCGTACGGCGTGGAGATCAACGTCTCGCCGGGGGACTCGGCAAAATAAAGCTGCAATCCGGTGACAGCCTCGTACTGGCGACGGGACACGACTTCCACTCGCGCCACAACCTGCCACGTAACTTCATCGTACTCGGCGGCGTCAACACTCGAGAACATCTGCCGGCACAAACTGAATACACCATTATTGCCAGTTTTATTGCCGTTATTGCCCTCTCCGCCCTCGCCATACTTCCGTTGTTTAAAGGCCTGCTAGTCATGCTCGGCGGCCTCATCATCAGCAAACTGCTCAGCGTCAATGAAATACGCCGTCACTTCCCTTTTGAACTGATCATCGTTATTGGCGCTGCCCTGGGGTTTGCACAAGTTATGCAGGACTCCGGTGTCGCCAGCTTACTCGCAGACTTTATTCTCAGCGCACCGGGTACACAGGGTGCCTACCCGGCCCTCATCGCCTGCTTCATACTCACCCTGCTGCTCACCGAGATGGTCACCAATAATGCTGCCGCCGTACTCGTCTTCCCCATCGCCCTCAGTATGGCCAGCCAATATCAAACCGACCCCATGCCCTTTATTATGGCCGTCGCTTTCGGTGCCAGTGCCAGCTTTATATCGCCCCACGGCTACCAAACCAACCTGATGGTCTACAGTGCAGGCAACTATCAACTGCTCGATTATTTAAAAACAGGCCTGCCGATTTCCCTGCTTTATTCGACCATTGCACTCATCACAATCCCCATGGTCTATCCGTTTTATCCTTAAATAAAAGCACCAGGCCTGATTTCTGTTGAGTAGCACGCCCCCTGCCGTTAAACTGCCCATCGCACAAACGATGCCTGCATCAACTGCCCCGGTGGCACAGCTGGATAGCGCGGCCCCCTCCTAAGGGGCAGGTCAGAGGTTCGAATCCTCTCCGGGGCACCAACACAACATCCAACACAGTCCAATAAAGCCCGCAAAGCCCAGTATTTACTGGGTTTTTTATTGCCTGCTCATCCTATACAGTCCTATAATGTACCCCCTAATCCAACACTAAAGCGGGGTACTTCTGGGGGTACATCAAGGTTTTGAAAACACGTACCCCCAAATACTAGCCATGGCACTGACTGACGCGAAGATAAAAACAGCAAAGCCTACCGATAAAGACAGGAAGCTCTCTGATGAGAAAGGACTGTTCCTGCTAATCAAGAAAAACGGGCGTAAATACTGGCGAATGAAGTACCGAATTGACGGCAAAGAAAAGCTGTTAGCTATTGGTGTTTACCCTGACGTATCTCTAGCAAGCGCAAGAAAGGCCAGAGACCAGGCCCGTACCTTGTTAGCCGAAGGTATCGACCCGATGGCTCACAAGAAATCCCTTAAGCTGGCCAAAAATGAAGCCGCCGCCAATAGCTTTGAAGTTGTCGCTATAGAGTGGCTAGAAAAACGAGGGGCGAAGTCCACCACCGGAGACAGGCGATTAGCAAGGATTCTTGAGAAAGATTTATTCCCTGCTCTGGGGAAACTCGCCATTAGCCAGATAAAGGCCCCGGAGGTATTGCAAGCCCTCCGTAAGATAGAAGGTCGAGGGGCTATAGAAACAGCCCATAAAGCAAAGCAGGCAGCCGGGCAGATATTCCGCTACGCAGTCGCCACGGGTAGAGCAGAGCGAGACCCTACCGCCGATCTTAAAGGCGCACTGCAAACTAGAAATACAAAACACTACGCTTCAATCATAGAACCCAAAGAAGTCGGCAAGCTCATGCTGGCTATTCACTCTTACCAGGCCACCCCCGTAGTAATGGCAGCCCTTAGCCTTGCGCCTTTAATATTCTGCCGTCCTGGAGAACTGCGTCAGCTTGAGTGGCAGGAAGTAGATCTGGAAGAAAAACAAATAGAGCTACCCGCCGAAAAGATGAAAAAGGGAGAACCTTTAATCATTCCATTAAGCAACCAGGCAACAAGCATATTAAAAGAAATCCAGCTTCACACTGGCAGCGGTCGCTTTGTATTCCCCAACGCCAGAAGCCTGTCAAAACCGCTTTCTGAAAATGGTCTACGTATAGCACTAAGAACGATGGGGTACACCAATGAAGATATGACCGTTCACGGATTTAGGGCAATGGCACGCACCCTGCTGGACGAACAATTGAACTTCCCTGTGGACTGGATAGAACACCAGCTTGCTCATACTGTTAAGGATGTAAATGGCAGAGCTTACAACCGAACTAAACACCTAAGCCAACGCAAAAAGATGATGCAAACCTGGGCTGATTATTTGGATAGCCTGCGGCTTGGTCTAAATAATGTTGTGCCATTTCGCGCAGCAAACTAAGTATTACCCTACCCCCCTTCTAAATCGATGGGAACAGTGGGAACAACGGGAACAGCACACATAACTTATTGATTATATTGGGATAATTTGTTCCCCTTTTCAGTTTTTGGGGTATTTCTTAGTTTGGGAATACTTTAGGAAAGGGAACAGAAAAACCGGGCCGTGCTATCCTGCTTTGCATGGTAAAAAACGGCGCTGGACTTTCTTTTGCTTCAAGCATAAACACAAGAAGCGCAGCGTAACTATCGGGCTGAAAGCTCTCTAAAGGCTGCCACCTGTGGAGACAAGCAACCAAAGCAGAAGGGTTATTAATGACTAAAAAGGGTGGTAAAAGCGATGGCACGACAAAGCCGTCTGGATTAGTTTTTGATCGTAAAAGTAAAACTATGTCTACTCTGCCTAAGGTAAAGATAACGGACGAACAATTAGCCCATAGCCTTAATGCAAGTAAGCCCGCCGCCGACTTATTAAAAGAGCGGCTTCCAGACCTGTCTGCACTTGGAGCACTTGGAGCAACTGGCGCATTATCATCACTAGATTTAGCTGTTGGCAAAAGCACCTCAGACCGAGTGCAAGAATGCCTAGCAAGTATCCCCAACATTAGCGGGGCTGGTGGACTGACAACAAGCGATCGCGCTACAAGTCAAATTACCGCCGACCTAATTAAAAAGCAATCTTCTGCAATATCAGCACTTGGACTATCAAGTAAATCATCATTGATAGATTTAGCTATTGGCAAAGGCATCTCTAGTCAAGTACAGGAATACCTAGCAAGTCACCCCAGCATTAGTGACGCAAGCGAATTAACAGCGCTGGCTCTTTCCAAGTCTACGGGCCGAACGATTTCCGAAATGTTAAAAAATCAGTACGGCCACTTACCAGACTTGGGGTCTATCGGTGAATTGGCCCTCCCTCATGCGGGTGTAGCCGCGTCAGTCGCTGCCGTGATGGGCGAGTACCAGTCTTTTTTCAAAGAGGCAGACCAAGCAATTTTCGGGCTTAAGGCAAAGGCAGCCTGGCTTGATTTAACTGCCGGGGCTGCCTACGGAACCCTTGCTGACCTACAGGATACCTTTACAAAAGATGTCCAAGACTTGCCCCCTCAAACAAAAACAGACGCATTTTTAGAGCTTCTTTCACGAGTGGAGCCCGGTGAAAATTGCAATCGGGAATCTATTGACGCTCTAAATGAAATCAAAAGAAAAACCGAAGAACTCTCCGACCCTGAGCGCGGCGAGGAAGCAAGCGAAACACTTTACAAAGCACTAACCGTAGGGATGCTAGCTGGAGTATTACTTGCTAGCGAATTAGTTACTGAAGAAGGCAGCGAGCTAATAAGGCTTATGGATGAAACTCTAAAAGAAATTGTCGAATCAGTCATCAGTCAATCAAAAGACGAAGTGCAGTCATCCACACGTTCACAGGGTGGGATAGAGGCAAGAAAGGCTCGCACAAAAAAAGAAGACGGCACTCTGAAAGGTGAGGTTTTAAAGATCGGGAAAAATCTGTGGCTAATAGAAACAGAAAACGGAACGATGCCCGCTAGAACAAGGCCGCCAACAATGGCGAGAAAAATCCTAAAAGATTGCCTTGAGGACTTTACCGAAGCCACCAGGTATGAAGGGTGCGAAATGCCGACCCAGCAAAAGGCAACTGACTGGCTAAAACTGATTGCTCCAGAAGAAGTGCGAAAGAAAGGGGGGCGTCCAAAGAAAAATAATTAAGACCTACGCGTAGAAACCAGTTTTAGCGCGCAAGGGATACTTTTTTAATTTAGCACTCCATCGCATCCTATCCGCTCACTTAGATTAGAGAGCGACAGCATGATTCAACTCCAAGAAACAGGCCTTCTCCGTATTCGCCAGATCGTAGGCGACCCCAAAGCATCACCCCCAATACCCGCTATTATTCCGGTTTCCCGTAGTACCTGGTGGGCTGGTGTTAAATCCGGTAGGTACCCCCAGCCCGTTCGCAACCTTGGCCCCAGAATAACTGCCTGGCGAGTCGAGGACGTTCTCAAGCTCGCCGAACAGGGAGCGGCATAAATCATGGACAAAAAAATAGGCCAACCAATGGCCAGCCCTAAATATTGTACGCGCCCCCATTATACAAATAATCACCGCCGGCAAGTGACTTTAGCCAGGCTTTTAATGTGGGGGCAAAAATGAGTATGAAACTTTTCCGCTTTGATTATTTATTCCCCTGTTACGAAGGCGTTCTTGTTTACGCCAGAGACCCGGAGGATGCGCGAGTAAAGCAAATGATGGCTACCACAGCCGATAGCAATAACTCCTCCAGGCATGACGTAATCATAAAACCTTGCCGTACCGCTGGAGGCGTTGTCGAGGTTGATTACAGAAGCGCTATTGCAGGCACCATTGAGGAAACAAGGCTATTAAACTCTGAATTAACTGTCTTGAATTCGAAATTTGAAACTGCCTATCAAGTGGTGGAAATAAATGATTAATCCTCAAGATTTTCATGCCCTGTCCGAGCCTTTAAGTATTGATGGAGGCGCACCTAAAATTGCGAATGTTCTGTATTTCCTTACCTGTGGCGGAACCCTTAACCGCTTTGAGGCAGAGCGGAAAGTTCACGATCACGCACTGAATAGCACTGTCAGCGAATTAGCCAACAAGTCCGGTATCGGCATTTTAAGAGAGTGGGAGACAGTGCGAGGCAAAGACAAGAAAAAGACTCGCTGCAAGCGCTATTCTATTGATCCAGCACCAGGCAATCTCTACAGGTGTTATTGGTTATTGCGCGACGTCTGGGGGTTTACAGGTCGCGCCATAGACCCGCCCTCCCTGCCAGCTCCGGAGGGTGTTTAATCATATGAAAAACCACGATCTTTCCCACGATAAAAACCCCGATCACGCTTTATTCAGGGTAGCTCACCTTGGCAATCCTGAAGGGACGCCGTTACAAGTCCGGCTTGAACCAACGCCATATGGCGAAACAAATACGGAGGACGAGGCCCTACTTGCAGCCATCAAAGTGGTTAGCCGATCTCTTGAATTACCGTCACGATCAGAAATGCGGGCCGCACTAAAATACATACAGCCGCCACCTGTGCTCAAAAAAGATGGTTCCAATTACAAAGCACAGCACGCTTTACAGCGGCTTGCTTGTGGAGAGCTTGCGAGCATTACAGCGGCAGTCAGTAAGCCTATGGCGCGATATACAAGCGCGCTCCTCGTAAAGCACGACGACCCCCCTGGGAGTTACACGCTACCTTTTACACAGGCCAGCCTACTCGCTGTTTTTCGTGAGCTTCTATCCGCTGGCTGGGGCTTCCCTTCTCCTGGCGAGACAGATTTTAAAGGGTGGCAGCGCACCTTTGTCCCGCCTTCCGGGGGATGGGGCGAAGATGGAAGAGGTGTAAGCGATGACCATTAATAAACTGGATTTTAAACAGGTTGCCTCACTTGCCCTGGGCAGCATTGACGCCGTTCTCTCTGCCTGGGTAGGCGATGGCAAGCGTCAGGGGCATGAATACGTAGCGCTGAACCCTACCCGCTCAGACCAGAGCAGTGGCAGCTTTTCAATCAACATGAATACCGGGCAGTGGGCGGACTTTTCCACCGATGACAAAGGCGGCGATCTTGTTTCGCTTGTGGCTTACATCGACGGAATCACTCAAGGGGAAGCTTGTAAAAACCTCGCTAATTTTCTGGGCATTACCGAAACAGGCGAGAACAGCGCCACTAAAGCAGGGCCAAAACCAGCCGGGAGTCAGTTGCCCCGGCCTAAAGCCACAAGCGCACCCCGCCCTCAGTCCATGCTGAACAAGCCACGGAGTAAAAGCGCGAACGGGTGGCAATCTATCGTCCCCGTTCCAGATCCGGCGCTAAGGGATTGCCCAGCTCTTCACCCTACACTGGGGCAGCCTTCTCAAACGTGGGAATACCTCGATGCAAATGGCCTTCTCTCGCTTAAAGTTCTGCGCTTTGACATTGCAAAAAACGGCGGGCGGAAAAAGGAATACAGGCCGCTCACCTACGGCGCTGAAAACGGCAAGCCCCCGGCCTGGAGCTGGAAACAGCCAGCACAAAAAGGCCCGCTCTATCGGCTGGATTGCCTGGCTACGGGGGTGGTGACAGCCCCTATTATTTTGACCGAAGGCGAGAAAGCCGCCGATGCGGCACAACTGTTATTCCCCAATGCGGTAGCGATGACCTGGCTCAGTGGGTCAAAGGCCATTGGCAAAGCTGACTTTTCACCCCTGCGCGGGCGGGAGGTGTGGTACTGGCCCGATAATGACAAAGCGGGCCGGGACAGCGTGACACCGCTGGCAGAACAGCTACAAAAACAGGCAGTAAAAAGCCTGGCCATTATTAATATTGCTTTATTTGAGCAGTATTCGCCAAGCCGGGATGATGACAAGGCAAGCCTGGGAAAAACCGAAAGCAACGCCAAAGGCTGGCCAGTAAAAGCCGACGCAGCCGACGCCCTGGCTATGGGCTGGACGGCGGATCACATCGCCTTGCTGGTCAACAAGGGGCTTATTGGTGATGCCCTACCTCAAGGCAGGCAGGATAAAGGCGAGCAACGTAAACTGGCAGATTCAAAACCTGACGAACAGGACGTTGATAGATTTAAGTCTACAAAAGAAGGCTTATTCTATTTTGATTCCAAAGCGGACGCTTATCGCCGTATGGGGGGTAGGCTTGATGTGCTTGGGCGCTCAAGAAATCAGCAGGGCGATTCCTGGGGATTGTTAGTTTCTTTTGATGACTTCGACGGCGAGTCAAAAGAGTGGAATATTCCTGCATCTCTGCTGGTGACAGACCAAAATAATGAGCTATTACGCGGTTTGGCTTTTAAGGGGTATCACCTGCTATCCGGGCGAGAACCTAAAAAGCAATTAACAACATATATTAACGACCACGCCACAACCCGACGCATTCGCCTGGTGGAGAACCTGGGCTGGCATGGCGATGCCTTCATGACACCGGCTCAAGTGATTGGTAAAACGTCAGAGACTTTACAGTATTACAGCGGTTCGCCAGCACACTGCAAAATCAGCCAAAACGGCACCCTTGACCAATGGCGCGACAATGTGGCTTTTTATGCTGTTGATAATAGCCGTCTTACCTTTGCTATCTGCGCCGCTTTTGCTGCGCCGCTGCTGGATATTATCGGCTCAGAAACTTGCGGCTTTCACTTTGTCGGGCCTTCTGGAAGGGGGAAGTCGGTCATCTCGAAGGTTGCGGCATCGGTCTATGGCCACCCCGAGAAGTATCGCAAAATGTGGCGGACAACTGATAACGCTCTTGAGGCCGTGGCCGCAGAGCACAACGATGTACTGTTAATTCTCGATGAAATCAGCCAGATAGACCCACGCATTGCTGGCGAGGCGATATACCTTATCGGTAATGGGCTGGGCAAAATGAGGTCACAAGAAAATGGAACTGCGAGCAAGGTTAAGCACCAATGGCGGCTTGTGCTTCTCTCTTTTGGTGAACACACGCTGGCTGAGCACATGGCCGAAGCCAAGAAAAAACCCAAAGCAGGCATGGAAGCGCGGCTACTATCAATACCGGCGATTCCCCACAGCGACACAGCCACGGCAGAGCTGCTTGGCGTACATGAGTCGAGCAAGGGCTTTGCCGGGGGCGCTGCGCTTGGCGACCACCTGGAAGCTGAGGCCGTTAAGCAGCACGGCACCGCTTTTTTAACCTTTATTCAGAGTATTGCAGGCCATAATAAACGCGGTGATATGGTGAAATACATTACTGAATACAGGGAATATTTTAAAAAGCAGGTAGGTATTAAATCAGGGGGCCATGCTGACAGGGCTGCGGACAAGTTCGCGCTGGTCGCAGCGGCGGGCGAATACGCCACACAGGAAGGCATTACGGGCTGGCAAAAGGGCTGGGCCACCAGCGCTGCAAAAACCTGCTTTTATGCCTGGGCCGACCTTCGTGGTGGTACGGGTGGCCTTGAAAACACACAGATTCTCGACCACTTGCGCCTACAGTTTATTAAATACGGAGAATCACGGTTTACTCGATGGCCCGGCTCAGACGCCAGCACCGACGATCACGCGCCCCGCACCATGGATAGACTCGGATTTAGAAAAACAGAAACAGAGCAGTCTAGCGACGTAAAAACCGGCAAAACGACCGACTCCATTTTTTACCTTGCTAGCGTAGGGTTTAAAGAGCTTTGCGAGGGGATCAATTCCAGAGCAGCCGCGCAGTTGTTAAATGAAATGGGAGCACTGGAGACGGACAAAGGCAAGAGGCTCACTAAAAAGGTTCGGCTACCTGGCAGCGGTGACAAGCCGGTGAATTGCTATGTTATTAGACTCTCTGTTTTGATGGGCGAAAAAGAAACGATGGCACCTTCCAGCATGCCAGAAGTTGACCTGGATAAAACGGAGGCATTTTAAACAAAAAAGCATAGAGCGATAGCAGGATATGACTCGCTCTATGCTTGATGATAAGGAGTACAGCTATAGATAAAGACCAATCCAAAGGGCAAGCCAAGCGCGAGAGGGAGGGTCGCGACAGTAAGGCCATTAATCACGCCTAAAACAAGAATAGTATTATCTATCGCCTTTCTGGAACTCTACCTCAGGGGGAAGCAGCGCTAAAGGTTCGCCTTTATAGCTAAAATATTCGAGCGGCCACCGCTTGTAGTTCCGCTCCATAGCTTTAGTGAATTCAGACTCCTTGATAGCATCAACGGCTAACACTTCAACCCCGGAAACAGTTGCCAATATACTCTTTAGTCTTTCAACAAGCTCTGGGCCTTCTTTCAGGTTGAATTCACGATAGCGCTTATTATCAACAGTGTCGGACACGGCAATAAATACTTTAACTTTGTAGTCATCCTCATCCTTGAGTTCACTGAAAGGCTGAATATCAAAATACACTCCAGAGCAGCAGGTCACAAATGCATCGCGCCTCCAGAGCTTCTTAAATAGCTTCTCCTTTGCTTTTAGGCGCGTATTCCACGAGTCAGGGAAAGTGGCCTGGCGGTACCTCTCGGACACCCAGTTAAGGAGAATGTCCAGCCCGTGCTCAGGCCACTCAATTTCAGGAGACGGCGTCTCCTTGAGGAGTTGTTTTCTATTCAGCTGCCAGAAGCCGACAGCTGTAACATCCAACTCAAGCCGGCCTCGCTCTGGGCAAATAACTGGAAAGTGGAGCTTCCTTGGGTTCTTTCCAAAAGCATAGTCACCCTTGCTATCGCAATCACAAGTCCAGCCAACCAGCACCTGAACCCATGGCTCTATTTCGAACCGATGCTCCAAAAGGGCACAATCATAAAGCAAGGGAATAAGGTAAGCGGCTGGCTTATCTTCAATTTTTTGCAAAATCTCTTGTGGGAGCTGTGCCTGTAAGTCAGCAGAGGTCTTAATATTTATAAAGGCCCCGCGCTTCCAGCCCATTTCCAGCAGGTGATTTCGATCTTTAGGATCCGCCATCTACTTAACTACCTGCAAACTCCATCAGCCCCTAGCCACTTTATGTTTGTCTCGCTTGTAGCGACCATCCAATTCAGAATAAAGGTTATTGTAGTGATTAGTAAGTGCGTCAAGTTCTAATGGCTCACCTGTCAAAGTTTTAGCTAAAGCTATGTTAGGGCGTCGCCCAAAGGCGGCTTTAATAATATAAGGCCCATGACCAGGGTCAATCTCACCTAGAAACGCCTCTAATACCTTAAGCCGCGCATTATGACGAAGCTGGGGCCGCGTTTCAGGGTTCTCTTTCCAGTTATATATTGTTTTCCTTTCCACTTTAAGCAAAGCAGCCCACTGAGCAATATTGCAGCCATAGCCTGCCTGCAATCTAGAACTTAAGTGCGCAATAGACTCAGACTCTGCGTCTATACAATTAGCATTAGCCAAACTATAGGTATGCGGCTTCTGCTGTACTGTAAGTTTTCGAGTAGAGGCATCAGAGAAACCTGGCTGGGGTGTGGGCGGCAAAACAGTAATTGCCACAGCAAAGAGAGCAGATGCAATTCGCGAGGACGTAGTCGTGCGGTCCGTTGTTTGGTAGCCAGAGCTTACGCTGCTCGATACATGCCGGCTCTCGTCTGAAAGCTTTGCATACATAATAATTCCCTTTTTAGCTCACTGGTGGTGTAATAATTTCTTGATATATGGTTTTAACACAAGCTCTAAGTTCAACTAGTACTGACAATATATCTTCGCGGCTAAATTCAACCATATCGTCAAAGTTGCGAAAGGAATCTAAGTCTAAATGCGCCCAAGGCCCTTCTCGCTGCTCATTGGCCATATTCAAATCTACAGCCAGCTCTAATAAATCGCCAGGTATAATTCGCTGATCAACCGCCACGCCAGAGTTTATAGAAAGCACTCCTGCATCTGTTACGTAAGCGCAGGATAAATTAGAACCCGCTTTACTAGGCGCACCTTTCAGGGTAGGTTGTAAAAAATCTAAGCGTGCAAAATGTGAGCTAAAATCAGTATTAGCATCCCATTCAAACTTATTCACGTAACGAATGCCCACGAACTTAGTGTGATAAATAGGAATATTTGCACCTAAGCACTCAAGAAGGTCCGACATGCGGGACTTGAAGTCCTCAAAGGAAACATAGTTTTTAGTTTGTAGCAAAGCATGCTGAGGGGTGATCCTAACCCCCCAATCGCCAGTGGCTGACACTAGCGCAATCATTGGTAGCTTCTGCTCAACAACATCCTGACCCTGCGGTGTAACCTGGACCTCAAAAACCCTAAACTCTTTCTTCTGGTCGAATATAGGGTATTCCTTGCGAAGGGAATCTACCAAAGGATCCATCGCATCCCTAAATGCGGTCTCTGTCACCTCTCCAAATTGAACTTTGGATAACACGTAAACTAGATTGCTGCTCATCGCTGCCTCTTGCTATGCCCGACCGTTCCTGAGGTAAGAGCGCTAACGGTCACGCTCTACAACCTTTATAGCAACTATTACACATATTTCCATATTTTAGCATTACTTTTACACACTCTTGCTTACTTTTACACACCTAAAGTGTATTTGCATCCAGAACCACCTATGAACAGCGACTCCTTCAGCAGATAAAAGCCTCAAGACTACACAGAAACTTTTTAGGAGGTTGCGCTTGGGCTAAATCAGCCCCATCTGTGCAAAGCTGGCGTGAGATAGTCCACCGACAATAACATGATCGAGCACGCGCACATCAACCATCGTCAAGGCGGCTTGAAGGCGCTCTGTTATCCGCTCATCGGCATCACTTGGCTTAGGTACGCCAGATGGGTGATTGTGGGCAAAAATAACAGCCGCCGCATTCAGCTTGAGAGCGCGCTTAACCACTTCCCGAGGGTAAACAGAGGCACCATCAACAGTCCCGGTAAACAGCCTTTCAAACGATATTAGCCTGTGCCTTGTATCAAGAAACAGTACGCCGAAAACTTCCTTCTCTTCTTCCGCTAAAGCTAACTTAACCACGTTTATGGCAGCGCATGGATTGGTGAGAGATTCCTTTCCGCCTTTACGCAGCCGGGTTCTAAGAATGCTTAAGGCCTGATTGACGATCTTCTCTTCTTCGAGGTATTTCTTGCTACGCTTCCGCACTGGGGCGCTATACTCTGCTGGCATTTCTCGCATGCTCATACTCTCGCTCCTGCTGCGGCGGTTTGCTTAATAAAGGCCTTCGGGGTTGTCTGTTTCACCAAGGCCAGCATCTCTTCGGCTTCTTGCCTGGCATTGAATACCTGGTTGAGTAGCTGAATATTACAGCTCTTTGTTCTCCAGCCGGTCACTACGTCAGTGTGAATAGTGAATTGTTCAGCTTCGGGGGTGGTCTCTGGCTGTAGGGCTTCAATGCTGGGCTTGTCTGCGCCCTGGTGGATATGGTCGCAAAAAGCCTTAAACAGAGCGGTCATTGCTTCTGAGCTTTCAGCAATAGCCGTTAGCTGGGCATAAGATGCGCGCCCTGCGCGTGAGACTGTAACGTCATCGCTGTAGCTGTAGTACCAGTCGTGAGACTCCAGCATGGTGAGATATTCGGCGGGGGTGATGGTAGTATTTGCAGTAGCCATGTTCCGTACTCCTTAATCTGTGTCGGTTTGTGGTTAGGCCTTGATGGGTGTTGGCGCACCTTTCAGGGCTGCTTTCGTTAAGACAGGTACAATGTACCAGTCTTAAGGTTGATTTGTCAATATATGTTTGTACAATGTACCAATCTTAATCAGTTGTTAGGCTTCCAATGCTCCCCGTACAATGCAAGATGGCACGCGCCGCTATTGGCTGGTCTGTCCGTGACCTGGCGAAGGTGTCCGGTACTTCAGCCAACACTGTCAGCCGGTTTGAAACTGGCAAGGACTCGTACACCAGCACGGCTCAGAAGCTAGAGCGTGCGCTTATTGAGTCCGGAAAAATTGAGTTTATCGACCAGAATGGCGTTGTTCTTATCGACGGCTAGCCGTCTCCCTTCTTTTTAGTACTATCTATCCAGTAATGCCCGAAGCCGTCTAGCGTCGAGCAATACCGACCTGCTTTTCTGTTCCCTTTAATTGTTCGTTCCCAAAGCCAGAAACACCCCCAAAACCGAAAAAGGGAACAGGTTATCTTAATATAATCAATAGGTTACAAGCATTGTTCCCGTTGTTCCCTCTGTTCCCAGTGATTTACAAGGGGGGGGGGTGGCATAACCTTTTAATCCCGCCCCCCGATTGTTTTAAAAAAGACTGCGCCAGGCAAATCATTTGCTTGCTGAGCAGATGTTCAAACCGACCAGCTCAAGCCTGTTCAACCGGCACGAAACTAAGCAGACCCCCTATAGGTTCTTCTGGGTTTTTTAAACATGCGGGTAATTCGAAGCCTGTATTTTTTGCAGACCGGGTGAACCTATGGACTTCCTTCCTTTGCTATTGGGTAGGGGGTACTCAGAAGTCCAGGGCCTTATCGGTATACACCGCCACCTAGAGACATTTTTATTCACGCTGAATTGAATAGAGATTCACCAGCTAGGCAGGGGGTACCCTAAAGTCCAGGACATTGCCGGTATACACCGCCACCTAATTTACTTATTACGAGCACTATTTTTATAGGGGGGGGTATAATCGCTGCCAATGAACAAACGAACGAAACCCTCTCAGTCATTTAAATGGGTAAGCACAACATACATATGGGGGTACTTCTGGGGGTACTTCTAAAAACTGCCTTTAATAATCCGTTGCCTGTCAGTAGCTTAGCTTGGTTATTTAATGCCTCTCCGGGGCACCAAATAGCTAACCAAACTGTTCCACAGAAATAGCTACGCAGACAATTCATCCAGCCACTGCGTAATACAATGAACCTCCTACTCCTTACCCCAGATGATTTTATTAGCAGTGATCGCGTGCAAATCCGCGGCCGACGACTGCTGCATCTGAATAAGGTCATCAAAGCCAAACCCGGTGACTCGTTAAGAGCAGGCCTGCTCGATGGCAAGCTGGGTACAGCTGACGTTATTACGATTTCTCAACAAGCTGCCGAGTTACGCCTCGCCCTCACTGACCTGCCACCCCCACCACTGGCGCTAAACTTGATACTGGCCCTGCCCCGGCCAAAAATGCTGCGACGTATTTTGCAGGCGACCACTAGCCTGGGCATTAAACAGATACATTTAATGGGCAGCTGGCGCGTTGAAAAAAGCTATTGGCAAAGCCCTTTTTTAGCCGCTGATAAAATACACGAGCAGCTAATTCTGGGACTGGAGCAAGCGATCGACACCCAGTTGCCCGAGGTTTATTTACACCCTTATTTCAAGCCCTTTGTTGAGGACAAACTCGACGCCATCGCCGGTGACTCTACACGGCTCGTCGCCCACCCCGTCGCAACACAAGCCCTGCCATCAAAGCCGCTAGATGATCTCACATTGGTTATAGGCCCCGAGGGCGGGTTTATCCCCTACGAGATAGAAAAATTCGCTGAACTCGGTTTTTCAGCCGTTTCCCTCGGGCCAAGAATCCTCACCGTTGAGGTCGCGGTCAGCAGCTTATTAAGCCGACTGACTGTCAATCTGGAAACAAGTCATAGCGACACGCATCATTGAAATCACACGCTAAGCGACAGGACAAATCATGACAGACACGACACCGGACCCCATTGAAGGGGCAGATATGCCGCTACCACCGGCCATCTACCCTTTAATTTGTGTGGGCGGCAGCTATTTTTTGAACAAGTACTTACCCCTCGCTGTGCCTGATTTTTTGACCGGAGAACCCGCCATTAATGGCAAACTCGCCGTCGTCGTTTTGATGGTTTCACTGCTACTGATTGGCTGGAGTATTCGCACGCTTCGCGCCCACAAAACCACCTTACTACCCCACAGGACTGTTGCTACTCTGGTGACCAGTGGCCCCTTTAATTATTCGCGCAATCCGATATATCTCGGTTTCAGCCTGCTATTAATCGCCATGTTTTTTTCTACACTTAACCTCTGGCTGGTGATTCTTCTACCTTTAAATATCGGGCTACTACAGCACTACGTCATTTTGCCTGAGGAGAAACACCTCGCTGAAAGCTTCAGCTCAGGCTACAAAGGATACAGACTAAAGGTCAGGCGCTGGCTTTAACTGATTAAAGTCAATTGAAACCATGGCAGGCTTCTTGATTTAACCTTGCACAAGGCTTAAAATTAACCGAACGTTCGTTAAGCAAACGACCTTGAACCGCTAGAGCCCGCCCAATGCCCAAGTCCTCCCGCAAGTCACGAGAAGATATTCTCGGCCTCGCCATCCCTTTATTTGCGAAGTCCGGTTTCGATGGCGTGTCCATACGTGATGTCGCTAGCCAAATCGAACTCACGCCTGCTGCTTTGTACTATCACTTTAAAGACAAAGAAGAGCTGTACCTCGAAACCGTTAAATATGCCTTTGAAACCAAAACTAGCGCCGCCAAAGAACTGATTGAGAGCAGCGATGACCCCATCGTCAATATAGAAGGTTTTATTAACTGGTTTGTCGACACTCTGAATAAAGAAAAAGACTTTCAAAGACTATTACAATGGGTGTTACTGGATAGCAATCCGGCCCGTATGCAGAATCTGGTTAAAGGTGTTTTTTCTGACTTATTTATGGCGACAAGAAAACTGGCCGAGCGATTTAGTCCACCCTACGACCCTCACATGCTTTCAATTTCTATTATCGGTTTAGTGCTCTGCCATTTTCAAAGCCAGCAAGGCCGACAGTTTTTACCCGGTAATAAAGCCTTACATGACAGGCCAAAAGTAATTAGTACGCATATTCTTAATCTTTTGAAAAATGGCTTGCCAGCGAGTTGATAACTTAGTCTACCGTTAAACCTACCTTTCACGTTTCGCAACATTCTTCAGGAAAACGGGATCTTATGTTCACTCCCCGCTCAACACTTATCAGCCTTATTATTGTATCCAGCGCACTGTTGGCCTGTAATGAAAAACCAGCAGAACTGTCTCGCACCACAAAAGAATGGACGCGGCCTGTCATCACATTGATCGAAACGCCACTGGCGAATGAATATACAGTGATCGGCTCGGTCATCTCCGACCAGCGCATCGATATTAGCTCCAAGATTATTGGCTATATTAAAACGCTCACCGTGCGTGAAGGTGACCTGGTCAAACGCGGCCAACTGTTGCTCAATCTGGATGATGTCGGCATTGAAAATGCCATCCTGCAAGCACAGGCCGGTGTTGATTCAGCCAGCGCACTCACTAAAGACCTCTCCTCCGATGTACAACGCTTCAACAAACTGTTTCAAGAAGGCAGTATTTCTGAGGTTAAACTGCGTAAAACCCGCCTGCAATACAACACCGCTCAAGAAGGACTCGCCAGTGCCAGAGCCGCTCTCGCCACGGCGCAATCTCAACGACAGTACAGCCATATTGAAAGCCCGGCCGATGGCATTATCTCTGCCCGCTACAAACAGGCCGGCGATCTGGCTTCCCCCGGAACTCCACTGTTAACACTGGAGTCCCGTGATCAGCTATTATTTGAAACCTACGTTGCTGAGTCACAGCTATCTCATATTGATGTTGGTGATACGGTCGGTTTAACGATTGATAATGCCCCAGAAGACCTCATTGGCACCGTGGCACAAATTGTCCATGCCGGCGACCCTGTCTCCCGCACCTACAAAATAAAAATCAAGTTACCCAAGGTCATCGGCCTGTATTCAGGTATGTTTGGCCGCGCCCACTTTAAGGTTGGCGAAGCACTGAATCTCACCATCCCCCGCAGTGCAATTATTGAGAAGGGTGGCCTTGATGGTGTCTACGTACTGGATGAAAACAACCGCATACATTTCCGCTGGGTGAGACCCAAACGGCAGTGGTCCGAGAGGGTGGAAATAGCCGCGGGCCTAAAAATTGGTGAACGTATAGTTGTCACTGCTTCAGCGGGGCTCAGTGAAGAAGACCTCATCATTGTGGAGGGTGCCAACGGTGAGTAAGCCTCGCCTCAACCCCGCCGGACTGCTGGCTAGCTTTTTCGTCCAGTCAAAAATCACGCCTCTGTTCGTCGTGGGCTGTTTATTATTGGGCATCGTTGCCATTGTCTACACGCCCCGCGAGGAAAACCCGCAAATTATCGTTCCCGGCGCCCATGTCATCGTCACCCTGCCCGGTGCATCACCTCAGGAAATCGAGCACCTGCTGGTGCAACCGCTGGAAAATATCGTCAAACAAATCACCGGCGTTGACCACGTTGTGTCAACGTCAATGAATTCCGTCGGCATATTGATGGTGCAGTTTGAAGTCGGTGAAGACAAACAATTATCTCTGGTCAAACTCTATGACCAGATACTCGGCCAGCGCGACACGCTGCCCGCAGGCACATCCATGCCGCTGATTAAAAGCATTGATGTCGATACCGTGCCCATCGTTACTGTGACGCTGGCCTCGGCGAAGTACGACGACTATCAACTCAAACGTATTGCCGATCGCGTACTCGAAGGCCTACACAGTTTAAACACTGTATCTGCCACCTCGGTGCGCGGCGGTCGCGACCGTGAACTGACGATTGAGATTGACCCCGGTAAAATTCAGGCCTTTAACGTATCCCTTGACCTGGTAAAACAGGCTTTAGTTTCTGCCAACCTGTCCGCGCCTCTCGGTGACAAGGTTAACCACAACGGCCTGTCTCAGGTCATGTTTCAGGGCGACCTCTCCAGTGCCGATGCGCTGAAAAAGCTGATTATCGGCACTCACCGCCAACGCCCGGTGTATTTAAGCGATATCGCCACCATCATCGACGGCCCCACCACCGAGCGCGACACCCTGAGCCGATTCACCTTTGGCCAGGCTGACCCTCGTTTCGATCACTACGCTGACCCCGAGCTGGCAGCCGTAACACTCGCCGTGGCAAAAATCACCGGCAGTAATGCTGTATTTATGGCCGAAAAAGTATTGGCTCGCATTGAAATAATGAAGCGCACCATTATCCCCGCTGACATTGAAGTGGTGGTCACGCGCAACGACGGTAAAAAAGCCAACGACGCCGTGAACTTACTTATCGAAAACCTCGGTATTGCTCTGGTTTCCGTCTTTATCATTACCGTGTTTTTTCTTGGCTGGAAAGAAGCCTCCATTGTCGGTCTGGCCGTGCCGCTTATTCTCGCCCTGACCCTGGGTGCCGATTACCTGTTTGGCCCCACCATTAACCGCGTTACCTTATTCGCGCTAATTCTCGCTCTCGGTATGTTGGTCGACGGCGCCATTGTGGTGGTCGAAAATATTCACCGTCACTACGCGGCACTCAATGGTGGCGACAAGGCGGCCGCAACGATTCTCGCCACCAATGAAATCGGCAACCCCACCAACCTTGCCACCTTTGCGGTGATGCTGGTTTTTGCCTCGCAATTTATTCTCAGCGGCATGGTCGGCCAGTACTTTTATCCCCTCGCCTTCAATGTGCCCATCGCCATGTTTGCCTCGGTGATTATCGCCTACGTAGTCACCCCCTGGGCCTGCTTCCGCTGGATTAAAACGGGCAATGGTGAGCAAAGCGCTGAGATGAACGAATACGATACCAGCTCTCGTCTGACGCGTATTTACGAGAGAATTCTCAAGCCTCTCATCGACAATCGTCCTTTGCGCCTGCAGGTTTTTGCGTTAATTATTATCGCCATTGGACTGGCCGTATTACAGCCAGCCTGGCAGTTCCTCCGCCCCTCCGGTATCTCCGGGCCGCAATCTTTTCTCGGTGTGGAACTGGCCATGCTACCGAAAGACAGTAAAAACACCTTTAACATCACCATTGATATGCCCGAAAACACCGCCGTTGAAATCACCGATCAGATTGCCCGAGACATTGGCAAGGTACTGCGCAACCAGCTTTACATTACCAATTACCAAACCTGGATAGGCCAGTCCGGCGTTATCGACTTTAACGGACTGTTACGCGGTGCTGCCAATAAGGAAGGCCCCCATGTGGGTGAAATACGCGTCAACCTCAGCGATAAGCACGACCGTGATACCACCTCAATCACCATCGTTCGTGAGCTTCGCACGCTGCTGCTACCGATTCAAAACCGCTTCCCCGGTAGTCTTATTCAGCTGGTCGAAGACCCTCCTGGCCCACCCATGCAAGCCACCGTGCTCGCTGAAATTTATGGCCGCGACCTCGACGTAATGGAAGATATTGCAGGTCAGGTCAGCGCCGCCTTCCGCAATACCTACGACGTGGTTGAAGTACACGATTCTCTGCCCGATAGCATCGAGCAATACCATATTAGCGTCGACCGTGAAAAAGCGGCATTGGCCGGTGTGAGTGCCGCCCAGGTAACAACCCTGTTGCGTCGTATTACGCTGGGTGAAGAAGTCGGTCGTATTCATCTCAACGGTGAACGCAAAGCTGTCGCCATTAGAATGATGGTTCCTCGGCGCTTCAATATTGAGCCCGAAGGTCTATCTATGTATTACGTGGGTAATACACAGGGAAAAAGTATTCCCCTGTCTGAATTAACGCGTGTCGAAAAAGTTATTGCCGACAAACCCATTTCTAGAAAAGATTATGAGCGCGTTGTTTTTGTCGCCGGTGAACTCACCCAGTCGGCACCGCTGTACGCGATTTTACATATCAACAAACAACTGGAAAATATCGCCGCCAGTGATGGCCAGACCATCACTACGGGTCTTAATTTCAGTCGCGTTAGCCCCAATACACTCGAAGGTTATCGCATTCTCTGGGATGGAGAAATCCGTCTTACTCTCGATACTTACAACGATATGTTGAAAGCGTTTGGCCTGGCGGTATTGTTTATTTATATTTTATTAGTCGCCTACTACCAGTCTTTTAAAATCCCCTTAATCGCGATGTCCGCCATCCCACTGGGCCTGATTGGTGTTTTTCCCGGTCATTGGATAATGGGCCAGTCGTTCACTGCCACATCGATTATCGGCATCATTGCCCTGGCGGGCATTGTCGTCAGAAACTCACTATTAATTATCGATTTCGTTATCGATTTACGCAAAGAAGGCAAATCACTGCGCGACGCTATTCTTATCGGCACCTTGCTACGCCTGCGGCCCATACTACTGACCGCCCTGTCGACCATTCTTGGCAGCGGCATTATGATCAGCGACCCCATTTTTGGTGGCCTGGCAATTTCACTCATTTACGGCACTGTCATCTCAACCATATTGACCGTTATCGTCGTTCCTCTATTGTTTTATCAATTTCTGCTCAATGAAGACAAGCGTGCAGCAATCGCCTAAAACAAGAACTGAAACGTTATAAAGGCAGTATTCAACAAGTTTTTCTGGAGATTTTTTGTGGCGATTTTTTCATTTAATAAAGTACGAAGAAATAGTGTGTTAGCCCTGTTTAGCATCATAGCTACCGTCGCAGCCACCGGGAGTTTTGCAAGCCTCCCCGCCACCGCTGAAAACCTCAACACCGCATGGCAAATGGCCTTGAGCCAAAATAAGCAAGTCGAAGCCGCTAAACAAAGTCAACTTGCGGCCCTTAAGCAAGTCGATATTGCCAAGGCTGCACGATTGCCAAGCCTGGCCCTGACCGCTGAATACATTAATCTCGACAGCCCGCCCACACTCAACGGTAACTCACTGGCATCCCTTCCCAATGCTCCCCCCGGGCAGGGACTCGTAAGCGTGCCCTTTGAAATGCAAATTGCTGAAGATGAAGCCATGCTCTACAGCGCCGTGGCGACCCTGCCGATTTACACCAGTGGCAGAATTAGTGCCGGTATTAGTGCGGCCAAATCTCAGGCCTCTGCGAGTCATGATAAACAGCGACAAACAACACTCGATATCAAGCTGGCCGTTGCCGAAGCTTATATACACGTATTAAAAATCACTGAGCTCAATACTATTGCCAGCGCGCATATCACTGCTTTAAGCAGCTATAAAAAGGATGTCACAAACCTGCACAAACAGGGGCTTGTGTCGCGCAATGACCAGCTAATGGCTAGCGTTGCCTTAAGTCATGCCGTACAAAATGGCATTAGCATTAAAAACCAGTTAGCCATTGCCAGTGCTCGCTACAATCAACTGCTTAATCGTCCCCTGAGTACCGCCTTTACACTTGAGCCTCTGCCTCTTCACGGCATGACAGAAGAGAGCGTCCAGACACTAACCGCTAGAGCAATAACCACCCGCCCCGAACTTTCGGCAATCCACCACAAAATCGATGCCCTCGGCTTTACCGCAAAAACCATTAAAGCGGTGACCTTGCCGCAGATCTATCTCAGTGGTGTCTATCGCAATCTCGATAACGACCTGCTACTGGACGATGAAGTCATCGCCTATGGCGTTAATCTTGTTTGGCCCATCTTTGATGGTGGTATAACCCACCACAGAAGCGGTGAGTTACAGCGTCAGGCTGCGGCATTGCAGGCCCAACTCGACGACTACCATCAGCGCATCGAATTGCAAGTAACACAAGCCTGGTTAAATCTCGACGAGACCCAGCAACGCATTCGCGCCCTGGGAGAAGTGCTCGAGCAATCGGCAGAGAATTTAAAAATGACGGAAAACCGCTATCGGGAAGGTTTAGTCAGCAGCAGTGAAGTCCTTGAAGCACAAAACCTGCGTCAGCAAAGCCTCGGCAACCATGCCAGTGCAAACTATGATTCAGCACTGGCGTGGATTCGACTACAGCGAATGACAGGCGAGCTTTAAAAAGAAAATTCTTTCGCAAAGGGCTGCTCAGCCTTAAGCGACCGAGCCTACGGCCAAATCGGCCAGGTATAAAACCAGGGCTTAGCGTAGTCGATTTAAAACCAGGCTACTTTGCCACCAGGGCCAGCTGATCAAAGCGTATACCCTGCCAGCCATGACGCATAAAAGTGCGAATATTCGCGTGATCCGTACCATCGGGATGGGCAATAACATCTTCACGGAAGTATTTACCGAAGCAAACGAGGGTCTCCGATTCATTCAAACCATTCAACTGAGCAAAAGCAAAAATACGACAGGAGCCTGCATTTTCACCCGCTGCATTTTCAACCCGGTCGTCGCCGACACCATTACTGAAAGCACTTTCTGTGTAGACATAACAGGCATCGATCACAGCCATCACCTGGTCGAACTCGACCGTATTAGGCCTGTTTTTTATCTGTTGAATAAGGTCACTTAAATTCATTTTTATCTCACTTAAAGTTTTAATTATCGGCCAACAAAACACCCAGTGCAGTAACAAAGGGCTTCATAAAAAAGCTGCCTTCGGGCATAAAATCGACACGCACTCCCGCCGTCTTCAAGTAATCAGCCATCACCGGGCCAATAGCACCGACAATTGTCACCTCCAGGCCTGCAGTCAGTAGCAATTCAAGGCCTTCTTTTTTAGCCACACTTTCCAGGCGTTTATATTGTGGCTGGCTAGTAAATAGCAGTGCGTCGATAGCCCCTTCCGCGAGTTGATGAATAAGAGCAACAACCTGCTGTTGTTCTGATTCTGTGGCATAAATATAGGGTGCAACCGTTGTCACTTCTGCACCTTTATCGCGTAAAAAGTTAATCAATTTTTCATTGGGATTACTGCCGTAGAGCTGCACGGCAATGCGCCGCCCCGCCAAATCCGCGTCTTGCAAAGATTCAATAATGCCGTCAGTGGTGGGTGCCGCACCTGCCAGATCGGCGTGCAACTGCAGCTTACGCAACTCACGCACCGGCTTGGGGCCGCGGACAATTTTACGTACTGCGGCCAATGCGGTGTGCCATTCCTGCTGACAACCAAAGCGCTCAGCAAAGCCTTCAAGGCGGCGCATGCCCTCACCGGTAAGGATAATAAAGTCATCGAACTCACCCGCTATCATTGCTGCCAGCCATTGCTGCACGGTATCGGCTGCGGGTGTGTCTTTGATCGCAATCAAAGGGCAACGCAACACGGTAGCACCGCGACGCACCAGCAAATTTGCTAATACATCCTGCTGGCGAGACTCGGGTATGGCAATTGTTTTATGGCGTAGTGTGGCTTCGGGTTCTGACATAGATGGCGCTTATCTCTCAGTAATTTATCGATCATTAATCAGCTACGTAATTTTGGCACAAGCGGGTCAGAGTCACCACATACGAGCTCTTAATCCACCGCGTCTTGATCTTAGTTTATTCCGTAACACTGGCAGTTCATATTGGAACCCCATTGCCCGTAGTCTCGCTGATGGATACTGCCTTGTTTAGCTGATATAAAAGCCCGTTCTAGTAATCGCCAGTAACAAAACTCACAGCAACGCCATCGATATTCACCACTCAGCCCGCTAGAATAGCGCTTCTTTTTGATAGCGTGTTCTACTGTAAACCATGATCACCGACCCCTTCTTTTACCTTTGTGCTATTCCAGCCGTACTCATTTTCGCCATGGTTAAAGGTGGTTTCGGCGGCGGCATCGCCATTATTTCCGTCCCCCTTATGTCACTCGCCGTACCGCCCGTACAGGCCGCCGCCATTTTGTTACCACTGTTAATTGTTATGGATGGGGTCGCCATCTGGAGCTTTCGTGGCCAATGGAGCAAAGAGAATATCGAGCGCACATTACCCGGCGCCATTGTCGGCATCATCGCCGGTGCATTTACCTTCCATTATTTATCAGAAGCGGCCATACGCCTGTTGATTGGTTTTATGTGCGTCACCTTTTACCTTAATTATTGGTTGCAACCAGGGCTTAAAGCAAAAACGAAAGCGGGCATCGTCGCCGGCAGTTTTTGGGGGGCTATTGCCGGTTTTACCAGTTTTGGCATACACGCTGGCGGGCCACCGATGAGTATTTATTTGCTGCCCCAACGTCTGGATAAAATCGTTCTAATGGGCACCTTCGCCCTCTTTTTTGCCGTTGTAAATCTGGTCAAACTCATTCCTTACACCTGGCTTGGTCAGTTCGACGGTACGAACCTGCTGACGTCTCTGGTGCTAATTCCCCTGGCGCCCATCGGCGTTCGACTTGGCTATTTTTTACTGCACAAAATCAGTGAAGTTCTAATCTATCGTATTTGCTATTTCTTTCTGTTAATCATTGGCCTAAAACTGCTCTACGACGGTAGTCATGGCCTGCTAAGCCCCTGATCCACTCAGTGGCCACACCGCGTCTAATTTTCGTGAAATAGTCTTTGGCAATTGGCGTAAAAAACACTAAGGTCAACTTAAAGAATGGATGCTTGCAAAACACGGCGGTAGATTGTGCCAATTAAATCTACCTGACCACACAATATAATAAAGCAGACCGTCCCCATGGCAGATCTAAAGACAGCGAATCAGCAGGCTCTCCACACCGTTTTCGACGCAATGCAAACCTTCGTTTGTTTACTCGACAGTGATGGCACAGTAAATTTCATTAATAAAACACCCCTCAAAATTAGCAATCTGCTTCGCGACGATGTTGTGGGGGAAAAGTTTTGGAAGTGTTACTGGTTTAACGACGATGCCAGGGTACAAACCCTGATACAAAGCCTTATCCTCCGAGCAACGGCAGGAGAACCGGTCAATGCAGAAGTACTCGGCCGCACAGCACATAGTACGATGTGGGTTAGCCTGCATATAGAGCCCCTACTAGAACAAGGGGAAGTCAATGGACTCGTTGTCGAAGCCCACAACATCAATGAGCAACGGCGACTACGCGAAGATTGTCGAATGGCTCAGCAGCGCTTACAAGACCTGTTTGACGATATGCAAACAATGGTCGCTATTCTCGATACTGATGGTCGCGTCACCCTCACCAATAACACCCCTCTTCTTATCGCGGGCCTCAAACAGGAAGACATTATTGGGCAGAAACTCTGGCGTACCGCCTGGTATAGCGACGACCTGAAAACCCAGGCAATTCTACAAAGTTCGCTACAGGATGGCCTGGCAGGTAGAACAGCCCTGGCGGAAATTCAGGTACTGACCCTCACAGGGCGTATATGGGTAGAGTTTTGCCTACACCCGGTATTTGATAGCGACGGCCAGGTTATCCAACTCGTTGCTGAAGGGAGAGACATCAATGAACAATGGCTACTGCGCGAAACATCTCGCGTCGCACAGCTGCGCCTACAAGCGTTGTTTGATGACATGCAAACCATGGTGGCCATTCTTGACACCAAAGGTATCGTCACTCTGACGAATAACACGCCCCTGCTTCTGGCAGGTCTCGAGCAAAAAGATATCCTCGGACAACGGCTCGATCAATGCCCCTGGTTTACTGATGACCTTCAATCTCAACGTATTATCAAAAAGATCATTGACGATGGCCTTGCTGGACAAACCAATACCGGTGATATTCAGCTACTCACCCCCGAAGGGAGAATATGGGTAGAGTTTAGCCTGCACCCGGTATTTGATTGCGATGGTCAGGTCATACAACTGGTCACCGAAGGCCGTGACCCCAGTGCTCGTCGGCAAGTCGAAGATGAGCGTGAACAGGTTCTAATTGAACTTAAAGAAAGAGAACAAAACCTGGCTATTACCCTCGACAGTATTGGCGATGCCGTAATAACGACCGATGCCCAGGGCTTGATTAGCCGAATGAACCCCATCGCCGAACAACTCACTGGCTGGACATTCAATGAGGCCTTTCAACAACCCTTGACGAGCGTATTCGCCATATTCAATGCCAACACTGGCGAGCCAATTGCCAGCCCCATTGATAAATTGCTGATCAGCGGCGAAATCATTCATCTGAGCAACCACACCACCCTGCGTGCCCGTGATGGCCAGGAATACCAAATTGCCGATTCTGCAGCACCCATCCGTAATGTTGAGGGCGAAATACTGGGCGGTATTTTGGTCTTTAGTGATGTCAGCGAGCAATACAACTTACGCGAACAGGCCCGGGCGTCACAGGCACGATTAGAAAAACTCTTTGATGATATGCAAACCATGGTCGGTATTCTTACCACCGACGGCACCGTGAAGTTCGTCAATAACACCCCCCTTCTAGTCGGTGGCATACAGAACGACCAGGTGCTCGGCAAAAAACTCTGGGATACCCCATGGTATGAAAGCCAGGCCTTAAGTGCCGCCACTATTGAGCGTGACGTTGCCCTTGCCGCCACGGGAAAAAGCACCCTGTCAGACATACAACTCAATGCACAAGAGGGGGAAATCTGGATCGCCTTTAGCACCCACCCCGTATTTGATGACAGCGGCAATGTTGTTGAGGTCGTTGCCGAAGCGCGGGATATCTCTACCAGCAAAACGGCTGAAATGGCATTGCGCTTCTCCCAGGGCCGACTCCTGCGTTACCGTGACCAGGCTCCCCTGGCCACCATAGAATGGGATACCGAACATCGTATCGTGGGCTGGAATGATGCCGCCGAAAAACTCTTTGGTTACACCCATGCTGAAGCGGTGGGGCTACTATTCTCCAGCCTGTTACCGCCCAACCTTCGCATTGACCTGAATATTCTATGGGTTGATTTAGTTACCAATAAGAAAGGCGACACCCTCACCAGCCAGGCGCTCACCAAGAGCGGAGAAGTCATTTACACTCGCTGGCATAACGCGCCCTTTTTTGATGACGATGGACAGCTTATGGGGGCCGCCTCAGTCATTCTCGACCTAACCAGTGAACGCGCCGCTCAACAAGCGCTTCTCATGAATGAAAAGACACTGAGAGAAGCCTTCGATTCCATGGTCGAAGGCATTGTTGTTACCAATCACCTCGGTGTCATCGAATCAGTCAATCTCGCCGCCGAGAAAATGACCGGCTACGGCAAGGGTGAGCTTATCGGTCTACAAGTCACCCTTTTAATACAAGGTTTATCCGATAAATTGTTCAAGGGACATATGCAGCGTTATTTTGACTCGGGTAATTTACAGCACATTGGCATGGGTTCAGCTCTCAACGTAGTTTGTAAAAATGGCGACGCTTTCCCGACGGTATTGGCCGTTGCTGAGTTGGGGCATCAAGACAGTTCAAAGCAACGTTTTATCACTAGCTTTCGCGATTTAAGTGAAATAAAACAACAGGAAGAGCAGTTGCGCCGCAGTCAGAAAATGGATGCCCTCGGTAAACTCACCGGAGGCATAGCCCACGACTTTAACAATATGCTGGGTATTGTCACCGGCTATGCCGACCTGCTGGAAGGCGCCTTAGCCAACGAGGAGAAACTGGCCAAATACGCCCATGAGATTCATCGGGCTGGTGAGCGAGGAGCCAATTTAACCCGCAAATTACTTTCCTTCTCACAACAAACGACCGCCAGAGAACACTCGCTTAACCTCAATGCGTTGATTCATAACCAACAACATATGCTCGCCACCTCCCTGACACCACGCATTAAACTAGTCTACGACTTAGCCGATGACATTTGGCCCGTCTGCCTTGACAGTGATGACCTGGAAGATGCCATTATCAATATCAGTATCAATGCCATGCACGCCATTGAAAGCAACGGCCAAGTCACTATTCACACCAGTAACATACAACTAGACGCAGCAAATGCGCGACGGAGAAACCTGCCGAGTGGCGACTATGTGCTACTCAGTATTTCTGATAATGGCAAGGGCATGGATGAGGCCACCAGACAGCGCATCTTCGACCCCTTTTACACCACCAAGGGTGAAAAGGGTACGGGACTAGGCCTAAGCCAGGTTTATGGTTTTGTCGAACGCAGTGGTGGCGCAATCGAGGTTACCTCGTTACTAGGGCGAGGCACCCGGTTGCAACTGCACTTCCCCAGAGAACAGGTTCGCGAGCCCTTAGTGACAGCAGAAAACAGCGCTTTGACAAAAAGCCTCGCGGGTAATGAAACCCTTCTTGTCGTCGATGATGAGGACAAACTCCTCGAACTGTGCACCGAAATACTTAGCCAGCAAGGTTATAAGGTGCTCGGCGCCAACAATTGTGCTGAAGCGCTACAATTACTCGACAATCATAAAATTGACCTGATGTTCAGCGATGTAGTGATGCCCGATATGGATGGCTATGAGCTAGCCCTTATCGTCACCAAGCGATACCCCGAGATAAAAATCCAAATGACCAGTGGCTTTACTGATGATAAGCAAAGTGCAATGACTGACGCCACACTGCACCAAAATTTGCTCACCAAGCCCTATCGTTCACAAGATTTACTCGGCAAAATACGTAAGTTATTAGATACATAAGACTTGCACCTACCCAGAACCACCGGACATTCATGACTGATAAAACAAATGCGACCGAGAACACCCTCCAAGCTCTGCTCGAAGCCATGCAGACCTTTGTTGTCATTCTCGAAACCGATGGCACTGTGCGTTTTGCCAATAAGACGCCACTTAAAATTGCCGGCTTAGAGCTCGACGATGTACTTGGGGAAAAATTCTGGGACTGCTTCTGGTTTAACTTTAACCCTGACACCAAGGCCAATATACAGCGCTATGTACACCTCGCAGCTGCGGGTGAGCAGGTACGTGAAGAAATTGAGGTTAGAATCGCCGATAACCTACTCTGGATCGACTTTAAAATTCAGCCTGTTATCGAAAATGGAAAAACCGTCCAATTAGTCGCCGAAGGGAGTGATATCACTGAACAGCGCCTCCTTCGAGAGAAAAACCGCCTGGCTCAGCAACGCTTACAGGGGTTGTTTGACGATATGCAAAGTATGGTCGCCATTCTCGATACAGAGGGCCGCATTGAACTCGTTAATAATACCCCGCTGAAAATAGCAAAAATTGATCAAGAAGTAGTTCTTGATCAATTTCTTTGGCTCACCCCATGGTTTCAGGGTAATGCTAAAACCCAACAGAACATACAGCAAAGCATTCAATCTGCCGCCACAGGCAAAGCGGCACGGTGTGATGTGCAATGCCAGACGGCCGAAAGCCTCATTTGGCTGGAGTTTAATGTCCATCCGGTATTCGATGATGAAGGTAATGTCACACAGCTGGTCGCCGAGGGTGGCGACCCCCGCGCCCGAAGAAAAGTCGAAATTGAGCGGGAACAAGTTTTACTCGAGCTAGAGGAAAGGGAGCAAAACCTGGCCATTACCCTCGACAGTATTGGTGATGCGGTTATTACTACCGACGCTAGCGGTCTGATCACCCGTATGAACCCCATTGCAGAGCAACTCACTGGCTGGTCATTTACTGAAGCCCAGCGAAAGCCACTGGCGGGCGTTTTCGCCATTTTCAATACGAGTACGGGAGAGAGGTTAGCCAGCCCCATCGACAAATTAATGCTTACTGGCGAAATCGTTCACCTGAGTAATCACACCACTCTGCACGCCCGCGATGGCAGGGAGTTCCAAATTGCCGATTCTGCCGCACCCATTCGCAATAAAGACGGTCAGATTCTTGGCTGTATTCTGGTGTTTAGTGATGTCACCGAACAATATCGCTTGCGAGAACAAGCCAGAATGAGCCAACAACGCCTACAGAGTTTGTTTGACGATATGCAAACTATGGTTGGCCTCTACGACCCCGATGGCACCACCGCTTTCCTCAACAATACACCGATGCTGGCGACAGGCTTTACAATGAAAGACGCCATTGGCAAAAAACTGTGGGAAACGCCGTTCTTTAGTTATTCTAATAAAGCCATAGCTCAGGTGCGTCAACAGATGCATAGCGCAGCCCAGGGCAATAGCACCCTCTTAGATATTCAAATAATGACGCAACAGGGTGGCATGATATGGACCGCGCTAAGCTTTCATCCTGTCTATGACGAAAGCGGCCTTGTTATACAGATTGTTGGTGAAGCCCGAGATATCACCGCACGAAAGAATACCGAGAATGAACTCCATTCGTCCGAGCGACAACTCAAGCGCTATCGCGACCAGGCCCCTCTTGCTGCCATTGAAATGAACACAGAGAGGAGGTTCGTTGCCTGGAATACCCAGGCAGAGAAAATGTTTGGCTATACCTTTTCAGAGATTAAAGGCCAACCCTTTGATCTCCTCTTGCCCAATGACAGTATTCGCACAGACGCAAGACGTATCTGGGATGAACTGGAGAACACCCGAGACGGAGCCACCGTCAGTAGTGAGTTTCGCCATAAAAACGGCAATACATTCTTCGCCCAATGCAACACCGCTCCCTTTATTAATGAGGCAGGTGCGGTCATCGGAGCCTGCTCTATTTTCCAGGATATTACTGCCGAGCGCACAGCACAAAGAGCCTTACGCACGAGTGAAAAAACACAACGAGAAATTCTCGACTCCCTGGTAGAAGGTATTATCGTAAACGACGAAGCCGGCACCATATTATCGATGAATTTAGCTGCCGAAAAAATGCTTGGCTACAGTGCCAACGAACTTATCGGTCAACATGTATCCATGCTATTACAGGGTCAGACTAAAGAAATTTATCACCATAATATGCAATGTTATAAGGATACGCGTGATCTCAGATATATTGGTATGGGCTTAGAAGTTGTCGCAATCCCTAAAACCGGAGCTGTTTTCCCAACAATATTAGCCGTAGGAGAATTAAGCCAAACGGCCGATAGCAAACAACGTTTTATTAACAGCTTCCGAGACTTAAGTAACGCCAAACAACAAGAAGAGCAACTACGCCGCAGCCAAAAAATGGACGCCCTGGGCAAGCTCACCGGTGGCATTGCCCACGACTTCAACAATATGCTCGGCATCGTCACCGGTTATGCTGACTTACTGGGGAATGCATTAAACAATGATGAAAAGCTGACCCAATACACCCATGAAATACGCCGTGCTGGTGAGCGAGGTGCAAACCTTACCCGAAAATTACTGTCTTTTTCCCGGCATGCGAGTGCGAGTGCGAACTCGGTAGATATCAACACCCTAATCACCAACCAGCAGCATATGCTGGAAACCTCCCTGACGCCCCGCATTAATATCATTTATGAATTAGGCAAAGATATCTGGCCCATCTGTCTCGATAGTGATGACCTTGAAGATGCCATTATTAACATTTGTATCAATGCCATGCACGCCATTGAGGCCAATGGACGCGTCACCGTCAGGACTGAAAACATCCAGCTACGCTCTTTTAGCGCCAAGCAAAAACACCTGCCCAGAGGCGACTACGTACTCCTCAGAATTACCGATACGGGTAAGGGCATGAATGAGGTGACAAAACAGCAAATCTTTGATCCTTTCTATACCACCAAAGGTGAGCAGGGCACGGGCCTGGGACTCAGCCAAGTTTACGGTTTTATTGAGCGCAGCAAAGGCGCAATAGAAGTCAGTTCAGCACCTGGACAAGGCACACAATTACGCCTGTATTTCCCGAGAGAACAGATAAACACAGGGATTAAAGAATCATCAAACACAACATTTCAGACAAACATGAAAGGCAATGAAACTATTCTCGTGGTTGATGACGAAGCCAAACTGCTCGACTTAAGTACCGAGATTCTCAGCCAGCAGGGCTACCAGGTTTTAGCAGCCAGTAATTGTGGCGAAGCCTTACAAGTACTCGCCAATAATAAAGTCGACCTGATGTTCAGCGATGTCGTCATGCCCGACATGAATGGTTATGACCTCGCACTTATTGTCATCAAGAAATATCCTGACATAAAAATACAGATGACTAGCGGTTTCACCGATGACAAGCAAAATACTATGGGTGACGACAGCCTGCACCAAAACTTACTCGCCAAACCCTATCGCGCACAAGCTTTGCTCACCAAGATACGCGCACTGCTAGACAAGCCGGAATAAAACCCTCAACAACTGACGATTAAGACCTTTAACGAGAAGCACTGCAGAAGACACTGTATAATCAAACTCCTTTCCGCAGTGGTCAAACCCATGAAATTACTCGTTCGCAAACTTGCCCGCAGCACCACCGAAGTAGAACTCCTCGCCCTGTTCGAACACTTCGGCGTGGTTCAGTCCTGCTCTCTGGTTCTCGACGCTGAAACCGGCACCTCAAAAGGATTTGGCTTTGTTGAAATGCCAAAATCCGGCGACGCTCGAGCGGCCATGAAACAACTCAACGGTAAAGAGATCGCCGGCAGTCAGATTCGCGTTAAAAAGGCCGAATCAAAACCCGATGAAAAACCGGACCCCGGTCAATAAAGTCATGAGCAACGACCCCCTTCACGGTATTACGCTGAAAGAAATACTCACTCTGCTGGTCGATAAATACGGCTGGCAAGAGCTGGGGCAGCGCATCACGATTAAGTGCTTTACCAATGACCCCAGTATTACGTCCAGTTTGAAATTTTTGCGCAAAACCCCCTGGGCAAGAACAAAAGTTGAAGCGCTTTATATCGATACCGATTGGCACCCGAATATAAACAACAAAAACATCTGGTCAATTGAGCGTAGTGGCCACAACGATTAGACCCTTGTTTTTAAGGGCTTTAGCTATTCTTTTAATAGGTCTATGGCCAGTGCCTCAGCCACTTTAATGCCATCAATCGCCGCCGACAGTATGCCCCCCGCATAACCAGCACCTTCGCCCGCTGGATATAAACCCAGGGTATTAATGCTCTGCAGGTCTTTACCCCGGCGAATACAAATAGGTGACGAGGTGCGTGTTTCAACACCGGTTAATAAGGCATCGGCCATAGCAAAGCCTTTTATCTTTTTATCAAAAGCGGGAATCGCCTCGCGAATCGCCGCCACGGCAAAATCTGGCAGCGCCTTCGATAAATCACAGAGATTCACCCCCGGCTGATAAGAGGGCGACACCTTGCCTAATTCCGTTGAAGGTTTATTGTTTAAAAAGTCGCCGACTAATTGAGCCGGGGCGCAGTAGTTTTCACCCCCTAATTGATAGGCCAAACTTTCAAGATCACGTTGTAAATCAATGCCTGCCAGCACGTCACCGGGATAATCCTGCTCCGGTGTAATACCGACCACGATGGCCGCATTGGCATTGCGTTCGTTGCGGGAATACTGCGACATGCCATTGGTCACCACCCGCCCTTCTTCAGACGTCGCCGCCACCACAGTGCCACCCGGGCACATGCAAAAACTATAAACGCTGCGACCATTGGCACAGTGGTGTACCAGTTTGTAATCTGCTGCACCAAGAATGGGGTGCCCCGCCTGCTCACCAAAGCGCGCTTTATCAATTACCGATTGCGGATGCTCAATACGAAAGCCAATGGAAAAAGGTTTCGCTTCAATATAAACACCTTCAGCCAACAGCATTTCAAAACTGTCACGGGCACTGTGGCCAACGGCGAGTACAACATGACGGCTGTGTAGTGTTTCACCATTACTCAAAGTAACGGCTGTCACCTGTCCACCATCAGCGCTACCTTCCACACTACCGTCCACCCCTACGGCATGACTGACTTCACGATGCAGTGTGTCTACTTTAGTGCCAAAACGAATTTCACCGCCGAGACGAATTATCTCCTCGCGCATCGTTTCGACCATTTTAACCAGCTTAAACGTACCGATATGGGGCTTGCTGAGGACGAGTATTTCCTCCGGCGCACCGGCTTTTACAAACTCCTCCATCACCTTGCGACCAAGATGGCGCTTGTCTTTCACCTGGCTGTAGAGCTTACCGTCGGAAAAGGTTCCCGCCCCACCCTCGCCAAACTGCACGTTGGATTCGGTATTTAACTTACCCTTGCGCCAAAGATCCCAGGTGTCTTTGGTACGTTGACGCACCTCTTCACCACGTTCGATAACAATCGGCTTTAAACCCATTTGCGCCAGTAGCAAAGCGGCCAAAAGCCCGCAGGGGCCAAAGCCAATAATAATGGGCCGCTGTTGATCTGATGTGGGGAAATCAGCTTGAGCCTGTGCGACAAATTGATAGCGAGTATCCGGTGCAATACGCACCGTGGATTGTGCAGAAAACTGTTCCAGAGCCGCTTTTTCATGCGCCTCACTGAGCACAACATCTACTTGATAGATGAGCAAAATATTATGCTTTTTCCGCGCATCGTAGCTACGTTTAAACACCGTTAATTCGAGTAGGTCTTGTTCTGCAAGCTCCAATCTGGCGGCAACGGCCAGAGATAGATCGGCATCGCCATGGTCGAGGGGGAGTTTGATTTCAGAGAGTCGAAGCATAGGAAGGGGAACGCAAAGGCTGCGTTTACACGATTGAAAGACAGCCATTTTAGCACGCGGGAAAGCTGACTAAAGGTCGCCCCTAAACAAATTGTCCGGCGCTATACCCCGATGACCAGGCCCACTGGAAATTAAAGCCGCCCAGGTGGCCACTAACATCCAGCACCTCACCAATAAAATAGAGTCCGGCCTGTTGTTTCGCTTCCAGTGTTTTGGAGCTGATGCTATTGGTGTCTACCCCACCCAAAGTCACTTCCGCCGTGCGATAGCCCTCCGTTGCTGAAGGCTTTAAACACCAACGGTTCAGTTGTTCGCCAATTGTCTGCAAGTGCTTATCACTGAATTCTGCCAGTGGACTACTCGCCAGTTGCGACCACCAAAGCGTCTGTAGTTCATTCACTAGTGCTTTGGCCAAATGCTTATTCAGCAGTGTATTTAAGCGACTTTTCCCTTGCTGGCATTTTGCTGACAGTAGCCACTCGGTGGCATTAATCTCTGGTAATAGGTCGATGTTGATTTCATCACCGGGCTGCCAGTAATTGGAAATTTGCAATATCACCGGGCCACTCAGCCCCCGATGCGTAAACAGTAAATTCTCAGTAAAGGCCTGCCCCTTGCAACGCACCTCTACCTCTAATGCCAGCCCCGATAAGCGCTGACATATTGGCTTCATAAAATCGCTGAACATAAAGGGCACTAAGCCTGCACGACATTCAGTCAGAGGAAGACCAAATTGTCGGGCAATATCGTAACCAATACCACTGCCCCCCAGCGTTGGAATAGACAGCGCACCCGTAGCGACAACCAGTGACTGGCAATACACGTTTGATTCCCCGCCTGCAATACCGACTTGATAAGTCGCCTTTTTATTGTCCGACCGATTCAGGTCTGAAAAAACAGCGTCATCATCTGCATTGACACATTTAATCGTACTGGCTTCGCAACGGGTTTTAATCTCAACACCCGCCTGCTCACATTCGCCAAGCAGCATATTCAAAATATCTTTTGCCGAGTCCTGACAAAATAACTGGCCGTGTTTACGCTCTTCATAGGCAATGCCATAGCGCTCTACCAGGGCAATAAAATCCCACTGGGTATAACGGCTTAAGGCTGATTTACAGAAATGGGGATTATGGGAAATATAATTTTCAGGCTCGATGCTGTAATTGGTAAAGTTACAACGCCCACCGCCGGACATTAATATTTTTTTGCCGACTTTATTGGCTTTTTCCAATACCAATACACGCCGCCCCCGCTGAGCAGCTGTCGCCGCACACATCAAACCGGCGGCACCGCCCCCCAAAATAATGACATCGTAATGTGTTGCTGTGTTTTGCACTAAGTTCAACCGCTATACTGTAAAAAGAAACAAGGCAGTATTTTATGATCTATAGCTTACAGAGCAAGCTTTATTGCGATATGTCTCTCTGTCGCACTGATGCAGAGAAGACGCCGGAGGGGCCATGCCGATACGTATCGCAACACACATTCCAACGCTAAAGCTACGCCGCGTCGCGATAGACACCTATAAAGAAAACGTCGTTTACCTGCATCGTGACTGCGCACTCTATCGCAGTGAAGGCTTTCAGGCCCTGAGCAAAATTGAAATCCATCAGGAAGACAACGGCCAGCAGATTATCGCCGTGCTCAACGTGGTTGATGACGAAAACATTATCCAGCCCGGCCAGCTGGGTCTCAGTGAGCAAGCTTACGCCCAACTCAATTTACCCGAGGGCACGGCGGTACGCGTTGTCCACGCCACGCCACCGCAATCACTACGCGCCGTGCACCGAAAAATTGCCGGCGAGCGCCTGTCCTACGATGAGTACCTGGGCATCACCCAGGATGTGGTGGAAAACCGCTATTCCAAGATCGAAATTGCCGCTTTTCTGGTCGCCTGTTCCGACAATGGCATGGATCGAGATGAAGTACTGAGCCTCACCGAGACCATGGTTAAAACCGGCGAGCGCCTCGACTGGGGCGAAGCCCTGGTCGCCGACAAACACTGTATTGGCGGCATACCTGGCAACCGTACCACGATGTTGATGGTGCCCATTATCGCCGCCCACGGCATGCTCATTCCCAAAACATCGAGCCGCGCCATTACCTCCCCCGCCGGTACCGCCGACACCATGGCAGTGCTTGCTGAGGTTGAGCTAAACCCGCAGCACTTACTCGATATCGTTCACCAACAACGGGGCTGCCTGGCCTGGGGTGGCACGGCAAAACTGGCACCCGTAGACGATATTTTAATCGCCGTTGAGCGCCCCCTGTCGATGGACTCGCCCGGCCAACTGGTCGCCTCCATCCTGTCGAAAAAAGTCGCTGCCGGTGCCACGCATTTATTGATTGATATTCCCGTTGGTCCGACTGCCAAAATGCACGACCAGGCCAGTGCCATGCGCCTGCGTAAATTATTCGAATACGTCGGTGATCGCATGGGCCTGCATTTAGTGGTGGTTATTACCGATGGTCGCCAACCCATCGGCCGCGGTATTGGCCCGGTGCTTGAGGCGCGAGACGTTATGCAGGTGCTCAACAATGATCCGCTGGCACCCTGCGATTTACGCGAAAAAGCCCTGCAACTCGCCGGGCGTATTCTTGAATTTGATGCCGATGTGCGCGGTGGTCAGGGCTATATTATCGCTCGGGATATTCTCGAATCCGGCCGGGCACTGGCAAAAATGCAGGCCATCATTAAAGCCCAGGGGCAAAACGAGACCAGTATTAAGCCCGGACATTTACAACACTCCGTACTGGCTGCCTGCGATGGCGTGGTAGGGAGCATCGACAACCTGCAAATTGCCCGCATCGCCCGCCTCGCTGGCGCACCTCTGGATATGGGCGCGGGCGTCGATCTGCACTGTAAAGTCGACGACCCCGTAACAAAGGGCCAGGCCCTGTACACAATTTACGCTGAGTTTAATGCCGACTATAACTTTGCCCAACAAGCGGCCGAGGGCGACAATGGCTTTACGATTGCGTCACCAAGCCGCTAATATTTAACTAAAACAACAATCATAATGAGAAACGCATGACCGATATCTATCACCCCGCTAACCGTGAACTACAGGATGCCTTCGGCACTCGCCCGCTGGCAGACCGTGTTAACGAGCTTATTATTCAGCCAGAAATTGGCGATGAAGAGCGTGAATTTATCACCTCTCGCAATATGTTCTTCCTCAGCACCGTCGATCCCGATGGCCAGCCGACCGTGTCTTACAAAGGCGGCGACGTGGGTTTTGTTCAAGTGCTCGACAGCAAAACCATTGCCTTCCCCCTTTACGATGGCAACGGCATGTTTCTCAGCGCGGGCAATATGAAAGCCAGCCCCAAGGTCGGCCTGCTGTTTATCGACTTTGAAAACCCTCACCGCCTGCGCCTGCACGGCAAGGCCACGGTCAGCGCCGACGATGATCTGCTGGGCAGCTACCACGAAGCCCAGATGATCGTCAGGGTTGCGGTGAGCAATACCTTTATTAATTGCCCGCGTTATATCCACCCCGCCACCAGCGACGAGCAATCCATTTATGTGCCGGTTGAAGGTAAAGAAACGCCCGATCCCGAATGGAAGTCATGGGAAGTGGTGGCTGATGTGCTGCCTGAAAAGAAGCCTTAGCAAAGCCTAAACCGCCCTTCAACCCCTGCCAATAAACAAGGTATTTCCGCCCATGAATAAAGCAGCAAAAGTCATCGGCAGCATCGATGCCCTATGGCGCTATCCCGTAAAAAGTATGCGTGGGCAAGCCATCGAACAGGCCTTTATTGGTTACGCCGGCATTTATGGCGACAGACTTTACGCCTTTAAAACCAGTGCCGGGCCCGGCTTTTTCCCCTACCTCACCGGGCGTGAAACACAGGACATGCTGCTCTACACGCCGCGCTTTCGTCACCCCGAAAAAGCCGAACAACCCATCAACTGGGCGGAAGCCGAAGCCCTGAGTGTTGGCATTACGCCGGTATTCAGCAGTGCCCACGAACTGGCGATGGATGTTGAAGCACCCAATGGTCAGGTCTATGCCATCGACGACCCCGCCCTGGCACAACAGCTCGCCACTAGCGCTGGTGTAGGACACGAGGTTTCCTTAACCCACTCCCAGCGCGCAATGACCGACTGCCGCCCCCTGTCATTAATCTCATTACAAACAGGACAACAGCTCTCTGAAGAAACCGGCATCGACATTGATAGCAGACGCTTCAGAGCCAACATCCACATCGACTTAACTAGCGGCCAGGGTTTTGGCGAAGACGACCTCGTCGGTCGCAGTCTTAAGCTGGGCGACAAAGTCGTCGTCACCATTGTCGAGCGCGACCCGCGCTGCGCGATGATCACCTACGACCCCGATACCGGCGAAGCCACACCGGAAATTCTACGCCACGTCACCCAGCAACATGAGCGCAACGCCGGTATCTACGCCGCCGTCGTGGTTGAAGGCATGGTCACAGCGGGCGACCCTGTTGTATTAATAGCTTGAGTCATACGTTGAATTGATACCCCGTATTAAAGTACGCAATAGCCTATTTTCTTTGACTAACTTCACAGAATGATGTTAATTAGACACCCTTAAAGGGCTCCTCAATAAGAACAGGTTTTAATGGCCAAACTCGGCGTTTCTCCACATCTCATTTCCATCGTTGCCGATTTATCGCGCGAGCTGCCCGACCAATTGCGTTACTGGCGCTTACTTGATGCCATTCTCACCACCCTGCCCTGCGATGCCGCCGTGCTGATGGCACTTGAAGCCGACCACGCTGAGGCACAAGTATTGCGCCCGCTAGCCATTGACGGCCTTGACGACAAGGTGCTTGAACAGCCATTTACTGTTGCGCAACATCCCCGCTTGACCCAGTGCCTGCAATCGCGAGAGCCCGTATTCTTCCCCGCTGACAGCCAACTCCCCAACCCTTTTCAGCCCTTTCTAAAAGCAGGGGATCGACGCACCGGGCCACGGGACAGTCTCGGTATCGCCCTGCAAGCGTCGGGTCAGCCCTGGGGGCTACTGTGTTTAAACACCCGCCAGGCAGACACACTGAATAAAATTGATACCCGGGAATTACGCAGTTTTATTCACTTTATAGAATCGGCTATCGCCGTTTTACTGCGGGGTAAAGACCAGCGAGCTAAATTGGCCCGCCTACAGCAACTCAACAAAGTGCTATTCACACAGTCGCAAAGTCAACAATTACTCGGTGAAAGCCCGGCATTACAGCGAGTGAAAGATGAAGTCGCCATTATCGCCACCTCTGAATTAACCCTTCTTTTACAGGGCGAAGACGGCGTTGGAAAAAGTGTAACAGCCCATAACATTCATCAAGCCTCCACCCGCAGCGAACAACCCTTTATTAGCGTCGACTGCGCCAAGTTCGATGAAGAAACAATCTACACCCAGCTTTTTGGCTGCACTCGTAATAACGAAAGGGACGAAAAAACAGGTCTCTTTCAACTCGCCGACCGGGGCACAATTTATATGAAAGAAGTCGCCCATCTGTCAGATGAGGTCCAGATACAGTTAGAAAAAATACTAAAAATGCGTTGTATTCAGCCACTCGGCGATGATCAGGTTCATCCTCTGAATGTTCGACTTATCGCCGCCACCCGCTGCAATCTTCAACAAGCGGTAAGCCGGGGGGAGTTTCGCCCGGAGCTATACCGGCTGTTGATGCTCTACCCCCTGCCCGTGCCACCCCTGCGTGAACGCGCTGAAGATATTCCCTTGCTAAGCAGCCACTTTCTCGAACAGCAACGCCGACGCCTCGCCCTATCCACCTTACAGATCGACACCGATGCTCTCCACCTACTACAGCACTATGCCTGGCCGGGGAACATTCGCGAACTTGACCAGGTACTTCGACGCGCAACACTCAAAGCAGTAGCCGAACAAGGACGCGCCACAAAAACCATCATCAAAGTTTCTCAACTGAGCATTAGCTTTGGCGAACTGCCCCGCGCCGCTCAGACAACACTCACAAATTTGCCTGAACAAATTAATCTAAAAGAAACAGTCGACAATTTTCAGCGCCAGCTAATTAATGACAAACTCAAACTACGCAACGGCAACCTCGCCGCGACCGCCCGCGACCTCGGCTTAAATCGCAGTAATTTTTACCGTTTATTACAACGCCTTGGTATAAAACAAAGTACGCCATAGCTAATCCAGCCGGCGAAACCCCTTAATTAAATGTACAAAAAAATAACACTAAAACAAATAAGGCCTTTTTGAAGGAAAATAATTTAAATAAAAATAATAGTTTAACAATACTGATTTCGCTGTTATATTCCGCAACAACTCTCGGGGAGCCTTAAAAACAAGGCTGAGATGCTACTAGCTGATCGACTTTACACAGCGTAGCGAACCCGTTGAACCTGAACCGTCTAGTACCGGCGTAGGAAAGAGCAATGTTTTTAGTGCCATTTTTAGCACCATTAAAAATTAAAATGCAGTTCTCCCTGCAGCTCTCCGCCCGGCTATCCCCAAGTCAGCCTCGGAGGCAAAATGTCAGAGCAATTGCAGAACCAAACCACCACTCAGTCTGGTACAAACCCGCTACAAACCATTACCCAAACACCCCTGCCCGCCAGTAAAAAAGTTTATATTCCTTCGCCCAATTATGCCGATGTGCGGGTGCCGATGCGCCAACTCACGCTAACCACGGGCGAACAGGTTCATCTTTACGACACCTCCGGCCCCTATACCGATGTCGATGTCACCATCGATATTCACCGCGGCCTGCCTGATGTGCGCTCAAGCTGGGTAGAGGGGCGCGGTGATACTGAAAGCTACAGCGGTCGTGAAACCCGGCCTGCCGACAATGGCGTAAAGGATGCCGACCAGGCGACGCGTTTTTACAACCCCGCCTTGCAGCGCAAGCCCCGCCGCGCCGTCAATGGTGCCAATGTGAGCCAGCTACACTACGCCCGTAAAGGCATTATTACCCGGGAAATGGAGTACATCGCCATCCGCGAAAACGAATTGCGCGGCGCTCTGGCCAATGAATTCAACACCCCCGAACGCGTCGCTCGCCTCAAAGGCAATAGCATGGGTGCGGGTTTTGTCGACCTGGTGACGGCAGAGTTTGTGCGCAGCGAAGTCGCTGCCGGGCGAGCGATTATCCCCGCCAACATTAATCACCCGGAGTTGGAGCCGGTAATTATCGGCCGTAACTTTCTGGTCAAGGTCAATGCCAATATCGGCAACTCGGCGCTGAGTTCTGGCATCGATGAAGAGGTGGAAAAGCTGGTGTGGTCGATCCGCTGGGGTGGCGACACGGTGATGGATCTATCGACCGGCAAACACATCCACTCCACCCGCGATCATATTATTCGCAACTCCCCGGTGCCCATCGGCACGGTGCCGATTTACCAGGCCCTGGAAAAAGTTGGCGGCGTTGCCGAAGACCTCAACTGGGCGGTGTTTCGCGATACCCTTATCGAGCAGGCCGAACAGGGCGTCGACTACTTCACCATTCACGCCGGTGTGCTGCTGCGCTATGTACCAATGACGGTCGACCGCCTTACCGGTATTGTCTCGCGCGGTGGTTCCATCATGGCCAAGTGGTGTATCGCCCATCACCAGGAGAACTTTCTCTACACCCACTTCGAAGACATTTGCGAAATCATGAAGGCCTACGATGTCAGTTTCTCGCTGGGTGACGGCCTGCGCCCCGGCTCCCTCGCCGATGCCAATGACGAGGCGCAATTTGCGGAGTTAAAGACCCTCGGTGAACTCACCAAAATTGCCTGGCGTCACGACATTCAAACCATGATAGAAGGCCCCGGTCATGTGCCGATGCATATGATTCAGGAAAACATGGATCTGCAATTGGAGCACTGCGACGAGGCACCCTTTTACACCCTCGGCCCGCTCACCACCGATATTGCTCCCGGCCACGACCACATAACCAGTGGCATTGGCGCGGCGATGATAGGCTGGTTCGGCTGTGCCATGCTCTGCTATGTCACCCCCAAGGAACATCTCGGCCTGCCCAATCGCGACGATGTTAAACAGGGCTTAATCGCCTATAAAATTGCCGCCCACGCCGCCGATGTCGCCAAAGGTCACCCCCACGCCCGCCACCGCGACGACCTGTTATCCAAAGCGCGCTTTGATTTCCGTTGGGACGATCAATTCAACCTCGGTCTCGACCCCGACACCGCACGCGCCTATCACGATGAAACCCTGCCCAAGGACTCCGCCAAGGTGGCCCACTTTTGTTCGATGTGCGGCCCCAAATTTTGCTCGATGAAAATCACTCAGGATGTGCGCGACTACGTTGCTAAGGGCATGCATAAAAAATCCGACGAGTTTAAAGACCAGGGCAGCGAAATTTATATTGAGAACATCACATAACGCCGCGCTGACAATGCGAATTGAGATTCTTGGCAGTGGTGTTAGTGGCCTGTGCTGTGCCCACGCTTTTGTCGAACGTGGCTGTGAAGTGACGGTCATTTCTGCCAGCGACGCCCTCGATAGCACTTGCTGTTCATGGTGGGCTGGCGGCATGTTAGCGCCCGGTTGTGAAGGTGAAAATACCGAGCCATTGATTGCGTCACTGGGTGCCGAGAGTATGGCATTCTGGCAAAGCATCGCCCCCGACTACGCCACGGCTGGCACACTGGTGGTGGCCACTTCCCGTGACCAGCCGCTACTCAATAATTTCGCCCGCAATACCCAGGGCTGGCAAACGATTGAAGGCGAACAAATGGCAGGCCTTGAACCCGACCTTGCCGAGCGTTTCAACAAAGGCCTGCTCTTTTCCGACGAAGCCCATCTCGACCCGCGACAGACACTCAATCAATTAATTGACGACTTAAAGAATAGCGGCGTGAAATTTGAACAAGGCCAGATCGACGATAGTCCGGGCAATGACTACAGCAGCTCTGAGCTTGCCAGCGATGTCGACTGGGTTATCGATTGTCGCGGCCTCGGTGCCCGTCATCACTTAACAGACTTACGGGGTGTTAAGGGGGAGATGCTGCATATCCACAGTCGTGACATCCACCTTAGCCGCCCGGTACGTTTGCTGCACCCACGCATTCCGCTCTACATTGTGCCCCGCGCCAATGGCGTATTTATGATCGGCGCGACGATGATAGAAAGCACCGAACGCAAGCACGCCAGTGTGCGCTCGGTACTCGAACTCTTATCGGCGGCCTACGCGCTGCACCCCGCTTTTGGTGAGGCTGAAATACTTGAAATTGGCGTTGAAGCGCGCCCCGCTTTTACCGACAACCTGCCGCGCCTGCGCCGCCGGGGCAAGACTCTTTCGGTCAATGGCATGTACCGCCATGGTTTTCTCGCCGCGCCTGCCATGGCACGGCGCTGCGTCGCATTTGCCCTCGACGGCATTATTCCCACAGAGGTAATGGATGAAAATACAGCTTAACGGCACACACCTGGACACCGAGCACAACGACCTCGCCGCCCTGGTTAGCGCTCTCGGTCACGACGCCGATAAAGTCGCTACGGCCGTCGATGGACTGTTTGTGCCACGCACAGCACGCGCACAAACGCCGCTGCATGAAGCCTCTGCCGTAGAGATACTCGCACCCATGGAGGGCGGCTAATGCCAGCTTCGCTAACAAGCCCTTCCTCTAAAGGGCTGCGCTTATACGGCAGTGAATTCGCATCGCGCTTTTTAATTGGCAGCGCCCAATACCCCTCCCCCGCTATTTTGCTCGACGCCATTGCCGCCAGTGAGGCAAGCATCGTTACCGTCTCCCTGCGCCGTGAAGCGGGTAACAGCAAAGGGGCTCATAAAGAGGCTGGCGAGGGTGCCGGGCAACAGTTTTGGTCGCTTATCCAGCAGTCTGGCGCTCGCCTGCTACCCAATACCGCCGGCTGTAAAAGCGTCAAAGAGGCCGTCAATACCGCCCATATGGCGCGGGAATTATTTTCCACACCGTGGATAAAGCTTGAGGTGATCGGCGAGGACGACACTCTGCAACCGGATGTTTTTGGTCTGGTTGAAGCAGCACGCATTCTCTGTGCCGAGGGCTTTCAGGTCTTCCCCTACACCACCGATGATTTAGTAGTCGCCGAGAAGTTACTCGCCGCTGGCTGTGAAGTGCTAATGCCCTGGGGCGCGCCCATTGGCAGTGGTCGCGGCTTGAACAACCCCTTTGCCCTCAGAGCCCTGCGCGCCCACTTCCCCGACGCCACGCTGATTGTCGATGCGGGTATCGGCCTACCCTCTCAGGCGGCCCAGGCTATGGAGCTGGGCTACGACGCCATATTACTGAATACCGCCGTGGCTAAAGCCAGTGACCCCGTAGCAATGGCCACTGCCTTTGCGCAAGCCATTGACGCCGGGCACCGTGCTTTTAACGCCGGGGCCATTGAACCCCGCGATATGGCCTGCCCCTCCACGCCCGTGTTGGGCAGTCCTTTTTGGCATGCAGATCATGATTAACGCCGTAAGCGACGACGCCAGACGACAACAAAAGCCCCGCGCCAGCCTGCTGCATCCCTTTTATCTCATCGTCGATAACAGCCAATGGCTGGAGCGTTTCCTGCCCCTCGGCTTAAAGTTGGTGCAATTACGTATTAAGGATGTAGACGGCGAGGCTCTGCGCACCGAAATAAGCAAAGCCAAAACCCTCTGCGCCGCCTACGATTGCCAGCTCATTATTAATGACCACTGGCAGCTGGCATTAGACTTGGGCTGCGATTTTATCCATCTCGGCCAGGAAGACCTGATCACTGCCGATGTAGCGCAAATTCACCAGGCGGGCGTCAAACTCGGCATTAGTACTCACGACGGTAAAGAACTCGCCTATGCCTTGAGTCTCAATCCCGACTATATCGCCCTCGGCCCGGTGTATGCGACACAGTTGAAACGTATGCCCTGGGCACCTCAGGGTCTTGAAAAGCTGGCCCGCTGGCGACAGTTAATTGGCGATATACCCCTCGTTGCCATCGGCGGCATGAATGTCGAACGGGCACCGGGGGCCTATTCTGCCGGTGCCGACACCATTGCCGTGGTCACCGATGTGCTTTGGCATCAACAGCCCGAGCAACGTCTGCAGGAGTGGTTGCAACTCAGCGCTCTACTCGCCACTCCACTCGCCCACCCACTCACCACAAAAGAGCAGGGCAATAATGATGAGTGAAAACCGCTATGCCCGGCAGCTCGCCCTGCCCGAAGTCGGCAGTGCCGGGCAGGCAAAGCTCGCCGCTGCACGGCTGTTAATTGTCGGTGCCGGCGGGCTCGGTGTACCTGCCCTTACCTATCTCGTCGGTGCGGGCATCGGCCATATACGCCTGGTCGATAACGACCGCATTGCCATTCACAATCTCCACCGCCAAGTGTTATTTAGCGAGGCCGACCAGGGGGAATACAAAGTGGATGTCGCCGCCCGTAAAATGGCCGCTTTAAACAGTGAGGTTATTGTTGAGCCGATTGCTGAACGGCTTGTCTCCAGTAATATCGAGCAACTTATCGGCGGCTGTTACTGTGTGATTGATGCCGCCGATAATTTCACCACCACCTATTTACTCAGTGATACTTGCCAGAGTTTAAAGCGCCCATTGATATCGGCATCGGCGGCAGGTATGAAAGGCTACATGGGCGTTTTTTGTCACCCTGCGCCCAGCTATCGCGCCCTCTTTCCCAGCCCCCCCGACCAGGGTTTATCCTGCACCCGCGACGGTGTACTCGGCCCCGTCGTCGCGGTGCTCGGAGCCTTGCAAGCACAGGCGGCGATTAAATTACTGCTCGCCGAACCCAGCTCTTCAACACTCGACCCCGCAACACTCGAATCCGCAACACGCAACCCAGCAACACCCGAGCCCGCAACACTGATTAATATCGATCTTTGGACTAATCACTTTTCGAGCATTCATTTTTCCAATGCCATCGAACCGGAAGTACAAGCCCCCATCGCCGTGTTGAAGAGCGATGAAATCACGCCCAATGACATCCTCATCGACGTCCGCAATGCTGACGAATTACATGCGCCCTCACTCAGCCGTGCTCAACACATTCCGCTTGAAGAAATCGCCAAACGCTGGGGCGAAATCCCCCATGAAACACGGGTTGTGCTGTGTTGTATGAGTGGCCGCAGAGCCCAAATTGCGGCACAGGCACTGGCCGAACAAGGTTTTCAGAAGCTCGCCATTTTAAGCCTTGACGAGTAAGACGCAGTAAGAGGTAAGGCACTAATGAAAACACCAGAGCCAATAAGCCGTATTAAAAACGTCTTGAGTATCGGTGGTTCCGACCCCAGTGGCGGTGCGGGCATTCAAGCTGATTTAAAAACCTTCGCCAGTAATCGTGTTTACGGCATGGCTATTATTACGGCCCTTACGGCCCAAAGCACTCGCGGTATAACGGCCATCCACTACCCCGATCCCGGTTTTATCGAAGCGCAAATTGATTGCTTGTTCGAGGACATTCAACCCGCAGCGGTAAAAATCGGCATGCTCGGCAATCGAGAAATTATTAGCCGCGTAGCAGCACGGCTAAAACACTATCGGGCGCGTAATATTGTGGTCGACCCCGTGATGCTGTCTTCCAGTGGCCAGCGACTGCTAGACCCCTCTGCACTCGACGTTCTGGTCCGTGAGCTGCTGCCTCTGGCCCGCTTATACACACCCAATTTAAGCGAAGGTGCCTGTCTACTCAACTCAAAACCGCCAGCCACAAAAGAAGACATGCTCACCATGGCGATACGCTTACAGGCACTCGGCCAAAGCCCTGTATTGTTAAAAGGTGGGCATTTATCGGCAGACGAAAGTCCCGATCTACTGGTAGATGGCAGTGGTGATAAGTGCTGGTTTACCTGCCAACGCATCCCTGCCAATAATAATCACGGCACTGGCTGTACGCTCTCTGCGGCCATTGCCGCCAATTTGGCAAACGACAACCGAACGTTAAATGATGCCGTTTCAGCGGCTAAAAACTATGTTAGCGCCACGCTGACAGGCGCTAAGGCGCTCAATGTTGGTGCTGGCCCGGGGCCACTTCATCACTTCGTTGATCTCTGGCGTTAACAAATAAGAATAAAAAAAATTATCGTTAATTATTGCGATATGAGAACACTAAAGAATTGATCTATCTTCTTTACTTATGTTTTAAATTCAGCAATATTATGTCAATGCATTGATATTAATGAATCGAGGCAGTGTAATGAAATTATCCTCTTTTTTACCAAAACCCAGAGAGCTACCGACAGGGAAAATTCCCGGGTGGATACCCGGCTCCACCACTATCAATGAATTTCTGGATTGGCCCGATGAAGCTCCAAAGCCAAAGATGTCACTGGGATCGATAGCCATGGTTGGCGTTGATGAAGCCCTGATGGTCGGCCTGGGAATGGCCTCGCGCTTGCGCTTCCCAACGCCCGGTTTTCGTCAGCGTTGTGCCGACGAAATGGAGGATGCACTGGAGTTTTACGAAGCAAAGGGTTGGCTAGAGAACCCCAGGGGCTACCACCAAACACCCCCTGAGCTTGATAAAATAAAGTTTAAAAAGGCGACATCGCGAGGTGTGCATTACGAGCACATGTCATTTGATAGTGGCTATGTGCCCCACATGGGCGAAGCGGGTCGCCACCGCTGGCTCGGTTACACGCCCAATCATACCGCTCACTGCTGGGTGCTTCGCCACTCGGGACCACCGCGACCCTGGTTGATTAACATTCACGGTTATCGCATGGGCGTACCCTATATGGATTTGCCTTTTTTCCACGCCAAGGCACTGCACGAAAACAAAGGACTCAATATTCTGCAATACGTGCTGCCCTTACACGGCCCACGAAAAATAGGCCCAACCAGTGGCGATGGCGTGCTAGCACCGGGCTACGTTAATTTGATTCATACCGAAGCACAGGCGATGTTTGAATTAAGACGCATCATCAACTGGTTGCGCAAAGAAGAAGGCGCGCCAGAAGTTGGGGTGCATGGTATTTCGTTGGGTGGCTATACCACAGCCATGCTGTCGGGCCTGGAAGGCGGACTTGCCTGCGCCATCGCCGGTGTTCCCGCCGTCAATCTGGTGCGTGCTGCGCGGCGACTCGGCCAGCGAAACCTCTTATATTTTATGGATAACATAGGCATGCCCTGGGACGACATCGAGAAGATGACCAAGGTTATTTCACCCACCGCCTTAAAGCCTAAAGTCGCTGCAAAAAGACGTTATATCTACGCGGGCTTACTAGACCGACTGGCCCGCCCCGAGGACCCCATCGATTTATGGGAGCATTGGGGGCGACCAAAAATTGAGTGGTATCACGGTAATCACATCACCTTCCCCTGGGAAAAAACCGTCAATACTTTTATTGATGAAGCCCTCGATGAATCCTTTACTGATTTAAAACCTCTGTCAGGCAAGATAAAGTCAAGCAGGAAAAAACCAGTTTCAACATAAGATCACTTTGTGATATATCTGTTGTATATAATTCAAACAAATACTAAACGAGCATAAAATTATTACTCGCTCGAATAACTTTACTGGCCCAGTCTGTTCTGATTAAAAAAACAGCAACATCAGTATTCAAAATAAAGGAAGCCATCACTATAAAAAACAACCATTCACACTAATTATGCCTAACAGTCACTGCGGGACAAGGAGCTAGGCATAATGGAAGAAAATATTATGAATAAAGATAATAAAAAACGCACCTCATCCCGATTGAGCGAGGCATTCAAAAATGCCTCCGTAATAGCCCGTTTTGGTCGCTTGCAAGCAAGAACAGGTACCGTGTATTACGTTGCCCACGAAAGTGCAAATTACCGTTTACGCTGTTACGAAATAAAGAAATCGAAAACCAAACGCATACCGATTATTTTAGTCCCGCCGTTGATGATTTCAGCCGATGTCTACGACATGTCCCATGAGAGCAGTACGGTTACCTATTTAACGGAACAGGGCTACTCCGTCTGGGTTGTTGATTTCGGCTCACCCGAGCACCAGGAAGGCGGTTTAGATAGGGACTTTAGCGACCATATTCTCGCGGTTAATGATGCCATCGACTACGTCTATTCAAAAAAACAGTTGCCGGTTCACCTGGGCGGCTATTCCCAGGGTGGCATTTTCTGCTATATCGCTACTGCCTATCGCAACTCAAAGAACGTAGCATCAATATTTACCTTTGGTGCCCCGGTCAATATTTACAAAAACTTCTTTCCCGGTGTTCCCGATGAAGTGACCACTAAGGTTTTTGAGAGCATTGGCAAAGCTATTCCCAAAAGTCTGGCACCCACGGTGATCCCGGCATGGGCGACAAAAAATCTGTTCAAATTAATGAGCCCGACTAAAGAAATAAAACGCTGGATTTCTTTTTTGGGTTCTTTGCATGATCGCGATGCGCTATTGCAAACTGAAGAGGGCAGGAGTTTTCTCGGCGGTGAAGGCTTTGTTGCCTGGCCCGGCCCTGCATTAAACGAATTTCTACAACAAATGCTACTCGGTAATCGACTGGTCTCCGGCGGTTGTATTATTGAAGGCCGTGCCATTTCTCTAACAGAGATCACCTGCCCCATTCTCGTCGTCATTGGCAGTAATGACGAAATAGCCCGTGCCGGCTCCGTTCGTGGCGTAGCAGACGCAGTGCCCAATGCCGAGCTGTTTGAATTACCTGCAAAGGGCGGGCACATGGGTATCGTCGTTGGCTCCGGCGCAATGAAAAACACCTGGCCCGCTGTCTCACAATGGGTTCAGTGGCGCGAAGGTAAAGCCGAGCAACCCGCGTCTATTTACGCCCTGGGTGAATTTGATAACACAGAAACACCTGACGATAGCAGGAACGATGCACTACCAACCGCCATCGCAAAGGCTGCATTCGGCATAGGCAAGGGCGTGTTCACCACCACTGCTGATTTACTGGGTATTACCAAAGATTCAGTACAAGCAATTGGCAGCAATTTCGGCACACATCTATCCCACTTTACCCGTCTCGAAAAACTCAACAGTGACAGTAACGTCGGCCTGGCACTGGCGCTTGAAGAACAAGCGGTAAAAGCGCCTAAGGACACCTTCTTTCTCTATGATGGTAGAGCCCACAGTTACTCTGACGCCAGTAAGCGCGTCGACAATATCGTCCGCGGATTGATTTCAATGGGTGTGCGTACGGGAGATCATGTCGGTATCATCATGCATGCTCGACCCTCTTCGCTAGCAACAATCATGGCGGTTAATCGCCTTGGCGCCGTCGCGGTATTACTACGCACTATGCGCAACAAGGGGCAGCTCGCCACTGAGCTAAAGCTGGGTAAAGTACAGTATCTAATATCCGATCCAGAAAATGCGGACACCGCGGTAAATAGCTATCGCGGCCAAGTCTATATATTGGGTGGTTTTGGTCGCTCGCAGCGTGAATTGCCCGAAAGCGTTATTGATATGGAAGCGATTAACCCCACCAGTGTCGCCCTGCCAGATTGGTATCAGCCCTCACCGGGGAAGGCCCGTGACATCGCCTTTACTATGTTTTCAAAACGCGGTGATGAAACACACTGCTACAGTATTACCAACCAGCGCTGGGCCTTGTCAGCCTTTGGCACAGCTTCATCCACTGCTTTGATGAAATCAGATACGGCCTATTGCTGGACGCCTCTCCATGACCCCACAGGCCTGCTAGTCTCGGTCAGCGCTTCACTCGTCGCCGGTGCCCGGGTCGCTGTAGCCAGAAAGTTTGATGCACCCACCTTTTGGAAAGAAGCCCGCAGCTATGGCGCACGAGTCGTTTTTTATTCAGGTTGTATGTTGCGAGAACTTGTCGATGCTCCTACGAATAAGCTCGAAAAAGGGCATTCCATTCGTCTTTTCACTGGCGTCGGAATGCCAGAGGCACTGTCGAAAAGAGTCATCGACCGTTTTGGATCTGTAAGAGTAATGGAGATTTTTGTCGCCAGGGGCAGCAATGCTTATCTCGCTAACATTTCAAGCATAAAGCCCGGCCCTGTGTTTCAGACGATTCCCGGTAGTAGCGAAATCCGCTTAGTCTACTGGGACTATGAAAAAGACCGCCCGTTTCTGGATGCAGCCGGCTACCTCTGCCCCGTTCCCGATGGGTCCATGGGTATGCTGCTCAGTAAAATCAATACAAATTCTGAACATCACGGCGAACAACCCATCTATAACGCCTTTGAAAAAGGCGATTGCTGGCAAGTTTCCGGGGATTTATTCAAAGTCGATGAAGATGGCGAGTTCCGCTTTATGGATATGGTCAAGAACCTGATTCGAGTAAAAGATGATTGGCTGCCCACCCTCACTATGGAGAATATTGTTTGGGAGCTTGAGTGTGTCAGCATAGCTGCAGCCTATGGTCTAAGAATTGAGGGCTATGAATACGACATACCTGCCGTAGCACTTCAGCTAAAACCTAAAACAAAGCTGAATGCTCAAGAACTTAGCGATATCGTCAACCAGCAACCCGACCCCAAAAATCGTCCGCTAGTGATACGAATTATGGACAACCTTCCCATGACACTCGGACAGCAAGTGAAGAAGTCCCTACTGCAAAGTGAAGGCATTCCACAAACAGCCCTACAAAGAGGGAAATCTTTCTGGTTTAACGCTAAAACGGATAAGTATGAGCCGCTTAACAAAACCTCTTTCACGAAGCTTAAGAGAGAATTGAGTGGCAAAAATATTGGGGCTAAAGGAAAAACTGGAAAGCCTGGAAAAACGGCTGTAAAAAAAGTAGTGGCCCGCAAAGCTAAAGTCGTGAAAAAAACAGCGCCTAACGGAAAATCACCCGTAAAAAATGGGGCCGATTCTTTAATGGCGGATAAGAAGGTCGCAAATAAGGTGCGTAATGGACACGCATCACCTGAGAACAAAAATTCAGGATTTACACCAGAATCCACTGGTAAAAACACCTCTAATTTACGCAAGTTAAATTAATAGATTAGGCAACTTACCCGACGACCAATAACGTCTTTGTAACAAACAACTCCGCCCATAATAAAAAAACGACCACCGGAAATCCGATGATCGTTTTGGCCCTCACCCTTTAAAGGGGGCTGAACTTAACTTTTAAGATACTGATCTACATCAACAGGCGCGCTAGCGGCTGTGGCTTCGCCTATCGGCAAAGAGGCCTGTTTCGCCGCTACTTTCTTTGGTGCTGTTTGCGTCGCAGCGGGTTTTTTAGCGGCAGGTTTTCTTGTCACTGTTTTCTTGGCTGCCGGATTTTTAGCCGCTGGCTTTCTGGCTGCAGGCTTTTTAGCTACAACTTTTTTAGCAACAGCTTTCTTAACCGCAGGCTTTCTGGTCGTCGCCTTCTTGGCAGCGGCCTTCTTCGCAGCAGGCTTCTTAGACTTTTTATCGGGTGTCGTATCGACATACTCTTCAATCAGAGCATTTAAATTCTCAACCTGTTCAGCCAGTGACTGAAGGGCGTTCACTGTGGGCATAACACCAAGACGCTTTAGTGCTTTAGCTACACGAGAATCAAAGACGTCTTCAATTTTATCAGAGGGATTAGGGATTTTATCAAACAGCTTTGAGACCTTTTTCATGGCTGATTCACTACTGTCATCAACAAGCTGCTTGTACTTATCTTCATACTTTTCACCGCTTTCAATCAACTTGTTAAACAGCTCTCCACTTTCATCGCGGGCCTTTGAGAAAGCACCCAGACCGGCAAGCCAAATATCTCGATTTCGATCCAGAGCCTTCTCAGTAAGCTCGTGGCTTTTATCAACTGCCTTGCCAACAATCTCATCATTTTTATCAAGAATTTTACGAATTTTTTTATGGTCAAGCGTTTTTGAAGTAGCCATATCACCTATCTTCCTCTGTATTAATTGATTAACATTAGTCAGATTACAGACTGGCCCATAGCGTTATGGTGCCGGCAGTTCTAACCCTTGAAAGCAAGATAGCAATTTTTCTTAGAGTAAAAAAACTAACTCTCTGAAATCTTCCAGATTGGACAATTTGCGGGAGGAGTACTTTGGCAAAGCCAGGCACCAAGCAACGAATCTTGAATACCAGTTTGGACTTGTTTAATCAACTCGGCACGCCCAACGCGTCAACCAATCACATCGCCCTTGAGCTCGATATTAGCCCCGGCAATCTCTACTACCACTACCCCAACAAAGAGCAACTCATTGAAACGCTATTCACAAACTATGAAGTTGCCCTTCAGCCGTTAATCAAACAGACAGTGGCAGAAGAATTAAGCATTGAGGATATCTGGTTTTTCCTGCATCTCAATTTTGAACTCGCACTCGAGTATCGCTTTATTTATCAAGACACCGATTACATCACTTTAAAATGCCCTTCGCTGGCGGCAAAGTTTCAGGGTCTATTAACAGCGCTCTTCCGGATATTAGTTCGGCTACTCACAGCGCTTTCCGAAAACGGCACGTTGCTAGCCCCGGCCAAGACCATCATCAAAGATATTAGCCTCAATATGCTGCTCATTTGCACCCAATGGATACATTTTAAGAAACACCTCGCCGGTATCACCGAAGCCAATATTGCCGGTGATCATTTCAATCAAGGTATATACCAGGCTCTATCACTACTACTGCCCTATCTTGACCAGGCACATCAGGAACACCTGCATCATCTTCAAGATGCCTATCAATAGACCTGTCTCAAGCTAATATTTTTTAGACTAGAGAACCTGCACTTAGCATCTACTTTTAACAATAGCGATCGATGAAGGTTTTCATCTTTTGTACTGCCAGTTCACTTTCAGGTAAGCCATCCATAATAGGATGCACGTGAGTGGTCTTATACCATTCGCAAAGCTCACTGCTTGCACCCTGCTGCCGCGCTAAATCGGCGATACGTACGCCGTCATCACGCAAAATCTCATTGCTGCTGACATGAACCTGTAACGGTGGGAAGCCACTTAAATCCGCATAAACGGGCGACACCATGGGGTCGGTGCAGAGGTTATCGCCAAGTACCATATCTTTCATTAACGGTATGAGTTGATTACTTAATAATGGATCAGCGGCTTCATTGGTAAAAACTGATGGGCTACCAAAGGAAAAATCAGACAGCGGTGACAGGGCAATAGCGCAGGCAGGGTTGGCTAATTCAGACTGCCCAATACGCAGCAAGGTTGCCAGAGTGAGGTAGCCCCCGGCTGAATCACCCGCAATAATTATAGTGTCGGGGCTAATACCCTGCTCTTTTACCAACCATTCATACGCGGCAAAGCAATCGTCATTCGACGCCGGATAAGGGTGCTCCGGTGCCAAACGGTAATCAACCAGTAAGACTCTGGCATTAACGGCAGGCCCAAAGCGCTGTGCCCACTGTTTATACAAACCGGGCACATGAATGATCATGCCCCCGCCATGCAAATAAAGAACGGTACGTGTAACGCCCGGCGTATTGTTAATCCACAAATACGAAGGATGCCCCTCAATAAAATCGACAGGCACTGGCGAGGTGTGTTTTCGCGTCAAGAAATTATCAAGCTTAACCACCCAGCGGCGGAGCTTATCAATCGTCGCCTGCTGTTGCCCCGGCTTACTTTGTCGCACCGCTCTTTTCACAAAGGGCTTGACGATAATTCGGGACGAAAGATTCATCAGTCTCATTTGCCAACTCATTTATTTTTCCTTAAATTGATTTCAGCAAAGAACCCCACATTATCAGACAATATGGGGTAGAGAGAAGCACGAAGATTGACACCCCTCTGTATCAATAGACCAAACTTTATCGCTAGAATAGACAGACAAAGCGACCCGACCTTCGATACAGAAATAGACTCAGAAATAATGAATCCAGCCCCCGAACAATTTGAATTACATCTGCCCGTCACCGACCAGGGCGAATCTGCCATTACCTTGTTGGCGACGGCTAGCGGCCTGTCAAAACAGAACATAAAGCAGGTCATGCAAAAGGGTGCCGTGTGGTTAAGCCGCAATGGCAACACCCGGCGTCTGCGCCGCGCCAAATATCAATTGCTCAGCGGTGACGAGCTGCACATCTATTACGATCAGGCGATACAAAATACCGTGCCACCTGTGCCGCAACTCATCGCCGACGAAGGCGATTACAGTGTCTGGTATAAACCCCAGGGCATGTATAGCCAGGGTACAAAATGGGGCGACCACTGCGCCATTGGCCGTTGGGTTGAGCGCCATCTTGATCGTACGACGTTTACGGTTCACCGCCTCGATAGAGCCGCAACCGGCTTAATTCTGTTAGCCCATAAAAAAAGCAGTGCGGCCAAACTCTCTTCACTCTTTGCCGAACGGAAAATACAAAAACACTACCGAGCAAGGGTTCGCGGCGAATTCCCCACCGAGCCACAGCTGTTTGAGCAAAACATTGAAGACCGCGAAGCCCGCAGTCATGCGCGGCTAATCAATTACGATGACAAACAAAACTGCTCACTGGTAGAGGTCAAAATCGAAACCGGGCGCAAGCACCAGATACGTCGCCATCTCAGCGTTGCCGGCTATCCTATTATTGGCGACCGCCTCTACGGCAGTGTTAAAGAGGGCGATCAAGAAAAAGAAGACCTGCAGCTACTGGCCTATCAACTGTCTTTTATCGACCCCAACAGCGGTGAGGAAAAATATTACGGTGTACCCGATAATGTGCAGCCGCTGCTCACAACTCAAGCCTCAACATAGCCATCAATCATTATCGTCATGATACTGTCTGACATGGGTGCTTTCGCTACGCATCCGATGGATGACAACACCGACGACGGCACGAACACAGGAAGCCTGTGCCAAGCTTACAGAAAATTATTTACAGTGAGTCATGAGTAAAGGGGCTTTGTTACCCTTCTACCGCCATTAATAACGCCTATTTTTGAGAGCAATTTATGCAATTTACCTTTACCGATGAACAGGAAGAATTCCGCCTGATTGTTCGCCGCTTTATGGATGACAAATCACCGCGCACAGAAGTCCGCAAACTGATGGACAGCGAACAAGGCTACGATGCCGCCGTGTGGAAACAACTCAGCGAAGGCCTCGGCCTGCCGGGCATTCATATTCCTGAAGCCTACGGCGGCCAGGGTTTTGGCTTTGTCGAACTGTGTATTGTGCTCGAAGAAATGGGCCGCGCCCTACTCTGTGCGCCCTTCTTTTCTGCAACGGCGCTCGCCGCCACGAGCATTATTCATGCGGGCACGGAAGAACAAAAACTCGCCTTATTACCTGGTATTGCCTCGGGCCAAACCTTGGCCACCCTTGCGCTTAGCGAGGCCAATCGCGATTGGCTACCCTGCAATACGGAAACAAGCGCCACCCCTAGTGACAACAATAGCGGCGATAATAGTGACGACAATTATTTATTAAATGGCGAAAAAAGCTATGTTGTCGATGGACATATTGCCGACCTGTTAATTGTTGTCGCCCGCACACCTGGCACCGCAGGCGATGAAGGTTTGTCACTTTTTACCGTGCCCAGCGACGCACCGGGACTACAGCGCCGCTTATTAAAAAGCCTCGACCCAACCCGGAAACTTGCTCACATCGAATTCAAGCAAACACCGGCAACACTACTCGGTGAATTAAACAGGGGTGGCGATACCTTGCCCCCTATTCTCGACCTCGCCGCTGTCGCCCTGGCCAGTGAGATGGTCGGCGGCGCACAAATGATGCTTGAATCCGCCCTCGACTACGCCCAATTGCGCATGCAGTTCGGGCGTTTAATTGGCTCCTTTCAGGTCATTAAACACAAGTGTGCCGATATGCTGCTTGATGTTGAACTGGCCAAATCGACCGCCTATTACGCCGCCTCAGCAGCAGCCGATGGCGCACCCGACTTGCCCACCGTCGCATCACTGAGCAAAGCCTATGCCTCGGATACTTATATGAAATCCGCCGCCGAGTGCCTGCAAATTCACGGCGGTATCGGCTTCACCTGGGAAAACGACACCCACCTTTATTTTAAGCGAGCCAAAAGCTCCGAGGTCTTCCTCGGTGACGCCAATTATCACCGCGACCAAGTGGTCCTGCGCTGGGAGAATCAGGCATGAGCGAACAAACAGTAGAATCAACAGAACAAAGCCTACGCACAGACGTTCGCACCTGGGTCGAAGCCAACTGGAACCCCGACGCCAGCCTGCTCGAGTGGCGCAATAAATTGATCGACTCCGGCTGGGGTTGTTCGTCATGGCCAGAAGAGTGGCACGGACGAGGGCTGAGCATTGGCCTTAGCGAAGCCGTGGACGACGAGCTGCGCAAAGCCGGTGCCGTCGGTGTTGCCAAAGCGGGGGCCAGAATGCTCGCAGCCGCAACCATTCTTGAGCACGGCGACGACTTCCACAAAGACAAATTTCTGCGTCACCTGTTAACCGGTGAAGACACCTGGTGCCAGTTATTCAGTGAACCGGGCAGCGGCTCAGATCTCGCGGGGCTCACCACGCGTGCTGATTTCGACGGCGAAAACTGGGTATTGAATGGCCAGAAGGTATGGACTACCAGTGCTCACCACGCGCAATACGGCATCGTATTAGCCCGCACCAATTGGGACGTCCCCAAACATCAGGGCATCACCTACTTTTTGATGAATATGGAACAAGCCGGTGTCGAGGTTCGGCCCCTGCAACAAATGAATGGCCATGCCTCCTTTAACGAAATCTTTTTCACCGATGCCAAAATAGCCCCCGAATTAATGCTCGGCGAAGAGGGTAAAGGCTGGAAAGTGGCGATGACCACCCTCGCCCACGAGCGCCGCCTGGTCGATGGCATTCGTTCCTGGGGGCGCGGCGCAAAAGGTCAGGGCCGTATTTACGACGAATTAAAAGCAGAAATTGCCAACGTGATGGAGCCCTATAAATGGTATCCCCAGCGCGCTGGTCGTGTTGACCTGTTAATTGAGCGCGCCAAAGCCACCGGCAAATACGACGACCCCGCCGTGCGCCAGTCCATCGCCAAGGTATTAATGATGGCCAAAGCCGCCGAGTGGACGGGGCGTCGCGTCAAAGCCGCACAAGCGTTGGGGCGACCACCCGGGCCGGAGGGATCACTGGGCAAACTGGCCGGTAGCCAGGTCGCCCGCCTTGCCGCACAAGCTCACACTTTAATTGCTGGTCACGATGCCATGTTGACGGAGGAAGATGGCGCACTGAATGGCATTATCAGTGAAGTACTCATCTCCACCCCGGCCGAATCTATCGCCGGTGGCACCGATGAAATTCAGCGCAATATTATTGCTGAGCGTAGCCTGGGTCTGCCCAAAGAACCGCGCACCGATGTCGACCGACCGTTTAGGGATGTACCGAGGAATACGGTGAGTTAATATTTCCCACTCGACTCGAAGGCCTCCGCCATTCGAGTCGAGTTTTTGTTTGGTGACATCCTGAGCAGGGCCTCACTTCAAAAAACACCCTCACCCATCTGTTAAACCTTCATCCCCATATTGATTAGCAGGACCTGCCCCGCTCCCACCAAGCCTACCCAACTCACCAAAATGCCCCTTACCGGGCACATAATTAAACTCAACGCGAATACCGTCCGGGTCTTCAAACAAAAACGAATAATAACCGGGAGCGAAACGCGAGCCATCGTCGGGGGCGTGAATAATATGAGCCTTGAGTTCGGTGCGGACAAACTGATAAATACTGTCGATGTCTTCTTTGCTACGCGCACGAAAGCAAAAGTGGTGTAGGCCACTGGTATTTTGATCGAAGCTTTTAGCGCGACTGCCTTCGGGTGCTACCCGCACCAAAATACCGGTGCGACTGCCAATGCAATACACCGTGTCGTCATTGCGAATCAGGGTTTCCATTTCGAGAAAGTGACACAAGCGCTCCCAAAAAGGTAAGCAGCGCTCGCCGTCATTGACGGTGAGTTGAATATGGGCGATGCCGTTGACGTCGACTGTCATTGTTTCACCTGAATGTTAATCCTTGTTATTAAACCCCTTAATTTTAAGCCCAGCAAAGCGGGGACTTATAAATCCGGGTCCTGCTGAAACTCCACCGTATTGCCTGCCGGGTCAGCAGCAAAGATGAACTGATCCATACGGTGGTACACAACACCTTCCCTGGTTAGCTGGGTTTCCACCGCTTCAATATCTTCCACATAAAAAGCCGTGTGCGGGCCCATGGGGTCGAGGGGCTTACCTGCTAATTCAGGCAGTACTTTGCGCTCGCCTTCAGAATCGTCACACTGAATGACGTGCACCTGACCATTGGGAAATTGCATCCAGAAGCCGGGGATCAAAGCTGCCAGTTGCTCGGGTATATCCCGGTCGACGGTATTAACCCCCAGCACGTCAACGTAAAAGCGGCGCATGGCGTCAACGTCAACGCGGCAACCGAGGGCACTGTGATTTAAACGGGTGATTTTTATCATCGTGAACATCCTTTTATTTATGCATTATTAATAGATTGAGAGCATATTACCGCAAAGGCTTTGTAGCCTATAATCACTCGCTGAATAAATAACAAAGGAAGCCACTATGGGTTCTCTAGGAATTATCGCCAACCCCATGTCCGGCCGAGACAGCCGCCGACTCACCGCTCGTGCCGAATCTGTCAGCCACGAAAGTAAGCGCAATCAAATCAGCCGCATTGTGGTTGGCGCTGTCGCCACCGGCTGTACCCGCATATTGGCACCCTACGATACGCGCCGACTGGTGCTTGGTGCCCTCGAAAACATGAACATTGGCGCTGAGGTTGAAGAGATTAGAGGCCCCATCACCCACTCCGCAGAAGATACCCGTTTTGCCGTGCGTGAAATGAAAAAGCGAGGCTGCGATGTCATTATTGTTATGGGCGGTGACGGCACCAGCCGTATCGTCACCCAGGTTTGGCAAGACGTCGTGATGATGCCCCTCTCGACCGGCACCAATAATGTCTTCCCGATGTGGATTGAACCCACCATCGCCGGCATGGCCGCCGGTCTGGTGGCCAGTGGCAGACTGTCGAAAGAGGAAACGACCGACCGGGCGAAAATCATTTCGGTCGCTCTCGAAAACGGCGAAACAGATATTGCTCTGGTCGATGCTCTGTTTTTACAGGGCGATAGAATCGGCAACCTCGGCCCCTTCGAGCCTGAATTTATGAAAACCCTGGTGCTGACCCGCGCCGAACCCAATGCCGTGGGCATGTCGCCCCTCGGTGGACTGCTCTGCCCCGCCAGCGCCAGTGACGACTTTGGTGTGCGTGTCGACTTTTGCGGCCACAACGAAGGCGGCCGCCTGTTGCGCGCTCCCGTGTCACCGGGCTTATTTCGCTCAGCCCACATTCTCAGTGCCGAACGTTTGCCGCTCGACGAAGAGACAACAATAAACGGCCCCGGCATTCTCGCTTACGATGGCGACCGCGAACGCAAACTGGCAGAAGGCGAAAGCGCAAATGTCACTGTTAAGCGCAATGGCCCCTGGGTTATCAACCCCCAACGCACTCTGCAATTAGCCGCTGAGCGCCAGTTAATGGCCGATTTACCCCCGTGGGTCGACCCCTTTGATGGCGCCATTACCGGCGAATGCTGTGGCTGCGCCAACACATTGGGACATTTGATAAAACCGGACTAGTTTGGCCGGCAAACCAAAAACTCTGCACCTATTAATAATCCCGATAGAGCTGTTCCATGCCTGACGCCACACCCGAAATGATACCTGCAGAGAATACTGCCACCTCCAATATCCGCTGGTACGGGCTGGTCGGCGGCCCTTTGCTGGCCCTGCTGATGGCTGTCATTGTGCCCGAGCAGATTACCCAGCCCAGCGGCGACATACTGGTGCTGGGCATGGCGGGCAAGGTCACCGCAGGCCTGGCGATATGGATGGCGGCCTGGTGGCTGACCGAAGCAATTTCTATTTATGCCACCGCCCTGCTGCCGCTAGCCGTGCTACCCCTCACCGGTGCGCAATCGATTAAAGCCTCCGCAGGTGCCTACGCCCACCCTTTAATCTTTCTTTTTCTCGGCGGCTTTATTCTTGCACTGGCGTTGGAGCGCTGGCATTTACACAAGCGTTTTGCACTATTTGTACTGCGACTAGTAGGCACCTCCCCGCGTCGGCTGGTCGGTGGCTTTATGATCTCCGCCGCCGTGATGAGTATGTGGATCACTAACACCGCCACCACCATTGTCATGCTGCCCATCGCCCTCAGTGTGATTGCTATGGAGAGCGACGACTCACCCCACAAACAGCGCTTCGCCATTTGCCTGTTGCTGGGCATTGCCTATGCAGCCTCCATCGGCGGCATTGGCACCATCGTTGGCACCACCCCGAATATGTTCGCGGTTTCGTTTATCGAAAATGAGCTGGGGCAAACCATCAGCTTTGCCGAGTGGATGATGATTGGCGTGCCGCTGGTAGTGATTTTTATCCCCATCACCTGGCTGCTACTCACCCGCTTTATCTTCCGCTTGCCCGCCACCAGTGCCGACAGTGACTACAACCTTGATACCACAGCCGAACCCTGGAATCGCGGTTCCGTGTTTACCCTTATTATTTTTGCCCTCACCGCCTTTGGCTGGATGGCTCGCCCCCTGCTCGTCAAACTACCGGCGCTGACCCACCTCAGCGATGCCGGTATCGCCATCGGCGCAGCATTATTGTTATTCGCCATTCCTGAAAATATTAAAGAAAAACGCTTTTTAATCGACTGGGAAACGGCGGTAAAAGTCCCCTGGGGCGTACTACTAATTCTCGGTGGCGGACTCTGCCTGGCCGGTGCCATTCGCGCCAACGGCGTTGCCGAACTACTGGCGATTCAATTAATCGCCATCGGTGAAGTGCCACCTTTAGTCATGACTTTAATGATCGTCAGCCTGATGATCTTCCTCACCGAACTCACCAGCAACGTCGCCACCACCACCGCACTTATACCCATTGTCGCCGCCATTGCCAGCGCACTGGGTATCGAGCCTTTAAAACTCGTCATCCCCGCCACCATGGCCGCCAGCTGCGCCTTTATGCTGCCCGCTGCGACACCACCCAATGCGATTGTTTTTGGTTCGGGAATGATTCGTATACCGACGATGGCTCGAGCAGGAATATGGCTTAATTTAGCGGGTGTTCTTACGGTTACGGTGGTGTGTCACTTTATGCTGGATATTGTTTTAGCCAAACTTTAGTCGCCTGCCTGCTAGAATAAACAGACACCTACAAATAAATCTCAAAGGGATTAAAACTTACCCTCTCGAGGGAGCGACCCCTATTGTGTTTCACCCTTTTATATTTTGGATGCGACACAATAAATTTGGCATCGTTAACAAGCCTTTCAAGCCTTATCACCTAGCGTCTGTTTTATTCGCCGAGCAAGATCCACCTGACTGTAAGGCTTGCCCAGTACACTTGCACTAAACTTGGCCTGCCCATTATGGGCAATTGCTTTTTCGGTATAACCCGATGTAAGAAGAATTCTGACATCGGGTCTCAACGTAGTCACATGCTCCGCCAATTCATAGCCATTCATACCACCAGGCATCACAACATCGGAGAACAGCAGGTTAATATTCGGATTCTTATTTAGAACGTCCAAAGCCTGCTTGCCACTAACTGATGTTAAAACCTCGTAGCCCAATATCTCTAGTGAGTCTTTGGCTACCTCCAATAATCCTACCTCATCATCAACGACAAGTATGGTTTCACTACCCCGGGGAAGCTCTTCCGGTTGAGTATCAAGACTCTCAATGGCTTGTCGTTTAGAAAAAGGCAGGTAAATATTAAAGGTAGTGCCGATGCCCTCTTCAGAATAAATTTTGATATATCCCCCAGACCGACTGACAAACCCATATACCATTGATAGACCCAAGCCAGTGCCTTTACCGCGCTCTTTTGTGGTAAAGAAAGGCTCAAAAACACGCGATTGCAACTCTAGCGGGATACCTTTGCCCGTATCACTCACGGACAGTTTTATGTAACGCCCTGGAGTAGCATCCGGATTAAGAAAGCAGAAGGCATCATCGAGAACCTGGTTATCGGTCTCGAGGGTGAGATGCCCACGACCATCCATCGCATCACGAGCATTAATAACCAAGTTCAGTAAGGTGTCTTGAAATTCTCCTAAATCGATTTCAGTTGACCAAAGGTTTTTCGAGAAATGATAAATTACCTCAACTTGCGGCGTGACTGAGCGACTGATTAAGTCAGTCATCTGCTTGATCGTTTGGTTTAGGTCAACAACCGTTATCTCTGTGCTTTGATGACGCGAAAAACCAAGAAGTTGTTTGGTTAATGCAGCCCCACGTTCAGTTGCCTTTTCAATTGATTGCACCCATTTCTCGACTTTCTCATCACCGCCAACTCGCGTCTGAAGTAGCTCGGTATTTCCAAGAATAATGGCAAGGATATTATTGAAATCGTGTGCGATACCACCCGTGAGCTGCCCCACAGCATCCATCTTCTGGGAACGGCGTAGAGCTTCCTCAGACTGCTTTTGTTCTGTGACATCCTGTATCGACCCGACAAAACGCTGTGCTTTACCGCCACCATCGTAGACCGCCTGACAACGTAGATTGACATATTTAATCCGGCCTTCTTCAAAACGCAGCCGGAGAATAATGTCTAAGGGCGTTCGTTCGGCTATCGATTGGTTGTACGACTGCTTTACAAAACTCTGATCTTCAGGGTGGATGCGCTTGAGAAGCCCGTCAAAGGAAAAGTCAGAATTAACCGAATCAACTTCTAGTATGTTGCAGGCCTCTATTGAACACTGCATGACATTACTTGCCAGATCCTGACTCCAGCTCCCAATTAAAGCCATATGCTGAGTTTTTGCCAGTAGACTCTCGCTTGCCTGTAAGGCCTCCATATCATCTGCCCGTCTATTTTCATAGCGCTGCAAAAACCATCCCATGAATATAGCCAATGCCCCGAGGGCAATAATCAGCCCCCATTGAATTTGACTAAACTGTTCTAACTCTCGGTTCATTGCCCTCTTTTGTGCAAGGACCACATCATCTGCAGAAGCAAGAAATTTATTGAATGTCTGATCGAAAAGTTGATCGATATCGGTTCCCACACCAGACTTATCTTTTTCCCTCCATCGTTTCTGAGCAAAAAGCCGAAAGGCATGAATACCCTCAATGGTCTGTTCAACTTTTTTACGTAACTCGGGATCTTCCAGAGGAATAAATTCACCCTCTGAATCTTCGCCACCCACAAGCATCACATTGGCGTACCACTCCGCCTTATCAATGTGCCTCCAGACTTCTTCATCAATATCCACATAGCTGTCACCCGATATAGCTTCTTCAAACCAAAGGTGAGCAATGGCGGCCTCTAGCTTGACCTCCAGCGCAGCACTCATATGTGGCACATACCGCCTTACCATATTCTTCCCAGAATAAAAGGCATAGAACATAACGAGCAAGATACACAGAGTGACTGGCAAGACCCAAATAATAGGTGTGTTCTTCGTTTTCATTGAGACCCCATCCTTGCAACTATCTTGTATATAAGGCAAACACACATTGACTAAACTTAAGACTCACCTGACCTGTGCAAGCTCTTCACTTTTTTATAATAAAAGAAATCTTAGCTATTTTTCACGCTAAACGTCATCAAGTCATATTTAAATAACTCTTTATGTAGCATCCGTCAAAAATTACGATGAAAGGTGGTTAATTATATGCTGGCTTTAAAAACTGCTTAAGCACTCGAAAAATCACACCTACAAGCACAAGGCACCGTTCGCATAGCCACCCACATAACTTTGTTCTCGCCTCGCTATCAAGCTAAGCTTGCCAGCATCAAAATACGGATCAAACAAGCTATGCAAATATGGGTCGATGCCGACGCCTGCCCTCGGGTGATAAAAGACATTCTCTATCGCGCTGCCAAGCGGGCGGAGGTGATGACCCTGTTTGTCGCCAATCAATCTTTGAACCTGCCAAACTCACCCTGGCTAAAATCCGTTCAGGTGCCCGGTGGTTTTGATGTCGCCGACGACTACATTGTTGCCCACCTCGACAGTGGGGATCTGGTGATTACCGCTGATATCCCTCTCGCGGCAGAGGCTATCGACAACGGAGCGGAGTGCATTAACCCCCGAGGTGAGCACTACACCAGGGCCAATATAAAACAGCGCTTAACCATGCGTAATTTGATGGAGGAGTTGCGCTCCACTGGCGAGGTCCACGGTGGCCCGGCCAGTTTTAATCAAAAGGACAGACAAGCTTTCGCCAATGTACTTGACCGGCTGCTGGCGAAGGCCGCGAAAGGCCTTTAACTTATTGTTAACACAACACAATTTAGCCTAAAGCAAGGCCATCAATACATAGACTAAAGCCAACAACCTGCGTATAATCTCGCGCCCCTGTGAGGCAGCCCTATACGTCTGCCCCCTCTTGCGCCAACTCCCGAGCGCTTCTATTAGGCACCTCCTATGTCAGCATCCGATGTAAAGCCAGACGCCAATTCAAAAACCAGTCAGGACGCGAGTTCTGCTAGCAGCGAGAACAAGACTGAAGAGGTCACTTTTGCCTCTCTCAACTTGTCCGCTCCAGTTTTAAAAGCCGTCAACGAGCTGGGTTACGAGCAACCCTCCGCCATTCAGGCTCAGGCTATTCCTTTGTTGCTAGGCGATGGCAATCTACTCGGCACAGCGCAAACGGGTACTGGTAAAACCGCTGCCTTTGCACTGCCGCTGCTCAGCAAGCTGAAAACCAGCCAGAAAAAGCCGCAAATTCTGGTGCTGGCACCGACTCGTGAGCTGGCCATTCAGGTCGCCGAGGCCTTTCAGACCTATGCCCGCTATATGAAGGGCTTTCACGTATTGCCCGTTTACGGTGGTCAGGATATCAGCGGCCAACTCCGCGCTCTGCGCCGTGGCGTAGATGTTGTCGTCGGCACCCCCGGACGTTTGATTGATCATATCAACCGTCGCAGCCTCGACCTGAGCGAACTCAAAGCGGTGGTACTCGACGAAGCTGATGAAATGCTGCGCATGGGCTTTATTGACGATATTGAAAAGATTCTCAGCAAAACGCCGGACAACGCTCAGCGAGCGCTATTTTCAGCCACCATGCCCCCGCCCATTCGCCGCGTTGCCAATACGTATATTGGCGATGCCGCAGTGGTGCGCATTGCCAATAAAACCAGTACCGTTGAGAAAATTGATCAAAAATACCTGATCGTCAACAGTCACCAAAAACTCGATGCCCTGACCCGTATTCTCGAAGTTGAGGATTTTGATGGCATCATTATGTTTGTGCGCACCAAATCGTCCACGGTAGACCTGGCTGAAAAACTCCAGGCCAGAGGCTATGCTGCCTCGGCCTTGAACGGAGACCTCAACCAGGCCTTGCGCGAACAGACCATTAGCAAACTAAAAAAAGGTGTGCTCGACATTATTGTCGCCACCGACGTTGCGGCGCGGGGCCTCGATGTCAAACGTATCAGCCATGTCATCAACTACGACATCCCCAACGACAACGAATCCTACGTCCACCGCATCGGCCGTACTGGTCGGGCCGGACGCGAAGGCAAGGCGATACTTTTTGTCGCCCCCAAAGAGCGCCGTCTGCTGCGCTCCATTGAGAAAACCACCCGCCAGCCATTAACATCAATGGAAATACCCAGCGGTGAAGAAATTAGCGGGCAGCGTATCGAACGCTTTCAAAACACGATACTCGAGGCCCTTAAAAAACAGGACCTCAGCAGCTTCCGTGAATTACTGGCAAAAATATCTCACGATAACGAGCTGGACATTGCCGATATCGCCGCCGCCCTCGCCTGGCAGGCTCAGCAGAAAACCCCACTCTACCCCTCAATGAAAGCCTTCGCGGCCCCGGCAGAGAAGCATAAGGGGCGCTTAAAGAATACTGAAAAGAACAAACGCTCTCATCGCGATAGCGACCGTAACGAGAGTGCCCATCGCGACAATGCCCATAACAAGAGTGCCAGCCACGATAAGCCCCGTCGCGAGAAAGCCCCGCGCAAGCCAAACCCCAAAGGTGACGGCGACAAGCCTATCTCTCAATTGCGCCAGCACCCCGATGTGGAGCTGGTGCGCTATCGCATTGAAGTCGGCAACAACCACGGTGCATCACCCGGCGATATTGTCGGCGCGATGATTAATGAAGCAGGTATTGAGAGCGAATTTATCGGTCATATTGACATGCAGGATGAGCACAGCACTGTTGATCTGCCAGACGGTATGCCGAAGGAAATCTTTCAGCATCTCAAACGTGTCAGGGTGCGCCAACAAGCGATGAAGATCGAGCAGGTCAGCGGTCTCGGCGATAAAAGCCGCAGCAAGCTGGAACTCAAACGCACCAATAAAAAACGCCCTAAAGTTGATGGTGCAGGTAAAAAGCGCGGTGACAAAAAGCCATCACGCCAACCCCGTACACCTAAGCCTGAAGATTTCAGCTGACAGGTAATTTCATCGACCACTGGCTGACATCCATTCCCGGTTTTTAACGCGGCCCATTGCTGGCAAGCCCGTTAAAAGCCTGGAATAAAGTAGCCATCCACAATAAAAATATTGGAGCAACGTATGAGCACTGTCCTGACGAATTCAAATATTATTGCCCAGCGTTTCGGCCCTATTCTTGGGCGCATGTTGTTTGCGGCGCTTTTTATTCCCGCAGGTATTCACAAAATAATCGGCTTTAGCACCGTCGCCGGTTATATGACCAGTAAGGGCTTACCCATGGTCGACGCGCTTTTGGTACTGACTATTATTATTGAGCTGGGTGGCGGCATTATGCTGCTACTGGGTTGGCACGCACGTCTTGCCGCGCTGACCATCGCCCTCTTCCTGATACCTGTTACGGTGATTTTTCACCCCTACTGGAATATCGAAGATGCTCAGCAGATGCTGAACCAGCAGCACATGTTTATGAAAAACATGGCCATTATCGGCGGCCTGTTATGCATGACCGGTTTGGGTTCAGGTAAGTTCAGCCTCAAGGCCTCTAAATTTAAGTAAGCTCAAGCCATTAATTTAAGCAACGCCTCCTCATATTTTCATCGCCCTCGGCGGGGCTACGAAGCCCCGCCAGGCCAACAAGTGCAATAGACAGTCTTTAGCGAACTTATCTAGCCCGATATAAAGCCCTCATTAAGTCCTTTTGTTAAAAGCCTCCTCATTTCCACCCTTTCTTTTTCACCCCTGTTATCACCCAGCATTCCGCCTGTCTGCAGTGTTAGTATGCCGTGCTTAGCTTTTGCCCAAACGGACATCATTCAATACACGGCGAAAACCCAGGGAATCATTAATGAATAAACAGCTTTTCACCCTAAAAACCACCTTATTTAGCAGCCTGCTTTGTCTGCTATTACTCAGTGGCTGTGACAACAAAACGGTTGATGAGAAGCGCAGCCCCTCCGGTCTCGCCTTGAAAGGCATGGATAAAAACATTCGCCCTCAGGATGACTTTTTTGCCTACGCCAATGGTCGCTGGATGGCTGAGACTGAAATACCCGCCGACAAATCATCCTGGGGGTCATTTAACATCCTCCATGAAAAAAGCCTCGATCAGCTGCAGGTGATCATTCAAGAAGCTGCTGACAGCGACACCCAAGATGAAACCCAGCAACGTATTGGCAACTACTACAAAGCCTTTCTCGATACCGACGCCATCATTGAGCTCGACCTGGCCCCCCTCGCCACCGAGCTGGTACTGATCGAAATTATGGAAACCCACGCCGATGTCGCTACCTATTTTGGCCGCAGTAATGCGATCGGTATCGACTCGCCCCTCAACTTCTGGGTCGATCAGGACGCAAAAGATTCCACAAACTACATTGTCTATTTCACCCAGTCGGGCCTGAGCCTGCCCGACCGGGATTACTACTTTGATGACAGCGAACGCGGTCAGGAAATACTCGAAAAATACCGCCTGTATATTGACCAGATAATGACACTGGCAAAAGCGAAGGTCAGCGACAATACCGTTAGCAATATCATCGCCATTGAAACGGCACTGGCCAAGGAACAGTGGACCCAGGTCGATAATCGGGACAACGACCGCACCTACAACAAACTCAACGCTGCCGCCTTGCAACAATTATTGCCCGACTACCACCTCGACCTCTTTCTCAACGGGCTCGGCATTGGTGAGCAAGGTGACGTTATTGTTCGACAGCCTTCTTACGCTCAAGCCCTGAACCGTATTTTTAACGAAACCACGATTGAGCAATGGCAGGATTACCTGCGCTTTAAAGTGCTCAACGCCTATGCCGCCTATTTACCCGAGGCCTACGAGCAGCTGAACTTTGACTTTTACCAGCGCACATTGAGCGGCCAACCCGAACAACAACCTCGCTGGAAACGGGCCATCAGCAGTATTAATGGCAATATGGGTGAACTGCTCGGCCAGCTTTATGTTGCCAAGCACTTCCCCCCCGAGGCCAAGGCACGCATGGTTGAACTGGTCGATCAGTTGATCGCGGCTTACCGCGTTTCAATCAGCGAGCTGGAATGGATGAGCCCGGCAACCCGTACCAAAGCCCTGGAAAAACTCGCCAACTTCACGCCAAAAATTGGCTACCCTGACAAGTGGAAGGATTATTCCAACCTTGAAATAAAGGCCGACGAACTCATCGGTAATATTCGCCGAGCCAATCTATTCAACCATCAACTACAAATCGACAAACTCGGCAAACCCGTCGACCGTAGCGAATGGTTTATGGCTCCGCAAAAGGTCAACGCTTATTACAACCCGGGAATGAACGAAATCGTCTTCCCCGCCGCCATTTTGCAACCGCCATTTTTTGATATTGATGCCGACGACGCCGTTAATTACGGAGGCATCGGCGGTGTGATCGGCCACGAAATTGGCCACGGCTTTGACGACCAGGGCAGTAAATACACCGGCGAAGGCAACCTTGAAAATTGGTGGACCGATGATGATCGGAAAAATTTTGAGCAACGCACCCAACGCTTAATTGCCCAATACGCAGCATTCGAACCTATCCCCGGCCTGCCGATTAATGGTGAATTAACCCTCGGAGAAAACATCGGCGACCTGGGCGGACTGAGCATTGCCCTTAAAGCCTATAACCTATCGTTGAAGGGTAAACCTGCGCCGACAATGGGTAAATTCACCGGACAACAGCGAGTCTTCCTCGGCTGGGCACAGGTCTGGCGAGTGAAGCGCCGCCCTGAATTAATAGAACGCCTGATAAAAACCGACCCCCACTCCCCACCCGAATATCGCGTCAATGGCGTGGTACCAAATATCGATGCTTTCTATTCAGCCTTCGATGTCAAAGAAGGTGACAGCATGTATCTATCCCCCGAACAGCGCGTTAGAATTTGGTAATCAAGGATGATTTAAGAATAATAAACAGGGATTAATTACGGGAAGAAAAACAAAAAACTTAATATCTATAAGCACAGTCAATCATAGAGGATGACTAATGAAGCAATCTATTGTCAAGAAAATAGCACAGACTATTATCGGCTCATCACTACTTTTAGCGAGCGCTGTATACGCAGAAGATATATGTACAACAGGCTCTGCCGTACGGGTTAAAGGCACCATCATTAACAATGGTCAAAACGCAGAGATCGTCGGTGTTAGTACTTTGGGCGTCGTAAAGCTAAAACTGGGTAAAAGACCCAACGTTCTCGCTCGCATGAAATGCGGCATTATCGGCATCAATGCAGCAACAGAGGATGAACCTTTTGCCTTTACTCACACCTTAAGCTGTAATGACGATAACGTAATCTATCTCGGCCCTGACTTTGGCTTTCAAAATTCCCACTCGCAGCTGACCCTCGATACCCATGGCGATTTAACCATAAATGGAAGCTGTGCCCCCATATCTAACGGTATTCAAGGTTCTTTTGTTGAATATTCCAGCCCCTCAGCAGATAACACGGGACGAGGCTTATTTGCCGGTGTGACTGAAGGTGAGCTTGTTATTGAAGGAGATATCAATTGCCTTGGCTCTATCGACATGACCTTTAAGGGCTATATTTGCATGATCCCCCCTGGCGAATAAACGATACAACTTAACCCCATTAAAAAGCCCGCTGACATAGCGGGCTTTTTAATGGCAACTCAGATCAAGTCATTTATTTAAGGCAAACCATCAAACTCCACGCCTTCTTTCTCCGTCGGCATTAAGTCCTCTCGACTAATATCCATCGCCAACAATATATTGGCCGCCACATAAATCGAAGAATAAGTACCGACGAACACGCCGACAATTAGCGCTATTGAAAAGTTGTGGATGAGCTCGCCACCAATAAAGAATAAAGCCAACAGCACCAACAGCGTGGTTAACGAAGTAATAATGGTGCGGCCCAGGGTTTGGGTCAGTGACTCGTTAATCACTTCACTGGCATCGGCAACACGCAGCAGGCGAAAGTTTTCACGAATGCGATCCGATACCACGATGGTGTCATTCAATGAATAACCAATGACCGCCAATACCGCTGCCAGTACGGTGAGGTCGAATTCAACATTAAACAGCGAAAAGAAACCCAGGGTGATAATGACATCGTGGATCAAGGCGCAAACAGCAGCGATGGAGAATTTATATTGAAAGCGAATCGCCACATAAAGCATCACTACAGCCAGAGCGGCGAGCATACCCAGACCGCCGTCATCGCGTAATTCTTCACCGATCTGTGGACCGACGAATTCAATACGCCGCAGTTCAACCGCAGGGTTGGCGACCTTAAGCACGGCCATCACCTGGTCCGACAAACCCGCTTCGGGCTGACCCTGCAGGCGAATTAACACATCGCTTTCAGTACCAAAGTGCACCACCACCGGGTTTTTAAAGCCACCCTGCTCCAGCGCCGAGCGCACTTGCGTCAACTCAGCAGCCTGTTGATAGCCCACTTCTATTTGCGTACCCCCGGTAAAGTCCAAACCCAATACCAGGCCCTTCGTTGCCAGCGAGCCGATAGCCACAATCAGCAGCACTACCGAAGCTATCGCTGCCAGGCGGCGGCGTCCCATAAAATCGTAAATAACCTGTTCATTCATAATCGCGTTCCAGTTGTCTTCAGGGCACCTCTAAAAATGCGCTTTTTCCGCGATAGCCGCGTCAGCTCCGTACTCGAATCCTCATGTATGATTTATACACTGTGGTTCTCCGTGCGGTGCTTTCTTGCTCTCACGAAAAAATCACTATTTTTAGAAGCACCCTCAATAATTAGCAGTCCAGCTCTCTATTGACCGAGAGGGATTAAATCCAAAGCTTCTCAACATTGCGGCCACCATAGACCAGATTGGCCAGCGCCCGTGTACCCATAATCGCTGTAAACATAGAGGTCAAAATACCCAGCGACAATGTCACTGCAAAACCCTGTACCGGGCCAGAGCCAACGGCGTAGAGAATGACCGCAACGATAAGCGTTGTAACGTTGGCGTCGACAATAGAGACGAAGGCACGGTCGTAACCAGAGTGAATAGCCCCCTGTATCGTCTCGCCATTTTTTAATTCTTCACGAATACGGGAGAAAATCAGCACGTTGGCATCCACCGCCATACCGACCGTCAACACGATACCGGCAATACCCGGCAGCGTTAGCGTAGCGCCCAGCAAAGACATCGCTGCAATGAGCAATACCAGATTCAAGCCCAGCGCCAGATTGGCAAATAAACCAAAGACCCTGTAATAAACCAGCATAAACAAAGCGACAATCGCCAAACCGAGCTGAACGGATTTAACACCGATGGAAATATTTTCCGCACCCAGTGAAGGGCCAATGGTGCGCTCTTCAACAAAATACATGGGGGCAGCAAGCGCACCAGCGCGCAACAATAAAGCCAGTTCTGATGCTTCCCCAGGGCTGTCGAGGCCGGTTATGCGAAATTGCACACCCAGGGCACTTTGAACCGTCGCCAAACTAATAATTGTCTTTTCAACATAGGGCACGGCGACAGAGACTTCTTCACCTGCCTCATTCTTCTGCATTTCAAGCCGCGCTTTTGATTCGATAAACAACACGCCCAAACCACGTTTAATATTATTGCGTGTGGCGTAGTGCATGGCCCGGCCACCGCCTGCGTCGAGAGTAATGTCCACCTGGGCGCGGCCATTTTCATCGTAACCGGCATTCGCATTGGTGACGCTGTCGCCACTGATAACGATTTTCCTTTCTAACCAGGCCAGGCGACCCTGGTCAGATTCACTGCGAAAAGCGAACTCTTCCCGACCCGCAATTTGCCCCGGCTTCGCTTCAAGGCGAAATTCCAGATTGGCCGTTTTACCAATAATGCGTTTTGCTTCGGCAGTATCCTGCACACCGGGCAATTCAACAATGATGCGATCTCGCCCCTGGCGCTGCACAATCGGCTCCGACACGCCCAGCTCATTCACCCGCTTACGCAGCGTGGTGATATTTTGCGAAACCGCATACTCTTCTTTCTCTTTTACCGCTGTAGTCGACATGGTTGCGCTGACGACAAACAAGCTGCCATTCTTGCTTTGAGTCGGTAACAAGTCGCGGAACTCTTTACGAATCAGCGAAGTCGCCTGGTCTTGCCACTCTTCTTTGGTAAAAGTGAAGGTCAACACCTGATCTTTAAGGCTGGCTGATTTATAGCGAATGCGCGCTTCACGCAAAGCCGCTTTGGCCTCACTCAAACGGGTATCGAGATGAGTACTGATGACTGATGCCGTATCGACCTGCAACAAAAAGTGCACACCGCCACTTAAATCAAGACCGAGCTTCATCGGCGTACCACCGAGATCGGCCAGCCACTCTGGCGTATTCGAGGCGAGGTTCAAGGCCACAACGTAGTCAAGGCCGAGAGCCTCTTGCACGACACTTTTGGCAGCCAGTTGCTGCTCTGCATCACGCAGGCGAATGAGTACACTTTTGCCATTCACCCGCTCACCAAAATAGGCGATGCCGGCCTCGTCTAATGCGGCGGTGGCCTGCAGCATTAAGCTTTCGTCCATGACCATAGAGCCACTCTGCCCGGACAACTGAATAGCGGGGTCGGGGGCATAGCGGTTGGGCAGTGCATAAATAAAGCCAGCAATGACCACTAGCAATATGAGCAGGTACTTCCAAATGGGGTAACGATTCATTAATTTACGCTTCTTTTATCCCGTAACGGTGGCGCATTATAGGGTAATTCGCCACTTCTCTCATCATCAATGCGAGTGTTTATCAGCAGATTGTTGTTGATAAAAAATATCCGTAAATTCATCGAGGCGATGCGCCTCAATTGCGCCGCGAATATCGGCCATTAAGGTTTGGTAATAGCGCAAATTGTGGATGGTATTCAACTGCGCCCCGAGAATTTCTTTGCACTTGTCGAGATGGTGCAAATAAGCGCGACTGAAGTTCTCACAGGTATAACAGTCGCAATTAGCATCCAGCGGGCCAGTATCGTGGCGATGGGTGGCATTGCGAATTTTGATCACCCCACGGCTAGTGAACAGGTGGCCGTTGCGAGCATTGCGCGTCGGCATCACACAGTCGAACATATCAATGCCACGGCGCACCGCTTCGAGAATATCCCCCGGCTTGCCGACACCCATTAAATAGTGGGGTTTATCGACGGGCATTTCTGCTGACAGGCAATCGAGCACCCGCAGCATATCTTCTTTCGGCTCCCCCACTGACAGGCCGCCAATGGCATAGCCGTCAAAACCAATGGCTTTTAAACCGGCGATGGACTCGTGACGCAGGGACTCGTGCATGCCCCCCTGCACAATGCCAAACAGTGCCGCCGAGTTGTCGCCGTGGCCATCTTTACTGCGCTGGGCCCAGCGCATCGATAACTCCATCGACGTACGAGCCTCGCTTTCAGTCGCCGGATACGGCGTGCATTCGTCGAACACCATCACCACATCGGCACCCAGGTCTCTCTGCACCTGCATGGATTTTTCCGGATCGAGAAACACCTTGCTGCCATCAATGGGCGAACGAAAAGCCACACCCTCCTCGGTAATTTTACGCATCGCCCCAAGGCTAAAAACCTGGAAGCCCCCAGAGTCCGTCAAGATTGGCCCCTGCCACTGCATAAAATCGTGCAGGTCACCGTGGGCTTTAATTACCTCAGTACCGGGGCGCAGCATTAAATGAAAGGTGTTGCCGAGAATCATATCGGCACCAATCGCCTCGATATCTTTCGGTAACATACCCTTCACCGTGCCGTAGGTGCCAACTGGCATAAACGCCGGAGTCTCGACCACGCCTCGGGGGAAGATCAGACGCCCACGCCGGGCAACGCCATGGCTTGTTGTATCGGTGGTATCGAGTTCAAATTTCATAAGCTTTCTTTAAATAGCCTTTCTTTAATAAGTCTTCTTTTAAAGGACGGTTTTCATTTTAAAAAGAGGGGCAGACTAACTAAGCTCGCGCTAAGACTGCGGCTTATCTGCATGTGGATTGCGTGTCATCAGCATGGCATCGCCGTAACTGAAAAAACGATAGCGCTGTTCGACCGCTTCCTGATAAGCCTGCATAACCCCTTTATAACCCGCGAAAGCAGAAACCAACATTAACAGCGTCGACTCGGGCAAATGGAAATTAGTAATCAACACATCGACCATTTTAAATGTATAGCCGGGGTAAATAAAAATATCTGTCTCGCCCTGCAGCGGCTGCATGGTGCCACTGGCACCGGCAGTTTCCAGACAGCGCACACTGGTGGTGCCGACGGCGATCACCCGCTTGCCTGCGGCGCGAGTCGCTTCCACCTGGGCACACAATTCAGCGCTAACTTCTAAGCTCTCAGAATGCATTTTGTGATCGAGAATATTATCAGCCCGCACCGGCTGAAAAGTGCCCGCCCCTACATGGAGAGTGCTAAAGCCCGCATTCACGCCCTTAGCCTCTAAACGCCCGAGTAGCTCAGCGTCAAAATGCAGGCCCGCCGTCGGCGCTGCCACCGCACCAGGGCGCTGGGCGTACACGGTTTGGTAACGCTCTTTATCGCTCAAGGTATCTTCACGATCAATATAGGGCGGCAGGGGCATGTGGCCCACTTGCTCAAGTACCTGCGCAACCGTCGTAGCACTGCCAAATTCAAGTACAAACAGCGCGCCCTCCCGCTCCACCATACGCACAGTAAAGCCACCATCGAGAATAATATCGCTGCCGGGTTTTGGTGATTTACTGGCACGTACATGGGCCAGCACACGCTGCTCGCTGAGCACCCGCTCGACCAACACCTCAACCGCACCACCACTGGCCTTGCGACCAAACAACCGGGCGGGTATCACGCGGGTATCGTTAAACACCATCAAATCACCCGGCTCGACGAAATCGAGAATATCGGGGAATTGCCGATGCTGAAGCTCGCCCGAAGGCCCATCGAGCACCAATAAGCGACTGCCCGTACGTTCAGCGGCGGGCTGGCGGGCGATCAAATCATCGGGCAGTGTGTAGTGAAATTGCTGACGGTACATAGGCTTTAAAGAGACGTTCCGGAGGCTGGCGAGAAAACGCGCAAGCCTAACGGAAAATGCCGCCCTGCGCCAACACAATACAGAGCCAACGCACTGGCCTTACTTAAGTAAATAAGTCATCGCGAAGCAGCGAGTTTCGGTTGACCCCGGCCAAGCCGCTGCTATAATCCCCCGCCTGCGCCACAGCGTGCAGACCTTTCGATAGCTCGGAAGACTACCAGGTAAGATATCCCTCTGTGCCGGAGTGGTGGAATTGGTAGACACGACGGATTCAAAATCCGTTGCTAGCAATAGCGTGCCGGTTCAAGTCCGGCCTCCGGTACCATTTATAAATCAAAGTGTTAGTCGACCTTATATAGCTCTGAGTGCCTCAGCCGCACCCTATACTTGCGAAAGAAAATTCCTGCGCAGCAAAACAGACATCTCTTTTTCCAACACCTCGCACTTTATACCGTATAAATTCCTGACCGGCTTAGCATTAAGTCCGCGGTAGTTAGTCGACTGTACTAGCCACAACTAACGCAAACGCTTTGCTGCAAGATCCGAGCTCGTTATTTCAATTGCGACTTAAGTATGGACAAGGCGGAGGTTTTTCCAAATACAGAATTACAGAATTACAGAATTACAGAAAGGCTGCAGACGCTTAGTTTATTTATTGCTAAGAACGGGCATCCTATGTTTATTCTTTTACTCTCCGTATTTCAGTATCAATTCAACCCGCGTGCTTTTCCCCAACTCTTCCAATATGGTGACGGCCTCATAATATCATTATCAATAAATTCAATTAGCCTGTCATACGCACTCCTTATATCACTAATTGTCGCTCCGTTTTCTAGCCTTGGTTGCACCCATTTGCATAATGCACCCAATTGCTCAGATGTCACTTGTACTGACGGCTTTGTTCTACCAAAAGAATCACAAAACAAAAAAGGCAACAAAATAGTTTTTGAAACTCGTTGCGGGATATTAAATAAGTATGACGCTCTTATTTTAACGTCACCCTTTAAATATAAATCATTCAATTTCAAATCACCCCATCCATCTTCAAAATTTAACAAAAAACGCTCATTTGCCTGAAAACTTGAAGTGGCATTTGCTAAACCTACTGCCAATGCTGGCTTGCTGTATAGAGGTTGATCTTTATTTTTTAACCGATAGCGCAGGGTACTGCTAGCATCCATATCATTTTCAGCCCCAATAATTTGAACTGTATTTTGATCGCCTTTCAGCCATTCTTTAACAATAATATGACTTGTATATCCTGAGCTACTCACAAGTAAGTTACAGCCTGAAACTTGAAACTCGTTATTATGCGGCTTGATACCAAACACCCACTCATCATTCTCAAATAGATTTTTATACGTTTCATTTTCTTGACAAGATAGCCCAAGCCAAGATTTCTCAACTCTACTAGCCAGATCACACCATTCCCCACCATAATGCAATGCCATTGCTTCGAGAAAAAATGAATAAACAGGCTTTTTCTCCGAGCTAATGCTTTTTAAATCTTCTGAAACTTGCTTAAAAAGCACTGCTAAAACAGCACTTTTAAACTCATCTTCAGCAGTAGCTACTAATTTTTCGCGATTTGCCGTTAGCCAATGTCCTGCCTTGCCAGATAACAAATCTATTACAATATTTACATTTGGAAGATAAAGAACCTTTTGCTCAAAAGATTGGCCTCGATATAACGTATCAATGCGTGCCGGTAAAACCAATACTGTCGGCTCATATTGCAATGCAATTTGATAGCCATTTAATTCAATGAAGCTCCAGCTTTCCATATCACCACTAGAGACACCATTATTCATCCCTAAAGGAAAAGAAATTGTTTTCTCTACAGTTGATAATTCACCATAAATAGGCAGGCAAGAATTTTTTACAAATTTCTGAATTTCATCCCCCAGCTGCATTGCCTCAAGAGGAAGGCTTTCATCTAAAACAGGATCATAGGAGTTAAGAAATTGAGCTTTAAATGACGTCCTATCTCCTAAAGACATTGACCACGATCGCGAAATCTTCTCGAAGAGAAGATCGATTTCAATTGTTGTTCCATAAGGATAAGAAATGTCGCTTTCTAATAACCTTAATAATACCAATCCTTCTTTATCGCCAGTCGGATTGTGCATGGTTATTTCGAATATTTCATTGGTAAAAATACATTTAGTGGTTAGCTTAACGACATCGCAAATCAAAAAAACGCTTTGGAATCCAATCCCAAAATCTCCAGATGGCTTCATCCATTCTGGCATGCTTAGAATTTTTTCTTTCCGAAATAGGTTTCTCTGTGACCCGCGAATACAAAGCATATAACTCAAATCATCACGACTAATACCAGTTCCTTGGTCGACAACCTTTAACGCCCAAGGAGTTTTATCATTAGGAATACTTGAATCTCTAGGCTTTTCCACCAGTATAACTTCAATTTTTTTACTTTGAAGAACTTTCTTTGCTCGCTCGGAATATGGATTATCCCACGTCAATTTAGCTTCAGACTTCTCATTGACAAGCCATAAATGAAGCAAAGTGGCATCAACTGCATTTTGTAGCAACTCCCGAATACATGCAAAGTGAGAACTGTACAGGTTGTTACCTTGCAATAGTTTAATAGCTTGCTTTCCATCAATACTAAATTGAGGGCGCCGTCCTTCTTTTAATATCTGAAGCTCGCCACTTAAACGAACCTCAATGTCGCCCAGTGTTGGCAACAAACCAAATTCACGACTGGGAACAATATCTCGCCAATGTGTCATTTGGTCTTGCATTTCTTGCTTAAGCCAATCAAACCATTTAAATGTTTCTAAATAACCATCAATAGTTTTACATTCAGCCGTGATTTCAATCCTTTCACGGTCAATACGAAGATGATATATACCCGCGTGTTTATCTTCATGAGACTTACTAAGAGAAGAACGGTTTTCTCCTGCAATACACTGCATAACAGGACAAAAACGATTATCATCGAGATCAAGCAAATCCCCCATTCGCAATAGACAGGCGACAAAGCGAGGATGGCAGTCTTCCTGAGCCAACCCAGCCTCGCGATAAGGTAATCCATTTAAACAAAGTAAACTCTTAAAAGGCAGGCCATGCATATGGCAAACTCGACCTAATAACTTAAACAACCTAGTGGGGATTAATTCTGTGCGTGGAGAGCTTATCCCTGCATTTTCCCAAGGGTCTTGAACAATTGCTTTTGCTCTCGTCGCATGTTGTTGCCGAAACCATTCTGCCATCAGTTGACGAAACTTATCCATTGCTTCAATAGGCGTATCAGCACCAGAAAAACATTGCGACATATCACTAAAACTAAAATTTACAGAGAATTGGTGTAATTCATGAAGAGGGTTGTTGCAAATTTCTTGAATATACTGAGAAAACCCAGGATGATTAAGTGCCTCCTCAATATCTTTTTGGGGCACAACCATCCCTATATCATGCCAGTAAGCTGCCTCTAAAAGAAGCCATGTATCAGTTGCAGTTAGTTTTTCTATGTTTTTTTTACCCAATAAGCGTTCGATATTGACTAAAATTTGTCTACTATGAGATTCGTCGTGCCTACTGTAATGAGGAAAAAGGTTGCCAATAGTTTGTAATGCCTTTGGGATTAATTTTTCATCAAAGCCCCATTGGTTTACTAGCATTTCTAAAGAGGAATGTTCTTCCGCTTTCTTTTTAAGGTGCTTAATCAAGAAATCAGCCACAAATAACTCCTTTAGATAAAATATAGCGGTAGAAATAGCTTACAAGAAAAGGGGGCAATTATCATATTGGCTGCTTGAATACCCATTAGCTACGAGGCACGCCCGCCCAAGGCGGCCTACTATTGGTGCCATAAACGCTGACAGACCCATAACATGCTAAAGGTGACGCTATCCGTTGATTTTTCTTTGTCGTTACCTAACCCCTTAAGCTCCACTCTGATTAAACCCCGGCTATAGTGAATCACAGCTACAGTATAGAGGCCGTCAGTTTTTACCAAGTAGATAGTGCGGCAGTTCTGAAAAAACAATTCAAGTATATCCTCTCCTCCCACTTCTGGCGCTTAGCGCCCCCAACATTTTCCAGTCCCTTTACCCCAAACACGCACCTCAGGTGTAAGATCACCCAACAAAAAATAGAGCATTCGACCTGGCAATGACACTACAAGAACTTCTCGATATTGAACTGCCGATTATTCAAGCACCCATGGCCGGTGTGCAGGGTAGCGCGCTAGCCATTGCGGTATCTGAGGCCGGTGGTCTTGGCTCACTGCCCTGCGCCATGCTGGGTACGGATGCCTTGCTCGAAGCACTAACAACACTGCAAGCACACACCCGCAAATCGATTAACCTTAATTTCTTTTGCCATACTCCCCCGCCACAACAACCGGAACGTGAAGCGGCCTGGCGCAAGTTGCTCGCACCTTATTACGAGCAATATGGCATCGATCCACAAGCTCTTCCGGCCGGGCCACAGCGCAGGCCTTTTAGCCATGAAGTGGCCGATGTATTGGAGGCATTCCAGCCACCGGTACTGAGCTTTCATTTTGGTCTGCCTGATAAGGCTTTGTTGGCGCGCGTTAAAAGCTGGGGCAGTAAGATGATTGCCTCTGCCACCACTGTCGAGGAGGCGCTTTGGCTAGAGGCTGCAGGGATAGATGCCATTATTGCCCAGGGGCTTGAGGCCGGCGGCCACCGGGGACATTTTTTAAGTGATGATATTAATCTGCAGATGGGAATATTCGCCCTGCTGCCGCAGATTGTTAAGGCCGTAAAATTACCGGTGATTGCCGCTGGCGGCATTGTTGATGCTCGCGGTGTTACAGCGGCGATGGCACTTGGCGCTGCCGGGGTACAAGCTGGCACTGCCTATTTACTGTGCCCAGAAAGCACTACTAGCGCACTGCATCGTGCAGCACTGAAAAGTAATGGGGCCTGCCACACGGCATTAACGAATGTTTTTTCAGGAAGGCCGGCTCGAGGCATCGTCAATCGAGCAATACGCGAGCTCGGCCCGATCAATCATTCAGCCCCCGCGTTTCCATTAGCCAGCGCAGCCATCACCCCTTTGCGAACGGCCGCAGAAAAACAAAACAATGGAGGTTTTAGTCCGCTATGGTGTGGGCAAAATGCGAGTGGCTGTAAAGAGGTCTCCGCCGCAGAGCTGACCTTATCTCTCGCAGCAGGCCTGCACTTGTAACAAGGTAAAGGAGTAATAAGCCTGTCTCTATTTTCCCTTAAGCAAGTCATGTACGTAGCGCACAGGAATGGCGTAACTAATACCCGAGGGTTTTTCCAGCACGGTCTCTTTCGATCCTTTGACAAAAACACTATTAATAACGCCAATCACCTCGCCGGTGTCTTTCTTATAAACAGGGCTACCGCTGTTACCCGGATAAGCCGTGGCATCGAGTTGGTACACTTCAAAGGGTTTGCGCAAACGCTTCATTTGGGCAGCGGTAATACTGCGTGACGATACTGAGGGTATCGCAATTGGGGTAATCGCAGAAATAATACCTCTATGCGTAACGGGGAAGAGGCCCAACACCACGCCAATGGGGAAACCGGTAAAAGCAATATCTGAGCCCTCGCGTATAAACGCCGCATCAGCCAGGCGCATAGCCGGTAAAGAACCACCGATAATTTCAAGTAAAGCCAGGTCGTGCTCCTGGTCTTTACGCAACACCTTCACGGCCATTACTTTGCCCGCTTTCCCCCGACCCACAAAGATAGCCAGACTTTCCTTTGCTCCTCGATCTAACTTTTCAGGCAGTACGTGATAATTGGTGATTACCTGGCGACCATTGCCAACAACAAAACCAGTACCTCTAAAATCGGCAGCAGGCTTTTTGCCACCTCGGGCAGGCCGAGCTACGCCAACGCCCACGACACTCGGGCGTAGGCCATCGACAACATCGGCGAGTTCGGCGGCGCTACTCGACAGCGAGAATACGAGAGCGATGTAAAAGGCTATCCCTAACCTGACTTTCATAATGTGACTCCAATGACATGTGTTTTCGATGGTAAGGTGAGCGCACTTTCTGTGGTAACAAAGTACGCGAACAAGGCATGCGATAACAATAACCCAAACACATTAACAAAACCCCTACCCGTATAGCCCACAACACCCACTAGCAAGGGTATAATCTCGACTTTCACACCACCTTCATAAAACTGAAGTAAGTTACTTACACAAGGATTTGTAACGTAATGTCCTCGCACCAACCTACCTACACTCAACACGCTTATCAGGTTTCAACACGATGAAAATATCCATATTTGGTACTGGCTATGTCGGCCTGGTCACTGGGGCCTGCCTGGCTGAAGTAGGCCACGATGTGATTTGCATGGATGTCGACCAGGGCAAAATCGACCAGCTCAACAATGGCATTCTGCCTATTTGGGAAGCCGGGCTGGACGACATTGTGCAGCGCAACCGCGACGATGGCCGCCTGCGCTTCACGACGGACGCTGATCTGGTTGTCGCCCACGGTTTAATTCAGCTAATCGCTGTCGGCACGCCGCCCGACGAAGATGGCTCTGCCGACTTACAATATGTATTGGCCGTGGCGAAAACCATCGCCGAACGGATGACTGAACAACGCATCATTATCGATAAATCTACTGTGCCGGTCGGCACTGCCGATAAAGTCAAAGCACAAATACAGGCGACCTTGCAGGAACGCGGGCAAGACATTCCCTTCGCTGTTGTCTCCAACCCCGAGTTTCTCAAAGAAGGGGCGGCGATTAATGACTTCATGAAACCCGATCGCATTATTATCGGCACCGACTCCTCAGAAGCGGAAGAGCTGCTACGCGAGCTCTACGAGCCCTTTAATCGCCAGCACGAGCGTACGGTATTTATGGATATTCGCTCTGCCGAGCTGACCAAATATGCGGCCAATGCGATGCTCGCCACCAAAATCAGCTTTATGAATGAGCTGTCAAACATGGCGGAATTACTCGGTGCCGATATTGAAGCGGTGCGTAAGGGCATGGGCTCAGACCCCCGCATTGGCTACCACTTTATTTACCCCGGTTGTGGTTACGGCGGCTCCTGCTTCCCCAAAGATGTTAAAGCCCTGGCCAAAACGGCGGAACAGCTGGGCTATGATGCCGAGCTACTAAAGTCTGTCGACCAGGTGAATGAACAGCAGAAAACCCGCCTGTTCAGCAAACTGGCCCACTACTTTGGCGGCAGCGAAAACCTCGCCGGTAAAACCATCGCCCTCTGGGGGCTGGCCTTTAAACCCAATACCGACGATATGCGCGAAGCACCGAGTCGCACTTTAATGGAAGCCCTTTGGCAAGCTGGCGCAACGGTAAAAGCTTTCGACCCAGTAGCGATGGAAGAAACCCAACGTATTTATACCGATGACGAAAAGCTGCAACTTTGTAGCGATAAATATTCCGTATTAAATGACTGCGATGCGCTGGTTATTTGTACCGAATGGCAACAGTTTCGCGCCCCGGACTTTGACGAAATAGCCCTGCGATTAAACAACAAAGTCATTATCGACGGTCGCAACCTCTTCTCTCCCGAACGACTTGAAAAAGACGGTTGGGCCTACTACGCGATTGGCCGCGGCAGATCCTAACGGACTGTTAAACAATACATTAGAGATTCCATCAAACAATGAAAATATTAATTACTGGCACCGCAGGTTTTATCGGCTCCCACCTCGCCCTGAAATTATTGGCGCGCGGCGATGAAGTGGTTGGCCTCGACAATATCAATGACTACTACGACCAGCGGGTAAAATACGGCCGACTTGAGCGAGCAGGCATCGCGCAAAGTGACATCGCCTATAACCACTGCGTGGGCAGCAGCAAGCACCCCAACTACCAATTTATAAAGCTCAACCTTGAAGATACTGAAAACCTGAATGCTCTGTTTGCCGAGCAGCAGTTCGACGCCGTCTGCAACCTCGCCGCACAAGCGGGTGTGCGTTACAGCCTGACTAATCCTCAGGCCTATATCAGCAGTAACATTGTCGGCTTTTGTAATATTCTCGAATGCTGCCGCCACAACGGCGTGAAAAAACTCAGCTACGCCAGCAGCTCTTCCGTTTACGGTTTGAACGAAGCCCAGCCATTTTCCACATCGGCCAATGTCGACCACCCCATTAGCCTTTATGCCGCCAGCAAAAAATCCAATGAGCTAATGGCCCACACCTACTCGCACCTCTATCAGCTGCCCACCACCGGCCTACGCTTTTTTACGGTGTATGGCCCCTGGGGGCGACCCGATATGGCGCTGTACCTGTTCACTAAAGCCATTCTTGAAGGCAAGCCCATCGACGTGTTCAACCACGGCGAAATGCAGCGGGACTTTACCTATATCGATGATATTGTCGAAGGTATCACTCGCGTTATCGACAACCCACCCCAAGGCAATAGTAACTGGGACGGCAAGACGCCCGACCCATCCAGTTCACCCGCGCCCTACAAAATCTACAACATCGGCAATAACAATCCCGTGCGCTTAATGGATTTTATCGGCGCTCTCGAAAACAAACTGGGTAAAACTGCGAAAAAGAATATGCTGCCCCTGCAGCCCGGTGACGTACCCAGTACCTATGCCGATGTCAGTGATCTAATTAGCGATCTCGACTACCAGCCACAAACCTCTATACAGGAAGGCATTAACCGCTTCGTCGACTGGTATACCGAGTTTTTTGATTGCAAATAAAACAACTAGTGCCGGGCTGGCAATTCAAATTCCATACGCTTATTAAGTTCAGCCCAAGGGCCTAGCTGGCTAGACGCTCCCGCTTTCACCGACAGATTGCGGGAATGGGCCAACCACAAATCATCGGCATTAAAACTGTAGACCGGTTTTAGATCCTGCCGTTGATCTGCTGGAAGAATACGTTTATTAAGATTATCAAGAATAAGCGGTATCGCGCCGGGAGAGGGGTAGAAACTGAGCACCATGTGAGCCTGATTTAAGCTCAAAGCCTTGACGTACGAAATACGCAATTTACTTAAATCCACACCCATCGCCTTCAATAGAAAGTACTTGGCAATTGAAAAGTCCTCACAATCACCAGCGTCCTCGATTAAAAACTCGAGGGGTGTCGCCCAGTAATCACGCTGTTGCCACTGCTCCATATCAGAGGTGAATCGAGCATTATTTAAAAAGTCGTTAGCCTCTTTCAACTTTTCCTGCTCTGTCATGTCAACGCTGCTATCAACCAACTGCCGCCATTTTTCAACTCGAGCGGCAGTCACTTTACCGTGTTGCTCAGCTATTTTTTTTATCAGATAGTCACTAATACCACTGTGATAGGCATTCGTACCCACACAGAAAAGCAGCAGCAAAAAAAGCCATAAGCCTAGGCGAGTATTGTTAAGAGTGAGTAACGGAGCCTGCACGGTGAAATCTACAACCTGTTTGTTAAGGGTAATTCAAACATCTTTAACCACTCTAGTGAAATTGACAGCTCAGGGCTAGCATGGAAAGAAACACTTAAAATCATCGCATTGGCATAATCGATAGATTAAATTAAAATCCTTCTGTTGATAATAATTCAAAAGGTTTCCTGTGACGCTATTTCGCCAGTTATTAATAGCAATACTTATTGCTACGGCACTGCTTTATGTGGGGAATATCGCAGTGGGTGCGCGTAATAGTAAAACACTGGTTGAAAAACAAATGCAAACTCACGCCCAGGATACAGCGACGTCTATCGCGCTATCGATGACACAAGCGGCAAGTAATCAGGACATCGCGACTCTTGAAACCATACTCAATGCCGTTTCAGACACTGGCTTCTATCAACGAATTTACCTTCTCGATACCAATAAAAAATTACACCTCGATCGTAGCTTTCCGATAACGATAGAGTCGGTGCCGCCCTGGTTCATCCGTCTGATGAAGCTACCAACGTATAAGGGCGAAGCAGAGGTCAGTACGGGTTGGCAGCCGTTCGGCACCCTGGTCGTTGTTAGCCACCCCGGGCAGGCCTACCTCAATCTGTGGCGAGTACTCGTCGAACAGCTGCTCTGGTTTGCCCTGGTTAGCCTTATGAGTTGCCTGCTCATATCTCTCGCCATTAAACACTTGCTTGTCCCCTTAAAAAGAGTGGAAGCGCAGGCCAATGCCATCTGTAGGCAGGACTTTACACAGCAGAAAATCATTCCCCATACACGCGAGCTCGCCACCCTTGTCGAAACGATGAATCATATGTCGGCTCAGCTTAGTCAGCTTTTCGAACGTCAACTGAGCCTGATTAGCGAGTTGCGTCAAAAGACACGCCGTGATGAATTGACCGGCCTCGCAAATCGCAGTGACTTTGATGCCCAGCTCAACAGCTGTGTGCAAGATGAATCAGGCGAGCATTGCGGCGTTTTAATGATTTTTGCCGTACGCCAGCTTGCTCAACTTAATCAATTGGCGGGCCGGGTCGAGGGCAACAAACTACTGCAGTCGATTGCTTCGCAGCTTTCGGCTTCGCTACAGGGTCACGAGCAGGCACTTATCGCTCGCCGCCAGGGTGCTGAATTTACTGTTTTTATCAGTGATATTGAACGCGCCGATGCCCTTACGCTAGCGGATCATTTATTCAGTAACGTCCAACAGTTGAGCTGGTTTCAAACGAGCGAACAAAACCTGTCATCGAAAAACCCCATTGTGCAAATGGGCTATACCTACAGTGCTTCTATCTCCAATGGCCCAGAACTATTAAGCGAGGCCGATATGGTGCTTCGCTCAATGACCGATAACCCCAGCAACGAATGGGGGCAGTTTGCAGATATTTCGAGACCCGCGACGGCAACATCCATCGCCACTATTGATTGGTCTGGGTTCGTCAAATCTGCCATCGCCAAGAAAAATATTCGCCTCAACATACAGCCTATGTACGGTGCGCCTGAACGTAATTTATTAGCTTACGAGGTGTTTTCGAGTTTTCCGAGTGACAAGAAAAATGAAGAGTTTGCTGCAGGAACGGTCATTCCAGCCCTTGAACGTGCGGGCCTTGGCAGCGAATTTGATCAACTGGTACTGACTGAATTACGCAATAAATGGCAGGGACGTAGCGAGCCCTTAAGTGTGAACATCTGTTTGAGCTCATTCCGCTCGGAACCCTTCCGTCATTGGCTCACTGACTTTTTAACACAGGATCCTGATTTCGCAGCGCTCTTAACCTGTGAATTACCGGAACGAATTTTACACTTCGCAGAGCACGAAGTACGCAGCTTTGAAGCCTTGCTCAGTCAGTGCGGCACGGGTTTGGCTATCGACGGCTTTGGGCTGAACGCCTCAAAATTTGCCTATCTGGGGAGCTTGCCCCTGCGCTACCTGAAGGTACACCGCAGCTTCACACGAGAAATTAATTGCGAAAAAGACAACCAGTTTTATATCCGCACACTGGTTCAACTGGTCGCTATTCGGTCTCTACCTTTAATTGCCGAAGGTGTTGAATCTGAAAGCGAATGGCAGTCTTTAATCGAGCTCGGTGTCAGCGGTGCCCAGGGCTACTATCTCGCCAGGCTAGAAAGCCTGCCTTAATTCAAGTAATAAATTGCATGCAAACAATCGTAAAAAAATATCTGCTTTTAAAATTTAATGCGGCATTTAAGCCCTGCGGGCAAGCTTAAATCCGGATTACTGACCTTAACGCGAAAACCAAAGGTATTACTTGCGGCATCAATGACACGGTCAACCACCACCACCGTGCCTTCAACATCAGTCTCGCTACCGTCCCCGGCAGGGTGTACCAGTTGCACCTTTACTTTCATGCCTTTACTCACCTGACCGTAACTATTGGAGCGCATCACAACCTCGGCATATAACGGGTTGAGCGCCATCAATTCCATCACCGGTTCACTACCCACATATTCACCGATAGAGACATGACGCTTTACGACAACACCCTTAATAGGGCTGCGAATATCTCGCTGTTTCAAACGTTCTTCTGCTTCTGCCACTGTTAAACGCGCTAACTCCTGCTCCGTCACCAGCTCATCGCGCTCATAATCCGACAGCAAGCCCTGCTCCAGCAATTCCTGATTGCGCTCCAGTTTACGGCTGGCAAAATCTGCCCGTGCCCTCACTGTTCTCAACGCCGCACGCTCCAATTCACTTTCGAGAGAGACTAATATCTGGTTCTTTTTTACCAGACCACCCCGTTCAGCGTTGACGCGACTCACGATGCCCGAAACGTGGCTACTCAGCAGAATTTCACTGGAGGGCTCGAGTAAGCAGCTCAATTCAGAACTCGATAATTCGGCCTGCACCCGCGTACTTGCAAATAGAAAACATAAAACCCCAATAGCCGATACTGCAAATTTCATTGTCGCCCCATTAATTTAAAAATCATTCAACAGCTTGCAGCGCAAGCCCTTAATTTTAACTCTGCACCATTATATCGACCCGGCAGTAAAGGCTAGAATATCACCCTGCCGTGCATCCACTTTTAGCAGTTGCTGACGTAAACGACTGTGCTGTGTCTGCAGCCTGGCCTGCCCGCGTCGCATGAGCAGCAAAGCCAAACGCTGCCCCCAGGAATATTCACTCACCGCCATCAACAGGCTTCTATACCAGGCTCGCTGCAGCCACTCATCATCCATAGATACTATTAATTCAACACTGCCGGGGTCACCAAAACGCGCACCACGGCCCGCTAATTGGCGGTCAATACGCGAGGCTTCCTGCAGCTCCGTTAATATGACATGCAAACCACCGGCTGCATGTACGTCTGTATGCAGCTTAATATCGGTACCGCGCCCCGCCATACTGGTCGCAATAGTGACCTGCCCGGGCTGGCCCGCCGCCGCTATCATTTCCGCCTCTTCGGCGTCCTGCTTGGCATTGAGCAAGCGACAATTCACACCTTTTTCTGCCAGTGCTTCTGCGATGATTTCCGAGCTGCTCACCGTACTACTGCCCACCAGTACCGAGCGGCCAAGCGCCACTTCACGGGCTACCGACTCGGCTATACGCGCCTGTTTATCAGCATCGGTGGCGCACAGCGTATCGGGGTAGTGCTCGCGGCGCAGGGCATTGTGCGTGGGAATATCCACCACCGCCAAACTATAGATTTGCCAAAACTCACCCACCACCTCACGGGCGGTACCGGTCATTCCCGCCAGCCAATGGTAGCGGCGAAAAAAATTCTGATAACTAATTTTAGCCAGTGTTTCTCGAGGTGCGGTGAGTTCGCAGCCCTCTTTGGTTTCAATGAGCTGGTGCAGCCCTCTTTCCCAGGTGCGGTCGGGCATGACTCTGCCGGTATGCGCATCAATAATCTGCACCTTGCCATCGCGGACTAAATAATGACGATCGCGTTCGAAAAAAATAAGCGCTGTCAGCGCCTGACGAACTATTTCATAGCGCCGAATACGCCCTACCCAGTAAGCACCCAGGTTGGCAGAAGCTGTATCAACCGCACTCTCGCCCTTCTCAGTCAATTGAATATGGCGGCGTAAATCCTGCTGTTCAAAGTGGGTATCGCGCTGTAGTTGCTGAGCGAGTGTTACCGCCTGCTGATAAACCTGCTCCTGACCCTCGTTATGATGTGTTTCACCCGAGATGATCAGCGGCGTGCGCGCTTCATCCATAAACACGCTATCGGCCTCATCGACGATGGCAAAATGTAAACCACGCAACATTAATTGCTGATCCATTTCCACATTGCCCTTCAAGCGTTCGGCGTGGCGATGCATTGTCGCCGCAGCGCCTTTAAGGACGAGATGGTCTTTCAGGTAATCGAAAACCAGTTCTTTATTGGTGCAATAAACGATGTCTTTGGCGTAAATATCGCGGCGCTCATCCCGGGACATACCCTGCTGTATGCAACCGACACTGAGGCCCAGGTACTCGTATAAAGGTGTCATTTCTTCGGCATCGCGAGCCGCCAGATAATCATTAACGGTAATCACATGAACGGGAATACCCCCAAGGGCAGCGGCGGAAACAGGCAGCGTCGCGGTCAATGTTTTACCCTCGCCCGTCGCCATTTCTGCCACGCGGCCCAAAAACATCGCCAGGCCGCCCCGCAGTTGACTATCAAAATGACGCATACCCAAAGAGCGACCCGCTGCTTCACGAATCAGCGCAAAGGCCCAACACAGGCTATCTCGATCAAAACCCTTGCACAGTAACTGTCGCCGCAGTTCAGCCACGGCTGTATGCAATTGCTGGTCGCTATAGGCTAAAGCGATTTCATCCAGATCGACAATCCCTTGCAAATAGTCGTCAAGCGGACGCCCTTTGCGCCAACGCCAGCGTCCCACCCAGCCTTTTAGTTGATGATGCGGGCGCTCGAACCAACGCATGGCTGGCGGCAAGGCTTGCTCGGGCCGTAATAATACCGATGTCGGCTGTCGACCTGGCCCGTCAATCGTCCTTATGACAGGCTCGTTTGGCTTTAAGCCTCCCACACCAAAGGTGGCTAAGTCAGACATTCAGCTGTCTCAGGAAAACACGGCGCAGATCACGTAACCAACGCCACAACAAAGGCTCTGGCTGATGCTCAAACAACACGTGCACGCGCTCATTCAGTCGCTCCCTCGGTGCATCCGGCACGTCGAGCACCAGGCGGAAATAATGCTTGAAGGCCTGGGGATGCTCAGCGCCCCCATCGGGACGCGTCACAATTAACCCCCCTGCCTCAACCGCTAAAATATCATTGGGCAGCATCTGGGTACTGGCTGGCACAATCCGGGAAATCGAAGCGGGAAAGGCACGCTGTTGCTGCGAAACCATACGCACTTCCACCGAGCGAGTACGATGACGCACACCGTTAATACGGTCTTCATCGACCAGCACGGTGACGGGTAAGTGATCGAAATTAACGATGTTACCCAGCAGATCACCACGGGAAAGATAGCGCCCCTGTAATGAAGCCGCATGGGGCAAAATAAAGGTGCCACTCTTTTGCGCCACCAGTGTTAGAGCAGCCTCTTTGTCACGAGCACGGCGGTATTCCTGACGCCGAAAATTCAGCAATTCCTGCTGAATACCCGCTTCAACACGGTTACCCATGGCCGCGAGATAACGTGCTTCCGCTTCGCGCACCTGCGCTGCTAACACAGCCACTTCAGCACCCAGTGTCGGGTCTAGCAAACGCAACAAGGGCTGCCCGGCCTCCACTTCATCGCCCGAGTTCGCCAACAGTTGATCGACAAAACCGCTACTACGCACCCGCACCTGAGAATTTTCAGAGGCCGATAAAACACCGTGGGTGTAGGTGGCATAGGGGAAGGGGATAACCCCGAGCAAAAGAACCAGCACCAAAACCAGTGCGCTAATCACTGCCCATGTGCGCTTAGGCTGCTGCTTTAGCTGAGCATCACTAAAGGGCTTAGCCAGCAATTTGGCCAGGGGTTGTAAAATACCACCCCAGAGCGTCCACAGTGCCAACAACGTACCGATAAACAAATATTCGGAGGCAATGAACAGGGCTATCGACATCATAATAACGATGCGATAAAGGTAGGAGGTAAGGGCGTAACCCATCAGCCATTTCGCTTCCCGGCCCGAGGCGGCGGGCGACACCAGTCCGCGCACGCCCATCAAAGTACTTTTAACCCAGTAACCCACATAGCTGCCGGAGCGCTTGGCCAGGTTGGGGATTTCAAGCCAGTCAGCCAGCACATAATAAGCATCGAAACGCAGTAGTGGATTGCCGTTGAAAAACACTGTCGACACACCCGAAATCAGCATGGTATTAAACGCCAGCGCCCGCACCAAACCCGGCTCGGCCTGCGTCCACACCAGCATGGCCAGTGCCGCAATAAAGCCCTCAATAAGAATGCCAATCGCACCCACCAGCATCCGTTGGTACTTGCTACGAAATGCTGTTGCTGCGCTGGCATCCACATAGGGCACGGGAAAAAACACTAAAAACATAATGCCAATTTCGTGTACCTCACCGCCCCAGCGCTTCACCGCATAGGCATGTCCCAATTCATGCAAGGTTTTCACAAAAGGGTAGACCAGCGCCATTAACAGCAAGTTTTCTGCGGCTAGAACCCTGTCGCTCAAGTTGCCCGCCAACGCATCCCAATGCACTGCTGCCAACAAAATACCGAGACCAACAACCAGCACCCATAAACCTGCCATCCAACGACTAAAAAAAGGCGCGACAATCGACATGGTGTTGTTCAGAAAGCGTTCGGGGTCCAGCAGGGGTATGCGCACCGCTAGCGGTGATTTGATTTTTTGTATTAACTTTTGCCGTGCCAGCATAGAGTGACGACGATCCAGCGCTTCCATATCCGGCATGGTATCGGAGTGCAGCACATTGGCGCTAAACAGCTTTGAAACCAGGCCGATAATATCGTCCTGCGAGGGCATGTCGTCGCCCAATAGTTCGCAGGCCTCCTCCCATATTTGCTGCAAACTGCGCTGGCCATCCATCTTGCCAATAATCAAATAGGCCTGTGGCGTAAAGCGATGAAACTGACCCGAAGCGTGATCCTGCAAGACATACCACACCTCACCCCGGTATATATGCCGGTGGATGGCGGTGTGCCGCCGCAGCCGTGGCGACAAAGCCGAGACCAGATACCAGGACTGGCTGAACAGCGAAGCGTTGACAGACACCCGTTAACCCCACCAACGCCAAAAACGCAGGCGCAGCCAATCGCGTAGTTCGCGAGTCCAAATGGCAAACAGGTTGCGCTCGTCGATAAAGACTTTGCCGATGCCTTCCATGCCCGGCCGCAAACGTTCGTGGCTATCGTGCAACATCGCTTCCACGACAAAAAAGGTGGCGGCGTCTTGATATTCAGTCACTGGCGTTATATTGCTCACCGTAAATTCAAAGGCCATTTCAGGCAGAGCCGACAGGTACAGGCTGCCGGTTTGCCCGAGGTTGAGATCGGCAATACGGCTTTCCTTAATTAACAAATCGACGCGGTAGGCGCTTACTGGCGAGATTTCGAACAGCACTTCGCCGTGGCTAACCACACCCCCGAGACGCTGACTGAGATCACCGCTTACCACTAAACCATCAAATGGCGCGTAAAGGGTGGAGCGCTGTAATTGACTCTCAACCAGATGCAGTTGCGCCCTGGCCTGCTCTAACTGGGCATCGATAATGGTAATACGGGCACGGTCGTGAGCGGCTGTGGCCTCCTGATACTGGCGACTCAGCTTGCTCTGCTGACTGCGCCACTTGAGCTGCTCGAGTAGTAGGTCGCGGTCATCCAGATGCAGTAGCGCATCGCCCTCCTTCACCACATCGCCAGCACGACTGAGGGCATCTTTGATGTAGCCATCAAACGGGGCTGCCACCACCTGTTGACTCAAGGTTTGTAACGAAGCGGGGGCTGATAAACGATAATCCCCGTTAACCAGCACGCCCAATAAGGTCAATATTGTTGCTATCGACAACAGTAGTTTGCGACCCAGATAACCCGGCCCCCAAATACGTTGTAGCTGCTGTTTACCGGCGTCACGAATTTTCTGATGCAACGGTCGGTCGTTATCGCGCTTACCCTCTAGCGCACTCACTGCCAGGGCCACGACACTTTCACAATACTGTACATCGTCGAGGGTAAAGGGCTGGTCAATATCGCGCTGCAGGGTAATCGCCCCCACCCAACGATCATCGACCTGTAGGGGAATCGTCAACAGGGATTCACTCTGCTGTAATTCTTCAAGACTATGGTGCGCCACCATCACCAAGTTTGCGGACAGGCTAAGCAACGCCGGTAAAACAATGGCCGCGCGCTGATCTACCGCTTCGTCCATAGCGTTTTCAAGGGCTCGCACCATATTCATCTGACTGCCAAAATCAGCACTGTGCGAGAGATGCGCCAGCTTGACACCTTTGTCGCCAACCAGACCCAGGCTCACCAGATTGCAATTTACGTTAATCGCCAACTCGGTGACCAAACGCATCGCGGCACTGTTAAAGCCGGGTTCGGGTAACACCCGGGACAACAAATCAACACTGGTGCTAAGGCGGGTAAACGCCGACTCGCGCTGATCATACAAGCGCCGCATTTGTGTTAGCTCTACCCAGGCCGCCCCCCATTGCAGCGCATTCATAGTGGCGGGCAATTCGGACTCTGCACTAATATTCACGGCCACGGCGATCACACCAGAAACTTCACCCCCAACATGAATGGGAAAAGCGACACCAAAACAATGTGCCTCCGTGCCGGTCTGTTGCTCGCTTGCTGGCAGCTCTGTCACCAGACCGCTGCCCTCTGCCATGACTTGCTCAATCAGATCCGACAGGCTATCCATAGCCTGATTGGCATCGGGCCATACGGCTACCGGTTGAAATTGCCCGCTCTCACGTATGGCTAATACACCGCTATAAACGCCCTCAATCAGACCGCACTGCAATTCCAGCCAGGATTGCAGGTCCATGTTGGCAGACAAACTAGCCATTTTCTGCCAGTTGTCCTGAGCCATACCTGCAGGTTTGGGGGTAGCAGATGCCTGAGCTGGCACCGACTCCGTATCAGATGATTGAACTTGAGAAGACATTGGGGTGCTCTAGGCAAACTCACTTTGAAAACAGGACAAGCGACGATGCCAGAATGACACCGAAAAGAATAGCCCCCTTGCGGGGCCCGTTAACCCTTATTTAAGGGGTATCAACACAAAATGCAATAAGACGGGGCTTACCAAAACCGCGAATTATCCCAACGTTGATAGCGTCGACTTTCCGCCGCTTTGCCCAATTGCGCCAGGTTGGAACGGTCCAAACGAGTAACATCCGCTTTGGGCTTACTGGAAAGTTTCCAGCCAACAGCGCCCGCCATCATCGCCGCCATTGCCGGCGTGTTGCGGGTATCAGCCGTCGGCACGGTCTCAGACGCGTCAGTATCAATAGCATCTTCGTCTTCGTCCACAGCATCCTTGGCTTCCGACTCATCACAGGCTTCTGGCTGCTCGGTATTTTCAGCGTCAACACCCTCTTTTGCCTCTACAGTTTCAGCATCAACATCCTCGCACCCCTGTACGGGTACACCCTCGCCATCAGTATCCTGATCCGCTGATTCCGGATCACCCGCTGCAGAATCCGTCGGCAAAACGATATCAATACCCGCAGAACGCTCGCCGTTAAGTCTATCCGCACCCAAGCGTGCCATCAGGTCTGCCGAGGCACCAACACCACCCCGATTCGTCAGAGCAGAGGGATCGGTCAGACTTTGGTTACTCATACCTGTCGAGGTTTCATCAATAAATGATCCGACAGCACCAACAGAGACATGGAACTGACCTTGATCAACCCCTCGCAAGGTATCAAGACTCTGGCTGAGAGTAACCACCGACGCCACCCGCTGCTGAGGAGCAGAGGTATCAATCGTGATACGGGCAAATTCTCCAATCAGAACATCAAAGGTCAAATCACCGTGGAACACGTCGTTAGTGAAGCCGCCGAGCATGAAGTCAGCACCTTCGCCACCATCGAGCTCATCCATATCACCGATCAGCAAATCAATGGTTTCAAATTGAATTTGCTGCTGCTCAGGATGGCGCGTGAGCTTCGCACCGTCACCCGCAAGCAGGTCGCTACCATCACCGCCACTGAGATAATCCTGACCGAAGCCGCCGAGCAGAGCATCACGATCGCTACCACCCATCAGGCGGTCATCGTCACCCAGCTGAGGATTACCCGTTGCTGCCACCAGCCAACGACCCGCTGCGTCACTTTCAATGTAGCCGTCATCACCAATAATGATGGTTTCACCACTATCGTTAGTCACCGTGTCGCTGCCGACACCGGCAATAGCCTGGTCATTACCCGCACCCAGGCTGATGACATCGTCACCCCCGGTACTATTAGTCACGTCAGTACTCTCTGCACTGGCGCGGAAACCGTTGAGGAGAGTCACTCTACCGTTGTCGCCAATAACAAGGTCGTTGCCAGAACCTGCATTCACAGTATCCGCACCGAAACCGGCAATGATCACATCATCACCACTGTCACCATTAATAAGGTCATCACCACCCTGGTCGTGCAGGACGGTATGAATCTCCGTGACATTAGCGGTCGTTAGCAAGCGCAAGTCGTCAGGCAGGTTATTGCGCTGCTGAGTAATAACGCCGTGGTCACTGAGAATAATATCGTTACCACTGCCCCCGTTAATGCGATCAGCACCCACCTGTAAATTGTCTAAGGTGCTGAGGTTAGAGCTGTTAACGGTGACAATATTAAGAACCGTGTTGTCAGCATTTGTGCGCAAGCTGATGCGTTCTGCAATATCGATATTAAGGCCAGAATCACCGTAAATATGGTCGTTGCCACCTTCACCGTTGATGGTGTCGTTGCCAGAGCCACCCAAAATATGATCACCCGCCTGACTGCCGATTAAAGTATCGTCGCCGGCACCGCCGTAGATTGTTACACCAGCACTTGAGGCAGAGGCATCAATCACATCGTTACCGCTACTGGCGAAGGCCATAGGCTGATCTGTCGTTGGGTTCAATGGGTCATCGGTATAGCGACTGCCGTCCTGGGAGGTATCACCAAAGATGATGACGGGGATCGTACTGCCATCGCCGTAGCCGGAACCACTGACCGTAATCGTGTCACTACCGCCACCACCGTGTACCACGGTAATCGGCAATGTGCGCATAGCAGTAACACCGACGACATTAGTCCCAGGAGTAAAACTGGCACCCGCCAGCTGGATCGCCAGACCATTGGAAGAAATATCACTAATAATGTAAGTACCGTTGTTACCCGCGGCACCACTGATAGTCATTTCATCACCAATACGGAAGCCATCGGTGTACCAGGTATCGGCACTAATATTACGCTGAAGAGTGTTCCCACTATGGAAGCTCATATTGACCGTTATGGACTGAGCCGTAGTATTAATCGCCGTCGTATCGTTGAATTCACCCTGCATGAGCTCTAGCACTTCGAGGCCGTAGTGGGTGATATCAGTAAGTACATTCGCACCATCAAGACGCGTCACCTTCTTCGATGACACGGCCCAGCTTTCAGCCGCCAGGGCATGGTCGCGGAAGATAAACAGCTCATCGGTTTCGATGGTTTCGTTCGTCAGGTCGTCAATAACGAGAGGATCACTTGGTGTCTCGCTGGGCAACATCACTGCCGTGCGCAAGAGACGAGGGGTATCGGACAGGCCCCCGTTAACCAGTAATACACCATCAACACTATCAATCGTGGTATTGGGCGTACCGATACCGGACAGGGTTTTAGTCACATCGCCGGTAATAATAAAGTCGTCGCTGCCATTACCGCCGTACAGACTGGTAACCACATCGCCGCCCTGTAGACCCTGAACATAAAAGGTGTCATCACCCTCCATGCCGTCCACTTCAATCAACTCACTATTTTCAATATTAATAGTCAGCCCGGCACCAAAGACACCGTCTTTATTGATGAGGAAAACATCGTTGGCTTCGGTACCAATAATAGTCACCGTATCGTACCCGTCACCGCCGTCGATAAAGACGGGGGCATTAATGTTGTACTCGACATTATCCTGGCCCGAACCGCCATTCACATTCAGGTTATGAGTGGAGATAAAGGCACGCAACTCAAAGTTGTCATCGCCATCATTACCCTTTAAAAAGAGCACGGCTTTGTTGCTATACACCGAGAATTGGTCATTGTCATCACCACCCATCAGCGTGGTTTCGTGGCTCGTACCAAAACTAAGGAAACCGCGAGTCACAGCGTTACCCGCAATTTCATCACCCGGTTTAACGCCGTCAGCCGCCGTCGGCTCATGGCCAAAGACCTGTCCGACAATGAAGCTGTCCTGACCCAAACCACCGTCGACAGTGAAGGTGGTGCCGGTATCGTCAAACACAAACTCATCATTACCCAGCAGGCCATTAATAGTGATGCCCGCTTCGACAACGCCGTTGACATCACTGGCGCCATTGAGGCTGTCATCATAATTAATACGCTCCACCGCCTGACTGCCGATCATGCGGTAGTCGGCAATGGTGTCGTGCATGCGAGCCAGAAAGTTTTCACGAATCAGGAAGAGGTCACCGTCGTTGGTACCATCAACAACCAGAGCATCAATACCCGTAACGCCGCTGTCAAAGACATTAATGACGTTGTCGGTTTTTGTGCTGCCATCAGCGTCGAGGTTGCGGGTCTCAATATAATAATCATCCGAACCGTCACCACCGTCGAGGTCGAGATCTTCAACACGGGTGTGTAGCTTGATGATATTAATGTCGTCATCACCTGTGCCGCCGAGGACTTCAGTACGCCCGGTGATTTCAGTGGCATCGAGGGTAATACTGTCGTTACCGGCACCGCCATCGATACGGATAATACCGATATCGTTATCGCTAGTAGCGTCGCTATCACGCAGTGAACCGTAGATATTAATGCTGTCGTTGGATTCACTGCCGGTAACAGTAATCGACTGCGCTAGCCAACCACCGCGCAAGGTAATAATACTCGCGGTAACATCGCCATAACCGCTCGGGTCAGCTGAGGGAAGATCCGAACTACTGACATGAATACTGCCCTTAGCCCTAATCTGTGCATTGTCATTAACGGTAATATTATCGCCTGCACTCAGGAAGATATTACCGTTATTAGATGTTATAGAAATACCGGCATTAACGGTCAGGTGATCATAGTTGGGGTCGGCACTTTCGCTAGCGATAATATTAATATCACCTTCGGCGTAAATATCTTTGTCGACAACAATAGGGCTATTGGCAACGAGATTAACCGAGCCGCTGGCCTCCACACTCTTCGCATTGTTTAAGCCACCTGCAACCAGTAGTCCGCAATTCGTTACCCAGACACTGCCCGTTGTCGAGCGGCCTTCCAAATAGCCAACTTCAGTTTCAAGGTTCTTCGACGCGCTACCAATATCACCCACTGCAAATAGCTGGACGCGACCGGAGGTGATATTTGAGCCCGATACTCTGCCGTTAAGAATTTTTCCGTAGGCAAGAATATAAGCTGTCTGCGTGCCACTAATACCACCAGAACTGCCTGCCCCTATGGTGTTAATCGACAGGTCACCAAATGTTTCAATGATATAAGTATTGAGGGCACTGCTTGCGGTTAATACACCCGCTGCTGAATGTGAGGTATCGATATCGAGGTCATTCCCCGTCATACCGATGGTGCCCGTGGTGGTACTTAAATTGATGTTATTTGCGATGACATCCGCTTCTGGCAAACCGGTTATATACGCGCCCGGCGTTGTACCCGGAACAACAGCTGCGCCCTTATCAATAACATCGAGAATGGAAGTCTGTGCCACCAGCGTGACATCTCCGCTATCGGCCAGAACACGTTTAATGTTCATATTGCCGACTTTTTCTTCCAGATAAACATTACCCGTAGCCGTGTAAATATCCAGGAAGTCACCGATACCAGCCACATCACCTTGCATATCCAGCTCGAGGATATCGGAGGCTTCACCCACACCCGTTGCCGCTGACATGACCAGCCAGGTCTGAGCACTAATATTGGTATAGCTATGGTTGAGTCCATCAACGATAGCACCATTTTGCGCGACTAAATTGATGCCACCCTGCTCTGAATAAAGCGTTGCCACAGCCATGTCACCGGCAGTTTCAACCAGATAAATATCACCCGTTGCGCGTGCGGTAATCGTACTGCCCGCCTCAATATTTAATAATATTCTGGCAGCATCTGTACCAATAAAGCCCGTCGCAGCTTCCAGTACAATATTTTCACCCGTAACATTGACCGTTGATTGGTCGCCCGTCCCGTTGGTTATACTCCCCGTTGTTTTAATACGAACAACACCACTCGATTCAATCTGCGATAAAGAAATATCACGGGTAGAACCGATATAAATCGAAGCCCCGTCAACTGCACCCGCCGAATTCGCCGTTGCATTCAGCGCACCACCAACAACTTCAACATCAACATCATCTCGCTGATCGACAAAGATTTTTTTAATCTCAACCGCTCGAGAAACAGTTATTCCCGACTCACTGCCAGCAGTCAGTTCAGTCGCCAACGATAGAATAAGCACATCGGCACTAACGGTATCGATGATATAGAAGGCATCTGTAGCAGTATTATTACTAGCGCTTCCCGACATGGTAATTCGCATACCATCTCTGAAGCCATCGGCAATCCAGCTTCCACTAGAGCGGCTAATGACATCACCTGTCGTTTCATTGTGGGTATAAGTAAGGTCGAGGATAAAATCGTCGGTGCTTAGTGGATCGACAACCACCTCAGCAAATTTAAGTGCACGGAGAACCTCATCAACAACCGCATCAGACGTACGTAAAGTAATCGTATCCTCAGTCAAAGATTCGATTGTCAGGACGCTGCCACTCTCACTGGTGTTGCGCGTAGAACCATTATTAACCGTCGTTTCAAAAATGCGAATAACGTCACCGGCTACAAAACCAGCGGCAAACCAGCTACCGCCATCCGTGCGAACAATGGTATCGCCCGCACTCTCGTTATGAATAAAATTAACGGTGGCATTAACAAAGTCACCTGCCAAATAATTAATATCTAGCCGCTCTGCGGTTAACAACGCAACTCGTTCATCATCAGTAAGCTGTACGGGTTTAGAAGAAAGATCAATTTCCACACCGTCGAAAGGTGCCCCCATGCTGTCATAGCTGCGGATAGTCACATTTCCCGCAGCGTAAACATTCTCTGCCTCAATGCTCGTCACCGTATTTGTCACGGGCATTAGAATACCCATACCAAACAGGCTTAGCAGTTCATCCTGCGTCCATATCTTTATGCTTTCTTCAATTTTGGCGTTTTCTGTTGTACTTAAAATGTAGGTATACGCGGCATCATAATTTGCTGTAACGGAACCCCAAACCTGATGCAAGTCATGATATTCCGTTGTTCTTTTATTCACTAAAGTTTCAATAGCGCTATCGGCATCTGCACCATCGGGATCGGCATATTGATTGCGATAATAAGTCTCTTCATCTGTCGTCAGACTAATAGTCTGTGATGAGTCATAAACACCGGAGAAGCTATTGCGATAATTCCAGTACGCCTGATATTCAGATTCTTTGGCGTAGGTAAATGCATCTTTTGCTTCATCCCATTTAACATTGACACCGATAGCGCCATCATCTTCATCACGCAGTTCCAATGCCTGCCAAACGCCGAGCAAGTCATTGATGGTATCTATATCAACTGTTTCTTCAGAATTCCCATCGATGAAACTGCCATTGAGCACATCAATCCACACATCACCCGAAAGAGACGCAACTCTATCAGCGCGTAAATCACTACCGGCTTCTGTGAGATAAACATCGCCCGTCGCACTCGCATTTAAGAGACTTGTATGACTGTCGGACGTCGAAATTAATAACGAGGAAATTATACTTTCACCAATGGTGCCAGCATCAGCATTTAAGGTGATAGCACCACCCTTAACATTCACGGCACCGGACATACTGGATGCCTGTGTAATGCTGTTGGCCGATATTGTAATCACTGAATTGTTAGTCGACTCCACTCGATCCAACAACAAGCCACCGGTTTTTTCACTGATATGAACTTCGCCAGTTGCACTAATGGCAAGCAAACTGGCGGCAGCGGTATCGACCTGTTCGGTATAAACCGCCTCAACAACCCAGTCCTTCTCATCAACAACCCCGTCAGCGTTGACGTCAGAAGTTGACAGGTATTGCGAACCAATAGATCCCGTCGCTAATAATTGAATATTTACACCACCAACCGTTGCCGCCTCACCTGAAACAATGGCGCCATTTGTAATAACACTCGTCGTGCCCGTTCTATTAACAAGGGATTCGGTCAATATAAAATCGGCACCATTAGCGGTCGACGTCAGTGAAATATCACCCGAAGATTGATCCCCTAAAAAGGAGATTTTAATTAAATGATCAGCCTTGAGTGTATGGGTATGGGTCAGACTCTGGCCGACCGTACGCTCAAGTTTTGTGTGATAAGTCTTTTTCCCATACCAGGTACTGGTTTCCCACTCTCTAACCACTCGCGTTTCGTCAGTCAGTGTTATGGGTGTACTGGCGAGATAAGTGTATTCATCGTCAATAACACCGGTGCTTTTATCAATATAAAAATACGGCCCTTCATCGGACAGCGTTGATGACAACGAGATAGGCCCATGATCCCAATGGACATCTTCAGGATCTTTCGCCAGCCAATCGATACCCAACCATGAAGATTGTGATTCTTTTGTATAGTAATAAGTGCCTGTTTCCTCATTAATCACATAGCCATAGCGCACACCGGCTTCAGGCGAATAATAAAATGGCTGAGACGTATCGGTGTTATAGCTACCGCTATTCATTCTCACACCATTTTCATCCATGGTGTAAATAGTAATCAGGGGGTTAGCATCGCTGCCCCTGAGGGTGTCTTTAAGGATTAACTTGCCCAGCCCTCGGCTGGAATTATCAATACGACCGACGACAACATTATGGGCAGTGGTATTAGTGATATTGATGTCACCATAGCCACCCAACACACGAATTTCACCAGCACCAATGTTGGTAATATTACCGGTGATATCAATATATCCACCGGTGATTGCCACATCATCAACTTCTATATTGCCAGTGTCGGTATCATAGAAAACATTGAAATTGTTATAGAGACTTTTTTGCACCTGGTCGGCGCTATCGATTATTCCATCATGGTTAACATCAAAGGTTGCCTGCTCCCATGTAGACATCCAGACTCGACCCGACTTCTCACCCAGGCCATTAATAAAGCTATCGGCCTCCACACCAATCGTTAATGATTTGGCCTCTTCACCACTCTGCAGCACACCATTCAAATGAACCCAGGCGGCATCAATAACAATGCGATCGGCAATCACTACATTGCTGGGGGAGCTTGCCTTTAATGCGGCTAAAATCTCAGCATCTGTTTTTGTATCATTTGCCGAACTTGAGCCATATTCGCCATTGAGATTAGTACTGGTGAAGGGATTAACGACTGAATAACCTTCACTACCAGTTTGAAAACGTGTCACGCCGGTAACGTTCAGAGTTCCGCCCGCGGTTATCTGCAGGTTAGCCGCGCCAATATTACCTTCAATGTAAATATTACCGGCACCGTTATTGTCAGTATTGGTGATATTAACTTCGCCACGATAATTAAATACATCGCCGCCCAGCGTTATATCGGGCTGTGGCCAACGACCGATACTGGGCTGGTTCAAAATGGTAATCAGCGGCGAGTTATTGGTTGCGTTATCGGTAATTATCTGGAAATTAGCCGAGGTATTACCCGTGTTTTTATTGGCTATTTCTGTATTCGTCGCGACAACTTCACTGTTAAAACGCACCCCACCAATAGTATCCGGAATATTAATATCGGACAGTATTAAGAAGGCCGAGGTATTGTTGATAATGCTCACATTCGCATCACCCGGAGCATCAAGCACACCCGAACCAGAGCTAACCAGGCGATCACCGATTACATCGATATAACCTGCCTGCGCTAAAATCGGCTCCACAATAATAGTGCGTACATCCACTTCCGAATAGGTATCGCTGACACTGCTCCACAAGCCCAGGTCTTTTAATTCCTGTTCAAGACGCACAATTTCGTCCTGGTAAAAAGCCTCAATATCGGTAACCGTCGATGTTCCATCGCTATATTTCGCCAGCATTTCCTGAGCAAAAATAAGATCTTTTGCCAATGAAGATTCATTCTTCATGACGCCTTCTTCAAAGCCAATACTACCCGTGGCTGTAATCGCCTGTGTTGCATCCTCAGTAAGACTCAAGCCGACATTTCGGTTAATACCCGTATGCACTTCACCATCAATTTGTACAATTCCCGTACCGCCAGATGAAGAAGTACCACCGGATAATGTCGTGCCACTCATCCAGTCATTCAAAGCACTAGCCCAGTTGCTACTGTCAGACTGGCCCTTCATATCACCCGTGCCGCGCTCCTCGGCATAAAGGCGCGCTACACCACCTGTTTGTAAAACAGCACCGCTATTAATCGTGACATTATTTGTCTGACTCAGCGTGGCGTCTGCATCAAGGTCACTAATGGGGATCACGCTTACAGAAAAGTTCTCGAGCGTCGAATGCAGGCGATAACTATCGCGGTTATAGAACCAGTCACTGCTGGGGGCAATACCTGCGCCGATACGTAAATCACCATCGGATTTCACGTCTGCACCGCTATTGAAGATCACATCATTATCAGGCCTTAGGGTAATCTGAGACGTGCCTACGGCAAGGGTCCCTGCTCCGTGGGATTCCGTATAATTTTCTATTTCTATATCAGCATTACCACGCGCACTGACATTTATCTCGCCGATCGAATCGAGTTTCGCAGACCCGACTGTCACGCGTGAAATATCTTGCGAGGCAATAATTTCTACATAGGAGCCGACGCCCGCTAAACCACCCGCAGCGACAAACAAGACCTCATCATCAAGATCAAATTGATTGAGGGTGTGTAACTGAATATTACCGGGGTTATTTTTCGAGCCGCCAACTAATAATTCAGCCCCATTATCAATGAGCACTTGTGTATCAACATCCAGCCTGACATCCGTATCATTACCTGCTGCTGCCACGCCACCGACGGCATAAGCGTCAACATTTCGACCGCTAACGCGGTTTTTATTAACATTTGTCGTGGCACGAACATCGATATCATTCGCAGAGATAATGACGTTTTCACCGACCCGTGATTCAGTATCTAATTCAATAACATGATCAATATTGGTGCCAGAGCCTGACAGCATGCCACCAGAAAGGACTAAAACCTTGTGGTCAAAATCTGCCGTATGCTGGGCCAGCATATTAAATTCACCACTTGTACCATCCGTATTTTGAAGCTCACCCGTTAAGGTAATCTTGTCAAAGGCGCGGTTGCTGCCCCCAGGGCTAACATTGCCCACCCAGGTTTTTGTGATAGCGGTATCCGATGTTTTCGCTTTTACTCCAGCACCACTGTAAGAAAGACCAATCGCCCCGGCGATCAGGTCTACAAAGTTATGATTATTGCTCAAGGCCTGAATCGATAATGAACCCGCATCAACTTCAACATTATTATCCAGGTAAGCATACGTCTCTGTGGCCGTGCTGATTTCTGCCTGAGCAACGCCCACAGCAGCCGTAAGACTACCCGCCCCACTGCCCGCTTCGGCTTCATGTTTAGTTTCATTTTGCGCCAGCACCGTGACGGCACGAGCAGCCTCAAGCGTGGCATTATCAGCAACGCCTGCACGCACATAAGTGTTGTTTTCAATAAGGTTAATCGAGGCATCAATGCCGAGTAAGAGACCAACAGAGGCTGATGTACTTTCCGTTTCAACCGTTACGTTATTCGCACCTATCAGGTTTTTCGCGTTAACCGTGATATTACGCGCGCTGACATTAACCCCGACACCTGAAGTGTCCAGATCAGGATCACCCAATGAAGCAACAATATTGGGGCTAATAAAAACATCGACAAGAGAAACGCCTACCGTTGCTGCGCCCGCAGAAACCCCGGTAATTTTCGCTTTAATATAAGGTGTAGCCTGGGCCGTAATCGTAAGATCTTTTGTCAGTGCAATATTACTGCCATCGGCAATATAAGCCGTAATATTTGAATTAAACGTAGCATTAGCAACATTAGCAGAGCCAGCACCAATACCCGCCGAAACCGTCCAGACCGACTCTTCGATATCCACTTGCGAGAGTGCAGAAATACTGAGATAGCCAACCGAAACAGCCACACCATTTTGCGTACCGACACCCACTTGTGTGAATGACCCTAAATACGCTTCGGTGCTTCCGCCTACCGTCACATCACCAATCGCAGCACCGGCGGCAAGACCACCCACAGCCACGCCTTTGGCTTCAACCTTAATATCGCGAATCCCTTGCGCGGTAACTGAAACACTATCGGCCTTCAGTATGTCGACACCATTACTCTGAGTAGCGCTGTCTGCCGTATAAGCCGACTGATTGCTACTGTCATTGACGACAGCAACCTGGGCACCAAGACCCACTGCCCCTGCAGTGCCGCCGTAGGCATTCAGGTCGACATCGTTGGTATAGGTGGCGCTAATCACAATGTCATCACCCGCACTCAGCGCTGCGTTAGCGGCAATAAATGCCGACGTTTCGCTACTTAAACTGGCAACGGCTACCGAGCCACCAATACTGTAACCTCCGCCAACGGCCCCAGCACCCGTCGTGATATCGAGATCGACATGCTCATCGGCAACAACGGTAATATCGCCATTTGTGGTATTCACGCTAGCATTGCTACCAATAAAGGCGGTGGTACCGCTCACATCAACACTGGCATCCAGATCGACCGTAAACAAATTACTGTTAGCGGCGGAGTCTCCACGAGAGACAACGGCAGAGGTTCTATCCGCTTTGCTATCTTCAGAGTTATCAAAAAATTTCTGTTGCTTACCCAGATCCAGCCACAGTGTGTCATCACTAAAATCGACCGCATCCCAGCCACTCACGACCAACGTCGTATCGCCGATATATTCGTAACGATTGCCTATAATCGCAGCCGTATCGCCGGTGCCCGTGTAGGCCGGCTCAATATCAACGGTTGTATTTTTACCGATATTTGTCAGTACATCGGTGGAGTGATCTGCCGCACCCGTAAATAGCTTACTGGCACTATCGCTCGCCGTTTGACTGTCTCCTGCCAGCTCCCAGTTAGAACCCGATGGGGCTACTGCCAGATTTAAAGTGGTATTGTCGTCACCCACAAAGCGGTAGCGCAGGCCGTTTGCCGCATCGAGCGTATCGCCCTGCAGTAGTGACTTAGAGCCATCCAGATGAGTGTAGCGTGATGCCGTACTGTAGCCCGAGGTAGAACCGGTCAAGACAGCGTCGATAGAATCTTGAGCGGGATTAACAGAGTCAGCCCCATCACCAGTGACCCCAGCGCCGACACTGATGACCGATACTGCACCACTAATTCCGAAGGCAGCACCGGCGGCAAAAGCCACAACGGTAGAAGCTAAATTACGATCGGCATTCGCATGAATGTCGACATTGCGAACTGCAGAAATATAAGTATCGCTACCAATAAATGCCGTTGTGCTGTTGTTAACCGTAATCACATCCACCGAGGCACCAACGCCCACCCCGCCTAAGGCAACAGCACCCACTAATTCAAGACGATCACCCCGTTGATTGACATCGGTACGACTATCGGCAGTCACCAGCACATCATTGTCAGCCCGCACATCGGCATGGCTGCCACTTACCGTATCGTCGCCAATCCAGGCGGAGGTGTCAGACGCAATAACCAATACACCCACGGTACCGGTCAGAGCACCAACCCCTGCTGAACCGGCGGCTGCAATCACCGAGGCTTCTTCGAAGGCATCGGCATGGACAGAAACATCATTACCCGCAACCAAGGTAGCGCCGGCAACATAGGCATTAGTGGTACCTTCAAAAATACCCACAGAAACCGTGCCACCGACCCCAACAAAACCAACGCTCACAGCTCCATCATCAATAGCGCCGTAAACATAAGACAGCGCATCGACATCGATATCTTGAGTCGCGGTGATATTAGCCAGTCGAATAAAGGCATCGGTACGAGAAGTGCTCTTCACTACCGAGGCAACACCCGCACCACCAAAATAGAGGCCCACACCAACACCAACAGCCACACTATTCAGGGTTTCGCGCGACACCGAAGTGACATCAACCTGCCGTGCAAAAATGCTATCAATGTCGGTTGCCACGTCATCATCGGCGATATAAGCACGAGTCGTATTGTTGACAATACTGGTATCTATCGCCACACCCAGGCCGACTTGTCCTCCGCCCAGGGCACCACCGCCACTGTCAATATCGGTGGTTTGATGAGCCATCACGCGTAGGCGTTGATCGGTATTAATAGAGGAGTCGCTGACGTAAGCCTCGGTGGTAGTCGCGACATGGTTAACCACCAGATTACCGGCAATACCCACGACACCGGCAGCGCCGATGGTCACGGCAATAGCGTCGATATCATTTGCCGTATTGGCAACAACAACCACACCCCTGACGCTTTCATCATCAATAAACGTTTCGCTGCCGTCGCCATTATCGGCCCAGTTGTCGACAACCCCGGCATTGACACCCAGGGCAGTAATACTGGAATCATGACTAATATAAGCACTGGTCGTCGAAGACAGCAGATTTACAAAGGCGGTCACACCCGCACCAACGGCACCGGAGGCGGCAAGCGTACCGCCGTAGGAGGCAATGGTATCGGCTGACTCGGCAAAGACAGTTAAGGTATCGGGGGTAGAAACTGTAGCCCCGGAAATATAGGCCGCTACCGTATTAGCGATTAAAGCACCGCCGCCAGAACCCGCGACGGAGACAGTACCGGAACCCGAAATCCCGGCAGAAATAGTGTCTATCGTTGCCGCAGAACGCGCTTGCAGCGCAATATTACCGGCAGAGACATTGTCCACCGTGATATCACTAGCGCTGTCTACCGCGGCCGTAATGGTGTTAGCGATATCGTTATAAGCGACCGCAGCACCGACGGCGACGGCTCCAGCACCGGTCGCCTGGCCCGCAATAGCATGTATGCCCGAGTTGTCTGTGGCATTAATGTCGACATTACCCGTGACGTTAATATCAGCACCGCTGACACGTGCATCAATATTTTTACGAATCCAGTTCAGTGACAGAGCACCGGCACCGGCAAAGGTGCCTGCGCCGCTACCGGCAATACTGAGGTTATTAATATCAGAGGTCGAATCCGCCGCAACCGTCAGACTATCCGCATTAATCGTGGCGTTATCGATGTAGGCTTTAATCTGGTTTCGACCTGCTGAATCAGGGTCGTCCGGATTGCCGCCGACATAGTTATAGGCAATGGACGCACCAATTGCCGCCGCGCCTGCGCCTGCGCCAGCACCGGCCAGGGTATTCATCGTAGACTTGTCGTCGGCACGCACAGCCACAGTCGCACCATCAGCGGTGGCATTCGCTGTCGCGCCATCCGATATATGTGCAGTTATGTTGTTGCGTATCCAGTTCAGCGACAGGGAACCGGCACCCGCACCCGTACCTCCGCCAGAGCCACTGACAGCGAACGACCAGATTTGCGCATCAAATTGCGTATCTTCTGTACTAGGGTCAGCGTCAGAAGACAGCGTGACACTTGGCGATGTATTGTTATCGATGATGCTAGCGACCACGAAAATATCGCCGGTGGCGGCTGTTACATCGGTTCCAGCGCCTTCTATGCTTGCCTCAATATCAGACACCATGTCATTGGTGGCAGAAGCCAGGCCCACGGCACCCGTGCCCCCGCCAGATCCTGCACCCGCGACAATCACCATTAAAGGGCTCGTTGTCGCCAGCACGTTGACGCTGTTATACGCGTCGACATCAGCACCATTTTTAATCTGTGCCTGCACCACATTGCGCATAAAGTTGATGGAAACGGAGCCGGCAAATGCAGCCGTCCCGCCACCAGCACCGGCAACAGAGACGTTAACAATCAACGCATTGGCATCGGCAAAGACATTGACACTACCAGCCCGGGCATCAACTGTTGCCCCGGAAATATAAGACAAAACATAGCCGGCATTATTTGCCGCTGGGTCAGAAGGCACTTCACGGGATGGATTACCCGGATCACCGCCGATGTAATTGTAAGAAATTGCAGCACCACCGGCAGCCGTGCCGCCACCCGCCACACCCAGAGCGATACTAATAATGCTGGCGTCATCTTTGGCCTTCACATTAATATCTTTGCCGGCGGCCGATGTGGTGACGACAGCACCGTCGTCAATATAGGCTTCAACGCGATTCTTCAACCAGTTAAGGTTAATCGCGCCACCGGCAGCGAAGTTACCACCGCCAGCACCGGCTAATGCAACATTAATAATTTGCGAACCCAGGTCTGTATCATCTGGCAGGGCTGCGACATCAACGCCCAGTGCATCAAGATCCACATCATCAGCTCGTGGCGCAAAACCTGCCGTTACATCGATACCGCCAGCCGTTGAAGTGACATTAGCGCTACTGATGTAAGCTTTAATAGTGCTCGCCACTTCTGTCGTGGCAATAGCGGCACCAACAGCAGCTTTACCCGAACCTGCAGCGCCCCCCGCAACCACAACCATCGTCGTACTGTCTGCGGCAGCGATGAGCACATCACCAAGTGCAGATACTTTATTGTCATCCCAATTGTCAGAATCGGTAATTGAAGCAGTGGTGTTATTTTTCACTTGATTGACGGAAATAGCGCCACCAATCGCGAGATTACTCGCACCAGCCCCGCCAATGGTAACGCTGACCAACGTGGTGTCAGAGGTGGCAAAAACATTAACCCCCCCATTGTCTGAAGTGACATCAGAACTATCGATATTGGCCGTAATTTGATTGAAGATCAGGTTGGCACCAATCGATGCCCCCAAAGCACCTTTGGACGAAAAGGCAAGGCCGCCAGCGACATTAACTGTCAAAGAGCTATCAGCAGCTTGTACGGTCACGCTGTCGGCAACATCAATAATGCTACGCCCGCTAATATAGGCTTCAACAATATTCTTTGTTTCAGTAACGGCAATACCACCCGCAAGCGCCAGCTTTTCCGACCCTGCGCCACCAACAGCGGCCGTAGCCGACCAGCCATTTTCTAACGCATGCACCGTGACAGAACCGGCATTGCGTAATATTGAATTATTGATTTTGGCAGTAATAGTATTGGCGAAGTAATTCATCGCAAACGCAATACCCAAGCCTGCATTTTTACCAATACCAACACCACCCGCAAAGGCAAACATAGCGGAATCATCAGTGGCAAACACCTCAACGTCACCGGTCGAGGTATCTAGACTTTCAACATTAACCATCTGAGCAGTGATGGTATTAGCGATAAAATTCAGATTAAACGTACCCGCTATACCGTAGCCCTTAGAACCTCCGCCGGTAGACACACCTGCCGAACCCGTAACAGAGACGATAAGATCATCGCTCTCGGCTTGAACACTGACATCACCGCCATGCTCTAAACTCTCGATATTTTCTAGCGTCGATTCGATAGTGTTGGCAATCCGCGCAAAACCAACAGAGGCTCCAACACCTGTCTTACCGCCAAAGCCACCAGAACCAGCAATCATCACCAGATCAGTTCCATCCTTGGCAAGTAGATCAATACTACCGGCGATATTGGCATCAGCACCATCATCCACACTGTTGCCAATATTTTTCATTGCGGTTTTTATAATATAACTGGCATTGTTAACCGATACAGAACCCGCCATTGCAACGCCGCTTCGACCCGTAGCGGCACCAACACTGGCTGAAATAGCGATGATGCTCCCCGTACGGGCAGCATCCAGATTCAACGATGCCGCTGTTAGCAGCTGAACATTATCGATGACGGCTTCGGTACTACCCCACAGTACATTGACGCCAATAGCGCCTGCGATAGCTCGCGAACTCGTAGTACCACTACCTTTTGAATACGACACTGCACCCGCAACAGATGCCATATTTGTTATGTTTTGGGCATTTAATGTTACATCGCCAGCATCAATTACATCTAAATCGTGAATGTAAGCACGCGCATCATCATTAGTGACATTAACAGTAACCGCACCCGAGACACCCCAACCTGTCTTGGACCCCGACGCTTTACCCGCATCACCCGCATCCTTAAACTTTTCACTGGTTTTCATTTCGCCAATCACAGAAGCCCAGTTACTTTGCCAGCTCGCTAAATCCTGGCTGCTCTGTTTTGAACCATCGCTACCTTGAGTGCCCCCCGTTCCATTGGCCGGTGTTTTTCCAGGATTAGATGAGGTTACCGCACCAGAAATAGCAAAAGCACCAATAAAACCGTCGTTGAGTGCAGAGACATGAATGTCGCCCTCAACAGTAACGCTACCCAAGGTGCCAACCGTATCGTTATCGTGCTTATTACCAATAACCGCATCTGTATTGCGCAGCACAATATTGGTTGCGACTGAGGCGCCAAAACCAACAGATTCAGACTTAGAAACCGCCCCTGCAATACCAATCAAATATGCAGAGTCTTGAGCATTAACTACCAGAGAAGATGTGCCATCGCTGGCTTTATTTGAACCAACAACTATTGTCGCACCGTTATCTATTTGTGCCAGCGTATCGTTATCTATAGCATTGAATAGGAGAGAGCCGTTATAGGAACCACCATCACCTGCTGCACCGCCGGCCACAGCCAGATTAACGGTTAGCGTAGTCGTATCAGCATCAAGCTCGAGGCTATCAGCATAGAGCTGTACCCCATCATGAATTTTGGCGTTTATATCGGCGATACTAACCACGACAGTTACTGATACGCCCGTTGCACTACTACTGTCTTTAGTATCCTGGCCTGATCCAGTCGGCAAAGAAGGGAAAACATTACCCGCTGCAACGATCGCGTGATTAATACCTTTCGCCTGCAGAATCACATCACGATTACCGGTGTCAAAGTCATCAGCATCACTGACACCATTGTCATCCTGATTTATTTTTGCGCCATCATAAATACGCGCATCAGCCTCTTCCGTTAGTACCAGTACCACTACGCTCCCTGCCTTAGCAGACTTTTGGCCTTCACTGGACGAACTTGCGAAGCCATCGAAGGTCGCGTTAAACCCAAGATTATTATTGATATAGCCAGACAAATTTCTAACAAAGGTCATGCCCGTATCGAAAGAGGCATTGCCCAGATTTTCCCAATAGGTCTCATTGGTAAAATCTTCCAGGGACAAGTCATTAATTACTCGATCACTCAGGCCAATATACTGGTAGCGGCTGCCCTGCTCGCCTTTGCCCTCCGCGATATTCCCCTTCACATCAACAGTTTGATCGGTAGATATTGTTTGTTCCTCTGCATCCTCAGTCGTGAAATCGGCTTCACGATTAGAATCCAGGAATGGCGATATTAAGTTAGCACCCCACAAACCCCAGGGGTCGATCTCATTTAAGGCTTCCGCTTTCAGTGTGATTTTATCTTTCGCATCAAGTTCAGCATTAACACCAATACTGGCATCTGCGTCATTAATTAAAGTCTGGTGGGCAATCGCCACAGCAATACCAGTAGAAGCTGGCTCCTTACCCTGTGAATGCCCATCATCAGTGGATGATGCATTGGCCGCCACTTTGGGGCGGGCTTCTATAGTGGAGACAACAAAGACTTGTCCGTCGGCCTCAACATCAGCATATTTCCCATTATTATCGTCTATCGTTTCACCAATGCGGGAATCGGCTCTGTTGATATCAATAGAAATTGCCAGGGATGCAGAGATGTCGAAATCCCACGCACTGTCTGACGTCGGAAAAAAGCCTTTCAAGTAGGTAGCAATAGGCGTAGTAGCCCACGATGTCGCTTTCTCAATAACTGACGACTTGGCATCATCCAAGTATTCACCGGTTTTATCATCACCAACAATGCTCGTTGCCTCAACACCGCCAGCAGACGCCGGAATAAAAAATAGTCGATTAATATCTACATTTTTCTTCTCATGCTCGGTACTTACCTCGATATTGCCGGTATTTACAGCCCCGGCATTAACATCGACGACACCATCAATATATGCATTCGTTTGGGTGTCTTGGTAATCAATCGCCAGAGCAATGCCAATAGCACCATCTTTACCCGCCGTAGCACGGGCCATGTTGCGCGTTTGGTCGACTGAATCAGCATTGAGGATTAGATTGCCATCGGTAACCAACACAGTGGAGTTGTCAGTCAAATGAATTTCAGAAAGAGAGTCCAGCACGGATATTGCAACCGCACCTGATGCCGTTGCAATTGCACTGGCATCAGCAACAACATCCATAATATTGTGAGTACTGGTTGCCAGCGCCACATCGCCAGCGGTGGAGTGCAGGGAGCCACTAATATCGATTTTTGCTCGGGTGTCGCCATAGCCCACAGCAATGCCCGCGCCAACGGAAATTGGTGCCGCATTAACAGCAATATTTGCTTTTGCATCAATATCAATACTTGAGCCGGTTATGCTTGCACCGCTAGCAACGTCAATATCAGCATAAGATTTTGATACCGATATGCCGACAAACAATGATGTTTCTGAAGCTCCAACAACACCATTAAAACCTGTTGCTAATAAAGCCCCAGCATCGCCGCCGCCGAAATCATCCGCATCAAAATACTTCTGACTATCGGCAACAGCCTTAATAACGATTAAGCCACCAGATATGGATGTGGCTGTTTCGATATCTATATCAACATCAATATAATCGTAATCGTAAAAACCGCTGGTCCAGATCGCTCGGTCATTAATGGCTTCAAGTGTGACATCACCCGTACCCGCATTAATAACCGTACCACTCTCGATTTTAATGTGGTCGGCTTTAATGGTAATGCTACCGTTGCCAGCAGCAGTATTCAGATTATAACCCGCTGATTCAAACGTATATCCGTCTGAATAACCATTTTCATTTTCAGCATTAAAGACAAGCTTGCCAGAACCGTATACCAGGTCTTCTTCCAGGGTAATACCACCGTGGTGCTTCAGTTCGTAGATACCAGCGCCATTGGTAAACGCAATCCAACCTAGTGAACTTTGCGCCACCCTACCGGTACTCGAAAAACCTTCGATGACAACGGTATCATCGGTCGCGCCATCAAGGTCGACTGTAACTTGATCCCCGGCATTCAGGTTACTCGCATCAACGACAAGCGTATCAGCATGCGTACTATCAACCTTAAGAGTATCTAAGCCACCACCGGTCGCAAGGATCACCGAGCCTAAATTAAAGCCGCTACTATCAAGAGTATTGGCGTCGACACCCCCGGTAAGAACAGCGTGCTCGATACCTACCAGAGCGTCCTCAACACCACCAATAGTTAGCGTACTATTTGTAAGCGTTATATCTGAATTGTCGATTTCAACGACAGTATCGCTACCATCGCCGCCGCTGATACTATCTGCACCGGTACCGCCGGTAAGCATGTCATCACCCATCGATCCGATGAGATTATCTGCACCACCCATGCCATCCAAAATGACGCCACCCAGCGTAATAACGCTGCTGTGAAGTTCTGTTGCCGTCCCCGTTACTGACAGCCCGAGGTCCAAAAATGCGGTGGAGCTGTTAAGCGCTGCAATCGTGAGTACACTACCTTCATCTTGCGCATCAGAAATAACAATTTTATTCGTGCTCAGATCAAGGCTTGCACTTAATCGCAGGTGAGAGTCAGTAATGATTTCGATGACATCTGAGAGGGTCAAAGCCTCGGTTAAATCTATTTCAACAACCGTTGTACCATCGGATAAAGTAATTGAAAAATCTGCACCCTCCTGCCGCTGAACACCTTGTGCGTTGTTCAAATCTTGCAGATAAGTCGAGCCTGAAAGACCACTAAACGTCGAGGCATCCAGAGTATTATTACTTACACCACCGGTCAGTTCGGCTTTTTCTATACCACTTAAAGTATCAGTTTCTGTACTACCACCCACGTACGTCAATACCAGGGTCGTATTGCCCAATACCATGCTGGCATCGCGCGTTGCACGCAGAGTGTCTATGCCATCCCCACCGGAAAGAAGATCGTTACCGGCACCGCCGGACAAAACGTCTTCACCCGTACCACCCAGTAGCACGTCATTACCACCACCACCGAGCAAGGTATTATTACCACCAACACCGAGGAGAACCACGTCACCGCTGAAACCACTGGCATCTAAAGTGGTGTCACGGTTGTCGCCGGTAAGCTCCGCTTTGTCTATTGAAGTAAGGGTATCTGTATCGCTGTATCCAGCAAGCACACCACGAATAATAACCGAGCCATCAGTATTGTCTGACACAAGAATAGTATTCAGAGCCTGGCCAGCCAGTGCACCTTTAAAAGTCACCTGCCAACCACTGCTAGCGCTAGAAATATCAATATCATCATCGCCAATACTGCTAAGAGCGCGTAGAGCAACACCCACCTCAGCTACCGAGGCGTCAAAAGCAATATCAACCGTTTCTTGCCCACCAAAGGTCAGTTTAAATGTACCGGCGGTGACGCCATCCAGTTCAATATATTGGATTTCGTTGACCGCGTGAACCAAGCTCGCGTCAGTAAGGATAAAGTGTTCCGTACCCTGCTCAATTAAGGTATCGGTACCCAATACGCCGTCGATGGCATCGGAACCCAAACCACCGGTGAGAATATCGTCACCTTGAGAGCCATAAATAGTATCGTTGCCAGCACCGCCATCTATCGTAATACCGGCAAGGGTAAAGCCCGATGCATCAATCGTATTCGCGCTATCACCGCCCGTTAAGATGGCTCCGTCAATGTTCGTCAGCGTATCAGCACCATCAGTGCCAATAGTGAGAGAGGTATTTAAAAGAGTGAAATCGGCATCACGGCTTTCCACCACAATATCAGTGCCGCCGGCACCACCATCTATTGAATCCTGACCTTCGCCGCCAGTCAGAAAATCGTCATTGCCAGTACCCGTTAAGGTGTCATTTCCTGCGCCACCATCGATGATCGCCGAGCCTGAAAATGCGGATGCATCAATGACATTAGCGCCATCGCCACCCGTTAAAAAGCCAATTTCGAAACTGTTGATATCATCTTCTTTAACACCATTTATCTGCAGCTCGCCATCCAGCAAACCTTGATCAGCATCACGTTCGACAATAAGAGTATCGCTATCCTCGCCACCCCACAGGCTGTCGGCTCCCAGGCCGCCCTGGATACTATCGTCACCCTTACCACCAAAGATGACGTTGGCCTGATCATCACCCACCAAGGTGTCATCGCCATCAGAACCAATAATGTTTTTAAAGCCCGCAACAGCAGAGAAACCTGTCGCTTCATCAATCGATAAATCGACAGAAACGCCATTATCGGCATAGCCAGAATAATCAAGTGTCGCATTCGCATCGGCATTCAAGTTTTCAATACCAGAAAACAGAATTCCGTTTAGCGAGAGACTATTTGCGCCTGAAACATTCCAGGTACTGGCTGCTACACCGTCGAGGAAATCGCTGCCATCACCGGCATTAATATTTTCCACGCCCTGAAAACTAAAGCCCAGGTTACTGGCCGTGCCATCCAGGTCAGCAGCCCCCTCGCCATCAGCCGTTAAGCTCCAGTCAATCAAAGCATCCGGATTATGGGTATCATTCGTTAATGCCGTGGGCGCATTAATCGTGTCATTACCACCCTTGGCATCAAAGGTAATCATCAGAGGTGAAGCGAGATCAGTAAGGCTACTGTCCAGTGTCAGAGACTGGTCGCCATCGGTACCTGTAACCGTGATAGTGCCGTTAAAATCGGAGAGGGCGACTTCCTGCAATACATTAAAGTTGTCAGCGTTGTCGATGATTTGAACCAGTGTCGTTTGGTTTTCATCTTCGCTCAGTTTGATGGACAGATCGGCATCATCGGCCATCATCACCGATAGCGGATCGGCAGAGAAAAGCAGTCGTGGCTCAAGGCTTTCCAGCGAGAAATGATTGCGCAGCGGTTTACGCGCCTTTTTAACAGCCGAGCTCAATGGGTTCGCCCTCACCTTTTTAAAAGGGGAGCTGACATCGTTAAGTAAACTACGCCCCCGAATGCGAGAGTGGCTTGCTACCTTTGACCAAAGACCCTGCTTAGGTGCCTTTAAGAATGGAAATGCCATGACAATCTGCTCAGTTATTCGCAGCCATCAAGCCCTGAATTTACTCAAGGGCTGCCGACCCTGGCTGCCTATTTTCGTTGTGTATTGCAAAGGGATATATCCGCTAGCGCTGAAAGCTCTGGAGCTTCCCTCACCACTATTACAGCGGCATTTCCCTTCCTTTAATAACCTGATAAAGCCCATGCAAACCAGGTTATTCCTCGCCTCTTAAAACACAAAAGGCCTTCCCGACGGTAGCAGGAAAGCCGTACTTTCCAAGAACAACAGTCGCTAGCACATCGTGCCTTATGCGACTGTTTCTACCTCTTCTTCTGATACACCAGCATCCGACTCTTCAATACCGATCTTACCCAGCATAGTGTTGAAATTACGTAATGAATGCAGGTGCAAATAGATCAATTCCATACCGTCGTTCTTAACTAATTGCTCGAGCTCTTCCGTCGGCAGCTCTTTCAGTTTCTGCCGGTTAACCGCGTAAAAGCCGGTTAAGGTGAGTTTCTCACCCGATGGCTGCGTAAACTGCGCGCCCATTGGCTCTAGCAAACCTAACTCTTTCAATTTTTTGCTGAAAGCCTGGGTGCGGGCAAAGTGCACTTGATACTCTTTCAAGAACGCCAGCACGCCTTTCAAATACTGCGTTTGCTCACCTTCCGAATCAAACAGGCGCTCACCCACATTTTCCTGGTTGCAGCCACTGAAGGTTTCATCAATACACAAAGTAAAATTATTGCCATCATCCTGACTGGAGAAGACGAAAGGGTAACGACGCAGAAAGGCTGGCACGTAGGTCGCATCAAGCTTGCCATCGGCATCAATGAACAGGTTTTCTTTATCTCGCATTCCCATCACCGCAAGGGGCATGAGCTGCTCGTCAGAACCTGCAAAAACAATGGGATATTCACCGGCAGCCGACATAAACTCCACTGCGGTTAGAGGAATGGAGTTCACCTCACGTGCAAACTCGTAAGTACCACCCGACTTGACTGACCATTCACGGTGACGCTGACTAGAAACTGCTTGTGCTCGGGTATAAATTAATAATTGTTTAGACACTTTCCCTATCCTAAAAGCCTGTAAAGGCTAGCAATTAACGACTGTTGTTGTGTGTACCATCTCCGTCGCCCAACGCTACGAAAAAAGCAGATTGTGACGCACCCCTCAACAATAGCAAGAAATACTAGCAGTCGCTATTTTCAAGCCAATCAACCCCCAGTAAAACCGAAAGCTCTCCGATTAAACCGACGAATTTCCCGACGACCGGGCAATTAAGGCACCATCGCGCACAGGCGATAACAGCGTCTGCTCCCAACCATATTTCGCGGTGTAAGCGTCATTCAGCCCCAGACACTGGAGGGAGGTACACTCTTCTCGATAAACACATTGATGGAAACCATTACGATTAAATTGATCCCAGAAGGCGGGGTCAATCAATAACTGCGGTTGGTCGTTATCCAGCAAATGGCCTTTATTGCCCAGCAGACATTCGGGAAAGTTTTTAATTTCCACCACACGACCCAGCGCTTGTGCTCTGGTGATAGCGACTTCCAGCGCCGGCAGTACATCCGCTACCCGCGGAATCAACTTTTTGTCATCAAGCTCCGTCATCGGCCAATAGTGCCAAAACTCCATTTGTCGCAGCCGCTGCAAGTGCGCAAGGCTAGTGACAAGTTCAGGTAAAAGGGCATAGCTAAGCTGAGTGACAACCGTATTGGTAATCAGGGTGACATGGTCAAATTGATCAAGGTAACGTAGCCCCTCCATCATTTTGTCAAAAGAGCCATCGACCTGAGTAATGTCGTCGTGGGTGCGCGCGTCGCAACCCGCCACGCTCACGAAATACTCATCCACCCCGGCCTCAAGCAAGTCATCGCAAAAACTGCTTTGCCCCAGGTGCATACCGTGCGTTTGAATACGCACATGCTTAAAACCCGCGGCCTTGGCAGCCTGTACCATGGGTATTAACTGCTTATGTAAAGTGATCTCGGAGCCAGTGAGAATAAGCCCCTGCCAACGCTGATGGCGAGCCTGTTCGGCCAGCACTTCTTCAAAAACCTGGTTCGACTGGGGCTGCAAGACATCCATCGTGCCTTCGATCATGCAATGCACGCATTTTAAATTGCAGCGAAACTCCATCGTCACCGATATGTAGTCGTCGTGCTTGAAGCAGCCCACCTAAAACACTCCGTAATACGCCGCTTTCAAGCGCTGGATTTCACCATTATGCATCCGGTAATCGACACCTACATCAAACAACAAGTGGTCGAGGTATTGGCGATTAGCCTCGACATAGTTCACCAGCGCAGGGGAAAAATTCATTCTCTGCATAAACCACAATAAATGTTCTACCCCCACACGGGAAAAATAAACCCCATCACACTCGCGCTTGTTGGCCACAACCAGTATTTCGCACTCGCGCAGTTGCGGCCACAGGATCGCATCCAGCGCTAAACCGGGCGAGTCAAGATGGGCCGAGCAGGCAAGTTTTTCCTGAGCGGTCTCGTACTCGCTTTGCGCGTCAAAGAAGTAATAGAGATTGTCGAAATCTAAACCCGATGGCGTTAAGGCATAGCTAATACCTGAAGATACCTGACTACCGATATTGCCCACGTAGATATTCACTTCGTCCAATGTTTTATCGGGCTGTGCCCAGCTTTCATCAAGATCGATAGAGAACATAAAATAGGGTCGCGCCTCGGAGTATTGCAGCTCGCAGTGTACAAAGGGCTTGAGGGTTTCTAATAAGCTCGTTAGCGACACCTGTCGTTCAAGGCGCTCGTAATCGTAAAAATAAAACTCCCAGGACAATGTGCCATTCGCGTACTTAACACCCCACACTGTGCGGTTGTTACCAATAGCCCGCCGAATAGCCTCGCAAACAGGGAGTAAGGTTTCAGCCAGGCCCGCTACTGCAAAAGACTGAAACAGTAAATTACTACTGTGCCACTTGTCTTTGGTGGTAACACGAGGCGGGTATTCCCACAGGCAATAATCAAAAAACCGATCACCCGGGCGGCATAGCTCAACGTCAACGGGCGATTCAATAAGGGAGCCATCAGGCATTAAAACGTCCTCTTTCAACAACGCCAAAATAAAGACTGAGAAATAGTTTGCCATTGCGGGCGACACCCCCCGCAACATGCCCCAGGGCCTCATCAGCCAGAGGCAAAAGAATAGCGTTAATGTTTGAGCGCTCTGCACCGACATCAACAAGCATAGCTTCGAGTATAGATTGAACATCGGACAACGACAGGCAAGCATCGTAGAGATTTAAGTCAAAGGAGTTACGAATACTGTCAGGCTCACTCACCTTGAGTAACTGCAAATCTTTCGCCGGCACTTTTCTACAGGCGACCGCCAGAAGATCGGATAAGGCTTTGCGAGGTACTGTCGGCCACAAATTGGCGATGCTATGCAAGAGCGCCTGACGGTCAGCACAAGGCAGCCAGTCGTATTGTGTTTCCAGCAGGGAAGACTCAGAAGAGTTTTCAGACCACCACTTCAAGGCCCGATGCACCCTCACGGCCCCATCAGGCTCGTTGCTCGCAGACGCCCAAAGCTGCCTGATATGGGCTGCGTTTTCGACATAAAGCTTACAGACATAAGCCGTGGCCTCGCCCTCAAAACCGAGATGCAGGATGTCACCCTCGGCCAAAAACCCCTGTAAACGCGGGGCCCCTGCAGCAGGGAAATCTAACTGTTCTAGTAAGCCATCCAAATTTGCACCAAGAGTCAGCGCCAACTTGGGAAAACTCACTAAAAAGCGATCACGGTAAACCTGTTGGCCGATAAACTTTATTGAACGCTCATAGCCATAGGGGCCTGGCAAGCCGTCAGCAAAACTAAGGATTCTTTGAGCGGCATCGCTCGCCGTTAACACCCTCCTGCCTTATTACAGCCCACTGGCGCGTAAAAAGAGACTTTGATCTCTTTGCCCGTAAGGTGCTTATTAACATTTTCCAAGTCCGCCAAGGTCAACAAGCCTACCGCTCGCTTTAATCGCAGCCGGTTAAGAATGTAGCCATAGCGCGCGCGAGCATATTCACTGCGGGCAAAAAACAAATCTCGCTCAGCATCCAAAACCGTCAAGCTATTCACCAGGCCCGATTCAAAACCAATACTTTTTGCCGCCGCCGCCAGCTCATAAGCTTCCACCGATTTTTGCAAAGCTTCAACTTTACTAATATCGGTTAACACGCCGTCAAAAGCCGAAAAAGTCTGTCGCTGTACTGCTCTTTCCTCTAGCTCCAGCTGATCCTTTGCCTGATTAAAAAGTTGAACAGACTCGCGAACACGGGACGAGACCATGCCACCAGAATAGATCGGCATATTAAAGTTCAAAGCCAGAACCGTCTCTTCAACCTCGCTACCACCACCAAATACCGTTCCATCTTTTTCCTCGTTACTAAACGAAACCTCGAGGTCTAAGGTCGGGTAGTGTGCACCTCGGCGTGCCTTTACTTCTTTCTCTGCGGCACTCAAGGTGAATTCACGCACCCTGATTTCTGGATTAAATTCCTTAGCCTGGGAAAACCACGCTGCCGGATCTGCAGGTTCTGGTTGAATCAATGGTAAATCCCCAACCAGAATTAAACCTTCCGGAGACCGCCCCGTCATCTCGCGCAGCATCTCCAGCGAATCCTTGAAGCGACTACGAATCTCGAGCTCTCTGGAAACTGTCTGCATATAACGCGCCTGAGCATCCAGCAAATCTGTTTTACGCGCCTGACCACTTTTACGTCGGGCCTCCACCAGCGTCAAGTGCTCCTTAACAGCTTTCATTTCACTTTCAATCGACGCCTGATCTTCCTGTACCGCCAACGCTGCAAAATAGCGTTCAGCTGTACGTAGCAAAAGGTTTTGCTCAACGGCATCACGCTCGGCATCAACCCTTTTTATTTCTTCTTTCGCCTGACCAAAACGTCTCCAGCTCGTATAGTCATAAATGGACTGAACTAAAGAGAGCTCGTAGCGATCCGTTGGAAAGTCATCGGTGCCTTTTTGAAAAAGCGTGTTATCAGAGCTAACAATTTCCTGCTCGGTTTCAGAATGCATCGCAGTAAAATTAGCGCTCGGCAAGAGTGCGGATCGCGCTTGATAGTAAATTTCCGACGAGGCCGCATGCTGATGAAGCCCTGACTGATAGGTCGGATCGTTAAGCTTTGCCTGACCATAAATATCTAGCAGGTTTTCAGCTGTTGCATTCATGCCTATTGAAGCAGTCGCAATCGCTAGCGCAAACCGTGAAAAAAAAGGTCGTCGTAACATGGTGCATCTCCTATGCAAATAACTTTTTGTGGTACTTCACAAACGAGGGTGAATTCATTTTCCTTCATGACAACGCTAAGAACGGCGGGATACCCTCGGCCTTAGGCAGGCTCGCTAGCGATTACAAATATTGACTCACTTAGCAAATTCCAGCGAAGGCAATTCTAATGCGCGACACAGATGTGACGCAAGGGTCTTTATGGCATCCACCGTATACACTTTGAAGCTGCGTTGTGGCCTGGGTGAATATCACTAATGCTGTAATTACATGGGTAAAACGAAGGAGGCCGGCTGGGTAAAAACAAAAATACCGCGTCAATAACGCCCAGACTATTCGTTAACTGAGCCTACGAATGACGATAATGACTCCAAGCAACACCCAGGCCTACGGCACTGGAAATAATAGCCTTCCTATAAAGCTGAAAGTCGTCACTATAATTCAACAAGTGAGGCTTTAGCGTAGGTAACGAAAGCAACGTCGCGGGAAGCTGCGAAATTTACATGGCTAAACTGAATCAAAAAAATGATGGATGCGTACACTTACGTCAACTTAAAGAGCAATAAATAATTTAAAAACCACTGCCAACTTCAGATGAGTTTTGGAGTAAGGCACAGCACAATCTTTATATTTAACAGTTTAATAATACGACTCATGGCCTTTCAGGCACGCTCAGAATAGGCGGCCCTTACTACCGAGGGCGCTGACGGTGGTGAGTACCGCACGACACCTCGACAATTGACGTTACTCGAAGCGCTGGGCTTTCTCGCGACGGGGAGCATTTCTATGTACAAAAGAGAGTTTTATGGCAGGGGAAGTCAGTCATAAAGGCAAGGGATTACAAATGCTAACACAACGACTTTCCGCCGTCTTTTCAGGAAAATAAAACCGACTATTACTTTCCTTAAAAAAAGAAACCTGATTACGGCAAGCAGAATGGCACTTCATCCCCTTTCCCTGGTCGCACAAACACAAAGAAAGACGACTCAACCCGAGATCGAATAAGTACAAGTTGAGGAAAGTTTTTTAAATCTATGGGGGGAGACTAATTTGCGAGAAAAACGACAGCGGGCGCTATCGTTACAAACTTAGAAAATGGTGGGCCGTCCGGGATTCGAACCCAGGACCAATTGGTTAAAAGCCAACTGCTCTACCAACTGAGCTAACGGCCCTCAGAGGAGGCGCACATCTTACTTGCCAGAAAAAAAAGGTCAAGCGTAATTTTGCATTTTTAAGCGTATCTTGTCGGATCAGGCACACCAGCTGCCAAAAAGCCGTCTGTTCTTAATCGGCAGCTGTCGCAAACACCGCAGGCGAGGCCATTGTCACTGGCCTGGTAGCAGGAAACCGTCTGCCCATAGTCCACGCCAAGGGCGATACCACGGGTAATAATGTCCGCTTTACTGAGAGACATCAGAGGCGTGTGTATGCGCATTCTCTGCCCTTCGACACCCACTTGCGTTGCCAGGTTCGCGACGGTCTCAAAAGCCGCTATAAACTCAGGGCGACAATCTGGGTAGCCGGAGTAATCGACGGCATTAACACCAATGTGAATCGAGTTAGCGCCGAGCACTTCAGCCCAGCCCAGTGCTAGCGACAGGAAGACTGTATTGCGTGCGGGCACGTAGGTGACGGGGATGCCCTCGGCCTCCGCTTCAGGTACGTCGATACTGTCATCCGTCAGCGCTGAGCCACCGATGGTGCGCAGATCGAGGGTGACGACTTTGTGAGTCTTGCAACCGAGGGTAGCGCTAATGTTTCGCGAGGCATCCAGTTCTGCGCGATGGCGCTGACCATAGTCAAAAGCCAGGGCGTAACACTCATAGCCTTCGGCGATAGCCATGGCGAGTACCGTGGCGGAATCCAGCCCGCCTGAGACCAGTACGACCGCTTTATTTTTTGCCTTCATTTTGGTGGCATCCTCTCTATCAACTTTTACAAATTAGCGCTCAATATTAAGAGGCCTATTAAATGCCCTGCTTATCGCCCCAGAGCTGCTTGTGAAGCTGCATTTGCAGGCGTACGGGCAAGTTGTCCTCTATAATCCACTCGGCCAACTGGGCCGGCTCTAGCTGCCCCTGGCTGGGCGAGAACAGAAGCTCGAAGCGACCGTCACTCAAACTGTATTGATCGAGCTTGAGACGCACCCACTCGTAATCGGCACGATCACAAATGACAAATTTAATTTCATCACCCTTTTTTAGATGGGGAAGGTTTTCCCACAGGTTGCGCCCTGCCTCCCCCGAAGCTGGGGTTTTCAAATCAAGGATAACAACCACCCGCTTATCGACATCAACAATAGGCAGCGCACCACTGGTTTCCAGTGACACCCGGTACCCGGCATCACAGAGCTGTTCGAGTAAAGGCAAGCAATTGGGCTGGGCCAAAGGCTCACCACCTGTCACCGTCACATAACGGGGCTGGTAGGTTTTCACCTGCTCGAGCACCTGGCTTAGGGGGTATTTATCACCGCCAAAAAAGGCGTATTCGGTATCGCAGTAATTGCAACGCAAAGGGCAGCCCGTAAGACGAATAAACGCCGTCGGTAAACCACTGGTCGTGGTTTCACCCTGCAAGGAATAGAATATTTCGGTAATACGAAGTGTGGTTTCTGACATCGCTGATCCTGACACTAACACTAGGCCTGACACTGATCCAGCCCGGTGCTGATCGACCTGGATGCCGTGCAGCACAATAAAATTAAGGCGGGGAGTTTACCGGATTCAAAGGGCCAATGAGCAGAACAGCACTTAGAAGTTTGCCTTGAGATAATTGCGCGCCAGTTTGCCGGCACTACTTTTGGTCGCAGCAACACGGTTTAGGATAACTTTGGCTTTTTCATCCTTGCCCTGCAGGTGATAAACCTTGCCGAGCTTAAAGCTGGCATCCAGCATTTTTCGGTGCGCTGGGTATTGCTCAACAATAATGGAGAAAGCCTCACCCGCCTCCTTTAACTGGTTATCGAGCATGTAGATTTCACCCAACCAATATTGCCCATTGGCGACATAGCGACCCTTTGGGTATTTGGCAATATAGGCTTTAAAAGACTGCTTTGCTGCGCCCACCTCACCGGACTTTAATACGCCGTAAGCCTTATCATAAGCTGCTTTCTCAGCATCATCGACATTGCCAGGACGCGAGGACACACCCGGTGTGCGCGTGTTCGCTTTGATCGCACTGTTTGCAGGCCCCGTAGATGACTTTCCTGCAGCACTGCTGCCTCCAGCCGCAGCCACTCCGCTCAAGCGACGATCAAGATCAATATAATCATCAACCTGACGCTGCTTGAGTAGCCGAATCGTATTGCCCTGCTCCTCAACCATGCCGCGCAATACACGCAGCTCATCGCGCAAACTTTGCAGTAGGTAATATGTATCCATCGATGCCGTGCCGGCAGTTGACGACTGAGGCGCCGCTTTAGCCACCTGAGCTTGACCGCCTCCCGGCATCACCGTTGCCCCGCCGATCTCCGCGACAGGGGCTGCGGCACGAGCAGTAAGCGCGAGAAAGACCAGCACCAGGCTGGCCACCGCGATGAGGCCTGCGTTCCATTTCACCGTGCGCTTACCTGCTGATTTAACATTGACTCACTCTTATCAAGGGGCTGGTATTTACTGAGAACCGGGACTATTTAATTTCAACGCGACGATTTAATGCCCAGCTGCTATCAGCGCTGTCTAGAGAAGCGGGACGCTCTTCGCCGTAGCTAATCACTTCCAGCAAGCTGCCATCAACACCCTGTAAGACCAGGAATTCTTTTACAGAGCTACCGCGACGCTCACCCAGAGCCATGTTGTATTCACGGGTGCCACGCTCATCGGCGTGACCTTCGAGGCGCACACTAGCGGGGTTGGCGATCAAGCGTTGCGCATGAATACGCAGAGCCACCAGAGATTCAGGCTTCAGCGTTGCTTTATCAAAGTCAAAATAGAAGACGGTTTCAATACTGCCATCAGCATCAATATCGCTACCACTAATACCTGCACCGCCGACGCTACCCGTCGACACGCCATTATTGGTAGACAATGTTGATGAACCACTATCAGTACCGTTGGATGATGAAGAAGAGGAAGACGGTGTGCTCGAACAAGCAACCAAAAAACTCGACAACAAGGCGCAGGCCAAAATAGGTTTTAATGCTTCAAACTTCATAATATTTTCCTTGTAGATGGGAACAATAACAAACGGGCGTACTTTAAACGATTCTCTTTAAAAGGGCGACCACGCTGGCTCGCGAACATCACCTCGTCGTGCGGGTAATAAGAAACGACTGCCCGCATCAATCGACACCGCGGCCAGTACACCCTTATTACCGCGCTTGGTGGCATACATTAGCATCGCCCCGTTGGGTGCCACCGTGGGAGATTCATCGAGGCGGGTCTGGGTCAAAATACGCAGATCCCCCGTCACCAAATCCTGCGAGGCAATATGAAAAATACCTTGCGAACGATGCACCATGACCAGGGTGCGATTATCTGCCGCCAGGCGAGGCCGGGCATTGTACGAACCATTAAAAGTAAGGCGCTCTATCTTGCGACTGATAATATTTAATTTATAAATTTGCGGCGACCCACCCCGGTCAGAGGTGAAAATCAACGACTTGCCGTCACGCATCCAGTTCGGCTCGGTATCGATTGAAAAATGGCGCGTCAGCCGGGTAAAGGCTTTCGTTGCAAAACTGTAGAGGTAGATTTCAGGGTTACCATCTTTCGACAGTACCAGCGCCATGCTCTTGCCATCGGGCGACCAGGCAGGCGCACCGTTTAAGCCTTTAAAGTTAGTTAATTGCTCACGTTTAGCATTATCGAGGCGCTGACGAAAAATCGCTGGGCGACCGGTTTCGAAAGACACATAAGCCAATTCTTTTCCATCCGGTGACCAGGCGGGCGACATTATCGGCTCTTTTGATTTCAGCATCAGCCGCTCGCGCGCGCCATCGGCATCGGACACCATCAGCCGAAACACTTGCCGCCCGCCCTCGTTAATTGCCGTCACATACGCCAGGCGCGTTGAAAAAGCGCCTTTAATACCGGTGATGGTATAAAACACTTTGTCGCTAATATAGTGGGCGATATCGCGCAATTCACTATCGCGCCCCTTCACTACATGGGTAAACAATACGCGTTCACCTGTCACTTCTACCAAACTAAACGTAGCGCTGAGTCGACCATCACCCTGGCGCAGCACACTGCCCACCACCAAATACTGCATGCCAACAATACGCCAGTCGCGGTAATACACCTCTGACATCGTGCGAGGGTTTGACAGCATATTCGCTCGTGACATGGCGGCAAACAGGCCACTCCTGTCGAGGTCAGCACTCACAATCGCGCTAATATCCTCGGTCAGTGACGCGCCCTTCATCATAATTGGAGATATGGCAATATTGGTTGGGTTATCAACCCCACTGGTAATTTCTATGCTCAGCTCAGCCAGAGCCGACAGGGGCAAGAAAAAAACCAGACAAAGAATTCTACGAAACCTTTTCACGAGAGCCCTTTTGCTCTCATGCGGCGTTAAAAAAGTGCTCAATCGGTCATTTACACTTGTAAACTCTCTCTCTGCGCGGAGCCTGCCCCGCGAGCGGAGCGAGTGCTTTGGGTACATTTTTGCCTTGCCTGAAAGCGAAATCATCTCTCGTGCAAAAGTTTCTCTACAAATCTTGTTTAACACCGCTTACCTCTGAAAGCTTAAAAAGCCAAAAATATCGCCCAGCGGGCATCTAAAGCCGCAAATCATCCGGTCTATAAACCAGCTGAAACTGACGAAAATTCTGTTCAAACACTCGCGGCGATTCTCTTGACAACTCTTGTAATCTGTCAAAGCGTCCCACCTTTTTTACCGCCTGCAAAGCTGACAAATCAAACGCGTCATCGCCGCTCGATTTAAGTACCGACACGCCAACCACTTGACCAGTAGGCACTAGCTGTATCGACAAAATCGTTTCCATACCACGTCGGGCACTGAGCGGACGCGTCCAATTAGCAATAATCCGTTGCTGAATATAGGTCGTGTAACCCTGAGCCAGCTGCTCACTTTGCTCGTCGGCAAGAAACTCATCTTCACTACTCAGCGCACTGGCCAGCGCTTGCGCTCGCGCCTGGCGTTGTAATTCCTGCTGGCGTTCGGCTTCTTTAGCCTGCTTTTCCCGCTCCGCCTTTTTCTGCTCAGCGGCTTTGCGCGCCTTTTCCTCAGCTTGTTTTTTCTTCAAGGCTTTATCACGGCGTGTTTTTTCGTCACGTGCTTGTTTCTGTTCTGCCTTTTTACGCTCGGCTTTTTTCCGTTCCGCAACCCTCTTCTTGTACGCTTTTTCCTGGCGTTTTTTCTCTGCCCTCTTTTTCGCAGCAGCAGCCGCTTTTTTATTGGCAGCCTGCTTGTCCTGCACTTTTGCTTTCGGTGCTATTTGTATCAAAGTGGCTTGCACGAAATTGGGGCGTTTAGGTTTGTGCGGCGGCGTTTCCCCCGTCCAGTCAGACAGCAATAAAAGCAGCACCAAAGCATGCAGAGCTACACTGAACAGGACCGCCAGGCTATAAATGCCATACTTCTTCAAGTCTTTGCTAATCCGCATCAACGCGCCGAAGTAGGAGGTTCTGTCACCAAGCCGACACTGGGTGCCCCAGCAGCTTGTAGTTGCGTCATTAAACTCACCACCACGCCGTAATCAACGCGAGCATCGCCCCAGACTAATACCGGGGTATCAGGCTTCTGACGTAGCACCTTGGCGACTTTGTCTACAATTTCTGGCAAAGGTTCCTGACGATTTTTGCCGCTGCCCAGGTCGAGGTAATAACTGCCATCGGCCTTTACCGAGACAATTAAGGGTTCTTTGTCTTTATCATCAAGGGGGCTGGATGGTGCCTGGGGCAAGTCAACTTTTACGCCCTGCATCAACAGGGGTGCTGTCACCATAAACACGATTAACAGCACCAACATCACGTCGATGTAGGGCACGACATTAATTTCTGCGACAAAGCGGCGTTTGGTGATTTTCCGTGTCATCAGCCTATCCGCTATGAACGCGACGGTGAAGAATACTGGTGAACTCGTCGGAGAAGGTGTCGTAACGACTATAGAGTGCGTCGGCATCTGCAGAGAAACGGTTGTAAGCAAGCACCGCCGGTATCGCCGCAAACAAGCCCATAGCCGTGGCAATCAAAGCCTCGGAAATACCCGGCGCAACCACGGCGAGCGTCGCCTGCTGCATGGTCGCCAAACCTCGAAACGATTGCATAATGCCCCACACCGTGCCGAACAGACCAATATAGGGACTAACGGAAGCGACACTAGCAAGAAAGGGCAGATGGGTATTTAACTTTTCTTCTTCGCGGGACAAGGCAACACGCATCGCCCGCTCGGTTCCCTCCATCACCGCATCAGGGTCGGTACCCTCGTTTTTGGTGAGGCGATTAAACTCTCTAAAACCCGAGCGAAAAACATTTTCAACACCATCAACGGTTTCATTATCGTTAAGGCGCATACTACCGTCGCGGAATAATTCGTTGAGGTCGATACCCGACCAAAAGGTGGTTTCAAAAGCTTTAAAGCCACCCTTCATTTCTCGCAAATACCACCAACGCTGGCCAATCATCAACCATGAAATCATGGAGCCAATTAGGAGAATAAACATCACCAGCTGTACGGGTACGCTTGCCCCTATCACCAGAGATAGAATTGAAAGTTGTTGTTCGGGCACGCATTACTCCACTGTTTTACTATTCACTTATGATTTGACGCTAAGAAACTATTCACCGGAATGAATAAATATTCTCTCTATCATCTCTTTCGGCATCGCCGCCGGGCGACCACTGGCCTGATTAACACAAGCCACTTTGATACTTCCTTCGCAAAGTAGTTCATCGTCACGAAAAACTTTTTGCTCGACCACGAAATAGGCTCTGCCGTAGTCAGTCGTCCGCGCCGTAACAACAATTTGGTCATCCAGTTTTGCGGGTTTGCGGTAATTGGTCGTTAGTGAATGAACCACGTAAATTTGACCTTCACCACCAAAAGCTGGGCGATTAAACCCGTAACTGCGCAGCCACTCGGAACGCGCGCGCTCCATGTATTTAAGGTAATTAACGTAGTAGACAATGCCCTGGGCATCAGTATCTTCAATATAAACACGGATCGGCAAACGGAATTCTGTCATTCCTCACCCTCGCCCTGCATTTCCTGTGGTTCAAGCCCTTGCAGCTCAAGTAAAGCCTTCGGCATTTTAAAGCCAAAGTGTTCGTAACACTGGCGCGTAACCACTCGCCCCCGGGTAGTGCGCATTAAATAACCCTGTTGAATCAGGTAGGGTTCGACCACATCTTCAATGGTGCCCCGCTCTTCACTGATCGTCGCGGCGAGACTGTCAACACCGACCGGGCCGCCATCAAACTTTTCCATCACGCTGAGCAGTAAGCGCCTGTCCATGTGATCGAGGCCGAGCTGGTCAATATTGAGCATCGACAGAGCAGCGTCAGCGACCGAGGCACTAATGCGCCCATCGGATTTCACTTCGGCGTAATCCCGCACGCGGCGCAATAGACGGTTGGCAATGCGCGGCGTGCCCCGCGAGCGACGTGCCACTTCAACCGCACCCTCAGGCTCCAGAGTCACACCGAGAATATTCGCGGCGCGACTAACAATGGTGGCCAGCTCGTCGACAGAATAAAACTCGAGGCGCTGCACAATGCCGAAGCGGTCGCGCAGTGGCGAGGTCAATAAGCCTGCTCGTGTAGTCGCACCAACTAATGTAAAAGGCGGCAAATCCAATTTGATAGAGCGAGCCGCAGGGCCTTCGCCGATCATAATATCGAGCTGAAAGTCTTCCATTGCCGGGTAGAGAATTTCTTCGATCACCGGGCTTAAGCGATGAATTTCGTCGATAAACAGCACATCACCGGGTTCAAGGCTGGTCATAATCGCCGCCAGATCACCGGCCTTTTCCAGCACCGGCCCAGAGGTCGACTTCAAGCTGGTCGCCATTTCATTGGCAATAATATTGGCCAGTGTGGTTTTACCCAAACCCGGCGGGCCAAAAACGAGGGTGTGGTCGAGGGGTTCACCACGACCCTGGGCGGCGCGAATGAAAATATCCATCTGCTCGCACACCACTTGCTGGCCAATGTAGTCACTGAGTTTCTCGGGACGAATAGCCCTGTCCATGCGCTCTTCAACTAAGGTGGGTTCTGCCGCCACCAGGCGGTCTGTCTCTATCATTTCAGCTCTGTTTTTCCCGTGTTCAACAAATGTATTTTATCTGTAACTGCAAGCCAGATTATTATTTAGCGGCTTTATTTTTCAGCGCGGCGCGAATTAACTCCGCACTGCTTCCCTCTTTATTGTCCACACTGACGGCGGCAATCATTTTCGCCGCTTCCGGCTCTTTATAGCCGAGGGAAATCAGTGCGCTCTCTGCCTCTTGCACGGCGCTACTGCCCTGCTCACTGCTAACAGCCCCCGTACTATCGCTGGCAAGGGCCCATTTCTCGACGCGATCATGCATCTCAACCACCAGACGTTCGGCGGTTTTCTTGCCGACACCCGGCAGGCGCACCAGGGTCGCGATATCTTTACTCTTCACGCAATTAACGAATTCCGCCGCATTCATCCCCGACAAAATCGCCAGCGCCATTTTCGGGCCAACGCCGTTGACTTTAATCAGCTCGCGAAATAACTGTCGTTCAGAAAGACTACTAAAGCCGTAAAGTAGCTGGGCATCTTCCCGCACCACAAAGTGGGTATGCAGGGTCGCCGGCTGATCGATATCGGGCAATTCGAAAAAGGTGGTTAACGAGGCCTGTATTTCATAGCCCACACCTTGCACATCGAGCAGTAAATGGGGTGCCTGCTTCTCGAGCAAGATACCGCGTATTCGTCCAATCATTTTTGTTTCCGCTTTTTACTATCTGAGCAAGCCTTAGCGCTTCACTCGCATCAATTACGTTTTAACCAAGACCTTTGCACGAGAGCTATTTTAAGCGACCACGGGCATAGCCCGTAACCCCTTTTAGGGCTATTTGGTGGTTCATACTATGGGCGTGACAAATGGCAACAGCCAGTGCATCGGCAGCGTCTTCCTGAGGTGGAGCGGGTAGCTTTAACAAACGCATAATCATTTGCTGCACCTGATCTTTCTTCGCCCCGCCATTACCGACTACTGCCTGCTTAACGGTTTTGGCACTGTACTCCGCCACCGGCAGGTTCGCTGTCACCCCGGCAACAATGGCTGCCCCCCGAGCCTGCCCCAGTTTCAGGGCCGCTCGTGGATCGCGGGCAAAAAACACATCTTCAATGGCCATTTCAACGGGCTGGTATTCGCCGATCAGCTCACTGATATTTTCGAAAATAACTTTTAAACGCGCCGGTAGCTCGCCCGTTGGCAAGCGGATAACCCCGCTGGCCACATACTGCGTTTTGCTGCCAATAACATCGACAATACCAAAACCCGTACGCCGCGAACCGGGGTCAATGCCGAGTATTCGAATCATCAATCGAGTCCGCGTTTAAAGGTTGAATTCAAGATATCGCCAGTGTTGCAACGGCGGGGATGCCCGTCAAGCCAAACAAGGTTTTTGCCCCGCTTTTTTCGCGGCCAATAAAAAGGGCAGCTTTCGCCACCCTTCTCAACAACCTTCTAAAACGCTAGCTTATTCAGCAGCGGCTTCTTCTGCAGGTGCTTCTTCAGCTTCAGGCTCCGCAGGCTTCGGCGCAGTCAATTTAATCAGCTCTTCAGCCAATAAAATTTTGGCTTTCTCTTCGCCATTGATCGGGCTGCCATCAGCAGCGACGACAGCATAACGACCCGAACGCTTTTGGCTAACAATATATTCTGCAGTTTGTTTAATGACTTTCATCTTCATTTTCCTTTCGTTGATAAGTATGACTACTCGTTAAAATTAAAGTATTAGAGAAACTATTCGCTCAGTTGCTCTAATACTTCGGTGGGGATTTCAGCATTCGTGTAAACATTTTGTACGTCGTCGAGATCTTCTAAACTATCGACCAGGGCGATGACTTTCTCAGCGCCCTCTTTATCGAGTTCGACCATTAGTGAGGCAATCATCGTTACTTCGGCATCTTCTGGTTCAAGTCCCGCGTCAATCAGACCTGCCTTTACAGTGAGGTAGTCTTCCCGACTCGTCATCACATCAATGGAACCGTCATCGTGGGTGACGACATCATCGGCACCCAGCTCCAGTGCGGCATCCATGATTTTCTCTTCATCGCCACCGGGCGCATAACTCATTTGCCCGGTTCGCGTGAATAAATAGGCGACAGAACCGTCTGTACCAAGATTACCGCTGCGCTTGGTAAAGGCATGGCGCACATCGCCCACGGTGCGGTTGCGGTTGTCTGTCAGGCACTCAACGAGCACCGCGATACCACCGTGGCCGTAACCTTCGTAGGTCACTTCTTCGTAGTTTTCACCTTCACCGGTACCGGCGCCACGGGCAATCGCCTTATCGACAGTGTCCTTTTTCATGTTGGCGCCGAGGGATTTATCGACAGCGGCACGCAGGCGGGGGTTGTCATCAGGATTGGGGCCACCGGCTTTCGCCGCTACCACTAACTCTCGAATTAACTTGGTAAAAACCTTACCTCGCTTGGCATCCTGAGCTGCTTTGCGATGCTTGATATTCGCCCATTTACTGTGGCCTGCCATGACTGACTCCTACTCGCTTTTCTCACTTTTTTCGCTTTTTGTTTTTTCTCGCAAGCGAATATTTAGCTCGCGCAATTGTTTACTATCAACCAGGCCCGGCGCATCTGTCATCAAACACTGTGCCGATTGAGTTTTCGGGAAGGCGATAACGTCACGTATCGACGCCGCGCCCACCATCAACATAATCAATCGGTCGAGACCAAAGGCCAAACCGGCATGGGGTGGGCAACCGTATTTCAGCGCTTCAATCAGGAAGCCAAACTTTTCCTGCTGGTCTTCTTCATTAATATCCAGCACTTCAAATACCGCTTGCTGCATAGCACTATCGTGAATACGCATGGAACCACCACCGAGCTCAGTACCATTGAGCACCATGTCGTAGGCCTTCGATAGTGCAGTACCCGGATCAGCACGCAATTCTTCAACCGAGCACGAAGGCTGAGTAAAGGGATGGTGCAGAGGCGTCCAGCTGCCGCTATCGGTTTTTTCAAACATGGGGAAGTCAACCACCCACAGCGGTGCCCATTCACAGGTGTAAAGGTCGAGATCAGCACCGAGCTTACAGCGCAGTGCGCCCAGAGCTTCGGAAACGATTTTGCCTTTGTCAGCACCGAAGAAGATTAGATCACCGTCTTCCGCCTGCAGCGTATCAAGTAATTGCTGACGCACTTCGTTGGGCAGGAATTTAACAATGGGCGATTGCAGGCCTTCTTCAATGTCGCTCTTGTCGTTGACCTTTATATAGGCCAGCCCGCGAGCACCGTAGATGCTGACGAACTTGGTGTAAGCATCAATCTTCTTGCGACTGAGTGAGTTTCCACCCGGTACTTTCAGTGCGGTAACGCGACCATCGGGGTCGTTAGCCGGAGCTGAGAATACTTTAAAGTCGACATCCTTCATCAGGTCTTTGACTTCAACCAGCTCTAAAGGGATACGCAAATCGGGCTTATCACTACCGAAGCGATGCATCGCTTCAGCGTGGGTCATTATCGGGAAGGTGCCGAGATCAACTTTGTGCAGCGACGAAAAGATCTGGGTGATCATGTCTTCAGCGATAGCCATCACTTCCGTATCGCTAACGAACGATGCCTCGATATCAATCTGAGTAAATTCAGGCTGACGGTCAGCACGCAGATCTTCATCGCGGAAACACTTCGCCACCTGATAGTAACGATCAAAACCCGAAACCATTAGCAATTGCTTAAAGAGCTGGGGCGACTGAGGCAAAGCAAAGAACTTGCCTTCGTGGGTGCGGCTTGGCACCAGATAATCGCGGGCACCTTCGGGTGTTGCGCGTGTGAGAATAGGCGTTTCAATATCGAGAAAGCCGGCATCATCGAGAAAGTTGCGAATCGCCGACGTGACCTTCGAGCGGAAGTACAAGTGCTCCTGCATCTCCGGACGACGCAGGTCGAGAAAGCGATGCAACAAACGGACTTCTTCACCCACCTTGGTGTGCTCGTCGAGCTGAAAAGGTGGTGTTTCGGAGGCATTGAGAACTTCCACGTCAGTGGCGTAAATTTCAATTTCACCGGTCTTCATTTGCGGGTTAATGGTTTCGGCACTGCGCGCCCGGACGCGGCCCGTGATTTTCAGTACATATTCACCGCGTACGCTGTCGGCGGTATTAAAGTGCTCGCCACTGTCGGGGTCGCAAACGATCTGCACAATGCCCTCGCGATCACGCAGGTCAATAAAAATCACACCGCCATGGTCACGACGACGATCAACCCAGCCGCACAAAGTCACTTCTTGATCTAAAAAAGTAGTATCGAGTAAACCGCAATAGCTCGAACGCATAATGTTTCTGATCCCTAAATATCGATAGTTCAATGAATAACGTAAATTAATAAAACTCGAAAAGCCCTACTGCTTAGCTGCTGCTAGCCGATGTCGACTTTTTGTCACCACCACTGGTCTTTTTAGAGCTCGCACCGTCACTGGCCTTCTTGCTGGTACTGCTCTCACTGGAACCGCCACCCGCGAGGTTTTTCTTTTTGCCACCGGTTTTAAAATCAGTCTCATACCAGCCGCTACCACTAAGGCGGAAGGCGCTAGCGGTCACCTGCTTCTTTAATGCCTGCGCACCACAATTAGGGCACTCGGTTAACAGGGCATCGCTAAGCTTTTGCAGGGCCTCGTGGGTCTCTTTGCAGGACTCACATTGGTATTCATAAATAGGCATCGTCTATTACTCCACTTCACAAGCCGGACACGGCGACCACAACTACCTCACTGCATTAGAAAAATAGCTGACAACCGAGCACCTGGAAAGCAAAGATCCAGAGAGAGGCTGGTCCAAAAAAGGCGCGCATTATACCCCAGCTAGGCAAGCCGCTTAAAGCCGCCAGAGCATGATCCCGAGCGAGCGACAACAGACGAAAGTAACAGAAGTCATGTTTTTTACTAAAAAACACTGTTTTATAAGGTTTTCTATTGCCTGAGCCCAGCAGATACTATATATATTGCATCCCGAGGGGCCATAAAGATTTTGTTGATGTACTCAGGCCCTCCACGCTGAAATTCATCAAACAATAAACGAAAGGGAAATACCATGGCCGTCAAAAAAGCGCCTGTAAGAAAGAAAGCCCCCGCAAAGAAAGCACCCGTTAAAGCAGCACCTGTTCGCAAAATTGTCGCGGTCTCTGAGCGCTACACCAAAACACAACTGCTCAATGAACTTGCAGAGAAAACAGAGCTGTCTCGCAAGCAAGTGGGTACAGTACTCGACGAGCTGGGCATCGTTATTGAGCGCCATATAAAGAAACGTGCTGTTGGCGAGTTCACTCTGCCCGGTCTGTTAAAAATTAAAACCGTTAAAAAGCCAGCGCGTCGCGCTCGTAAAGGTATTAACCCTTTCACTGGCGAAGAAACCACTTTCGCAGCCAAGCCCGCTAGCACTGCCGTTAAAGTGACTGCGCTTAAAGGTCTGAAAGATATGGCGAATTAATTCAGGCTCGCTGAGTTTAGGTAAAGCCTTTACCTAAAAAGCCTGATCGTCTAAAAAAGCCCCTAATAAAGGGGCTTTTTTGATTCTACGATAAAACGATAGCACTCTTCGCTACGAGCCGCTTATTCATCAATCGTTATCTTTCCTATCAACTGCTGCCGCATATTATCTATCCTTTGATCGAAGACTAAAGCCTTGTATTCGCCCGCCGGTGCAGCACCCCAGATTGGCCCCGGCCAGCTAATATCACCTTTAAACCGAGCAACATGATGAATGTGCAACTGAGCAACAATATTGCCCAGCATGGCGATATTCAGCTTATCGGGCGAAAACATAGCCTCTAAAGCCTCCGCTACCAGCGCCGACTCCCCTAGCAATAATTGCTGATCGGCCGCTGACAAATGGTGTATTTCTGTTAGCCCCTCGCGCTGAGGCACCAGAATAAACCAGGGATAATTGCTATCACGATGCAGCAATAACAGGCACAGTTCAAAGCAGCCCACCACCTGCGTATCTTTCTGTAAACGTTCATCAAGTGTAAACATCATCACCTCTTTGCTGTTGCTTTTCTACGGCTACGCTGTACCCAGCGTCGGCAGCACCGTAAAATAGCCGCCCAAATACATCAACCTCTATCTCTATACGCGGAAAAATTCATATGCGCGCCAGCCGTTTTCTTATTGCCACCCAGAAAGAAACCCCAGCCGATGCCGAGGTTATCAGCCACCAGCTGATGCTCCGTGCGGGCATGATCCGTAAACTCGCCTCCGGCCTTTACACATGGCTACCGCTGGGCCTGCGCGTGTTACGTAAAGTGGAAGCCATTGTGCGCGAGGAAATGGACAACGCAGAAGCGCAAGAGGTATTAATGCCCGTCGTCCAGCCCTCAGAACTATGGAAAGAGTCCGGACGCTGGCAAGAATACGGCGGCGAGCTACTGCGCATTGCTGACCGTCACGGCAGAGATTTTTGCCTCGGCCCCACCCATGAAGAAATCATCACTGATTTAATTCGCGGCGAAATCCGCAGCTACAAACAGCTGCCCGCCAATTTCTATCAGATTCAAACCAAGTTTCGCGATGAAACGCGCCCCCGCTTTGGCGTTATGCGCGCCCGCGAATTCATTATGAAAGATGCCTATTCCTTTCACGCGACGCCAGAGAGCCTGCAACAAACCTACGATGTGATGCACGCCGCTTACTGCAAGATTTTCCAGCGCCTCGGTCTCGACTTCCGTCCCGTACTCGCCGACACCGGCAGCATCGGCGGTAGTGTCTCTCACGAATTTCACGTGCTGGCTGATTCCGGCGAAGACGACATCGCCTTTTCCAACGGCAGTAATTACGCGGCCAATGTGGAAATGGCCGAGGCCGTCGCCCCCAAAGGCGATCGCCCGGTAGCAACACAAGAGATGGCCGAAATAGCCACCCCCGGCCAGCACAGCATCGACGACATTTGCAATTTCCTCGACTGCGCGGCTAACAACACCGTTAAAACACTCATCGTCAATGGCGAAGAAGAAGGCAGTTTGATCGCACTGGTACTACGCGGCGACCATGAATTAAACGCTATTAAAGCGGAGAAAATCGAGGGTGTTGCCAACCCACTAACCTTCGCTAATGAGCAAGCCGTACTCGCAGCCACAGGCTGTAATGTCGGCTCCCTCGGCCCCGTCGGCTTGAGCATCCCGGTGATTATTGATCGCAGTGCCGCCCACCTCAGTGACTTTGTCTGCGGTGCCAATAAAGACGGCATACATTTAACCGGCGTTAACTGGCAGCGCGACTGTACTGCGGAACGCATCGAAGACCTTCGCAATGTGGTTGCTGGCGACCTCAGCCCCGATGGCCAGGGCACACTGGACATTAAACGCGGCATTGAAGTGGGCCACATTTTCCAGCTCGGCACCAAATACAGCGATGCCATGAACGCTAAAATTCTCGACGAAAATGGTAAAGAAAAAGCCATGCTGATGGGCTGTTACGGCATTGGTGTTAGCCGTATCGTCGCCTCGGCCATTGAACAAAACAACGATGACAAAGGCATTATCTGGCCCGAATCACTGGCACCCTTCCAGCTCGCCATTATCCCCATCAACCCCCACAAGTCCGAGGCCGTGCGCGAAGCCAGCGAGAACCTCTACACAAAACTGCGGGAAGCCGGTCACGACGTGCTACTGATGGACGAAAAGAAGGCCAGACTCGGTGTTATGCTCGCCGATGTTGAACTAATGGGCATTCCCCACCGCCTGGTTATCGGCGATCGAGGTCTGGAAAACAATGCTATTGAATACAAATACCGTCGCGATGCTGAAAGCTCAGATATTAAAGTGTCTGAACTCGATGCCTTTTTGGCAAACGCCCTTACCAGCGACTAATCAACAGCGATCGCTAACGCGGGCTTCTGCCTGCTCGACAAACTAAACAATGCTGTCATTTAAACGCACCAAGCCACGGCGCTATCCAAGGTACCACCTCAGCCTGTTATCACTGCTGTTAACAGGCCTGTTGGTAGCGCCGTCGGCATTTAGCGCGCAGACGAGTGATCCGGAATTATTGCGAATATTGCGTAACACCGTCAACCAGGCTGATAGCTTCGATGACCGCTACGATGCCGAGGTCTGGTTGCTAACAAAATCCAATAGCCTGGCGCGCTTTTTACCCGACAAAAATCGCCGTCTTGAATTGCTACGTAAAATACATCGCGCCGCAACCAAAGCTGATCTACAACCCGAAATCGTGCTCGCGCTAATTGAAGTGGAAAGCCATTTCGATCCCTACGCCGTGTCCTATGCCGGTGCCCAAGGTTTAATGCAAATTATGCCTTTCTGGAAAAAAGAAATCGGCAGACCGGATGACAATCTCATCGATACCGACACCAACCTGTTCTACGGCTGTACCATTCTCAAGCACTATTTAAAACGAGAAAAAGGCCGACTGGCCGATGCCCTGGCGCGCTACAACGGCAGCTACGGTCAGTACTGGTATTCCGAACGGGTACTGCTGGCGTGGGAAAAACGCTGGCGCTAAATCGCTTCCGCTATCCATTACCAGTAATAGCCGCAATACCGAAACAACATCCACACACAAACTCATATCGCCGTAATACAAACCCGCCTCTCCCAATGTATTACCCTCAGCGCCCAAACCATCTCGTACACCCCACATATATCGACTCGCACCGGCACTTTTGTCATAGCGTAAATCAGACATTTACGCGACAAAGCTATGCTTAGTGGCCCTTACCTGTTCTGCCACAATACCGCTGACAAACCAGTGAAAGGCTTTTCCCGCCCGCATATTGCCCAGTGCATCGACGGCCTGACATTCAATTTTTGTTTGCACATCACAGGCAATATCACAGGATAAAACACACCAGGCGATCACCCCCTTAAATCCAGCCCCCCCCCATGCCGTACCAAAACAAAGCCCGGTCACTTCGCTGGATAGCCCCAGACCTATTTCAATTCAAGCATAATCGTTACTGAAAAATGACTGCACTAAGCGTCGCTGAATAAGCCCAGGCACCCAGGTAAACTCCGTCTATTGTGAACCTTAACGTCCTATGCAGAACCGGACATTCCTTGTGGCATTGCCAGGCCCTCCCCCCGGGAACATTTTGGAGTAAGATAACGCCAAAGTTGAGCAAGCCACCAGCAGGTCATTCGCAAAAAACAATAAAGCCCGCAAGGGGTTACGGCAAACGCTATGATTAATAACAAGCTGACAAACAATGCCCCAACACCCACTCTATTCTCTAGCCTACTGCTGCCGGGCCTGTTACTGATAACAGTGAGCTCAATGACTATGGCTGAACCTAGCCGTTCAAACTCATCTGCTTCTGCCGAAAAATCAGCTCCACTTGCCTCTTACTATTCCACCTTGCAAGTCTACGAAACGGAAGGCCCCTACCACCAAAATTCCTCCGAGGTGCTGTACAGCCTCGGGCTCGAATTACAAAAGGGCGGGCAACACGGTAAAGCCTTAAAAGCACTGCGCCGAGCCATGCACATTAATCGAGTCAATGACGGCCTCAATAGTTTTTCGCAAGCACCTATGCTGCGCAGTATTATTAACAGTCAAAAATCCATGGCCCGTATCGAACCCGTCACCAATAGTTACAACCAACTATTGCGTATACATATTGCGACCTATGGCAGAAATGCCCCTCGTATAGGCCTTCTTTTAAACGAAGTGGGTTTGTGGCATATCGATGCCTATCAATTTGATGAGAGCGAAACTCGGATCGACCACCTGACGTCGGCCTATAGCCTGATAATATCGGCGCTGAAATTGAGTGAAACAAACCCTGACGTTGCTCCCTCTGAGCAAATTCAATTCTTACGTAGTGCTGCTTTGGCTAACTTTCACCTTTCGCGCCATCAGGGTGACGAGTGGTCATCATCTACCAACTCACACTACAGTCGTAGTGCCGATGGCTTTGCCACCACTAACCCCCAGCGCACGAAGATACTTTCTGGCGCCAGTTTTCGTCGAGGCCTGGCTTGTCACCAGCGAATTATTGAACTCACAGCAGCCAACCCCGATGCCTCTCTGGAAGAAAAAACCCGCGCGCAAACAGAACTTGCCGACTGGTATTTACTCTTCAATCACAGAACAGAGGCGATGATTCAATATCAGCAAGTACTGGCAGAAATTGAATCATCTGATCAAGCCGACGCCTTATATAAACAATTTTTTGCCACACCACGCCTGCTCCCTGCCCTCCGCATGGAGCAGAAACAGGGTGCAATGACCGGCCTTTTCATGACAGCAAACGTCGACATTTCAGACAAAGGCTGGGGTAGTGGGATCGATAATATCGAGGAAGCTCTACGGCCCGGCCAAAGCCCTGCGACGAATAAAAATCTTCGCTATAAGATGCTCAATGCTATAAAAGGCGCTCGCTTTCGCCCCCAGTTTGTCGATAATAAACCTGCCGATGTCAGTGATGTCACACTAACATTGCCTTTAATACACTAGGGGTCTGCGAAGAAAACTCATGTTCCAAACCATCACTTTTACCCGCCACCCAGAGCCTAAGTATTCAAGCCCGCACTTTACGCTCACGCTATTAACATGCCTTTTGTTACTTCTTTTTCTGAGCAGCTGTAAAAGCGCCAGTACGCCCACTCAGCCACAGGCCCAGCCGCAAAGCCAGCCTATCGAGTCAAGCGCACAGCAAGCCAGCCAGCAAAACCCCAACACCACGACAAGTCATACCCAGAGCAGCAGCTCGACACCCGGTGGTGCCCGCAGTGATGAAGAAATTATTGGCGATTTTGACGCTGAGCTCGACGCATCCATTGCCGTGTTCGACGGCATGATTCTGGAAGAGCGCGCCAAAGCCGAGGCCATTGAAGCCAGTCTCGGGGGTAGTGGCGATGAAGGCGGAGGGCAAAGTGGCGGCGGTGGCACTGGTGGTAGCGAGGGCGATCTCTTTGAAGACGGCGATATTTATGAGGGCGTTCCCGGCTACGGCGAGTTCCCCGGTGACGAGGAAGGTGGTGAAGGCGAAGACCAACAGGCTGGCGCAGAGAACACAGGCAGCACTGATGGCAGCGACAGTGAAGGCGGTGCCGACAGCCCCAGCGGGCCTGAAACAATACGACGCGGCGGCATACCCGAAGACATTAAAGGTGGTAGCGACGACGACATTGTCGCCCGGCAAATACGTGAAGCCGCCCTCAAAGAAAAAGACCCGGTGTTGCGTGAGAAGCTCTGGGACGAATATCGCAAATACAAAAATCAACAATGAGCGAATTAATGCCCTTAATTAAGAGCTTAACAACAATGCATGAAACTCTGTCCAAAGCAGTCCGCTGCCTTAGTCTCTGTCTGTTTTCATGTTTATTGCTAACGGCCTGCAATGCCCCCATTCAGGTTAAGTCCACCACCTACACACCCCTGCAACTCGAGAATGAAGATATTGCCGAAGCTGAGTTGCTCGACCTTGGGGTGATGGCTTTTGATCCCGGGCTGGATGAATTGAGCGACAAGCAGGCAGACATTGTGCTGCCTGCCGTGCGCGTTGCCGAGGGCCACTACCTTGCCAACCAGCTCGCCCGCACCATTCAGGACAGCACCGCCTGGGGTGCCGTGCGTGTGCTGCCGAGCAGCGATGTCATCACCGATGTCTATGTCGAGGGCATCATCCTCCACTCTGACGGTGAGAAAATCGAACTGGGCATTACGGTCAGCGATACCTCAGGCCAACAGTGGTACCAAAGAAGCTACAAGCAGGAAGCCAGCAAGTACGCCTATGACCGCCGTAATACCCTGCACCGCGACCCGTTTCAAGGCTTATTTAACCGCATAGCCAACGACCTTGTGGAATACCGCAAAACCCTGAGCAGCAAAGAGGCGACGAGTCTGCGTAATATTTCTACGCTGCGTTTTGCTAAAGATTTCAGCCCCGACGCTTTTGACCAGCACATAGAGGCCGACCGCAAGGGCGTACTTAAAATCAAGCGTCTGCCCGCCACTAACGACCCCATCCTGCAACGCATACAGCGTATTCGCGAACGCGACTATCTGTTCGTCGATACCACTCAGGAATATTACGATGCCTTTTCACTGCAAATGGAAGCACCTTACCAAAGCTGGCGCGCACAAAATTACGATGAAGTACTCGTCACTCGCCACCTGAAGCGTCAATCGCGGGAGCGCACCATTGGCGGCATCGTCACCGTTATTGCCGGCATCGTTGCCGCTGGTAGCAGTAGCAGTGCGACACGAGCCGCTGGTGCAGTGGCTATCGGCAGTGGCGCACTGTTAGTTAAAAGTGGGCTGGCAAAGAAAGGCGAGGTGCAAATACACATTGAAGCCCTGGCCGAGCTGGGTGAATCCCTGCAAACGGAAGTGGAGCCGCGCACCGTAACGCTGGAAGATCAAACCATCACCCTTAACGGCAATGTTCAGGCGCAGTATTCCCAGTGGAAAGAATTGTTACAAAAAATCTACGCGGCTGAGCGAGGCACAACGCTACAAAGTGCCGCGCCCGCAACAGGCAACGCGGAGCAAAACCTTTAGTAATGCCCGACAATAATGACGACAACAATACCGACCGTACTCCCGACATCAACAATAATTTTGAGCCTATCAAGCCCACTGATATTCAGCTCACCCAAGCGCCCAAACCCGCCGCCAATACTGAACCGGCCGATGGTTTTTCTATCGGTTCTTCAAGCACAGAGAGCGATAGCGCTGAGTTTGAGAGCTCTGATCTTAAGAACATCGGGATTAATAACCCCTCCCGCCGCTGGATTTATATTGCGATACTGGTCGCCGTAGCCTGCGTATTGTTACTACTTGTCATCACGGTTTTTGATCCCCGGTCGACCGATAGCAAAACGCGCCTCACCACTGCCGAACAGAGCACGGCCACACCACTGCTCGAAAAAAGTCCCTTTGAGAAAGCCCAGCTCGCTGCCGCCCGGCGCACTGCCCAGGATATTCTCGCCAGAGTGCTGGCAAAGCAACAAACACTAGAAGCCATTAATATTCAGCAGTGGGCGGACGAGGAATATCAGCAAGCACTGGCAGTCGCCGCTGAGGGCGACAAGCTTTACCGCGAGCGCGAATTCAAAGCGGCTATTGAACACTACGCAAGTGCCGAGACCCAGCTCGACAAACTCGAAGCCGAGCGTGAGCCACGTATCGATTTACTGCTCACCCAGGGTTTGGCGGCAATTAATCAGGGGCAGGCCGAACTTGCGGAACAGGCATTTGATCAAGTACTGCTGATTGACCCGAACCACCCCCAGGCTTTACAGGGCAAACAACGCGGCACTAGTCTGCCCGACGTTTTCGCTGCCACCGAACGCGGTAAGGCTCTGCAAATTAACGGCGATTATGCCGCTGCACTGACTGAATACACGCAAGCCTTGAATCTCGACCCGCTATTCGAAGCCGCCCTTGCGGGGCAGGAAGAGGCTCAGAAGTTACTCAGTGACGAGCAGTTCCAGGCGGCGATTAATCGAGGTTTTCAGCACCTGCACAGTGGCGAACTCAGTACTGCCCGCAAACATTTTACGCAAGCCTTACGCATCAAACCCCAGTCGGCTGTCGCACAAAGTGCGCTGGCACAGGTCGATAATGAAATCGCTCAACGAGCCATTGCCCGCTTGCTCAACAAGGCTCAACACGCAGAAAGCAAAGAACAGTGGCAGGCTGCCCTCGATACTTATAATAAAATCCTTGCTCGCGATTCCGCTGTTACTGCGGCCACTGTGGGTAAAATTCGCAGTACTGCCAGGGCGCAGCTTGATACCAAATTGGAAACGTTTATTCACCAGCCCCTGCGTCTCGCCAGCCCAGCCGTCTTCCGTGAGGCCCAGCAAAATCTTGCCGATGCGCAACAAATTTCCCAGGGCGGCCAGCGGCTCAAACAACAAATTAATTCACTGCGCCAAATACTGGTCAATGCACAAAAACCACAAACCGTGGTGCTGCGCTCTGACAACCTCACCCGTGTCAGTATTTTCAAGCTGGGTGAATTCCCACCCTTCACAGAAAAGACGCTGCAATTAAAACCCGGCAAATATATCGCTGAAGGGATACGCTCTGGCTACCGCGATGTGCGGGTAGAATTTACGGTACTGGGCGCCAACACCGCACCCGTCGTCGTACAATGTGGTGAAACGATTTAATGACGGATAATAATACTGGCAATAATACGGAAAGCTACTCGTCTGAAACGCCCAGCCCCCAAACGCCCAGTCTTGAAACTCCTAGTCCAGAAATAACACCCATCGACTTTACCCCGGTGGGTGGCAGCCAAAAAAGTCGACGCCCACAACTGCGTCCACTACCGACACTCATCGCCGTCTCACTGTGTATTGCCGCGGCCCTGCTCTGGTTTTTACTCACGGCCCGTTCGGTGGAGTTAAAGCCCTCTCCACCCACAGCTACGGTTGAAGTTTCCGGCGGCCTGTCCTTTCATCTCGGTGGGCGCTATTTACTGCGTCCCGGCGAGTTTCAGGTGCTGCTCAATGCCCCGGGTTATTTTCAATCACAACAACCATTATTGGTTAACAAAGGAGATCAGCAAACTTACTCGCTGACGCTGGAAAAAATGCCTGGCCATCTGGCCATTAGCTCTCTAGTCACCCCTGCGAAAATCAATCTGCAATATGCCACGCCAGCACTTGCTGAAAGCAGTGGCACCCCGCCCGTTACCCTTAATTGGCAGGGCGAAACACCCCTCACCCTGCGAGATATTCCTGCGGGCAGCTATATCTTGCAAGCCGAAGCGGAGCGCTACTTCTCCCAAAGCATCCCCATCGATGTGGAGGGGCTGGATATTACCCAGCAAATCTCGATTGATTTACAGCCCGCCTGGGGTCAGCTGCACATCAACTCAAAGCCCGCCGGGGCCGACATTCTAGTCAACGGTAAAAGTCAGGGACGCACACCTCTGCAAATAGAACTTCTTGAAAGTGGCGAAGGCGTAACACTGCAACTGTCCGGCCACAAAGAGTGGCAACAAATCTTGAGTGTGCCTGCGGGCGAACAGCGGGAATGGCCCTTAATTAAACTGCAGCCAGCGGATGGTGTTTTGGTCTTCGACTCTCAACCTCAAGGTGCAGGCATTACCCATAACGGTAATTATCTGGGGACGACCCCTTTACAGATAGCGCTAGCGCCCGACAGCCCGCAGCAATTACAGCTCACTCTCAATGGCTACTACCCCGCCACTCGCAGCTTGAGCATTGCCTCGGGTGAGCAGCGCGAACTAAAAATCACTCTCAAACCGAAGCTCGGAAAACTGAAAATTAGCGCGCAACCCGCTGATGCCAGGCTTTATATTAACGGCGTCGCAAAGGGCCGCGCCAACCAAAGCCTCAAACTACTGGCCCGACCCCAGCGTATCGAAATTCGCAAAGCTGGTTACACCAGCCACTTCGCAACGCTCACACCGCAACCGGGTGTAGAGCGCACACTGCGCGTTCATTTAAATACAGTGGCACAAACCCGCTCCGCCAGTATTCCCAACACGATCACTGCCCCCAGTGGACAAACATTAAAACTGTTTCGCCCCAATACAACGTTTACCCTCGGTGCATCACGCCGTGAGCAGGGCCGCCGCGCCAATGAAATTCAGCGACAGGTAAAACTGCAGCGGCCTTTTTATCTGGCCAGCACCGAAGTAACGAACCAGCAGTATCACCAGTTTCAGCGGGAGCACAGCTCCAATCACGCCAGTGGTAACACCCTCAACCAACTGAACCAGCCCGTGGTTAGCGTCACCTGGGCCAGTGCCGCACGCTTTTGTAACTGGCTGAGTCAGCAACAGGGTTTAGCGCCTTTTTATCTTGAAGAAAAGGGCGACATCACCAGCTACGCGACGGGCTCGACGGGTTATCGACTACCCACAGAGGCCGAATGGGCCTGGGCCGCACGCTGGCAAAAAGGCAGCATGGCAAAATTCCCCTGGGGCCAAAAACGTTTGCCGACAAAAAAGACCAGCAATATTGCCGATAGAAGTGCTGCGAAAATTCTGCCCCGCGTACTCAAGGGCTACAATGATGGCTTTGCCGTCTCCGCCCCAGTGGCTAGTCTAATTGCCAATAACAAAGGTCTGTACGATATGGGCGGCAATGTCGCGGAGTGGGTTAACGACTATTACAGTATTGCAGCGAGCGCTGCTGGTGGCGTAGCAAGCGACCCCGTTGGCCCAACTAAAGGCCAATTTAAAATTGTTCGCGGTGCCAGCTGGCGACACAGTGGCCTGACAGAATTGCGTTTGTCCTATCGCGACTACAGCGATAGTGCCCGAGACGACCTGGGTTTTCGCATTGCCCGTTACGCTGAATAAGGCAGAAACTAAACATTATGCGAACAAAAATAAGTAATGCATTTTTTAAATATTATTCATCGGCAATAATAAAACTGTTTTTATTAATCGCTTTGACACTATTTATAAACACTCTAGCTATAAACACCCTAGCCTCAGACGAAGAAAAGCCACAGACTGAAACCAACAGTAGTAAAGATAGCAGTAGTGAAGATAGCAGCAGCGAAGATAACAAAGTATCAAGCCCAGAAAAAAAACCAGAGCCTAAAAAACAGTCTGCTAAAACACAACCTTCTAAAACCAGGAAGATCTCTGGCTTTAAACCCAGCGAAGAAATATCGGAAGATTATTCCGTGCCCTTTCCGGTCGACATTTAATCCTTTATGGATTTTATTAATAACTAGATTTAAGGACTATTTCAACTTAATTATTATCCGGGCCAAAGCCCACTGGATTTAACATGAGCACGAACAGTAAAAATATTAACAGCCAGCTCTCCAGCGAATTTCTTTACCAGGTTTTCGCCCTGCTCGCGGCGGTCATTGTCGTACACACCATCTATCTAACACTGATTCGCCCCAATGCCGCAGCGATTATGGAAGAGCAACTCGCCCGCGAAGCGGCTGGGCAAACCATCGTTGCAGAGCGTTCGTTTTATACAGTGGTCAAAGATTACGAGCAGGAAACCTGCTTTATTCTGCTGATCTGGTCGACGGCCATTATGGGTTTTAAAGCCCGGCGCGCATTGGGCGAACGACAATTATTACAGCAGTCCCTGCTGCAAATTGGTGAGGGTAACCGGGTACTGCCCGAAGATGCCCGGCAATTATCTCGCCCGCTGGAGGCCCTGCCCCAACAGCAGCGCGGATTTCTACTGGCGCGAGCACTGCTCGCCGGTCTGCAACGCTTTGGCGCAACGCGCAATATTCAGGACGTATCCAGTGCCATCAGCGATGTTTGCGATAGCGAGTCTGATCGGCTCGACTCCGAGCTTTCCATGGTGCGCTACATCGCCTGGGCGATTCCCTCCATTGGCTTTATCGGCACAGTCCGCGGTATTGGTGAAGCCCTCAGCCAGGCTCACCGCGCAGTGCAGGGCGATATTGTCGGCGTAACGTCAAGCCTGGGCGTGGCGTTTAACTCCACCTACATCGCACTGGTGATCAGTATCGTGGTGATGTTTTGCATGCACCAATTACAGTTGTTACAGGAGAGGCAAGTACTGGATATTCACAATTACTGTGATCAAAATTTACTGCGCCATTTAAAGGCTGACTAGCCGATGCATAAATGCCAACGGTAAAGGAGGAAACCTTGAGTACAGCGATTATTGAATTAAACGACAGCGGTATTCTTTGCCATGCCTCCGGTCGCGTAGAGGCCACGCCCTCAAGCCCGGGTTATGCCCTGCTACAAAACCACGGCGTGCTCACTGGCGAGCAGGCGCTGCAACAAGCCTGGTTGCAGCCCCAGCAAAGTTTTAATCAGTTCTGGTACCAGCTCAGCCTGTCACCATTGAGTATGAGTAATCAGCACGCCCGCCACCATGCGGATCTGGCCTATGCCCAGCTACAGCAGCTTTATGCCGATGCGGGGCAACCCCAGCAAGTCATTTTTGCCATGCCCAGCAATACCACGGCGGAGCATCTGGGTATTTTACTCGGCCTGGTTAAGGCCTCACCGTTTAATGCGACGGGCCTGGTCGACGCCGCCGTTGCCGCTGCCAGCCAGTCGGGCCTGAAAGGCAAATTGTTACATGCCGACATTCAGTTACACACCACCGTATTAAGCACCTTAAACAGCGCCGAGCAGGTACAGCGACAAACGGCCAGCCAATACCCCGATATTCCTTTAAAGGGGATTCACGATACCTGGGCACAATTTATTGCCGATCGTTTTATACGTGAATATCGCTACGACCCTTTGCACACCGCTGCTGGTGAACAGCAATTACACGACCGACTGCCGGGCTGGATAAACCAGCTCAACACGCAACCCGAAATCGAAGCCGAACTCAGCGCGCCCCAGGGGGACTTCCACCTGCGCATACAACGCAGTGAATTTATTGCCGCCAACCAACGGCGTTGGCAACGCCTGGTAGAAGCGCTGGCCAGCACACCTTATGACAGCCTCTTGCTCAGCCATCGCCTCGCCAGCCTACCGGGTGTACTCGACAGCCTGGCAGCTGCCGGGCACGACAACATTGTCACCCTCGCCGCCGATGCCACCATTGCCGCCTGTTTGGCACAGGGTGAGGCCATCGCCGGCGCAGCCGATAGCAACAGTTCAGATTCACAATTGCGCTTTATTACGGCTCTACCGGCTTTATCGTCGATTGGCGAGAAGCAGGGGTCTGCGCTCACATCACAGGAACAAGGCGCGGCAAGTCATCTGCTCTGGGGCCATCGTGCCTACGCACTGGACCAGGGCTTACTACTACTCAGTGATGTCACACCCGTAATCGCTGCAGAAGCCACTGAGGATTTAACCAAACAGGCTGCAGCCGAAATCACGCTTAACGAGGGGACTATCAGTTTAAAGCAAAGACATAACGCAGTCGCTATCACCTGCGACGGCGACTGGCACAACTTACGCAGCGGCGATGCCATTCATATCGCCGGGCAAACATTAACGCTGATTGAAGTCGGCTAATGTCCCGTAAACGTCGTGAGCTCAATACCTTTAGCCTGTCTTTTCTGGACATTATGGCCTGTGGTTTTGGTGCGGTGACTTTACTGTTTCTCATCCTCAAACATGACCCCACCACTTCTAGCAGCGAAGGCGACGGGGGCACGCAGTGGGAGGCCGCACAATTGCAGGCAGATATTTCAGACGGCGAACGCCAACGCACAATACTGCGCAACAGCCTGGCTGAAGTGGAGGAAAGGCTGGTTGAAACAAAGGGTTTATCGGACCGCGTACTGGACGATATTAACGACAGCCGACGCGAACTCAGCGCCCAAAGTGACCCCGAGCAACAACTCGCCCTGTTGCGTAAGCAGGTCGAAACACTGGAACAACAAACAGCGGAATTAGAGGACGCTGGCGCCAGCCAGGATACCCGCCAGTTTATCGGCGACGGTGATCGACAGTATTTAACCGGGCTCAAACTCGGCGGTAGTCGAGTGCTGATACTGGTTGATGCCTCTGCCAGCATGCTCGCCGAAACCATTATTAATGTCGTGCGGCGGCGCAATATGAGCGATGCGGTGAAACGCCAGTCACCCAAATGGCAGCGGACACTGCGCACCGTCGAATGGCTGGTGGCTCAGCTCCCGGCTCGCAGCCAGTACCAGCTTTATACCTTTAATACCAAAGCGACACCGGCCCTGAAGAATAGTCACCGACAATGGCAGGATGCCGCCGACAATATCACCATGGATACCGCCATTGCCCAGTTGAAAACGACCCTGCCCGCAGGTGGCACCAGCTTAATTAACGCCTTTGCGGTGGCTAATACATTTACTCAGCGCCCGGATAATATCTTCCTCATTACCGACGGGTTGCCCACTCAGGGCGAACATAAACCCAGTCAATCCACCGTGTCGGGCAAAGCGCGCGCCAAGCTCTTTGAAAGCGCGGTCAACACCCTGCCCAAAGGCGTGCCGGTCAATATTATTTTATTCCCCATGGAAGGTGACCCCAAAGCCGCCGCCCTGTTCTGGCAGCTCGGCCTGCTCAGCAGGGGCGCTTTTTTAAGCCCCTCACGCGATTGGCCCTAATGGAATTAAAACAATGAAGCGAGCCCGCCGCCAAACTGTCGAAATCAGCATTTCATTTCTCGATGTTATTAGCTGCGGCTTTGGCGCTATCGTACTGCTGTTATTAATCGCCAAAACAGTCGAGTTCACGGCCTCTGATGAAAGCCAAACAACCCCGAATAATCAAGGGGTCACCGTGCTGCAGGAGCAACTCTTTAGCCTGCGCGGCGAAACTCAGAAAATGGCGGAAATACTTAACAGCAAGCAGGAACAACTGTCAGAGCTAGATAAAAGTATCGCCCGACTGCGCGAACAACTGGCCAGTGTGAATCGTCAATTACAGGCGTCCGCTCAGGTTGATACCACGGAGCGCGATGAACTCATCCTCGCCCAACAAATACTCACCGAAGAAATGCAACGCCTGCAACAACGGGGCAGCCCCAACGCTAATCAACTGATTGGCGGCATTCCCGTGGACAGTGAATACCTGGTTTTTATTATCGATACATCGGGCAGTATGGTGGATTTCGCCTGGCCCAAGGTGCGTGAAGAACTGATTAATATTCTCGATATTTATCCCACGGTAAAAGGCATTCAGGTGATGAACGATATGGGCGATTACATGTTCCCCAGTTATCGCGGCAAGTGGCTACCTGATACCCCGGGCCGCCGCCGGGCTATTATTCAACAAATGACCTACTGGCGGCCCTTTAGTAATTCCAGCCCGGTAGAGGGAATACAGCGCGCAATACAGGCTTTTTATGCATCGGATAAAAAAATTAGTCTCTATGTATTTGGTGATGACTTCACTGGCGGCTCGATTCATCGCGTGCTCAATACCGTTGATAAAAGCAACCGACGGCGCGGCCGTAAAACCCCACGGGTGCGCATTCACACCATCGGCTTTCCTGTCCACTTTTTAGCCCCCGGTGGAAGAATGGAAACCGCCAGCCGTTTCGCTGCGTTAATGCGTGAGTTAAGCTATCGTAACGGTGGAACCTTTGTTGGCTTGAACAGCCTCAGTGAGACACGATAAATACCTTTAATAATAATGATAAAAAACCAGCTATGAACCTTTGTCATTTAATGAGACTTAACTTTGTACGAGCAAGCCTTGTATTGACCGGCCTGGCGCTCAGCGCCTGCGCTACCCATGTCGACGTGAAGGGCAATTTCCCCCCAGCACTTACCCACCAGCTGCCACTTAACACCGTGGTGGTTTTTAACCCAGACTTTGCCAGCCACCGTTTTGAAAGTACCGAGGGGCCGGAGGTCAGTATTTCCGTCGGCCAAATTCAAGTCGAATTGTTTACCGGCCTCGCCGCCAGCCTGTTTGAACAGAGTTCAAGCACCCGCACCATGCCGTCAGATACTGAGGCTGATTTGATTTTGATCCCCAGCGTTGAAGATGTGCAAATTTCCATGCCCAACGAATCCCAGTTAAAAGTTTTTGAAGTGTGGATAAAATATAATTTGCAGGTTTTTAATAGTCATAGCGAGCCCATCGCCGACTGGATTATGACGGCCTATGGCAAAACCCCTACCCGCTTTTTAAAGTCTGACACAGAAGCTTTACATCAGGCATCTATGGTCGCCCTGCGCGATGCTGGCGCGCACTTTATTACCGGCTTTGCTCGCGTGCCAGAAATACAGCAATGGCTGCGTAATCACCGGCCAATAGTAACGGCCTCAAAAGGCAGTGCTGATTTATGAAAAGTCTGGCTATTACTGCCGCTCTTATTCTATTTTTCACGATAAGCGCCTGCACAACCACCACCGTTGATGAGTACCGCGAAAATAGCACTTCACTCGTACTTGCCAGTGGCGAGCGCGTTGTTGTACTGGGCCGTCGTCATTATGCCGACTATGAAACGGAGCCCGACTTTATCGACTGTATTGGCGACAAACTCAATGCGGACAAAGAAATTTCAGTGCTGCCTGAAAGGGAGTTTGTCGACCTGCTCTATCCCTGGTTCGAACCTCGCACGGCACCACTGGGCCTAAAACGACTCGCTAAAATGCTTGATGAACCAATAATTGCCCAGCGCTTTAAAGAGCAAGGTTTGCACTACATGATCTGGATTGATGGCAGCACGGAAACAACTGACCGAGGTGGTTCCGTGAGTTGTGCCATTGGCCCCGGGGGCGGTGGCTGCTTTGGTTTTACCACCTGGGAAAAAACCAGTACCTACGAAGCTATTATCTGGGATTTACAGAAACTCAGTGAGAGCGGACGCGTCAAAGTTGAAGCCCGTGGATCCTCTTATATGATCGCTGTTATTCTGCCCATTCCCATTGTCGCCCAGGTGCAGAACCAGGCCTGCGACGGTATCGGCCTACAACTGCGTACCTTTTTTATTGGCCATAGAAGCAGTGAAGAGTCTTAATTTAATGCTGTCACCACGCAGGAAGCGCCTATTAACGAACATACTATTCAGCGTACTACTCGCAAGCTCTTTTCCTGTTCAAGCTGAACAACCACTGATGATGTCTGATAAAAAGGCAGCGAAAATTGGCCAGCAAATGTACGAAGAGGTCACCACACAAATCCCCATAGTTAGCGATAAAAAAATCACCGCCTATGTTAATAAAGTAGGGCAAAACATTGCTCGCCATAGCGATGAGCCTGACGAAAAATACACCTTCACCGTACTCGACAGCCCCGATATTAATGCCTTCGCAACACCGGGCGGCTACGTTTATATTTATCGGGGCCTGTTGAGTTATATGAATTCAGAGAGCCAGCTCGCCGCCGTGCTCGGCCATGAAGTGGCTCACATTACCGCCGATCACGCATCCCAGCAGCAGCTCGCGCAAACCAGCTCCAACGTCGTCGCTGGCGTGTTGGCCATACTCACCCGCAGCGCCGAAGTCGGCGATGCAACAGCGCAGTGGGGGGCCGCATCCGTAAAGGGCTACGGTCGCGATATGGAGCTGGAGGCGGATGCGCTGGGTAACAAGTTCCTGAACCGTGCGGGGTACGACCCCGATGCCATGATCACCATTATCAGCCAGCTCAAAGCCCATGAGCGTTACACAAAAAAACGCAGTGCTGATGCCGGGAAAAAAGCACAAACCTATCACGGGCTATTTGCCTCCCATCCGCGCAATGACAAAAGACTGCGGCAGATGCTGAAAGCCTCTTCTTCCAAAGAGGATAAAACGACTCAACAAATTACGGCGAACGCCGATAGAGGTAATTTCCGCGTCGCCACTAACGGCCTGGTTTGGGGCAACAATTCAGCTCAAAAAGAAAAAAAGGACAACCGTTTTTACCACGACAAATTACGCTTTCAATTTGATTATCCCAAAGGTTGGGCGTTTACAGATCAGGGACTTGCCATTAATGGTCACGACGAAAAGCAATCGGCAACGCTGACTGTCACTATAAAATCCCGCACCCTCGACAGCCCGGCTGACTACCTTAAAAATAAGCTTGGCATTGCTTTTATCAAAAAATCTGAAAGCTTAATGATTAATGGTTTAAAAGCGCACACCGGTATCATTCCCGCTAAAAACGGCAGTAAAGAACAACGTATTATTGTGATTTATTATGGGCGAAGAGCCTATGTTTTCCGTGGGGAAGTGAACAAGGGGCGTCTCGATGACAAGACCGACACGACGGCTAAACAAAGTTACGATCGGGATTTTCTCGGTATTGCTTCCAGCTTTAAACCCCGTTCAATACGCGAGTTGCAAAACCAGAAGCCCCAGACTATTCACTATGTAAAAGCAAAATCTGGCGCAACCTACGCACGGCTGGCCAAACACTTGGTCCTTGGTCGCTACGGTGTTGACCACCTACGACTGATTAATGGCGATTACCCTGGTGGCGAGCCAACAGTAGGGCAATGGATAAAAATTATTCGTTAATGTCCAGACCCGGCATCCCGCTTTATTCAGAGGCAGGGCCAGCGAGAGATTGGGTAAAATCGAAAAATATAATACCTTCAAAAATATGTGACTGGCTCGTTTTACAGACATTTTTATTAATTATTTTATGCTTATAACTGCATAAGACTCTTTTATAGGCGATTGCTAGAAAAGGGTTTTCGCCCCATCAAAGCGCCAATTACAGCACTGTAAAACTACAGTTTATTGGCACTAAGAAAGAGACACCTCTGAATGGATTAACGCAGTGTGTGGCAAACGCGATACCCTAGGCCCATCGATATTCGCACTGCGTAAAATCAATTAATCACTGATGCCACGCTTAAACCAGGTTCTCTTCCACCGTGCCAAAAAAGCCACCCAATCACCTAGCCGAGCAGCGCTATCAGCTTCAGATTAAAAATAATCTGAAGCGCAATTTTACAGCCCATCTCGCCCATGGCTTGCTGGGGCAGACAGGCTTTCGTCTCCTCACAGCACCCACCTTCTTGCCCGCTTATGTACTGCTACTTTCAAATGGCTCCACTGTAGCCGTGGGCATTGCCCTGGCGATGCAGTCCCTGGGCATGGCCATCACTCCCTTGTTGGGTGCCAACCTTATTGAACATAGAACGCGCGTTTTGCCGATGGGTTTTCTTATCGGTGCGGGTATGCGGGCGATGGTGCTGTGTATAGCGCTTGCAGGGCTACTGCTCTCACCCTCTTCAGCCCTGCTTGCCATTTATCTATTTTTGGCACTACTGGGTCTTTTTCAGGGCATGCAAGGCGTTGTCTTTAATGTGCTGATGAGCAAGGTCATACCGATTAACAAGCGCGGCTGGCTCACGGGAATGCGAAATTTTCTCGCCGGCATTACCGCCGCTGGTGTCGCCTATCTAGGGGGATATTATCTGATCGGCGATACACCGGATCCCTTCGGTTACTCGATGACTTTTTTACTCGCCTTTGTACTTACCACCATCGGCCTGGCGATGTTGCTCTTTGTGCGCGAGCCAGAGCCACCCACCGTAGCTGCCGATGTCAGCCTCAAAGAACGCTTATCCCACATACCTTCTCTACTGCGCAACGACCCGGCGTTTACCCATTATTTTCTGGCCCGCTCACTCGCCACTATGGGGCGTATGGCAATGCCTTTTTATATTCTCTACGCTGGGCAAACCCTCGGGTTAAGCGGTGCGATACTGGGCACATTAACCGTCGCCTTCACCCTGGCGGGTACGGTTTCAAATCTTGTCTGGGGCTTTATTGCCGACCACCGAGGTTTTCGCCTCGCCTTCCTCACCTCCATCGCCCTATGGATTGCCTCCACTTTATTACTACTGTTTAGCCAAGGGCTGTTATTCAATATTTTAGTGTTTATTGGCATTGGTGCCGCGACACAAGGTTTCCAAAGTACGGCAATTAATTTAACACTGGAATTTGGCCACCGGGATGATGTTCCCTTGCGTATTGCTATTGCTAATTCAAGTTCAGAAGTCGCTGGCGCAATCGGCCCCTTACTCGGTGGCTTACTAGCCGCTTATTTAGGTTATGAAGCCGTATTCATTTGCTCTGTCGCCTTTCTATTTTTTGGCGGTGCAATGGTCAACGCCTATGTGCCAGAACCTCGCTGGGCCAAAACAAAGGGTAGCTAATTCAAAACTAATATGCCGTAAATAAGAACAGTCAAAGAATTAAATAAATTCAGAAAATTTGGCAATATTAAACGTCAAGCCCTGGGCAATATGCGCGTTGTAACGGAAAAGAAACGCCCCAATCCTTATTTCCATTAACCAAATAATAGCTATTATCATTAACAGCTCGTCATCAACAATCCCCTTTGAGCAGAAAAACCAGATCAATTGTGACTCTAGTTCACATATTTTACTTAACAGTCTTAAAACTGTCGCAAAACCCTACGTCGTACAGAGAAGAACTATTCAGTTCCACTAAACTCCCCCACGTACTCAATCATAAGTAATTGTAGGCACACATGGAGTTGTGCAAAAACGTTCAACCTATCATTCATACTAGCAAAGCGGAGGGCCACCGTGCCTATACACATAAAAAAGTACGACGTAGATTACAGCCGCCGATTCTTTTTAGAAAAAATGAGCAAAGGAATAATGGGGGCCGGAGTATTAACCTCTCTATGGCCTCTCATTGGTGAAACGGCGGATATCACCAAAGCCTATCCTGAGGAGTTACTTTCAATTGAAGCCTTCACCCAGGGCAAACTGAAAGACGGTGATATTATCGATGCGAGCAATGTCGAGATTGTTAAAGATCTAATCGACCCCATTGCCTATCTACAAGTTTCCCAGCAGGGGCGACGTATTAAGCTAGTACCGACAACCACTGATGCCACACAACTCTTCCCACACGACTACCTAAAAGCTACATTGGCCAACCAGGGTAAGGCAGCTCTTGATCAGGACGGCAATGTCGTTGTCAAAGGTAGTACTAATCAATGGATTGGTGGCACACCTTTTGTCGACCCGCAAAATGGCCTTGAAGCCTTTGCCAATATCACCCTGAGCTGGGGAAGGCATGACACTTCGATCTATGCCGTTGACGATTACGACATTGGACCCAGCGGCAATATCGAGTACCAATATCAAATTGCCTGGTGTGAGAAAAACTTCAGCACATTAGTCAGCAACCCTAGCGGACCTTATCTGGAAGGATTTAATGGCAAACTACGCCACCAATCCATTTGGTTTACAGCACCTGACGATACGCGTGGTACGTCCTTTTTAAATATCTGGAAATACGACCAGCGCGAATTCCCCGATCTCTTTGGTTACCTGCCTGCCTTTAAACGCGTTAGACGCTTTCCAACAAACCAGCGTTTTGAGCCCCTGGTGCCCGGCATTACCTTCTTCCTTTCTGACGCCTGGGCTGCCGGTGACCCCATGCTGACCTGGGGTAAGCATAAAATTGTTGGCCGTGGCCCTTTCCTCGGTTGTCAGTCTGGCATGTGGCATGGCGACAAAGAGAATTGGTCCAAAGAACACCTGGTACACGGTGGTAAAAAAGGCAATACCTTTTACGAAGCCAATTTCCAGCTTTGCCCTGAGGTGATTGTTGTTGAAGCAGAGCCGACAGGTTTCCCAAGAGCCCCCGTTAGTAAAAAACGTATCTGGCTAGACGCTCGAAATATGGTACCCATCGCCTATGTTACCTATGACCGTAACGGTGACATTTGGCGCTCTTACGAAATGGGCTTCAGCCAAATGAAGCAAGGCAACAAGGCCAATCTCGACGCCAATGGCAATCCCGAGTGGGCATGGTCTTACATTCACTCCCACGATATACAAGGGGATCGTTTTACACGATTTAACCTGGCCGAAAAAATAAAAGGTGGTATTAGAACTCAGTTTGATTCTGAAAATGCTTATGAAAAATACCTGACCGTGCAAGCAATTCGAAAACTCGGCAGTTAATCACCAACTCGTGACCGGTGTATTTCAGAAAATCGCCAAACTGAGCAATTAATTGAGAAGGATATGGCAATGAAAAAAACAACAACTCTCACCAAACTACCAGCGATATTTTCGGCAGGCTTACTCGCCATGCCCGCTGCCCACGCAGTCGATGTCGATGTATCAGGGTTTATCCGCCAGGAAATGGCCTACAGTATCAGCGATGACCAAAATCCGATGAATCGTGGCACAGCCGCAGTATCGGGAACAGTCCCTAATACCACCGGGGGCGCTGATTTTATCAAGAAAGATTTTGATTACGACAATGACTGGAACATGATGGCCACCCGTGCCGAAGTGAACTTCACTATCGGCATCAGCGAAAATGTTAAAGCCTTTGTAAAAGTACGTGGCTTTTATTCTGCCGATGTTTTTAACGACGTCAGCGTTGAAAATGGCGCAAAAGACGTCAACCAGTTTCGAGTCGACCAGCACGGTAAATGCGCCAGCATTTTCGAAGTGTGCGACGACGACTTTATGATCGATCTACCCTCAGCCTACATTGACTACTCCGAAGGCGACCTTTGGGTACGATTCGGCGTACAGCAAATTGCCTGGGGCGAAGCGATTTTCTTCCGAGTAATGGATGTCCCCAATGGACTCGATTTACGCCGGCACACCTTCCTTGATTTAGCATCAGAGGAATATGCCGATGAGCGCATTTCATCCCCCGCGATACGTGTTAGCTACAATTTAAACAGTAACTGGGAAGTTGAAACCTTTGCGCAAATGTTTCAACCCTCGGTACTCCCGCAATCGGGCACTGCCTATAGCATCATCAACTCACCCTTCCGAGTGAGAAACGATATTGGCTTCGATAAAGTAGATGACAAAATCAACGTCGGCGTAAGGCTAGTCGGTCAACTGGGTGATCTTGGCCTGCAATTTATGGCGACCGCACGACATAACCCTGACCCCATTTTCAAGTGGGGCCCCGGTGGTCAAACGGCATTAGATCCCGCTTTTGCGGCTTTAGGTACTTTCTCTGACCAGCCTTTCCGTAGTACGGGTTCACCCGGTGCTGTTGGCGCACTCAATTCAGGTACTTACGGTGGACTCGACTGGATGACTTCTGCCCATTTAATGGGGGTCAATGGCGTTGAGGCGATTAATGTTCTTGGTCAGGAGTTTGCTTTAATTGGCAATTTTCTTACCGCCTCAGGATATAGCGGGCCAGACTATGTTAATTCGGTCGCCGAAGGTAGCTTAGCGCTAGATGGGTTTTTCACGCAACTGGGGGATCTTGAAGCCGATATCATTCCCATCTACGCGGCTGAAAATGTCTTCGGTTTTGGTGCCAACTATATTTTTTATTCAGAACCCGATACCTGGCTTGACCAACTGGTCGTGCGCTTTGAAATGACCTACACCCCCGACAAAAAATTCTCCAATAATATGTCGAGAAACTTTATTGAAGAAGATGAGTGGGTAACAGGTTTAGTGCTTGAGAAGTACCGTCGCTTCAGTGATGCATTCCCTGCCACCTTTCTAGTGTTCCAGTGGATGCACAAATCGGAGAGTGATCTATCAGGTCGTCACTTGAGCAACCTCGGTGGCTCACCCACAAAGGCACCCAGCGGTGGTGAAGAGTCAGGTGGTTGGGATGCCGTATCTTTTGCGATTCAGCAACCTCTGCCCGGCCTTATCTGGCGACTCGACATGAACGTGCTGTACGATCTCAACGGCAGCTATCTGATTCAACCGGGCGTACGCTATAAGCCCAACAGAAGCTGGACCATTGAAGGCTTTGCCAGCTTCCTTGATAGCAAAGACAACGCCGGTGCTTTACAGCCTCTAGCCTGGGCTGACGAAGTCTCATTACGACTGACCTATCAATTCTAACCAGACAGTAGTCTAAGTAATTCTTAGACCTAAACTGCAGTATTAAAAAACCCGGCAATTGCCGGGTTTTTTAATACCAAAAAATAAATCAATCGTTAGGCTGTACTTTCACCAAATACTTTATCGAGATGCGCTTTGGGCAAAGGTGCGCTAAACAGTGACACCACAACAGTCGTCAATACAGAAACACCTTCACCGACGGTTGCACAAGCAAAAGGATTATTCGCCTGGCTATTCATCCAGAATAAACCCTGCTGAAGTACGTTGCCGCCAGCATCACCGACAGGCAACCAGGCATTACGCAACACCGTAAACAAAACGGCCCCGATCACGAAGCCCCAGATTGCGCCCTGCTTAGTCACACCCCGCCAAAATACGCCGAGGATTAAAGGCCCCGCAAGTGCCGCCATCATGCCACCCAGGCCCGCCCAAACCATTAGGGCAATATTCTGCCCGATAGAGTGCCAGGCGAGCACTCCCGCACCGAGCAAAACGACGACGATGCCCCAACGGCTTATTTTCAGCACATGATGATCAACCTCTTCTTCGCTGGCATTGGGGTGCAGCACTTTGGACAGTGAGCGTCGATAAATATCGTTGGCAAACACTTGCGAGGTGGAAATCACCAATCCATCAGCCGTGGACATAATTGCTGATAAAATAGCGACGCCCAACAATGCGGCTAACCACTGGGGAAATAGCGCTATAAACAAGGCCGGTATCGCCTGATTAGGGCCACCAGGACTAGTGAGCAATTCATCACCCAACACGGCACGTGCCAATACGCCACCAAAGATCATCGCGGACAATACAACACCAAAGATCAAACAGAGTAGTAGAAAACGAGTACGCCCTACCCCTTCTTTTAAAGCCCAGACTTTATTGCCAATATGGGGCAACATGCCTAAAGATAAATGCGCGAGAAAAATAGCCACGAAATCCCAGGTAGAATCGAGAATGCCTGAACCTTCATAATAGACACCCACCATTTTTGGATCTAAATTCTGCAGGCGTGCCAATACCCCATCCAGGCCACCATCCACCCCAAAACCGTTAACAAACATCACGACAATGGCAATGGCCACGCCCAGCATCATCGCGCCCTGTACACCATCGGTGAGAATGTCGGCGTGGGCACCACCCAACACCACGTAAACCAGCAACACTAAAATGGTTACCGTCAGGGCCCAAAAAGCATCGAGACCAAGCATTTGCTCAAACATCACCAGACCGGCCAATAGCTGAGCGGCAAGGTAGAACAACAGCACAATGGAGAATACGGCGACAATGATGCGCAAAACATCAGACTGATAACGATCGCCAATAAACTCAGGAATAGAACGATTGCCAAAGGCATTGCCCGCTTTTTGCACCTGTCTGAAACACAACCAGACACCCAGATAAACGGCGAAGGGGTAAACCAGCGCATAGCCGAGGGCTGGTAGGCCAAACTTATAACCCAGGCCGGGAATACCCAGAAAGGTCGCCCCCGATGCGGTTGTCGCCGTCATCGCAAAGGCCAGAAACCACATGCCGTACCCACCACGTGCCGTGGAAAAGTCGTCACTGTTTTGCACCTGCCGCATACCGAGATAACCAAAACCAATCATCGCGCCGACATAAAGAAACAAAAACACCCAGGCCCATATTTGTAATGAGTCCATAAAAAACTCCAGCTCTTAAAGATTAATATTTACCAAGCCCGTACAAACAACGAAACCTAAGGCATCACCCATTAGACCTCGAGCGTTTTAGACTGAATTTACGCTTACTGTTTCGTATTTAACAGGTTATTGAAATTCTCTGAGCCAAGCCAAATACAAGGCAACACCAAGCGAAAAAGCGGAGTTCCTCTCATGAGACCTATTTTTGGTACTCGTATAAATGAGCAGTGCCTGCCCCGCAAAGTGCGGCGGGTACTTTGATCTTGGTTTTACCAAAAATAGGCGCTTTAGGCGACGCAATAGATGACCGAGGCAGCAGAATTTCAACAGCCTGTTAATAAATGGCAATCGGATCAATCATCGCCTGCACGGCACCGCGTACCCGAGGTACACCCAGCACAAAGAAAAACTCGTGGGCATTATCGCGCACTAATACACCCGTATTCATCGTTTCGAGCAAATAAATACCGTTGTGTAGTAGCAAGGTAATGTGGCCTGCAAAGAGGTTGCCTTCCACCTCAGGCGGTACCGGGTCGACACCCCAGGTATCGGCACCCACGGCAACAACATTTTTCTGCGCCAGATATTTTGCGGTGGCTTCAGAAATACCAGGTTCTTTACTACCCCAGGTACTCGGGTCTTTTGCCATCATCGCGTCAGTCCAGCCAGTGTGAAAAAGTACAACGTCGCCTTCACGAATGGGCGTACTCTGCTTTATTGCAACAGCCTTAACATCCTCTACCTTAATTAGCTCCCCGGCTTTCATATATTCGACACCGTGGTAAGCGGCCATATCGAGCACGATACCGCGAGCAACAATAGGCGGTACTTTTTCGATACCCATTTTCGTCACGCCGGTAGTGGTGACAAAATCAGGGCCCTTGTGGCAGTTATAAAACACTTGGTGTTGTCCAACGTGACCAAGACCATCGAGCTGAGAACCAATGCCAAACCAGCCCTGAAACACGTCATCGTTGTAGTTGAAACCATTGGGGAACGCTTCGCGGCCCCACTCCTGACCCGGCTGCACAATTTGCAAATTAAGTGAACGCGGGCCAAAGGCAGGCGTGTCTTTGTCAATAATAATACCCAAATGTTGGGTCTTACCTTTTTTAATGAGCTGCGAGGCCAACAAAACACTTTTCGGTGTTACCAGGTTAGCCGAACCAATCTCATCATCCGCACCCCACTTAACAGGCTTACATTCCTCAGCATGAAGCTGAGTATCCAGCACACCTATGCTTAAAAACACCGCCATTGCGGCCTTTCTGAAACACTGCAGTTTATTTTTCATACTGATCACCTTATTTATTATTCAGCTTATTTTAAAGTGTTATTCGTTTTTCAGATGCCATTGAATTATTGACTAGAAAAAATAAGCCCCGCAAGTACGGGGCTTATAATTAATAAAATGTCAGATAATTTACCTTTGTTCAGGCAGCATTATTGAGAGCATCAATATCAGGTAGTTTTTTCAACCTGGGCAATACTTCTTTACTGAAGAGTTTAAAGCTATCCTCGGCCATATCAAAAGGCATATCAGCATAACTAAATACACCATTAAAACCGTTGTTACCAATCTTACTTTGGATATCGACAATTTTCTGATAGCACTGCTCGGGCGTTCCCCAAACCTGCAAGCTCATAAACATTTCGGCAATGGTATCGCGACCGACATCATTAATCACATCCGACATATCACCGTAATATTCATAGCCTTTACGTTTTTTGAAGTAATCCTGATTCATTTCGTAATGGTCGATCACGCTTTGCCAGTAGCCGGTCATGTATTTATAGGCGGCTTCTTTTGCAACATTTTCGTCTTCGTGGCAATAGGTCCAGCACGCTGCCAGTGGTGCCGGTGGATTGGTACCATGTACTTTATTAAATAATTCACTGTAGCGCGCTATATCAACGGCAACTTCTTCCCAGGGCTTGTGGGGAATCAGCAGTAAGCCCAAACCCAGCTCAGCCATGCCGAGAATGGAGTCGGGCGACATGGAAGCCGCATAGCTTCGGCCTTTAAAGCTTTTGATCGGTGCTGGACGAATGGGTGCTTTGGGTTGCTTAACCAGTTCACCGTCGAGCTCGCAATAACCTTTCTCAAGGCCTTCCAGCACCATTTTTGCCGATTCCATAAAGGTCTCGCGGGCATCACTTTGATTAAGCCCGAAGGTATCAAACTCAACACGCGCCAGGCCGCGACCAAAACCAATAATCGAGCGGCCATTCGACAAGTTATCGAGCATAGAAAACTGTTCGGCGACCCGCACCGGGTCGTGCCAGGGCAGGATGACCGCCATTGATCCAAGTTCAACTTTCTCAGTTTTACCGGCCATAAACGACAACCACTGAATAACATCGGGGCACATGGTATAGCCGGTAAAGTGATGCTCTACTCCCCAGATGGAATCGTAGCCTAGGGCCTCCGCCTGAGAGGCAATACGTACTTCGTGCTGGTACACGTCGTGGTCATTAAGATTATTCCAGGGGTTTTGAAAAATACAGGACAGTCCTACTTTCATGTTTATCTCCTCGCTAAGTCAAATGTTGTTATTTATTCGAGAACTTTGCGTTCAGTACAGTTTTTATATCAATCTCGACCCGAGGGTATAGCCTGGCTACTGCCAAGTAAAGCCGAGCTATGAAGGGTCTCAATTCTAGAGAGAGAAATAATAGGCAGCACTACGAGTGAAAAACAATCTGGCGAAAATCCGCCTCAAGAATTAGAGGCTATAGAATTTGTGGTAATAGATGAACAACGAGGAGCGGGCGGGGTAGCTCAGGAGAGGTGTAAAGTTGCTCTAAGTTACATATCAGGCAAAAAACAAACGACGCGATTACGTCCCTGTTTCTTTGCCATATAAAGTGCTTGGTCGCTCTGGTCTAATAGCGCGTCATAGCTTTCGACACCCTCGCAATATTCACTTAACCCCAAACTGGCCGTTACCGGTATGACATGCTCGCCAAAGTGTACGGGCGTTTTTTCGATCACTTCCCTGATCCGATTTGCAAAAATTAAACCGCCAGTAGTATCAGTCTCCGGTAGAATAATTGCGAACTCTTCACCGCCATAACGAGCCAGATAATCTGTCGTTCTAACGATATCATTTATTCTTTGTGTTACCTCAATCAAGACCTGATCCCCCGCCTGATGACCGTAGGTATCATTTACCTTCTTGAAAAAATCCAGGTCAAGAAACAACACTGATAACTTGCCACCGTAACGCGCTACACGCTTAAATTCCTTGTCGAGTTCAGCTTCCATAAAACGTCGGTTGTAGATGCCTGTTAGTGGGTCCCTATGGCTAAGCTCCTCAAGATCGGCATGGGCTTGTTGCACTTCTTGATGAGAAATTGCCGTATCAGTAACATCAAATAAGGTGATACATACCAGGCTTTCTCCGTCGGAACCCTCAAAAGGTATAAACGTACAATTCTGGTACATATGGGTCACACCGCCGGTAATGGGCCGATGGTGTTTGAAGTGGAAAAGATAGGGCCGCTGCTGCCAGGAAGTAAAGGCGAAATTTTTTAGTAACTGAACGCTTCTGACCTTTTTTTCAAGCCACTTGCCCGGCAGGTCGGGAAACGATTCCAGCAGATTATTACCGACTATCGACTCTGTAGACACCTTACTATTGGCCTCCATAAAGCGATTCCATAAAACCACTTCGAGATTTTCGGTGACCACCAAAATACCCACATCCACACGATCAATAATGAAACCCAGACTAGAATCACCGAGTGCGCCTGTCATTTAATAACTTTCCATAAAACTGATCAAACCACTGCGTAACTGTTCAATAGATGCCTCTGACATTAGCATCACCAAATGGCAGGAAAAATTACTTTCTTCTAAATGAAAATTCACCTCGATAAGCAGGCATTGATCCCACTCCCGATCTCTACTGTAAAGGAGTTCTTTAATAGGCTTGTCAATCCCCACCAGGCTTGGGGCGGCAAAATCCAGCTGCTTGCCAATTTGCTTGGCAACGCCCATCAAACAGGCACCAATCAAAATATTAGTGACATCAAGTAGCAACTCCTCCTGGGCCATATCCTCACTCTCGTCATAGCCCATCAAACCTGATAACTGATTACAGCCATTGGCCCCGTAGATAGCAAAAGCCTCGCCTTCCAGCTGATTATAAAAAGCCTGGCGCACACCAGACCAACTGTCATCGCTACCTTCAACCAGCTGGCCGACTTTCGATACAAAGTCATCGTCATTGACCCAGCTCACCCGAGGAACGGATAAGTTAACAAAGGTATCTAGTAGCTTGGCCAAGGATGCTCCCGCCTGGCCCATACCAATATTGATAACTTCCTGGAGGATTTCATTCTCTTCTTCATTTAAGGGTTCAATCTTCACTGTAAACCCCACATTCAGCCAGGGTGGCTGCCAATGATTCTTTATTAAAGGGTTTTTGCAGAAAGGCCAGAGCACCGAGTGTAATTACTCTTAATTTGGCCTTGGGCTGGATATCCGCAGATACCACCACCACCTTTGCCGTCAGCCCCTCATCGCGAATGCCTTCTAGCACACCAAATCCATCGAGTACCGGCATAGTGAGGTCAAGTAGTACCACCTCACCCAAGCCCTTCCGTAAAGCCTCTAAAGCCTCTTCACCATTGGTCGCTTGGGTAATATCCACATCCCAGGCTTCCGGCAAGGATTTCAACATCGCCTTGCGAGAAAAGCCAGAATCATCAACGATTAGTAACGCAACACTCATTAACACTGCCCATAAATTATGAAGCTATTATTATCGTGGCGATCAAGCTAGAGCTTTTTTCACACTGACACCACATGAGGCAAGAAGAATAGCCCCGCGCCAGAAACACGTCTCGGACTCAAGTCACAAGTCAGCTTATTTTTATATGCCAGTTGCATTTAATGCCCGATAGTAGCGACGACTGAAGATAATGGTTAGACAAAAAAACGGTGGCCTAGGCCACCGTTTGTCTACGAGAATCAGTGTCAGTTAAGCTACTTTATGATTCTCTGTATCCCACTTCTGTACAACAGGAACAACTTCTTCCGCAAAGAGGGTCATGCTCTTCTTGGCATAGTCATAAGGCATGCCAGCAAAGCTAAAGGAGGCGTTCATATTCATAGCGCCAATATGATCCTGAATACCCTGTATCTTTTCCAGGCACTGCTCAGGTGTACCCCAAATTTGCAGATCAGCAAAGCCCTTGCCCATCGCATCATCACCGGCAGCACGCGCCGATTTTGCCGCTTCATGGTAGAAGTCATAAGCACCGCCACCTTTCGAAGCAAAGTGCTCGCCGGTAATTTCATAGTGAGCCATGGCTGAAATCCAGTAGTCAGACATGTACTTATAGGCCATTTCTTCAGCTTTCTTGGGGTCCTTATCGCAGATCACAAACAGGTTTGCACTGGTGGGTGGCGCTTTACAGCCTTGCTCGCGCTGGTAGTGCTCACGCCAGATATCAATTTCCTTGGCACGGCTTTCCCAGGGACCAATGGCGAAGGTCATGATGGCACCGCCAAGCTTGGCCGCATGCGGTGCTGTGTCGGGAGACATGGAAACAATCAAGGTGCGATCTTTAAAAGACTTGAAAGGACGCGGACGAATTTCACGACGCGGCTGTTTAAAGTAGGGGCCGTCACCTTCCATAAAGCCGGTATCAAGTGCTTCAATAATCAGCGCTGCTGATTCGTTCATACGGTCACGTGACTCGGCCATATCAATGCCAAATCCATCATATTCGATTTGCGCCAAACCACGACCCAGACCCATCATTGCACGGCCTTTTGAGACGTTATCCAGCATCGACATACTCGTCGCCAAACGAATGGGGTCTTTATGCCAGGGCAAGATCAGCGCCGCCGTACCCAGACTAATACGCGAAGTCTGACCCGCCATAAAGGCCAAGAACTGGGGGATATCAGGGCTGACAGTGTAATCAGTAAAGTGATGCTCTACCGCCCAAATGGAGTCCAGCCCGAGAGGCTCAGTCATCAGCGCGATTTCCAGCTCATTCTGATACATATCGTAATCAGTTTGAGGCAGGTTAGGATGATTTTGGAACAACATTAAATGTCCGACTTTCATAGAGTATTCTCCGAGTAGTTATAAAATGTAGTGATAATTTTTGAACGTGCATTCTGCCTGCATCACTGTCAGAACTAACGTTCAATATTCGCTCCCCTTGATCCAAGACAACAAAAAAGGCCGACAAGAAAAATTGTCGGCCTTATGTACTGATTAGATAAGCTTAAGTAACGTTCGTCTACACCGAGTTATTCCTCAGTACAGCCAAGCTATCTCCGTTAAACTAAGCTCGCTAAAAAGACGACATTAACGCTTCCCACTCGCTTACCAGCGTCTCACGGAAGTCCGGATGAGCAATAGCGATCAGTGCTTCAGCACGCTTATCGACGGAAAGATTCGACAAACGTGCAACCCCGTACTCCGTCACCACATAATCCACGTCATTGCGAATGGCCGTCACTGGCGCTGTTTTCAACAGAGGTGCAATCTTCGAAATACTGCCGCCCTTAGCTGTAGATTGCAGAGCAATAATACTGCGCCCACCACGGGACGAACGCGCGCCGCGTAAAAAGTCCACCAGCCCACCGCCGCCACCGATTTGCTTACCTTTAATGATTTCGCTGTTGATTTGCCCGAAGAGGTCAATTTCAAGCGTGGTGTTAATCGCCACCAAATTATCGATCTGCGCCAGCACACCCGCACTATGCGTGTACGAAACAGGCCGCATCGACAAGTCAGGATAATCCGCGCACCACCGGTAAAACTCACGGCTACCGGCAATAACGCCCGTCGTTATCTTGCCTTTATCGATGCTTTTCTTGCTGCCGTTGACGACACCAGCCTCAACCAAGGGCACAAAAGCCTCCGTCAGTAAGCCGGTGTGAACGCCAAGGTTTTGTTTATCTCCGAGGGTCTGCAGTATAGAGACAGGCAATGCACCAATACCCAGCTGAATGCAGTCACCGTCATCAACCAATGCCGCGATATGCTTGGCAATCACCAGATCCAGGTCGCTACCCGCTGCAACACTGTATTCCCGTAGCGGGCCATTTGCTGCCACGGTGTAGTCGATGTCCGTCAGCGGTATTTGCAAGGCATCGCTAATAAACGGCATATTAGGATTAATTTCAGCAATCAATATATCCGTTTTATTAAGTAACTCTCGGGAATAATCAGCATGCAAGCTAGCACTGCAAACACCGTGCTCATTCGGCTCTGACAGCTTAATCACAACAATATTGATATTGTAATCTTCTTCTATCGCCCGGTAGCGCGCCGAGTGATAGGCCGGCACATATTCCAGTCGGCCCTGCTCGTAGAAAGGTCGATAAGCACCGAGGAAAAAACCGGTATTTAAAATAGCCTGGCTCGACAAGCGGTCAAGATCCGTTGTCGTCATACCCGGTACCGAACAGTCGATAATACGAATTTGGCTACTCAGTGCCGCCTCTGCCACCCTATCCAATACTGCATCGGGCTGACCACAGCCACCACTGATAAGGACTGTCGCCCCATCCACAAAATACTGACGAATTAATTCAACGCTTAACGCAGCCGGTTGCTTTGTCGCTACCATTACCTTTCACCCTCTTTAGTCTGAATAAACTATGTACTTATGATTTAAATCTAAGGGGCAGCAATTTATCACAGCGCAACGACAGCAAGCTAGATTAAGACCGCCGGACTTTTACCCCTCCCCTATATTCGGCCCCTTACAAAAAGCCCCACTAAAGAGCGACCCGCACAATTATGATGCTTTTCACACGCAGCCATAAGTAGCGTTAAAGCTGTATATACCCTGTTTATTGAGGAAAACTCACTGTTTTGCAAAACTGGCACACGATTTGTATTACCAATATTGGCGCTCATCAGCGCCTTGAAATTAATGGTCGGAGATTTACATGTTAAATCGAGTAAGAAATATTACCCCTGCAGTAGCCCTCAGCATCGCCGCTCTAGGCTTAAGCACCCCGCTGCTTATCAATGCCGCACCAGTAGCGGACGGCATCAACAAAGCCTTTAGTGAAGGTGATATTTCCTTAAACCTGCGCTACCGCTATGAATACGTTGACCAAGATGGCAAGCCCGAAGACGCTAACGCCTCAACCTTAAGATCAAGAATCACGATGAAGTCCGGCACTGTTGGTGGCTTTATGGGCCTGGTTGAAGTCGATAATGTTAGCTATATCGGCAGCGATCGCTTTAACAATACCGAAAATGGGAAAACCGACTACCCCGTCGTTGCCGACCCCGACTACACCGAAATCAACCAACTCTTTTTCAGCTACGCCTATGATGATAAAAACAAAGCCACCATCGGCCGCCAGCGTATTAACCACAGCGGACAGCGCTTTATTGGTGGCGTCGCCTGGCGTCAAAATGAACAGACCTTTGATGCCGCTCGATTACAATTTTCCCCCGTCGACAAACTAACGGTCGACTACAGCTACATTTGGCGTGTGAATAGAATTTTTGGGCCCAATGGCGATGACAACAACTTCACGGGGGACAACCACGTTGCCATAGCTTCTTATAAATTTAACGCAGCACACTCGCTCTCTGGCTTCGCTTATTTACTCGACATGAATGAAAGCCCTGCGCTTTCCAGTAGCACCTACGGTCTTGAATATAAGGGCGGCTTTACTATCAATGACGGTATCAGTCTGGGACTCAACTTATCCTACGCGGAACAGAGCGACTATAAAGATAGTCCTTTAAATTATGACGCTGGTTACTACTTTGGTGAAATCACCGCCAAATTGAAGCCGATCACTATTGCCCTGGGCCACGAAGTGCTTGAGAGTGACAATGGTGTTAGCTTCAAAACACCACTGGCAACACTGCATAAGTTCCAGGGTTTCGCCGATAAGTTTCTGGTCACGCCCGCTGATGGTATTGAAGATTCCTACCTTAAGATTACCGGCAAAGTCGGCGATGTAAAACTCATCGCTTTTTATCACGACTTTCAGGCCGAAACCGGCGGTGCGGACTACGGCACTGAAATTGATTTCGTTGCCATCTATAAATTCGCTAAAAACTACAGCGTGCTGTTTAAATATGCCGCCTACGATGCCGACGATTATTCGAGTGATACTGACAAAGCCTGGTTGATGGTGACCGCGGCGTTTTAAACACAAAAAGATAGGGCTGATCAACAGGCGGCTCTGCTATTTACACCTTGATAAATAGGGCCGCCTTAGCTTAATCAACGATAATTCATCCTGATAATTAGCCCCAGACTTTTACACATTTCACTATATTACTGACCCTGTTGCCACAGTCATATATTATTGATCCGGCATATAGAGATCAATAATGGGTAAGCAGCTTTATCGGATGGAAAGATGGAATTTACGTTTGTTGTTCTACATCGGTTTTTTTATGGCGTTTATTATGCGCTGCCGATACTGACACCTCTGCTACTCATCATCCTTGCTTTAGGACAGTGGGCTGGCCGCATTGAAAAATGGGATAAATTCACAGCGTTCTATTGGTCTCTCATCACCGCTTTAACGATTGGCTTTGGCGATGTTCGGCCGGTGGAAAAAACCCCACGGATGCTATCTATTTTAATTGGCATGCTCGGCATTATGTTCACCGGTATTATCGTCGCACTGATTCTCTCTGCTACAGGGCATGCCTTTAAAACCGTTATTGGCATCCAATAATTGCCAAACCAATAGACTGGCGCACACTGTTTGCACTACGGCACCGGCGTTACCGCAGGGGGCTTCTCCAGTATCCAGCCACCACCCAGTGATTGATATAACTCAACGAAGGCACTCATCGCCGCCTGATAAGACTGGCTTTCATTGAGCTCTGCGCTAAACAGGCTGCGGCTCGCATCCTGCACTTCCAAATAATCAACGACACCGGCATCGTAACGCGCCTGAGATAGACGTTTCGCATTACGGGCCGCAACAGCCTGGCGCTGATAAGCCTCATGCTCCTGCCGATAAGTCCGTACGGTAACCAGGGCATCCGCCACTTCACGGAAGGCCTGTTGCAGGGTCGCCTCATAGGCATATAGTGCCTGTTCTGCGCGCGCACGTTGAGCTTCGCTTTGCGCCTTTAATTGCCCCCAATTAAATATCGGTGCTAAAAGGCTACCCGATACACCCCAGCTCTGCGCATCACCATCATTGAGGTCATGTAAATCATCACTCACCACACCAAAGCTGCCGGTCAGAGACAATGAGGGATAGCGCAATGCTTCGGCAACACCGATTAGAGCGGTCTCAGAGTGCAGCGTTTGCTCCGCGGCCACCACATCGGGCCGACGCTGCAATAATTCAGAGGGTAAGCCGGTGGGGATTTCCGGCAATAATTGCTGCTCTTTAAGTGACAAACCGCGCTTAATCGAGCCCGGATTGCGCCCCAATAGAATTGCCAACGCATGTTCGGTCTGCGCTATTTGCCGCTGAAAAGTCGCTATTGCCACTTCCGCAACGGCAAGTTCTATTTGCGCCTGATTAACATCAAGCTCGGGGGTCACGCCCTTGTCAAAACGCGCCTGAATAATCGCCAGACTCTCTTTGCGACTATCTACCGTACGCTGCGCGATCACTAAACGCTCATCAAGATCGAGAAGTAAAAGGTAGCCACTCGCCACACTGGCAACAACGTTCAAAGATACATGGCGCTGCACAGCTTCACTCGCCAGCAATGAAGCCCGAGCACTCTCCGTCGAGCGGCTCAACTTGCGCCATAAATCGAGTTCAAAGGAAAGGTTACCCATGATTGAGAAACTTTCCTCAATGCTCGCATTGGGCATAATTAACCGGCTTTGTTTGCCGCGCTGGGCGCCCGCACTAATATCTAGAAAGGGGTACTGATTGGCACTGGTGCTGGTCAACTGCGCATTCGCCTGAGCAATACGGCTCAGAGCAACACTGATGTCTTTATTCTCCACCAGGGCAGTGCGAATTAACGATTGTAATTGTGCGTCTTTAAAGACTTCCCACCACGCCAGATTGGCAATACTCTCACCCTGCTCATTGACCGAGGGTTGTTCGTTATCAGGAAAATAGGTACTGGGCACATCCAGTTCTGGCCGCTCGTAATCGGGCGTTAAGGCACAACTGCTCAGTAATACACTGCACATCAGGCCTGCACACAAAGGGTGTAAATTAAAACGTCTCATTACAGGTCTCCTTTACTGGCAGCATCTGCGCCAGGTTCAGTAGGAGACGGGCTTTTACTACTGCCAAAAAAGCGTTCAACAGCAACGAACATCGCTGGCACCAATAAAACACCGACCAACGTTGCCACCAACATGCCACTAAAGACCGTCATTCCCATTACTTTTCGTGCTTCGGCACCGGCACCACTCGCGACCAATAGCGGTAACACGCCCAAAATAAATGACAGGGCCGTCATAAGAATCGGGCGAAAACGTTTATGTGCAGCTTCCATCGCAGCTTCAAAAGCGGGCTTGCCTTTCTCCATTTCCAGCTTCGCAAATTCGACAATAAGAATGGCATTTTTAGCCGCCATGCCGATTAACATCACCAGGCCGATCTGGGCGTAGACATTATTTTCGTAGGTATCGCTCATCAAGCGCGCTAGCGACAAACCCAGCATAGCGCCAAATATAGCAATAGGTGTTCCCGCCAGCACTGACAAGGGCAATGACCAGCTTTCATAAAGTGCCGCGAGAATAAGGAATACGAACACCAGCGCCATTATGAAGACAATACTACCGCTACCCGACGCAGCATCTTCCTGAAAAGACATATCACTCCAGCTATACGACATGTCATCAGGCAGCACCTTGGCGGCCACTTCTTTCAAAGCGGCCTGAGCCTGGGCAGAGGTGTAGCCTTGCGCCGCCTGGCCAGAAATCTCTGCCGAACGATAAAGATTGAAGCGATTCGTAAACTCAGTACCACTCGTGCGGCTCACATCAATCAGCGTCGACAAGGGCACCATACCGCCCTCATTATTACGCACATAGAAAAAACGCAGGCCGTCGGGGTCGGCGCGATATTCCGGCTCCGCTTGCACAAACACCTTGTAAAGCCGACCAAAGCGATTGAAGTCATTCACATAGGCACCACCGAGAAAAGCACCTATCGAGGTCTGTAAATCCTGCAGGGGCACACCCAGCTTAAGTGCCTTACTGTCATCTATGGCCAGCATAAGTTGTGGCACATCCACCCTGAAGAAAGTACGCGCACTGCCAATCGCAGGGTGCTCATTCGCCGCTTTGATAAAAGCCGTACTTTGTTCTGCCAGGTACTCCGGTGGATTGCCGCCCCTGTCCTGCAACATCATAGTAAAACCGGAACCCGTACCGAGCCCGGGAATAGCCGGGGGGCCGAAGGCAAAAGCCACCGCACCCTTCACTCGCTGGGCAAGCTGCCCGTTGAGACGCCGTAGAACATTATTGGCATGATCCTTTTTATCTGGGCGCTCATCCCAATCTTTAAGCTGAATAAAAACAAAGCCAGCATTCGATTGAACCGTGCCCGTCAACATACTGAAACCGGAAACCACTGATGCATTTTCTACTGCATCAATTTCGGCAACGATCTCTTCCACTGTCAGCATTATTTCCTGGGTACGCTGTAATGAAGCCGCATCGGGCAACATCACACTGGCCATAATGTAACCCTGGTCTTCACCCGGCACAAAGCCCCCGGGCAGCGTTTGAAATAGTACAACCATGCCGACAATCAGTGACGCAATCAGGATGCCCGCTCGATATAAGCGCTCGGTGAAAAACCTGACCATCTTCATAAATTGTTCGGTGGCTTTTTCAAACCAGCGATTGAAGGCATCAAAATAGCGCTGGAAATAGTTTTTCTCTTCCCCCGGCGGCCGTAAAAGCATGGCAGCTAGTGCCGGACTCAGCGTGAGTGCATTAAGGGAAGAAATAGCCACGGCCACCGCAATGGTTATCGCGAACTGTTGATAGAGCTGACCCGTAATACCGGCCATTGAGGCCACGGGCAGAAACACCGCAATCAGTGCCAGCGATGTACCAACAATGGGGCCAGACACTTCACGCATCGCTGCAATAGTCGCCTCATGAGACGTCATGCCCTCTTCCATTTTGGTGGTGACCGCTTCGACCACCACAATCGCATCATCGACCACAATGCCAATGGCCAGTACCAACCCAAGCAGTGACAATGTATTAACCGAAAACCCCAATAGTGGAAAGACAGCAAAGGCACCCACCAAAGACACGGGGACTGCCAGGGCCGGAATAAAGGTTGCGCGACTGCTTTGCAAAAAGATATAAACCACTAATATCACCAGCGCTAGCGCCTGAAAAAGGGTGATAACAATCTCATTAATACCCGCAGTGATCGGCTTGGTTGTATCCAGAGAAATAACGTATTCAATGTCATCTGGGAAATCCTCAGCAATCCGCTCCATGGTGGCAATGACCTGCTCTGCCACCTCAAGACCGTTGGCATCGGGTAGCTGAAACACCTGTAGTAAGGCCTGATCTGAGCCGTCCAAACGCGCTCTTATCTGATAAGCCATGGTACCCAGCTCTATACGGGCAACATCTTTCAAAAGAACATGTGAGCCGTCGGAATTAGCGCGAACAATCACCTTGCCAAACTCTTCAGCCGTGGAAAAACGGCCACCCGTTTGCACAGTGTAAGTGTGCTCCGTACCTGGCGGGGCTGGCGGGCCACCAATTTGCCCAGCCGGTACCAATACATTTTGCTGTTGAATAGCCCGCGTAATATCTGGCACTGTAAGGGCGAGTTTGGAAAGCTGATCGGGTTTGATCCACACCCGCATAGAATATTCAGTGGTACTACTGCCCAACACCTCAGCCAGGCCAACACCACGGATGCGCGCCAACTCATCAATAATATTGATGGTGCCGTAGTTCATTAAAAAGGTATCGTCATAGGTGCCTTTGGGAGACACCAGAGAGATCAACAGCAAGGGAAAAGAAAGCTTCTTTTTTACGGTGACGCCCTGACGGGTGACCTCCTCAGGTAATACAGCCATGGCTTCCGACACCCGGTTTTGCACCAGCACATTGGCCATATCGAGATCCGTACCCACCTCGAAGGAAACCGACAAGGTCATGGCACCATTACTGGCATTGGTCGATTTCATGTAAAGCATGTCCTCGACACCATTGACCTTCTGCTCAATGGGTGTCGCAACAGATTGTTCGACATCAACTGAGTTAGCGCCCTGGTACGTTGCCGAAACAGTCACCACCGGCGGGGTGATTTCAGGGTACTGGGCAACCGGTAGACTACCTAAGGAAATGACTCCCAGGAGGACAATAAAAATGGCGATGACTATCGCCACGATGGGACGTCGTACAAAAAACTCAGCCATGGTCTAGGCCTTCGGCACGTTATTGGAGGGTGGCGCTACGACCTCTTCAAACTCGGTCGGCATGGCTTTAATCGTCATGCCAGCTCTAATCTTTTGCACACCCTCAAGTACGACCCTTTCACCAGGCTTCAAGCCACTAGAGATAACTTGCAGCCGGTTAATTTTCGGGCCGACGGTCACTTTGCGTTGCTCTACCTTACCTCCTGCATCCACCACAAACAGGCTGAAAGCACCCTGTAGCTCGACAAGACTTCTCTGGGGTACTAGCAGGGCTGCTTTGCGAACTTCTACTTTGGCACGGACTCTTGCGAACTGGCCAGCGATAACCAAACCATCGGAATTGGGAAAATCAGCTTCGAGAGTGAATGTCCCGGTGGTCGGATCAATAGCCGCATTCGTGGTAACAATATGACCTAAATGGCCCAGTACAGAACCATCGGCCAAAATTAATTCTAAGGCCGCTTTTTCTCTGCGCTGCTGACCTTCAGCGCGTATTGCAATCAAGCGTCGAGCGATTCTCAAATAGCTTTGTTCATCAATAGAAAAGCGGACGCGAATCGGATCGACCCGCGAAACAAAGTTAAGGGCACCACTTCCAGCGCCCCCGACATACTCCCCTACCTCTACTTTGGAAATCCCGATACGGCCATCTATCGGCGCATAAATACGGCAATACCCCAGGGTTATTTTGGCCTGCTCGACCTGTGCCTTTGCTGCCTGAACAGCACCTTTAGCCGCTTCGTGCTGGGCTACAGCGCTATCGAGATCCATCTGGCTCATCGCATTAATAGCAGCCAGGGGGCGAATTCGATCGAGGTCGGACTTTGTTTTTACCAGTGCTGTATCAGCCTCTGACAAGCCCCCTTCAGCTTCCGCCACACCCGTCTGAAATTGCACGTCGTCGATGGTATACAGCAAATCGCCCTGTTGAACGTTACCGCCCTCAGCAAAGTCCATGCTCGTCAGAAAACCATCGACACGCGCGCGAATCGGAATATCAGACGAACCTATCGTCTGCCCCACCATTTCGATTTCAATCGGCTGATCACGCTGAATTACTTCGACAACGGGGAGTTCTAGCGGCGGGCGTGGGGGCGCTTCCTGCTCTGAGCAGGCTCCAAGTAACATCAGTGAGGTGAGTAGTGAAACCAACAAACAGGGGTTCAAAAAACGAGCCCTTAAGGAAAAACTGAGAGGAGAAAAAACCAGTAACACATGACACTCCATTTTCATGAATAATACTTAAAATCCGTTCGGGACTTTAGCACAGGTCACTTAACTGAGATCCCGTTTATTAACTATTCAAATGACAGCCAGCACTACAATATGGCAGTGCGCCCAACAATAGAGCATAAATACGTGAAGGATTTGAAATAACATCCGACACCAAGCCCTTTCAAATGGCATGGCTATTGCTTTATTCATCGGTGAAACTCGCACCTGTAAAACAGATCGACAAGCAAGATCTCAATTCTCTAAACCTGATGGCCTAACCCCAATGATCAACAACGAGAAAAAACTATGTCTTATTTAGTCCCCGCTGAGTTTGTCACCAAAATGGTGGATGCCGGCGAATCAAAAATCTTTATGTCGACCCGAGATACATTAATTCGGGCCTTTATGGCCGGGGCGATTCTCGCGCTGGCAGCGGTCTTCGCTATTAACACCGCAGTGCAGACTGGCTCACCTTTAATCGGCGCCATACTTTTCCCCGTCGGCTTTTGCATGCTGTATTTAATGGGCTTTGATCTGCTCACCGGGGTTTTTGTACTCGCCCCACTGGCCCTGCTCGACAAAAGACCGGGCGTTACCGTCAATGGTGTACTGAGAAACTGGGGCCTGGTTTTTGTCGGCAACTTCGGTGGCGCACTCACCGTCGCCTTTATGATGGCCTACGTTTATACCTACGGCTTTTCCATTGATCCCGGTCCCGTTGGGCAAAAGATTGCCGCCATTGGCGAGTCCCGAACCGTCGGTTACGCCGAATACGGTACAGCAGGCTGGATCACCATCTTTATTCGCGGCATGCTGTGTAACTGGATGGTATCAATGGGTGTGGTTGGTGCGATGATCTCCACCACAGTCAGCGGTAAAGTGATCGCCATGTGGATGCCCATTATGCTGTTCTTCGCCATGGGCTTTGAGCACTCAGTAGTGAATATGTTTCTGTTCCCATCAGGCATGATTATGGGCGGCGACTTCTCCATCATGGACTACCTGGTCTGGAATGAAATTCCCACCGTGCTCGGCAATCTGGTTGGCGGACTATCACTAACCGGCCTGACCCTGTACACCACTCACATACGCACCGGTGCAAAACGTAACTTTGATTAAGCGATAAAGCAGTCGTCATAAAATAACAACGCCCTGCCCCTGAGAGGGCTGGGCGTTGTTATGTAACGATTAAACAGATTATTTAAATTCGCTGAGCTGAGCCAGCTACAAGCCATCTTGTTTTTTTATTATCCGTACGACTGCCCACGCCAACGATTGACAATCATCAAGCTGGCTGAGCTTCCCCCCCTTTCTGATATTGAGTTTTACACGGCTTACTCTGCCAAATATTCAACAATATCTATCCGCTGATGAGGTATTCCAAGAATATCAACTTGCTTGTCTTTTAGGGTATAGAAGATAAGGTGCATTCCTTCAGGAAAGCAATAATATCCTTTTTTTATATCATCTCTTGGTTTGCCCATCTTGGCGTTTTCAGCCAACCATTCAAAGCGATTAATAAGCGCCTCAAGGTAAGTGTCGGCCTGTGCGACACCCCAATGTTCAACGGTGTGCAACCAGATAGATTCCAGGTCATCTTGAGCAAGAGATCTCAAGTGGTAGTGAGCTGTCATTTAAGATGCTTGCCGTGTAACCCTGAGATAAACTTTGTGCCATTAAAGCCTTCTACTAATGGACTATCCTCACCTGCCTGGAGCTTGTCCCTAAGTACTTGAAGTTTTGTTTCATCTTCTTCTAATTTACGTAGCCCTGCACGTACAACTTCACTGACCGATTGGAATCGACCAGCATTAATTTTTTCATGAACAAATTTATCAAAATGCTCGCCCAATGTTACTGATGTATTTCTAGCGATAACCTCACCTTTGCAAGTGCCTGTATTAAATATTAATATAGCATGTGACGTTATATTAGCAATACATTCGAGCTATGAGTGAGCTCATGATCTTTTCCTTTTAGTAGGTAGTACCAGGCGCAACCCATCGCCCTTCCAATCACACCAGAGCAGATGTGGTATTTGAACAAAAGGCAAGGAAAGAAAAAAGTGTTGTCATACAGCTTTCTTGCATCGTTCATTGCTGTAGTGATCCCATAGCAATCGACCAGCCAATCATTGACAGGGGGCAAACGTTTATTGTTATGCTTTGGCGCTAACACAGAAATTTTTAGCACGATACTTTTCTACATTTTGCCAAGAGCCTGTCTAACGTAGAGAGGCTGAAACCGGTGTCACCAACGTGAGAGGCAAAATTGTCCCTACAACCAACACCACAGCTAAAAGTCTCTGTCGGCCAATACTCGGATAAAGGTCGAAAAGAAATCAATCAGGATTTCCACGGCGTTCACATACCGGAAGAACCCCTGCTCAGCTCAAAGGGCATTGCCATTGCTCTGGCCGACGGCATCAGCAGTAGTGACGTTAGCCAAATTGCCAGCAAGGCCGCCGTTAGTGGGTTTCTGAACGACTACTTCGACACGTCAGAAGCCTGGGCAGTAAAGACCTCTGCGCAACGGGTACTAATTGCCAGCAACTCCTGGCTCTATTCCCAAAGCCGCCAAAGCCAATACCGCTATGACGCAGATAAAGGCTACGTTTGCACCCTCAGCGCCATGGTTATCAAATCGACCACCGCACATATTTTCCACGTCGGCGATGCGCGTATTTACCGTGTGCAAGGCACTGCACTGGAACAACTCACTGAAGACCATCGGCTTTGGGTGTCACAAACCGAAAGCCACCTTAGCCGCGCACTGGGTATTAGTCAGCAACTTGAAATTGACTATCAGTCTCTCTCGGTCGAAAAGGGCGATGTCTTTTTCTTGGCTACTGACGGGGTTTATGAATTTGCCAAAGCCGCGTTTATTACGCAAGCCATCGGCGAACATGTCGACGATTTAAATACTGCGGCAAAAGCCATCGTCACCGAAGCCTATGCCCAGGGTAGTGATGACAATTTAAGCGCACAGATTATTCGCATTGACGACCTGCCCTCGCAGAATGCCGATGAGCTTTATCAGCATTTAACCGAGCTGCCCTTCCCGCCTATTTTAGAAGCTCGAATGGATTTCGATGGCTACAAAATACTGCGCGAAGTTCACGCCAGTAGTCGCAGCCATGTTTATCTGGCACTCGACGAAGAAACCAACACCCAGGTTATATTAAAAGCCCCGTCAATTGATCTGCGTGGTGAACCCGCTTATCTCGAACGCTTCCTGATGGAAGAATGGGTCGGTCGGCGCATCGATAGCGCCTATGTATTAAAGTCTTGCGAGCAGACCCGCAAGCGCAACTATCTCTACATTGTCACCGAATTCATTGAAGGGCAAACCCTTGAACAGTGGATGCAGGACAACCCCCGGCCCAATATGGAAATGGTGCGCGGCATTGTTGAGCAAATCGCCAAAGGCCTGAATAGTTTCCATCGTCAGGAGATGCTGCATCAGGATTTAAGGCCCGCCAACATCATGATCGACAGCACGGGCACGGTGAAAATCATCGACTTTGGTTCAACCAAAGTGGCCGGCATTACAGAAATTGCCAAGCCCATTGATCAGGACGATATTCTCGGCACCGCGCAGTACAGTGCCCCGGAATATTTCCTCGGCGAAAGCCCGACCACCCGTTCAGACCTGTTTTCACTGGGCGTTATTATCTATCAAATGCTCACTGGCAAATTGCCCTACGGCATTAAAGTGTCGCAGGCCAGAACCCGGCTCGCGCAAAATAAATTGAAATATGACTCAGCGCTGGCGGTTGACCGAGAGATTCCCGCCTGGATTGACGAGGTGATTAAAAAGGCCGTGCAACCCAATCCGCAAAAGCGCTACCAGGAATTGTCAGAGTTTATCTTTGACCTACGCCAGCCGAATAAAGCATTTCTGAATAGAACCCGCCCGCCACTCATAGAGCGTAATCCACTGGTTTTCTGGAAGAGTGTTTCCTTTGCTCTCGCCCTTGCAGTGGTGGCCTTACTAATCAAGTAATGCGCTGAGGGAACACTAATTCGGACACCCATTTATAATTCTAGTAAAGATAGATTTACAGCAAGAGAGGCAAGTTTTATTCTATGCGGATATAAATATTGGCATCCTAAGTATGCAGGCTTTTATTAATGAATATATCTCAGAAGATAGTTTAGAAAAATATAATATGGGCGCGATTGATAAACGAACAAGCTATGGCTCAATTGCCACCAATTTCTGGGTGGTTAATAAAGAACAACATATTTGGTTACGAGAGCTTTATGTGGAATCTGATCACACCGCTCATGGTGGTGGTTATTCCGGTATTTCTTACTGGAATTTCTACTGGGAAGGTCATTTGATGACAGCCAAAATAAAACTTCTGAAAGCAGGTGGTAAGCGTGGCGAACATCGTTGGGCAAGAAAAAAATTATTGGACCTATCGTTACCCGCTGAGCTTGAGGATAAGCACGATCTTGTTCTGAAAGATCTAGAAGCTGCGCTAACTGAATATAAAGAAGCTGGCGTTTTATCAAAAAGTACAAGCTATAAACTTACATTTGAAGTATAAATCACTAATTAGGACACCCATCTATAATTCTGACGAAAACCTCGGATATGCCGAATTCTCCTTGAGGCTCTTTCGTTTTTATCATCATTGAACGGGTTTTGTGTTCGCGGTGCAGCGTTCTCGCCACTACAACCCCATCAAACAGCAACTTGCAGTTGGCCATGCCGGGTGTGCGGCGATAGTGCAGGCAGGTCAGTATCGGCGGTGATACGCCCCGTCCAGTCGACCAGCTCGAGACAATCACTGAATCGACAGGGCAGCCTACGGTCATAGCTTGTCGGGGGATTCCCGGCAAAACGCAACCCGCTGGTTTTCTGGAAAAGTGTTTCCTTTGTGCTTGCCCTTACTGTGGTGGCCTTACTCTTAAAATAAGCACTCAGCTAAGAACTCAAATAAGCTGGCTAGCAGCCAGCCCAATGAACTATCGGTTGAGCTTCTCAAAATCCTCCAGCCCTGACATGCTCACATCCATGTCATGAATTAACCCGTCTTTAATCGCATAAATCCAGCCGTGAACAGACAACTCATTGCCATTCGCCCAGGCGTTTTGCACCACCGTACTGCTGCAAACATTGAATGCCTGCTCAATCACATTTTTTTCACAGAGTCGTTCGAAGCGAGCCTCTTCGCTGCTGCAACTGTCGATTTCGCTGCGATAAAAACGGTGGATGTCACGGATATGTAGCAGCCAGTTATCGATGAGGCCGTGCTTCTTCTTGCCCATGGCAGCCTTTACACCGCCACAGCCATAGTGGCCGCAAACGATGATGTGCTTCACCTTCAAAACCTCAACCGCATACTGCACCACCGACAGGCAATTCAGGTCAGAATGCACCACCACATTGGCGATATTGCGGTGTACAAAAACCTCACCCGGGGCCAGGCCGGTAATTTGATTGGCGGGCACTCGGCTATCGGAACAGCCTATCCACAAATACTCCGGCGCCTGCTGCTGCGACAAATCGGTAAAAAAACCAGGTTTGTCACTCGTGAGCTCCTTCGCCCAGCGTTTATTACTCGCTAACAGGTGTTCCAATTCACTCATTACACTTACCACCTATTCTGGTTTTATCTCTTTGGAAGAGCCCGTAATTTGAAAGAGCCCCTAATGTCTGAGCCCGAATGCGTGCATTGTGCCCGATTAAAAGGCTTTCTCAAAATCATCCTCCACCACGTAAGCACCATAACAATCATCCCACCATTGCGTAACGGCTGATGAGAAAACGCCCCCTTATAAAGCGCTTGCACCAAAAACACCCGCCATAAATAAGAGCGGTACCCTATTGCTCAAAAGCGGCGTATTATCCGCGCCTGAAAAAAGGCCCTGTCTCTCAGGTTCTATCACTATTAAGTAGAGTCCCTACACCGCTCACCCTTATAATGACGCATTCACAGATCGGGCCAACCAAAGGGTTTATGGCGCAAACAAGTCTGGCACATTCTATGCATAGCTCATACCTTATAGGCCTGGCGCAACAGCATCGGATTTATCTTTAAACAGCACTCTAAACGGACGACAAAATATCATGAGTAACAAGCAGCGAATTATCGTTATCGGCAACGGCATGGTCGGCCACAAGTTCCTCGAAGCCATGGTCAATAGCCCGCAGTACTCGGCCTTTGAAGTGACCACCTTCTGTGAAGAGAGCCGCGTCGCCTATGATCGCGTCCACCTCACTGAGTTTTTCGGTGGCCGCAGTGCTGACGACCTGTCGCTGGTTGAGCCGGGCTACTACGAGCAACACGGTATTCGCGTACTTCTCGGCGATAAAGCGGTAAGCATTGATCGCAGCGCCAAAACGGTTACCTCTGAAAAAGGTGAAGTGCTGAGCTACGACAAACTAGTACTGGCTACCGGCTCTTTCCCCTTCGTGCCGCCTATTCCCGGCCACCAGCGTGACAACTGCTTTGTTTACCGCACCATTGACGATCTTGAAGCGATGCAAGCCGCTGCTAAAAACGCTAAAGTCGGCGCCGTGATTGGCGGTGGCTTGCTCGGCCTTGAAGCGGCGAAAGCCCTGGTTGACCTGGGTCTTGAAACTCACGTTATCGAATTCGCCCCACGCCTGATGGCGGTACAGGTCGACGATGGCGGCGGCGCAATGCTACGCCATAAAATTGAAGCGCTGGGTGTAAAAGTCCACCTCGGCATGAACACCCAAAATATCGGTGACGGTGACAAATGTTTCCACAAAATGAGCTTTGCCGACGGTTCAGAAATCGAAACCGATATGCTGCTATTTTCTGCCGGTATTCGCCCCCAGGATGCCTTGGCTCGCGATAGCGAATTAGAGCTAGGTGAACGCGGCGGTATCGTCGTCAACGACCAGTGCCTGACGTCTGACCCCGACATTTACGCCATCGGCGAATGTGCCCTGTGGAATGGCCGCATCTACGGTCTGGTTGCCCCCGGCTATAAAATGGCTCAGGTTGCCTGCGACCACATCAACGCTGAAGACAACGCTTTCCCCGGCGCTGATATGAGCACCAAGTTAAAGCTGATGGGCATTGACGTTGCCAGTATTGGCGATGCCCATGCCAACACCCCCGGCGCGAAAGAATTCACCTACGTGAATGGCACGGAAGAGATCTACAAAAAGATTGTCGTCAACGAAGACAGCTCGCGCTTACTCGGCGCCGTACTGGTTGGCGATGCCGCCGACTACGGCACCCTGCTGCAAATGACGTTGAACGACATTCCCCTACCAGAATTCCCCGACTCCCTGATCTTGCCCCAGCGCGATGGCAACGGTGCTACGGGTATGGGTGTCGACATGCTGCCCGACGGCGCACAAATCTGTTCCTGTAACGATGTCACCAAAGGTCAGCTCTGCCAGGCGGTTTCCGATGGCGCAACGACGCTGGGCGACTTAATGTTAGCCACCGATGCGGGCACCAGTTGTGGCGGTTGTAAAGCCCTGGTCGGCCAGGTGATGAACAGCGAACTGGAAAAAATGGGTGTCGAAGTCAACACCGACCTCTGCGAACATTTCCCCCACACTCGCCAGGAGCTTTACCATCTGGTGCGCGTTGGCGAAATCAAAACCTTCAGCGATTTATTAGCCCAGCACGGCACGGGCCACGGCTGCGAAATTTGCAAGCCAACGGTTGGCTCCATCCTAGCCTCCTGCTGGAATGACTATGTGCTCGAACCCGAGCATCTCGCCCTGCAGGACACCAATGACCGCTATCTCGGCAACATGCAGAAAGATGGCACCTACTCCATTGTGCCGCGTATTGCCGGTGGTGAAATCACCCCCGAAAAGCTCACCATCCTCGGTGAAATCGGCACGAAATATAAGCTTTATACCAAGGTCACGGGCGGACAACGCATTGACTTCTTTGGCGCTCGACTCGAACAACTCCCCGCCATTTGGAAGGAGTTAGTCGATGCCGGCTTTGAAACCGGCCATGCCTATGGTAAATCTCTGCGCACCGTTAAATCCTGTGTTGGCAGCACCTGGTGTCGCTATGGGCAGAATGACAGTGTCGCGCTGGCATTAGAGATTGAGCACCGCTACAAAGGTCTACGCTCGCCGCACAAACTGAAATCGGGTGTATCCGGCTGTACGCGTGAATGTGCTGAAGCACAAAGCAAAGATGTCGGTATTATTGCCACCGAAAGCGGCTGGAACCTCTACGTCTGCGGCAACGGCGGCATGCGTCCACGCCACGCCGATCTGTTTGCCACCGACCTCGATACTGAAACGCTGATCAAATACGTCGATCGTTTTATGATGTTTTACGTGCAGACAGCTGATCGCCTGCAGCGCACTTCCACCTGGATGGATAACCTGGAAGGCGGCATCGACTACTTGCGCGAAGTCATCATCGACGACTCCCTCGGCATTTGTGAAAAACTCGAAGCCGAGATGGCCAAAGTCATCGACACTTACCAGTGCGAGTGGAAGACCACCATTGACGATGAAGAAAAACTGCTGATGTTCCGCCCCTTCATTAACAGCGACAAAGCCGATAGCAATGTTGTTTTTGTTGAAGAGCGCGAGCAAATTCGCCCCGCCCGTAAAGACGAACGCGAGCTGGTCAACTAGAACTGGCCTACTAGAATTGGCCAACCCAGCAACCCGCTCACGACGAATTTGAGGAAAAAATAATGACAGCCGACCAGAACTGGACCAACATTTGCGCCCTGCAAGACCTGCCTTGTGATGCCGGTGTTGCCGCACTTTTACACGCCGACACCCCCGAAGAAACACAAATCGCCCTGTTTCGCACCCGTGACGATGCCGTGTATGCGATCAGCAACTTCGACCCCTTTAGTGAAGCCAATGTACTGGCTCGAGGCATACTCTGCAGCATCGGTGAACAACTTGCCGTTGCATCGCCGGTCTTAAAAGAGCACTTTGACCTGAGCACCGGGCAGTGTTTTGAAGACGAGAACGTCTCCATCGCCACCTTTCCCGTCAAAATTGCTGACGGCAACGTACTGATTGCCGCTTAAGTCAAGGATACTGCTATGAGCTTTACTTATTACACGGCCGATGTTTTTACCGAAACTGTTTTTCAAGGTGCTCAGATTGCTGTATTCCCCGCAGCGACGGGCATGAGCGATGAGCAAATGTCACTGATTGCTCGGGAACTCAATTTATCTGAAACGGTTTTTGTCAGCCCCGGTGAACAGGACAATCACTTTAAGCTGCGTATATTTACGCCGCTTAAAGAAATCAGCTTTGCGGGTCACCCGGTACTCGCCACCGCCAAAGCGTTGGTTGAAGACGGGCTGATTACGCTCACCGATGGCAAAGCCAGTGTTTGCTTCCAGCAAAAGGCCGGCGATTTAAGCATTAACATCGAACAGCGCGAAGACGAGCCTCTGTTTGTACAGTTCAGCTTAACCAGCGACCCGGTGGTCGACCGCTACACGCCTCGCACTAGCGAGCTCGCCGCCCTGCTATCCATCGACGAAAGTGATATCGACACCCACACTTTCCAGACACGTCTTGTGTCCATTAATCTGCCCTACTTAATTTTGCCGCTGGCTTCCCAGGCAGCTGTACGTAAGGCCCGTTTTGATATGAAAGCCTGGAGCCAATCTAGCGCCCCAGCCATGGCCGCTCAGGAAATACTGGTGTTCAGTAATAAAACGGACAACGACGATACGGACTTCCATGCCCGCCTGTTGGGGCCCAGCATTGGTGTTCACGAAGATCCCCCCATTGGCTCTGCCATGCCCTGTTTTACCGGCTACCTCGGCTGCCACGATGCTATTCGTAAAGGCACTTACACCTTTATTATTGATCGCGGTACGCTTGAAACACGCCGCAGTGTGCTGTCTATCGAAATGGACAATCATGCCGATAAAGCCACCGCTCTACGGGTCGGCGGCAATGTGGTACTGGTTAGCAAGAACACGCTGCTGCCCTGATTCAGCGATATTCAGATCAACGATGACCGAGGCGGATTGAGGGTCTACACTCTCAATTGCCCGGCACGTTTTTAAGCCTTATTCCGGCACACTGTCGGAGTGTTTTTCACTCTTTCAGTTTCACTTTAGATTCATAGGTCTACACTATGCTCTTCGGTCGCAATTCAAAAAATGCCATTAACATGGTCGACAAAAAAATCACAGACTGGACATATTCCACCTGTGGTTATTGCTCAGTTGGCTGCTCTATTGAAATTGGCAAAAATGCCGAGGGCAAAATTGTTGGCTCCCGCGGCGTCGGCAGTGCCGATGTTAATCGCGGCAAGCTCTGCGTTAAAGGCATCTTCGAGCACGAACTGTTCGACTCCGCCGGCCGGGGTGACAAACCGATTATTCGCGAACAAATTGGTGAAAGTTACAAAGAAACCAGCTGGGATAATGCCCTCGACACGATGGCCGATAAAATCCGCGACATTCAGCAAAAACATGGCCGTGATTCCTTTGCCATTGTCTCTACGGGACAATTATTAACTGAAGAGTTTTACACGCTGGGCAAACTCACCCGTGGCGTGATTGGCACTAACAACTATGACGGCAACACCACCTTGTGTATGGCCTCGGCAGTATCGGGCTATAAGCGCTCGTTCGGTTCCGACGGCCCGCCCGGTAGTTACGAAGATTTTGACCACACCGATGTCTTAATGGCCTGGGGTTCGAACCTGCCCGAGCAGCACCCCATCATTTACTGGCGCATGAAGCAAGCCCAGGAAAAGCGCCACTTCCCCCTTATCGTCATCGACCCCCGTGTCACCATGTTGGCGCAAAATGCAGACATCCATCTCGCCGTCACCCCCGGCACCGATGTGGTACTACAGAATGCACTGATTCACGTCATCCTCGATGAAGGCTTGGAAGATCGCGCCTATATTGAAGCCAATACCACAGGGCTTGAACAACTCGAGCGCGAAGTCGCCAAGTTTGACCCCGACAGCGCATCGAAGGTTTGTGGCATCGACGCCGATACGATTCGTAACGTGGCGCGCCTGTACGCCAAGGCCGATCGCGGCATGAGTATCTGGACCATGGGCATCAATCAGAGCATGCATGGCTCCGATGGCGTGGTCGGCATTAACAATATCAATCTGGTGACCGGCAATATCGGCAAGCCCGGTGCCACCAGCCTGTCGATTACCGGCCAGTGCAACGCCATGGGTACACGCGAGTGGTCATCCTGCTCCGGCCTGCCCGGCTACCGCGCCCTGGAAAACCCCCAGGACAGAGAAGACATCGCCAAATACTGGAATGTTGACCCGGAGTTTTTCCCCAAAAAACGCGGCCTCGCCGAAACCGACATTTTCCCCGCCATCGAGCTGGGTGAAATTAAAGGCCTGTGGCTGGTCGCAACAAACCCGATGACCTCGCTACCCAATACCGCACGTATTCGCAAAACACTTGAGAAACTCGACTTCCTCGTGGTGCAAGATTCCTACGCCGATGTTGAGACTGTGCAATACGCCCATTTGTATTTACCGGCGGCAACCTGGGCCGAGAAAGAAGGCGTATTCACCAATACCGAGCGCCGGATCAATATCGTACGCAAGGCGACCGATGCCCCCGGCGAATCAAAATCTGATTTAGCCATTTTCAACGAACTGGCGAAGCGCTTTGAACAGTCGGCCAAGATGAGTTTTCCCGACAAGCCCGCCGATGTCTTCGAGGAAATGAAGCCTCTCTCAAAGGGCCGCCTGCTGGATATGACCGGCATGAATCACGATCTGATTGAAGAAAATCGCGGTATTCAATGGCCCTACACCGCCGAAGAAGCCGAGCGCGGCGAAGGGCCGGTAAAAGGCGGCAAACGCCTGTACACCGAAGACGGTACTTTCAGTTTTGCCGACGGCATGGCCAAACTCGTGCCCCTTCCCTTTATCGACAACAATGAAGTACCCGATGAGAAATACCCCTATTGGTTGAATACCGGGCGTTTGGTTGAGCACTTTCATACGCGCACAAAAACCGGAAAAATCGGTAACAACAACAAATACAGCCCCATCCCCTTTATGGAAATTAACCCCGATGCCGCCCGCGACCTGGGCATTCAGCATCAGGATTATGTGCGCTGTGTTTCCCGTCGTGGTGACGCCATCGTAATGGCGATGTGTACCCAGCGCGTACCAAAAGACATGGTGTTTATCCCCTTTCACTTTTTCGACTGTGTTAACCGCTTAACCCTTGGCTTACTCGACCCCTATTCTCGCCAGCCTGCCTTTAAGCAGTCTGCCGTCACAATAGAGCCGATTGCCGACCAAGAAGCGGCGGCGAAGATGAGCCGTGATCGCCGGGCATTTTAATCAGCACTTGCTGCCGTAAACACACCGCCTTAAATACCGAATGCCCAAAACAGGCAATAAAATCAGGGTCTTATAGCCAATATGTTAAAAGTACGTAGTGACGAACCCGAATACAGCTTCCTTTGGGATAAAGAAACCAAAGCCGTTAACCAGCATGGCAATTTGATTGATCTGGTCAATGAAGACAGCGACCTGCACTGCCAGAGTCTGAATATTAACAACGACCCTGGCATTGGCGACAACCCTAATCGCTATAAGCAGCATGGTTTTTTTCTCAATGCCGACAACTGTATTGGCTGCCACGCCTGCGAAGCGGCCTGTAGCGAGAAGAACGATAACCCCGCACATATTGCTTTCCGTTCCGTCGGTTTTGTCGAGGGCGGCACTTATCCTGACTACCAGCGCATCAACATCTCCATGGCCTGTAACCACTGCGATGACCCGGTGTGTTTAAAAGGTTGCCCCACCCGCGCCTACACCAAGTACGCAGAATACGGTGCCGTGCTACAAGACCCCGATATTTGCTTTGGCTGTGGCTACTGCACCTGGGTTTGCCCCTACAACGCACCTCAGCTCGACCCGGTAAAAGGCCAGGTCACCAAGTGTAATATGTGTGTTGACCGTCTTGAAGTCGGTTTAAAGCCCGCCTGCGTGTCAGCCTGTTTGGGTAACGCACTGGACTTCGGTGTAGTCGAAAATATTCCCGAAAATCGTATCGAAGCGAAGATCTCTATCCCTGGCTTCCCCACCCCCGATATCACTCAACCGAACATTCGCTTCCAGCAAACCCGCTCAACGCAACTGGAAATGACTCGCACCGATTCCATGCCGCTGAAATATCAGAAAGATGACAGTGGCAGTACCTTTAAGCCTAAGGTCGATAAGAAACACGGCGAAAAGAAAGAGTGGAACTGGGCCAAGTTACTCACGTCTCACGAAAGTGCTCACGTTATTTTCACCCTCAGTACGCAGGCCGTGCTCGGTGCTTTTTTGATAATCGTCACTGCAGGTCTATTTACTGTCGACAGTTTGGCCACACTTAACACCGCTGCGGTTAAGCTGCCCCTGCTCGGTATTATGTTTGTGATGCTAACTTACGGCCTGTTCAAACTGAATATGCACCTGGGCAAACCCCACCGTTTTTATCGGGGCTTTAATAACCTGCGGCTATCACCGTTGAGTCGGGAAATTGCCGGGGTCTCCGGGTTTTATACTTTCTTAATGGCCTATGGTTTTTTCTCAATATTCGACAATGATATTTTCAACTTTCTGGCCAATGCCTCGGGTGCCCTCGGTGCTATTAGCGGCTTGATTGGCCTCTACTACATGTACAAGATTTACCGTATTAAGGCGCGCCCATTTTGGGATCACTGGCAAACGGGTTCTGCCTTCTTTGGCAACACCATCAGTTTTGGCGCCTTGCTAACGGGTCTTATCAGCTTACCCTTGCTCAGTAGTGAACATGCGCTACTCACGCTGGCGACGCCATTAATGGCGTTGATTAGCCTCGGTCTGGCGCTTGAGCTTATCGGGCATCTGGTACACAGTCGCGCCATGGCAAACCTCGAGAACGAAGGTGCTGCCTCCTGGTATTTACAGACCACGCGATACGGTAAAGCCTGGATCACCCGCAACGTATTGCTCGGCTTGAGTTTTGCCTTTGCCCTGCTTCTGTTAACGATGAACCCCAGTGGTGTTGCAGCCTTTATCGGCTGGTCACTATTGGCCATTTTGATGATTAGCGCGGGCGCCATTAGCCGCTCATTGTTCTTTGTACTAGTGATACCCACCACCATGCCTGGCGCCTTCTTCTGGAAGAACAAAGCCTTTGAAGAACACGCCCGCGAATCGGGCCTGGTCGACATGGAACAAGTTGGCGTCGTGCGCGAACTGCACGGCAAGTTCAAACTCGACGAATTACTCGAGACTATTCGTACCACCAGCCCAGCAACTCTTTTCAAGAACATTAAGGATATTGTGGTTTGGAAGAAAATCGATTGAATACGCCGCCCCCAATGGACTTAAAGCCTCGCCTTCTTCGTCTACTGGGCTGCATGGAAAGCGGGCTCATCGAGCGCGAGATAGCGGCCCGCCTGACCTTGCTCGGTGCATTGAGTGGTGAGCACACCCTATTGATCGGCCCACCAGGCACGGCAAAGAGTGTCCTCGCCCGCCGCCTGCATCTCGCCTTTGAACCCGGTCATTATTTCGAACGCCTGTTAACGCGCTTTTCAGTGCCCGAAGAGTTGTTCGGCCCGCTGTCGATCAAAGCCCTTGAAAATGACAGCTACCAACGCTTAACCGAGCGCTACCTGCCCACCGCCAACATTGCCTTTCTCGACGAAGTCTTTAAGGCCAATAGCGCCATCCTCAATACCTTGCTAACGCTGCTTAACGAAGGTGAGTTTGATAACGGCGACTGTCGCGTCAAGGTACCGCTCATTTCCGTGGTGGGTGCTAGCAACGAGCTACCCGAAGACGATGATCTGCAAGCCCTCTACGACCGTTTTATCTGTCGCTACAATGTGCAATCGATTGCCGATGAAAACTTCACGGCACTGCTTGAACTCGACGACCAAAACCCCGAACCCCTGTCAGCTGACCGCCTAAGTCATGGTGACGTCGACCATATCCAGCAAGCCGCCAGAGCAATACCTTTATCGGAAGACGCCCTCACGCTCATTAAAGCCCTGCGCCCTTACCTTGCCACACAGAACATTGTGGTCTCAGACCGACGCTGGCGGAAAGTCGTCAAGCTGCTCAAAGTGGCCGCTTATACCAATGATCAAGCAGAGGTTTCGCTCTGGGATTGCTGTCTGTTACAACATTGTTTATGGAATACGCCCGCCGAAAAAGAAATCATTCAACAGTGGCTAAGCACACAAATTGGCACGGGTAGAGGCTTTAAAACCGAGCGATTGGAAAAGCTCATCATCACCTGGGAAAACACCCTGCAAACCGACCAAAATAGCCAAACTCAAATCCGCAACGACAAGAACGAACCGCTGTACCTGGGCCGTGATGGCAAGCAAACCTCAGAGAAGAGTGAGCAAGAGTGGGTTCGGCGTGACGGTTTAGCCCTGTATTTATCGCCTCCCGACCAGGATGATCGCAGTAACGACAACCAGGGTTACACCGAGCGGGAATTGACTGAAGATTTCTTTGATCAGCATTATCAGCAGTGCCATATTAACGGCCACTGGCAGCATATTGACCAGTATATTGCTGACTCTAGCAATCGCCTGATTCACCATCACAAAAACCCACCCTGTATGGAAGCAACCCTACACCCCGAGAGCTTTATTCAGGGTCGCCTCGAAGAAACCTCGAAACTCGCGAGTGATATCGAAGCCCTGCACCAAACCATAGCGCAAGGCTACGATGCCATCGACCAGGCACTGAAGCAGCACCTGTGGATTACCGCTTGTTTTATTGCCAGCGCGAAGCAAACCTTGAATGACAACTTACAAAAAATTTCAGTCTATGAAAGCCGACTGCTCACGGTAACGACAGCCTATCAGCACCTGAGTGAGCATCAACACCCAGCCAATAGCGCAAGTAAGACCGCCTGACAGGGCCAGTCTGAACATGAGTATGAACCTGGGTCTCATTGAACAAGAATTTTCTGCCCTCGATGCCCTGCCCGATACGCTTTACGATGTCATCATCACCCATACCCACGGTAACTTACTGACCCGTGCCCGGGGCATAATGCAATGGCGTGAAGCGCTCCTCGCCGGTCAATTACCGGAAATGGACGAACTCTGCTGGCCAGAAAAAAGTATCCGTAAAACGATATTAATGCGTATTGAAACCCTGGAAATCCCCGGCTTTTGCCAGAGGCAGGAAACCCTGACCGACAGCGTGCTGAAAGATATCTGTGAAGGTATCAGCAGTGCCGAAGACTACCTTGATAAAACAGCCAATAAATTTAATGACAAACTGGCACAGCGGCAAAAAATTAAGGAAAAGGATTCATCCTTCCGCGATGAAGAAGGAATCGCCGACCATGTAAAAAGTCAGGGTTCAGGCGGTCAGTCTCAGCAGTCTCAGCAGTCTCAGCAGTCTCAGCAGTCTCAGCAGTCTCAGCAGTCTCAGCAGT
>MAAS01000029.1:0-99024 GCA_002162755.1 Gammaproteobacteria bacterium 50_400_T64 | reverse complement strand
AGTCTCAGCAGTCTCAGCAGTCTCAGCAGTCTCAGCAGTCTCAGCAGTCTCAGCAGTCTCAGCAGTCTCAGCAGTCTCAGCAGTCTCAGCAGTCTCAGCAGTCTCAGCAGTCTCAGTCGAATAAATCTCAACCCACAGATAGCCCGCAGCAAAGTAAAACATCGGATAAAACCAGACAACAACCACTCGCCGCCAATAGGGATACAGGCAAGGACTCACCCCTTCAAAATCACAGCTCTGGTAGCACCTCAAATAGCATTAAAAGTGCCCCTACAAACAAGACGGCCGAAAAGCCAATAGAACAAAGCACCCCCGACCAGGAGACGCTGAATAGACTCCAGCAACGTTGGCAAAATCTCGCCGACAACTGGCGAGAACTTAGCGACATTGATCAACAGATAGACCGGCAACTTAAGGCATCGACATTCGGCGCGCCACTCACCTCATCGAAGCAGGTGACGAAAAAAAACCTGCCGGGTAGAGGCTGGGATTTAAGCACTGGCCTACTCACGTCTCAGGGCTGGCGCGATATTATTCGCTACCGTCAGCGCATCAAAGAGCTGCCTGAATTAATCCACTTTATCGATGCCATTGGCCGTAATAAAAAACACCAGGGCAACGATTCTGCCGCGCCGGTTGATAAAAGCCAACAGCACAAAGCACCGTCGCCCAGCGTAAAAGGTAAGCCTAGCGGCAATAAAAACGTCCATCGAAAAGCCCTTGAAATGGATGGTATCGAACACGGCGATGATATCAATCGCATGTTACCCGCAGAGCTGGCCCTACTCTGCAACCCCATTTTAAAAACGCTGTGGCATGCCAAACGTGCTGAGCGTTTACTGCTGCTCTACCAGCATCAGGGCAAGCACGGGTTGGGTAAAAAACATCAAGGTGCGAACACATTAAAAGGCAGGCCCTGTGAACAGGGTAGGAAAGGAAAGGCTAGCCTGGGTCGAGGCCCTATTATCGTCTGCCTCGACACCTCCGGATCAATGCATGGCGAGCCAGAACATATTGCTAAAGCCACTGTACTCGGAGCACTACAAATGGCACTCCGTGAACAACGTCCCTGCTATCTCCTTGCCTTTAGCGGCCCGGGGCAAACTGCATTTCACCATCTCGACTTGCAAAAGGGAGGGCTGGTCGAACTTCTTAAATTCTTACAGTTTTCTTTTCACGGCGGCACTGATTTTTTTCAGGTTTTAAAGTTAGCACTCGCAAAACAAAGCGAAGAAGGCTGGGGGAAAGCTGACATACTGCTTGTCTCTGACGGCCGTTTTCCTATTGAAAAAGATATTCTCGAAGAAATAGAAAAACACAAAAAAAACAATACGCTAAGGATCTTTGGCATTTTGACCGGCAACTGGCAGCATGACGGGATGCAAGACTTTTGTAACGACACCCTGCGCATACGTGTCTAACAAAAAGACACACAACTCTATTTCAAGCGCCTTTAATTGCTGACGGCGATATGCTCGGCTCCAAAAACCTTCTTCGGTATAACCTCCATCGCCGTATTGTAACCCTGTAAAAACAGCTGCTCTTTGTCTGCATCGCTAAGATTAAATTCAACAGGCGATATTGCGCCGGTATTAACGACAACCGTATGATCCCAGAATTTATCGTTAATATACTCGCGAGAAATTGTATTCATAAAAGTACGAATAAGCAGCGTTAAATAACTTTTTAAGGGAAACAAACCTTCGACAGAAACATTATTCGACAGCTCAACACTACGCATACGAAAACAGATTACAGGTGTACCACAACCCGACCAGTCTCGATGCAAAGCATCTTCAGCGAGAATACTGCCATCAACCAATATATGATTATTATATTGATTAAAGGTAAACAGCAGAGGAATGGACATGGAGTAGCGCACAGCCTTTGACACTTTAATATCAGGCGTCAGGGTTTTATTAAAAATAACCGGGCTACCCGTCAATACATCCGTAGCAACAATATGGAGATTACGCGACAAATCCTTAAAACGACGCCCGTCCAGTAAGCCCTCGACCCATTGCTCAAAAGCAGCGCCTGTACTCAGCCCTCCCGCTTTCAGTAACTGAATAAGCGAGTAACCCTTAAATTTTGAAAAGTTCGTTTCCATGGCCAATTTTTTAATATCAGACAGAGAATAATCGGCTGCGTATAGCGCGCCAATAATACTTCCACCGGAAACCCCTACAAGGTGGTCAAACTTTACACCCAGTGTTTCAAGGGCTTGAAGAATACCAATGTGTGCCGAGAGCCGGGTACCACCCCCTGCAAAAATCGGTACAAAATCACAGCCCTTTTCTTTATCCATAAAGCCCTCCGCACAATCTTGAGTTAAGTTCTTGAATTAAGCTCTTGAGTTAAATTAATGCCCTTTAATTTCTGCAAATGCTGTTAACAAATGCTCTACTCGCTGATCCCAGCTATTATTTTTTGCATATGCAATGATCTCATCCCGCTGCCAATTTTTATTTAAAGCAGCAGCAATTGCCTCTCGTAAGGCCTCGGAATGACCGAAGGGCACTATAGTGCCTAACTCGTCATGACAAACCACTTCAGGGTTGCCCCCCACGTCACTCGTAACAACGGGAAGGCCACAAGCCATTGCTTCTAAAAACACATTTGCCCACCCTTCATTAGACGTTGGCAGCACAAAAATGTCCGCAGCAGAGAGTGGCCAACGCAACTCATCCGGTGCCACAGCACCTGTAAATAGCACTCGCTCAGCCACACCCAATTCTTTTGCCTGAGCTTCCAAACGTTCACCCCAATCACCCTCTGCGCACGGGCCGCCTACGACTACGTAGTACAAATGAGGGAATGCTTTCAGCAAGGCAGGCATCAACTCGATCACGCGATGAAAGCCCTTCCGTTCAACCAGACCACCGACGGTCACCAGCACCTGTGCATCAGCAGGCAGGCCAAGACGCTCGCGAGCATCATGCTTACTTTGCGGATAAAAGCGTTCAGTATCGACGCCATTTCCCACAACTTGTATTTTGTCGGCATCAGCACCCAAAGCGACAACATGGCGCTTGAGTGAATCTGCTACGGAAAACACGCGGGCCGCCCTGCTTAGGGCGAGTAAAACTTTACTGCGTTTCACCGCCTCTTTGCAGTGTGGGACTTCCGTACCACGCATGGTGATAGTCACGGGAACCGCCAACCAACGGCCTAGTAAAGTTGCCGCATAACCATCGGGCCAGGCAAAATGAGAATCAATTAATGTGAATTTAAAACTGCGCTTTAAACGCAACATAAGAAACAAACTACACAGCGCCATCGACAAGCCATCAAGACGGCGCAATAAGCCAGGAACAGCGAGAAACCGTGGATGATAAACCTGTACGCCTTGTTGCTCTTCAAGTTTTGGTGGTTGCAGGCGATAACCGGGTTTGAAATAACGAATCAAGCTTTGAAAAGGAAACCACGGCACGGGTGATACTACGACCAGAGGCAGATGTTTTCCAACGCGAAACATACGCTCGCGAATAAACAACCCCGCCCCCGGCTGCACCTTGCTGGGAAAGAGGGACGAAAATACCAGTAGCTTTGTTGCGTGCTCAGCCACCCTCTAATTACCCGACACCAACCCGGGATAAACCGACTGATAGTTGGCCACGCTTACCTGCCAGTTACGCTCTGTCTCAACATATTCACGACCAGCGCGTTTCAAATCGGGCCAATTTGATTCTGTTGATAATAGCCCAACAACGGTGTCGGCAAGGTCTTCAGCATCACCGGCTTTGAATAGACAGCCGTTCTCACGGTCACGTATTAATTCTTTGTGCCCACCGACATCAGAAGCAACAACCAGACGACCTTGAGCCATAGCTTCGAGAGGTTTTAATGGCGTCACCAACTCGGTCAAACGCATAGCCAGTCGAGGGTATACAAAAATTTCAACTTGATTGTAGTAAGCCTGTACCTGGTCGTGGGGCACTCGCCCGGTAAATACAACCTCTTGCTCTAAGCCAAGCTCTTTTACCTTTCTTTTAATTAAGGCTTCCTGCGGCCCACCACCCACTAGTAATAATCGAATATCTGCTGAATACTGCAACATCTTTGGCATGGCATCGAGCAGTAATGGCAGCCCTTCGTAAGCGTAAAAAGATCCGATAAAGCCCAGTACTTTTTTACCCTCAAGACCCAGTTCTTTACGCAAAGCTGGATCTGCCTTAAGGCCAAAACTAAAACGCTCAATATCCACGGCATTGGCAATAACTGTCACTTTTTCGGCTGGAATACCGCGGCTAATAATGTCATTGCGTAAACCCTGGCAGATGGTTGTGACCGCATCGGCATGGCGAAACACATAACTCTCCATTGCCTTTGTCAATCGATAGCGCAACCCACCTTCGTTACTGGTACCGTGATCAACCGCCGCATCTTCCCAAAAGGCACGGCATTCATAGACCACAGGAATATTATTGCGGCGCCCTGCCCTGACGGCAGCCAAACCATTGAGTGCCGGTGAGTGGGCATGAAGGACATCAGGTTTTATTTCTTTGATCACCTGGTCAATACGTTTTTCAAGACTGCGAACAATAGCCAACTGGTTAAGAAAGGGTAGCCTTGATAAAAGCCCCATTTTTTCTCGAGTACGATAAAACTGGAAGCCATCGACCTCTTCAATATCTTGAGTCGCGCCCTGATGTTTGGCTGATGTCAGGTGGTAAGTTTCCCAACCCATTGCCCGTTGTTGCTCAAGAATAGCCCGCGTTCGAAAGGTGTAGCCACTGTGCAGAGGAATGGAATGATCGAGAATGTGAAGGATTTTCATTACGATAAAGGGCCCAGGACTAGAGTTGCTTCAGACTTTCATTAAACATCAGCAGTGACCACAGAGAGGCGCTGTTATCCCGTTGCCCGGATTGATGCTGATTAAATAATTGTTCAAGGTACTTATTATTAAACATGCCTGTTTCTGACAGCCCACCATCGAGCAAGCTAGTACGTAACTTCTCTTTTAATGGGCCACGAAACCATTGCGCCAGTGGGACGGCAAAGCCCATTTTATCGCGATAAAGAATATTATTATTGAGATGGGGTTCGAGAGAAGACTTGAAAATTGCCTTGCCCTGCTGACCTTTCAGTTTCAGATGAGAAGGCAGACCAGATACCCATTCAACAAACTTATGATCGAGAAGAGGAACGCGTACTTCTAGGGAATGGGCCATGCTGGCGCGATCGACCTTGGTGAGAATATCGCCTGTCAGATAGGTTTTCATATCAATATATTGCACGACTGACAAAGGGTCATCGGTCGGCGCTTTAGCGGCGTAATGATGAAAGACTTCAGAGGCTTTATAGCCCTGTAGTTCTTTTTTAAAAGAGTCACTAAAAAGTTGTTCACGCTGCTCGTCAATAAGAATAGAAAAATTATGGAAATAACCTTCAACAGGGTTTCTGGCCATTGACTGAAAAGTGGTTTTAGCGCGAAATACGCGAGGTGCCCAACCGAGCTTAGGGTAAAGCTTTCCGGCCAAACCAAAGAGAGGTTGGCGAATCGAGTCTGGAACAAGGCCGCGCAGTTTTTCTTCGTTCATATGCCAGCGATAACGTCGGTAACCCGCAAAATGTTCATCTCCTCCATCACCAGAGAGAGCAACGGTAACCCGCTGCTTGGCTAGCTGACAAACTCGATAAGTTGGCAGCGCAGAACTATCGGCAAAGGGTTCATCGTAAAGCCCGGCCAGTTCGTCAATTAAATCAAAGTCATCGGGATCGACAATATTGACATGATGCTCAGTATTGAATTGCTCGGCAACCTCCTGGGCGTAGACTGACTCATCATAGCCTTTAACATCAAAACCGATTGAGCAGGTATTCACCGGCTTTTCTTGCAAACCCGCCATCATCGCCACTACGGCGCTGGAGTCGACACCACCGGATAAAAACGCCCCGAGGGGAACTTCGGCGACCATGCGTATATCCACTGCTTCTCGCAGGCGATGGATTAATTCTTCTTCTAAATCTTTTTCTGAGCTGTAAGCAACGGGGGTAAAAGGAATATCCCAGTATTCATTAGAACGTAATTCACTCTGCCCCTGTTTAACGGTGAGGGTATGTCCGGGATCGAGTTTATAGACATCCTGATAAATCGTTTTTGGTTCAGGGATATAACCAAGGGCAAAATAATCCTCCACCGCCTGAGGGTTCAACTTTGTCGGCATGCCCGGGTGACATTTAAGAACTTTAAGTTCCGAACCAAAGATAAATTGCCCATCGGGTAACAAGGAATAAAACAGGGGTTTGATACCGAGACGATCCCGCGCCAGAAACAAACTGCGTTGTTTTCTGTCCCAGATAGCAAAGGCAAACATGCCTCTGAATTTTTCGACACAGGCCTCACCCCAGGCGCTCCAGCCATGGACGATGACTTCAGTGTCACAATGACTTTTAAAAACATAACCTTCGGCTTCGAGTTCTTTTCTCAAAGTGGGGAAGTTATAAATCTCGCCGTTGAAGACCACACAAACACTTTGATCCTGGTTAAACATTGGCTGCTGACCGGAGGACAGGTCAATAATCGATAAGCGCCGGTGGGCGAGACCTAATCCCGACTCAAAATGTTGCCCACCTTCATCCGGACCTCGATGAAACTGTGACTGATTCATTCGCCCCAGCAGCTCTTGATCGATATCGCGCTGTCCCCGGGTATCTAATATTCCTGCAATGCCACACATTATTTAACTAAACGCTCCCGCTGGTAGACTGTTTATCGCTCATTGTTTCAGTAATGACTGGTGCTTGTTTCGTGCGGCCCAGCAACTGGTCGTACACCGTGAGATATTCCTCGACTGTGCGATTCCAGTCAAAACTTTGCCGAACTTTATTTAAGCTTTTTTCACCATAAAGGGACAGGGTTTGAGGCTCTTCAAGCAGGGCTTTCAAGCTATGCGCCAAAGCCAGAGGGTCAGCAACAGGCACCAGGCAACCATTAACACCTTCTTCAATTAATTCTGGATTACCGCCCACTCGCGTAGCAACAAGCGGCAAGCCCGTCGCCATGGCCTCGAGCAGGGTATTAGAAACCCCCTCCCCTAGAGAGGGCAAGACAAAGACATCCATCAGGCGTAGTAACTCAGGGATATCCTCTCTATCACCGGGCATCCAGATATATTCACTCAAGTCCAGATCTTCAATTTTATCGCACAAAGTCTGATGCATTGGCCCGTCACCGACAATCAGCAAACGCAGCTGAGTATTCAACAAAGGATCTTTTATCAGCTGATGAAAAGCCTGGATCAAGGTCAGTTGATCTTTCACTTCGGCAAGACGACCCACTGTACCAATAACCTGTACATCATCCGCAACAAAACCCGCTGGCATAGATACATTCGCCGGGCCTGGGGAAAACCTTTGCTGATCAACCCCATTATAAATCTGCCTTACCTTTGCCGTTGGCACCTCAATAACGTCAATCAACCACTGCGCTAAATCTTGACTAACGGCTATGTAGCGGTGAACCAGAAAGCGAAGGGCTTTGCGTAAAAAGTTATATTTTTTATTCGAGCCATCAATGTCGTGAATATCTCGACCGTGCTCGCCGTGAACACGCTTTACGCCGGGTATTAAGGCGGCAATCGCCTGCATTTCAAGCGCTGCCAAATTGCGCGTGTGCACAATAGCCGGGCGCAAGCTCAATAAAGTTCGCCATAGTCGCCAGTACACAGCCAGGTCATGACCGGGGCGTTTGTGCAGGGAGATGACTTCAACATTCGGCGCAGTAATACGGCTTTCAAAGCCCTCGGCACGAGTCAGACAGATAATTACATGGTGATAGCGTTCCGGTGCAGCCCGATTGATAATATTCACAAGACCGTTTTCCAGACCTCCCGTACCCAGTGCATAAATCACATGGGCGACTAGTGGCGGAGCCTGTTTAACTGGCAGAATAACTTTCTCACTCAAGCTCAGTGCCTTCAACCCCGATACCAATAACGCGGTCGAATTTGCGTTCCAAACTAGGAAGCATGATGTTAATAAAGCTCTGCAGGGTTTCGTAAGGCATACTCGCCTCATCGACAATAGGCGTGGTGACAGTAATATAGACGCCATCGCGACGCCCGAAAGTCAGCTTTGCCAAGCCACCCAGTAATTTACCAATGTAGGGGTTAGCGGTATATTTGTCACCGATGCGATACCAGCGCAGGGTTAATAAATCAGCCCCAGCCCCTTTAATACGCGCCTGATCAACCTCAATGGTCTTGCCCGCAAGATTTAAGCTCACATTCGATCGACCGACAACGCGCCAATCAGGGGACTTTTGTACAGCAAATACATTCTGACTATTAATCAGCTCTCTGTTTTGATTCTGCGTTAAAAATTGACCCGCATAAACACTCACAACAATGCCATCGCGACTATAAAACTGAATCAGCTCACCATCAGCACCTTTCACAACAGGACGCCACTGCCACGCTTCATTGTCTGTGGAAACCCACCCATCGTGGCCTTGCGGTGCTTCAAGAGGCACCACTGCCGTAGGCGTTTTCTGATTTTCGATAAGGTAGGCACTGAAAGGCCAGACACAAGCCAATAACAGAACAACGACAACCGGTGTATAGGGGCTTGCTACAACAATTGGGCCTGACGTTTTATCTTGTGTTGTTGTCAACACCTCATTAGCCGTAGCGTCAGAATCACGCCAAATAGAACCTACTGCGAAGAGGACAAACATCACCAGGCCAAAAAACACCCAGCCGTAAATTAGGTGATCGACACCAGTAGCCAATTTCATGCTGCTGAGATGGCCGATCATCACGATCATATAAGCTCGTAGGCCGTTGGCAATCACCGGAACAATGAAGGATGCCGCAATAAAAAGCCCTCTTTTGGTCAGGCTTTGGTAACTAAGATAGGCAAACAGGCAACCCAATGTCACTGAAGCAATTAAATACCGAACACCACTACAGCCTTCAACGACCGACCAGTTGCCACTGGGTAATGTAAAGAACAGGCCCTCTCTATAAACAGGAATGCCCGTTAACTTCAGCAGGCCCACGGTAAAGTCAGCGGTAAACTCCATCAGTACAGGAATAAGCCCCTCACCCACCGGCACTGCTAAAAACAAAAAGGCTAGCGGGAAGGCTATCGCCCAAACTATCGATGTACCCAAAATGACCCACAGCCCGCTGACCAGGATGCCAATCAGTGCAATTTGCTGTACCACTGCGGCATCCATCACTTGGCCAAAAAGCCACAGGAAGCCAAATACCGATAAAGGTATCAAGGCCAGATACTGGGGAGCCGGTATCAATCGAGCCAGCTCTTGCCGCTTCTCCCAAACGAGCCAAATAACAATCGGCGCAATCAAGAAACCGTGGGTGAAGGTTTCCGAGCGCCACCATATCGAAACCATTGACTCAACTGTTTGATAAAAAACCAGTGCAATAGCAATACAATACGCTACCGCAACAAACACATAGCGTTTATCGAAGTGATCTTTTTTGTTATCCATTAAATTTTGCACATCATCCCTATATGTCATGTTTTAAGCGCTAAGCTGATGGCTGTTCAAGTAATTCCCCGACTACAGGCAAATTATTTTCCCAGCTAAAATCTTGCTTTACTCTGTGCCGAGCTGAAGCCCCCAGAGTGTCATAATCGCTTGCGAGTACACCTTCTATATAACGAGCGTAGTCACTTGTTTGACTAGCAACGAGAACATCCTCCTCGTGAATAGCTTTAATTCCCTCGATACCCGCTTCGCTAACAATGACGGAGCGAGCCATCGCCATCGCCTCAAGCACTTTATTTTGAATCCCCCGGGCGATACGCATCGGCGCAATGGCTGCAGTGGCGTGGGCCAGGTAGGGGCGAACATCTTCCACGCGACCTGTTACAACAACCCCTGGTAAGTCTGCCAGTTTACGTACCTGGGCAGCAGGGTTACTACCGACAATATAAAATCGAATCTGCGGATTACTGGCTAAAACTGCAGGAAAAACCTCACGAGTAAACCAGTTCACCGCATCAATATTCGGCCAGTAGTCCATTGCCCCAGTAAAGACCAGTGCACGTTCATTCTCTTTGTAGGGCGAGGAGAAGTCCCGTTGCGGACAAAAGTATTCTGTATCAACGCCATTACTATAGCTTCCCACGCAGGCAGCCACATCAGGTGCCAATTCTTTAAATTTGTCCGCTTCGGCTGTTGAAACAAATAAGCTGTGATCAAAGCTTTCGGCGACGTGACACTCAAATTTAAGTAGGCATTTTGCTTCACGCTGATAGACCCAGCTCATGGGAAAAGTTTTCTGTAGTGAATACTCGCGCCATTTTTCAGAATCGACATCAACCATATCGGCAATTCTTTTACTTCCACCGTATTTTTCACCCATGACGTATTGAGCCATAACTGCCGAGTAAACAACCACTCTTTGTATATCGTTCTTGCTCTGCAATTGATTAACCCAGCGGCTCATTTCCCCATTCAAATAATAGGGTAGTGATAGCGCCTGGCCCTTGCACAAAGCCCGCAAACTTTTTATCCGTGCCAATATTGGGTTGAGCTTAACCAGGTGCACCTCTTCACACAGCTCTGCAAGCTTATCTGCATAGGCCCAATCTTGCGGATCATCAACAAAGGCACCGAGATACACACGGTAGTGGACACTGAGATAACGCAGTAAATGATAAGAACGAATCTTATCGCCTTTATTGGGGGGGAAAGGGATTCTATGGCACAGAAAAAGCAGGGGTGGTTTAGCTAATGCTGCTCCCGACACCGATCTTAACCCAGGCTTTTCGATAACATTGGGCCAATGAAGTTAGCGACGGGTAAGGGCAGCTTCTTCCAGTTATTGACAAAAAACCGGTATTTGGGGTTTAAAGGATTAATATCGGGCATCGCCTTAGATTTCACTAAAAAATACTCATAGGACAGAGGTTCAGGCGTAAAGCCCCAGTTCTTTTTGAAGCTATAGGGGCCCGTACCCTCTTTGCTTCTACCGTAATCAAAAATACGGATACCCTGCTCTCCTGACCGGCGCATCAGCTCCCAGTACATAAAGTCGTTGCCTTTTAAAGCACGGGCCTGAGTAACACTGCCACCGTAGTAGGGCAGCACTTGATCTTTGAAATAGAAGCTCATTACTCCAGCAATATCCTGCCCCTGGTGAGTAATCATTAACACATCGCAATCTTTCGCAAAAACTTCGCGCAATATACGAAAATAATTGCTGGAGAAAACTGGCGTACCCAGGTTTCGAACACTCTCAGAGTAAATCCTGTAGAGGCGTTGCCAGCCCGTATCTATTTCGCCAACCAGACCCGCTTTAATGCCTTTGCGAACCACTGCACGTTGCTTGCGCGGGATCGCCTTCATATTCACATCAGGGTCGGCATCAATTTCTTTTCGAAAGGTTGAATAAAGGTGTTTTGTCGGCCAGTCTTGCCCCGATGCCTGCGTATTTCTCATCTCCAGAGCATCGACTTTTAGCTGCTGGGCAAGCTCACAGGCAGCCTCACGCAAAGCGACTCTCGCCTCATCATTATTCGCGATGATTCCACCGTAAACGCAAAACGGTAGTGAAGCCAGGGTATTACCAAACAATACGCTTTTGACCTGGGCCAAAGGTAACAAGCCCTGTATTTCCCCATTCTGCTCGACGTATAAATAATGCGTCTGGTGCCCAAAAGCACGTTCCAATACTGTTTTCCAACCTGCACGATGGAAAAAGGTAGCCTCCGAGCAGTACTCGACAAACGCATCCCAGCGAGAAAAATCAGCTTCACTTAAGTGACATACCTTAAGCTCCATTTGAGCTCCTTACACAGACATTCATTGTTCTGTCCCTAGGAAAATTTCATCCATCCGTCCCCAACTAAAATCATCGAGTAAGCGATCTAAGCGCGGATGAGTTTTATGTAAATTAATATAGTGACGGAAGCGAGTTTTGTGCCCCAGGTTTTTTATTCTTGGCTGCCCCTCATCAATTTCCCAGGGGTGAAAATAAAAAATACAGGAGCGCTGCTCCTTGTCATTTACTTGCTTAAGAGCCCAACGTGTAAACGCATACGGGAAAAACCGAAACCAGCCCCCGCCCCCGCAATTGATATTACGGCGCATAATAGGCACCGTACTTATGGGGATTTCCAGGATCCGATCACTAGCGGCCCGAAAAGCGAACCGTGGCGCATCAGGCATACCGTAATGGTCATGACTGATTGGGGCAATACTTGAACTGTATTCATACCCAGCTTCAGCAAGAACATCGAGAGCCCAAAGGTTTTCTTTGCCGATGGAATAGCTGGGGGCACGGTAGCCCCTCACGACTTGCCCGGAAATATCTTCCAGCAGTGCTCTTGTTCTAAGCACGTCATCCTTAAAGCAGCCTGGTTTTTGTGATGTCACACGCCGATGATCCCAGCCATGGCTAGCTAACTCATGGCCATTCGCGACTATTTTCCTTACCATTTCAGGATGGCGCTCTGCTACCCAACCCAGAGTAAAGAAGGTCGCCTTTACTGATTTTTTATCAAAAAGTTGGAGTATTCGCTCAACATTAGCTTCAATCCGGCAATCGAAATCAGCCCACGTTGTTCTACAAATATGCTTTTCGAAGGCAGATACTTGATAGTAGTCTTCTACATCGACCGTCATCGCATTGAGAACCGGGGCAGTACCCGCATTCAAGTTACTTATCATTGCTTTGCCACAAATTCGAGCCGCTCTTACTTTCATGTTCTATCATAAAAGCCAGCCATCTATATTTTATGCAACCAATCGCCAATGACTTCAGCAATGCGTTCCGCTGCCTTGCCATCCCAATATTCAGGTGTGCAGCCAGACTTTCCGCCCGATTGCATAATATCATCGAAACATGACTTAATTTTTTCAGGGCTCGAGCCAACGATAGTATTGCTTCCCTCTGCCACGGTAATCGGTCGTTCGGTATTTTCACGCAGTGTTATACAAGGCACGCCAAGGGCCGTTGTCTCTTCCTGAATACCGCCAGAATCTGTCAGCACCAGGCGAGCATCTTTCATCAAGCCAAGCATATTGAGATAAGCCTGAGGGGGAATTAAGTGCAACTGACTATCGGCCACCAACTGATTTAAACCAGCATTCTCAATGCACTGAGTGGTTCTTGGATGTACTGGAAATAGCAGGGGTAGATGCTCAGCAAGTTTAACAAGTGTACGCAGCAAGCGCTCTAATACCACAGGGTCGTCAACATTCGCGGGGCGATGCAGGGTTAGCAAACCGTAGCCCGAACTAGTATCGACAGAACCCTGACAACTACTTATTGTCTCTTCCGCAGAAACGGCATTACTGAGGTTATAGCGTAGAGTGTCAATCATCACATTGCCGACAAAATGTACGTTATCGGTACTTATACCCTCACGAAGAAGGTTTTCCTCAGCACTACGCTCCGTGGTGAGCAGTAAGTCAGAGATTTGATCCGTCAACACGCGATTTATTTCTTCCGGCATGCTGCGATCACCACTGCGCAAACCCGCCTCGACATGAATAACGGGCACACCCTTTTTGACCGCTACCAGTGCGCAGGCAATCGTTGAATTCACATCACCGACAACCAGAATAGTATCGGGCTTTAGCTCATCCATCACCGGCTCAAAGCGCTTCATAATCTCGGCTGTCTGTACAGCGTGAGAACCCGAACCCACACCCAAATCAACATCAGGTTCAGGAATATGAAGCTGATCAAAGAAGGACTGCTTCATTGCCGTATCGTAATGTTGGCCAGTATGCAGTAGACGAACATTGAAGGAGTACCGAGCGTTATTGAGCGCCCTGATAACTGGCGCTATCTTCATAAAGTTTGGCCTTGCACCAACGATACAAAGGATTTTTTTTTCTGACAATCTAGACAAGCTTTACACCTCCCTGGCAGGTGATTTTAAAAATTAATTCTGTAATTTAAAATCACTCGGTTCTCTTCATAGCCGTCATCAGGCAAGTCAGAGTCCCTGTCTGTGTAGGTGTAACGTAAACTAACATTACTTTTACTACCAAGAGGCCGACTTAAGCCCATATTAAAGCGCCATGTTTCAAATTCTTCGTCGAGCTCATTTTCCTGATTTTCCCAATCAACACTTGTATCAAAACTTAACTTGCTAGTAAGGCTTCGCGACAGTTCTAGACTGGAAGAAATAAAAACCACCTCATCCCTTGAGCTTTGGGGCTGTTGAGTTGAATGGTCACCACGCCAGGTCAACCTCGTTCGCTTACCCTGACGAGACCAGGAAAAAGAAACCCTTTCATCGACAATTTGACCATCATCCGGATAGGCAAAAATTGGATCGCCCGTTATTGGGTCTATGGGATTACCGAAGGGATCCACGTCGAAAATGCCTTGCTCGCTGCGTAGTGTGCGGGCATCAGTCAGCTCTTTGACATAACTGGCGGTAAAAACACTCTTTTTCCTTCGGTAGGAAATATCCACTGTGGGGGTATCTCCAAAGAACCTTTCACCGTAGCCAATATCGATTGTTGTCCTTTTGTTGGGTGTCCAGGTTGCACCAAAATCCCATCGCTTACCATCCACGTCCGAGTGTACAGAATCAAAATCATTCCATTCCCTACCCACAGAACCTCTTAAACGTAGTTTTCGATTAACCCTATAGCCCAAACGCAGATCGGCAGATTTTAATTCGTCGTCATTGCGCTGCCCATTAGCACCATCATCTGCATCCGTCTTACTGTAATTACCCGCAAGTCCCCAATCAAATATAGCGAAATCACGACCACTATTTAAATTAAAAGAAACAGCCTGACGGCTGCTATCGCCCACATCACTTTCAGAGTTCCACTGCTCATCGTAGCTGTAGCGCAATTCCATATCAGCAAAACTATTGATCCGCCCAACAAGATAGGGACTTAGAGTATAGCTATACGTGGTGGTAACATTATCGGAGCGGGAACGAGAAACATCATCATCCCCAGAAGATCGGAATGGATCTACAAGGTTTTGGTTAATGACTGAACTAACATCAAAAAAGAATACTTGGTCAATCAGCTCTGCATTAGCATTTGCACTAAGCCGCGGATTTGTGGAATCTTCCCCATCACTGGACTCATTGTGAGAGAGAGCAGCCAGAACATCATAATCGACTTTCCCTCCACCACTGCCAGCCAAACTAATATCAGGCGATACTACTGTAACAAATTTACTCTTTTTATCGGTTGCAGAAAGATTGTCATTATCGCTATAACGCTCACTAACATTCATGCCAGAGTTGACACGCCACTGAGCAGCAAGTGCAATACTAGGCAAGCCCACTATGCTGCTGACGACAAAACACCCTATTACTCTGTTCCACTGCTTGTGCATTGTTCATCCCTAACAGCTATTTAATTTGTCTCGCGGGTATTTCCGTAACCATAGCCGTAACCATAGCCGTAACCATATTTACTGGTAAACGTATGCTTAGTTTTATTTAAAATCATACCTACCATCACCTCGTCATCCAGCATATCAAGAGCTTCGGAAACAGCGCGTTGAGACGTTTGCTCAGCGGCAATCACAAATACAACCTGCCCGACAAGGCTGGCCACTACCTGAGCCTCATTCGTCAACAACAAGGGGGGGGAGTCAAAGATAACTACCCGGTCTGCATACCTTTGCGCCAACTCCTCAGCCACCTGATACATACTCTGGCTAGCCAGTAATTCTGTTGACCTATCATGCGAACGCCCAGCCGGGACAATACGCAAATTGGGGATATTGGTATGCAGAATCACATCACCTACATGTAAGTTTTCATCTTCAAGAACATCAGTCAGACCCGGACTACTATCAGGCACGCCCAGTAGTCTTGCTGCACTGGCTTTGGAAATATCTGCATCAACAAGCAAAACTGTTTTGTCTTGCTCCATGGCAATACTCATGGCCAAATTAATAGCAGAAAACGTCTTACCCTCACCCTGTAGCGCACTCGTCACCATAATCAAGTTGGGATGACGAAGAATGACAGCCCCCTTACCTTCAATATTTGTAAGTAAGGGTCGCTTTATTGAGCGATATTCTTCTGCAATAGGGCTGCGAGGAGAGTCAGGCGTGACCATTCCTCGTTCAGCAAGATCCGCAAAGCTAATCTCAATATCTACTGATTTAGAAACATTAGGTGCTATTGAAGGTTTAGATACCGGCGACTGATCTCGACCTACCAAACGAGCCGGCTCTAAACTACTACGCCCAGACTCACTTACAACTCCCGATTCGCAATTAGGGTTAACGGGCCTATGATCAGCCTCAGTCGAATTGAGTTTTTCCACAGCTTTTTCAATAATACTCATCTGATATCCTCGTCCCGCACCATAATCCGATTCAAGTTGAGAGCAAACTCTGCCCGAGGTTAACTCCAGCAAAAGCCAAAAACAAGAACAAGACCATAGATGCAAAAATGAGCTTTTCGTGCAATGCTTTTTTCTTTTCACCCGACGAGGCAACGAAAGACACACTGCCTAGCACAGGCAAACCGGCCAAACGTTCGAGACTTCTGCGATTACATACAACCGGACGCAATAACGATAAAAGTAACGCTAGACCCCCACCCATACCAATTGCCGCAATGAAAGCACCCGAGTGCAATAACAACTTGTCAGGCTCAGTGGGCTCCAACGGCACAAAAGGTGGATCAATAACTCGGAACTTTACGCCACTGGCGTTTTGCTCAACATCACCAGAAAGGCGAGCCGACTCTCTTCTTTGTAATAAAGTATTATGCTGTCCGGAAATAACACCGTAATCACGATTTAACTCTTTAAACTCTGCTTCAACTCGAGGAATGCTATCAACCATTTCTTCCAGAGTAGCGACACGTTTTTTGTACTCGCCAACCCGGACTTTGAGCTCAGCAGCACGCGCTTCAGTTTCCGACAACATTGCCCTCATCTGCTGGTATACTGGGCTCGTTTGCAAACCCATACTCGGCGAATCATCCATTTCTTCAGCCAGCTCATCCAGCTCTGCTTGTTTGTCCGCTTCAAGCTCAGTAATTAAAGACCGTGTTTGAATTACCGCTGGATGACGTTCGGTATAGCGCATTAATAAGTCGTCGCGCTTACTCTCCAAGGATAATATTCTAGTATCGTAAGAAGACGAAATTTCTGGAGAATCAAACTCCCCGAAACCGAACTCATCATCATCCTCTTCAAGGTCGTCCAATTGGCGCTGCATCTCTCGACGACGGTTACCAATTTCGTCAAGCTGTAACTGCGCCTCACGAAGTTGGTTTTTTGCATTGCCGAGGTTCTCATAATAGCCACCCGTTTGGCCCGGCATCGCGCCAGCATGCCGGTGTTTAAACTCAGCCAGGCGTGCCTCTGCCTCTGCCATACGGCTTGCATAATCTGCTATCTTTTCATCGAGAAACGCTTGTGCTCCAGCACTATCTTTACGCTTGTCACCCAGAGTATTTTCCACAATCACTGTAATAACCGACTGCACAACCTTCTTCGCGACATCTCTATCTTCATGCTGAAAAGAGATCGAATAAATATCACTACTGCCGCGTCCGCCACTCGACAGCCTAAGTGAACTGCGTAAACGATTGAGCAAGGCCTCTTTTTCCAGGTCATTAGTCACCTGCAAATCGAGATCCGTCATCCGCATCAATTTTTCCATATTTGGCCGGCTAAAGAGGGTCTTGCTCATCAACGCAACCTGCCGGCTAACATCAGACTGAATGGCTAGCCCTCTCAGCAATGGCCGAAGGATACTACTACTATCAATATGAATTCTTGCTTTAGCCACATACTGTTCCGGCATTTGGGCAACCCACACCCAGCCCAGCACCGCTATAACCCAGGCACATACAAGCCCTGACCAACGATAGCGCCAAATGCCCCACAGATATTCGTAGAATTGATCCAGTAAATCATGCATACATTATTCTCAGTCCCAAAAAGCAAGGCAAGGTTTAGAACCAGGACTCAGGAATGATAACAATGTCGCCAGGATACAAAGCAATATTAGCAGAGATATCACCCTCTTCGAGCATATCGTCAAGACGAAGTGTGTAGGACTCCTGCTTGCCATTAAAGTAGCGAACTAGAATAGCGCGATTGCCATCGGCGTAATCAGTTAAGCCGCCAACCTCGATCATCAAGTCGAGTAAAGTCATGTGCTTACTGAAGGGAATATTTAACGGACTAGCCGCCTCGCCAACGACACGAATCTGCTGTGAGGGAATACTACTGAATTCTTGCACGATAACACTGACAACCGCACTTCTCACATACTCTGAATAGGCCTCTTCAATATCACGAGCCAGCACCGTAGGTGTTTTACCACTGGCGACAATATCTTCCACCAGACGCGTAGTGATTTTTCCATCCGGCCTAACGTCAACAGTCGTACTGAGCTCTTCATTACCCCAAACAAAGATCTCGATCTCATCTCCCGGCCCGATAATGTAATCAAAATCTTGCAACGGGTTGATTTGATCGGCCGTTAGCGGTGGATGAGGCGTCACACCACAGGCAGAAAGAACTAAAATCAAACTCAGTGCAAAAGCACTTTTTGTAGACAGCCAGGTAATTATTCGCACCGACACATACTCCTTTATTTTTCCAATTTTACTAGTACACCACGCGGCGCGAAGTGTACCACGCAATTTTTTCCAAGGGCTACCAACAATCGGCAGCTAACCGCGTTTCGTCGACAATTTGGACGCGACATCGCTCACATATTCTAGCCCCGCACACACTAACTGTCTAAATATTCACAGCCCTCACCTTGCTCAGACTTACATCAAGCTCATTCAATAGGGTTTTGGTAAACCGAGAACATATTCACCCATATAATTCAAAGTCATTTTTCGATTAATCCGTGCCGCTTAAAATGCGGTATCAGTGTCCACCATGTCACCCGTATTGGCACAATCACTAACCACCTTTGAATGCTCGCCACTGTCTTGTAACCAGGCAGCTTTTTGAATCATTAATGAAGCCGACTTGAGTAAGGCTTTCGATTCAGCCGTAGGATTTTGCAAGTATCGATAGGGCCGATGGGGCCCGGAATATATCTCGTTAACGTAATCGGCACCCCGCTGCAGCGCGTGACGCTCACTACCAATGGCCTGAGCGGCAACAACCATACGCTCGGGGTTTAAGACCTCAAACCGTACGTTTATACCGCCATCAATCTTGCCGAGGATATTCCCCTTCGACACGTTAATATCATCAAAATAAACAAAATATTGATACTCAACATGGCGCCCATAACTTCCCAGGTAAGACCTTCTGGGCCAGTATCGACAACCAACCAAGTGCAATCAGGCCACCTGCCATCGTCACTTGAACTCGTTCGCAACAGCCTGTATTTTGAAGATATTGCCCTCGCATTCGGCTCGATAATCGCAAAACAGCGGAGCAATACCGTGCTCCGCAAGGCGCTCCAGCACCCCCAAACCCGCACCGCCGTATTCTACCGAGGCATTGATCCCAAGGAATCCAACATCCGATAAAGCCGCCCACTGTTCTTTTTGGAAGGTTTTTGCCTTTGCGCCCTCAACGCAATAATCACACGAAAAGACGCCGGCAATTTCATTAGCACTACCCAGTAGCATTTAGCGCTCTTCAGACAACGTAAAACCCATAATCCAGCCTAAATTATTAATATTTTTAGAGGCTCTGATGCCTCCGCCGGATACACACCCCTCAACAACAAGCCTTATTCAACAGCAACATCGCCCCCTATAAGCGCGGCAATAAACGCATGGGATCAACAGGCTTGCCATTCTTGCGAATCTCAAAATACAGGCGCCCACTGTTTTCAGGGTCGCCACCCACTTCTGATATTTTTTGCCCAGCCGCCACCTTCTGCCCCTCCTTTACATACATTTTGCGGTTGTGGGCATAGGCACTGAGATAGGTTTCGCTATGCTTTACAATCAACAACTGACCATAACCTCTCAGCCCTCGGCCCGCATAAACCACCACACCCGGAGCTGCCGCCCCGACTTTTCGACCTTTGGCAGACTGTATATTCAAACCTTTAAATACGCGATTGGTATCGTAGCGCCGCGAAATCGCCCCCTTCACTGGCCATTGCCAATGCCACTTGCCTTTTGGCAAAGCATAAACCTTCGGCTGTACAACGCGCTTCGCTGGTTTACTACTTGAACGAACAGTCTTTTCCGGAGCCACCGCACCCCCGTTTACGGTTCGCGAAGAACGCGTACGACTCACATCCAACGTCAAACGCTGGCCTGCATAAATATTATAGGGTCGCGATAAGCCATTAGCCCGAGCCAAGGAGTCCACACTTAATTCATAACGCCAGGCGATAGCAAAAAGCGTATCCCCCTGACCAACAATGTGATGGTTGATTTTCTGGCTGGGTGGCGGTGTACGACTACTCACTGGCGCAGGCGTTGAGCCACACCCCGCAAGCAATAAGCAACACACTAATATGAGAGTTAGAGGTGAAATGGCAACACAGCCTCGGCGCAAGGAACAAGCCATTACAACGGCTATCTTCTCATCCCTGGCACAAGGTCTAGCAAGGCGTTGTTCGTCTGCCGCCAACATATTCAAGTAACAAAACCAGCATGAAACCAACTAGCATCAAGCCAAGCACTGCAGGCAGCTGAGCATCACCAAGCACTTGCGCATATTGCGAAGGGGCCAACAAATGCAAGCCAGTAGCATGCCCTTCGCCTACTGCCATCGTTGACTCCCGCCAAGGCCAAACCATCACTAAAGAACCTGTCAAAAACCCTGTTAGCGCTGACAATGTGAGCCCATGAAAGCGACTTAGTAACCAGGATAGCAAGCGCGAAAAAACCATAAGCCCAGCCACACAACCGAGAGCAAAGATGGCTAACAAAGAAAAATCTGCAGCGCTGACGGCTCCGAGTATCACCGAATACATACCCAACAACAAAAGAATAAAACTGCCGGAAATACCGGGCAATATCATCGCGCAAATTGCCAGCATACCCGCGCCAAAAACAATGGGCATTGTCGGCTCAAGATGAACAGTGGGAGAAAAGGCAGACGCTAAGGCGGCGCACAGGCCCAGCAACAAAAACACATACTCCCAAACACCCTTACGCCGCAATTGCCGCCAGATAAAGAGAATAGACGCAACAATAAGACCAAAGAAAAATGACCAGAGTAATAACGGCTGATGCTCGAGGAGATAGACTATTAAACGCGCCAGAGTGGCAACGCTAAACAAAATACCGCTGAACAATACGCTCAGGAAAGCGCCATTAATACGCTGCCAGAATACCCGAGGGCCATCACGAAATAAGCTCACAAGTGCAAGGGGCGTGCAGGCGCGAATGGAGCTCAGTAATTCTTCGTAAATACCGGAAATAAACGCGATGGTACCGCCGGACACACCGGGCACAACGTCTGCCGCACCCATCGCCATGCCCTTCAAAAACAGTACGAAATAAGCGCGTAAACCTCTCATACTATGCCTCCATCAACGGGATGTACCACTGAGCAGCGGTACAAAACGCACGCGCTCAATCACCTCCTCTTCAAACTTCTGCGTATCGCCCAGGCGCGATATCACCCGCAACTCCTGATGCTCGCCGGTGCCCACGGGGATCACCAGCAAGCCATCGGGCGCCAATTGATAGAGCAGCTCATCAGGGATCTGCTCGGGAGCCGCTGTGGCAATGATGCCATTGTAAGGGGCATGCTCGGGCCAACCGACACCACCATCGCTGTGAGTAGTGACAATATTACGCAGCCGCAGCTGACGAAATAAATTCCGCGCTTTAATCAGCAGGGGTTTAATACGCTCAACCGAATAAACCTCATCTACTAGTTGAGCCAATACCGCAGCCTGATAACCGGAGCCGGTACCAATTTCAAGCACACGTTTTAAAGGCCCGCGGGACAATAAAATCTGCGTCATTAAGGCGACAATATAAGGCTGAGAAATGGTCTGGGCATGACCAATGGGCAAAGCTGTATCTTCGTAAGCTCTATGGGAAAGAGCTTCATCGAGGAATAAATGGCGGGGCGTAACGCGTATCACGTCGAGTACTTTTTGATCGGTAAGACCCTGATCTCTGAGCCGCTGAACAAGACGTTCGCGTGTGCGCTGCGAGGTCATACCTACCCCGTCGAAATCCACTGAACCCACCGTGCTCCCCCCTTCCCCTCAACAAGAATTCAATAAGAATTCAGCACAAAAAAACAGCCGGGACTATAGCACAGCGCCTGGCAGCGGCGTATTCACTTCGAGCAACTCACGCAACACACTCGTCGCATACGTACCGACGGGCAAGGCGAAAGACAAATACAGATCTCGACCCTGCCAATGCCACTCAAACCGGCTCGGTCGCAGCAACAAGTCCCGCCGTTGCTGATCGAGACCCAGGTGCTCCATCGCATTACACCAAGCCTGAAAATCGGCCAACGCCTGGCTTTCCAGCTCTGCCAACTCACCCCTTGAGCTATTTCGACCACGACCCCACAAAGGCCCCTGAGGCTCGATCTCACCTTCTAACATTTGCGACCAGTTTTCTTGTTTCACCCGCGCCGACAACACGCGATTGAACAAATAAGATCTTGCCGCCGAGAGGAAGATCCCCTGTCGCCCGCCCAACTTGCGCTGACGGCCACGACGCAGTAAGCGGTCAGCTTCAAGCAAATTCTGCCCCGCTATGCCGAAGCGTTGCTCGCCAAAGTAATTCGGTACGCCATTTACTGCTATTAGAGACAGGCGTTCATCCACCAGCTTGTCATCAACAGACGAACTCACGTTGCGTAAACGGATGGTGAAATGGTTACCCCGGTGACTGCCCCGCCGCAATTTGCGCTGATGTCGGGTCACCTGTAGAACCTCGCAATCGGGTATCGCCGATGCAGGCATTCGCCACTCGTCTGTATGGGCAACACTGAACCACTGAGTCGTTACTGCACGCCGATCCTTCATCCCACAAAAACCAATATCGCGCTCGGCAACGCCTGTGAACTCTGCCAATGCCGCCGCTATCCAGCGGGTGTTTTGCCCCCGCTTACGAATTTTCAAACAAACATGCTCGCCGCTACCGCTAAAACTCGCCTCATCGAATTCTTCAACAACGACAAAATCTTCAGGCGCTGTCTTTAGGTCAGCAGAACCCTCCAGTTGCGGATAGGCACGGGGGAAATCAAGAGGAAATACAGAATCAGTTACGGCCATTACTTTATTTCAATACCCCGTATTTTCTCTGCCACCGCTTCAAGTATCAGACTCAAGCAGCACAGTGGCCATGCAGGCAATACCTTCACCTCGACCGGTAAAACCCAAGGTTTCTGTGGTTGTCGCTTTGACATTCACCTGCTCACGCTGGCAAGACAAATCTGCGGCAATATTTTCTACCATTAAATCCCGATGAGGTGCCATACGCGGTGCCTGGGCAATAATGGTCAGATCTGCATTACCCAACTGCCAGCCCTTCTGCGTCAATAACACCATCACTTCGCGCAACAAATGCCGGCTACTAATATTTTGATATTGCGAATCGGTATCGGGAAAGTGACGACCAATGTCACCCAGTCCCGCCGCACCGAGCAAGGCATCGCAGAGCGCGTGAAGCAGCACATCGCCATCGGAATGGGCAAGCAAAGGTCGGCCATGAGGAATATTGACGCCACCGAGCACAATGGTCGCAGCAGACTCAGCCCCATCACTGGAAGCCGGGTCAGCAAAAGCGTGCACATCAAAACCCTGACCGACACGAATCATCTGGCTATTCCTCTGTTTGATGCTGTTGTTGATAAGCGAGAATGGCCTCTGCCAAAGCAAGGTCAGCCCCATGGGTGATTTTCAAATTATCGCTGTGGCCTTCAATAATCTCTGGCTGTAGACCCAGACACTCGATAGCCCCTGCCTCATCGGTCGGGCTGACACCGCCATCGCGGCACTGTTGCAGAGCCTTCATCAATAAGCCAAAGCGAAACATTTGTGGCGTAGCTGCCGCCCATAAGTTATCCCGCGATACCGTTTCAAGCACTGCACCTGCTGCATTCATCGTTGCAGTACCAGCATGTTGTGAATTGCCGACACGTTTTAATGTGGCACTAACTGGGGTCGCCAGTAAGCCGCCGACCGGATGAGCTGACAGGGAATTCATTAATAAACGGATGTCCGCCACACGTACGCAGGGTCGAGCAACATCGTGGACTAGCACCCAGTCCAGCTCATCGGCTTCGCTGGCGATACTCTGTAAAGCGAGATAAACCGAATCGGCCCGCTCAGCGCCACCAGCACAGGTACGGATTTTTTGATGCTGTGAAATGTCCAGAGATGGCCAATAGCTGTCGTCAGGGCTGATCGCCAAAATTATTGCCTGAGCCTCTAATTCCAGTAGCCTGTCGAGAGTATTTTCGATCACCGTACTACCCGCGAGCGGGGCATATTGCTTGGGCTTTTCGCTGCCAAAACGGGAGCCACTACCGGCAGCGGGCACGATGAGCCAGCACTTCATCGCAAGAGCTTCATAGAGGGTGGTTCACGAAGGGGGAAGCCACAAAGGAGCGAGTCACGACGGGAGAGTCACTGCACACTGTCATTTTCAAGCGACATATAAAAGGTCTCGCCTTCTTTGATCATCCCGAGGTCATGGCGGGCGCGCTCTTCAATACCTTCGAGGCCATCTTTGAGATACCTGACCCTGGCTTCCAGTGCGGCGTTACGCTCTTGCAACACACGATTTTCCTGCCGCTGTTCGAGCACCTGTTTTTCAAGGGCAGACTGTTTTAGCAAGCCACCCTCGCCCAACCAGAACCAATACTGGAAAAGCCCCAGAATGGCAATAAGGACGAGCAGCAACCAGCGCATTCAATCACCCCCGCCGCTCATACCCCCTATCTAACGACGGAATTCAGCCAAACCCCGGTAGGCAGCCGTGCCATCAAGCTCAGCTTCAATACGCAGCAAGCGGTTGTACTTGGCCACGCGGTCGGAACGGCACAGCGAACCGGTTTTGATTTGCCCGGCGGAGGTCGCCACGGCCAAATCGGCAATAGTGGTGTCTTCAGTTTCACCGGAACGGTGAGAGATAACGACACTGTAGCCAGCATCTTTTGCCATCTGAATGGCATCCAGAGTCTCAGACAAGGTGCCGATCTGGTTAAACTTGATCAGAATAGAATTGGCGATATTTTCGTCGATACCGCGCTGTAAAATCTTGGTGTTGGTGACAAACAAATCATCACCAACTAGCTGTACGGTACTGCCCGTTTTACGGGTCAAATCAGCCCAGCCTTCCCAGTCACTTTCGTCCATGCCATCTTCAATCGACAAAATGGGGTAGCGCTTCGCTAAGTCGGCCAGATAGTTGGCAAACTCAACGGCAGAAAACACCTTGCCCTCACCCGAGAGGTGGTACTCGCCGTCGCTATAAAACTCGGATGACGCACAATCCAGCGCCAGCATAATGTCTTCACCCAGCGTATAACCAGCATTAGCAACCGCTTCGGCAATCACTTCAATGGCGGCTTCATTCGATGGCAGATTAGGGGCAAAACCACCTTCATCACCGACCGCTGTATTCAGGCCGCGCGCTGAAAGTACTTTTTTCAGGCTGTGAAAAATCTCAGCACCCTGACGCAGTGCTTCGCTAAAAGACGTTGCCAGAACGGGCAAGATCATAAATTCCTGAATATCGACATTGTTGTCGGCGTGCTCGCCACCATTGATGATATTCATCATTGGCACCGGCATGGTGTACTTTAACGGCGTACCGTTAATATCGGCAATGTGCTGATAAAGGGGGATGTTTTTCGCTTGGGCCGCCGCTTTTGCTGCCGCCAGAGAAACGGCCAATATGGCATTGGCACCGTATTTGGCTTTGTTGTCCGTGCCATCGGCTTCAATCATCAGACGATCAAGTTCACGCTGATCGCAGGCATCTTTACCTAACAGCAACTCGCGAAGAGGACGATTAACATGGCTGACGGCGGTCAATACGCCCTTACCCAGGTAACGGCTCTCATCGCCATCGCGCAATTCCAGAGCTTCACGTGTGCCCGTAGAGGCTCCCGAGGGCGCACAGGCACTGCCCACGGCACCACATTCGAGAATCACATCGGCATTAATGGTTGGGTTGCCCCGCGAATCCAGCACTTCATAGGCCCTGATATCAGCAATTTTGGTCATTGTATTTCCTTGTTTGTACTTACTTTTGAGCTACTCAATCTTAGCTCTTAAATTGTTGGGACTTTATTTTTAAACAGTTATTGATCAGCGAGGCTTCAAGAGAAACGTACTGCTATCAAGCCGTATCAAGTGGCGGCATCTGCTTAATCAAATCATCAACCGCCTTTACCTGCTGTAAAAAAGGTTCGAGCAACGATAGCTTGAGAGCACTGGGGCCATCGCACAAAGCGTTGTCCGGGGCGGGGTGGGTTTCTAAAAACAAACCAGCCAAACCCGTGGCCATACCCGCCCGTGCCAATTCGGGCAGTTGCGCACGACGTCCACCTGAAGCCGCTCCGCCAGTATCTCGACACTGCAGAGAATGGGTCACGTCAAAAATGATAGGCACATTGTCACTCACTTGCTTCATCACACTGAAGCCAAGCATATCAACCACCAGATTGTCATAGCCGAAGCTGCTACCGCGCTCGCACAACATGACATCTGACTTGCCGCACTCACGAAACTTATCGACCAAATTGCCGACCTGCGAGGGACTCATAAACTGTGGTTTTTTAATATTCACCGCGGCATCGGTTGCCGCCATCGCTGCGACCAGATCAGTCTGGCGTGCGAGAAAAGCCGGCAACTGAATCACATCGCAAACTTCGGCCACGACACTGGCCTGTTCGATTTCATGCACATCGGTAATTAGCGGCACATTAAATGTCGCTTTAACCTCGGCGAGGATTTTCAAACCTTCTGCTAAACCCGGGCCACGGAAGGAGTGAATAGAGCTGCGATTAGCCTTGTCAAAAGACGCTTTAAATATATAGGGGATAGCCAGTCGCTCAGCCACCTCGGCGCAATGCTCGGCGACCTGCAGAGCAAAATCCCGTGACTCCAGCACGTTAACCCCAGCAAACAATACAAAGGGCTGGTCGTTGCCGACTTTTATATCACCGATGGTGACGATCTTTGCGCTCATTACTCAGGACTCCTGACTGTAATCCAGGGCCGCTTTAACAAAGCCGGTAAACAGGGGATGGCCGCCACGGGGGGTGGACGTAAATTCGGGGTGGAACTGACAGGCAAAAAACCAGCGATGCTCGGGCAACTCAACCGTCTCTACCAAAGAGTCATCCCCCGACCAGCCACCAATTTTCAAACCGGCCTCCTGAATCTGGCCAATCAGATTATTGTTGACCTCATAACGATGGCGGTGGCGCTCACAAATCACATCAGCACCGTAAATTTCCCGTGCCATTGAATCTGATGCCAGGCGGCTTTCCTGAGCACCGAGACGCATGGTGCCGCCAAGGTCAGAGTCTTCGGAGCGAAGCTCGCGCTTACCACTATTGTCGAGCCATTCAGTAATCAAACCAATCACCGGGTAGGGCGTATTCGAATCAAACTCGGTGCTATTGGCATTTTCAAGCCCGGCCACATTGCGCGCATATTCAATCACCGCGACCTGCATACCCAGACAAATACCCAGATAGGGAATATTTTGTTCGCGAGCATATTTCACCGCTTTAATCTTGCCCTCGACGCCACGCTCACCAAAACCACCGGGTACCAGAATACCGTGGCAATCGTCGAGCAAAGCCATGTTGTCACAGAGGTCTTCGGAATCGATGTAGCGAATATTCACCTTAGAAAAATTCTGGATGCCGGCGTGAGACAGTGCCTCGTTAAGAGACTTATAGGCGTCGAGCAGCTCCATGTACTTGCCGACCATGGCGATGGTCACTGGCGTTGTCGACTGTCGCTGGTTTTCGACCACCTGATCCCACTCACTGAGATCCGCAGGCGGACAGTCGAGCAGGAAGCGTTCGATAACAAACTGGTCGAGCTTCCAGTCGGAGAGATAGCGCGGAATTTTGTAAATACTGTCAGCGTCCATCAGCGGCACAACGGCACGCTCTTCAACACTGGTAAATAGTGCAATTTTACGCCGTGAACCCGCGTCTATAGCCACCTCTGAGCGACAGATCAGCACATCGGGCTGCAGGCCGATGGAGCGCAATTCTTTAACCGAGTGTTGGGTGGGCTTCGTTTTTGTTTCACCCGCGGTGGCGATATAGGGCACTAATGTCAGATGAATTAATAAAGCCTGAGCACTGCCAAGCTCCACTTTTAACTGGCGAATCGCTTCGAGAAAGGGCTGGGATTCAATATCACCCACCGTACCGCCGATCTCGACGAGGGCGATATCATTGCCCTCACCGCCTTTAATAATCCGCCGCTTGATCTCATCAGTGACGTGGGGAATCACCTGAACAGTGCCGCCCAGATATTCACCCCGACGCTCGCGGCGCAGAATGGTTTCGTACACCTGCCCAGTGGTGAAATTGTTATTGCGGGTCATGCGCGAATTAAGAAAACGTTCGTAGTGACCCAGGTCGAGATCGGTTTCGGCACCGTCTTCGGTAACGAAAACCTCACCGTGCTGGAACGGGCTCATGGTGCCCGGATCAACGTTCAGATAGGGGTCGAGTTTGAGCAGGGTAACTTTCAGCCCCCGCGACTCGAGTAAGGCGCCTAAAGAGGCGGCGGCAATGCCTTTACCAAGCGACGAAACAACGCCACCTGTCACAAAAATAAATCGCGTCATGCTTACCCTGTAAGGTAATGATTGTGGATGATTACATTGCAGGCCCGGCGAATTTATCGCTTTTTACGCGACACTTCTACGGGCTGTAGAAGGGGCGTCAGATTAGCAGAAAAGAGCCCTCGTCACAATCCGGACAAGGTGCAATTAGCTTCTTTCTTCACCGACAATTCACCCTTATATGCCATGAGGTTAAAGCGACAAATCCCAGTGTAAACTATAGGCACAATCACCACTCTCAACGGTAAAGCCCTGACAAATCCAGAGATCACCGACAGCTATCAGCTCCGCGCCCTTTCCTCCCGTCGTCGAATGCTTATAAATCAGAGGAATTCTATCCCGCAACCAGGGCTCTAGCTGATATTCCTGCAGCAGCTTCTTCAAGCTACTGCTTCCCACCCTGCCCGCCGGACGACAGCGCTCACCGCCACTGCGAAACTTGACCAACAATTGCTCATCTGGCAACAGCTTCAATCCCACCCCGCTAATCGGCGCGGCACTCAGAGTACTGACATCCGTTAGCTGTAAAGGTAATTCAGGCTGCCACTCGCATGCCTCTGGTACTTGCTTATTCCAGCCGCCGGGCAGTAAAAACAAGCGGCCATTAAAGCGCCGCCACTCACCACCGGGCCAGCTCACCAACGGCGCTCTGTCCTGCCCCGCAGGTAATACGCTATCGAGCACCGCCATCACGCTGTGATAACCCGGCGGCAACGGGCAATGCAGGCTCGCCCAGTAGCGCAGGACATTGGCCTGGCGCAAAGTAGAAAACGCGGCAAAACCGGAGAGATCAATACTCCAGCCCAGCCTTGCTTTCTTTTCTGCCAGTGTATTGAGATCAATTTCTGCCAGGTCATTATTCAGCTCATCGGCCTGTTGGCAGAGGCTGGCACTGGCGGCAATGCGGGCCGCGAAATCAGGCCAACGCTGGGCCAGTGCCGGCGTTACCTGATGACGCAAATAGTTACGGTCATGTATCAAATCAATATTGGACGGATCTTCAATCCAGCTCAGCTGATGTTCACGGGCATAACGGTCTAGCTCAGCGCGCGGTAATTGCAGTAAAGGCCGAAGCAAGCTACCTCGACCCACCGTTCGACTCACAGGAATACCCGCCAAACCCCGAGGGCCCGAGTTGCGCAGCAAACGATAAAGCACCGTTTCAGCCTGGTCGTCCTGATGATGGGCGAGCAAGAGAACATCGCCCTTACCAAGCACCTGCTCGAACACCTGATAACGCGCCTCGCGGGCAGTATTTTCAGTACTCGATGTTTGCTGGCACACGTCAACAGCATGCACTTGCAATGCGACACCCAGCGCCTGACTCACAGCAGCACAGTGCTCAGCCCAGTCCGCGGCCTGCGCATTCAATTGATGGTTAATATGAATGGCAGTGACCCGTTCCGCCCCCAGCATGGCCATCACACTGTGTAATAGAACATGGGAATCAAGGCCGCCGCTGTAGCCAACATAGACCTGCCGCGCTCGATCGAGCACAGCGCTATGCGTCTGTAGTTGTTGCTGTACTGCAGCGGTCAGGCGAGACACCGAGTCTTCAATACGCCCGTCAGCGCGCCCCCTAGTGCGGCAATAGCAGCGGCAAAATCAAACACCCGATTTAGAAACAATCAGCGTGTTACCGGAGAAGTCTTTGATAAACACTTTGTCGCCCTCAACAACCTCCTCCACACAAATAAAGTCCCACTCATCTTCACCCAGCACCGGCATGGTAAAACGCACTACGCCGCGCCCTTCGCCATGGGGGGCTTTAACGACTTGACCGGTCTCGCCGAGGGCCGCATCGCGAGATATACCCGCTTTGGTTTTATCCACCATGCTCGGCTTGAAGACTTTAAACCAGAGAATCACAAAGGAGCCGGAGGCAAGCACCCAGATAAACACCGCCCAAGAGACGTCCATTTGCGGAAAGAGCCAAACGACCAAGCCGACGACAATGGCCCCCAAGCCAAACCAGAGCGCAATAAAACTCGGTAAAAACATCTCCAGTATCATCAGGCCCATGCCCAGCAATACCCACTGCCACCAAAGCATCTGTATATCCATTCTTCACCTCTCTATTTGAACTACAAAAACCCACACAGCAATTGCCAGCCAACCCTCACACCAACATAACCCTGCGTTCTGCAGGGTTAAAAAGATTTTGCCCCTGTGCTTCTGCCGGTTAAACTGTCGCGCCGAAACTACTAACTGGAGTTATCAAATCCTCCTTGGCACGTATAACCTCCACAAAAAATAGGATTAAAACATGACAGAGAAGCAACAACTTGCCGATGCAATCGCCATCGCAAATATACCGACCTTGCTTATGGTACTGGTACAACTCACCGGCGACAAACGCTGGATCGCAGATCCCTACCGCCCCAAACGCGGCAGCGGTACCGGCGACAACGATAGCGGTGGCTTTGACGAGACCATTCAACAAGAAATCCGTGACGCATCACTGGCTGCCATTCTAGCCTGGAAAGCGGGCGAGCCCCTTGCTATAGAAGCACCCAGCGATGAAGACCTGGTTGAAATGCTCACCTCTTCTATGGGCGAGAAAGTACCGCCTGAGTACGGTGAAATGACCAATGCTCAGCTTGGCCAAACGCCCATGAAGTGGGAAAACAAAATTGACGTACCCGAAGGCTTTAACGTTATCGTTATTGGTGCCGGTGTTTCTGGTCTAGCCACAGCTGTTAGCCTGCAAGGTGCTGGCGTGCCTTTCACCGTTCTCGAACGTCGCTCCACTGTTGCCGGTGTTTGGCAGGATAACCGCTATCCCGGTGCCGGTGTTGATACCCCTAGCCATCTCTATTCTTTCTCATTCGCCCCCTACGACTGGTCTGCCTACTTTGCACTACGTGGTGAATTAGGCGACTACTTCGAAGGCGTTGCCGAAGATTTTGACCTGAAAAAATCAATCAACTTTGAAACGAATGTCATCAGCACTGAATATCAGGCAGACACGCAAAGCTGGAAGGTTAACGTTTCTCACGCTGATGGCAGTGAAGAAACGCTGGAAGCAAATGTTGTTATTAGCTGCGCGGGTATCTTCAACCCACCCGCCTTCCCAAATATTCAAGGTCTCGATAGCTTTACCGGTGAAAGCTGGCATACCGCCGAATGGCCAGAAGGCAAGTCTCTCGATGGCAAGAAAGTCGTGATGATCGGCAATGGCGCGACTGCGATGCAGTTAGGGCCAGAGATTCAAAATCAGGTCGAGTCGCTGACTATCTTCCAGCGCGGCCCTCACTGGGTATCACCCTTCGAGCAGTTTCGCGTCAATGTGCCTGAGGAGATTCGCTACCTGTTTAAAGAAGTGCCCCTCTACCGTATGTGGTATCGCATGCGTCTGGGTTGGATCTACAATGACCGTGTTTATGATTCCCTGCACAAAGACCCAAGCTGGGAGCACCCCGAGCGCTCACTGAATGCCACCAACGACAGCCACCGCGCCTATTTCACTAGCTACATGAAGAAACAGCTGGGTGATCGCGCTGACGACTTAATGGACAAAACGCTGCCGACTTTCCCTCCTTTCGGTAAGCGCATGCTGATGGATAACGGCTGGTTCCGCATGCTGCGCAACCCCAAAGTTGAACTGGTTGATAACGGCATTGATCGTATCGAAGGCAATAAGGTCATCACCAAAGACGGCAGCGAATACGAAGCTGACATCATCCTTATTTCTACCGGCTTCGACGTGTTGAAGTTTTTGTCGACCTACGAAATCATCGGTCGCGATGGCAAGAACTTGCGTGATGTTTGGGGCGACGACAATGCCTCTGCTCACCTCGGCACCAACGTACCCGGCTTCCCCAACTTTTTCACACTCTACGGCCCCAACCTTCAACCGGGTCACGGCGGCAGCTTCGTCTTCGTTTGTGAAATGCAGGTACGCTATGTGATGCAGATGATCAACAACATGGCGAATGACAACATCGGCGCAGTTGAGTGCAAACAAGAAGTGCACGATAACTACATCGAAAAGGTCAATGCCATCCACGAAAACATGGTCTGGACTCACCCTGGCGTGAGCAGTTATTACCGTAACTCAACAGGCCGCGTGGTCGTCAATTCACCTTATCGCAATGTCGACTTCTTCAAGTTGACACGTCATGTTGATATGGATGACTTTATTACCGAACCTAAATAGCCGAGCCTAAATAAGCGGACGTTTAACGTTTGAAAAATTACTGGCCCCATCATCATACTTGACGATGGGGCCAGTATTTAAGCTAACGCGAGACATCAAACTAGCAAGTGCCCGAGTAAACACCCCCGTCCAGCAAAATATTCTGCCCGCTCATATAGCCATTCATAGCACTGCACAAAAATGCACAGGTCGCGCCAAATTCATCGGGATCACCCATTCGCCCCGCGGGGCTAGATTCATTGAATTGCTGGGTATAAACCTCAGCACTGACACCCTCCTGAGCCGCTCGATAAGCCAGATAACCTCGCCCTCTATCCGTAGCAAACAGCCCCGGCAGTAAATTATTGATGGTGACATTGTCCCGAACTTTCTCCCGGGCAACACCCGCAACAAAACCACTCAGGCCCGCCCGCGCACCATTCGACAGACCAAGACCCGGCATCGGCGACTTTACAGACGTGCTGGTGATATTAACAATGCGCCCAAAACCCCGCGCAGCCATGCCGTCGAGGGTACGACGAATCATATCGATCGCCGAATACATATTGCTATTCACCGCATCGAACCACTCCTTTTGCCGCCAGTCGCGAAAGTCCCCCGGTGGTGGGCCACCGGCATTATTGATTAATATATCTGGTTCAGGGCAGGCCTGAAGTACTGCATCACGCCCCTCATCAGTAGTGATATCACCGACTACAGCCTGTATTTTTGCTGTGCTCAGCTGACTTAAGCTCTCGACAGCGGCTTGCAATGGCTCAGGGTTACGGGCGACAAGGATCAAATTGACACCCTCCTGCGCCAGCGCACGTGCACAAGCCAAACCCAAACCCTGGCTAGCACCACAGACAATCCCCTGCTTACCACTAATCCCTAGATCCATAATTCTTTCCCCCGTCAGTACTCTGCTAGCGCTAATGCGCTTCAAGCGTTATTTTGGCCCGCGATAATAGACAGGTACACAACACCTGCCCCACCACTATAACGCCAATGACGGTTTGCACTAACGAAAATGAGAATTACAGGATAAGCAGGGAGGACTGAAGAGTGCGCTGAAAGAAAAGGCTTAACTAGCGGGGTAAAGGGAGGGTGAAAAACCGCTTAAATAAAAACGCCCTCTTACCGGAGAAGTAAAAGGGCGTCAAAGTAGTACTAGCAAAGTGCATCCAGCCTTGGAGTGACCAGAACCTAAATCCCTATAAGCTTCCGATCCAATTCCTTACAATCGATGGTCATCCCGACCTCTTCCTTGTAAGCGAGCCATCCTGGCCCGTCTTCATCGCTCATCCTGAGCCGGTCATCCTGACCACTTCCCTGTACGTAATATCCTTTTACGTAACATCCTTGTGCAACACATCCGTGTAGAAAGCATAATGCACCCAAGGCCGCGAGTAGGCTATTCGTCGATATCTGCAATGCATGTAGGATATATCCTACTCTGGCGCGACATTCACCATCAATCGACACTGCATTGGCTCACATTGTATTGACCTGAAAGGCAGCACTCAGTTAGGGTTAGCCCCGTTTTAGCAATAGCGATCACAAGTATGGCAACACGAAAACGCGGAATTAATTTTGAGCAAAGCCTCAAGCAACTCGAAACCCTGGTTGAGTCTCTGGAAACCGGCAATCTCAATCTCGACGAGTCGCTAAAATCCTTTGAAAAAGGCATTAAAATCACTCGCGACTGCCAGTCAGCTCTCAGCGATGCCGAGCAGCGGGTACGTATTTTAACCAGCGACAGTGACGGCGACGTTCAAACTGCCGATTTTTTTGCTGAGGAAAAGGAGTGAAACAAAGCGTCGACGACTTTCTTAGCGAATGCCGCGAGCGTATAGAACGGCAGCTTGAAAGCAGCCTGCCCTCCCCGAATAACTCCCCTTTAAACGCAGCACTGCGTTATACCACCCTCGACCAGGGCAAGCGTATTCGCCCCTGCCTGGCTTACGCCGCCGCCCTCAGCCTTGGGCCCATTAATAGTGACACCGACCGCATTGCCAGCGCTCTGGAACTGATTCACTGCTATTCGCTGATCCACGATGACCTGCCGGCAATGGATGACGACGATCTCCGTCGGGGTCGCCCCACATGCCATATTGCCTATGACGAAGCCACGGCCATTCTCGCTGGAGACGGCCTGCAAACCCTGGCTTTTGAGCAGCTCACTCAACTGACTCACGTTACGCCAACGCTAGCCTTAGTACTCATTCGTGAACTCGCCGAGGCCTCAGGTGCCGCCGGCATGGTTAAGGGTCAGGCAATGGATTTATACGCGACCGATACCCCTGTCGATCTCCAATACCTGGAGACCATGCACGCCCATAAAACCGGCGACCTGATCGTCGCCAGCATTTCCATGGGGGCTCAAAGTAGTGGCCGTGCTGATACACAAACACTGGAGAAACTGCGCGCCTACGGTCGAGCCATTGGTCTCGCCTTTCAGGTCAAAGATGACATTCTCGACACCGAGGGCAGCACTGCCGTGCTCGGTAAACAGGCGGGTGCTGACCAATTACACAACAAATCGACCTATACCTCTCTGCTCGGCCACGATGGCGCGAAAACAAAACTCAAGCAACTGCATCAGCAGGCCATGGACACCCTCAGCCAGCTCGATGAGCGCGCCAATCACCTGCGAGATATCGCCGACTTTATCGTCAACCGAAACCACTGAGCCACCCAATCCACGGTGATATCGTGTAAGATTGCCGCCTCAAAATTAGCCCTTTGATAACCCACATAATAGTCGCCCTACAATAATAGCCGCCCTACATGACCGCTACTTACACCGACATTCCACTCACCCGGCCCGTGACACCCCTGCTGGATCGCATCGATTCTCCGGCACAATTACGCGACCTCCCGGAAAGCGAGCTGGAACAGGTCGCCGATGAATTACGTGCTTATTTACTCTATTCCGTAGGTCAGTCGGGCGGCCACTTTGGCGCAGGACTTGGCGTTGTCGAACTGACCATCGCTTTGCATTATGCCTTTAACACCCCGAACGACAGATTGGTATGGGATGTCGGCCACCAGACCTATCCCCATAAAATTCTCACCGGGCGGCGCGAACAACTATCGACCATTCGCCATCGCAACGGGCTTGCTGGCTTCCCCAATCGAGAAGAGAGCGAGTACGATCCCTTCGGCGTCGGTCACTCCAGCACCTCCTTAAGTGCCGCCCTGGGCATGGCCATCGGCTCTGCCCTTGAGCAACCGGAAGATTCACAGCCCAAGCGACGCTGCGTCGCGGTGATTGGCGATGGTGCGATGACGGCTGGCATGGCTTTCGAAGCGCTCAACCATATCGCCCATGTCGATCTCGATATGCTGGTGGTGCTCAACGACAACAACATGTCGATATCAAAGAGTGTCGGCGGGCTCGCCACTTACTTTTCCAAATTATGGTCGAGCAAGCTGTACAACCTGTTTCGCGAAAGCACCAAAAGTCTGCTAAAAGCCTTCCCTTCAACTTCAGGTATTATTCGTAAAACTGAAGAGCTATTAAAATCAATGGTTGCCCCCGGCATCGTTTTTGAAGAACTTGGCTTTACCTACATTGGCCCTATCGATGGCCACAACATCCCGCTATTAGTACACACCCTGGAAAACCTCAAACAGGTTACCGGCCCCGTACTTCTCCACGTTGCCACCCAGAAAGGCAAAGGCTTTTTACCCGCCGAAGAAGACCCCATTGGCTATCACGCACTGAACAAAATCCCCACCCCCGGTGGCGAAACATCCGCCTCAGAATTAAAGCCCGCACCAAAGCTCCCCAAGTACCAGCAAATTTTCGGTGACTGGCTGTGTGATATGGCTGGCGACCACCCCGAGTTAGTCGCGATCACACCCGCGATGAGTGAAGGCTCGGGCATGGTTGAATTTGCCGAGCGCTTCCCCAAACAGTTTCACGACGTCGCCATTGCCGAACAACACGCCGTGACCCTCGCCGCCGGTATTGCCTGCGAGGGCAAAAAGCCTGTCGTTGCGATTTACTCCACTTTTTTACAGCGCGCCTACGACCAGTTAGTTCATGACGTCGCCCTGCAAAACCTCGACGTTTTGTTTGCCATCGACCGCGCCGGTCTAGTCGGCGAAGACGGTGCCACCCACGCCGGCAGCTTTGATATTAGCTTTATGCGCTGCATCCCCAACATGGTAATTATGGCCCCGGCCGATGAAAACGAAGCCCGGCAAATGCTCTACACCGGCTATAGGCACCAGGGCCCCGCCGCCGTACGCTACCCGCGTGGCACCGGCCCCGGTACGAAAATAGAACACACCATGACAGCCCTGCCCATCGGCAAAGGCAGACTAAGCCGCCAGGGCCAACAAGTGGCCATCCTTAATTTTGGCGCTCTGCTGCCGACGGCACTCAGCGTTGCGGAAGGGGTTGACGCCAGTGTCGCCGATATGCGTTTTATCAAACCCCTCGACACCGAGCTACTCGACCAGCTGGCTGCTGAGCATCAATTGATTGTCACCCTCGAAGAAAATGCCATCGCCGGTGGCGCAGGTGCAGGCGTGAGCGAGTATTTCGCCCAGCAGGGCATCGTCGTTGCCGTATTACACCTTGGCTTACCCGATGTATTTATCGATCACGACACCCACGGCGCGCAGATCACTACAGCAGGGCTGGATGTCGGTATCATTAGCGAAAGAATCAAAACACGGCTGCTAAAAATAAACCCTTAACATCTGAAAATAATATGAAAGCTAAAGGAAAAATAGCCTCATGGAATCAGGGTAAAAGATTTGGTTTTATTACACCCGATGATGGCGGGAAAAGGATTTTCACCCATATCACTGCATTCAGTCATCGGCAGAAAAAACCTCAGATCAATCAGCCTGTAACCTACAGCATATCGACGGATAAACAAGGTAGGCCCTGTGCTATTAAAGTAAGCCGGGCAGGAGAAAAGCCAGTACAAAGTAACGTTATTGAGAAGCGACCAAAGCTTATTATCGCTGCCACTTTATTTTTTATCATCCTTGGCATTTTAACGTTGATGGCAAAGATAACTTTTTTAGTGTTGCCTCTTTACCTATTAGCCAGCATGTTGACTTTCGTCGTGTATGCAAAGGACAAATCAGCAGCAAAAAAAGGCACATGGCGAACCCCAGAGAGCACTTTACATTTTTTAGCCCTGACTTGTGGTTGGCCCGGCGCACTGATTGCCCAGGAAAAGTTACGCCATAAATCTCAAAAACAAGCATTTCGTCTGGTTTTCTGGTTAACCGTAATAACCAATATCACCACCCTGATTTGGCTCAATACACCCGCTGGAACTTCTGTCTTAACGACAGGGTTAAGCAACATGCTGTAATACAAACTAGGGATTTAAACCCGCCGGCTCGAAGGCTTTTAAACCCCTTCAATAACCTGCTTAAAAGGCGGCAGTGAAGCCAGCAGCTGACGGCCATAGCTTTTCGTCACCAGTCGCCGGTCTAAAATCGTCACCCGCCCCCGATCACTTTCATGGCGCAATAAACGCCCACAGGCCTGTATCAAACGCAGCGCAGCGTCGGGCAGGGTGATTTCCCGAAAAGCATTACCCCCTTTGCTTTCTACCCATTCTGCCAGCGCTGCCTGCAGCGGATCATCCGGCACGGCAAAGGGTAGCTTGGCGATAATCACGTGTTCGCAGTAGGCGCCGGGTAAATCCATGCCCTCGGCGAAACTGGCGAGGCCAAAAATAATACTGCGCTCGCCCCCGTCAATCGTAGCCCGATGGCGGCTAACAATTTCAGCGGTACTTAACTCACCCTGCACCAGTAGCTGCCAGGGTAGGTCAGTGGCCAGTGCATCGACCAACTCCTCCATCTGACGGCGCGAGGCAAAAAGCACCAGCACGCCACCGTTAGAGGATTTCTCATTCTTCTCCGCCGATTCCGCTCCCAATTGCGTTAACGAGTCGGGATACAGTAAATCGGGTAAATATTCGATCAAGGCCTGTGTGTGAGCGCGGGCGTCACTGGCTTCAGCGCCGATATCAGGCACCACTAACAAGCCCGCATTGGCGTAGTCGAAAGCACCGGCCACTACTTCACACTGGGTTTGGGGCGCCATACCACTATCACTTTTAAAACGCTCAAAATCGCCGAGTACCCGCAGCGTGGCCGATGTCGTAACCGCCCCATAACAACGTTGCCAAAGCAATTCGTAGAGACGTAGTCCCGCCGATATTGGGCTAACCGACAAACGAATATCACCGTTGTCTTCGTGGGTTAGCCAGCGCGCCATGGGTGGCTGGCCTTCAGGGTCGGGATAAGACATGGCCGACCACAGTTCAGTCGCCCCACTGGCTCGGCCCAGCCATTGCCCGGCGACCTGAAAATACTGTTCAATATCGACCCGGGGCACGGGCTGGTGGGCATTTTCCAAGGCCTCTTCCAGCACGCTGTGGAGGTTTTCCATACGGCCACTCAAGCGTACAAAGACAGCGGTTAAGTCTTCGCTCAAGGAGCGGCAAGCTTCGTCAACACGCCCCTCGGGGTAGCGATACTGCACCTGACTATTCCCAAAACCCTGGCCGTAACCCTGCTTGCTTTCACTGTTTTCCAGTGTGCTTTGAAACAGAGGCGTAGCCTGATGCAAGAGCTGGCGGGCCAGCAGAGAAATTTCGCCCAGCTCGGCACCCCGGTTAATAATATCGGGCATTTCCGCAAAAGGTGTCGCCATCGCTTTCAAGGTTTTTTGCATTTGCTCCAGCCATTGGGTCGTCGCATTTAAACGACATTGGCTGGCAAAGTGATTGAGTGCCGTATTGCCCAATCGGTGGGCTTCGTCAAAAATATAAATGGTATCTTCGGGTGCCGAGAGTATCGCCCCGCCCCCCAGTGCCAGATCAGCCATTACTAAATCATGGTTGGCGACAATGCAATCAGCCCCTTCAAGGGATTCACGCGCCTGAAAAAAGCAGCACTCTGAAATCAGCCGACAGCGCCGACCGGCACACTGATTGCGATCGACCGTTAAAGCCTGCCAGGTTTGGGCGGGCACGGCGTCGGGCCAGGCATCTCGATCACCATCCCAACTACCTGTCTGCAAGGCCTCATCCATTGCCTGTAGGGTTTCACCACTTTGTCGGTCGGGCTGAAAAGCCAGTTCATCTTCAAACAGGAAAAGCCCGGCATCCTGCGCTTTGGCCGTTTCAGTACACTGTTGTAGGCGCAGCGGACAGAGGTAGCGACCTCGCCCTTTGGCCAATGCCAATTTATAGTCCCAGCCGGTCGCGGCCATGACATCGGGAATATCACGATCTAAGAGCTGCCCCTGTAGGGCCACGGTGCCGGTAGCGACAACCACCTTTTTACCGGCCGACTTCGCCAGCGATAGCACTGACAATAAATAAGCGACGGTTTTACCCGTGCCGGTGCCCGCTTCAATGGCGATGACATTATTGTCGGACACACGTAAGCCTTCATCATCACGCTCAATAGCGCCAAGAAAGGAGGCGATATGACCAATCATCTGCCGCTGGCCCAGCCGAGGGCGCAACGAACGCGCCGCCAGAAAGTCGCGGTACGCTGTTTGAATGGTGGCTTTGTCTTTCTCAGATAATGAAATGGGGGCTTATCTCGCTACGGTTATTAACGACTGGCTTATAAATAATGGAAGGCGAATACGGACTGGCCGCTAGGCACTGCACTGTAAAAATTGCACCACTGGGTTGGCGTAAGCGGCAAGTAGAGTCTCGCGGTGTTCCTCGGGAACCGCCGCCAGTCTTTCGTCAAAGGTCTGAGCAACTGCTTGCCAATCCGCATCAAGACTTTGCTTTACTTGCTCAGCTTGTTCAGACAAGCCGTGCAAACGCTCATAGGCGATCCAGTGGGTCGCTTGCAGGCGGTAGTTACCGACAATTTGACGATCAATTTCAGCCGCCAAACTCGCGGCATCTTCAAAAGGCTCGCTGAGTAAGTCACCAAAGGTGACATAAATATGGCCTTTATTGCCAACGATGCCCCGGTAAATACTGGCAAAATCTTCGTGCTCGGCTTTTTCGTAAGCACCGTCGTTTTGTAGAGCATAAAGTTCTTTTGCTTTTGCCCCGTCGCAGGGGTCCCATTCATAGGACAGCGATACCGGCACCACATTGAGGCCTTGTATTAGCTCGCCGAAACTCTGGCTTTTACTTTTACACAGCGCGAGCATTTTCAGCAACGCCGTTTCGGTACCGTCGAGGCCATCTTTGGCGCGGCCTTCACGCTGAGCAATCCAGATAGACTGCTGCTCTTCCTGTAGTGAAAAACGAATATAAGCTGATAAGTGTTTAAGGGCTGCCAGCTTCTCGCGACGACCCACGACGGAACGGCGCACAATAAAACTTTTATTCAAACGCATTAAGTCAGAAACGAAGGGCTTGGTCAGCAAATTATCGCCGATGGCAATACGCAGCGAATCCAGCCCTTTCTGATGAAGAGCAAGAATTGTCAGGGACGGGTCCATAGCAATGTCGCGATGATTGCTAATAAATAAATATGACTGCCTGGGGTCAAGTTTTTCGATCCCCCTGACAGTGAACTGGCTATTATCTCGCGTCAGCAATTTTCGTAATTGCACGTCCATCAGTGCCTGAAAATCACCCACACTGGTCACGTCAGCAAATGCACGTTTCATGGTGGCTCGAATCAGCGGGCGTAAAAGCCAAGGCACCCAGCGGGACAGCCGTGAAAACTTCATGCTTGCCAGGGTGTCGACGAACTCCCTCTCTCCTAGCAGACGGGTGAATACTTCTTCAAACTCGTCGTCATTGTAGGGTCGAATATCATCGAAATGAGAAGCCTCGATAGCTTTTACCTTCTCATCTGTTGGTGCTGCCAATCCTTGCTCGCTCACTTGGCCAAATCCCGAGAATTATGCCAAGGCACATCTTTGGCGTGCCGGTCGACCAAGTGCGCAACGTCGAGCACCAGTGCAAATAGCGCCATGCGCACCAGTAAACCGTTATCGGCCTGGCGGAAAATGGCCAGATTGGGATTATTATCTAAATCGACATCAAGCTCATTGGCCTCGACCCGAGAGTCCCGTGGCAAGGGATGCATAATCACGGTATTGGGTTCGCAGTGCTCAGTGTAAATGGCCTGGTTGAGACGAAAGCGGCCCCGGTACAAATCGGCCTGCTCTCGATCGCTAAAGCGCTCTTCCTGAATACGCGTTGAATAAACGATATCGACGCTGGAGATACTCCCCTCCAGTTGATCTGTCACGCTGACCTGATGGCCCGCTTGACGCAAACCTTCCACATACTGTTCTGGCATTGCCAGCTCGGTGGGGGACACCAGCGTGACCTGAATATTATTGTAGAGTGATAATAATTTGCACAAGGAGTGTACTGTGCGGCCGTGTTTGAGGTCACCCACCATGGCGATGCGCAGACCATCAATACTGCGCCCCAAGCCTTGTAATTCTTTAGCGATGGTATACAGGTCGAGCAGCGCCTGGCTGGGGTGCTCATTGCTACCGTCACCGCCATTCATCACCGGCACCCGACTCGCCGCCGCAAACTGAGCCACCGAACCTGCTTCGGGGTGGCGCATGCAAATCACATCGCTAAAGCCAGAGAGCACCCGGGCCGTATCCTGCAAAGATTCACCTTTGATTAACGAAGAGCTATCCATGCCAACGGACTCTCGCACATCCCCCCCCAGTAAATTAAAAGCCGAACCAAAACTAATGCGCGTACGGGTACTGGCCTCAAAAAACATATTGCCGAGAATGGCACCTTCCAGCACCCGCGTGATGCGACGGCGCTGGGCGTAAGGCTCCATATTGTCGGCCGTACTAAAAAGCACCTCGATATCAGCCCGCTCAAACTGCTCAATAGAAAGGATGTGTGCACCGGTAAAATTCACGCTTTCGCTTATCCTGTATAAAAGTACAGACTGTGTAAAAGTACAGCCCGTGTAAAAGTTTATTGTGTCGCGACGGCACATTCAGTACGCCGTTCTGACTTAAGGAGACTCTAATTAAGTATCGCTATGATTTAGCCAACTCGATCACCAGCTGCTTGCCCCAGGCCCGTAACGCTTTAAGCACTTCAACCTTTTGCGGCTCAAGATTGTGCGCTTTTTCCAGTGTATCAAGCTCTTCAAAATAGGCGGCCATACTCAAATAGCCCTCTTCGCCGTCGATCAAACGCGCTTGTTTCATCTGCTTCCAGGCCTTGCGCTCGGCACTGGTAAGCGTTCCATTGGCATAGCGGGCACGATAATTAAAGAGCAGGCCATTATAGCGCTCATCACGGAACAACAGGGACTCATCACCGAGACTTTCAACGGGCGTACGGCGAATATGCGTCAGTAGGGCTTTGTCATCATTGGGTAAAAAGCCCTGGTACAAAGCCTGTTCGGGGTCTTCTATTTCAGGGTAATCCGGCGCGGCAAAAATGGCTGCAATTTTGTCACCGAGATCAGCAGCGCAGAGTGTTTGCCAGTGCCGATAACAACGATCGAGATCAATACCCAGGCGTTCAGCCGTAGGCTTGTCGAGCAACTTGGGTGTGGCGATAACCGGGCAACGATTCAGGTGAATGCCTTTTAGCGCCACGCGCTCTACACCTTCGGGCAAATCTGGCGTCGCCGTAAAAAGGCGCTCACCAATCTGCTCCGCGGTGAGGTTCAACAAAGGCTCAGGATCGGCCATTAAGTTAACGCTAATCACGGCATTTTTATTTGTTGGATGCGGGGCGAGGGGCATCATCATTGCCGTGTAGCCATTCTCTCGAGGCAAGCGCGACGACACGTGAAGAAAGGGTTTACGCGACACCCTATCCACCAGACCTGCCGCCTTATGCTTAAGGCGATGACTGTAAACATAGTCATAAAGGCGTGGCTGTTTTTCTTTCACCAGGCGCGCCATGGCGATGGTCGCGGTGACATCCGACAGCGCATCGTGAGCAGCGGCGTGTTCAATATTGTTAGCGGCGGTCAGTTCTTCAAGTCGAAAGCTGGGAGAGCCATCGGGCTTATTGGGCCAGACAATGCCCTCGGGGCGCAGGGCGCGGGTCAGGCGCAGCATATCGATAATGTCCCAGCGAGAGTTACCCTGCTTCCACTCCCGTTCATAAGGGTCGTAAAAATTGCGATACAGGGTGAAACGTGTGACTTCATCGTCGAAACGCAGGCTATTGTAGCCAACACCGCAAGTACCCGGCTGGGATAATTCACGGTGAATCGCTGCGATAAATTGCGGCTCGGGGACACCTTCGTCCCGTGCCTTTTGCGGCGTAATGCCGGTAATCAAGCAGGCTTGGGGATGGGGCAGACAATCGTCGGCAAGCTGACAATACTGCACCAGGGGTTCGCCAATAATATTGAGGTCTTCATCGGTGCGCAGACCGGCAAATTGCACCGGGCGATCTCGTGTGGGATCAACACCAGTGGTTTCGTAGTCGTGCCAGTATAGAGTCGGTTTCATTCTTTCAGGGGCCTTATCGCCGATTTCCTATCTTGAGAAAAGGCCCAACGGACAAGCCTCATTAAATCCCACCCAAGGGAGGACGCTAGCATAGGTATATAGGCGCATAAAAAACAGCGGGCAAAAAAATAGCGCCCTAAGGCGCTATTTTCAATCATCACGCACAATTAATCGCCGAACACTTCTGAATAAGAGAGTTCACCAATTACGCGACGGTTACGTGCCCGACCCTCTTTCGTGCTGTTATCAGCAATAGGCCGTGCTTCGCCGTAACCTACTGTTGAAACACGTGCAGGATCAAGGCCATACATTTCAGCCAATTTGGCTTCAACGGCTATTACACGACGCTCTGAAAGGCTCTGGTTATAGTCATCAGAACCCGCTGAATCCGTGTGTCCCTCAAGAACCAGATCAATATCACCGTGGGCTTTCATCGCATTAGCGATGGCTTCCAGCTCATCACCATAAATGGCGCGAACAACAGCTTTATCGAATTCAAACTCAACATTCAGGCGCACAGTGATTGTACGAACTTCAGGCTCTTCTGCGGGAGCCGGAGGGGGCGGTGGCGCTACCGGCTCGGGTGTTGGCTCAACCACCGCGACAGGCTTAGGTGGATTGAAATAATAGTTCACCGCAAAATTCAGCGCAAGGTCGTCAACACCATCCTGAGAATCACTCACTTTATGAAGACCACGTATATCTGAACGGAATTCCCACTGGCGATCTAACATTTTTGACAAGCCAAAACCGAGTGATACTTGCTCAGTGTATTCCTGATTCACTTCACTAAAGTTGTAATCACTGTCATTCAAGTCATAGTATGCATACCCACCAACAAGATAGGGCCGCCAGCCTTTAGTGCCTTCATTTAAATAATAAAGGGCATCTATCCTGGCTGTGTCCATCGCATTGCCACCAATTTCAGTACCAACACCGGCTTCCAAAGCCCAGCGATCAGAAAAGCGGTAACCCAGATTTAAACCACCGACATAAGCTTCATCGCCACCACCAACAAAGCGCTCACTATCCAGATAATATCCGGTGACAGAGCCACCCAAATACAAACCTTCGTTCGCACTGACATTTACTGTTAATGTTGAAGCCAGCAACGTGGCTCCTGCTATCCCTATAGCACTGAATCTAGCCATTTCCATCCCCTCATTTGTAAAATAAAATCCAGTGGCACAATCCTAAAAATTCTAAAATTCAAGAACTCAAGCCACAAATCGTGCCGACATTGTCTCATATTCTTGCGGCAGTTAGCATTATAAGCCAAGCCAAACGATCCTCTTTAAGATATATCAATCGTCCTCTGCTCAATAATCGCCTGCCACTGCGCAGGACCGCTGCGATGCACGGAGTCACCTTTGCTATCAACCGCCACCGTCACCGGCATATCAACGACTTCAAACTCATAAATAGCTTCCATACCCAACTCGGGGAAAGCGACTACCTTCGCAGCTGTAATCGCTTTCGACACCAAATAAGCTGCGCCACCAACGGCCATTAAATACACCGCTTTATTATCGCGAATCGCATCGATGGCAAGACCACCCCGCTCGGCCTTACCCACCATGCCGATAAGGCCGGTTTCTTCAAGCATAGTGCGAGTGAACTTATCCATTCTCGTCGCAGTAGTCGGGCCTGCTGGACCAACCACCTCGTCATCGACGGGATCAACCGGGCCGACGTAGTAAATAAAGCGATGGGTAAAGTCGACCGGCAAGGCTTCACCATTGGCTAGCATGTCGGTAATTTTTTTGTGGGCGGCATCGCGGCCGGTCAGCAATTTGCCCGAGAGCAGTACAGTCTCGCCACTCTGCCACTCTTGAATCGATTCCGGCGTAACCTCATCAAGATTAACCCGACGTACACTGTCGCCGACTTCCCAGGCAATATCGGGCCAGTCGTCAATATTAGGCGGCGTCAACGCTGCAGGCCCACTGCCATCCAGCGTAAAATGGGTGTGTCGTGTTGCTGCGCAATTGGGAATCATCGCCACGGCTTTGTTAGCCGCATGGGTTGGGTAGTCCTTTACTTTGACATCAAGCACGGTTGTCAAACCACCGAGACCCTGAGCACCGATACCCAGCGCATTCACCTTTTTCATCAATTCCAGGCGCAGTTCTTCGCTACGATTTTCAGCACCGCGAGCTTCTAATTCATGAATATCAATCGGATCGAGCAACACCTCTTTCGCCAACAACATCGCTTTTTCAGCCGTACCACCAATGCCAATACCGAGCATACCGGGTGGGCACCAGCCAGCACCCATCTTCGGCACTTGCTCCAGTACCCAGTCGACAACGGAGTCAGAAGGGTTAAGCATTGCAAATTTGGCCTTGGCCTCTGAGCCGCCGCCTTTTGCCGCGACATAGACTTCAACCTTGTCACCAGCAACGATTTCATAATGGATAACCGCCGGGGTATTGTCGCCGGTATTCTTGCGAGCACCATCGGGGTCATCGAGAATAGAAGCGCGCAAAATGTTGTCGGGATTCATATAGGCCTGACGCACGCCCTCATTCACCATGTCGGTGACATTCATTTCACTCTGCCACTGCACATTCATGCCGACTTTCAAAAACACCGTAACGATGCCGGTATCCTGACAAATCGGGCGATGCCCCATGGCACACATGCGGGAATTAACCAGGATTTGCGCCATCGCATCTTTCGCTGCCTGGGATTCCTCGCGCTGATAAGCCTCGTCCACAGCCTTAATAAAGTCGACCGGGTGATAGTAGGAAATAAACTGCAGCGCATCGGCCACACCTTGAATTAAGTCTTGCTGACGGATGACGGTCATAAATTCTCGCTTATTGGCTGAGTCATTGAATTATTAGCGGGTAAAACCTACTAAATAGGATTAAGGCGCGGTGGGCGCTGCCTGTAATCGGCTAAATTTTTCGTTGGTTTGCTTTCTAAAGGCATCCATAGATTTCACTGCCTGCTCAAGTTCTGCTAGTTGACGACTTTGGCCCTGGCGATTCTTTTCGATCAGCTTTTGCAGACTCGCCGCCTCGCTGCCAGCACCCTGGAGTTTCTTTTCAAGGCCTTTTAGCTGCGCATAAAAATCATCAGTTTGCGCATTGGCGACCAGTGAAGCACTACTCACCTTTTTGATTTCATTTTGTAGGCTTTTCAGGCGATTCTGCAAAGATACCTGAGCTTGTAGAGCCTTCTTTAATTCCTTTTTAGCACCCGTATCGGCGAGCTGTAGAGCCTTAATAGCCTTTTTATTGCGGTCATTAGCGACACCCCAGAGCTTCCTTATCTCCGACCAATGTTTGGTCAGTGTTTCTTCCTGCTTGCTGAGTTTTATAGCCAAGCTAGCACCCGATTGGGCTACAGATTCATCGCTGGATTCCAGACGTTGAACGAGGTCATCAAAACGCTGTTGTAGATACAGCTGGGACTGGCTCTGTTTCCAGGAAAAAACAGACAAAGCGGCAAGGCTAATAAGTAGCAGACCAACAACAATACAAAGTGCAATAAAACCTAGCTTACTGGGTTCAACAACAGACGGAGAGCTAATAGGCCGTGCCTTTTTTTTCTGCACAGGTAAATCAGTTCGCGAGGAAGCGGGTTCATCACGCCGGGCAATAAAGGGCTCTCGGCGACTCGGCTTATCTTTTGTCATTCTCAGTCACTGTATTGGTGGTAAAACAGCCGGAATTATCCTGGAAACGGAAGTTGGGTACGAAAAAGATGTGCAAGATATTGGTGTGCATAGGGGATTTTAAAAAGTCGCTGTCACCTTATTGGTGATGAGAATTTTTTAAACTTTTCTAGGTGCGCCAAGAGCTTGTGCAGACTTTCGTGATCCGACTACTGTTTTTAGGATTATACACTTTTGTCGAACTGGCCCCATAAAAAAACCGGCCAACAAGGGCCGGTTTTTTTATGCATTTACGCTTTAAACATATTGAAAAATCAAAGCCATAACGACAGTCAAACCGAGACTCGAATGAATCACGCCTTTAACCGTTGTCATTGGGCCTTGCTTGCCAACAATCGCATTCACTTCAAGTGCTGCAATTAAAGCCAGAACTGCATACAGAGCTGCACCACCGCCGTTGACGCTGAGCAAGCTGTCTGCACCGTAGCCAATATGTGGAGAAGCCAACATGCAGTAAGCCATGGGCGCAGAGAATAAAGTATTGGTACGCGAGGCCAACAACGCTTTACCAGCGGCGGTAGGGCCATCACCCTCAACCATGCCCAAAGCAATCTTCTGGTTAGGCCAGATAATCAACCAGACATTGAGGAACATCAAAGTGCCAAACAGTGCGCCGGCAACAATATATTCATTCATCACGCCCTGCTTTTGCACGCCCATCAACAAAAATAGGCCGGTGATGAAGGTGAACATGGCGCCCCAACGGAACCACCACAAAGCACTGGGTGCCAGCTTGGCTTTCGCATCGGACAAGGCTTCTGGTGTCGCCTGCTTAAAATAGCCACCCTGAATAAAGTTGAAATAGTACAAAAGGCCTATCCAGGTAATACCGAAGAGCAAGTGCCCCCAGCGAAACAGGAAGTTGATAAATTCCATCGTCGAAAGATTTTCCATAGTCGTAACCTCAGCTCTGTCAGTTTTAGTGTAGTTTTATAATCACAGCTACCCGTCATTTACACACGTGTGAATTATGTAGACAGACAGCCATAAATTTATCAGGCGCTATTCTAGTCATATCGGCGTGTGAATAAAACCATTGATCTACATTAAGAAGACATAAAAAAACCCCGCAAAAAGCGAGGTTTTTTTATGTGGAGGAGCTTGGCTTACATCATGCCGCCCATACCGCCCATGCCACCCATACCGCCCATGCCACCCATATCGGGCATAGCAGGCATGCCACCGGCATCATCGCCAGCTGCATCAGTGATCATGGCTTCAGTGGTAATCATCAAGCCAGCAATAGAGGCCGCGCCCTGCAGAGCAGTACGTGTCACTTTTGCGGGATCGAGAATACCCAGCGCAATCATATCGCCGTATTCGCCATTTGCAGCGTTGTAGCCGTTGCTGCCTTTGAGGTTCTTAACTTTGTCGAGAACAACAGAGCCTTCTTCACCCGCGTTTTCAACGATCTGGCGCAGAGGTGCTTCCATGGCACGACGTGCAATGCGAATACCAACAGTTTGCTCGTTGTTTTCACCTTCGAGACCTTCGAGAGCCGCCTGAGCGCGAACCAGTGCAACACCACCACCGGCAACAACGCCTTCTTCAACAGCCGCACGAGTTGAGTGCAGAGCATCTTCAACGCGAGCTTTCTTCTCTTTCATTTCAACTTCAGTTGCAGCGCCAACCTTGATGACAGCAACACCACCAGCCAACTTGGCCAGGCGCTCTTGCAGTTTTTCACGATCGTAATCGGAAGACGTATCTTCGATTTCGGCGCGAATCTGGTTAACACGACCTTTGATGTCGTCAACAGTGCCAGCACCGTCAACAATAACGGTGTTTTCTTTGCTCAGGCTAACGCGCTTGGCCTGACCGAGGTGCTCGAGAGTAGCAGACTCAAGATCGAGACCTACTTCTTCAGAGATAACAGTTGCGCCAGTCAGGATAGCGATATCCTGCAGCATCGCTTTACGACGATCGCCGAAACCAGGTGCTTTACAAGCAGCAACTTTAACGATACCGCGCAGGTTGTTAACAACCAGAGTTGCCAGCGCTTCGCCGTCAACGTCTTCAGCAATGATCAACAATGGCTTGCCAGACTTAGCAACGCCTTCGAGCAGGCCGAGCAGATCGCGGATGTTGGAGATCTTCTTGTCAGCAACCAGAATGTAAGGCGCTTCTAACTCAGCACTCATGCTTTCCTGGTTATTGATGAAGTAAGGCGAGAGGTAACCACGGTCAAACTGCATACCTTCAACCAGGTCCAGCTCATTCTCGAGACCAGTACCTTCTTCAACGGTGATAACACCCTCTTTACCAACCTTGTCCATGGCTTCAGCGATAATTTCGCCAACCTGGGTATCACTGTTAGCAGAGATAGTACCGACCTGAGCAATTTCTTTGTTGTCGGTGCAAGGCTTGGCGAAGCCTTCGATCGCGTCAACAGCAGCAACAACTGCCTGGTCGATGCCGCGTTTCAAATCCATTGGGTTCATACCAGCAGCAACAGCTTTTAAGCCTTCGCTAACGATGGCCTGAGCCAAAACAGTTGCAGTGGTAGTACCGTCGCCCGCTTCGTCAGAAGACTTGCTGGCCACTTCTTTGAGCATTTGCGCGCCCATGTTTTCAAACTTATCTGTCAGTTCGATCTCTTTGGCAACCGAAACACCATCTTTAGTGATGGTCGGCGCACCAAAGGCTTTGTCGATTACTACGTTACGACCCTTGGGGCCGAGAGTAACTTTAACGGCATCTGCCAGAATGTTAACGCCTGCTAACATTCTTTGGCGAGCATTGTCGCCGAATTTCACGTCTTTTCCAGCCATGACTTCTTTCCTTTAATCTATATCTTAATTTCTAGTGGAATACCGGGGAGCTGATATTAGTCTTCAAGAACACCGAAGATTTCAGCTTCACTCATAATAATGAGCTCATCGTCACCATCTTTAATGATGTTGTTATTGCTGGGGAAACCACCAAAAATAACCTGATCGCCAACTTTTACGCTGAGCGGGCTAATTTCGCCGCTATTCAACAGACGACCTTGACCAACGGCAACAACTTCACCTTCATTGGATTTCTCTTTTGCAGAACCTGACAGAATAATACCGCCAGCTGTTGTTGCTTCTTCTTCCTTGCGGCGCACGACAACACGGTCGTGCAAGGGACGAATTTTCATCTAACTCCACCTCTTATATGCATTTAAAGTAACTGTGTTCGGACACAGAGAGTCCGAAGCTGACAACTATCTGGAGGCAGCCAAACGGAAATCAAGGGCTGAATCATAAAATTATCCATTTCATTCACCGCCAATAACAAACAGCCAATCTACCAACCCAATCATGGCTCATCTTTACGCGACTCACCTTCACGTTGCCCGTCCTCATTCCAGTATTCACCTTCAAGTGTATTGCCCTTGATTTCCTGACGGAAACCGGCCCCACCGACAACGCCACCCTGAAACATCGCCACTCGCCCCACCAAACGGCGCACCAACCACTGACGCAGCACCGGGGTCAAGCCGGCAAAGCCGATGACATCGGTGAAAAAGCCAGGCGTCAGCAAGAGCGCCCCGGAAACAGCCAGCACGATACCTTCGAGCATTTCCTGGGCTGGAAGCTCACCGCTTTCCATGCGCTGATTGACGCGCAGCAAAGTGCTCAGCCCCTGGCGGCGTAACATGGCCAAACCAATCACGGCGGTCAACAACACGGCACCAATGGTTGGTACGGCACCAATAACACCGCCGACTTGAATGAGTAGCCACATTTCAACGATGGGCACGATAATAAAAATAAGTAAGAGAAAACGCACAGCAACTCCTATAACAGTAATGTATTTGGTGGTAGTAGCTTATTAGTAGACCATTGGGTTTATACACGTAAATTCAAGCACTGGCGCGCAGCCAATAAAACGTGCCAACACGCTAGGCGACAAGACCCTATTTGTTTTAAGGTAGCGCCTGATTCGCATTCAGGCATACCATGACTAGTCAGACTCTGCGCGACATACTCTTTAACCGACGCATGCTGATCTGTATTTTTACCGGCTTCGCTTCCGGCCTGCCGCTTTATATTCTTATATCACTGGTACCTGCCTGGCTGCGCACGGAAGGTGTTGGGCTTAAAGAAATTGGCCTCTTTACGCTGATTGGCCTGCCCTATACCTGGAAGTTTTTCTGGTCACCGCTGCTAGAACGCTACCCTCTACCGCTGCTCGGCCGCCGCAGAGGCTGGATGCTACTCACCCAGGTCGGCCTACTATTTAGCATCGCCGCCCTGCCACAATTCGACACCGCCACTCAGCTGTGGCCCCTTGCCGCACTCTGCGCTTTAATCGCTTTTTTCAGTGCCAGCCAGGATATTGTTATCGATGCCTACCGGCGCGAATTATTACCCGACATTGAACTCGGCCTGGGTAACTCTATTCACGTTAATGCCTACCGTATCGCCGGACTGGTGCCGGGCTCGCTGTCATTGATTCTCGCTGATTTCCTACCCTGGGATACGGTATTTTTAATTACCGCTGCCTTTATGTCGGTGGCCATAGTATTAACGCTTTCGATCAAAGAACCCAGCCACCCGACACCTGCCCCCGCAACACTACAGGCTGCCATTATTGAACCCTTTCGTGAATTTTTTCAACGCCTTGGGCTTTCACAAGCGCTGCTGGTACTGAGCTTTATGTTCCTCTACAAACTCGGTGACAATATGGCGACGGCGCTGGCCACCCCTTTTTATATCGACATGGGCTTTGAGCTATCGCAAATTGGTGTGATCGCCAAACATGCCGCCCTATGGCCGATGATTGTCGGCGGTCTGCTCGGCGGTTTGATGATGGTGAAAATCGGTATCAACCGCGCCCTGTGGGTTTTTGGCGTGGTGCAGTTAATCTCTATTTTCGGTTTTGCGCTAATGGCCCACGTCGGCGAAGGGTTATGGCTACTGGCACTCGTGATCGGCTTTGAATATCTCGGTGTCGGGCTCGGCGCGGCGGCCTTTATCGCTTTTATTGCCCGCACCACCAGCCGTGCCCACAGCGCCACCCAGCTGGCACTGTTTACCGCGCTGACCGCCGTGCCCCGCACCGTCGCCAATGCGGGCACCGGCTATTTGGTGGAAGCCGTCGGTTGGGAGCAATTTTTCTACTTTTGTGCCCTGCTCGCCCTGCCTGGCATGCTACTACTGACCAAAGTTGCGCCCTGGAATGGGTCGAATGAAAGTAAAGACTCCGCCTAACGCCCATGTAACCAGCAGTTTTTTGTGGAGGGCTTTGCGACAAAATGTAGAGTAGCGAAATTCGCAAAAGGTCGGGGCAAAAAAATATCCGATTGACATGTTTGTTACATCTATGAGACCTGATACAACGATGATGTCATCATACATAACAGCGGAAAATTATTGCCTGCGCGGCAATAATTTTCCGGAATAGTTGCGTTATGCCGGTTTCTTTATTCCCAATATCCCCATTAGTTCAAGCATCCGCGGATCACCCTTTAGCTTATCTTCAAAATCTTGCTGAAATTCAGTATTTCCACCTTTTAAACTTATAACCTTTTCGTAATGATCATCTGCCGTAAAGATGTCATGATCGATTTTGGTTTCTTCGTAAAACCCCTTAAACTTATCGCCATATTCACTTAGTTCATTTTTATAAGTATTCTGGAAGCTTTCTGCCCAAGCCCCGTACCCTATTTTATGAGAGTCAGAGTTGTTCAACACTGTAACTTTTGGTAAGTACTCTGCAGTCTGCTCCGTGTACATTGCCATCTTTTCAAGTTCAGCCATAGCTTCCGGTGAGATCCTGACATCAAGCTCACGAGTAGACACACTTCCTGTATTAATTGACTGCTTAGACTGAGGAGATATCGAAGTGTTAATCGATTCATAAAAGTTATTAGGCATTCCAGAAATTTGCATAGCCTGATTCCATAATAGTTATCCTTAACTATGCACAGCAAACAGTATGCCAACCCGCCATATAAACTAAGCATTTTATACTTTGAGCCTCCAGTATGCGGAACATGTAACAATCTGTTAAAAGCACTTACAAAACCAAGCCCAGTGCTAGCAGGCAGAGCCAGAAAATCAGCACGCGCTTAAAGAGTTGCCTTATTTCCCCACAGTCAGCGGCAATGTTTTCGGCAGAGGTGATTTCAAGCCCACCCACAGAAACTATCTTGTCAGTACCCAGCGCATCATCCACACAGTCCTGCAAAACCTCTGCGCTGGGGCGGCCACTAAACCAACGCGTCAGCCAGCAAGAAAGTCCTGCACCAAATTGGCCGACAAAAGCCAGCGTAAAACTGGCCAATCCGAGTGGTAGCCACTCTAGCAAAGCCAGCCAGCGGCTCGCTGTGCGCAGCTGTAAATACCCGTCGAAACTGGACTCCCCCGCGTCGGACTGTGCGAGCTGCTGCACTAAAGACACGCGATAAAGCACGGACAAACGATAGAGCAAGGCGCCAGCGACACCGCCCAGTAAACTCCAGAAAACAACCGCCAAATAACGCTCAAGATAAGCATAAGAGACACGCTGGCGCAGCGCCTGTGCCAGCGCGGGCAGGTCAAAGGCAACTATTTTGCGCTTATCTGTACTTAAGATTTCACCCGCATGAAAAGCCGCCTGGCTATCACCGCGCTGTAAATCGCCCTGCAGAGTGTTTAATTCTGCCTGCAAATCACCACGACCAAAGCTATACAGCAAAACCCAAAGCTCAAGCACCAATAGTAATAAAACCGGGATGCCTTCGAGTAAATCGCGCAATAGGTACAAACCGACGACGGGCAGAGCTAACGATAACAGCAGTTGCCCTGCTGGAAGCTTTGTCACCAAGGCCCAGCCAGAAACCCTTTGTAACCAGGTAAAAAACCAGCGGTCATTTTGAAAGCCTGTCAGCGGTGCCCGAAAATAGGCAACCACCAGGGCCAGAACAATGGTGACTAATATCATTCTTTTTCTCCTTTTATTACGCCTTTCGTATTTTCCAGCAGAGTAAAAAAAAGCGGCCAGTCAAAAGCTGGACCAGGGTCTGTTTTACGCCCCGGCGAAATATCACTGTGACCGACGATTCGCTCAACACTCAACGCCGGGTAGTTGACTAATAACTGCTGGCAAACTTGCACCAAGGATTGGTACTGCTTATCGCTATAGGGCTCAGTATCTGTGCCCTCAAGCTCGATGCCAATAGAGTAGTCGTTGCAATTGGCACAACCGGCAAAGCTAGAATCACCGGCGTGCCAGGCGCGCTGACTGAATGGCACAAACTGCACTACCTCGCCCTGGCGATCAATTAACAGATGCGAAGACACGTGCAGACCGGCAATTTCCGCGAAGTAACTGTGTTCATCCGCGCTTAAAGTATTGGTGAAAAACTGTTCGATGTAGCCCCCACCAAACTGCCCCGGCGGCAGGCTAATATTATGAATCACCAGCAATGATATCTCGCCACCCGCAGGCCGCTCACCCTGATTGGGCGACGGGCATTGGCGCGCATAAACCAGTAAGCCCTCATCGCAAATCACCGTACAGGCCACTTCAAACGACTGCTGTACACATCAATACACTTATTATCCATCTTGCTTGCCTCACTTATATTCCCGCAGCTTAACTGCATTGCTATAATCGCCGCAAAATTTATCGAGGAAACTCCGTGGAAATAAATTCGGCACTGGCCGCAAATATCACCGCCAGCGTGCAGCTGGCTCTGGCCGAAGATATTGGCAGTGGTGATATCACCGCCCAGCTAATCCCCGCAGACAAGCAATCCAGCGCCACCATTATCACTCGTGAGGACGCCGTCATTTGCGGCATCGCCTGGGTTAATGCGGTTTTTCAACAACTCGACCCAGACCTGAAAGTGAACTGGTCAGTGGCAGACGGCGATACGATCAGTGTCGACCAGACCGTCTGCACGTTGCAGGGCAATGCCCGTGCACTACTGACCGGCGAGCGAGCGGCCTTGAATTTTCTGCAAACTTTATCGGGCACCGCTACCACCTCGCGACACTATGCACACTTGATGGCCAATGCTGGCGGGGACAGTCAAAAGATACGGGTACTCGATACGCGAAAGACACTGCCCGGCCTGCGCCTGGCGCAAAAATATGCGGTGAAAGTCGGCGGCTGTGACAATCACAGAATGGGCCTCTACGATGCATTCCTGATTAAAGAAAATCATATTGCCGCCTGTGGCGGTATCGCCAAAGCTGTGGCTCAAGCCCGTATTATCGCTCCGCAAAAACCGGTTGAAGTGGAAGTTGAAAACCTCGAGGAATATCAGCAAGCCCTCAGCGCCGGTGCTGACCGCATTATGCTCGATAATTTTTCCCACCAGGATATTCAGCAGGCGCGACAAATTAGTCAGGCTCAAGACCCATCATCCGTAGTGGAGCTAGAGGTGTCGGGTAATATCGCTGCTGACAATATCGAGCAATATCAAGACCTCGATATTGACTTCGTCTCAACGGGGGCGCTGACCAAGCATTGCCAGGCAGTGGATTATTCAATGCGTATTCAGTGAGCCTACTTTCAGATCACTGAATAACAGCCACTAAAAAGCCCGGTACGTTTAAAACGTCCGGGCTTTTTAGATGATAGAGCTACTTACATTAAGGCTACTTACCGCCGCCCATAATGCCTCTCACCGCAGCGGGAATATCCGCAGGCAATATCAGCAGCTTACTATTCTCAGACTTCGCCATATCCCTGACGGCATCGACATAGCGCTCACCCAGTAGATACATTACCGGCAAATCATTGTCACCCACTGCCGAGGTGACTTTTTCAATCGCCTCTTTGGTGGCTTCCGCAATAACGATTTTTGCTTCCGCATCGCGACGAGATGCCTCGAGGCGACCATCGGCCTGTAATATCGCCGCCGACTTTTCACCGTCAGCACGAGTAACAGTGGCACGGCGCTCACGCTCGGCAGCGGCCTGCTCTTCCATCGCTGACTGCATGGTTGATGAAGGATTAATATCCTGAATCTCAACCGTTTTCAGGGTAATACCCCAGTCGGCAATGTCATCAGAAATAGCGGCTTTTAGAGCAACCTTAATTTTATCCCGCGACGACAGCGCATCATCAAGCTTCATTTCACCGACGATAGAACGCAGCGCCGTTTGCACCAACGTACGAATCGCAATCTCGTAATCTTCAACCCCGTAAACCGCTTTTTCCGGCGACAGAATATTAATGTAGGCAACCGCGTTGGCAATGATCACCACGTTGTCGAGAGTAATCACTTCCTGAGAGGGAATATCGAGAACGATGTCCTTGGTCGTCACCTTGTAAGACACATTGTCCATATAAGGAATAATAAACTGCAGGCCGGGGGGCAACGAACGGTGATACTTGCCCAAACGTTGTATCACCCACTTACTGCCCTGGGGAACCTGCTTGACCCCCTTGAATAAAGTAACAACGGCAAGGGCCAATAAACCCCAAATAATAATCGAGCCATTCAATAACATGCGTACGTCCTCCAAAAGTTGTTTTGGCTGGAGCGATAAATATCGCAAGCCAGGCAGCGCGAAGAGTATCAGTTACAAGAGAGGAGTATCTACATTTGTCTTTAGCGATTAACAGCACAGATTCTAGCGGCTGCCGATCCATTGCGGGGGCGTGAAGCCTGAAAGAACGCAATCACAGCTAACACTATCATTTCAAAAAATCTTGGTATTTATTTTCTTTTTTTTAGCCATTTTAGTTGACAGTACTTACCCACAAAATCTGTGGATAAGTCTGTGGACTGAGAGCCCGTAACTATCAGAAAGCCCCGGAATCGTTGACCATGTCACAAAATGGTCACTTTTTAGTCATAAAAAAATAGCTATAAAAATCAGCGGCTTACATATTCTGAAATAAAATATCAATGGCTTACAGATGTATTGAAAAAGCAGCTTTAAGTTAAACGACTAACTGTGGAAAAGACTCAGTATCCGTCACGTAAAACCGCAAAAACAACTAGTCGAAACTAAGGCCCAACCGGCGGCCAACTAACTCATAAGACTCAACAACGTCACCTAAACCCTGTCTAAACCTATCTTTATCTAGCTTTTCTCGGGTATCCACATCCCATAAACGGCAGCCATCCGGGGTAAACTCATCACCGAGCACCACCTCTCCTCCCGTCGCAATGCCGAACTCCAGCTTATAGTCGACTAACAGAATGTTGCTGTCGAGAAACAGGGCCTTGAGCACATCGTTAACGGCGAAAGTTAAGACTTTCATTTTCTCTACATGCTCAGGCTCTGCCCAGCCGAAAGAGCTGATGTGGTAGTCGTTAATCATCGGGTCGCCGAGATCGTCGTTCTTTAAGAAAAACTCAAAGGTCGGCGGATTCAACTCAAGCCCTTCCTCAACACCCAGCCGACGACAGATACTGCCAGCAGAAATATTGCGTACTACGCACTCTACCGGGATCATATCCAGCCGGGCCACCAGTGACTCCTGGTCGCTGAGTAAGGATTTAAAATGGGTTGGAATACCCGCAGCCTCTAACTTCTCCATAATAAAGGCATTGAACTTATTGTTGACCATGCCTTTACGATCCAGCTGCTCGATTTTTTTACCATCAAAGGCAGAGGTATCATTGCGATAAAAGAGAATTAATGACTCCGCGTCATCCGTAGTAAAAACTGATTTAGCCTTACCTTTGTATAACTCTTCACGTCTTTCCATTGTCAGCCTGTCTCCTAAACATGTGTTCTAAATAGAAACTCTCAATATGGCAACTTATCAAAACGCAATGTCAGCGTCTGGAATAGTAATGAGAGTTTATTGATTTTTCCGTAATTTTACTGGCGGCCTTACTCTAGCGCCAACCAATCCACACAGTCATCCTGACTGGCGTATTTTATCTGATGAACCAAAGCGGCAACCGGCTCTATCGCCTCTTGTACCCGACTCAGGGCATTATTTTGCTGGCTAATATGGCCAACGAGCAGCCTCTGTAATGAACGGGGCTCCAGAGCACTTAACAAGGTCGCCGTTTGAGTATTATTCAAGTGACCCCAGTCACCCCCTACCCGCTGTTTCAAGGTGTAAGGATACGGCCCGTCCGCCAACATTACCGAGTCATGATTGGCCTCAACCAACAAGCCATCGCACTGCTGATAACACGCCAGAACGTGAGGGCTGATGTGCCCCAAATCGGTGAGCACGCCCAACTTGAGCCCGGCATAATTAAACACAAATTGTACCGGCTCACGAGCATCGTGGGGAACAGCAACCGGTAACACGTCAACACCGCCAACCTGGAAGTTTTGTTGCGGCGTTATCAGATGTAAATCAATATCAGCCGGGGCAGATGCAACCTTTGCCGTGCCGCCCGTCATATAAACCGGCAACTTATGACGCCTGGCCAATGGCCAAACCCCTTTAATATGATCACCGTGTTCGTGAGTCACCAGGATGCCAGATAGCTGTGGGCCATCAAGCTGCACCAGAGCCAATCGTCGCTCCAGCTCACGGGCAGAAAAACCACAATCGACCAACAAGCAGGCGTCACCTGCTCTCACCAGCGTAGCATTACCCTTACTACCGCTACCGAGGGAGGCAAAAGCCATCACCAAAAGCGCACACCAGAAGTACCGCTCATGACGAAAAACAAAGTATCAATAGCCCACGTGAAACTCGCATCAGCACCCGCGATTATGAAAGGTTGGCGCGAATTTTTTTCAGTAAGCGCAGCGTCTCTATACGCTCGGCAGGCTTACCCTCACTGTCGACAAGGCTGATCGCCACACCGTCTTCACTACGCGTAAGCCGAATCAAATAGCTGACTGTTAAACGCTGCTCTTCCTCACTTTTACTGAATAAACGCGCAAAAAAGCCCGGCTTCTCCGCATCAGGATCGCCATAAAATACATAGAAAACCCCCTCGCTTCGATCCTGATCAACCAGGAAGAAACCATCGCGGCCGGTGGCGTAACCCACTGACGCCCAGGAGCGATCATAGTCGAGTCGCATCAATATATAGGGCTCGGCATCTTTCGGCGTGACGATATCGACCTTAGATTCACCACCAATCGACTGGGCCAACAAAGAGACCGTGCCGCTCGATTCATCACCCGCGAGTGCGCTGGCCAACATGTTAGCCATGGCCTTTTCACGCTCATCATCATCAGACACCAGAGGCCAGGCTCCCGGCGTGCCGTCTTTTTCAATCCGCATATGGACTATCGCCACTTCCGTACTATCGACCTGCACACCCGGCTCGATACGAAACTGGAAGCGATGCTTATAGACATCGTCACTTTTCAATTCAAGCCATACCGTCTCCAGCACACCCGCTGAAGCATCTGCAAAACCGGTGGGCAGAGCATTGCGATTCAATATATTTCTAACTCGCGGCCACACCTCACTCGGTGCACGGTTGGTCAAAACCCAGCGCTTACCACTCAGCGTTTGAATTTTGACTTCTTCATCGAGTAAATTCCCACTAAGCGGCTGAGGCCTGGGCGCACCAATAGTCTCTTCGAGTAACAGACTGGTATCGGGAATTTCAGCAACGACATAAAGCTCACCCAGAGCATCGCTATCAGCACCTTCGGGCACAGCCATGACCGGCATATTCTGGGCGAGCTGGTAGTCTTTTTGGCGATCACGGAAGATGCCATCATCATCCATCATCTGACAACCCGACAACAGGCTTAAGCCGAGCACTACTAACAATGGCCGAGCGTAAGCCAACAATCGCGTATGTAAGTTAACTAGCCGAACTTTATTCATTGAATTCCCAGAAAGTACTGCGCTCAAGCGCAAACATATAGCGACAACTATAATTACAACAGAGCTGCAGCCTGCATCGCTGTTTTTATTTCAGACCGGCAAGCGGCAGAAAGTGGCGTTAAGGGCAAACGGATAGTGTCCTGTGTCATCAAGCCCAACTCGGCGACAGCCCACTTAACGGGTATCGGGTTGGACTCAACAAACAGCACTTCATGCAACGTTGCCATTTCACTATTTAAAGCCCGCGCCTGATCGGTATTCCCGGCCAGGGCAGCAGCACAAAGCAAATGCATTTGCTGCGGGGCGATGTTGGCAGTGACCGAAATATTGCCCTTGCCACCGAGCAGAATTAGCTCGACTGCTGTGGCGTCATCACCGGAGTAAACGGCGAAATCATCGGGCGTGCCGGTAATAATGTCACGGGCGCGATCAAGATCACCTGTCGCTTCTTTGATACCGACAATATTGTCCAGCTGCGCCAGTCGACACACCGTCTCAGCCAACATGTCGCAGGCCGTACGACCGGGCACGTTGTAAAGAATTTGCGGTATTGCCACGGCTTCTGCGATGGCTTTGTAATGTAAATACAGACCTTCTTGCGTCGGCTTGTTGTAATAAGGCGTGACCAGCAAGCAGGCATCGGCACCGCACTCTTTCGCGGCAGCGGTGAGCTCGATAGCTTCACTCGTGCTGTTAGCCCCAGTACCGGCGATAATGGCGATGCGCCCAGCAGCCTGCCGTACACAGACTTTAACCACCTCAAGGTGCTCATCGACATTCAAGGTCGCCGATTCGCCCGTGGTGCCGACGGCAACAATAGCATCGGTACCGGCGTCAATATGCCAGTCCACCAGTTTCTTCAAGGCAGGCCAATCGACCGCTAAAGTTTCGGTGACCATCGGGGTCACCATCGCCACTATACTGCCGGTGATCATAGCCTTGCTCCAAAAAAGGCGTCATGTTACTGAGCTACTCATGCCGACACAAGCACCACTCGCCGATTCACGCTCAGGCAGAGAAGTAAAAGAGAAGCAGGCTCTTATCATCGAGAGGCCACAAGGTTTATGACTCAACCTTTTAGCCATCAGTTATCGACGTAAAAAGGCATCGAGATGTTCGACCATTTCCGTCCAATCAGAATCTTCCGCCCTCGCCTCCATCAGGAAGGAGCGCTGTCCCGGATTCCAGAATGAAGCCTCCTCCAACGTCAACTGGGGGTCGAGAGGGCTGTGCTGGTCGATAAATTCATTAATCGCCGATTCCGATGACGGCAAGCCGAGCTGTTCGAACAAAGTCGCCAATGTATGGGCTGACAGATCCATTTTTATTCTCCTTTACGGGGCCGATTGCCCAGTAATGTTAAAACACCTTATTCGCAAAGCACCCAGCATTCCTGGTCAAACTCGTCATTGGTCGACGTCCGCTTAGCCTTGCCGTCGCGCTCCAGCTTGAGCAAATGCGCCCACAGGGAAAAACGCGCGTAGTAGTAAACCTTCTTATCGACATCATCGTAAATCGTCGACAGCATGCCCAGCACACTCGACTCACCGCGTTTTTTCATTCCAGCGATCACTTTTTGTTCACGCATCATGCGGTGGCGATAAAGGGTATCGATAACTCTCTGCGGCTCGGCCATCAAGTTACCGTGACCTGGCGCAATATGTTGCAAGGGCAGCTCTCTCAAAATATCGAGAGAATCCAGGTAGTCCTTCATATCGCCACTGGGCGGAATGATCACGACCGTAGAGCCATCCATAATATGGTCGCCGGCAAACAGCAGGCCGTCTTCGTGTAAAAAGAAGCAGAAGTGGTTGCCCACATGACCGGGGGTATGGAGGGCTTCAAGGGTGAACTCATCGGTTTTGAATAGCTCGCCGTGGCGAATATTCTCTTCCACTGTGAAAGTTACGTCCTGAAAACTATCCGGATCCTCCATCACACAACCAATCAATTGGGCTCCGGTTTTCTCGGCGAGAACTTTCGCTGCCGGGGAGTGATCTTTGTGGGTGTGAGTAACAATAATCCAGCGGATTTTGTCGCCGCCCGCCGCTAGAATTGCATCAATATGGCTATCGTAAATGGGGCCGGGGTCGAGTACCGCAATTTCTTCTTTGCCGATTAAATAAGCATTGGTACCCGGCCCCGTCATAGCGCTGCCATTGGGCGCGCTAATGCGTCGTACCAAAGGGGTAAATTGATCCACTGTACTCATAAGACTTTCACCTTAAGTTCTCACCCTACATCATCACTTTATTGCTTTGTCGCCGTACTGATTTCAGACACGACGAGCAAGCACTTTTTATTATCGTTTTATCAACACAAGCGTTGCGCTTAAAGATCAACCAGAGGACTCGTATCCGCCTCATAATCGACACCATCGATACCAAAACCAAAGAGGCGTAAAAACTCTTGATGGTAGCCTTTAAAGTCAGTCAGCTCACCGATAGTTTCGGTATTAACACTATCCCACAACGCCGCCACCTGCGCCTGAACACTCTCTTTTAACTCCTCGCCGTCCATGCGCCAGCGGCCATCTTCATCAATATCGGCCTGCCCAGCGGTGTAGATCTGACGATCGAACAGACCCTGTATCTGTTCAATACAGCCTTCGTGAGTGCCCTCTTCCTTCATCACTTTATACAGCGTAGAAATATACAAAGGCATAATGGGAATAGCAGAACTGGCCTGAGTAACGAGCGCTTTCAACACCGAAACCCGAGATTCACCGCCGAGGGGTGCGAGTTTTTCGTTAATAGCCGTACTCGCCCGGTCGAGGTCTTTCTTTGCCATGCCAATAGTGGCGTGACCATACAGCGGCCAGGTCAAAGCCTTGCCAATATAGGTATAGGCAGTGGTCTTGCAACCCTCGGCCAGTAAGCCCGCGTCACTCAAAGCGTCAATCCACCACTCCCAGTCTTCGCCACCCATAACTTTAATCGTGTTATCAATTTCTTCCTGCGTCGCCTCTTCAACCGTCACCTCATCAACTGCCAGGGTGTCGGTATTCACGCCCTTCATCGTGAAGGCACCACCAATGGGTTTAAGTGAAGACGTATATGTAGTGCCCGTCCTGGGGTCCGTACGACGCGGTGATGCCAGGGAATAAACCACCAAATCAACCGGCCCCATATCGCGTTTCAATGTTGCAATCACTTCGGCTTTAATTTCATCGGAAAAGGCATCGCCATTAATACTTTCAGCGTAGAGGCCTTCCGCACGCGCCGCCGCCTGCATCGCCGCAGAATTGTAATAGCCAGCCGAACCCGTACGGCGCTCAGTCGGTGGCTTTTCAAAGAACACACCCAGCGTATCGGCACCACAACCAAAGGCAGCCGTAATGCGCGACGCCATGCCATAGCCCGTGGACGAGCCAATCACCAATACCCTTTTTGGCCCGCCGGCAATCGGCCCCTTGGCTTTAACGTAGTCAATTTGTTGATTGATCGATGCCGCACAGCCCTGTGGATGGGCATTGGTACAAATAAATCCACGAACTTTTGGTTTTATAATCATTTAACTCTCTCAATTGACTGGACTAAAATTCCCCGACGAGGGCGTTTCATCTGCGATAATCGCCCATAATAACCCGAAGCCCTATGTGACTCCACGATGTTTAAACTGCGCTACCAAACCCCGCCAGACTGGACGAAAACTGTACTCGACGATTTTGATGCCTTTCTTATCGACCACGCCGGTGCCGAAAAGAAAGCCTCCGGCATGGCCATGTCGATGGCTCTACACTACGCCGACAAGCCCGACATTGTCAGCGCGATGATCGACCTGAGCATCGAAGAACTCGAACACTTCCGCGAAGTCGTCAAACTGATGGCATCTCGCCAATTGCAGCTACAGAAAGACGAGAAAGACCCCTACGTCAATCAGCTGCGCAAGCAAGTTCGCAATGGTCGCGACGACTACTTTCTCGACCGGCTACTGCTCGGCGGCGTGATTGAGGCTCGCGGTGCGGAGCGCTTTGGTCTAGTGGCTACCGCTCTACCCTCAGGAGAGTCCGCTGAAGGGGATGAGCTAAAGCAGTTTTACGATGCCATCACTCGTTCGGAAGACCGCCATCAAAACTTATTTATCGAGCTGGCAGAGAATTATTTCCCCACTGACATCATCAATACCCGCCTCGACCAGCTACTCGATTTTGAGGCCCAACTGGTTAGCAGCCTGCCCTTTCGACCCGCCCTGCATTAGACCCGCCGTAACCACAAAAAATGAAGAGCACCCGCAAATACCTGACCCGCTATGCCGAACCCGAAGCCGCTTTAGCACTGGAGCACTGTCGCGCCACGGCTAACAATAGCTGGCAATACTGCCTGGTGATCCCCGCTTATAAAGAAAGCCCCGCCTTTTATCAGCGACTCAGCACCACCTTACTCAAGCAACACGCCGTACTGCTAATACTCGTCATCAACCAACCGGACAGCCTTACCAGCCCCCACCGCGACAATAGTGATTTATGGCAAAGCCTGGTCGACGCTACCGATGAGAGGCAATCCCGCGACAAGCTACAGCTTCGCAACATTCCCTCCACCAATAGCGCTTTGTTGCTAATTGATCGCTTTAGTGCAACACGGCAAATACCCGAGAAACAGGGTGTTGGTCTCGCCAGAAAAATCGGTGCCGACATTGCCCTTGCGCTGATAAACAGTGGGTATATCGAACACCCCTGGATATACACCAGCGATGCTGATGCCCGCCTACCCAGCGGCTATTTTGTCGCACTGGATAACGACAAGGGTAAAGCCCAGTCTGCAGCTGCCATTTACCCCTTCAAACACCGCTGTGACGACAGCCCCGTTGGCAAAGCAACCCGGCTCTACGAACAGCGCATGCAACAATATGTCGATGGGCTACACAGCGCAGGCTCACCCTATGCTTTTCAAACTATTGGCAGCACCATCGCCGTTTCGGCATTGCACTACGCCCAGGTTCGAGGTTTCCCCAAGCGTAGTGGCGGCGAAGATTTCTATTTATTAAATAAACTGGCAAAAACCGGACAAGTTAACTGTTTGCAAAAGCCCGAAATCATCATCGAAGCAAGGCAATCAGACCGAGTACCCTTCGGTACAGGCCCTGCAATCAGTAAATTACTGCTTGAAAAAAACCTTGAAGCTGCAAAGATTTTCTACCATCCACAAATCTTTATTGAATTGAAAGCGTGGATAGACCTCATGCCAACGACTCAAGAGCAAGACATCAATCATCTATCTCTGCCAGAGACCACCTTAAGCGCATTGCAGAACATCGGTGCAGATCAGGCCATAGAATCAGCACGCAAAACCAGCACATCGACTCAAAGCTATAACAAACATATGAACATCTGGTTTGATGCCTTTCAAACACTAAAGTTTGTCCATTATTTGAGAGAACACAGCCACTCGAATAAAGACCTTGCCACACTCGCGCAACACTGAAACCGCCTCACATTGATGTATCTATAACACTCACAACCAGCTTCTTATAGGCCAGAAAAACATTAGCCCCATACTGAGCCATAACAAGCCCACCCCATATACCCAACAAAACCCTCATCAATGTGACGCCCTTCTACTTTGGAAGGTTTTTAATTGCGCAGAATATAAATATATTTTAATGTCCGCTCATCCATAAACGGACAGGGAAATACCCTTTAATTGGAAAAGGAAATGGAGCCTCCAACGGAAAATCTAAGATCAGATGTTGAGACCTGCAATCTGCAGGAAGAAGCTCACTTCGCATTCTCCAGTAGCAACTGGCTACTCAATAAATCGAATATATCTGAAGACGTTTTTTTACGTTACATCGATTACTCAATAAGGCATAACGAAAACGACTTATTGAGTCATGTAAGAAAAATCTTCTTTTGTCAGAAAAACAGAAGATCCGACATTATAGGCAGCGCCATTAAGGCTTTATTTTCATCTTTAGGAAATAATGGTCAACAGCTAAAAACCAGTATTCTCACCTCCTCTAAGCATTTAATTTCGAAAGAAGAATACCTCCACCTCAGAACAATGATTGACAGTACAACAGCGGACACCAAAGAACAGAAGCCCAAACCACAGAACCTTGAAAGCACCAAAAACACAGACACAACACTGGGTACAGCTAGCGCAATCGCCGAATCTTTTATTGAAAATGGTCAATTAAATGAGGCTATGGATTATCTCGAAGACCATCTACTAAAGAACTATGAAAACCTGGAACTTAGTAAAACACTTGCCTCAATCTACACTTTATGCAACGAAAAAAAGCGACTTAAACACTTTTCCCGCAAGCTATCAAACAATGGAAAAGTTGTGCCCAACTGCTTCAATATCGACGAAAAACCCCATCACTCGTAAGTGCCAACTGCCAAAATATAGAAAGGAAAACTAGTGAAGGACAACACAACAAACATATCAGCTATAGGTCTGAATTTAAGATCGATAAAAACTTTTGAGTTTTTCTTCAAAAAAACCTGCAAAGGTCGCTATGTGTTATGTGAAAGCCACAACGATGCCAACATAACATTGGTGGATATTGACGTTCCTGGAAGCAACAATGCACTAAAAGAACAGCAGCTAATAAACCCGAAAAACAAATTTGTCTGCCTATCAATTGCAGACAATAACAAGCTAAACCTCCCCCATATTAAAAAACCAATCAATAGCGCCTCACTTATAGCAATACTAGACAGCTTCGCCAAAGTAGAACCTAGCAAAGAAAGCAAAGATATCGTAGCGGACAACACAAATAAGACAAACGATTTAATAGCGAGAGAAAACAGCAGGCAGTTCAACAAGAATAGAAGCGCGCTAGCAGGCAGGCATATTGGAGCAAATGACGACACCGGATTTTTTGGCGACAACGAAGATATAAGCACCAAAAACAGTAAAGATATTACCAAAGTAACCTATCACCCAAAAAAGATGTTTCAGGGTGCTGTTATAGAGGGCTACCACATTGCCAAACAAAACAATTGCGCAATACAGGTAACCGCTCTTGGCATAAGCATTATTATTGACCCGAGTAATTCCAAAGTCTATACGACAACACCTGAGCGCATTTTTCGCCCCATCTGCTTGCTTGAAACCAACAACAAAGCGCAATTTAAACATCTGGGTGTTGAGCACCTAAAGGACAAGGTGTCACATTTCCAGTCCAACAAAGACACAGATGATAACTGCAGCGACATCGATACTTTCCTATGGAAAATAACGCTTTGGTCTTCACGAGGTCGCATACCTGAAGACACCGATCTATCCGTACCTGTTTACCTTGCTCATTGGCCAAATTTAACCCGATTAGACAACATTCCCCACGCACCTCGAATCGCAGCCCTGTTAATTTCAGCGCCAGATACGCTATGCCATGTCGCCGAAAAACTACAGATTCCTCAACGCTACGTGTTCGGTTTTTACAGCGCCGCCCATACTTTGAATTTATCATCTAATGCGCGACGCCAGGTCGACAGCCTGTTTAAACCCGTCGACAAACCGGTTAGCCAATCTCGTTCCATTTTACGCAAGATATTCAAGCACATCACGCGGAAGTCGCAAGCCGATAACTCTATTCAAAAACAAAATAATGCTCAATAAAAGTATCTCAGAGAGTTCTTATGGTCAGTAACAATTTAAAAATTATTTTTAGTGGACCCGTGGGTGCTGGAAAAACAACGGCTATACAGACCCTGAGTGATACACCGCCGATTTCAACCAATGAGTCGGCCTCAGATATGACAAAGAAGAGGAAGCGTGAAACAACTGTCGCCATGGACTACGGCACCATGAATCTCGATGGCAATGAAAAAATACATCTTTATGGTACACCCGGGCAGGAACGTTTTAATTTCATGTGGGACATTCTCACTAGTGGCGGACTGGGTTTAGTTATGTTGATAGACAATACCCGCAAAGATCCCATTAAAGACCTACTGTTTTTCATTAATAGCTTCAAAGACTACATTGATAAAACCGCGCTTAGTATCGGCATTACTCGAACCGACTTGCGATCCTACCCTCGCATTTCCAATTATCACCAAGCATTGAAAGACATCAATATTAACGTCCCTGTTTTTCAGGTGGATGCCCGTGAATACAGTGATGTTGCAATGCTAGTGCAGGCCCTTCTTTTCTCAATTGACCCCGGGGTAGGTACAGATAATGAATAGCCCCTCTTTCGAAGGAAAGCACCTGCATATCACCCCAGCGGGGGCCTACCATTGCATCACAAGCGATGGTAGCGATCCTGCTAGCAAGATTTTAAAAAGCGTACTGGGTTACCACTCATGCCCTGCCATCAGCGCCGAATTAATCGACGAATGGGCTGCAATAGATATGCCTGCAGCCAATAAAATTATCACACGCATGGAAAGCCTTCACTGGCTAGAATGTCTTGAAACAGCACCCTCTATTGATACGGGTAAACTCGAAGATATTTTACCCGACATACTTCAACCCCTATCTGCAAACAGCAAAATTCTACTTGCCGATGGCCTGGGCTTTTATATCTCTGCCGTCGGCATTCCCCACGAAACAGCCGAAGAGCTTTCTGCATTAAGCGCCGATCTATCCCTTCTTTCTGATCGACACCAGGGTTTGCTGCAGGGCAATCTTAAATTCAACGCCAGCAACTGGGCCCTGGTTGATGCTGGCGGTTTCGGCCAGATATCTTTCTGGCCACTACGTATCGACAAAGAGACATTCAACCTCATCATTATCGGCATGCCGCAATTTGAACGCCCTGAATTTGCCCAACTTGTCTGGTTATTACACACCCGTTATGCATCAAGAACCAACAGCACTGACCTCAGTGCATTTTCAATGCAACACAAAACCACGGGCTAAATTGCCCAACTTAAGGAGATACACCTAATGCGCGACAATATGCTTACTTCGATTTTATCCGAGCTCAACGGCACTTCAGCCGATATTGATGCCTCGGCAGTCATCTCTACCGACGGTCTAACCATTGCTTCTATGCTGCCCCAGGAAATGGATGAAGACCGCGTTGGCGCTATGAGTGCAGCCATGCTTTCACTCGGCGATCGCAGTGCCGAAGAACTCGGCAGGGGCAAGCTCGACCAAGTACTCATTAAAGGTGACAAAGGTTTTGTACTAATGACTTACGCCGGACCCGATGCCGTAGTCACCGTACTGGCAAAACCCAAAGCCAAATTAGGGCTCATCTTTCTCGATGTAAAACGCGCGGCTGAAAGCATCTCTGAAATGCTCTAACCCAGCCCATACGATGACCATCAGCGAGGTTTCCCCATGCAAGATATGCAAATAGATGACATTGTCGGCGACTACGAAGAGATCAACCAATCTCTTTCCGATGGATCTTCTCGAAAAGTACTGGTCACCCAGCAAGAAACCGACTTTCCTGCTGGCTGCCTGGTCGTTTCACAAACCGATATCAATGGTACGATCACTGCGGCAAATGAGTCTTTTGTCACCATGTCCGGTTACAGTCTGGATGAAATTATCGGCTCACCCCACGCCCTTTTACGCCACCCCGATATGCCTGCTGCCGCTTTTGCCGATCTATGGCAAACCTTGCAAGCAGGTAATAAGTGGTACGGCTACGTTAAAAACCTCAGGAAAGATGGCGGCTTTTACTGGGTCTATGCTACCGCTATCCCCAACATTCGCGAAGGCGTTGTGCAGGGCTACACCTCTGTACGCCGCGAACCGTCAAAGACAAAAATCGAAGAGTGTAAAAAGCTCTACCGTGAAATGCTCAACTAACTTAACAGCGATAGTTTCAGGAGAAATCCATGACCTATAATTTAGCGGTCAGCCCAGACTTCAAACCAGACCTCTTATCCGGCTGGTTTATTTTCAACACCTGGTTACAACACCAGCTCGACACAGGCATACACTTTGAAATACACCAGGGCTTTGATGAGCAACTAGAGGCGATTGATGCCGATAAAGTTGACATTATTTACGCTAATCCCTACGACATCTCGCGTTTAGTACGTGACAAAGGCTTTATCCCCGTAGCGAAACCCCATGCCAAACCCGATGAAGCTATCGTTGTCACCGCTGCCGAAGGGGGGATCAATGTCATACCCGATCTTGACGTATCGGCAACCATCGCCAAAACTCACGCTAGAGATGTCGACAATATCGGCATGATTCTGCTTGAACCGGCTGACATCACACCTCAATCAGCCCAAACACTTGAATGTGACACCTATATTTGTGTCGCCAAAGCTCTTATCAACGGCAAGGCCGATGTCGGCTTTATGCTCACCGAGGCTTTTAACGAACTATCTCCCTTGGTGGCAAAACAGCTAAAGCCACTGGTCAGCAGTCAAATCCAGCTCATTCACCACGCCATACTTCTCGGCCCACAATTAGCGGAACACCACGACGCACTTGCCGCTTTTCTTACCGATATGCACAACACAGAGAAAGGTAAAAAAATACTCGATGACCTGGGCATTAGCCACTGGGAGCCGATGGACAAGGAGGAAGCGGAGTTTATGATTGACCTAATGGACACCCTTGCACCAAAAGAATAGCGCCATTGAAGGTAGCCAACCTGTCAAACCACAAAGAAAAATAATCGTAGATATACCCACGTAATAAAGGGGCTTGCCTGAATCTGGCAAGCCCCTTTATTGTTAGCCCCGGGTCATTTTGCTAGACTCAGCCTCAAATTGTAGCGAGTCAGTACGCCTCTCGCCCCCCAGTAGCAAGCCTACATAAGCCAGTCACCGCCTGTACCAGCTCTCATTCATAACGATAATCCAGCCGACAGCTTTACAGCTACAGGACGGAAAACCATCGTATGAAAAAAATTCTTAACGGGAAGCAAGCGGCTTTCCGACACCCACTTTACTCACTCTTACTATCAGGAATACTCAATGAAAATTATCGACGTAAAATATGAAGCTAGCGATGGCCTTGTCAGCCGAGGCGTTGCCTACGGCGACCCCACTCACCCGCCCATTATCTTTTTACACGGCGGCGGACAAACACGGCACTCATGGGGTGAAACAGCACATAAAGTGGCCAGTGAAGGCTGGCACGTCATCAATATTGACTCCCGTGGCCACGGTGACTCCGACTGGTGCCCTGAAGGTGATTACACCACTGACGGTTTTGTTCGCGACCTTACCGCTATCGCAGAACAACTCGACCGACCCCCTGTCGTTGTCGGCGCATCCAAGGGCGGCATTACAGCTCTGGCAGCGGAAGGAGAAAACCCCGGCCTTCTACGCTCGCTAATTTTGGTCGATGTCACCCCAAAGGTTGAACAAAAAGGCGTATCACGCATCGTTAATTTTATGACCGCCAAGCCCGAAGGCTATGACACTCTGGAAGAGATTGCCGAAGCCATTGCGGCATACACAGGACGCGAGCGCACCACCAACCTTGAAGGCATTCGTAAAAATGTTCGCCAAAATGACAGTGGCCGTTATATCTGGCACTGGGATCCAAAAATGGTAAGCAGCGCACTGGGGGAAGGTTTAGAGCAACGCTCCGTACGCCTTCTCGCCGCAGCCGAAAACCTAAAAGTCCCAACTCTGTTGGTACGCGGTGAGAAATCGGATGTCGTCAGTGCAGAAGGCGTACAGCAGTTTCGCGAGGCCGTTAGTCACGCTGAATTTATCGACGTAAAAGAAGCCTCGCATATGGTTGCCGGTGATCAGAACACGGTTTTTTCTGATGCAGTTATCGACTTTATTAATCGCCTCGATTAATAAAGTCAAACGGGGTTTATGCATAAAGGCCTTATAAAAAAGGCCCGATGCTTAAACCCCGCTATTCAGAGCGGCCCGTATTCAGAACAGTCCTACTTTAAATAAAACCTAGTAGTCGTGATAAACCGCCAGTCCCTTTTCCACCAACTCGTCGTTGATACACACATCGTCCATCAAAACATCCGCTAGCCAACGCCCGTACTTTCCCTTTTTATCTTTGTAGGTTCTAAGGACAATCTCTTTATCTAAAACCCGCTCTCGCAGCCAGTCTCTAGAAATAAGCCCCTGCTCCCTTTCCGGGCCGCGCACTTCTGGGGTATTAATACGAAAAAGTCGAATTTTTTCACTTTTCAGCCCGACATGAAAACCCAAATCAATATCAACCGTAATGGTATCGCCATCATAAACCTTGGTCACGCGCGCGCGATAATAATACAAATTATCCATTATTCTTTTCCCTCAGAAAAACCTATCCATTATTTAAAATTAAACACAGCTAATTAAACAGGCCGCTATCCCTCTACAAACCCAGCTCACTTAAACTGGCGTGGTCATCAGGACGTCGACCCTCGGCCCAGCGAAACAGACGATCCGCCTCAGTAATAGCCAGGTCATTAATACTCGCGTGGCGGAATTCCATCAGGCCTGCAGCACTAAACTGCCAGTTTTCATTGCCATAGGAACGAAACCAGTTGTTGTCGCCATCGTGCCATTCATAGGCAAAGCGCACGGCAATGCGGTTGCCGTCATAGGACCAGAGCTCTTTAATCAAACGATACTCTAACTCCCGCGCCCACTTGCCCTGTAAAAAAGCCACTATTTGCTGGCGACCCTCGATAAATTCATCGCGGTTACGCCAGCGACTATTTTCGGTATAGGCCAGAGCAATTTTCTCCGGCGTACGCGAGTTCCATGCGTCCTCCGCCATTCTCACCTTTTGCTCTGCCTCCTCGCGGCTAAAGGGTGGCACCGGTTTTTTTATTTCCTGGTTTATAGTCATTCTCAATTCCTCTCAATGTTGCTACAAAGTTTAAACTAAAATCTGTTGTTAAAAGGCCGTATTAAAATAATGAGTGACACGCCCATCTCACTAAAATTGTAGCGCTAATTTCACTACACCCTCGCCCGCAACGGCAGCAGGCACGGCGCAACACAGCAGTACCTCGTTATCAGCCACCGCCGCCGATGGCTCACTTTGATAACTCACGCTGCCGGCAAGCAGCGGCACTTTACACGCGCCGCACTGGCCGCTGCGACAACCAAATTCGGGGTTCAGGCCGTGAGCTTCGGCAAAGTCTAATAAACTGCCATCACCTGTCGACCAGGCTTGCTCGACTTTCGCATCGACAAACTCAACCACGGCTTCACCCGCTGCCGCCTGAGGCACAAATACCGTGCTGGGCTGATCACTCGCACGCACCAGTGCGGCGGGCCCAAAGGCTTCGGCAAAGATACGCCCATCTTGCACTCCCAGAGCGCGCAGCTGGTCATACAGGGTTTGCATAAACGCGCCGGGGCCACACAGGTAAAAATCATAATCGTCCAGCGGCAGTACGGCCTGCAATAGCTCTTCGGTCACACGGCCCCGATGATGATAGTCACGCCCCGGCCGTGATGCTTTACCGGGCTGCGTTAGGGCCCAGTAATTGCGAATCTGCCCATTTGACTGCTCAGTAATGTCATCGAATTCGGCAAAAAAACCGCGCTGGCTTTGATCCCGTGCCGTATTAATGAGTGTCAGCTGGCGCATGCTGCGGGTGCGAATACCTTCGTTCAGAGTATGCCGGGCCATCGACAACATGGGCGTTATACCAATGCCCGCCGATAGTAATACCGCCGGCCGCGACTCGCTGGCATCAAAACTAAAACCACCCCGCGGCGACTTCGCTTCCAGCACATCACCAACCGCCAAATGACGATGTAAATAATTCGACATTAAGCCCTCCGGCCTATCGCTGCTACCCACTTCGCGCTTTACACTGATGCGATAGCACTCATCCCCCGGCGCACTCGACAACGTATAGGTACGGATAAGTGGCTTACCCTCTACCATCGCCCGCAGGGTTAAAAACTGGCCGGGCTCGAAGGTCAATTGCTGATGACCCTGGGCCTGTAAATAGAAGGAGCGAATATCGCAACTTTCATCCACCACTCGTTGCACCTTATAGAGCCGCCACTGCTCGCGCTGTTGCTCCGCCTGCTCCAAGGCCTTTGCCTCAGGCCAGGTGCCGGTCAGCAAGGTATTGGGCGAGTAGTCATGCAGATGCCAGCGCAGTGGCAGGACATTTTTCTGATAAAAACCGTGGTCGAGGTGGAATTTCCACAGGCGTTCGGCACCGGCAAAATGTTGCGCTTCGTCACTATCCCACAGCAGTTCAACCCTGCCGGTCAAGGTCAATAGATGGCCGCCTTCGAAATCAACAAAGAGCAAGCCCGCCTTCGGGGTCTCGTGAAAATTCCCCAGCGTATTAAAGTGATTGTTGCCGAGATAATCGGGAATAATCAGAGTATTGCCATCGACACGAATAAAGCCCGGCTTGCCACCGCGGTGCGACACATCGGCACCATCACTGCTCTGGCCACTATCGGCTTCTTTATAGCTAGCGACAAAAAAGGTGTCGCTATTTTCTATCAGTGCACGGGCCTCGGCGGACAAACTATTAATACCTTCAATGTCAGGGGCCGGTAGAGCCTGCGGCTCTAGTGCCAACAACTCACGGTGTTGAATGTACTGGGGGCAATTGCCAAAGGCCTGATCGACACCCAGCTCAATGCCTTCATTCGTTACCCCGGTAATGTGTGCCGCCAGACGATTGCGACGACGCGTTGTTAGCTCTATCCCCAAAAGCCCCAGATGCGTTCCCGCCTGCCATGCAGCGGCCAGGGGATCACCCGCCACCGGCGCGGCTTTAATTTGCAGCTTGCGGGCATCATTGCTGGCAATAAAACCTGGGGCATTAAACAGAATGGAAGCCCAGGGCCAGCCCTCGTTATCGGCATGGCCGGCAAAGATAAAGGGCAACTCCGCGTAAAAGTCGCGATGCTGCGCCGGCAGTTGATCGCGAATGACCTGGCGTCCAAAGCGCTCCATTTTGTCCCGCACACCCAGTCGCTGCTGCAAAATTTGTTCACCGCGATGAAAGGGGGATTCGGTGCTTATCGTCGTCATATTGCAGGCCTCCGGTTTTCCATTAAACCTGATGTGCGTATCAGGCCGCCAAACCCACCGCCGTGGCTTGCATGGGTATAAACCCGGGTAAATTTTCAATGCGATGCAACCAGGCCAGTACATGAGGGTAGTCATCCAGTGCGACATTACCCTCCGGCGCGTGGGCAATATAGGTGTAATTCGCGACATCGGCCAGGGTAGGCTGATCACCGACGAGCCAATATCTGCCGTCGAGCTCAGCGTCGAGCATCGCTAATAATCCATGGGCCATGGCGATGGCTTTTTCCGTATCGACAGCCGCGCCAAACACAGTGGCGAGGCGTGCCGTGGCCGGGCCAAAGGCGACTAAACCGGCGGCTATCGAAAGATAGCGTTGCACTTGTGCGGCCGCTAAACCATCGACGGGCAACCAACGGTGCGCACCATCATAGCGACTGGCCAGATAGGTAATAATGGCATTGGAGTCTGACAAGGTGATATCGCCATCCTCAAGAACAGGCACCTGACCGAAACTATTTAATTGTAAAAACGCTGGCGTTTTGTGAGCGCCATTGGCCAGATCGACGGTAGTGATTTCAGCATCAAGATCAAGCAAGGACAAAAATAACTCGACGCGATGTGAATGGCCGGAGAGGGGAAAACCGTGGAGTTTGATAGTAGACATAGTGAACTTCCTTTTACAGTAATGAAGGCTTTTACAAGCCGGGTTTAAAATGGGATTAATGGTTTTTTTCACGGCGCTGTTTTAAGCGTGTTAATTGGGCATTTAAGCGCCAGGATTTTTCAGCCTGTTTTGTAAGGCTCAAGCCTGTCGTTGACTGGCAAGCGGTTTTCTTTTTCCAGGGCAAGCAATTCTTCAAAGCCACCCACAGACAGGTCATTAATAAATATCTGCGGATAGGTACGCTTGTCAGTACGCCCCCGTAAGGCATAAACCTGCTGTGGGTTTTGATAGACATCGTATTCAACAAAGGGCAAACCTTTACTGTGCAACAAGTGTCTGGCGTGGCTGCAGTAGCCACAGCCGGGGCGGGTATAAATTTCTATCGTAGCCATGCTTCTCTCCTTTTCCGCCAGAGCCTTTCGCTGCCCGGTGCGGTCTGTGTTGTCGATGGAGTGAAGTATGGGAGCGCGCCTAATATTGATAAACAGGGCTACTGTTGAATCATTGTCAATGCTATATTGACAATCAATGGATACACTCGATGGCATGAAAACCGTAGTCGCCGTGGTAGAGACTGGCTCTTTTACTGCGGCCAGCGAACGCCTGAATATCTCTAAAGCACTGGTCAGTAAATATATCGGGGAAGTTGAAAAAGGCTTAAATACACGCCTATTCCACCGCTCCACGCGCAAACTGGCGATGACAGAAGCCGGCAAAACCTACTACCAGCGCGTACTGCCTCTGCTGGCGGAATTTACAGAATTAGTCGATACCGTCAGCGGTGGTAAATCATCACCCCAGGGGCTACTGCGAATTAGTGTGCCCGTCGCCTTTGGCGAAATGAAACTGGCCCCACTGATCCCGGGATTTCTACAGCGCTACCCCGATATTCGCCTTGAACTGATCTTGCGCAACAGCGTGATCGACATGGTCGAAGAGGGAATCGACGTGCGGCTGCTGATTGGCGGTGTCGACGACTCCAGCCTGGTAGCGCGCCACATCAAAACCCTGCCCTTAATCCTCTGCGCCTCACCCGACTATTTACGCCAACAAGGTGAACCGCAAACCCCCCAGGACATCACTGCGCACGCATGCATTATCGACAGCAATTTTCGTATCGGTAAACAGTGGCCAATGATTTCGCCCGCCGGTAAAACAGAATCAATTAAAGTTAACTCGCGCATCGCCGCCAGCAGCCCCAGCGCGGTCAAGGAAATCGCCATCGCCGGTGGCGGCATCGGCATGGTGCCACGCTTTATTGTCGAACCGGCGCTGGAACAAGGCTTATTAAAAGAAGTGCTACCCGGCTACACCACCCTTGAATTTGGTTTATTTGCCCTCTACCCCCACCGCCGTTATTTACCCAAAAAGGTGCGCTGTTTTATTGATTTTATGTTGGTGGAGTTTGGTGATACATAGCCTAAAACAGCCATATTTTGCAGCATTCCCAGAGACAGCAGGTAGCTGTATATACGAGTGGTTTATGAATCTTGCGCCAAGAGTCTTGCATGTTATTATTCTTGGGCTTGCGCAATATCATTCCGCTGTTTCCGGAGGAATATAATAATCAATGGCTTATGGGTGCTTGCCGAATATCAGACTCGGCAAAGTGCGCATGCGCAGTATACAAATATTAGGCACACACAAGGATCATAGAAAAGATGGAATTCCCAAGTAAATTTGAGATTCACTATTACTTTTCCGACAACAGTCATTCTATGAATGCCTTAGTTAGAAATAAGTGTGAAGCTGAATTTCTTGCTGTTGCTATCGAGGTCGCGGAAACTCTTGGAATCCATTTAGAACTGGACTGCGAGGCTCTTCAGGAAGGAGGATTACGTGAAGTATGGAAGGCTCTTGGAGAGAATAGTGCCCAAATCGCGTTGGTTATATCTACGCTTGCCTTGATCTTCTCAGTCATTCCAAAAACAGACCAAGAGCTAGTTGACTTGCAGAAAGAGGATTTACGACTTTCCATCGAACAGCGTAAGAACGCGTTAGGAAAAATAAAAGGAGATATAGAAAACGATAATGTCACTTCAGAAACAATTGATTCTGCATCAAAAATTGCTTCTATAAATTATAAGGTTGTTACTAGAAAATCAAATTTTTACAAAACACTATCTACCTACGAGAAAGTATCTCAAGTAGGTTATAGCGAATTGAGCATTGAGGGCAAACCACTTTCAGATGAGAGAATTATTGTCCGAGAGGAATTTCCTCGATTTATTCTCATCTATCAAGACCTAAAGCCGTTAAAAGACAGCTCCGCTTATATAGAAATCGTGGCACCGGTCCTAATAGATGGAAAAGCAAAGTGGAAAGGTATTTATGATGGCCAACCTATAAGTTTTGCTATGAACGACAAAGAGTTCAAAATGGCCGTGGTTTCTAAGCAACTGTCATTTAAGAATGGCGATGGGATTGTTTGTGTATTGCTAATACATAAAAAGGTAGATGAGCTCGGCGAAGTTGTAACCTCTGGCTATTCTGTGGACGTTGTGCTGGAGAATGTGCATTCAGGTGTATCTGGCGAAACTACTCAAGGAAAGAGGCATCGCCACACAAAGAAAATGAAGGATGGACAAGATGATATGTTCGGCTCTGATAATGCCTAACAAACCAATCAACTTCGCGCCTGCGGCGCCAGTTATTGAAGCGTCATGCTGACTACTGAGCAACTCAAAGAATGAAATCAACAGGGTGAGACTCGATTGATTAGCCCCCTTGATTTTTCAAAATAGTTCTTCTAAGTTCCTTTTCTTTTCATCTCCCCCAGTATTGTCGAACTTGCCAAGCTTATTTAAACAAGCACTTCTCAATCTGCTTGATACACCCAGAGTGATAGTATAGTGTCACTTTATGAAAACTGAACTGGTTACCACGTTAAAACGGCAAGCGACCAAAATCTTGGCTGAGCTGCATGAATCGAAAGAGCCCATCCTCATTACCGAGCATGGCCAGCCTTCAGCCTATCTTGTTGATGTCGACGATTATGAGTTAATGCAGGCAAGAATGCGTCTACTTGAGGGCTTATCCCGAGGGGAACGGGCGATTCACGAAGGTAGAACGCTGACCCAAAGCGATGCCAAAACGGCAATGGCCCATTGGCTTGATAAGTAAGCGGCTTAAGGAAGTGGCTCAAATAATATGGACAGAGCCAGCGCTATCAGACCTCAACGAAATAGCTGAATACATCGCGCTCGATAATCTTGACGCAGCAGCGCGCCTGGTAAAAGAGGTTTTTTCAGCGGTAGAGCGTTTGGAAAAGCACCCAAAATCAGGTCGTATTCCCCCGGAGCTTGAGAAGAAAGCACGTTACCGGGAAATTATCATTGGGCCCTGCCGGGTTTTCTATCGCTTAGACAGCGATAAAGTCTATATTCTGTATGTGATGCGAAGCGAGCAGGCGCTACGTGTGTTTCTGCTTAAGGATCGGGCTAAATAAAAAAGCCAACAAATTGCTATTTCTTGGATTCAAGTCGGGCAAATTACAGTTGGCTTTTTGTTCGCGCCTCACTTATTTTAGCCAACTGCAATTTGCCGCTTAAAACGGCGTTATACCTTATCTGAGACATCATCATGAATTTAGAAAAATCTAAAAAGAGAATTGCCAAAAAGGTAAAGATGGGGTTTCAAGGATACCCAGAAATAACCATTTCGTATTTTGGTGGCACCGCAGATATAGCAGAACACGTGGCTGTGTCATTTGTAGCCGAGGAGGGAGCAGCACCAATGGAAGAGCGCTTGCAAAGTAAGTCTGACGCTAGAGAAGACCAGGTAATTCAGTCTGCAATTGTCAAAATAATTGAGCGTTCAGAGGCAAAAACAGTCAAGCAAGCAGAGAATGTTGGTGTCGTTAAATAGTATGTATAGTTTTTTATTTGACGTTTTTTAACTTCTGTATGTCTAATGCATAACAAGTGCCGCCATTTTCGGAAAGCCTGCCAGGACGAGTAATAAAAACAACTATAATGAGGCTAAACACCATGACCAATCTGCACTTAAGCCCTTTTATTGACGACTTTGTTTTTCTGGAAGGCCCTCGTTGGCGCAACGGCCTGTTGTGGGTTTCCGACGTTAACGACAAAAAGGTTTACACCATTACGCCCGAAGGTGAACGCAAGGTCATGGCGGAAGTTAGCAACCGCCCTTCGGGTATCGGCTTTCTGCCCGACGGCACACCGCTGGTGGTGTCGATGCGCGACAACACCCTGCGCCGCATCAAGGGCGACGAGCTACCCATTCACGGCGATGTTAGTGCATTGGTGAAAGGCGAAATCAACGATATGGTCGTCGACAAAAAGGGCAATGCCTATGTCGGCAGCATGGGTTACGATTTATTTCGTGGCGAAAAGTTTGCCCCCGGTACTCTCGTGCTGGTGAAACCCGACGGTTCGGTACGTGAAGTCGCCGATGATTTGCACTTCCCTAATGGCCCGGTGGTGTCACCCGACGGCAAAATGCTGGTAGTGGCCGAAAGCTGGGGCAAGCGCCTCAGCGCCTTTACTATTGAAGACGACGGTTTACTCAGTAATCGCCGCGTGTTCGCCGACCTGGGCGACTACACCCCCGATGGTATTACTCTGGATGAAGAAGGCGGTATTTGGCTGGCAGCCTTTGCCAATGACGCCTTCGTGCGCGTTAAAGACGGCGGCGAAATCACCGATGTTATCGAAGTGCCCGACCGCCGTGCGGTGGCCTGCACCCTGGGTGGCGATGATATGAAGACCCTGTACTGCCTGACCTTCGACGGGCAGATGAGTGATATTGGTAAGGGCAAGCGGGCTTCACGTATCGAAACTGTTCGCGTTGACGTAGCGGGTAGTGGTTCGCCCTAAATTAATATCAAGCTATTAATAACACTGCTAAAGAAAAGAATACCCTTTGTTCATGACCGTAGGAGGCAAGGATGCCGACAACGAGCGTACAGGGACGTATTTACAGCGCGTCATGGACAGAGGGTGTTCTTTGTAACACTGCAAAGGTAGTACGTCAGCCCGATAGCGATTGACCATTCATACTACAATGGCCAATCGAGCCGCTCGGAGTTTTACAGTGAACACCTCCATCACCACTAGCATCAAAATCATGGACACCCCCTTTGACCCGGGCGAACTGACCCGCCAATTGAGTGAGTCGACCACCACTTGTGGTGCACTGGTGAGCTTTACCGGCCTGGTTCGCGATCAGGCCGATGATCCGGTAAATACGTTGTTTCTCGAGCACTACCCAGGCATGACAGAAAAAGCTCTGGAAGATATTGTCGTCGAGGCTCGAGATCGCTGGAGCCTCGGCCCGCTAATTATCGTCCATCGCGTTGGTGCCCTGCAGCCCGGTGAGCCTATTGTTTTTGTCGGTGTCACCGCCGCCCACCGGGGCGAGGCTTTTCAGGCCTGCGAATTTTTAATGGATTATTTAAAAATTAAAGCCCCGCTGTGGAAAAAGGAAAGCACCCCCGACGGCGAACGCTGGGTGGCATCGCGCTGTAGCGACGAGCAAGCCGCCGAGCGTTGGCAGAAAAACAGTTGAGCGCAGACCAAACACCGATCATTGGCGTACTGCTCGCCGGCGGCCAGTCATCCCGCATGGGGCAGGACAAAGCTAACCTGGCCATCGCCGATACTACCCTGCTCGAGTTTATGCGCGCCAAACTGCAGCAAGCCGGTTTTGATGAGATTGTTATTTGCCGCAATGCACCGGGCTATTTAAATGACATTATTCCCCAGCTCGGCCCCCTGGGTGCCCTCCACACGTTGGGGCAGCACTACCCCGGTCGGCGCGCGCTAATTATTCCCGTCGACATGCCCTTGCTCAGTGTTGCCAGCCTAAAAGCCTTTGCAGCGGCGACAAGGGACTCAAGCTTACCGGCGACTTCCGGCCAACAGATGTTCCCGCTGTATTTAGCGTTTACGCCTGCTGTTATTAAAGCGCTTCACCAACGCACCCAGCAGGGTGACGACCTGTCCATCGCTGCATTTCTGCGTGACACCCATGGCCAGACACTCAGCAGTGTTGAGCTGCACGATGACGAATGCCTCAACGCCAACACACCCGCGCAGTGGCAAACGATTTTAGCCAAAGTGAGCACAGCGCATTAAAAGCCGCACCCTTCGATAAAAGTCCGCAGCAAATACAGAAGTCTCTATAATCGCCACCATGATTAATAATGCCCAGACCGTCCTAGAAAAAACCTTTGGCTACGCCCAGTTTCGCGGCGACCAGCAAGCCATTATTGGCGAAATTGTCGAGGGCCGTGATGCCCTGGTGTTAATGCCCACCGGGGGCGGTAAGTCCCTGTGCTATCAACTACCCGCCCTGTTGCGGCCCGGTGTTGCCATTGTTATTTCACCACTGATTGCCTTGATGCAGGACCAGGTCGACGCCCTCACCCAGCTCGGCGTGCGTGCGGGCTTTCTCAACTCCACCCTCGACTACCAAAGCCAGCAAGCAATCGAACAACAGCTACTCAATGGCGAGTTAGATTTACTCTATGTCGCCCCCGAGCGCTTAATTCAACCCGCGACTCTCGCGCTGTTTGAACGCATAGAGCTTGCCCTGTTCGCCATTGATGAAGCGCACTGTGTGTCTCAATGGGGTCACGATTTTCGTTCTGACTATTTACAGCTCAGCTTGCTGCACGAGCGTTTTCCCCAGATACCTCGCATCGCCCTCACGGCAACTGCCGACCAGCGCACCCGCGAAGAAATTATCACCCGCCTGCAACTCAACGAGGCTCGGCATTTTATTAGCCGCTTTGACCGGCCCAATATTCAGTACCGCATTGCCACTAAGCAAAACCCCCGTCAGCAGTTATTGCGTTTTTTACGCCGCGAGCACGAACACGACAGTGGCATTGTTTACTGCCTGTCGCGAAAGAAGGTCGAAGCCATCGCCGAGTGGTTGTGTGACGAGGGTTTTAAGGCCCTGCCCTATCACGCCGGTATTAGCGCTGATAAACGCCAGGAAAATCAGCGACGTTTTTTGCGCGAAGAAAAAGTCATTATCGTCGCCACCATTGCGTTCGGCATGGGCATCGACAAACCGGACGTGCGCTTTATCGCCCACCTCGACCTGCCGAAAAGTCTCGAAGCCTACTATCAGGAAACCGGCCGCGCCGGGCGCGATGGCCAGCCCGCGACTGCGTGGATGGTCTACGGCCTGCAAGATGTCATCAAGCTGCGGCAAATGCTCGACGACTCCAACGGCAACGACGAACACAAACGCATTGAGCGCCATCGCCTCGACGCCATGCTCGGCCTGTGTGAAATTACCAGCTGTCGCCGCCATGCCCTGCTGCATTATTTTGGTGACGATGCCCCGGAACACTGTGGTAATTGCGATACCTGTTTAACGCCACCCGAACTGTGGGACGGCACCGTCGCCGCGCAAAAGGCCTTATCAACGGTGTACCGCACCGAGCAGCGCTTTGGCGTTAATTACCTGGTTGATGTGCTGCTCGGTAAAGACAACGACAGAATGAAGCAATTCGGCCACCACAATGTGTCCACCTATGGCATTGGTAAAGAGCTCGACGCTAATCAGTGGCGCTCAGTGTTTCGTCAGTTGGTTGCCCGTGGCTTTCTCAGTGTTGATGTCAGCGGCTTCGGCGGCTTAAAACTGGCAGAAAAAGCCCGACCACTACTACAGGGCAAAGAAACAATCTCTCTGCGTCGTGAAGCCAAAGAAAGTGCTACGCAACAAAGCGGCACACGCAAAGCCCGCAATAAACACAACATTGCCGAAGAAGATAAAGCCCTGTGGGAAGCCCTGCGCCAGTGTCGCAAAGAGTTGGCCGACGAACAGTCAGTGCCACCCTATGTAATTTTCCACGACGCGACGCTAATGGAGATGCTGCGCTATCGCCCGCTGGACGGCACACAAATGCTCGCGATTAGTGGTGTCGGTGCCGCCAAAATGGAGCGCTACGGGGACGCCTTTATTGAGGTGATTCGCCAGCAGGAAGAGGGTGACAGCGCCTCCCCTGCCCAGGCGGCAGAAAATGAACAGTTCGAAATTCTCGCCCTCTGCCGTGCCGGTATGAATGCCACACAAATGACTCAGCAACGCGGCTTATCGGAACAACAGCTCTACCACCATCTTGCCCAGTTAATTGAAGCGGGCAGTATTGATGCTGACGAAGTACTCGCCGGACTCGCTGAACTCAGCCCCGGGGACATTGCCAATATTGAAGACGCCCTACTAGCCCAGGATGATTTGGCAGAGCAGCGTTTTTCCTATCGCGCCAGCAGTGAATTGTTAGACGGGGCCTATGCCAAGGGCCTATTACAGTGTGTAAGAGCTGCCATTTTACTTAGCACCTAGCACCGCCCCCAACGAGAAATTATTGAGGGGAGCTTTGCGACAATGGCGCGAATGCCTTAACACTGTCTTAGAGGAAAATCTCGTTATTTATTTTCTTTATTTCCAGTTTTGTTATTGACAGCACTTACTCACAGACACGGTGGATAAGTCTGTGGATTGGCTGCCAACAACTGCCAGTAAGCCCCGTATTCATTAACTCCCTCAAAAATGGTTACTTTTTAAGCATAAAATATTACCATTAAAATCAATAACTTACGAAGTCAAGCTCATCGTCCCATGATATTACAGTGATCCAAAGAAACAGACTTCGGCAAAAAAGGCACTTGTGGAAAAAGCCCGTACCCAAGTATAAAAAACGGGGTAAAAGCGGCATAAAATGCGGGGCAAGCAGACCATAAAGTGCAACAACACCCCATCAACCCTGTCTACATAAGGCTTTATCCAGTATTTCAAAAACACCCGGCCCTCTGACCAGCCGTCATTATTGCTAGAAAACACGTTTCTTTAAGCATAGCCAAGGGACAAAAAAACCAATAAGCGGAATAAAAGCTCAGGAAAAACAGTGAGTTATTACAACACTCCCACCCCATCAACGAAAAAGGCGAGCCCTAAAGCTCGCCTTTTTTAAAAGCACTGCATATAAATTATATGCACAGTGTCCCACTCAAACCCTTCAATTCCGATTTAAGCACTCGCTCTCACAACACGACCTAACGTTTGGCTACCGAGAGCATCAGTAAAGTTACCCGCATTTTCCCAGGCGCGCACACCATGAATATAAACCTGCTCGACCACGCCATCGGTGCGGTTAACCAATACATCCTGACCAAACAGCTCGTGGTAAATTTTCTGACGACTGTCGTTCATATCATGCTTTTTCAACTCTTCCGGGTTAATGAGCACGATGTCCGCCTGGTCACCGGGCTCAATGCGGCCGACATCCAGATTAAAGAACTCAGCAGCTTCGCGAGTTAAACGATGTACCGCATGGGCAACACGCATATCGCCACGTTTTTGTGCAATGCGCAGGGTGCCGAGGTTACCGTCGTAGAAAGACAGGTTGGTCAGGTGAGCACCGGAGTCGTTAAAACCCGGCAATGCATTGGGATCAAAGAGGATTTCCTCAACGATATCTTCGTCAGTATTGGCAAGGTCAAACCACCAGCGAAAGCCCATATCGTAGAGACGCATACTCTGTAACCAGAACTCTTTGGGCTCGTCGGTCTCAGGGGGGTACTTGGCAAACTCCTCAGCTTCGGCGGCATCCTTCGCGCCCTCTTTACCGTCGGTAGCATGAAACTTGGCCAAGCGGCGCATCACGGTCGCCAGCGAATCACCATCCCAGGTGGGTACGGCACAATCGGAAAAGAACATTCTTTCAAAGTCCATCTGAAAGGTTGCCGCATCTTTATTGCCACCCAGCTTGGTCAGGTCAACGTCTGTTGCGGTCATGCGCTTCCAGTCACCATCAAAGCGGACTAACCAACCGGGATCGTTAAACAGCTTCTGACGCGCTTCCGGCTGATCAACTTCACAGGCAATAATTTCGCGGGTTGATTCCAGTTCTTCAAAAACGGGGGAAATCATGCCGTCGGAATACATACGAAAGCCACCACCAAGAGCCTGAAAATGAATTTTACCGCCCAGCAATTTCGAGTTAATCACCTTGCCCAGCTTGAGCATTTTCTTCCAAACACCGGGAATAGAGACAAAATCAACAGCGGTTAACGCTGATATTTTCAAAGGCTTGCCACGGAAGCGTGCACAGGACCAGAAGAAGCGCTTCAAGGTACGCACCATTTTCTCGCCGTCGGGATTAGTCTGCCAAATACCGCCCTTCTTACGAACGATTTCCAGCATCGGGCGCAGCTCGTCATCTTCGGCAAAGTGAGTCGGTATGCGCTTGTTTTTATTCGGCTCGTTGGCCATGTAGTGGAATACGATCTGATCTGTCGACAGCCCCATGTAACCCTGACTCATGCAGTCAGACATAATGGTCTGCATTTGCTTCTTTTCGGTATCCGTAGAGGGCCGATTAATAGACGCATTCGTGCCCATGACTTCGATTCGCAGCATGGAATTAGGCACAAAAGCCGCTACGTTCGGGCCGAGGGGCAGGTCGGCGAAGTGATCCATATAGTCTGCAGTGTTGTCCCAGGTGATCTTTTCGATGCACTGACGCAAAACCTTCTTCGGCATATTTTCCACGCGGGTAAAACAGTCGATGATGGGGCTTTCACCCTTTTTCTCCTGGGAGCCAAAAGCCACACCCAGCGAACAGTTACCCAGTAATACGGTTGTCGTGCCATGCCTGACGGCCTCACCCAAACCGGGGTTCACCTCAACCTCTAAATCAAGGTGAGTGTGGATGTCGAGCAAACCGGGCGTAAGCCACATACCCGTTGCATCCACTGTTTCGCCCACGCTTTCGAACTGCAAGTTGGCACCGCGCTGGAGTACCTTGCCATCGAGGATGGCAAGGTCTTCATTTATCGGTGCATTACCACTTCCGTCAAAAACGAGGGCATTTTTTATCAATACATCACAATTATTTTGTTGTGCCATGGTATTTCTGCCGTCGCTGATATAAAGACCTGATTTTGCCGCAACACCTTGACATAAATCAATAGCTCAATGGTATCAAACATCGATTTATTACGAGTTAGTGCTAACAGAAACAGAAACCATCAGGCGTGGACACACTTTAAAAAACACCATAACCCTATAATAATTAAGCATTAATCGATCTAACAGGAAGAGGGGCACACAGATAGTCTGCGCTAAAACAGTCACCCTAATTAATCGTGACCAGCTTTAAAAAAGCTATCGGCAGATAGGGAATAAAGGGTAATTTAAGGTTTTAAAGCAGCCGAAAGAAGACGGCCATTCGAGGGGGTACGAAGGGGATGAAGGGAAATCACCTGAGCAAAGGAACACTCAGGTGATTAACTTAACTCAGGAGAAACGCACCACAGCATGACCGGGGATGGTCACCTCGCCTTCACCATTTTGCAAATACAGACTGACTTTAACCTCTTTGGTCTCGTCATTTTTTTCTTCAACCTTACCGCCAGCCGTCATGGTTTCACCCAACATAGCCGCACGGCGGTTGGTGTAACCAAAAGAAACCAGCGTGGCATCTTCGCCAATCCAGTCGGTCACGACCTGGCCAATCCAGTCACCCTGCAGGGGGCCATCGAGGACGATGCCCGGATAACCCTCTTCTTCCGTCGCATAGGCGTGGTCGAAGTGAATGCGGTGGGGGTTCCAGATCGCCGCGTTGTACATAAATAATTGCACAATGTTTGCCGTGTGGTCACGGCTGGGCAGTGCGTCACCCACGTTTATAGCGTCAAAATTCAACATAGCTCACCTCGCAATCAAAGATGTGGTTTCGTTCAACACCGGTTCACCGGCTTGCGTTTCAACCACTGTTTCGGTGACCACAAAAATAAGCGGCCCAGAACGACCCTCTTTTTCGTAGAGGTCTTTGAGCTTGCGGGTGACCACCAATTTATCACCAGCACAAATGGGGCGGTGATAAACCGTGTCTGAGCTGCCCGCCATCAAACGCTTGAGGGGCAGTTCGGGAATCAGCTTGTCTTCGGCAATACCATCTTTACGCAATTCATCAACGGGCAGTATTTCCATCGCATAACCAAAGTGGAACAGTGGCGGCGCGACATCACCATCAAGATATTTCTTTGCCTTTTGGCCGGTGGATACCGCGTATTTACGCAGATCCCGGCGCGTGACTTCAACGTGAATGGAAGGGCTAGCCTGACCAATACACGCTTTAATTTCCGGAGTTAATAATTCAGCCATCGTACTTTCCTGTTTATTATGTTGTTCGATAAATCACGGTGACGAACATAATAGTCCGACACCGTAATTCCAGGCATCTACAAAATTAACTCACACCCTGCATGATTTTAATATCGGGCGCGGCGGCGAGAAACTCACCCAAACGGCCGCCTAACTCCTGAAAGTGCGGTGTTTTACCATGGGCATCGAAAGCTGCCTGGTCAGTGTACTGCTCCATCATCACGTAAACAGTCGCGTCGTCAGTTTTGTTTAATTCGTAGAAAGTACAATCTGCTTCTTTAGCTTTAACCTGCACTGACAGCTCGCGTATCAATGCTTCAAAACCTTCCTGCTTACCATCCTGTATTGTTAATGTTGCGATAACTCCCAACATATTTATCTCCTCTTATAAGTGTTTTAGTGGCCGATCACTATACGACAAGCTGGCGGCCGTGAGTATCACTGCGCTAAAAAATGCATGACCCCCGTGGTCATTACTCAATAAACTCTCAATAAATAACCGCCGGCCCTCGCGTAAAACTTGGCAGCACCGAGCCAGCTCGTTAATCTGTCATTAATAATAAATATAGAAAAAGGAGCAAGGCCATGCCTGTCTTTAATTCTCAAGGTGTAGAAATTTCTTACGAGCGCTGGGGCACTGGCGACCCGGTAATACTCGCCCACGGCTTTGCCGCCAACCGTCGCCAGGCCTGGTTGGCGGCCGACTGGCAAGGCACCTTAATGCAGGCCGGGTGTGAAGCCATATTATTTGACCAACGTGGCCACGGTGAAAGCCAGAAATGCTACGACGCCGAAAACTATGCGATTGAAACCATGGCCGGTGACTTGCTGCGTTTAATGGATCACCTCGACATCGCCAAAGCCCCCATCATCAGCCACTCGATGGGAGCACGCATTACTCTGTATTTAATTTTGCACCACAGCGACAGGGTTTCAGCAGCGGTGCTAATAGGTGTGGGCGAAAGCCTATTACTGGAACGAATGGACCCTGCGATCATGTCCCAGGCCCTGCTCAGCGATGAGCCCTGGAATATTGAAAATCAGGCTGCTGCTTCCTTCCGTGCCTTTGTCGATTCGACTCGCAGTGACCACAAAGCGCTGGCCGCCTGTACCAACGGCATCAACCGTGAATTAGAGAAAGACTTACTGGCTAGCGTTACCGTGCCGACGCTGGTGCTTGGCGCTCAGCACGATGAATTTAGCGGCCCGGTCGAGCCGCTGGCCGAAGCCATTGCCGGTGCGAAGTGCGCCACCCTGCCGCGCACTACCCACCATTCAATATTGGCCGACCCCGCCGCCAAAGATATCGCCTTTGAGTTTCTGGGCCTGCCTCCGCCGGTGCATTACGAGCATTCCTGGTAGCCGGCAATTAAGGCAGCATTAACCGTTTATTTAAGGAGCGGAATAACCTCTTTGGCAAAGCGTTCGATCTGTTCGTTGCGCTCATCGGGCGGGCTAACCGCATCGAGAATAATGTGGCGCACACCGGCTTCACGAAAAGCATTAATCTTTTCCGCCACATCTTCGGCACATCCCAGGGCGCAGTATTTTTTCGCGGGGCCACGAAAGTCGCTGGCGTAGCGTTCACTCAAATGCTCGGTGGCGATATCCCAGGATTTTTCGAAGGTATCGTCGATGCGGAAAAACAATAAATGCGCCGTACCAAAATGCTCAACCTCTCTATTCGCAGCTTCGGCGGCCGCAGACATTACGTCGAGGGATTCCTTATACATTTCAGGCGTAACGACATAAGACACGTAGCCATCGGCCATACGTCCGGCACGGGTTAAAGCGGCTTTTGAGCGACCGCCACACCAGATGGGCGGCCCACCTTTTTGTATTGGCGCAGGCAGCATCTGCACATCGTTAAACGGGTAGAAGCGGCCGTCGTGGGACACCGAGTCACCCGTCCACAATTTGCGCAACACCTCCATGCCTTCGGTCAAACGTGCGCCGCGCTCTTTAACCGGCACACCGCAGGCGGCATATTCATTGGGGAATTCACCGCCGATACCGACACCGAAGGTCAGGCGACCATCGCAAAGTCTATCCAGTGTCGCGACTTGCTTGGCCACCGGCGTGGGGTGGCGCAGGGGCAATAAATACACCGAGGTGCCAAAACTCAGGCGATCGCTGATGGCTGCCGCCTGCGCCAGTTGCAGTAAAGGGTCCATTATCGGCACTGCAAAAGAAACGTGGTCGCCAACCCACAATGAATCGAGGCCAATGCGATCGGCTAATAACGTGCTCTCGCGCACGGCGGCGGAGCTGTCCATTGAAGTCATCCAGCCAAATTGCATTTTTGTATCGAGGGGTAACGACATGCTGTCTCCTTTATAAAATCATGATTACCGGCAGATTAATTACCGGAAAAGCCTGTAAATTTAACGGGGATACGCTGTATATCCTGTATCAGCCCCGGCGGCAAATCTGCCGGTACGGCAGTGGCAACACTGGCAAATAGGGCATCCGAACCCTTGCCAAAACGCTGTTCGATAACAGCGGTAATTTCATCGTGACGACCAATGGCGGCAAACAAATGCACCATGTCATCGGGGATTTCGGCGGCGAGCTTATCCCATTCACCCGCCTTGGTCATAGTATTGAGTTTTTGACCGAGATCTTCCAGACCGTGCTGAGCCAATACGGGCCAGTAAGCAGGCGTTGAGGCATAAAAGGCCAGGCGATAACGCACCCACTCGACCATTTTATCAACAGCCTGCTGATCGGGGCCGGTGGCAATAAAACCACCCCCGGCAATTTCGAAATTCTCACGCACACGGCCAGAGCGGGCCATGCCCTCTTCCAGATTTGGCATCACTACGTTATCGAGATAGGCACGGGTACAGAAGGGATGCAGACGCACGCCATCGCACACCTCCCCGGCGACACGCAGCATTGCCGGGCCGACGGCGGCGATGGTCACCGCAGGCGCGGGTGCCTCGTAGTTTTCGGGGATAAAGTTCGGTGTCATCAAGGTGAACTGGTAATGTTCACCGCAAAAATTCAGTTTGCCGTCGCCTTTCCAGCAAGCCCAAATAGCGCGCAAAGCTTGCACATATTCACGCATACGCGGTGCGGGGGGCGACCAGGGCACACTAAAGCGGCGTAAATTGTGGGCTTTAATTTGACTACCCAGGCCCATCACAAAGCGTCCGCCGGAGGCAGCCTGTAAATCCCAGCCGATATTCGCTGCCGACATGGGGCTACGGGCAAAAGCAATGGCGATGCCGGTAATCAGCTCGACTTTCTCCGTTGCCGTCGCGGCAACAGCCAAAGGAAGAAAAGGATCGTGGGCATTTTCCATGGTCATAATGCCGTCGTAACCATCGGCCTCAATCGCCCGAGCAGCGGCAGGTACTTTGCCCAAATTATCCTGGGGAATGGTGGTAAATACTTTCATAAAATAGCGCCGAATTATTTTTCCTTATTAAACGAACCTTGCCTTAGCTCAACGGGAATGTCCAAAAAACTTCCCCCAGAGAGCCCAATAGCCATCCATAAAAAAACCGGAGCCTAAACTCCGGTTTTTTTATACGCTTGTAATAAGCACTTTAGCTGACGTGGTTTAAAACCAGCGACTTAAACTAAGCCACTTTAGCGGCTTCCCGAGCTTGCCCATGGCGCAGTAATTGCCCCGGGGTAGCACCGGTACATTCACCGTCAATAAAGATCGGCTCACCATTAACAATAACGTAGCGATAACCTTCTGCGTGGTTAACATAACGCCACTCGTTGCCGGGCAGGTCGTGAACAATTTCACAAGGAAGTACTTTGAGGTTTTCATAATCATAAATCACGATATCCGCTGCACGACCCACTTCCAGGGTGCCGCGATCATGGAAGCCCGCAGCCATTGCAGGGACAGCCGCAAGGCGGTAATGCGCCTCTTCCAACGTGTAAGAGCCACGCTCACGCACAATAGTCTCGATCATATTGGTCGGATAACGACCGTAATTCAGGAACTTGGTGTGAGCGCCACCGTCGGATAAGCCCGGCACTGTCCACTCATTCTCAAGAATTTCATTCAGCAGACCTTCGTCGTAATTGAAGGGCACCACGTAGAAGACGGTTTTGAGTTTTTCACTAATCGATAAATCGAGCATAGCGTCCGAGGGGTGCTTGCCCATTGAGGCGCCAAGTTCAGCAACGGTCATACCGACATAGACCTGGTTTTCTTCATTCACCACAGAGTCAACCAGCAGTTCAGCAACCGGGCCAGTCACAAAAGGCGCGCTACCGTGGTCGTAGTCTTCCCGAACGGCGGCACGTAATTCAGGGTCTTTCATTTTTTCCATGCGGGTTTCAACATCACCGATGGTCACATTGCGCCATGCACCATTGCCGTCAAAGAGGTTAAAGTCGTCGAGCATAAAGCGCAGCTCATTCGGCGTAGTAATCGCCTGCATCCAGATTTCGTGGCCTTTTTCACGCTGCTCATTTACCCAGCGCAGCATGCGACGATGCTGGTGAGGATGGCGTTCATTGACCTGTACGGCGTTCCACAATACCGGGCAGCCACTGGCTTCAGCCAAATCGGCACCAAAGTCGAGATCAGACACCACATCATCTTTCGCCTGGGTGAGCTGAATAATGCCTTCACCACGACCTTTCAATACTTTGGCAAACTCCAGCACCAGCTCGTCAGACATAGTGTCTGTCGGCATGGGCGTACCGTCGTAATCGCGCTGTACTGAGGTGAAACCGTCACCCAGACGCTGCATGGTGTAACCCACACCGCCGGCGTCGAGAGACTCTTCCATCATGCGCAGCATTTCAGCCAGTTCTTCTTTAGTGGGTTCGCGAGTTTTCGCGCCTTCCATGCCCATGACGTAAACCATCAATGGGTTGAGCGGCACAAAGCTCATCACGTTAACGCCTTTCGGGCGACGCTCAAGGGAGTCGAGCCATTCGGGGAATGTTTCCCAGTCCCAGTCCATACCCGCTTTCATGGTCGCCAAGGGAATCGCTTCAACGCGCTCCATCGACAGCATTAAACGCTCTTGCTCGTGGGGGCGGGCCGGGGCAAAACCGAAACCACAGTTACCAATGGCCATAGACGTCACACCGTGCCAGCTTGAGCAGCTCAGGTAAGGGTCCCATAACAGCTGGCCATCGTAGTGAGTGTGCAAGTCAACGTAGCCCGGCACGACATTCATGCCCGTGGCTTCAATGACGTTGTCAGCGCGACCGGCATCGAGTCCATCGACAGCAATTTCGGCGATTAAGCCGTCTTTAATGCCAATATCGCCCACAAATCGTTCGCGATGGCGCGTGCCATCAATAATAGTGCCGCCTTTAATTATCGTATCGAAGTCAGACATAAGTCCTCCATCCTTTAGTGAGAAATCTTCAGTAGGTCGTATTAAATAAGTCGGTTTATAAATTTTATTCATTAAGTATATAGCTTTTGGAAATGATAAATAGACACAACCGAGAACCAAACTTGGCTAACGAGTTCTGGAAGAATCGGTCAAAAACCCTTACCAAACGACTTAAATCGAAATTAGAAAAATAATTGCACCGCGCAAGCACCACGAGTAGCATCAACTTTCAATTTTTCGCAGGGTAGCTCACTAATACAGCGTAGTGATTAATCAGAGGGCAAGCAGCAAATAAAGGCTGTAACACCAACCTTTTAAATACCTATAAAAGTAATGCCTCCCTCAGCACCCCGACATCAACCTTTTACTTCCGATTTACACCTATCACTTATTAAAATTAACAGGAATTTTTACGATGACTAGAAAACACGTTCTGGACGGCATTAAAGTCCTCGACTTTACCCACGTTCTCGCCGGCCCCACTTGCACCCGTTTAATGGTCGAAACCGGCGCCGAGGTCATTAAAGTCGAAGCCGCACCCGGTGGCGATATGGTGCGCGGCATGCCCGCACTGAAAGATGGCCGCAGTGGCTACTATATTCAGCAAAATCGCGGTAAAAAATCGATCTGCCTGGATTTACGTGACCCCCGTGCCCAGGAGGTCATCCACAAACTCGTGGCCGATGTTGATGTGGTGGTCGAAAACTTCACCCCCGGTGTGATGAAGCGCCTGGGCATCGACTACGACACCCTCAGCGCCATTAACCCCAAGCTGGTGATGTGCTCGATTTCCGCCTTCGGCCAAACTGGTGAGCTATCTCACCTGCCCGGTTTTGACTACATTGCCCAGGCTTACGCCGGTGTGATCGATATGATCGGCGAGGAGCACGGCTCACCCTATTTTGCCGGCCTCGGTCTTGGCGACGTGTCCACCGGTGCCCACGCCTACGGCGCTATTACTGCAGCCCTGTTTCACCGCGAGCGCGGCGGCAGCGGCCAGCACCTCGACATTACTCTGCTCGACTGCCTCTTCCACTGTCACGAAATTAACGTGCAGGGCTACGATGGTAGCGATGGCGCACTCGTACCCCACCGCTCCGGCGCCCACCATTTTGCCGTCGCACCACTGGGCATGTTTAAAGGTAAAGAGAAATACCTGGTGATTATTGCCATCGGCAACCAGTGGAAAAATCTACTCAAGGTCATCGGCAAAGAAGAATTTGACGACGACCCCCGTTTTGTCGATAACGCCGGGCGCACCGAGCACAAACAAGTGCTGGTCGACGCTATTGAAGCCTGGCTAGCCACCACCGAGAGCGACGACGAAGCGGTGCGTATTCTGCAAGAAAATCACGTACCGGTAGCCCCCGTACTCAGCGTGCCCGAAGCCATGGCCCACCCCCACCTCATCGCCCGTCAAACGGTACGCACGGTGACTGACCGCGCCTTTGGCGACATTAAAGTACCCGGTATGCCACTGCGCTTTTCCGCCTTTCCCGAGTTTCCCGACCTGCAAGCGGCCTTTCTCGGCGAGCACAATAACGAGGTGTTAAATAGCCTGGGTTATGCCGACGGTGATATTCAGACCCTGCGCGATGAAGGCGTACTCGCCGACGAGCCTGTGGTTAACAAGGCCGGTTAACTCACCCTCTAAAATTGACAGTGCCCCGGCCCCTGTAAAAAGGGTCGGGGATTAACCCAACAATTATTATCACGCTTGCTCTGCATTTATCAATAATGCGCGCAGTGCGACCCACGGAGTAAAAGCATGTCCTCCCAACCCATTCTCGATGGCTATAAAATCATCGACTTCACCCAATACCTCGCCGGGCCAACCGCAACACGGCTGATGGCTGAGATGGGTGCTGAAATTATTAAAGTTGAAATGTCGCCCTACGGTGACCCCAGCCGCTCCTTTCCCTATCGCAGTAAAGAGAAGCGCAGCGCCTATTTCGTGCAGCAAAATCGCGGCAAAAAAAGCCTCTGCATCGACATTAAAAATGAGCAGAGCAAACAGGTGCTAGCCGACCTGATTAAAGAGTGCGATGTACTGATAGAGAACTTCGCCCCCGGCGTGATCGGACGTATCGGCTTCAGCTGGGAAGAGGTTCACAAACTCAACCCCAAATTGGTGATGTGCTCAATTTCCGCCTTCGGCCAAACCGGCCCCCTCAGCCACTTGCCCGGTTTTGACTACATCGCCCAGGCCTACGCTGGCGTGACCTCGGTGATTGGTGAGCCCGACTCCCCGCCCAGCCTGCCCATGCTCGGCATTGGCGATGTCACCACCGGCGTACACGCAGCAGGGGCTCTGAGCTTTGCTCTGCTCGACGCCCACCGTACCGGCGTTGGTCAACACCTCGATATCAGCCTGCTCGACTGCTACTTCCATCAGCACGAAGTCAACGTGCAGGCCTACTCTGCCAGTAAGGGCAAAATCGTGCCGCGCCGCAATGGTTCCCACCACTACGCCGTAGCACCCACCGGTATTTTTCAGGGGCCTCAAGGCTACATTATGATTCTCGCCCTGCTCCACCAGTGGCCCGTACTGTGCAAAGCCATGGGCCGTGAAGACCTGACCGACGACCCGCTATTTGGCACTAACGAAGCGCGACTGGAAAACCTCAAGCAACTGATCGTTGTCATCGAAGGCTGGCTGCAGCGCTTTGCCACCGATGAAGACGCCATCGCCGCCCTACAGGCCGTGCGTGTGCCGGTCGCCCCGGTACTTACCGTGCCCCAGGCCATCGACCACCCCCACCACCGCGCGCGCGGTACGGTGCGTACTGTAAAAGATCGCTTGCTCGGTGAGTTTGACATGCCCGGCATGCCGCTGAAGTTTTCGAATCACCCCGACCTGCTGCCCCTTGAAGCACCTTTTCTCGGCGAGCAAAACCGTGAAATTCTCAGTGAGTGGTTGTCCTACAGTGATGATCAAATTAGCGCGCTGGAAGACGCTGGCATACTGACCAGCAAGCCCCATTAAAGCAGCGCACTAAGTCAGCACTATAGAATCAACCCGAAAAAACGGTTGAACGACACATTAAAAAATTAAAGAGAACACAATGAAACCTACACATGTAATGGACGGCTACCGGGTACTGGACTTGTCCCAATACCTGGCCGGCCCCGCCGCCACCAACCTGATGGTACAAATGGGCGCGGAAGTGATTAAAGTCGAGGGCGGCCCCCACGGCGACCCGGTGCGGACTTTTCCTTTTTCAAATAAAGAACGCCGCAGTGCTTATTTTATTCAGCAAAATCGCGGCAAAAAAAGTATTTGTCTGGATTTAAAAAGCCCCGAAGGTATTGAAATTGTCAAAGCGCTGATTAAAGAATGTGACGTAATAATTCAGAACTTCGCCCCCGGTGTTATCGAGCGCATGGGCCTGGGTTGGGACGTAGTAAAAGACATTAACCCGAATATTATTATGTGTGCCATTTCCGCCTTTGGGCAAGAAGGCCCGCTGGCTGCCCACCCCGGTTTTGACTACATTGCCCAGGCCTACGCGGCGGTGACCGATTTGATCGGCGAGCCCGATAAAGCCCCTTCAATGACCATGCTCGCCTTTGGCGATATCGGCACCGGCGTGCATGCACTGACCGCCATTGGCTACGCCCTGCTCGAAAGGGAGCGCCGCAACAACGGTGGCCAGTACCTCGACATCTCTTTACTCGACACCTATTTCCATCACCACGAAGTGAGTATTCAGGCCTACTCTGCCAGCAAGGGAAAAATTGTCCCCCGCCGCAATGGCTCGCAGCATTACGCAGTGGCACCGACGGGCATCTTCAAATCCAAAGAAAGTCATTTGGTGATTCTCGCGCTGCTCCATCAATGGCCAGTGCTGTGCCGAGCGATGGACAGAGAAGACATGATCGAAGATCCGCGTTTTAAAGAAAACGAAGATCGCATCGAAAACCTGCCCGCTATGGTTGCCGAAATTGAACAATGGCTGCAGGCGCAAGACAGCGATGCCGCCGCACTGGCGAAGCTGGAAAAGGCGCGTATTCCCGTAGCACCCCTGCTCACCGTGCCCCAGGCCATGGAGCACCCCCACATGATTGAACGGGAGGTAATTCGCACTATTGAAGACCCGATTCTCGGCGAGTTTCAAATCCCCGGCATGCCACTGCGTTTTTCGAAGTATGAGGTGCCGAAAGATATCATCGCGCCGACGCTGGGCCAGCACAATGATGAACTGCTCACCACTTTCCTTAAATACGATGCGGCTAAAATCGCTGAATTAAAAGAAAAGAAGGTGCTGTTTCAAAAAGCTGTTTAACGAGATGAACATGTGAGCGAGTTGCTTTGTGCGCTCGCTCAACTTCGGCACTTTAAATAATAAAACGGGAAAAAAGACGACTCTTCACACATGACACGCTGTAAATACATCCTTGTACGCTCGGCTTTGGCATCCTGCGTTGCCTAAAGCACCTACTCTTGGCGCTCTACCTTCTGCATCGCCTCACAGCGCCTACTGTTGGCCGTGCAGTCGTCGTTATCGGCATCCATGCCTCCGACGGTCATGAGTAAAGGGTAGCCTTTTCCTCTACCCCAGCAGTTTATTTAAAAATAATATTTGGGTCTCTGACAAAACAAAGACAAAAGCAATACCCCAGAGCCCCTGACTCATACCAACAATAATCAAAATCAAGGGCTGATTCCATGGAACAGAATGACGCACCAAAACACATACTCGACGGTTATCGCATCCTCGACTTTACCCAGTTTCTCGCCGGGCCAACCACCACCCGCCTAATGGCCGAAATGGGTGCCGAGGTCATTAAGGTTGAACTGATGCCCGAAGGTGACCCCGTGCGCCTTTTACCCTATCGCCGTAAAGGCCGCAGTGGTTATTTTATTCAGCAGAGTCGCGGTAAGAAAAGTATCTGCGTCGACATCCGCAACCCGAAGGGTTTGGCCTTAATTAAAGACGTAATTAAAGATTGCGATATCGTCCTCGAAAATTTTTCCCCCGGTGCCATCTCACGCATGGGCCTGGGCTACGACGTTATTAAAGCGATTAAGCCCGACATTATTATGTGTTCGATTTCCGCCTTCGGGCAGACAGGGCCCTTGTCGAGCCTCCCCGGCTTCGACTATATCGCCATGGCCGTCTCCGGCGTGATGGATATGATCGGCGACCCCGAACAGCCACCTTACTTTCCACTGCTCGGCATAGGCGATGTCAGTGCCGGTGTCCACGCCCTCGCCGCTATTAACGCGGCATTACTCTACCGCTATAAAACGGGCAAAGGGCAATACATTGATATTTCACTGCTCGACGCCTATTTTCACGCCCACGAAATTAACGTCCAGGCCTACTCCGGCAGCAAGGGAAAAATCGTTCCCAAGCGCGGCGGGCACCACCACTATGCTGCCGCACCACTGGGTTTATTTAAATGT
>MAAS01000009.1 GCA_002162755.1 Gammaproteobacteria bacterium 50_400_T64 | reverse complement strand
GGCGATGACGGCCGGCGCCAGCCTGGTCGAGTACTATCAAGCAGAGCCCCTGCTGTCCGTCGCCTACTGGCTAGGTGCTGGCACCAGTCTGGCTTTGCTCCTGCCCGCGCTGGCACTGATCGCCCGCAAGGCTATCTTGTTGAAGATTAATGTCGCCGAAGAAGTGGACGAGCAAGAAAATATCGGCGTCGCCGCCATCGAAGCAGTGATTTATATTGCCGTCGCCCTGCTGCTCATCGGCGTGCTCGCTTAGGGAACCCCTGAACAAGCTATGAACTCGCATCTGACTTATTCAGAGACTCCCTAGGGTGAGCGCCCCACCGTCACAACCGCCGAGAAAATCCCGTCGCGAGCTGATTTTCCACGATATTTTTCTGATCGCCGTGATGGCGACCCTGGCCGGCTGCGGCCTGATTTACGAATATTTAATGGCCCACTATGCCGGCCGCGTGCTCGGCGCTCTCGAATCCACGCTCTATGCCATGATCGGCCTGATGATTGTCGCCATGGGCGTAGGCGCCCTGCTCGCCAAATGGTTGCCCTGCCCCTTTAAAAGTTTTGCCTGGCTGGAGTGGGCCATCGCCAGCCTCGGTGCCACGGCGCTGATTATTATCTCCCTGAGCATCTCCCTGGCCTTTAGCTTTCCCGCCTATCTGCAGGACATCTACGGCCTGCACCCCAGCATCACCACCGACGGCCAGGTGGTGCAGGGCCTGGCCAAAATCGCCAAGGCCACACCCTTTGTGATCGGGGGGCTACTGGGCTTGATGATTGGCATGGAGATCCCCCTGATCGCGCGCATTCGCGAACAGCTCCACGGCCAGCACCTCGAACACAACCTGGGCACCATTTACGGCGCCGATTATATTGGCGCCGGCATTGGCGCGGCAATCTGGGTGCTGTTTTGCCTGCAACTGCCGGTGCTCGTCGCGGCATTGAGCACAGCTCTGGTCAACGCGCTGATCGGCATCGCCTTTCTGATCAAATACCGCGCCCATCTACCTCAACGCAAAGCCCTGTGGTTGGCGCATCTCAGCCTGCTGGTACTACTCGCCGCACTCGCTGGCGGCGGTGCAACGTGGATGGACAATATGCACCGCGCCCTGTTTAAGGACAAAGTGCTGTACACCAAAATCACCCCCTACCAGCACCTCACCCTGACCGAGCGCATTATTGGTGCCGGCCTGCCGAAAATCACCAGCCTCTACATCAACGGGCGCCTGCAGTTTTCGAGTAATGATGAACTGATTTACCACAGCTATTTAACCCTGCCGCCCCTGCTCGCCTCGGCGCGGCAGGAGAAAATACTGGTGATTGGCGGTGGCGACGGCCTGGCGCTGCGCGACATTCTGCGCTGGCAACCCGAGGCGGTGACGCTGATCGATCTCGATGGCGAGATGATTGCCCTGTTTAGTGGCGACGACCCCGAGGCCCCCCCCGCTATCTCTGCGCGCTTGTTGCAACTTAACGGCGCTGCCTTTCGGGATGAAAGAGTCGAGGTGATCGTCGGTGACGCCTTTGTCGAAGTGGAGGCGCTGCTCAGTGCCGGGCGCCACTTCGACACCATCATCGTCGACCTGCCCGACCCCAGCCACCCCGATATCAACAAAGTCTATTCGACCTTCTTCTATCTGCGCCTCAAGCAATTACTCAGCGCCGACGGTGCCATTGGCATTCAATCGACCTCGCCCTTCCACACCCAGCAGGCCTTTATTTCCATCGGCAAAACCCTGCAGGCAGCGGGCTTTACCAGCGAGCAATATCACGCCAATGTGCCGACTTTCGGCGAGTGGGGCTGGACCATTGGCACGCTGCGCGGCGGCAGCGCCTCACAGCGCATTGCCGCCAGCGAGGCACTAAACGATGCAGCGCTGTCCGACTGGCTATCAAAACCACAAATTCTCGCCGCCTTTGTGTTCTCGCCGCGCTATTTTGCCGACGCCAAGCAGATTAAGATCAACACCCTCGGCTCGCATCAACTCTACCAGTACCACCAGCGCGCCTGGAAACAACACGACGGGGCCTTTTTCCCCGGTCAAAACCCCTTTGACTAACGCCATAATATGGCATACAGTGCCGCCATGCCATATTATGGCGCGGCGTAAATACTACCAAGGAGCCTTGCATGTCGCTTAATGAACTCGCCTTTAAACTCAACGCCCACCTCACCGCTGAAGATACGCGCTTCGATGCCGTGCTGGCAGAGAGCGGCGTACTGGAAGTCATCTGTTCCAACAATGAAGAATTTCCCATCAACATCGTCAAGACCGACACGCAACTGCTGGCTATCACCCCGCTGTTCGATGTCAACGAGGTAAAGCCCGACAAGGTCAACGAGCTCAACGAGGAACTTTTGTTCATCAGTCCCGCCATCCCCCTCAGCGCCATTGGCCGCCAGGGCAACAGCTATATTTTATTTGGCGCCATGGCGCTGGACACCTTATTCGAAAACATTGTTCACGAACTCGAAGTGCAAGCTGAAAACACCGTCGACGTACTGCAGGTCATCGAGCCCCTGCTGCTCTAATTAGCAAGCCCGCAGCCTCGACCAACACGCTCGCCCTACAATTGTTTATAACGGAGATACACCATGGGTATTTTAAAAAACATATTAACCGCCGTGCGCGGTGGTGCCAGTGAAGTTGGCGAATCCATTGTCGATGCCAATGCCGTGCGCATTCTCGGCCAGGAAATTCGCGATGCGCAAGACGCCATTGGCAAAGCCAAACAATCCCTGACCGGGCTCAAAGCCAGCGAAATTAAACTCAAGCGTGAAATCAACAGCCTTGAAAGCGATGTCGCCAGTTACGAAAGTAAGGCCGTGCAAGCTCTCGACGCTGGCAATGAAGCCCTGGCCATCGAGGTCGCGGAGCGCATTGCTGAAATTGAGAATGAGGCTGGCGAAAAAAGCGCGGAGCACAGCGCCCTGAGTGCCCAGGTCAATAAAATTAACAGCATGATTCGCCAACGCGAGAAGGTCATTCAGAAGAATGGCCGAGAGCTCGAAAAAATAAAAACCGTTGAGCAATTGCAAAAAGCGACCTCGAGCATGTCGACCAATTTTGCCGCCACCAATGCCAGTGAGCACCGCGTATCCAAGGCTCTCGAGCGCGTCAAAAAGAAGCAGGCCAATTGGGAAGATCGCATGGAAGCAGGCGAGTGGATGGAAGGGGAGGCCAGCGGTGACGACCTCGACCGCAAATTAAAGGATGCCGGCATCGGCGCCAATACCAGTAGCGGCGCGAGTAGTGTCCTCGAACGGCTGAAAAAGAAATCTGGTCAATAGAGCCGCCCCCTAACCGTCAAAGCCGCTAAGGCAGCCTTTAATCAGACTGCCTTAGCCCTGGAAAGCCCATGCTTAAAAAGCTCCTCTCCCGCAACAAGCCCTCGAGTGAGCGCCAGCTCGACTGTCCCAGCCAACTGCTGGTTGGCGATATGCTCTCGCTGAAATACCGCGATTCCCTGCCCCTTGCGCTGCGCGAGCAATCACTGGAGGTGATTAAGGTCGGCACCTATGAGTTTGCCTCGGGCAGTAGTAAAGAGGTGGTGCTAAAAGATGCCCACAACCAGCTCTACTTTATGGGTATTGAGCGTGAAGACGGCAAACTATCGTTGTGCTTTGCCCGAAAAATTGCCCGCCAGCAGCTCCTCACCTTTATTGATGAAGACAGCTTTGCGCAATTGTGGTCCCAAAACTGGCCCGAACTGATCGTCGAAAACCCACCCAGCGAGCTCACCGATTGGCTCAGCCCCCGCTACCAGCAAAGTATCAAAGAACAGGAAGCCTACTATTATGATCGCGACTGCCAGGGAGAAGACCTCGCGGCAGCCGAAGATGGTGAAGAGTTGCGCATCCACGAGTGCGAGGGCAGTGACGACCACTACGGTCTGGGCGTTGAAATCTACGAGGATGGCACCACGGAGATTTTCCTGCAGGTTTATTGTGCTGTCGATGTGATCGAGCAAATGTGGCCACGCAATTCGGCAGACAGCCATGGCGATTAAACACAATCCAAAATGGGCCGATGAAAAGCGCGCGCTTAAAAAAGTGCAGATGCACTTCGTCTTTAAAGAACAGCTCAACAAACGCATTCGCCACGACGCCGCCGATGAAAACCTCAACCCCAGCGACATTATTCGCAAAATTGTCGGCCTGCCCTACCAGCGCATTCAGCGACCGCGAATCGGCCTGTCCTTTAACCCCGATGATTTACACGTCCTCTCACAGCGCTACCAGGTTCCCGTCGACGACGAGAAAACTATCAAGCAGCGCGTGCGCGAAGAGGTTACCGAGCGCTATCAAGAGCGCGAACCGGCAGCTGCGCCGACAGACAGTGCTGACGCAAAACCCGATCAGGGCCACTAATTCACCATGCTGATCCAGTTCATCAATCTGCGTCACTTGCGGCGCAGCCGCCACCTGAAATACTCCGCCGATCACCAGCAGGGCACCCTTTACAAACTGGCCCGCCTGTTTTTTTTACTGATCGCCCTCATCCTCACCCATTCAGTGGCGATGGTCTATTTTGAAAACCTCAGCTGGGCCGATGCCCTATGGCTCTCGGTAACCACCGTCACCACAGTGGGCTACGGTGATATTTCCGCCACCAGCTGGCAAGGCCGTCTTTCTACCACCCTCTGTTTGTATATATTGGCAATATCACTACTGGCACAACTGGCTGCGGAGTTTTTTGAATACCGCCTAAAAAAACGTGACGACAAACTCCGGGGCAACTGGATATGGAGCGACATGAATAAGCACCTGCTGATCATTAACACACCGGCGGAGAATAGCGACGCCTACCTCGAACGCTTAATCGGCCAGATGCGCGCCACGCCAAAGTTTGCACAACTACCCCTGCAAATATTGACCCGCAATTACCCCAAGGGCCTGCCCCGCGAGCTCAGCGCCCACAGCGTCGTACACTACAACGGCGGCCCTGAGCATGCCAAAAGCCTGGCGGCCGTCAACGTCAATCAAGCGGCATTTATTGTTATTTTAGCGCGCGACGGCAGCGATCCTCTATCGGATAGCCTGACCTTCGACATCCTCAGCCGCATTCAGGATATCGGCAGTTCAGCCACCATTCTGGTTGAGTGCATCGCCGATGAAAATCGCCAGCGTTTGCAGCGAGCCGGCGCAGACGTGGTGATACGCCCCATTCGCGCCTACCCCGAACTCCTGGTGCGCGCCCTCGCCACACCCGGTACCGAAGTAGTACTGGAAAATTTATTTACCCACGACGAAAGTAACCTGCAACGGGTCGATCTCGACTTTAGCCATATATTGTGGAAGGACATTATCACGGTGTTTATGGACAATGATTTTGGCATCCCCCTCGCCTATATCGACGCCGAGGGTGTACACAGTAACCCGGCGGCCCTGCATAGTGGCTCTGGCAGCGGTATTATTTCCATGACCCGCGCCGGATGCACGATACCTGCCAATACACTCAGAGCGGCGTTTGCTCGCCTGCAGACAGCGGCCGACGCCACCTCATGAGTGTTTTTTCAAGCCCGCTAAAAGCACCCGCCGTTATTTATTTACTGGCCGCGCTATGGGCGGTGCATGGCCTGCAATGGTTTATTCCTGGCGACCTACACCACTACGGCATCATGCCCCGCAGCGTCACGGAGATTTGGCATATCGCCCTGGCACCCTTGATACACGCCAACCTGTGGCACTTGATGGGTAATAGCGTGGCACTACTCGGCCTGGGCCTCTTAGTACAAACAAAAAAGGACGCCGAATTTTGGGAGTTGTGGGCAATTTTGACCTTGTTGGCGGGGCTCGGCACCTGGCTATTTGGCAGTAATGCCTACCATATCGGTGCCAGCGGCGTCATTCTTGGCCTCTGGGCCTTTATCATCACCGATGCCTATTTTCGACGCTCGACAAAAGCCATTGTCATCGCCGTGGTCGCCCTGATTTTATATCCCAACCTCTTATTCTCCGTCTTCGACTTTCGGCCGCATATTTCCTGGGCCGGTCACATGTCCGGATTGGTGAGTGGGGCATTTATCGCCTGGTTGAATGCCAGGGGTCAAGCGATTAGCAGGAGTGAGGACTGAGCTAAAAGCTAAACAGCCTGCGCCATGCGCTTTGCCAGGGCTTTGTAGGAACCGATATTAAAGGCAAGGCCCATATGGGACGCCTTGTTGACTTCAATATTGAGGCTTTCGTCTTCTTCGGCGCAACTCTGCCAGCCGACGATGCCATCATTTCTCGAGTAAATCGCAAATTGCGGGACATCAACACTGCGCGGTGCAATCATATTTTGTACAAAGTCGCACATACAGTAACCCGTGCCGCAGGAAGGGCCCAGGTCACGACCCACCAACTTACCCTGACCAATTTTCAGATAATCCCAAACGCCCGTCACCGAAGGGTGGGCTTCAACGATATCCCGAAAAGGCGAGCCCACAGTGACGACGCGATTAATCAACTCAGGCACTTTCTGCACGATGGATTTAGCCAGCATGCCGCCCAAACTATGGCCCACCAGAATGACTTTTTGCCCGGTCTTGCGGTGAATGCCCTCAATTTGACGGATCAGCCGTGTCGCCGTTTTTTCGGGACAATTGGTATTCCAGTGAATCCTTGCCGCATGGGGCTTGTAACCAATGCGGCGCATCCATTGGCGCATCGGTAACATTATAAGATCGTTGGCGATAAAGCCGGGAATCACTAATACCGGCTCGCCATTACCATGCTCTACACCGCGGCCCCAAAATACGGGATGACAATGCAGGGCTGTCAATTCAACGGGAAAAATAACCTCACGCCAAATCGGCGTTAGCGTCGATTCAATCGACGGGTCATGAGCAAAAGGGCCGTCTTCACCATCACTTTCCAAATGGTCAAGCAACTCCTCCATCACATCGCTGGTATTGTATTCACTCATGATCCAATCCTTATTGCGCTAATTTCGCAGCCAGGGCGACAACAGCTCTCACCAATGAAGCGACGGCATACTACGTCAAATTACGCTTAAGCAATAGTAAGGGTGAGCTCACAACTGTGAACTCACCCTTACCTGGAACGCTGATTACGCAGCAGACTTGGTCATTTTTTCAACAGCTTCTTTCGCATTGTCGAAAGACTTCTTAGCCATCTCAGTCATTGGGTTTTCAAGGCCCCATGAGCGGTACAGGTTAAGCGCGGCTTTAGATGAATTGCGCGTTCCCTCAAACAGGGATTTCGCTGTCGTGTTAAAGGCATCAGACATATCGCGCTGCTCACCGACCATCGCTTTGAAAACATCGAAAGCTTCAGCCTGTGACTGAGACAGTGATTCCAACAGAACGCTCATATTGCCCTGGTAGTCTTTGGGGCTAGCCGCTAGTGTCTTTGTCAGCTCCAGTGCGCTCGCCTGATTATCCGCAATGCGCTTGCCTAAAGAATCACTCAAACGAACACCGCGCTCACGGGCACTTTTAAACGCGCCACTAACCACTTTCTGGTTTTCAATTAGGGTATCAATATAGCTCTGCACTTCTGAAGCTGAACCCGCTTCAGTTTTTGCAGATTTTGATGATGCACTTGCTTTTGTAGCGCTGGCTTTAGATTCGGTCATGACTTTTCCTCAGATAAATGTAGTGGATCTTGCAGAACATCCATTGCTCCGTTTTACCCTGAAGGCGACAAGCAGCATCAAGATACGGTTGCCATTTAAGTGCAACTTGCATATAGTGTCAAGCAATAAATAGATGCAATTTGCACCCATCACTTATTCAACACTTAAACGGAGGCCTCCCATGGCCGAAGAGAAAGAAACGTCAACCACCAAGCTACCCAGCGAAATGCTGCGTGCTCACTTACTGGCTCTGCTTAAAAACTGGTCAGGCTACGGCTATGAACTCGCCAACAAACTCGAAGCAGCGGGCTACGGCGGTTACAACAGCGGCACGCTGTATCGCACATTGCGCCAGATGGAAAAAACCGGGCTGATTTCATCGATGTGGGACACCTCATCAGACGGGCCCGCACGCAGGGTTTACAGCTTGACCAAAACCGGCTCCTTATTTCTTAACAACTGGTTTACCTTGCTGGACATGCACAAAGCCACTCTCAATAATTTTATGAAAATGGCCGAAAATGTCGTCGATCCATGCGATAAGTCATCTACCGGTAAAAGAAAGGACGTAGACTCCTGAATCAAAGTCATGCTTTCAAGACACTGAACAACCCACTAAACAACGCAAGGAATACAAGATGAGCCAAGATAGAGATAACTATTTTATGGAGCCCATGAGAATGTGGCGTGAGTGGGTTCAGAAGTCAGAAAAACAGTGGAGCGAAGCCCTCACTGGCATAATGGCTGATGAGAAATCGAGCAAGATGTTCGGCCATTATTTTCAGGAATGGCTGCACGCCCAGAATATGTTTACGGAAATGGTGGGCCAGCAGCTAGCCGCGCTTAACCTGCCATCTCGTGCCGACGTGCTTGGTGTTGAAGACAGGCTGGGAGGCGTTGAAAATGCGCTGTCGTCACTGACCGCCGAAATCAACCAGCTTAAAAAGCAGCTGGCTGCCACTAACCAGGCACCCTCTGCGGCACCAACCAAGCCAAGGCGAACCCGCAAGCCCGCCGTAAAGGCCGCAATCAAACCAGACCCCATCATTAAAGCCGACGACAAGTAGGCGGAGTCCCATGAGCAGTCAAATTGACGCTGACGATAAAATCCAGAAGGCCGTTGAAAAGGTACTTTCGCGCAATATAGATGGCTTGAAGCACCTCGATGGCCTTGCCCTCGACCACGGTGTAACGCCTAAAGATACTATCTATTCTCGCGGCTCAATGAAGCTCTACCATTACCAGCCCGTGTGTGACGAGATTTATCGCGTGCCCGTTGTGCTCGTCATGTCCTTGATCAACCGATACTACATCGTTGATCTGGCACCCGGACAAAGCTTTGTCGAATACCTGGTAGCCCAAGGCTTTGATGTCTATCTCATTGACTGGGGCTTACCGCGAAAGGAACATTCACATTATCGTTTTGACGATTATGTGAATAATTTCATTCCAGACTGCCTGGACAAGGTTGCCGAAGACTGCGGCGAAGATGAGGTTTCACTCATTGGCTATTGCCTGGGCGGCATTATGGCATCACTCTACACCGCTCTAACCCCCGATAATAAGGTGGCAAACCTTGTTGCCATCGCCTCCCCTATTAATACGGAAGGCATGCCCCTGTACAAAAGCTGGGCTGACAACAACACCTTTGATATTGACAAGATTGTTGATCAACTCGGTAATATTCCGGGAGGAATGATTGACAGCATGATACAAGCCTTGCGCCCTTTACAGAAAACCGCAGGGCGCATGCAAATGCTGGATAATGCCAGTGATGATAAATTCCTTGAAGCCCACTACCGCTTTGAGCGCTGGGCTTCCGACCAGGTGCCTATTGTAGGTGGCGCAGCTCGACAGCTCTTTCAGGATTTTTTGCGCGACAACAAACTCATGAAAGGAGAACTGGAGATTGGCGGTGAAGCCGTGGATCTTAAAAAGATTTTAGCGCCCTTCCTGCACATTACTGCCGTTCACGATCACATTGTGCCCACTGCCGCTTCACAAGAACTGGCCGACCTGATCGGGAGTGAAGATAAAACTGAGATTGCCCTCAAGGGTGGGCACGTCAGCTTAATTGCCGGTGGTAATGCTGTATTTCGCTTGTGGCCACAGGTTGCAAACTGGCTCGCAGAAAGGTCGTTATAACCATATCAAACTATTTTAATCCCGCTTTATAGAACCATTTTCCTGGAGAGTTTATTTTGGAAACATTTCCCAAAGACGTCGAACTAAGAAATGGCCAGGCGTCTCTACATCTGATGTCTGATCAAGATGCCGCCAATATGCTGGCCTTTGCCCAAACCCTGCCCGCTCACGATTTAATGTTTCTGCGCCGGGATATTCTCCAGCCCCATGTGATTGAATCATGGGTTAAAAAAATTGAATCCGGCAAAAACATTACTGTCATCGCCACCGCCGGCGGTAAAATCATGGGCTACGGCACGTTAAGCCGCGGCGAAATTGACTGGTCTCGCCATGTAGCAGAGCTCCGCATAATGGTGGGCCCAGATAGCCGCGAGTCGGGCATAGGCCGCGTTATAGTTCGCGAACTTTTCAAGATTGCCCTGGGTAAAAGTATCGAAAAAATTTACGCGCGCATGACTCTCGATCAAACCGGTGCGCGTAAACTCTTTCAAGAGTTAGGCTTTCACCCCGAAGCCCTGCTTGAAAATGAAGTAAAAGACCGAGAGGGCAAAGTACACGACGTACTGTCAATGGCGGTAGATGTTGAAACCTTCCACGCTCGTCGCGATAGCTATGGGCTAACCTAATAGAAGTCAGTATTTAATCAGCCTGCAAGGGAGGAAGAACAACCCTTGCAGGCTAATATTCAAGAAATGACCGGCAGTATCAGGTGTGACGCATACTTCTGGTCGTGATAAACCCGCTGTAAAGCCGACACGCTCCCCGCCGCCTCAGCTCCCGTCTCCCCCGTATTAGGATTACGGTCGTAACGGGGGAAATCACTTGAGGTAATAATCACTCGCAGCCGGTGCCCCGCCTTAAAGACCATCGCCGTCGCCAATAAATCAAGATGCCACTTCACTACATCCCCTGGCTCAAAAGCCTGCCCAGTTTGATGCACCTGATAAGAAGCCCGCAGCACACCATCGCAAACATTAAATGTCTTGCCGTCGGCCCGCACCTCGCAGAGCTTGATCATCCAGTCGGTATCAAGGGCTGAAGTACTGGCATAAATTTCAGCACTGACCTCCCCGGCCAACTCCAGATCTTCTGTTAGCACATCGGAGGTATAAACCAGCACATCTCGGCGTTCAAGAATCGGTGCCTGGTCAAGTGGCCCCGGTGTATATTTAGGTGGCATTAATAATGTGCCACCACAGGTGGGACAAGGGTCTTCGGGGTCGTAAACATAACTGTCGGGAGAAATATCAAACTGCGGCTTGTCCGGCCCGAAACCCTTGACGCCATCGACACCAGCGCCAAGATACCAGGGCGTCGCTACTGCCCGAGCGGGCGGCCACTCCTGCTCGTCACGCCAACGATTAATACCTTGTACAAAAACTTTAACGGGCGCTTCATTCTCGATACCGTTTTCTTCGCCCTTCAACCAGCGACTAAACCAGCGCAGTTGCAGAGTCGTCAGGTCTTCTTTGAGATCCATAAACAGACCGCTACTACGAAAACCGAAATCGACCTGACCCACCATATTCATAAACATACCGTGGGACCAGGGGCCGATAATCATCCGCGTATTTTCCCGCGCCTGCTCTGTGCCGCCATTAGCCTTCATACCGGCAAAGTGCTCAAGGTCAGCGCCCAGCAACATGTCGTACCAACCCGCAATAATTAGCGCGGGCACCTTAACCGATTCGTGACGGTTATTGAGCAGCATGCTATCTGTCCACTCATCGGGCACGGGGTGTTTAAACATTTCATAAAGAAAAGGCACGAAGCTTTCATCTTCTTTATGCCCGGCACTCAACTCGCTCAGAGGTTGCTCGCACACCAGCTCACTGAAGGCGTCATTGGCATCGGCCAGCTCTGTCATGCGAGCCATTAATTCAGGTAACTCTTTACCAGAGCGAATCAGTGCAGCAGGGCCGATAATGCGTAAAGCCCAGGTCATTAAGGTCGAAAGCTGCATCGCTCCATCGCGCCAGAAATTGTTGTGCCAAAAGCTGTTCGGTGCCGTGGTCGGCGAAATCGCCCGCAGTGCTTCGTGGCCCGACGCCGCCCCCATCCAAGTGTTACCACCCATGTACGACAGGCCGTAGCAACCAACAACACCGGCTGACCAACTCTGCTTCGCAGCCCAATCAATCGTATCCGCACAATCCGGCTCTTCATCACGATAGGGAAAAAACACACCGCCCTCTGAGGCCCAACGGCTGCGCACATCCTGAATAACCACCACAAAGCCCGCTGCCGCAGCTCGAATGGGGTCGAGCGTCGACGCAGTAATCAGCCACATCTCTTTGTTATACGGTGTTCTTTGCACCAGAACCGGGTATTCCCCCTCATCGGCAGGGCGATAAACATCGGCCCTTAGCACCACGCCATCACGCATGGCCACATCAACATTTTTATCGACAATTACACTCATTACTGGCTCCCCGCCTTCCATTTATGCACAAGATCATACTTTAAAAAAACTGAAGATAGATGACACAGGTCTACTGCAGCCCTCTGACAAAGGGACAACAATTTATTAGGGGGAAGGAGAGAGGAACAAGGGGAAGGGGTTACAGTTGTTAGGTTTAAACCTGCTATTTCATTTGGGCGAAATCCGAAAAAATGCCTGCTCGCACAAGTTTCAGCGACCCTGGAGCAAACTTTCAATATCGCTTGCGGCCAAAGGCGCAGAAAATAAATGCCCCTGCAATAAATCACAGCCTTCTCGAGCGAGAATTTCACGCTGTAAATCAGTTTCAATCCGTTTAGCCAAAACGGGAAGGCCAAGGCAGGATGCCATGGCGACAATCGTTTTTATCAACCGCGGATCATCGTTCTCCACTGTCAGATGATCGACAAAATCCCTGTCCATTTTTAATAGATCAATCGGCAAACGAGCGAGTAGCGCAAGAGAGACTCCGCCAGTACCAAAGTTGTCGAGAGCCACGACCACGCCACGTTTTCTGAGCTGCTCTAATTCACTAATAAGCTTATCGCTATCATCGACCAGTAAACTCTCGGCAATATCCAGCTCTAGATAAGTCGCTGGAAGCCTGGTTTCATCGAGTACCCGCCCAACCATTGCATAAAAATCTTTTTGCTCAGTAAACAATGAAAAATTGATGGCAACTTTATCAAGCAACAAACCCTTATCGAGCCAGGTTTTTGTTTGGACGCAGGCGGCGTATAGCACCCACTCGCTAAGCTCATCCATCAAACCCTCTTCCTCCACCATCGGCAGGAAGTCACCCGTCGTCAACAAGCCCCTTGCAGGGTGATTCCAACGCACCAAGGCCTCAAGAGAGTTCGACATTGAGCCATCAGTATTGAACAGGGGCTGGTAAAACAATACAAACTCATTATTTAACAGGGCACTACGCAGCTCGATGCTCAGCCTTTTTTTCGCTTCAACAACCCGCGTTAAACCCTCTTCGTAGAAATAAAAACCGTTGCGCCCTTTGGACTTGGCTTTGTACATTGCCCGGTCAGCAAAACTCAGTAATTCACGAAGTTCTAATGCATCGTTAGGAAAGAGACTGATGCCAACACTCGCCGACACGTTTGCACTGTGGCCATCAGTCAGCACAGGCATGGAGCACTCATCAATAATACGCTGCGCCACCTGGGTAACACTATTGAGGTCATCAATATTTTCCAGCAACAAGGTAAACTCATCACCACCATAACGCGCCAGGGTATCGCTGCTGCGCTGGCAACGATGAAGCCGCTGAGCTATTTCTCGCAGTACATCATCACCCGCTTTATGACCGTACGTGTCGTTGATTGCCTTGAAATTATCGAGATCGACAAACAGTACGGCAAGCTGCGCCTGATGACGCCGGGCACTGGAAATAGCGTGACTCAAGGTCATATCAAACATTGGGCGATTACACAGGCCTGTCAATTTATCCTGATGCGCCTTGTCCCAAAGATCCTTCTCTCGCTCATGACGCTCGAGAATAATACCCGCAATATTGGCTGATTCAGTGAGGAGCTGCTGCTGAAAATAAGTTGGCTCCCTCTCCTCGAAACTCGATATCGCAAAGGAGCCAACAACTTCACCAGTAGTATTTCTGACGGGATGCGACCAGCAAGCCAATATACTAAAGTCGCGGGCTAGACCTCGAACATCCGACCAGCGCTCATCGTCAAGGGTATTACTGACATAGACAGGCGCATTATGTAAAACGGCTACCGCACAAGATCCTGCCGATTCATTGGGCACAGTGCCATTTAATCGCTCGATAACAGCATCAGGAATATTAGGAGCAGATACCACATTAAGATGCTGCCTTGATCTATCAAAAATCATGACCGAGCAAACAGAGTCCGACACCAGTAATTCAGAGGCAGAGCACAGCTCATCAAGGGTTTCCTGGAAATCACCACCCAAAGCAACATTTTCGAGGATTTTCTTCTGTGATAGAAGGAGCTGATCTTCCCTATTTTCCATCAATTAATTCCGTTTATCTCACCCTGATCATGTCCGACCAGAAGATTGAACAAAGGTTCACACATCCAAGTAAACATGAATGATACGCCACCCCAACAAATAATAAATTGAACAAGTTCTATTTTATTATCGGCCGCTCAACGTTGTAGATAATCGCTCAGTCAGTAATTCAGTCTGTAATAGAGCTACGAACCCAGCACGGCACCCTATTCGCCGAGCTTCTGCTGAAACATTTGTAGAATACTGGAAAAATCAAGGTCAGCCTTGCTTTCACTCCCCGACTGTTCGTGTAAGCCATACAAGCTATTTGCCAAGGCACCCATCGGTGTAGACGACTTACTTTGCAAGGCAGCCTCCATTGCCAGGCCAAGGTCTTTTTGCATTAGCTTGACCATAAAGCCGCCTTCATAATCCCGGCTGGCAGGCACACCATCCATCACCCCAGGGTAAGGATTATATTTTTCCAGCGACCAATTACAGCCCGAGCTTTTCAACATAATCTCAGACAGCGCTTTCGGATCAAGGCCGTTATCAACACCCAGCTGTAACGCCTCGGCGGTGCCAATCATATGCACCGCAAGCAGCATGTTGTTACAGGCTTTGGCAACCTGACCGGCACCTGCTGGCCCGGCGTGAAAAATATTAGCGCCCATGTGATTGAGCACTTCTTTGGCGGCCTCCACATCAGCAGCGTCACCCCCGCACATAAAGGCCAGGGTGCCGCCTTCTGCACCACCAACACCGCCAGAGACCGGCGCGTCGATCGCACGAATATTGCGCTGCTTCGCTTCTTCACCGATACGTCGCGAGCTAGCAGCAGCAACAGTGGAGCAATCGATCAATAATGCAGAGGGATCAACAAGGTCAAGCAAACCAGCACCATCAATGTACAAGCTCTCGGCAATGGCGCCATTGGGCAGCATGGTAATAACAAAATCCGCACCCGCGACCGCGTCTTTCTCAGAGGTGGCAGCACTGCAGCCGTCGTCAACGGCTTTTTGTACCGAGGCGGGCTGCAGATCAAAGGCACAAACCTCAAACCCAGCCTTCACCAAATTGGCCGCCATGGGGCCGCCCATATTTCCCAAACCAAAAAATGCGACTTTCTTTGCCATGATCTAATCCTTAAAAAAGTTTAGGTGCCAGCCCGCGTTACAAATCCGCTAAAGGGCTTGGTTTATCGGCCCAGGGCCAGGTGAGATATTGCTCGCGCATTTCGCTCGTCAGTTCAGCCAAAGTCGCGGGTTGGAAGTTAGGCTTATTATCTTTTTCGATAATTTGCGCGCGGATGCCTTCACGGAAAACACCGTATTTTGCACAATTAACGGTACCAATCAATTCCAGCTTAAGACATTCATTCAGCGGCAAATCGCGACCCCGCTGATTGAGTTCATAAGCGAGAAAGATCGATGCCGGGCAGCCTCTCTTCAAGGTGGCCACCGCTCGGCTTAACCATTTGTTATCGCCGTCGTAAGCGGTGATGGCGGCAACCACTTCCTCTAGATTTGCACCCGATGTCGCCTCGTCTATCCAGCTCATATGCGGTTCGAGTTGAGCAACGGGCAGCATTGCCTGATGCTGGTTTTGCAAAGCCTCTAGCGCGACTGTCATCTGCTGACGATTATCATCGGCATTGGATGTCCAGTTCAGTTCAGCCAAATTATCGAGCATTACCGCCTTTTCAGCGTGGGGAATAAAGACATCGGCAAGGCCTGTGTACATAGCATCGGTGGCATTAATCTGCGCGCCGGTCAGCGCCAGAAACAAACCACTATTGCCACGAGTTTGATTGAGAAACCAGGTGCCGCCCACATCCGGCAGTAAGCCAATCGTGACTTCTGGCATCGCTATACGCGTGCTTTCGGTGACAACGCGAAAGTCTGCGCCCTCAAATAAGCCCATGCCACCGCCCATAACAAAACCATTACCCCAGGCAATGATTGGCTTGGGGAAATTATGCAGTCGGTGGTTAAGCCGGTATTCCCGCGAGAAAAAATCCGTGGCATAGGCATTGTAGTTTTCACCGTACTCCACCGTTGATTCGTAGAGCATACGAATATCACCACCAGCGGCAAAAGCCCGGTCGCCTGCGCTGTCGAGTAAAATGCAGACAATGCTGTCGTCGCTTTCCCACTGATCAGTCTGGGCGCTGATCATATCGACCATTTCCAGGCTGAGTGAATTCAGTGCTTTTTCAGCATTGAGGGTGGCGATGGCAATTTTCTTGCCGTTGCTACAGGTTTTTTCACTAAATAATACGGGCTGTTCGGACACGCTTTTCTCCTAAAACAACTAAAGAATAATAATGGCTTTAGCCGTTTTTCCATTCGGGGCTACGTTTTTCTACAAAAGCGGCCACGCCTTCTTTTTGATCCTGTGAACCCCACAAGTCCATAAAGGCATCACGCTCGTATTTAAAGCCACTGCTCAAACCACGCTCGCGAGCAGACATGGTCAGCGCTTTACAAAGACGTACTGATGTTGGGCTTTGCTTTTCAACTTTAGCGGTTAATTCCAGGGCTTTTTCCAAAGCCGTACCCGTGGGAACAACTTCCTGAATTAAACCAATTTGCTCAGCCTTTGGCGCCTTAATGCGCTCGCCCAATAAAATCATGCGCTTAGCCCAGCCTTCACCAATCAACCAAGGCAAGTGTTGAGTGCCCAGACCACCGGGTAGTAAGCCAACGGTACATTCGGGCAGCGCCATTTGCGCCTGCTCTTCAGCAATACGAATATCGCAAGCCAGTGCGCACTCAAGTCCACCACCCATAGCAAAGCCGGTAATTGCAGCAATAGAAACACCTTCATAACTGGCTAGTGCTTCAAAGGCGACACCGAAGGCTTTAATAAAGTCGTGGGCATCGCCGGTGTTGTCGTGATTAAAACGCGTTAAGTCGGCACCCGCGCTGAAAAACTTTTCGCTTTCGCTGGTCAGAATTAATGCGTAATTTTCTTTATCGGCATTTAATTCTTCGACGACCTGTTGCAAATAAGCCAGACTCTCTGGCGTCCAGGTATTCGCCGGTGGGTTGTTCATGGTCAGGATCGCGGTACGACCCCGTTTTTCGACCTTTAATAGTTCGCTCATTCTTATTAACTCCTAATGTGAGAGTGAATCAACTGGCTAACGGATAGCATCCGTTGCGCCTTCTTCCAGTATTCGACGCGCCACAATCACGCGCATAATTTCGTTGGTGCCTTCTAAAATTTGGTGTACGCGGGCATCGCGCAAAAAGCGCTCAATCGGATACTCCCGCAAGTAACCGTAACCGCCGTGCAACTGTAGCGCTTCATTACACACCTGAAAACCGATGTCAGTGGCAAAGCGTTTCGCCATTGCACAGTACGTGCTTTTATCGGCATCGTTTTGATCGAGCTTACTGGCTGCCAGGCGCACCATTTGCCGCGCCGCGACCAATTCGGTCACCATGTCAGCAAGCTTAAACTGTAAAGCCTGAAAAGCCGCGAGGGGCTTGCCGAACTGCTTGCGCTCCTGAATATACTGCTGGGCATGGTTAAGGGTTGTCTGAGCCGCGCCGATGGAACAACTGGCGATATTAATACGGCCACCATCAATGCCTTTCATGGCAATTTTAAAGCCTTCGCCCTCTTCACCCAGGCGATACTGCGCCGGTACGCGCACGTCTTCAAAAGTGATGGTGCGCGTTGGCTGGCTATTCCAGCCCATTTTCGCTTCGTTTTTACCGTAACTAATACCGGGTAAATCGGCAGGCACAGCAAAAGCACTAATGCCTCTGGCCCCGGAATCTTTATCACCAGTACGTGCCATTAACACCAGCACATCGGTACTACCGGCACCGCTGATAAAGCTCTTGCCGCCATTGAGGATGTAGTCATCACTCTCTGCTTTTCCATCACGTACGGCTTTGGTGGTAATAGAGCCTGCATCACTGCCCGCATTGGGTTCGGTCAGGCAGTAAGAGGCAAGTTTTTCGCCCGTTACCAGCTGTTCACAGAATTCGGTATGCACCGCTTCTGTACCCCAGGTGCAGGCCATCCACGTGGCCATATTGTGGATGGAGATAAAGGCGGCGGTGGAAGAACAGGCAGCGGCCAATTCTTCGAGCACGATAGTTGCGTCAAGACGCGACATGCCCATACCACCCTGGGCTTCCGGGCTGTACATGCCGCAAAAGCCCATAGCGCCAGCAGCGGCAATAGTGTCGCGAGGAAAGATTTTTTCCTCGTCCCACTCCGCCGCATGAGGTGCCATTTCGCCCTCGGCAAAGGCTCGTGCCGCATCCTGAAAAGCGCGCTGTTCTTCGCTGAGATTAAAGTTCATGAGCCGAACTCTCTATTTCAGGTTAATCGACATATTCGGGCCACCGGCCTCTTCCTCATCAAACCAACGAGCGGTAATGGTTTTTGTTTCCGTATAGAAACGTACCGCCTGCTTGCCGTAGGCGTGTAAATCACCGTGGAAAGAACCTCTCCAGCCGGTGAAAGAGAAGAAGGGCAAAGGCACGGGAATCGGCACATTAATACCCACCTGACCCACCAGGATCTCGTGTTGATATTTACGCGCCGCACCACCGGAGGCGGTAAAGATAGAGGTGCCGTTGCCACGGAAGTCTTCATTAATCGCAGCAATGGCTTCGTCGAGAGTATCCAGCGTCAGCAGGCAAAGTACCGGGCCAAAGACCTCGTCTTGATACACGCTCATGTCACGGCTGACATCAGTGAAGATGGTCGGGCCAATCCAGTTGCCGTCGGGGTAGCCTTCAACCACGCAATCAGAACCGTCGAGCAGGCAGGTCGCGCCCTGCTCTTTCGCCTTGGCGATTGCTGCGGTGATTTTTTCTTTGGCCATGGCATTTGTCTGCGGGCCGTAAGCAGCGCCTTTATCAGACCAGATGCCGGGGCGAATTTTCTCCGCCGCAGCAGCGATATCAGCGGCCCACTCTTTAGCTGCACCGACCAAAATCACATTAGGGATCGCCATGCAACGCTGCCCTGCCGCACCAAAGGCAGAACCGATAATGTTATTCACTACCTGGCTTTTGTTAGCATCGGGCATAACAACCATGTGATTGTTGGCACCGGTCATGCACTGCATGCGCTTCAGGTTAGCCGTACCTTTTGTGTAAATATGCTTGCCCACGGGTACTGAACCCACAAAAGAGCCGGCGCAAATATCTTGATGCTCGAGCAGGTAATCCACCTGATGAGCACCACCGTGAATGACTTGCATAACGCCCTTCGGCGCACCGGCTTCTTCAAACAACTCAACCAAACGCGTCGGCGTCAGTGGATCACGCTCAGAGGGCTTGAGAATAAACGTATTACCGCAAGCGATGGCCAGCGGGAACATCCACAGGGGAATCATCGCCGGGAAATTGAAAGGCGTAATACCCATGCACACGCCAATGGGTTGCACAAAAGAGTAGGTGTCGATTTTACCGGCGACGTTTTCAACTGTTTCGCCCATCATCAAGCTGGCAACATTGGCCGCATGCTCAACTACTTCAATACCGCGCCACACATCGCCCTTGGCATCTTCAAAGGTTTTGCCTAATTCCTGACTGATAATTTCAGCGATTTCGTCGTGATGCTTTTTCAGCAAGTGCTGATAGTTGAGCATGATGCGCGCACGCTGAGGTACAGGCACTTCTTTCCAGGTTTGGAAAGCGGCTTTGGCCGAGGCAATCGCGCGATCCATTTCCGCGTCAGTGGCCGCTGGCACTTCGGTCAGCAATTCCTGCGTGGCTGGGTTGAGAACCTGAGTGCGCTGCGTGCTCTCGCTTTGAACCCACTCGCCTTCAATAAATAAGGGTACTATTTTTGGAAATGCCATGATCAACCTCGGTTAGTCAAACCGCCTCGCAATAGCGCGAAGCGTGGTATGTATTGTTGGTGATGTTAGTGGTGTGCTTGCTCACCTTTATATAAGCATAAACAAGTGACAAAAAAAATTCACTATATTGCCCAGATGATGGACTATATTGCTCTACAATCAATATAAAGCCATAAACCGCAATTTTATTATCTCTCTGTTTTTACTATGAAAAAAGAAGAACTCACCTCTGACTGGCCACTACCACCTAAAGGCATTCGTCTTTTATCGCCTAAATTTCTGGTCGAGGCCATGGCTGCCGACCCGCTCTCACAAGACCTCTACCCACTGGCCACCGGCTTTTACCCCCAGGCACAAAACCACCGCATGACGCGACAACAAAACGCCAACTACCTGCTAATTTATTGCGCTGAAGGCCTCGGCCAACTCAAGGTCGGCGAACGCCAATGGACTATAAAAGCAGGCGATATTATTTCACTGCCCGAAGGGCTGGCTCACCACTATCACGCTGACCCGAGCCAGCCCTGGAGTATTTATTGGGCCCACTATAGCGGCACACTGGCTCAGGAATACAGTCAGCGCATTTGCGCAGATGAACCCTTCGCCCAGATTGGCCTGCAGCCACGCTTAATTGCTGACTTTGAAGCCCTGTTCTCCCTACGTCGCGCCGGCTATTCCACCGACGCCTATATTCACAGCGCCTGCCAACTGAAACAAATGCTCAGCTTTATCGCCTACACTGCCCAGCGCCACCAGCCCCAACACGGACAGGCCATTGATCTCACCAAGGTCGAGGAGTTAATGCACTTACATCTCGGTGGCAGCGTCAACCTGCAGGCCCTGGCTGACGATGCCAACTTATCGAAATACCACTTTACGCGAAAGTTTAAACAGCTCACCGGGCACTCGCCCATTCAGCACTTTATCCACTTAAAAATGCAGCACGCCTGCCAACTGCTCGATAGCACCGCGAACTCGGTGAAGCAGATCGCCCTCGAAACCGGTTATAAAGATGCCTATTATTTTTCCCGACTGTTTAAACAGGTGATTGGCATTTCACCCAGTGAGTACCGGCGTAGCAAGGCCGCTTAAACTGACACCGAACCTTATAGAGAAAAGAATGCTCTTTGCTCGTGACCGTAGGAGGCAAGGATGCCGACACCGAGCGTACAAGGACGTATTCACAGCATGTCATGTGCGAAGAGGATTCTTTGCTAATTCGCTGATATTAATACTTGCTCACAAACGCGCTAAACCTTGAAAAACTTGCATCCGAGCAAGCCCCTGTCGCAGAGTGCATCCATACAATAAAATGCACTCAGAAAATTAATCGGAGAATAAAAATGGAACTCGGCTTAAAAGGCAAAGTAGCACTGGTCACCGGCAGCTATCGTGGCACCGGACAAATCATCGCCCAACGTCTCGCCGACGAAGGTGCAACGGTTATTGCCCACGGCTTTGAACCCGGCAGTGCCGACCACGTGGTCAATGAATCTGCCGTGCAATTCGCTGTTTGGGGCGACCTGTGTACAGAGGCCGGTTGCGCTCAGGTTGCCGAACAGGCGCTCGCCGCCGCCGGGCGAATCGACATTCTCATCAACAATTACGGCACCGCCGTGGAGAAACGCTGGGCCGATGCCGACAGCGACGACTGGCTCGACATGTATCAAAAAAATGTCCTGTCAGCGGCACGGATGATTCGTCTATTAACACCGCAAATGCGCGAACTCGGCGAAGGCCGCATCATCCAGCTCGGCACCGTTGGTTCGACTCAGCCCAACCAATTGCGCCCCGCCTATTACGCGTCAAAAGGCGCGCTGGCCAATATTGCCGTCGGCCTAGCAAAAGAGCTTGCCGGCACTGGTATCACCGTCAACACCATTTCACCGGGCTATATTCGCACCCCCGAAATAGAAGCCTCTTTCCGAGCCAAAGCCAAACGCGAAGGCTGGGAAGACGACTGGGAAACTATCGAACGCCGCATTGTCGCTAAGCGCTTCCCCAACCCCACCGGGCGCATTGCCACCCGCGAAGAAGTGGCCGATTTAGTCTGCTTTATCGCCAGCAATCGAGCGGCTTTTATTAATGGGCAGAACATTCGCATCGATGGCGGGGCATTAGACATTGTCCACTGAGTTAAAAACCCAACAAACACATTGATTACAAATAATAGTCGCTACAATAGGCGTCTTTTAAAAAACACTTCCAACACAGCACAATGAGGACACCATGGCCCAGTACGTTTATTCCATGAATCGGGTGGGCAAAATTGTCCCGCCGAAGCGACAAATCCTTAAAGATATTTCTCTGTCTTTCTTTCCCGGTGCCAAAATTGGCGTGCTCGGGCTGAATGGCTCGGGTAAATCGACCCTGCTGAAAATCATGGCCGGTATCGATACCGACATTCTTGGCGAAGCGCGCCCCATGGCCGATATTAAAATTGGCTATTTAGCACAGGAGCCAGCCCTCGACCCAGAAAAAGATGTGCGCGGCAATGTCGAAGACGGCGTGCGCGAGGCCGTCGATGCATTGAAAGAACTCGATGCTGTGTTTGCCGCCTATGCCGAACCCGATGCTGACTTCGACAAACTGGCCAAACGCCAGGGCGAGCTGGAAGACATTATTCAAACCTGGGATGCCCACAACCTCGACCACAAGCTCGATGTCGCCGCCGATGCCCTGCGCCTGCCGCCCTGGGATGCGGATATCAGCAAACTATCGGGTGGTGAAAAACGCCGTGTAGCGCTCTGCCGTCTTTTGCTATCGCGACCCGACATGCTGCTGCTCGATGAGCCGACCAACCACCTTGATGCGGAATCCGTGCATTGGCTCGAGCAATTTCTGCACAACTTCGAGGGCACCGTGGTCGCCGTGACTCACGATCGCTACTTCCTCGACAACGTTGCAGGCTGGATACTCGAACTCGACAGGGGCCACGGCATTCCCTACGAAGGCAATTACACCACCTGGCTCGAAACCAAAGAGGCCCGCCTTGAGCAAGAGAAGAAAGGCGAGGCCGCCCATTACAAAGCCATCAAACAAGAACTCGAATGGGTAAGAAAAAACCCCAAAGCACGACAGGCAAAAAACAAAGCCCGTTTACAACGCTTTGAAGAAATGAACAGTCGAGAATTTCAGACCCGCAACGAAACCAATGAAATCTACATTCCGCCCGGCCCCCGCCTCGGTGACAAGGTGATTGAAATTGAACACCTGAGTAAAAGCTTTGGTGACTCGCTATTAATTGACGACTTCTCGCTGAGCATTCCCAAGGGCGCCATCGTCGGCATCGTCGGCGGTAACGGCGCGGGTAAATCAACATTGTTCCGCATGATTAACGGCGTCGAACAGCCCGATAGCGGCAGCATTACTCTCGGCGAAACCGTCAAACTTGCCGTCGTTGAACAAGGACGAGAAAACCTCGACGACGACAAAAGTGTTTGGGAATCTATTTCAGGCGGCCAGGACATACTGCATATTGGCGATTACGAAGTGAACTCTCGCGCCTACGCCGGACGCTTTAATTTCAAAGGCTCCGACCAGCAAAAGCGTGTCGGCGATTTATCCGGTGGTGAGCGTGGCCGCCTGCATTTAGCCAACACACTAAAGCAAGCCGCTAATGTCTTGCTGCTCGATGAGCCGTCGAATGATCTTGATGTAGAGACATTACGCGCACTGGAAGAAGCCACCCTCGCCTTCCCCGGCTGCGTACTCGTGATATCCCACGACCGCTGGTTCCTCGACCGCATTGCCACCCATATCATCGCCTTTGAAGGCAATAGCGAAGTGGTATTTTTTGAAGGGAATTACACCGACTACCATGAAGACTTGGTGGCGCGTAAGGGGCAGGATGCTCAGCCTAAGCGGATTAAGCATAAGGCGTTGAAGCATTAATATATAAATCGCCTCCAGTGAGCTCGGCCTTGGAAGTAGCATCCAAAGCCCGGTTCTTTAGCCTTGTCCAATATGGCGTTAGCCTGAGCATGAAGGCTTATACTCATTGATATCCACCTAATTAACTTTTGAGAAAACAATGAAAGCAAGTTCACTCAGACAATTAGCTATATTTATCGTGCTGTCAGGCTTTTCATCACTTTCGACAGCTGATCTATTTGGAGATTTAAAGAATGCCTCTGATTTGATTAAACGCGCTGGTGAAATGCTACCGACTAGTAGAGCAGCCCCTCGGGAGCCATCGCACCCCAATCAAGAACAACCAGATGCTACCCCGCGCAAAGAAGAAGTATTGCCAGCAAACTCCCATGAAGGCGGAGATATAAGCTCTAATTATTTTGACTCGCTGGGTTTTGATGTGGGTGAGATAGCAACTATTGAGCCTTTGGATAAGACAACCTTCAAAACACTTTATGTACCCTCCTATAAAGGGATTCCACGGATTGGTTTGATGCCTAAGTATTCACAAGTTAACGTGGCTCGGCATATAAAAGATGATGCTACCAAGCGTTTAAGAAATGATATGTGGATTTATCACAGCTTAAGATTGCTAGCTGTAATGGATGAACATGTTACCGATGAGGCTCTTGAAGCTGTGGCGGTAAGTGCTAAACCCTACTCTGTTCGTGGAAAAACTCGCTCATTTGAGAAGTACGCATTATTCAACTATACCCCTAGTTATCATATTGCGGGCCTAGTATCGGCAATGTTACCTAAGACTCTTGATCTCTATTTCTGTGATACGAACAAATGCAGCTACCCCAATGGATTTAATCCGTCTAATAATGGTGGGTGGGGAGGAATTAATGCAAATGAGTTTAAGGCGCGCCGTGCCTATAACGATTATATGAAAACGGAAACCCCTAAGTTAAAAGCATGGGCAAAGTCTCTTAGCCCAGACGTTTACATTGTAGGTAGGATTCAATTGGGAAACTATGACTTTAAGAAAAAGGGTTTTAGTTTGCAGTTAGTTTTTCCAAAAGAAGGTCTTCTGAATCCTCGCTATGCTCCTCGTAATAGAGAAGAGCGCGTGTTTGGTGATTTTATTGATGGGAAATTAGTCGCTGGGCAGTCATTCTTTATCTCGCTTGATGCAGAAAAAGCCGAAGCATTGCAACATAAAACTAAAATAGCGAATGCCTCCATGTCCATGCTTTACTTTACAGTGAAAGGGCAAGTTCACAATGCAGCTGCACCCACAGGAAATAGGGGGCGGAGCAATCGTGTCCGAGGAGGTGTTGCCCTTGCCCTTGAAGTTACAGGATCTACTGTTGAGTTTTTTAGCGATGAATTACTCACAAACAAACTATTTGAAGCGGCGATTAAATAACCTAATTAAGGATAAAAGATGAACAATGGAACATTCATACTTCTGCCCTCTATAGCTTTAACCTTTATGCTACTAGGACTTTCGTCAAACTCTCACGCCAATTTATTCGATGATCTAGGTGAGGATTTAGGCCGAGCAACGGATCTAATAAAATCAGTTAAAGAAATACTGCCTGGCAAAGGCAATCCACCTACAACTCCAGCACCGACGCCTCAGCCAAACAATCAAAATACTGATACCGTTAATTTAAGGCCTAAACCAGAAAAACCATCACCCGACATTAACCTTAATAATAGCGGCAATATTATCTTGCTGTCCTCACCTGATAACCAAACAATCAAAGATATTCCTCTGTTTTCGTATAAAGGCTTACCCGCTTTAACAGCATATGGCCCAAAACTAACACCTGACCTTTCTGCTGAAATTCATGCAACAGGATCAGTCTATGCTAATTTAATGCGAATGAAGTTTGCGACAATGGAACTTAATTCCATACGATTAAAAGAAAATTTCAGCGGCGGTGTATTTGCTTCACCTACGAAGATTGGCAGTACGAAACAAGAAGGCGTAAATAATGTAATTGATCAGCATTGGTACAAGTTGATTGCTAAATTAGCCACTGACAGCCTTACCGATCAATCATACACCCAATATATGTGTAAAAAACCTTGTAGCCATGGTGAACTCCAAAAACGACGAAGACTCTCTAATACAATAGGACGCTGGGGAGGTATACTCGCAGATCAATTCGAAGCACGCAGAGCCTTTACTTCGTTTATAGATGATGAACTCAACAAATATTTGGCCTGGGCAAAACAACTTGATGCAGAACCTGAAGTCTATTTTATTGGTAAAACGATGCTCTCACCATATAGTTTTAAGAAAGGTGGCTTTTACCTACGACTAAATCCTGTTCAAACCGGGCCACTACCCATAAGTGAGAACCTAAAACAGCACCCAGCTTTTAATGTCGAAGTAGAAAATGGGAATGAAAGAATAGTCAGCATGCATAAAGGCATGGCAGGCAAGTTTGTTAAGGTGAATGACGTTGAGGCAGAGAAAATTGTAGCGAGGGTACAGAAAAAGATGCTCTATTATGTCTATAAATCTAAATTAACTATTGCTGATAAATCATATAGTGATATGTTCGGCGATGGAGGAAAACATCTTAATAATCATTTTTCGTTTGATCAAACTATAACATCTAATAAAATTGAAGTATTTATTGGGCCACCTGAACTGAATGATAAATTATTTGATATTCCACTTTAACTTTTGGAAGTGTTCTCGACAACACCTAATATGCATTATCAAGAACAGGATAAAAAAGAGCATCTTAAGAAATATTGGGGGCGAAGTATTTGGGCCAGTCTCGACTTTAAACACTCGATTTTCGGCTCCAAAGTTAAATAAAGGCAGGATACTTAATTGCAAACCCATGCCTAGGAACTATCGGGCACCAAGCTAAATTTTTACATCCATCCGTTCATGTAATATGCGGACAACTTTAATTTCAGATGAACCGACTCCGCGATAGAAAACCACATGACTAGCAACAGGAAATTTTCGACAGCCCTGTTTTCATTTCCCAGGACAGGCGTATCTGAGAGCAGATAAAAAGCATCATCCAATTGCCGGACATAAAGTCTACGCAGCTCTTTCTCTGTAAACCTCCCCTTTTTAGTGGCGTCCTAAATTAGAGTTTTCCCGCAGTTCATGTTGGGCCAGGTATTCCCAGGGCGTAAGATCATTCAGGGAATCGTGAGGCCGTTCTTCGTTGTATTCGCGCACCCAATCTTCTGTCAGTTCTCGCACTTCCGTTAATGTTCTGAAGACGTGCATATTTAGAATCCCCTCGCGGAGCATGGGAACGAGACCTCTTCTTTTTTTGATGACTGTATTCTTTACCGAGAACCACTTCGCTGTCGCTCCATCCAATAGCCACTATCCTCCATCTCTATTTTTATAGGGAAGCGTAAAAATGAGCATCACATGGTTTTTCATTATTGGCGTACTGCTACTGGTCGCTGGCTATCTTGTCGTCATTTACAACAACCTGGTTGCTATCAAGCATCGCGTTGCCAAGGCCTGGGCCAATATTGATGTGCTACTCAAGCAGCGTCACGACGAACTACCCAAGCTGGTCGAAACCTGTAAGCAATATATGGGCTACGAGCAGGACACGCTGGAGAAGGTGATTTCAGCGCGCAACTCTGTCGCCAGTGCGCGGGAAAGCCAGAACATGAATGCCCTCGGTTCGGCCGAAACCCAGTTGCGTAGCGGACTGGGAAAGTTGTTTGCGCTGGCAGAAAATTATCCCGAGTTAAAAGCCAATGATTCTTTTCAACACCTGCAGGGGCGCATTACCGATCTTGAAAATGGTATTGCCGACCGACGTGAGCTGTATAACGAGGCGGTCAATATCAACAACACCCGCATTGAGCAGTTCCCCGATGTGATCATCGCTAGTCGTTTCAACTTCAAAGCCCACGAGCTGCTGGAGTTTTCAGAGGCTGAGTTGAGTGATGTGAATGTTAAATCGCTTTTCAATTCTTGATTCTGTCATTAACGGCGATTAAAGCAGCATGAATAATTTTTTCTGTCGGCCCTGTATTGCCGGCGAGCCCATGGCGCAATTTCTTCTTTGGGCCGTTTTGCTACTGGCTGCAGCATCTTTTGCGCTGTATCTGGCCTATCGAAACTTTAAAAAGTCTCGTTTGATCGAGGATATGCCAACCTCTCTGATTCGCTCCGCCAGCCAGGGCTTTACCGAGCTGATTGGCGTGGCGAAAACCCATGGCGAACATTTGGCCGCACCACTAAGCGCCACACCCTGCTTGTGGTGGTATTACTCCATTGAGCAGTACAAAAGCAGCGGCAAGTCGAGTAGCTGGGTAAAGCTGGAAAGCGGCTCTAGCGAACAGGCCTTTAACATCGACGATTCCAGTGGCCTGTGCCAGGTTATGCCCAAAGGCGCTGATCTCTCGTCACGCCACCACAGGCAGTGGCAGGGCCGGCAACGACACCCGCTTGGCGGGAGCGGCACAAAAGCATCGAGCACATGGGCGAGCTTACTGACAACAAATATTGGTTTTGGCGCTCGCTATCGCTACACCGAACGCATGATTAAAGAGCACGACCCTCTGTATATACTCGGACACTTCACCACTGACAGTGCGGGCAAACGCAGTCTTTCTGTCGAAAAAATGACCGGTAATATTCTGCGCTCGTGGAAACAGGATTTTGCGGGCTTACTGGAACAGTACGACCGCAATGGTGACGGCAAGCTGGATATTGCCGAGTGGAAAAACGTGCAGCAGGCCGCTAAAAAAGAAGCATTAAAACAACAGCGAGAGACCTCTCAGCAAGAAAAAGAACACGCCATCGTCAAACCGAGCGATACGGGCCTGCCCTTCCTCATTGGCAGCGATGAGCAAGATGCCCTCAGCAGTCGCTACCGCTGGCACGCTATTGGCTGGAGTCTGGCTTTTCTGCTCGCCGGGTCTGGGGCTACCTGGTATATCAGCGCAAGGTTTGCCTCAGGCTTATAAGGCCCCGTCAGAAAGGCGCGCCACTCACAGGTTGCCAAGACTCTCAATCAGCCTATGTCTTGCTGAATAACTCTTGAAGATTCTTTAAAATATCAACAACTCTTTCTTGACTCCTAATGCCGTCAACTGGCCCTCCATTTTCTTTTGCAAAACTCAAGGCCTTCTCTGTTGTTGCTAAAAGATCAAATTTCATTTCAGGATCTACATTCATACTGCGAGGTGCCATTAAATATAAACCATCAGTAGATGATACTAATTGCTCGTCAAGTAAACTCGAAACCATATTAGCCATTTCATTTTGCGATATATTTGTGACGTCATAATTATTTGCAATATTCTGCCAGCTGGCTGTGGCATTTAGCCCCGCATCACTAATACTCACCGTGTCTCTTTCGCTCTTATTTGGTGTGGGCACACCTAAATTATTCGAAATATTGGGTGTTCTATTTTGTCTATGGTCAATATAGTTTGCTTGGCTATTATTAATGTGCATAAAGATTACCTATAAAGTAAACAATATGCAGAATAAAGCAAAAAACAGGCCATTTCATAATATTGCTTATAGGCTTATGCCAGCGATAATAATCCTTGTTTCAACAGGCAAACTCTTGCCAGTCAGTCTTTTTTACCGGCAATGTTTATCCCAACCAAGCCCTAACAAAAACGTGTACCTGACCGTAAAAAGCGTCCGCTAAAGTTAGTCGTTAAATACCCAGGTTAGATAACATCGTTGCCAGGCTTTCTATCATGCCGGCAATTTTAGGGTGATCCGCCTCGAAGTGAGCCACCTGATTCCGCAAGCTGTCACTGTACTTTTCAGCGGGCTCTTTTTCACCCTCCTCATCACTGGTTGCGTGAACGACTATCTCGCTCAACAAACTACCCACCAGATAACTCTTTTCGGCGTCAATATTGCTCGCTTTTTCCAGCTCGTCACGAAGTGCTTGCGCGCGCTCGAGTAAGGTTTCTTCTGTCATCAGCTTATCCTCTCTTTTTACAACGGTATTGAAATTTAATTATAGCCTGCAACACCTTATCCCACTGTAATCGAGATCAAGGGAAGACGCCGGTACTAACGTCGATAGACCCATAACGTGCGCGACCTCATAGAGCGCCCATCTACTTTGCCTGCACCAAAATACGACTCATTTGAGTAAAAAAGCTAGATATATCCCCTCTTTTCACTAAAATTGCACACGACTTTTATTTAGTCACTAATAGGGTGCGTTTTACAGCAGACCAATAACCAGTCACCTGCCCCATTTCAAAAGGCGATATTCAATGCTTTCAACTCTTCAAAAACCTGTGCCCGGTGCCGGCTTGCTCGCACTGCTTCTCACGCTCATTGTAGCCCCGACCACCGGCTTTGCCGATGAAATCAACAGCGCTAATACCGCGTGGATTATGACGTCTACTGCCCTAGTGCTGTTTATGACGGTGCCCGGCTTGTCGCTGTTTTACGGCGGTTTGGTGCGCAGTAAAAATGTGCTGTCGGTGCTGATGCAGTGCTTCGCCATCACCTGTGGTGCTTCAATTGTGTGGCTGGTTTGCGGTTACAGCCTGGCCTTTGGCGACGGCGGTAGCATGAACAACTGGATAGGCAGTTTCGACCAGGTGCTGTTTGCCAACATGAGTGAATCAACGGTGAGTGGTGATATCCCCGAAAGCGTATTCGCCCTGTTTCAAATGACCTTCGCCATCATTACCCCGGCGCTGATTATCGGTGCCTTCGCCGAACGTGTTCGCTTCTCGACCATGATGGTGTTCAGCATGCTCTGGCTACTGCTGGTCTATGTACCCGTCACCCACTGGGTGTGGGGCGGCGGCTGGCTGGGCCAAATGGGTCTGCTCGACTTCGCTGGCGGCACTGTTGTACACGTCACTGCCGGTGTCGCGGCGCTGGTCGCTGCCATGGTCGTCGGCAACCGCAAAGGTTTCGGCGTACACGCCATGCCGCCCCATAATATGACCATGACCGTGATGGGCGCAGGCATGCTCTGGGTCGGCTGGTTTGGCTTTAATGGCGGCTCGGCACTGGCGGCCAATGGCGATGCAGGTATGGCCATGCTGGTGACTCACATTTCGGCAGCGGCGGGCTCACTGTCGTGGATGATGATGGAGTGGATTCGCCACGGCAAACCCTCGGTGCTGGGTATCGTCACCGGTATGGTTGCCGGGCTCGGCACCATCACCCCCGCATCGGGCTTTGTTGGCCCCGGCGGCGCATTACTGATCGGCTTTGGCGCGGGTATCGTTTGCTACTTCGCCACCCAGGCGATCAAACAGAAATTCAAGATTGATGACTCGCTAGACGTCTTCCCCGTACACGGTGTGGGCGGCATTATCGGCACCCTGCTGGCGGGCTTTTTTGCCTCAGACCAACTCGGCGTTTTTAGCGGCCAGGGCTATGCTGAAGGCATGACCATGGCCAAACAGATGGGCGTACAGGCGATCGGTGTTGCAGCCACGTTTATTTATACCGCAGTCATCACCTACATTTTGCTTAAAGTACTCGACGCATTGATGGGCCTGCGGGTCACCAGTGACGAAGAGACCGAAGGGCTGGATATCGTCCTCCACGACGAACGCGGCTACGACTTGTAAGCGCGGTAAAACTCGGCCCCTGCTGGTTTTTCATCAGCCAGGGGCCACAAATATTTACTGCCGTGCCGCCTCTAGTTGCCGGCAAAGCAACTCAGCCCCCTCTAAAATTCGCGGTGTATGGCGCTGTAATAAACTGGCGGGCACAAAATAGAGGTGCTGCGATTTAACCGCATCCAGCATTGGCCATGCCTGCCAGGCTTTTAGCCATTCGCGCCGCTGCTGCTCTTCCCCGCTGGCGACAATGACCTGCGGGTTCACTGCTATCACCGACTCAACACTCAGCTTCGGCACCAGCGGCAAAGCACTGGCGAAGACATTGCGCCCGCCGCAAAGTTGAATCACTTCGGATATCAGATGCTCGCCATTAATAGTGAGCAGCGGCTCATTCCAAATTTGATAAAACACAGACAAGGGACGTTGCTGGCTATAGAGGCGACGCAGATCGGATAACTTATGCCAATACTGACTCTGCGCATAATTGGCCTGACGCTGCGTTCCCGCCAGCTGGCCGAGATTGCCCAGCGTTTCGCCAATCGACTCAAGCGAGCCTGGCTCATCAACATAAACCCTCAGGCCAAGCGCTTTGAGTCGGGAGATCATCTCGCCACCATTACCCGTACCCCAGGCCAGCACCAGGTCGGGCGACAAATTGATAATGGCCTCGTAAGAGATCGAGTTATAAGCGCCCACCCGAGGAATTTCCAGTGCCGCTAGTGGGTAATCACTGTAATCGACCGTGCCGACAAGTTGCTCACCTGCACCTGCTGCAAATAGCAGTTCGGTAAGGTGAGGGCTTAAACTTACAATGCGCTGGGCGGGTTGCGGCAGTATTAATGCAGTACCTGTGCTGTCGACAACACGGGTTTCCGCCCGCACCGAACCGGCAAAGCAGCATAGAACAAGCAGCATTAAATGTACTTTCATTCGAACATTCGTCAGCACTCCCTCCATCAGCGCTAAAAAGCCACTAAGGGCGTGTCACGTTTAGGGTGGGCAAGCAGCTCGACCTGCACCCCAAACACACGCTCAATCAACTCGACCTGCAGAACCTGCACCGGCGAACCACTGGCCACGACCGCCCCGTCCTGCATCAGTAATATGCGATCGGCCATGCGCGCCGCCAAATTTAAGTCGTGCACGACCACACAAATACCCACGCCCTGTGCCGCAAAATCCTGCAGCGCGGCAAGTAACACGGCCTGATGAGCGAGATCGAGAGAAGCCGTCGGCTCGTCCAGCAGCAGGTGCCGGTCGCCGTGGGACGAAGGTTCCCACAACTGAGCCAGCACTCGCGCTAACTGTACGCGCTGCTGTTCGCCGCCAGATAACTCGGTGTAATTGCGCCGTAGTAAGTGCTCACCATCAACAGAAGCCAAGGCAGAACTAACGATACGTAAATCGTTCTGGTAACCACTACTGTGAGGCGTGCGGCCAAGTGCCACGACATCCTGTACCGCGAAAGCGAACTCCAAGCTCGAATGCTGGGGTAGCACGGCCAGGGTTTGTGCTCTTTGCCCAGCAGGCCAGCTCTGCAGTGTTTGCCCGTTCAAGCTCACTTGTCCTGTGCTTGGGCTGGCATCCCCCGTTAACACGCGTAATAAACTGGTTTTACCCGCGCCATTCGGCCCGCATATCACAGTGATTTCACCGGCCACAAGCTCAAGATCAGTCGCTTGTAACAGGGCTTTGTGATGGATCGACAGGCTAGCGCCCTCTGCACGCAGCGACATAATCAAGCCACCCGCGTGCGCTGGCGAAGCAGCAAAGAGAAGAAGAAAGGCACGCCGAGTAAAGCAGTCACAATACCCACCGGCAGTTCTGCCGGTGCCACAATGACCCGCGACAGGGCATCGGCAAGTACCAGCAGCAGCGCGCCGAGCAGAGCCGATCCCGGCAACAGAAAGCGGTGATCGGGACCGATGAGCAAGCGCACAATATGCGGCACCACCAGGCCAACGAAGGCAATGGCCCCCGCCACCGCGACCGAAACGCCGACACCGAGGGCGGTCAACAGCACCACGCGGCGCTTGAGTTGCTCGACATTTATGCCGAGAAAACGCGCTTCGGATTCACCCAATAACAAAGCATTCAAAGCGCGACTTTGTCTAAGTAAACCAGCCACAATCACAACCAGCGCCAGCCCGGCCAGCGCCACTCGCAGCCCATTGGCACCGTCCAGCCGGCCCATTTGCCAAAGGCTAATACGGCGCAACATTTCATTATCAGCCACGAAGCTCAGGGCACTATTACAGGCACCCGCCAGTGCGCTAATGGCGATGCCCGCCAATAGCATAGTGGCCACCGATGTGCCCCGTGATAGCGGGCCACTGGCCGAACTTGCCAGTCGATACACCACCAGCACCGCGATAAAACCGCCGCTAAAGGCACCCCCGGCCAACAACGACAGGCCCAGTGCTTCATTGCCCGGCCCCGCCTGCAACCAGCCACCGGCGAAGACAATCACAAAACTGGCCCCGGCGGATGCCCCCGCCGACACACCAATCAGCGAAGGGTCTGCCAGCGGGTTGCGAAACAAGCCTTGCATCGCGGCACCGCAAATCGCCAAACAGGCACCCACCAGTGCCGCCAACAACATGCGCGGCAAGCGGATGGCCGACAGAATCAGCCACTGGCGCTGCAGCTCAGGCGCGACGCTCGCCCCGGAATCCGCTATTGAAAGCCCACTGCTTAAACCATCGGCAAGCGCACTAAAAGGAATAGTCACCGGGCCAAGGAGCAGGCCCGCCAACATAGCAGGCAGCAATGCCAGGCCCGCCAACCACAAAAATACCGAGGGCTTCAGCCGCGACACAAATAATGCCCGCCTGATTTAAACCGCAAACATGCCCGCGACCTTTTAATAATCAACACGTTAAAAATCAACACCAGGCCGAGCCTTAATGCCATTTTTATAGGCATGTTTAATATCTTTAATTTCAGCCACCGTATCAGCCAATTCCTGCAGGGCACTGCCGCCGCCCCGCCCGGTAATAACGACCGATTGCTCCGGGGGCCGATTACGCAAGGCTTCAAGCACCCGGTTTTCGTCCAGATATTTAAAGCCCAGCATATAGGTCAGTTCGTCGAGCACCACCAAATGCAGGCTGGCATCGGCGAGCATACGCTCCGCCACCGCCCAGGTGGCTTCAGCGGCGGCAATGTCACCCGCTTTATCCTGTGTATCCCAGGTAAAGCCGGTACCCATTTGATAAAGCTCAACCTCGGGGTGGCGCTCGCGGATAAATATATCTTCACCCGACAATTGCACGCCCTTAATAAATTGCACGATACCCACTTTGTAGCCGTAGCCGAGACTGCGCATCACCATGCCAAAGGCCGAACTGCTTTTACCTTTGCCGTCACCAGTGAGCAGAATCAGCACGCCGCGCTCTTGTTGAGCGGCATTAATACCGTGATCAACACTGGCTTTTTGCTTTGCCATTTTGCGCTTATGGCGTTCTTCATCGCTTGCTTGCTGATTCTGCTTCTCGTCCATCGGCTACTCTGCTTACCCGTTAATTAACAGCGACTAAAAGCGATACCTTAGCCCGGCATAGACTGCAGAACCACTGGTGTTATAGCCGGTGACTTCTTCGTAATCGACATTACCGGCATTTTCGACACGCCCGTAAATTTCAGCCTGCTCGGTGAGCTGGTAATTGGCGCTAATATCGAGCACCACATAATCGTCGAGATCGAGCCGGCCGATACCGTACAACTCATCTTCGCTGGCCGCCGAATAACGCAGGTTGGCGAGTAGGGTAAAACGCTGGTCGAGGCTAGAAAACTCGCCACCCAGGTTCGCGATTTTTTCGGGTCGGCGAATGCGCTGCGCATCATCGGGGGTTTCCGTGTCGTTATAGGTGGCGTTACCAAACACGCGCCACTGCTCAGCAAAGGGATAGTCAAAAAACAACTCAAGGCCCGTCGATTTACTGTCACCTTTTGCCTGTAAATAACCGGTGAAGCCAACAAGATCAAAATAGATTTCGTCTTCAATACGCTGGTTAAAATAGATCGCACCCAACTCCAGGCCACTCGCGGCGTAGTACGTCATACCCAGGTCAAAGCCTTTGCTGGTTTCTTCATCAAGAGCCAATCCCGCTGCCGCTCCCCAGGCCCAGGGGCCATTGTTATAGGCCAGCTCATTCAAGCTCGGCGCACGAAAACCCGTGCCGTAGCTGCCGTGATATTTCAGCGTATTACCCTCACCGATCTCCTGTAAATAAGCACTAGTGAAGCGATAACTTACGTGGTCGCCAAAATCGTCGTTGTCGTCATAGCGCACGCCCGCGGTAACGAACAGCGCGTCGACGGGGCTAACCTGGTATTCAACAAAGTAACCCTGCTGATCACGATCCAGTGACAAGCCATCGTTGGTCTTAATATCTTCCTTTTCAAAGTCCGCACCATAAACCAGTGTGAAGCCTGAAAAGAAATCCGTGCTGCCGGTATATTCAAAGCGATCAATCTCACCGTCCGTTGAAAACGACGGCAAACCCGCCGCATAGCTATCGCGGGTAATATCGGTATTGCTATAAGCCAGTTTATGATCGAAATGTTCGCTGCTGTAATCGGCAGACACCTGCCAGGTCGTCTGGTCAAAATCACTTTCGCAGTCATGACTGGTGGGGAAACCACAGTTATCAAACTCGACCTCTGCATCGACATCCCGCGCCACCACTTGCAGGCGCAGTGCATCGCTAACATTCCAGCCAAACTTGCCGTGCAGTGTGGTGTTGTCGTAGCCATCCTCGTCTTTTAAGACATTGTCAGACGTTCTGGCGTTAAAGCCGTCGCTCTGCAAATCGGTGGCCGACAAATAAAAGTCTGTTTTTTCATTGCCGCCAGCAATATCGCCATGCCATTGCTGCGTACCGTAACGGCCGCCCTCTGCACTCAATTGGCCAGACAGTTCTTTGCCACCGCGCGGCGTAAACAGGTTGATAACACCGCCAGCATCGGCGCCATAAATCAAACCCTGGGGGCCGCGCAGTATCTCAATACGGCTGATGTCTTCACTGGCCAACAAGTGCTGAGCCTGCGGCCCCACCTGCGTGCCCGTGGGGTCGGACAACTTCATACCGTCGAGACGAATTTGAGTACGGAAACCCTCTTCACCACGAATACGCACCGCCGCTGCCTGGCCTGGCCCGCCATTGCTACTGGCCGCAACACCCGGCTGAGTACGCAGTAAATCGACCACGGAGATATAACCGCGCTGCTGAATTTCTTCGGCATCAATCACCGTCACCGACGAACCCACCTGACTCAAAGGCATCGCCACACGACTTGAGGAAACAATGACCTCCCGTAGTGCAGGGGAAAGTGCAGGAGAAAGTACAGAGGATTGTGCAGGCAGCGACAGATCATCGCCATAGGATGGGCTTACTGACAAAACAGCAGGCAGTAAACTCGATACGGCCAAAACGATTGGCTTTATTTTCATAATATTTTTCCCACGCTCACACCCGAGCGCATAGTCAGCACGGCGGCTGATACGACTAAAATAAAACGACGTGGGAATAAGAAAGGACAAAGTGCCACCGCCCATTAACGAATGAGCAGCGCTTATATTTGACCGGACCAACCACACCCCGTAGTTCGTTTGCGTGGTGAGGGGCCGGTCTCCGGACTCGTGAGGCGATGCTTTGGCCGCCTTCCCGTGCGTAACGCACAGTGGCTTGATGACCCGAGCATTAAGCCATTCGCACTGTAATAACAGCACAAAGACTTACTCACTTACCGTTGCGGGGGCAGTGTTGGCCTTGCCTGTCGCCTGAATCAGCGACAATGACGCACCAACTTCCCGTTTAACCCCAGTGCTGGAAACAGCAGCGGGGAACCTCTTACCTTGGCAAGGCGCGCAAATTACGTGGAGAAGGGTAAATTGTCAAATAGTCCTTTACCCGGTGCCTGTAATGACGAAAGCCCCATGCTTTTAAAAAGCGCACCTATCACGCCATCCTAAGGACTACCGGCTAAAACAGTAGCCCTTGTGCAGAAACTGAAATAAAGTGGCCGTCTATATTCACATTCAGTCGTAGCGCGTCAGGCTAACCATTCCGGCGCAAAATAATGCTATGAAGAACCGAGGTTATTATCATGATCAAGAAAACCACAATGCTTGCTTTCAGCGCACTATTATCAATATTCATTTACAGCAACGCCCATGCCGACTGGAGGGATCAATTCAGTGACGCTGCCGATGAACTACTGAAAAGCCAGGGCGGAACGCAACACGCTGCGTCACTATTAAATAACGAAGAGATGATTAACGGACTCAAAGAAGCCTTAGCGAAAGGCGTGGAATCCGCTATTCAATCTCTAGGCCGGGAAGGCGGATTTATGGGCAACTCACGGGTTCAAATCCCCCTCCCCGATTCATTAAAAATAGCTGAAAAATCGGTGAGGAAACTTGGCCAAGGACAATATGCCGATCAATTTATCAGCACCATGAATCATGCTGCTGAAGAAGCTGTTCCAGAAGCCGCGGATTTACTCGCTGAAGCCATTCGCCAAATGTCTGTTGAAGATGCCATTAAAATCATTCAAGGGCCCAATGATGCAGCCACTCAGTATTTCCGCAACGTTTCCGGCACTCAACTGGCAGAAAAATTTCAGCCAATCATTGAAAAATCCACCAGCCAACTCGGTGTCGCTTCCGCTTACAAAAGCCTGGTAACACAGGCCGAGCCTCTATTGAAAAAATCATTACTGACGAGTTTTGTACCCGACGGTGCTCTTGATATCGACCAATATGTCACGAATAAAGCACTCGATGGCCTATTTCAATATATCGCATTAGAAGAAAAGAGTATTCGAGAAAACCCGGCGGCTAGAACTAGCGACTTATTAAAGAAAGTTTTTTCTGGGCAATAATCGATAGGCGATAATTTATAGGCGGCAAGAGGGGCAAGGCGCAGCAAGGGATAATAAAAGGGCCAGCCTCATCCAGAAAATCAGGTGCAGCCCCTTGCCTAGCGCTTTATATTACTTTCTGAAGCCCTGTTATAAACCCTGAAAGATAAGACAGCATCCAGACACTCCAGACAAACAACCCAAACCGATGCGTCCGGCGCGATTGCTCTTTGCCTGCAATAAAGACAAAAAACACACACAGAAAGTGCAATGACATTAGAACTAAAGAGCTAAATCCAAAAATCGCATGGGGTGTTAAAACAATAGCGCCAATAAATTTAACGGTTACCCAAACGCCTAATGCATCTGCACTAACACCGAAGAAAAAAACCGCTATCTGCCATAATTTAAAATGGCTTGCTACGCGGCCACTCCATATTGCAAACGAATATAAAATAAGAGCAAGTGTAAAAAAAACGGTGGCGACAATGATTTCTATGGGCATAATTTTTGATTAAAAAGTCGTTAGCCTGTTTTCCACTAACAAACTTTCTGTTATCAATTTTCCATTAGCATGAGAAGAGGCGTCTATTGTAAATCATTCAAAACACCCTGGTACGCGAAAATCATTGCAGATGATGATGACAAATAATGGCGGTAGAATAAGCAACCAACCATAACAGCAGCCCTTACTATGAAAACACGCCCTGCCACTATCTCCCCAATTAAAATCCTATTCCTATTATCCACACTGACCCTGCCCAGCATTGCCACCGCTACCAGCCTGAACGACGCCACAGACACCCTGTGCAGAAAAATAAAGTCCTGCGCCACAGCACAGTTGGAACAACAAGACCTGCCGCCGGCGATGCTGCAAATGATGAAAGCCATGTTTGACGAGACCTGTGCCAGCATGATCTCGCCCTACGCAGACAAAGCCACCGACGCCGGACTTGAGAAAAAAACGATTGCCTGCATCGAGAGCATTAACACTCTTAGCTGCCCAGCGTTAATGCAAGATTCTGGCGGGGAAACAGCAGAATGCAAGGCCCTCGAAGCTGCGGCTAATGCAGCCGGCATCAACACCAAGATTGATCTCAATGACATAAGCCCCACATCCTAAACACTAATTTTTAGCCCGCTTGAGGGCCGCTGATGACGTCTGGACGAAGCAGGCTGCGACTCTGCCCCTTTTATCGCGCTTTAGACGAGGTGTAACGTGTACGTAATACCCATGTTTTACGAAGCTTTACACCAGGAGTAGACGCCCTGGCACCAGCCGCTGCTGTACAATTGATTGATAACAAAATAGGGACGCAGCTCAATGGCTCAAACCGTAATGGCCCTACTTGAGGCGAGTGCCGCTAATTATCCAGCGTTGCCCGCGCTCAAAACCAAAATCAAAAAAAAGGGTCAGTGGCAAACCACAAGCTGGGCAGAGTACTGCGCCGAAACCCGGCTTGTCGCCCGCGCCTTAATCGCCCTTGGCCTTGGCCCCAAAGACGGCCTGGTGATTGCTGCCGACAATTGCCACCAGTGGTTTATTAGTAACATCGCGACTATTTATAGCGGTGCCATACCTGCTGGCATTTACGCCACTAGCAGCCCTGAGCAGTGCCACTATATTGCGGACAATTGCGATGCGACTATCGCCGTGGTTGAAAACAGTAAACAGCTGGCAAAATTCAACGCCATTGCCGATCAGCTGCCAAAACTGAAAGCCATCATTATGATGAAGGGCTCTGATGCGGCTGAGCATGTGTACGCCTGGGATGACCTACCCAAACTGGCCGAGCAAGTGTCTGAGCAGGTACTGGATGAACGCATCAAGGCCCAGCAGCCCGAGGATATTTGCACACTGATTTACACCTCGGGCACGACGGGCAACCCGAAAGGCGTGATGCTGAGCCACCACAACCTCACCTGGATGGCCCAGTCCTGTGTCGAAACGTATGCCTGCGATACCAATGAGCGCATCATCAGCTATTTGCCCTTGAGTCATATCGCCGAGCAAGTGTTCAGCCTCTATATACCGATGGCTTGCGGCGGCTGCACCTCCTTCGCTCAAAATCTCGCTTTACTGGGTGACAACTTACGTGAAGTGCGCCCCACCAGCTTCCTTGCTGTGCCGAGAGTGTGGGAAAAAATTCAGGCAAAAATGCTGGTCGCCGGTAGAAACAGTCCGCCCCTGCGCAAGAAAGTTGTCGCCTGGGCCAAAAAGAAGGGGCTGGCCGGCGGTTATGCCAAACAACAAAACAAAACGCTGCCATTATTTTATGCGCTCGCGGAGAAGCTGGTTTTCTCAAAGGTAAAACAACAACTGGGCTTTGACCGCTGCCGTAATCTACTGTCTTCTGCCGCACCTATTTCCCTCGACACCCTCGAATTTTTCCTCAGCCTGGGCATGCCGGTCTGCGAGATTTATGGCATGAGTGAGTGTACCGGCCCGGCGACGGTCGGGCTGGCAGACGACTATCACACCGATAAACTCGGGCGTGCCACTCCCGGCACTGAAATACGCATTGCGAGCGATGGCGAAATACTACTGCGCGGGCCGCATATTTTTAGCGCTTACAATAAGAATGAAGCAGCCACCAGTGAGACCATTAGCAGCGATGGCTGGCTACACTCCGGAGACATGGGTGAAATTGATAGCGAAGGCTTTCTGCAAATAACAGGCCGGAAGAAAGATATCATCATCACCGCTGGCGGTGAAAATATCGCCCCACAATTACTGGAGGGCAAGCTGAAAGCCATTGTCGCCGTCAGCCAGGTGCTAGTGATCGGCGACCAGCGTAAATATCTGAGTGCGCTGATCACCCTTGATGATGAAGTTCTGGAGAGCGAACTGAGCAATGCCAACAGCCCTGCCATTGGCGCGGATCAAGCCGCTCAGTGCAAGCAACTGCGGGGCTACCTGCAACAGCAAATTAGCGCCATGAATAAAAGCCTGGCCCACTCCCAGGCCATTCAAAAATTCACCGTTCTCGCCAGAGATTTTAGTATTGAGGGCGGCGAGCTAACCCCAACCATGAAGATAAAACGCAATATTGTCAGCGCAAAGTATCAGGCTCAAATTGCCGCAATGTATTAACAGGCTGTTGAACGCCAACGAGTAAAAGTAAGCCCCGCCACAGCCCCCGCGCAACGAAAGAACAGCCGCTTACTCACCGTAACTTGTGCCGTTTTAAGATCACAGTCACACGCACCACTTTTGACCCAAGCTGGTGCATGAATGCTATTTATCGTTATTTTAAATCACTATATCGGGGAGAATAACTCAGCCCAGCACACCATAGAGAAATACAGAACACGCCTAACCTCTTGTTTTTCTGGCAAATAAATAACTGGCACGCATGTTGCTAAACTCATAGTAATTACAGGTGTAACCACCTCAACGCGTAGCAAGCCCTGGAGACCAGCAATGAGCGAACCCCAGTTAAAACTTCTCAACTTCTCAGATAGCTCGATTAAAACCCTGCACATCGCATGGTTCGCCTTCTTTTTGACCTTCATTATGTGGTTCAGCCACGCGCCGATGAAGCCCTTCATTATGGAAGCCTTTGACATGAGCAATGCTCAGTGGAAGGCCCTGCTGATTCTCAACGTGGCACTGACCATTCCCGCCAGAATTGTCATCGGTATTTTGGTCGACAAATTCGGGCCACGCATTGTTTACAGCGGCTTGTTAGTTTCCTCCGCCTTTTTATGCTGGGGTTTTGCCTTTGCCCAAAGCTACGAGCAGCTCGCCCTGTTCCGTTTTCTCTGCGGCTTTATCGGCGCGGGTTTTGTCATCGGTATTCGCTTAGTCGGCGAATGGTTTCCCGCCAAAACCGTGGGCCTGGCCGAAGGCATTTACGGCGGCTGGGGTAACTTCGGTTCCGCCGCTGCCGCCTGGACACTACCCGCTATCGCCGCCTATGTTTACGGTGGTGACGACGGCTGGCGCTATGCCATTGCGACCACCGGCGCTGTCGCCTTTGTCTACGGCTTTCTGTTTTATAAAGTCGCTCGCAACACGCCGAAGGGGTCAACCTACTTTAAGCCGAAGAAATCCGGCGGCCTCGAAGTATCGAACAAGCGTGACTTCTACCTCTATCTGGCAATGAACATACCCATGTATCTCGCACTCGCGGTACTGGCGTGGAAACTATCATCGCCTGCCATTGGCCTGCTAACAGAAGGCTATACGCAGCTTATCTGGTTGATTTTGGCGGTTCTTTTTGTCTATCAGGTTTACAGTATTTATCAGGTCAACAAAGAGCATCTGGAACACAGCCTGCCTGAACTTGAGCAGTACAAATTCAAGCAAGTTGCCATTCTCGACTGGGCTTACTTTGTGACCTTTGGCTCTGAACTCGCCGTCGTCTCCATGTTGCCCGCCTTTTTTATGGAGACCTTTGACCTCAGCCCAGTGATGGCTGGCATGCTCGGCGGTGCTTTCGCGATTATGAATTTAGTGGCGCGCCCCGGTGGCGGTTATCTCTCTGATAAATTTGGTCGCAAGAAAACCATGTCCATTCTTATCGGCGGCTTAACGATTGGTTATTTAATTCTGTCTACTGTTGAAAGTAGCTGGAGTGTTCCCCTCGCCGTGGTAGCAGTGATGTTCTGTTCTTTCTTTGTACAGGCAGGAGAAGGCGCTGTGTTTGCCATGGTGCCACTCATCAAACGCCGCATGACAGGACAGATTGCCGGTATGGTTGGTGCCTACGGCAACGTCGGTGGTGTCACCTTTTTAACGGTGTACTCCTTCGTCGACACCTCAACCTTCTTTATGGTTATTGCTGCGGCCGCAGCCGTTTGCCTGGTACTGGTGCAGTTTATTGAAGAGCCCAAAGGCCATATGCACGAAGTACTGCCCGATGGCACTGTGCAGTTGATTGAAGTGTCTTAAGCGCTTTTTATAAACCTAAAATGCCGGGCTTGTAGCGATGCAAGTCCGGCATTTTTTTGCCTAACTTAGATCACTGAAAAAAGCATTTTAAGACCCAGCACCACAAGTAGTACGGCAAAGATTTTCTTCAACACCGGCACCGGCAAACGATGCACCATTCGTGCGCCAATGGGTGCGGTAAAAAAACTCACCGCTGAAATCAATAACACCGCCGGTAAATAAATAAAGCCGAAGGTATAGTTTTCAGGCGTTGAGTTAGACCAACCATTCATTAAATAACCTAATGTACCGGCCACAGAAATAGGCAAGCCTATAGCCGCCGAGGTACCAATCGCTTTTCTGATTTCAATATTCTGCCAGGTGAGAAAAGGCACGGTTAAAGAACCACCGCCAATCGATACCAGCGCCGAAATCGCGCCAATACCCGAACCCGCCGCCAATAATCCTGTGCCGCCTGCTAACTCCCGGCTCGGCTTTGGCTTTTTATTGAGAAACATTTGTACGGCTACCGCGCCCATAAAAATAGCAAAGAATATCGCCAAATGGGCCGAGCTAATATATTTAGCCAGGAAGGTCGCGAGAAAAGTGCCTACAATTATTCCCGGCGTCATACCTTTAACGACAGGCCACAGCACACCGCCATTGGCATGGTGGGCGCGCATACTGGCGAGTGAGGTGGCAATGATGGATGCCATCGATGTACCCAGTGCAAGATGCACGACTTTTTCAACGGGTACGCCCTGCAGTAAAAACATTGTGGTCAGCGTGGGCACCATAATGCCACCGCCGCCAATGCCCAGTAGTCCGGCCATAAAGCCGACGAAAGCGCCGAGCAGTAAAAAGGCCGCTATCCATTCAGGTGTTAACATTTAATTTTTTACCAACATTTGTTTAATATTTAAGGCAACATTGAAAACAGTAAGGCAGCTGCTCACTGAAGCCCAATAACCTCTAGCGCTTCACTTAATTTATGCACGGCAATCACCTCCATACCCTCAATCACCTGACGCGGGGCATTACCGGCGGGCACAATGGCGCGTTTAAAGCCGTGCTTCGCGGCTTCGCGCAGGCGCTCCTGGCCACTGGGTACGGCGCGAATTTCACCGGCCAGGCCCACCTCGCCGAAGGCCATTAAGTCTCGCGGCAGTGGGCTGTCGCGAAAGCTGGAAACAACCGCCAAAATAAGCGCCAGATCAGCACTGGTTTCCAGTACTTTGACACCGCCGACAACGTTCACAAACACATCCTGATCACCCACCATCAAACCGCCGTGACGATGTAATACGGCCAGTAACATGGCTAAACGGTTTTGATCGAGACCCACGGTCACTCGCCGCGGGTTGCCGAAATTACTGTCGTCCACCAGTGCCTGTAATTCAACCAGCAGGGGGCGGGTGCCTTCCCACACCACCATCACCACGCTACCCGAAGCGACCTCGTCACCACGCTGCAGGAAAATAGCGGAGGGGTTGGCTACTTCTTTCAAGCCCTGCTCGGTCATGGCAAATACGCCCAGTTCGTTAACCGCACCAAAGCGGTTTTTATGGCTGCGCAGGGTGCGGAAGCGGGTGTCTGCTGAGCCTTCGAGCATGAGCGAGCAATCGATCATATGCTCCAGTACTTTTGGCCCGGCCAGTGAACCCTCTTTGGTGACATGGCCCACCAGCAGTAAAATAATGCCACTCTGTTTGGCGAGGCGAATCAACAATGCAGCACTCTCGCGCACCTGAGACACACTGCCCGGTGCGGAGCTAATATCCTCGCAGTGCATCACTTGAATGGAGTCGACCACCAGTATTTTCGGCTGTTGGCGCAGCGCTGTATTACAGACGGTTTCCGCCGAGGTCTCGGCCATAATACTGACTTTATGGGTGGGCAAGCCCAGGCGCTTGGCGCGCATCGCCACCTGCTGGGGCGACTCCTCCCCCGTGACGTAAAGGCATTTGTGGCTCTCCGCCAGGTGGCACAGGGTTTGTAGCAAGAGGGTGCTTTTACCAGCCCCCGGCTCGCCGCCGATCAACACACAACTGCCCGTCACCAAACCACCGCCGAGCACCAGGTCAAGCTCACCGGCACCCGTGGGAATGCGCGGTAACTCGTCAATTTCGATATCTGACAACAGGCTGACTTCAGCATCCCCAGCGCCGGCATAGCCACCACGACCCGCTGACGAGGACGATTTGACCACGGCCATGCGCACTTCACTGAGGGTATTCCATGCATGGCACTCGCCGCACTGGCCCTGCCATTTTGTGTAATCTGCGCCGCAGTCGTTGCAAACGTAAGCCGAACTTTTCTTTTTTGCCACCTACTAACCCACCTGCCTGTCGAGAGCCAGCATCCTACCGTGGCTATGGCGGTGGAACAATCACGGCCCACTTTTCAACGCTAATTAGATGCCCATCAGCACCGCCACCAGCCTTAGCACGAGCGCCAAAGCAGGGTAAATCTGCTAGAGTGGCGGCATGTCATTGATCCCCGAAACGCCCCTGCTTTTTTACCCCCAACTCGCTGCTGCACTGGGGCTTGAAGAGGCGGTAATGGTGCAAACCCTGAAAGCCTTTCTCGAGCACGGCGCGGTCGAAAACCAGCACGGTTTTGCCTGGCTTGACGTTAATGCCGACAAACTTTTGCAGACCCTGCCCTTCTGGCAGGTTGCTGATATTCAACGCATTACCAACAACTTGCGCGAGCAGGGCATATTGCTGATCGGTGCGCAGACCTTTCAGGCGGGCGAGCATTTTCGCTTCGCCATTAATGAGCAGGACAGTGGCGCAGCGCCAACTCAAGTAACGGCGAGCCCCCAATCACAGCCACAGCCAAACCCCGCTTTAAGCACCGCGCCAACGGTTCCGCCAACAATAGCTATCGCGCCTGCACCTCTTGCAGCTCCGCCTCCCGTGCAACGCGCACAGGCGATTGCCAAGGGCTGGCAGCCCGAAAATGATTTGCTCGCCCAACTCGCCCAGTACGGTATTCCCCAGGACTTTGCCCTTGAGCAGGTCGGCGAATTTGTCACCTACTGGACCGAACGCAACGAGCCGCGTTACAGCTGGGGCTCGCGCTATCTCAAGCACGTACTGCGGCTGTGGCGTAAGCAGGAAACCCGCAGCGCACGGCTGAGCAAAGAAGTTGCGTTAAGTGAAGGCTGGCAGCCGAGCCTGGATGCGCTCGATATTCTCACCGTGTCGGCCGGTATTAATCGCAACTTTGTTGAAGACGCTATTCCCGAATTTATCCTCTACTGGCAGGAGCGCGGCACCAAGTCCAGCACCTGGAATTCACGCTTTATTCAGCACATTAAACGCCAGTGGGCCAGTTACACCCACACCCTGAAAATGGATACCACACCGCGTCCCATCAACAATGATTGGCAGCCGGACGAGACCGTGTTCGAGATTTTACAAATGGGCAATATTGACCGGCAGTTCGCACAAAAGCTGGTGCCGGAGTTTATTGTTTATTGGCGAGACAGTGGCCACCTGGTTAGCTCCTGGAATACCAAGTTTCTACAATTTGCGAAAAAACAATGGGCCTACACCCACCAACAGGCGGTCAACACTGCCAACAACACAATGACCCACAATCATGGCAAACAACGAACTGATCGACCGAGCAGTACACGACATAGAAAACTCGCAGAAGAACTCAACGACCGCAGCTGGGCAAGCTGAAAACAGCGAACTAATAGACACTATTAATCAGATCTTCGCCCTATTTCGAATTAATTTTCACAACCAGTTTTACGCAGCTTTTAACGACACCTCCCTGCTCAATCAGGCCAAACGTCTGTGGCTCGACTCACTGCGTGATTACCCGGTGGAATATCTGCTGCTCGGCGCACGACAAATTATCGAGCAATCTGAATACCTGCCTACCCTGCAAAAAATGATTAGCTGTTGCGATGAACAAGGGTCACGTATTGGCCTGCCCACCCCCCGCGCTGCCTATCTACAAGCCTCCACAGCACCCCACCCCAAGGCGGCACAACGTTGGTCACACCCTGCCGTTTATTTTGCCGGCCAAAAGACAGGCTGGTTTGATCTTGAAAATCAAAATGAAAAAACTACCTGGCCTATTTTTAAGCGCCACTATGAAGAGCTGCGCCGCAAAGTCTTGTGTGGTGAAAAACTAAAAATTGAAGTACCGCCCGAGCTGCCCCCGCCCGGCAAACCACAATCAAAAGAAGAGCGCTTAAAACAGATGCAGGCATTGCGCGAGAAACTCGACCTATAAGCTTTAGCCAATACCCGCTCAATAATAATTCAAACAAAAACTACAAAGTTTACCGTGTCATGACAAAAGGGAAATAATAAGTAAACGACACGTCGCATTAATCACTAGTGGAATTCGATCTATTCGCCGCTGGCGGACATAAAGTGGTAGTCACCGGTCTTCTCATCGGTGCCGTAAAAAGCCTGGCTGCAGATTAAAGAACAAATTGGCTAGTCGAAGACATTGCTCGCACTGCCACCTTTTCGCCTCGGAACATGCAGGCTATATTACCGGGCAAACTATTTCGGTGAGTGGCGGCGCACCCATGGCTGGATAGTCACGACTAAAGGCCATCACTACAGGTTTTCCCTCCAAATAATTAATTCTGTTTTTTTTGGGATAAGCCCTCATTCTTTCTCATACCTTCTTGAGTTTTTACCTACAAAAAAGTAATCATCACCTCAATAAAATAACCTGTCACCCCATAGAAACACCCAAGGCTACATATTAAATATCGAATACAACGTATAACCTCAGGCTGTTTCAAAGGTTACATTTATTGATTTAAATCAATCAGAATTCACTAAACGATTATATTTGTGCGCTCCGTCCAACTTAGCGAATTTCCCCCTTGAATATATAACTAACCCTTATTATTTTTCGTACAGATTGCCTTTTACAAAAGACCGTCGCAAAGCGTCACGATGGCCATTGGTTACAAATAAAGAATACAACTTCACACATCTGCCAACATGCGATAACCACTGGAACCTTTAGTATGGGGAAAACACAGGTTAGTGATCGTCTTATCGACACACTACAGAAAATAGACCTCCGCCATATTGTCGAACATTCCCCCGACGTACTCTGGAGCTGTGACAAAAACCTTAACTTCAATTATGTCAGCCCTGCGGTAAAAAATATTAGTGGCTTCACGTCTGAAGAAAAAATGGTGCAGGGTCCCATTCTGTCAATGACCAGTAAGTCCGCCATCAGTATTAAGAATATGGTCAGTGCTGAAGTTGCAAAGAAAATACCCGGAGCCGATGTCTCCGGTTCGACTGTAAAATATCAAATGGAGCTGTACCGAAAAGACGGCACAAGCTATCCGGTTGAAGCCAATGTAACGTATATTCGCAACGATGAAGGTGAGGTCATAGAAATTATTGGCGTCAATCGCGATATCAGTGAAAGCCTCTACGCAGCCAATATTATTACCACTTTGCACGAAGGCATCCATTGCTCTGTCGGTACGCACTTTTTTTCTGACCTGGTGCAATATTTGTGCAAAGCCTTACAAATACGTTGCGCTTTCATCGGGGTACTTGATGGCAACACTATACAAACACAAAGTCTATGGGTTGACGGCGCCCCGGCTGCGGATATTACCTTTAACACGACGGGGTCTCCCTGTGAGCAAGTGGCAGCAGGGGAAACACTATTTTTCCCCGATGCCGTATGTTCACACTACCCTCGCGCGACAGTCCTTAAAGAGATGGACGCTCGATCTTATCTCGGCAGCCCCATACGCAGCCCCGACGGTAAAATTATCGGCATTTTAGCTCTCATCCACAACCAAAGTATGGAGCCCAGCCCCTTAGTGCGCTTTGTGTTGGAAGCATGTAGCGACCGTGTTGGAGCAGAGCTTACTCGACAAAAAACAGAGGTCAAATTGCAAGAGAGTGAAGCAAGGCTTCGCGCACTCTTCGAGCAATCGTTGGACCCCTGTATTATTTGCGACCTCGACGGCCACTATATCGATGCCAACGGCGCCATGCTCAAAACCTTTGCCTACTCCACTGAACAACTCAGCAAAATGAATATCCTTGCGCTTGCGTCCCAGGACAAAAAGACGACCGAAACTTTTTTAAGCATGCGAGAAACCCTGCTGGCTACCGGCTGTGCACGTTTTCAAGCGCTTTTTGTCAAGCGCTCGGGTGAAACCTTTCACTGCGAAGTCACCACCCACTTAATTTCAATGGGCGATAATAAATATGTCGTGCAGTCCATTCTCCACGATTTAACCCAGGCACAAAAAACTGAAGACGAGCTCTCCAAGCTTTCACGCGCGATAGATGCCAGCGCCTCTATTATCATCATTACTGACCTGCAACGCCGTATTGAATATGTAAACCCCAAGTTTTCTGAAGTGACGGGCTATACTCGGGCGGAGGTCATTGGCAAAAGCCCTGGTTTACTGAGCTCTGGTGAAACCAGCACCGCTGTTTATAGCCATTTGTGGGAAACCATTAAAGCGGGTGATGAATGGCGAGGTGAGCTACACAACAAAACAAAAAATGGCGATTACTATTGGTGCCGCAATTCAATTTCAGCCGTAAAAAACCATCTTGATGAAATTAGCCACTACATTTCAGTACAGGAAGATATCACCAACGAATACAAACTCCACGAACAGCTCAATCATCAAGCCTGCCACGATGCGCTCACCGGACTGATCAACCGTCCTGAATTTGAACGCCGCACAGAGCAATTACTTGCCACTGTACGCGGTACTAAAAACGAACATGCCCTGTGTTTTTTAGATCTCGACCAGTTCAAAGTAGTCAACGATACTTGCGGCCATATTGCCGGTGACGAGCTACTGCGCCAACTCAGTTCATCTCTACAGCAGGCGGTAAGACAAAGCGATACATTGGCGCGTCTTGGCGGTGATGAGTTTGCCATCTTAATCGAAAACTGCACCCTGGAGCACGCAGAACGAATTGCTCAGGCCCTACAAAAAAGAATTCAGGATTTTCATTTTAGCTGGGATAGCCACACCTTTCGTGTCAGCGCCAGTATTGGCCTGGTGGCCATTAACGAAACCGCTAGCGACTTATCCAGCTTGCTCACCAAAGCGGACTCTGCCTGTTACATGGCCAAAGATCTTGGCCGTAACCGCATTCACATCTATCATCCGGAAGACCAGGAACTGGCACATCGACAAGGTGAAATAAAGTGGGTAACACGTATTCATCAAGCGTTAGCAGAGTCCCAATTTTGCCTCTTTGCCCAGGTGATCGAGCCCCTCAATAAGCAGGCTGGAAAACACTACGAAATATTGATCCGCCTTAAGGGAAGCCAGGGTGAAATCATTCCCCCTGGGGCTTTTTTACCCGCGGCGGAACGCTACAACATCATTACCAAATTAGATCGCTGGGTCACCAAAGAATGCTTCCGGTTACTACTTGCCCACCCCACTTTTCTCGAACAAACAAACTTCCTTAGTATCAATTTATCCGGCCAATCGCTGACTGACGAGGCTTTCCTCAGCTTTCTGATTGAGCAACTGCAACTGCCTGGCATCGATTGCAACAAAATCTGTTTTGAAATTACCGAAACGGCAGCCATTGCTAATTTAACGAAAGCCGTGAAGTTTATTTCAACACTCAAGTGCCTGGGCTGTAAGTTTGCACTGGATGATTTTGGCAGCGGCCTTTCCTCTTTCGCCTACTTAAAAAACCTCCCGGTCGATTACCTTAAAATTGATGGCATGTTTATCAAAGGTCTGGTTGACGATCCCATCGATCACGCCATGGTGAAGTCAATCAACGAAATTGGTCAGATCATGGGCATGAAAACCATCGCTGAATTTGTAGAAAATGATGAAATTAAAGGCATGCTGCGGGAAATTGGCGTCGACTATGTCCAGGGCTACGGCATTGGTAAACCCCAGCCTTTTGAGCACTTATTAGAATGCTAGTGGCAGATACGTTATAGCCTCAACCACCACCCAAACACTCAATCAACCCAGCAATTACGCCGAAACCACCAACGTCATCAATTTGATTGCACCATTAATGTGCTAGCGGTCACTTTTTTTATGCGAGGATCAACAAAGCCAAAATGACCCTGCTACTCTACACCGAGAGTAACAATACGCACATTTAGGAATGACAATGAACTCTATGCAAAGTATTTCTGCGGTAATTAACAACATAAAAATCAAAAACCGCCTGTACCTTGGCGCTGGTGCTTTGACTCTCATCTTAGTCTTCGTTGTTAGTATCACCATTTATCAACTGAACTACATTAATCAGCAAACCCACCGTATTGATGAATTGCGTGTACCCACCGCCACCGCTAGCTCAGCCCTGGTGAAAAACATTTATGCCTCCCTGGCCAACCTGCGGGGCTATATGCTCACCGGCAACGACACATTCAAATCACAACGCGTTGATGTGTGGGCAGATATTGATGTATTAAAAGTTCGCATGGATACTTTATCCACTCACTGGACCAACCCCGAAAATATTACGCAATGGAACAATTTCAAAGTTGTACTGGAGGAATTCCACAGCGCCCAGGAAAGTGTTGAAAGTATCGCCAACACCCCACAACAGTATCCTGCCACTGCTATCCTGCTTAATGAAGCCGTGCCGCTGGCCTCCGTTATGTCGGCCCAAATTACAGCGCTGATTGATATGGAAGCCGGCATGCCCGCCACTATGGAGCGAAAAGAATTGTTGGGCGTTATGGCCGATGTGCGCGGCACGCTAGGTCTTGGACTGGCGAATATTCGCGCCTTCTTGCTTACTGGCGAGGCAACTTACCAAAGACAGTTCACCACTCAGTGGGCTAAAAATCAGCGTCGTTTTGAAGATTTGAAAAAGGCTTCAGCTCTATTAAGCCCCGAGCAAGCAGCGGCTTTTGCTATTTTCTCAAACAACCACTCTCTCTTTAATCCCCTCCCTCGCCGCATGTTTAAAGTTCGCGCCTCGGAGAAATGGAATATGGCTAACTACCTGCTAGTGAAAGACGCGGCCCCTCGTGCCACGACACTTCTCAATACCCTGGTGGGTGATGACGGTAAAGGCGGCATGGTTGCTAACCAGCGTGAGCTGCTAGCCGGCGATGTTGAATCTTCACTCGCCCATTCAAATAACTTAATAACACTGCTATGGACGCTACTGCTCGTGAGCCTTGGCCTTATTACCGTCATTGTTCAGCGCACTGCCAGCTCTATTAGCGGGCCCGTCACTGCCATGACAGAAGCCATGGGGAAACTTGCTGCCGGTAACACCGCTATTGAAATACCCGGGTTGGAGCGGAAAGATGAAATAGGCATCATGGCAACCTCTGTTAATGTCTTTAAGGTCAACGCAATAGAGCGCACCCGTCTTGAACAGGAGAGCAAAGCTGCCGAGCAGGCTCAATTAGAACGTGAACGGAGTGATCGAGAAACAACTGCCGCTGAAGAAAAAGCTAAAGCTGAGCGTGTCCATGCACGTGCTGCTGAACAGGAGGCTCGCGCCCTGCGGATTGACACGCTTATTGCAACGTTTGAGAATGACGCTAGTGAGGCATTAAATGCTATGGCTTCATCATCAGTCGAGATGAATGCAACGGCAGAACAACTCGTTGCAACATCCTCCGAGACCAAAAACCGTTCTTCTATTGTCGCCACAGCATCAGATGAAACAGCCCACAATGTGAATATGGTTGCCGCAGCAGCGGACCAGCTTTCGACGTCTGTACAAGAAATTGGTCGACAAACGGCCCGGGCAAGTGCCATCTCGGAGGAAGCCGTAGAAGAGGCTGCTCAAAGCGAAAAAGCCACCATAGCGCTAGCCTTGGCCGCAGAAAAAATCAACGATGTCATGATCTTAATCAGCGACATCGCGGAACAAACAAATTTACTGGCACTGAATGCAACCATCGAATCCGCCCGTGCGGGTGAAGCCGGGAAAGGTTTCGCCGTTGTTGCCAGCGAAGTCAAGGCACTTGCTAGCCAAACCAGTGATGCAACCAATGACATCACCCAGCATATTGAGGAAATGCAAAAGCTGACGAAGAGTGCGGTTAATAGCATTAAGGCCATTGTTGAAGTCAATGCCCGATCAAATGAAGTGACCTCAAGTATTCAGGCCGCTATTGAGCAGCAGAGTGATGCGACCGATGAAATATCGCAGAGCATTTTGCAAGTTGCTGCGGGCAGCACTGAAGTTTCCAGCAATATAACGAATGTAGCCGATGGTGCCGATGAAACCGGCAAAGCTGGCGAACAGGTGCTCGGCGTTTCTAACGAGCTTAGCCAGATCTCCGAAAAGCTAAAGCACGATATCGAAGGGTTTCTAAAAGATGTTCGCTCCGCTTAAGGAGCCTCATCCAGCAACTGGCGCACCCGCTCGAGCAAATCCCGTGAGCTATAGGGCTTGGCAAGCACTTTGGCTTTTAACGCTGTACCCGCATCATCTACCCGGCCTGTGTCATCAAAACCACTAACAATAAGTACTTTCACGCGGGGAAATTCAACGTTTACTTTACTGGCCAGTTCATATCCATCCATGCGGGGCATAATCACATCGGATATCAGCAAATCTACCGAATTGCTACGCAGTAATATCAAGGCATCTTCACCACTCGCTCCGCACAATACGGTGTAGCCATTCCCACTCAGCACCTCCCTGGCAAGCGCCAGTAAAGCGGGCTCGTCATCAACAACGACGATAGTTTCCCGGCCTGCCAATAAGGGGCTATCTGCCAATGACAGCCCTTCATCAACCTCGGAGATGCCGGTGTCGCGGGGAAAGAACAAACTAAATCGAGTGCCCACGCCCGGCTCGGAATAAACCTGAATGCCGCCCCCACTACGCTCAACAAAGCCGTAGACCTGGCTCAAGCCCAGGCCCGTCCCCAGCTCGCCCTTGGTGGTAAAAAACGGATCAAATATTTTGGCGACCGTCTCTTTATCCATCCCTTTACCGGTATCAGAAACACAGAATCTGACATAGTCACCCGCAACAATACCCAAGTTTTCAGCATCTAAATTGTTGAAACTTTGATTGGCCGTGGCTATCGATAAAACCCCATCGCCACCCTCCATTGCATGCATCGCATTAATGCACAAGTTCATAATCACGTCTTCGAAATCACCTTTATCAAGCCACACAGTCCATAATTCGGCAGACAGATCCATGTTGATGGAAATTCTTGCGGTAACAATTTTTTCCAATAAATTTCGCTGATCTGCCAACACAGCGCTCACATCAATAGCCGTTGCTTCCATGGGTTGTTGCTTAGAAAAAGCCAGCAATTTTTTAGTGAGCGCTGTCCCCCTTTCTCCAGCCTGACTAATTTGATTCGCATAAGCTTGCAATTCTGGTTGATCTGACAAGGCAATATGTAACAACTCAGAATAACCAAGAACAATACCCAACATATTGTTGTAATCGTGGGCAATCCCCCCTGTCAATTTCCCCAGGGCATCCATTTTTTGGCTACGACGTAATTGTTCTTCCGTTTTTTTCTCATGGCTTAAATCATGAATAGCAGCAATGAATAACATTTTTTCACTACCCACCCGAAAAGTAGTGGTGACGGATAAACGGACGGGGAATTGATCTCCGCTTTTATTCATCATCATCGTTTCATGGGCTCGGTCAATTATTTCAATATCTTTACCTTTGGTGCTCTCATATAAAAACTGCTGGTAATTACCGGCAATATCACGGGGCATTATTAAATTAAAGTGCCCGCCTATTACCTCTTCCGCAGAATACTCAAATAGCCTTTCAGCAGAGGCATTGAAACTTAAAATAACACCATCTTCATCAACCGTAAGAAGGGCATCTAAAAGGTTATCGAGGAGTAGCTGCTGTTCAAGTTGTTGTTGCCGGTTTTTTTCTTCAGCCTGCACCCGCGGGGTAATGTCATCAATCAATGCCGCCACGCCAACAACCGTCCCATCCTCATCAACCAGCGGCGTACTAAACCATTCACAATCGATGGTGCCCCTATCCTTGGTGCGGTTTTTGTTAGTTTGGTGAATAACCGCCTGGTTCGACAGTAGCTTTTCACGAGTATCGGACATATCAGCTATGCCTTCGGGTGACCTCAATAAATCCCAGGAATATTGCCCTATCGCCTCTTCTTTACTATAGCCAAAGATTTTTTCAGCCGCTGAATTCCAGTTTGTTACCCGAAAATCCCTGTCATACTCAATAGCCGCCAGCGGAGTTTGCTCAATATATAGAGCTAAGCGTTTTTGACTCTCAAGTAATTTCTGACGTATTCGGTACTGCTCAGTAACGTCATGAAATACGAGAATGGCGCCGACCGTAGTATTGCCATTGCGTATTGGTGCAGCGCTATCCGCAATTTGATATTCCACAGCATTCTTTGCCAATAAGGTTGCATTGCTACTTAGAGTAACAACTTCTCCCGTAGTCAAAGCCCTCTGTACGGGGTTCGCAATTGGCTCCAGAGTCTCAGCATCAACGATAGGGAAAACATCACGCACAGAGCAACCTATCGCATCACTAACTGTCCAGCCTGTCATTTCTTCCGCCACAGGATTCATGCGAGTCACCAGCCCCTCGCGATCTGTAGCAATAACGGCATCACCAATACAATTTAGGGTAAGCGCAAGGTTTACCTCGCTATCCCGTAGTGCCGCCACCGACTGATGCAACTGTGTTTGCATTGCCATCAATGCCTCAACCAGAATATCCAGTTCATCAGGACTCTTAGAAACGTGGCGAGGGCGATCCAGTACTAATTGTTGGCCCAGATTCGACAAACTGATATCACGTGCAAAAGAGGAAATCGTACCCAGGTGCTGGGTAACACCACGACTCACCAATAATAAAACCAGACCCGCAACCAGAAAAGTCTGAAGGGCAACAATAAAAACAGAGGAAAAAGCGTTGCCATAAAACTGTTGGTAAACATCATCTGTGGACGCCACAATCCTCAAACCACCAATTTCTTGTTGCTTATCACCGTAATCATAGTAAATGGGGTAATTACGGGTAATGGCATCACCGAGGGGATATTCCCCTGCTTCGACAAGCACCTCACCCTGCTCACTGACGGAAAGATATTCAATCGACTGTAAATTCAACATGCCGCCTAAATCCAGCTTTATCGCATCGATATCAGTCAACCAAAGCCGAGTGCCGATACTCGGCAAATAAAGCCTCCCCACTTCATCAAGCTGTGTATCAATTTTTTTCAGGTCACGCTTTAACTCTGAATAGAGGTATAAACCAGACGTAACGATAGTGGCAATAATGCTAACAAGGAAAACAGACAGGCCCAACCGACGGGCCAAAGGACCTGTTAATTCTGCACGGGAGCGTTTCATAATAAGTAATATACCAAACCAGGTTTACTCTTTCACTCAATGAATAATTAGCCGCTTGCAGGCTACTTTTTTTCTAATATTGGATCAGCTAACCTTTCAGTATAGCCACTATTTTTAGCCTGCAAATGCCTGTCAACCACACGCCGAAAAGAACCATCTTGCTTCATTTCTTGCAAAGCACCGGCCAAACGAGGCACTAATGCAGCATGTTTTGGGTGAAGATAAATATAGGCAGGCACGCTATCAAGGGGCAGATTACTGGCTACCACACCCTTAATATCATTTTTCCGCAGATAGTATTGGCCTATCCTTTTGATAAAAACAGCGTAATCTATTCTTTTTCTTAGCAGCAATGTAAACAACTGTTTTTGATCTTTTACTTTAGTAATTAACGCACTTGCAGGCACTTTATTCTCAATAAGTTTCAAGCCAATAATGATCCCCACAGATTTATCTGATAAGGATTGCCAACCATTTTTTAAATCTATTGGTTCGCGAGAAAAAACCACAAACTCATTGCCAACGAGCGGCTCAGGGACTTGTAACAGGGTTGGGAAATACGCTTCAATAGCCGTCGTTCTCAGCAGTTCGCCATCGACAATCCCCGCCTCGGACATCTTCAGACTTCTCTCTGTCGGCACTGTCAAAACGCGCAGATCGTAACCCACTTTCTGTAATGCCTGTTCGACCAGCTCATCAACTAGCCCCGTTTGCTCTGGCGAATGATAAAGTCCCGATAGCAAATCGCCTGTCACCAATGTAAGAACCGGAGCATCAGACGCAGTAACAAAAACACTGTTTATAAGAAACAAGAGGCAGGCAAAGTATTGCCAGCAGCGATTAACAAATCCTGAGCTGATTTTCTGCTTCATTAGGCTGCCTGCTCTCTTGCTATTCAACCATTATTATCTAACTTGGTATTTTATGTAGATGAACATCTTGCTGTGGATAAGGAATAGAAATACCTTCCTGGTCAAAGCGTTTTTTCACGGCCTCAGTCAAACCAAAGTACACACCCCAGTAGTCCGCTGAATTTACCCAGGATCGAACCACAAAATTCACACTACTGTCAGCCAGTTCCGATACAGCGACCAAGGGCGCAGGATCTTTCAATATTCGCCCATCCGCATCAATAAGCGCTTCAAGAACACTTCGCGCCTTATCAATATCATCGTTATAACCAATGCCTACGACCAGGTCGACACGACGCGTATCATTAGCAGAATAATTGGTAATAACCCCGCCCAAAACTGATGAATTTGGAATGATAATTTTTTTATTATCCCCCGTTTTCATCTCTGTCGTGAAGATCATAATACTTTCAACGACACCGGCAGCACCTGCCATCTCAACAAAATCACCAACCTTAAAGGGCTTAAAAAGAATAATTAAAACGCCGGAAGCAAAGTTCGACAGAGAGCCCTGCATCGCCAAACCAATGGCCAGGCCTGCAGCACCAACAATCGCAACAAAAGACGCCGTTTGAATACCTATCTGGCCAAGAGCCGCAATCACCACAAAAATCAATAGTGCGTAATACACCATGCTGGAAGCAAAATTAACCAGAGCTTCATCAACCTCACGGATCTTCATCATCCGCTCAGTAACACTGCCCATCTTTTTCGCTACCCACTTACCAATCACGAAGATAAGCAGGGCGACGATAATTTTAACTCCGTATAAAGTAGCCCAGCCAATCATCGTTGCGGTAATCGATTCAAAACTATCCATTCTCATACTCCGTCATAAATACACTGCAAAAAAAGGGGCGTGCTTATTCAGCACACCCCCTCTTTTTAACAGCTCTATAAAAGCTGTCAACTATTTCACGCTAATCACGCCACCTCAAACAAGCCCGCAGCGCCCATGCCGCCACCAACACACATGGTGATAACCACGTACTTTTCGCCGCGACGCTTGCCTTCACGCAGAGCGTGACCGACCATGCGCGCGCCACTCATACCGTAGGGGTGCCCAATGGAGATAGCACCACCGTTGATGTTGAGGTTTTCATTGGGAATACCCAGCTGATCACGGCAGTAAATAACCTGCACGGCGAAGGCTTCGTTCAATTCCCAAACACCAATATCGTCCATTTTCAGGCCGTTGGCTTTCAGTAGTTTAGGAATGGCGAAGACGGGACCGATGCCCATTTCTTCGGGGCCACAACCGGCAACGGCCATACCACGATAAATGCCCAAGGGCTCAAGACCGCGTTGTTCCGCTGCTTTCGCTTCCATTAAGACACAAGCGGCTGCGCCGTCTGACAACTGGCTGGCGTTACCAGCAGTGATGCTACCGCCTTCGATGACGGGGCCAAGTGACGCCAGGCCTTCGGCATTGGTACTGGGACGATTGCCCTCGTCGAGCTTCAGGGTTTTCTCAACACTGGAGACTTCTTTCGTCGCTTTATCCATCACCTGCATAGAGGCCGTAACTTCAACAATCTCGTCAGCGAAAAGACCTGCTTCCTGAGCCGCAGCCGTACGCTGCTGGGACTGCAGTGAATACTCGTCCTGTGCTTCACGGCTGACGTTGTAGCGATTAGCGACAATCTCAGCAGTTTCGAGCATGGGGATGTAAATATTTTTCTGCATCGCGATCAGTGCTTCATCGCGATTGCGGTAGCTGTTGGCGTGTTCGTTCTGCACCAGGCTGATGTGCTCGATACCACCGCCGACAACGGTGGTCATACCGTCGCACATAATCTGCTTGGCCGCCGTGGCGATGGACATTAAGCCTGATGAACATTGACGTTCGATGCTCATGCCACTAACGGTATCGGGCAGGCCCGCACGCAAGCCAGCCAAACGTCCGATGTTGTAACCGGTGGTACCCTGCTGCAGCGCACACCCCATGATCACATCATCAATCTCGGCGGGGTCAACACCCGCCCGCGCGATGGCTTCACGAATGGGGATGGCACCCAGTGTCGGACCGTCGGTATCATTAAAAATCCCGCGATAGGCTTTACCGATGGGGGTACGGGCACTTGAAACAATGACTGCTTCTCTCATTTTCTACACTCCTGTTTGGGTTAGCGCAGGGCAATAATGGCCCTCGCGTATTTTACGTTGCTTTACTTTTCTTAAGAAATTTCTGGGTTTGTTGTCCGGCATTGGTCAGCACACGCTGGCCAGCCTCGTCCTCGACATCCGCCCAGGCGGCACGAATATTTTCCGGCGTGCGTTCTTCCGGTGACAAGTAAATACCGTCAGTTTCATAAATACGCGTGGTGGCATAACCGCCGGCACCAGCAGCGAGAATAGTACGGGTTGGCGCTTCGTCATCACACAGGGTTAACAAGCCGGTGGTCACCGCTTCGGGGGGCATTAACTCTTCGGCACTGTCGTCAGAGAAAATATCCGCCGTCATGCGCGTGTAAGCCGAAGGTGCCAGTGCGTTGATGTGAATGCCGTACTTATGCCCTTCGAGTACCAGGGTGTTCATCAAACCAATCACCGCCATTTTCGCAGCACCATAACTGGACTGACCAAAGTTACCGTAAAGGCCACTGGCAGAGGTGGTCATAACGATACGGCCGTACTCCTGCTCGCGCATCAAGTCCCACACGGCTTTCGAGCAATTTACCGAACCCATTAAATGCACTTCAACCACGGCGCGGAAATTATCGAGGTCAGCCTTGGCAAAACTTTTGTCGCGCAGTATGCCGGCGTTGTTAATGAGAATATCGACCCGGCCCCACTCGGCTTTCGCCTGGGCGACCATGGCTTCAACTTCATCGTAGTTGGCAACGTTGGCACCATTGGCGATAGCTTCACCGCCCTTTGCTTTAATTTCAGCAACCACTTGCTCAGCCAATGTAGCTGAACTACCACTACCATCAACGGCTCCACCGAGATCATTAACAACGACTTTGCAGCCGCGTTCGGCCAGCGCCAGTGCGTGAGATTTTCCCAGACCGTTACCAGCACCGGTGACGATGGCAACACGATCATCAAAACGAATAGTCATTTTTCACTCCTAGTTTTTTATTTAAATACCTTCAACTATGTTCAAAAAATAACTAGCCCGCAAAAACCATATTCAGCCACTCAGCCTTTAATGCGGGCTTGTCGACACCTTCAATTTCAACGGTGATATCCAGTTTAAACAGGTATTGGCCGGGCTTTTTCTCGGTGGCTTCCAGCAGTACGGCATTGGCGCGCACACGACTACCGACTTTTACAGGCGTTAAAAAACGCACTTTATCGAAACCGTAATTAACACCCATGGTGCGCTTGGGCACATTGACGCCAACGCCGTTTTGCAGAAAGTGGGCCAGCATCGACAGGGTTAAAAAACCGTGGGCGATAGTGCCGCCGAAGGGACTGTCTGCAGCTTTAACAGGATCGACGTGAATAAATTGATGGTCGAGGGTGACATCGGCAAAGTCATTGACCTGCTTTTGAGTGATTTCAAACCAGTCCGAAGTACCGCAGTCATCGCCAATGTGGGACTGTAAATCACTGGTATTAATTTTAATGGTCATCGTCGTTCTTCCTCATTAATGGTCGATTAAAAATATTTTTTAGCTGAATTTAATAATTCTGCAAACTGGCAAAACGCTGCACATGGTAACGTCTATCGCCAAACTGCTGCTCGGCAACACGGGCACGCTTCATAAAAAACCCGATATCCAGCTCATCTGTCATGCCGATGCCGCCGTGTAATTGCACGCCTTCGTTAGTCACCAGAGTCACCACTTCGCTGACTTTTGCCTTACAAACACTAGCCAGCAGGCTTAACTGCGAGTCATTATTGTCGAGGGCCTGCAGGGCTTTAATAACCACCGATTTGGCCAGTTCTATTTCGCTAAACATATGGGCGGCGCGATGTTGCAGGCCCTGATAAGAACCAATTAAAGCGCCGTACTGGCTGCGCTCTTTCATATATTGCACAGTGCGCTCAAACACCTCCTGAGACATGCCCAGCAATTCCGCTGAGAGGTGAATATTGGCGACATTGGCGAGATAGGTAATCAGGCTAGTGCCCTCATCTTTTTCACCCAGTAAAGCGTCCGCTGCAAGTTCAACGTTATTCAAACGCAACATTGCACTATTGCGACTATCGGCCAAATACACCCGCTCGATTTCTACGCCCGGCGCGGCGCTATCGATAATAAACAGACTGATGCCTTGCTCGTCACTGGCATCACCCGAGGTCCGCGCGCTAACAATAAACTGATTGGCGATATGCCCATCGCAAACGAACTGCTTTTCACCATTAAGTACGTAGCCAGTACCACTGGCCGTCGCCATTGTTTTCACCATTGCAGGGCGATACTTCGGGCCTTCGTCCAGCGCCACGGCGAGTAACAATGAACCGTCGACAATCGCTGGCAACAGGGCTTTTTTCTGCGCCTCAGAGCCTGCGGTATTAATGGCCGATGCTGCCAATACCGCGGTGGATAGCAACGGTGAAGCCGTCAATGTACGACCGTTTTCTTCCATCACCTGACCCATGCCGACGTGGCCAAACGCGAGGCCCCCGTGGGCTTCGGGTACTAAAACCCCCGTCCAGCCCAGCTCAACCATTTGCTGCCAGGTGGCTTTGTCATAACCCAGCTCGCTACGCTCATCGCGCAGTTGGCGAAGTTGCGCCACCGGGGCGTGCTCACTCAAAAAGCCCTGGGCGGATTCTTTGAGCATGTTTTGCTCTTCATTCAGTACTAATGCCATTTGTCCTTACCCCTTTTGACCTAAACTTTTTGA
>MAAS01000020.1 GCA_002162755.1 Gammaproteobacteria bacterium 50_400_T64 | reverse complement strand
CGATCAGGGGCATTAGCGAGGTGAGTACACCTGCGCCCATGGTGCCTTTGGCCAGTTTGTCCATAAAAAACCGGCGACTGTAGTCAAAATCATACTTCTTGATGTGCATTTGAAACCCCACTTATTTTTATTAGCCCAGTGTATTAGCAACACCGGCAATATCTTTTTTTAATCTGTAATCACCAAAGTGCTGCAAATGACAGCGGGCATTACAAACTAGGTCACTTTGTACTATATGACTTTTTATTATGCAAGGTATTAATGAGGGTAATCACCTGAAGCAGAATGGAAATAGATTGTCGCTTGAATAAGCGCTTTACCAAAAGATAGCGCAGTTATGAACACTGCCGATATAACCTTTTTAAGAGCGGCTTTATTTGAGTTTTACTTTCTAGAAGAGAACGAGATTATCCCGGTGAATCAGCTCTTCAGCGCCACAATAGCCCAACACCTCAGCAATGCAACAGCTGGCCTTACCAATAATTTTGCACGCATCCCCGGCACTGTAATTGACAAGGCCCCGGGCAACCTCCTGCCCCAGAGAGTCGACACAACGAACCATTTCACCCCGGGTAAACTCACCCGTCACCGCACTAACACCGACGGGCAATAAGCTCTTGCCCTGCTCTTGCAATACGCGCACAGCACCAGCGTCCAGCACCAGAGTACCGCGCACCTGCAGATGCCCAGCCAGCCACTGCTTACGAGCCACAAGGGGTTCATTATCGGCGACCAGTAGGGTGCCCACTTGTTCGCCAGCAAAAATTTTTAATAACACATCGGCGTCACGGCCGCCGGCTATTAGGGTATTCGCCCCGGAGCGCGCCGCCAGTCGAGCAGCCTGTAACTTGGTCACCATACCACCCCGACCGAGCCCACCAATGCTGTCACCTGCCACTGCGTCGAGACTTCGGTCATTGGCGCTAGCACGGCGAATCAAAGGGGTATTGGGGTTTTTACGAGGGTCTTCTTCAAATAAGCCGGACTGATCGGTAAGGATAACCAACTGCTCAGCATCAACCAGGTTCGCCACCAACGCGGCCAAAGTATCATTGTCACCAAAGCGAATTTCGTCGGTGACAACCGTGTCATTTTCATTGACGACGGGCACTACTCCGAGGGAAAGTAAAGTATTGAGCGTGCTGCGTGCATTGAGATAACGCTCCCGACTGGAAAGGTCATCGTGGTCGAGCAAAACCTGAGCAGTATGCCTACCAAACTGCTGGAATTTTGACTCGTAAGCCTGCACCAGGCCCATTTGCCCGACGGCAGCGGCGGCTTGTAGTTCATGAATCAAAGTGGGACGCTGCTGCCAACCGAGGCGACTCACCCCCTCGGCAACGGCACCCGAAGAAACCAGCACCACTTCAAGATCATCATCCTGAAGTTTAGCGATCTGCTCCACCCAGCCGGCGATAGCCTGATGATCCAGGCCCTGGCCATTATTCGTTAATAGGGCGCTACCAATTTTCACGACCCAGCGCCGGGTGCGGCTTTGGGACTCTACTGTTTTATCCACGATATCTCTAATCTGTAGGGCTGATTGCCAACATGTAGCAAAATGCTAAGGGGTGTAAACGACTTCAACCTCATGATCATCGTCATCCTCGTCGTCTTCATCTTCAAGCTCTTGTGCGTCAGTTTTTGCCTCTTGTCGCTGCAGACGCAATTTCTCAATCTGCTCACGTGCCTCAAGCTGCATGCGTGACTGCATATCGCGCTCGGCTTGCGCCACCTCGGGAAACTCTGCTTCGCGGCTGCGGCAGTCATCGAGATAGTCGCAAATATCATTACACAGCTTGTCCGTGCCTTCTTTCGTTAAGGCCGAGACAAAAAACACTGGCCCCTGCCACTGCAAGTCGTCAATCAATTGCTGACAAATAGCATCGCGGCTTTCTGTCGGTAGTAGATCCATTTTATTTAACACCAGCCAGCGGGGCCGATCTGCTAACGTAGTGCTAAAGCACGACAATTCATTCTGAATAGTAAGGGCGTTTTCTAGCGGATCAGAGCCATCGACAGGTAGCATGTCGACCATGTGCAGCAAGAACCGCGTGCGCGTTAAATGCTTCAGAAAACGAATACCCAGCCCGGCACCCTCTGAGGCACCTTCAACCAGCCCGGGCACATCAGCAATCACAAAGCTGCGGTATTTTTGCAAAGTGACGACACCCAGGTTGGGCACCAAGGTTGTAAAAGGGTAATCAGCCACTTTTGGCGTCGCCGCTGAGACCGAGCGAATCAAGGTTGATTTACCCGCATTGGGCAAACCCAGCAGGCCGACATCCGCAAGTAGTTTCAGTTCGAGACGCAAATTACGCAGCTCGCCTTCCGACCCTGGACTTGTTTGGCGCGGCGCACGGTTGGTACTCGATTTATAACGGGCATTACCCAAACCATGGAAGCCGCCCTTGGCGACAATCAACTCTTGCCCCGCAGTGGTCAAATCACCCAGTACTTCGTCGCTGTCGGTATCGATAATAGTGGTGCCAACGGGTACGCCAAGAATCCGGTCATCACCGCCCTTGCCACGGCAATTGCGACCGCGACCCGACTCACCATTTTGTGCACGGTAATGTCGCTGGTAGCGATAATCGACCAGAGTATTCAGGTCTTCCTCGGCACGCAGAATAACGCTGCCACCATCACCACCATCGCCACCATCGGGGCCACCCTTGGGGATATACTTTTCGCGCCGAAAACTCAGGCACCCCCGGCCACCGTCGCCCGCTTTAACAATAATTGGTGCTTCGTCGACAAATTTCACTCTACACCTCTGCACAGTTGTTGCATCTGCATACCTTGACTATCAATTGTTTACCCACAAAATATGAGTGGTAAGTGCCACTAGTACTCCGACAATATTGTATTGATGGAGTACTAACGTATCATACGCCCATAAAAAAGCCCCGCATGCGGGGCTTTTAAACAAACAGTACCGCCTGGATGCAATTTACATTAAGCGCAAATCACATCAACAAATTTACGGCTGTGCGGGCCGCGCACAACAAACTTAACCTCACCGTCTGCTTTAGCAAACAAGGTGTGATCTTTGCCAATACCTACATTACTACCTGCGTGAAAACGCGTTCCGCGCTGACGCACAATGATGTTACCTGCGTCGACCTGCTCGCCACCGTAGCGCTTAACGCCGAGGCGTTTGCTTTCCGAGTCGCGTCCGTTTCTAGTACTACCACCTGCTTTCTTGTGTGCCATGCTCTATCTCCTGCAGATCAACCGGCTTTGATGTCGGTAATTTTAACTTCAGTGAACCACTGGCGGTGGCCCATCTGTGAGCGGGAATGCTTACGACGACGAAACTTAACGATGCGTACTTTTTTAGCACGACCGTGACTGATAATCTCCGCACTGACTTTACCGCCATCAACGTAGGGGGCACCAATCTTTACATCGTCGCCATCGGCAACCATCAATACTTTATCAAAATCAATGGTGTCGCCAGTTGCTGCCTCAAGAAGCTCGAGGTTTAATACTTCACCCGGCTCAACTCGATGCTGCTTGCCGCCACTTTCTATTACCGCGTACATGTTTTGCTCCTACTGAAACTGATGCTTACTTAAGCTGTATCGTCTTCCCGTGCCTTGCCCTCTATTAATAAAGAAGGGAAAGAAGAAAACTGCCCGGCCACATGCTGTTACACAATTATGGGCCTGGGGGCGAGAGGGCGGCAATTCTAAGGGAAAGCGTCATGGCTAGCAAGCACTCGATTCGATATTTAGTAATATATTGCTTCTCTATAATCAGGGCCCACCCTAATCTTGACACTTGACCGGTAGAACCCTAGGATGCCGCGCTTCCCTTCGCCTATATTTGCCTTGTAATGCTGCCATTTAGACAAGTAGTCGCCACCGATTTCGACGACGTTAATCATCTGATTATTGATGAACTACGTTCGGATGTGGGTCTGGTCGAGCAAATTGGCCACTATTTAATAGATGCAGGCGGTAAACGCCTGCGCCCCCTACTGGTATTACTTGTCGCGCGGGCTTGCGCCTATCAGGGCAAAGGACATATTAACCTCGCGGTTATTATCGAGTTCATCCACAGCGCCACTCTGCTACATGATGACGTTGTCGATACTTCTGAAATGCGCCGCGGCCGCTTCACCGCGAACGCCCAATGGGGCAACCCCCCTAGCGTGCTAGTCGGCGACTTTCTTTATTCCCGCGCCTTTCAAATGCTAGTAGGCCTTGGCAGCATGGAGATAATGGGCATTCTCGCCGACACCACCAATATTATTTCCGAAGGCGAAGTTCTGCAGCTTATTAATGCCAAAGACCCCGACGTCAGCGAGCAAGCCTACCTTGAGGTCATTCGTGGCAAAACAGCCCAACTGTTTGAAGGTGCGGCATCGTCTGCAGCGGTACTCGCCGATGCCAATACCGAACAGTGCACGGCGATGAAAGACTACGGCTACCACATTGGCATGGCCTTTCAGCTGGTTGACGATGCGCTCGATTACCGCGGTGATGCGCAGAAGCTCGGCAAGAACGTTGGCGATGATCTGGCTGAAGGCAAGGCAACCCTGCCTTTAATACACGCGATGAAAAATGGCAGTAATGCCGATGCTGACTTCGTACGCCAGGCAATCCGGGAAGGTAGCACCGAGCACTTAGAGAGCATTATCCGCATCATTACCGATACCGGCGGTATCGATTACACGCTCGAAACTGCACAGGATTATGCCAACAAGGCAAAAGACTGCCTCGCACAACTAGCCGAATCGCCCTACAAACAAGCCCTGGCGCAACTCGCCGATTTTGCGGTTAGTAGAAACCACTGAGCTCAACACCCTCGACCGGCTAGTCTGCCAACAATTCAGTGTCATGTCATAGCTCCGTCGCACTGGCATGTCAGAATAGAACGCTCATTGGCCCAACTTAAAGCATCAAACACCGGCCACAAGTGACAGCACTTACTGCCATTCTGCGCTTGTTACTACTTCCACCAGCGGCGCACTTCACTTAGGATGGCGGAAAAGGACTTCACCAGGACAAGCTACCCCCATGACCAGCCCATTACTTATCGACCAAAGCCCCGCCTGGAAAGCCTTACTCAAACACAAGAAAACCCTGTCAAACACCGCATTAAAGACATTATTCGAGCAAAACCCCCAGCGTGGCCAGACGTTTAAAGCCTCCGCTGCAGGGCTTTATTTCGATTACTCAAAAAACCTGCTGACCGATGAGACGCTCAAGCTACTGAATGAACTAGCTGATAGCGCACAACTGCCCGCCGCTATCGAAGAGCTATTCAGCGGCGCCGATGTCAACAACACGGAACAGCGCCCCGCCTTACACACCGCTTTGCGCGCGCTTGACTCAAATACCGACACGGCAAATGAGGGCGAATTCACCTCGTCTTTGGCGCAAATGCGCAACACCATGAACGCCTTTGCCGACCGCCTGCGCCAGGGCGATGAGCGTGGCACCAGTGGCAAAGCTTTTCGCGATGTCATTAACTTGGGTATTGGTGGCTCGGATCTCGGGCCACGCATGATCGTCGCCGCCTTTCCCGAGCTACAGGCCGAAGGCTTGCGCAGCCACTTTGCCGCCAATGTCGATAGCGATGTATTAAAAGGCATTCTTAGCCAGTGCCAACCCGAAACCACCCTGTTTTTGATTTCATCAAAAAGCTTTTCGACTCTGGAAACACTCAGCAATGCCGGCCTCGCGCGCCAGTGGCTGAGCAACGCGGGTTTTGATAACACACAAATTACCTGTCACTTTGCTGCGATGACCAGCCAAATTGAAAAGGCCACTACATGGGGTGTCAAGCCAGAGCGCATTTTCCCCATGGATGAAGGTGTCGGCGGCCGCTTTAGCCTGTGGTCGAGTATCGGCCTGCCTATCGCCATCGCCCTTGGCTCTGATGCATTCAGCCAGCTACTCGACGGTGCCAGCGCTATGGACAAGCACTTTCGCAACGCAGACTTCAGCGAAAACCTGCCTGTGCTGCACGGCTTACTATCAATCTGGTCGATCAACTTCAATGGTCACCACAGCCGAGCCGTGCTGCCCTATATTCATCGCCTCGGCGAGCTGCCCAATTATTTACAGCAACTGACGATGGAAAGCCTCGGCAAGCGCGTCACTAAAACAGGCCAGCCCTGCACCTATGCCACCGGCCCGGTCATCTGGGGCAGCGAGGGCACCAATGGCCAGCACTCCTGTCACCAGCTGTTGTTGCAGGGTATTGGTGCCGTGCCGGTCGATTTTGTTGCGACTACCAAGGCCCATTGCGAGCCATTACAACATCAATACCTGGTGGCTAACTGCTTTGCTCAAAGTCGAGCGTTGATGCTCGGTAAAAGCTACGAGCAAGCTCTCGAAGAAACTCGCTCTCTCGGGCTTAGCGAAGATGAGGCCGCCCAACTCGCCATGCACAAAGCCATACCCGGCAATCGCGTCAGCAATACCCTGCTGCTCGAAGAGTTCAACCCGCACACTCTCGGCGCACTACTGGCCTTCTACGAACATAGCGTCTATGTGCAAAGCGTAATCTGGCAGATTAACGCTTTCGACCAATGGGCCGTGGAACTCGGCAAAACGATGAGCACCACTATTTTTGAAGTCCTGGAGAAAACGGCTAGCAAGCACGAACTGGATAGCTCAAGCCAAGCTCTAATCAATCATATTCAAGCAAGCCACCCTACGCCCTAGAACCCTGTCGAACTTAGGGTTAACCCTGCTACGAACACCTAAGCCCGACAGAACTCCAGCCCAAGAACCGAGAACAAAGCCTCACAGAATACCGAACTATTTTTTTTTATTTAATTAATGTAAGGTGCTTCACCTTTTATTAATTAGCACTAGTTTGGTGCGCAAACGAACCATAGTGAGGCACATATTGTGATAGTAGGCATACCCCGGGAAATAAAACCCCGAGAAGACAGGGTGGCTATGACCCCCGCCAATATTCAGGTGTGGTCAAAGAAAGGCGTTGAGTTCATTGTTGAATCCAACGCTGGTGAAGCCGCAGGATTTTCCGATGAGCTCTATAAAGATGCTGGAGCAGCGATCAGTACCGACCGGTCTGAAATTTTCGCCAAAGCAAATATCGTCGCCCAAGTGCAATCTTTCGGTGCCAACGAAATCAATGGCGACGACGATCTGGCTCACCTCAAACCCGGACAGTTAATCGCCGGCATGATGGATCCATTGGGTTCTCCCGCCACTGCTGAAAAAATTGCCAAAACGGGCGCCACCGCTATTGCGATGGAGCTGGTGCCGCGCATCAGCCGCGCACAAAGCATGGATGTGCTCTCGTCAATGGCAACACTGGCTGGTTATAAAGCCGTACTGCTGGGCGCGGGTCTATCACCGCGCATCATGCCCATGTTGATGACCGCCGCCGGTACCTTGCAACCCATGCGCACCTTTATTATGGGTGTTGGCGTTGCCGGCCTGCAGGCCTGTGCCACGGCCAAGCGCCTCGGCGGTGTGGTTGAAGCCTACGACGTTCGCCCTGCCGCTCGCGACCAAATCATCTCGGTAGGTGCCAAACCTATTGAGCTTGATCTGGAAACCGACAGCTCGGAAGACAAAGGCGGCTACGCCAAAGAACAGGGCGAAGACTTTATTCGTCGCCAGCAGGAATTAATGACAGCCGTGCTCGCCGAGCAAGATCTGGTGATTACCACGGCTGCCATTCCCGGTGCCAAGTCGCCGATTCTGGTTACCGCTGATATGGTTAAAGCCATGAAGCCCGGCGCTGTGATTGTCGATCTCGCCGCTGAGCGTGGCGGCAACTGCGAACTCACCAAACTCGGTGAAACCGTCGTCGCCCACGGCGTCACGATTATCGGCCCCGACAATCTGGCCGCAACTATCCCGCACCACGGCAGCCAGATGTTTGGCAAAAATATCGAGACGCTGCTCGAGCACCTGCTCGATGAAGAAAACAACTTAACACTCGATTTCGAAGATGAGATCGTGTTCGAAACCGTTGTCGCCCACGGCGGCGATGTACCGCACAAACGTATGCGTGAACTGCTCGGCTATCCGGCCATTGACCTCAACAACAGCATCGACCTGGGTGAATCAGTCGACCTCGACGCAGATGACGACACCGAGCAAAAAGAAGGGGGAGCTTCCTAATGGAAATGATCGTTATGCAACTGGCACTTTTTGTGCTGTCACTGTTCCTCGGCGTGGAACTGATCACCAAAGTACCACCCACTCTGCACACCCCTCTAATGTCGGGCACCAATGCCATTTCAGGTATTACCTTGGTGGGCGCCGTTATCGCCGCTGGTGCTGGCGATAGTGCTTCCGGGCTGGTTCACGGCCTCGGCTTCATCGCTGTTGTTATGGCTACCATCAACGTGATTGGCGGCTATCTGGTCACCAATCGCATGCTCGCCATGTTCAAGAGGAAAAACTAGATCATGAATACCAACTTAGTGGATCTAATTTACCTCATCTCCGCCGTCTTCTTTATTCTCGGCATCAAGGGGCTAACCAAGCCGAAAACGGCGGTTCGCGGCAATATGCTATCCGCCATCGGTATGTTGATTGCCGTGGTTATTACACTGCTGGATAAAAGCATTGTCAGCTACGAGTACATCATTGCTGGCGTTCTCGTCGGTGGTGCTATTGGCGGCATTATGGCCACTCGCATTCAGATGACCTCAATGCCACAAATGATCGCTCTGCTGAACGGTTGTGGTGGTGGTGCTTCGCTTGGCCTGGCAGCGGCAAGCTACCTGCTCACCAGTGGTGGCGAAGGTTATGAAAGCGGTGTCATGGGCGGCATTGCCGTCAGTTTTGTGATGCTTACCGTGCTGATTGGCTCGGTCACCATGACCGGTAGCTTGGTGGCCTTTGCCAAGCTGCAGGAATTGATCTCCGGCCAGTCCATCGGCTTTACTGGCATCAAGTTTCTCAATGCGGCCTTGTTTATCTCCGCCATTACCATGCTCGGCATGCTCTGCTTTGACCCGACTAACAGCACCCTGTTTTGGGGCTTGATCGCCGCAGCGTGCATCCTCGGTATCACCATCGTACTGCCAATTGGCGGCGCCGATATGCCCGTTGTTATTGCACTGCTGAATTCCTATTCGGGTATTGCAGCCGCCGCAGCTGGCTTCATTATGGGTAATACCGTACTGATCGTCTCCGGCTCACTGGTTGGTGCTTCCGGTCTCATTTTGACACAGATTATGTGTGTCGCTATGAACCGCTCGCTGACCAACGTGCTGTTCGGTGTCATGGCTGAAGGTAGTGAGGCGATTGATGCTGACGAAGTCTATGCCGGTAAAGTGAAGAGTGCTCAGGCGGAAGAAATTGCCATGATCCTCGAAACGGCCCGCCGCGTTGTTATCGTGCCCGGCTTTGGTATGGCTATGGCTCAGGCTCAACACGCCGTGCGTGAACTGTCTGATGTGATGGAAGACAAAGGCATTGAAGTTGAGTTTGCCATCCACCCCGTTGCCGGTCGTATGCCTGGCCACATGAACGTGTTGCTCGCGGAAGCGGAAGTGCCCTACGACCAGCTGGTCGAGATGGATCGCATCAACCCCACCTTCGAGCAGACGGATGTTGCCATCGTTATCGGTGCCAACGACGTGACCAACCCCATGGCGCGGGAAGACAAAGGTAGCCCCATTTACGGCATGCCGATTCTTCACGTCGACAAGGCGCAAACTGTTGTGGTTATCAAGCGTTCGCTGAGCCCCGGCTTTGCTGGCTTGCCTAACCCACTGTTTGCCATGGACAATTGCCTGATGGTGTATGGCGATGGTAAAAAGGCGGTTATTGAAATCACTGCCGCACTGGCCATGAGCTAGCAAACAGCTCAAAAGCCAGCCATAAAAAAACCCCGCAAATGCGGGGTTTTTTTATGGCTGTAAATAACAGCTTAGCTCATCATTGAATAAAACTAAGCCTCAAGAAAAGCCAATAGCTCCGCCGTTTTTGCCTTCATCAAAGCCTCGTCACCACGGGACTCAACATTTAAACGTACCAGCGGCTCAGTATTCGACATGCGCACATTAAAGCGCCAGTCACCAAAGTCCATACTCACGCCATCGGTCTTATCTAGCAGGTCAGCACTGGCGGCATAGTGCTTTTCAATACGCGCCAGCATCGCTGCAGCATCGTCAACTTCACGGTTAATTTCACCGCTCACTGGGTAACGGGCCTGGCTGTCTGCCATCAACTCCGATAAAGTACTACCCGAGGTGCCGACCAGCTCGGCCACCAGCAACCAGGGAATCATACCGCTGTCGCAGTAGGCAAAATCACGGAAGTAGTGATGGGCGCTCATCTCACCGCCGTAGAGGGCGTTTTCGTCACGCATCACCTGCTTAATGAAGGAGTGCCCGGTTTTACTCTGAATCGCCTGCCCGCCGCATTGCTCGGCAAGCTCGATGGTATTCCAAGTTAAGCGGGGGTCGTGAATCACCTTGCCGCCGCCATTTTTTTTCAGGAATGCAGTCGAGAGTAAACCCACCAGATAATAGCCTTCGACAAAATTACCCAGGCTATCGAAAAAGAAACAACGGTCAAAGTCACCGTCCCAGGCGATACCCAAATCCGCTTTTTCCCGCTTCACCACATCCGCCGTGGCTGCACGATTTTCTTCCAGCAAAGGATTGGGGATACCATTGGGAAAGCGCCCATCGGGCTGATGATGCACCTTAATAAACTCAAAAGGCAGGTGGGGCTCGAGTAAATCAACCACCGAACCCGCACCACCGTTACCGGCATTGACGACGATTTTGAGCGGCGACAGCGAATCGATATCAACATAGGACAGCAGGTGCTCGATATAAGCCTGCTTATCAGCGCTGTGGCTCAACTCACCCCGGCGCGGCGCAGCACTAAACTCACCCTGCTCCGCCAGGGCCTTAATTTCTGGCAAGCCGTCGTCACCGCTAATTGGCCGTGAGCCCTCGCGCACAAACTTCATGCCGTTAAAGTCCATCGGGTTGTGGCTGGCCGTCACGACCAGCCCGCCATCGTAGCCGCCATCAAAGGTGGCGAAATAGATCTCTTCGGTGCCGCACTCGCCGATATGCACCACATCGCAACCGGCATCGCGAATGCCTTCCACCACCGCATCGCAAAGCGAGGGGCTTGTCAGACGAATATCGTGACCGACGACGATGCGCCCAGCATTGAGATACTGGGCAAAGGCACGGCCAATGCGATAGGCGATGCCTTCATTCAGTTCGCTCGGTACACGTCCACGAATGTCATAGGCTTTAAAACATGAATAAGATTCAACCATCGTTTACTGCTCACCCTTCAAGTAAATATTTTCATAGACATAGTTAGTTGCCTCGACATAGCCGTCGACACTGCCGCAATCAAAGCGGCGGCCCTTAAATTTATAGGCCAGCACTTTGCTGCTTTTCGCCAGTGATAGCAGAGCATCGGTCAGCTGCACCTCACCGTTTTTACCCGGTGGGGTGTGGCGTAACAGCTCGAAAATAAAGGGGGTCAAAATATAGCGGCCGATAATGGCCAGGTTGCTCGGCGCATCGGCCAAATCAGGTTTTTCAACCATGTCGGTCACGCGATACAAACCGGGCTCTTCTTCAACGCCAGCAATCACGCCGAACTTGGAAATTTCCTCATCGTCGATTTCCTGAATAGCGATAACACTGCAGCCGGTGCGGCGATAAATTTTCGCCAGCTGCTCCATCACACTGTCGCCCTCGGTGATGCACAGGTCATCGGCGAGCACCACGCCAAAGGGTTCCTGCCCAACGAGCAATTCGCCCGTCAATATGGCATGGCCCAAACCCTTCATCTCCGACTGGCGGGTGGAGGTAAATTTAGCGTTGCTTATTACCTCTTTGATACTCGTCAGGTATTTTTCTTTGGAAGTACCTGCAATTTGATGCTCCAGCTCATAGCTGGTATCAAAGAAGTCATTGATCGCCCGCTTGCCGCGCCCGGTGACAAAACAAATTTCAGTGAGGCCCGCCGTCAGCGCCTCTTCAACACCGTATTGCACCAGAGGCTTATTCACCACCGGCAGCATTTCTTTCGGCATAGCCTTGGTGGCGGGTAAAAATCGCGTGCCATAACCGGCAACGGGAAATAGACATTTCTTGATCACAGACAAATCCTTTTAATTAGCAGGAAGCATTGTATTACCGCCCTAAAATCGAGGTAGAGCACTGTAACGAAAATCTATGACAATTAGGCAAACTGGCTGAAAAAAACTTACCTGTGATTGATTGTAGCGACGACCAACAAGGCTCACGCATCGCCTTCGCCGAAGCCGCACGGCTTAGCATCAGCATATTGTCTAGCGCAGACTGGACATAAGCCGTAATTAGGCTAAAATATCGCGTCTTTTTTTGATCGCCCCGCACAAAGCAAGAGGTTACTTTTGAACGATTCAGATGCTCGCCAGCGCAACAGTTTTGACTACGAAGACTTAATCGCCTGTTCCGAAGGAAAACTCTTCGGCCCCAAGGCCGCACAACTGCCTGCACCCAATATGCTGATGACCGACCGCATTATCCATATCAGTAAAGAAGGTGGTGCTTACGGGAAAGGTGAGGTAATCGCTGAACTCGACATCAATCCCGACCTGTGGTTTTTCCAATGCCACTTCCCCGGTGACCCGGTAATGCCGGGCTGCCTTGGCCTTGATGCGCTGTGGCAACTCGTCGGGTTTTTCCTTACCTGGCGCGGCAACGAAGGTCGCGGCCGTGCATTGGGCTCTAGTGAAGTGAAGTTTACAGGGCAAGTGTTACCGACCCACAAGAAGGTCACCTACCGCCTGGACATTAGCCGTGTTATCGAGCGCAAACTGGTAATGGCCATCGCCGACGGCACTATGCTGGTCGACGGCAAAGAGATTTATACCGCTAAAGGCCTGCGTGTTGGCCTGTTCACCTCCACTGACAACTTCTAACACGCCAACAATCGCGTGTTGATCGGTTCAGCGTTCCTGTGATGTTTCGCGACAAGACGCAGTATTTAATAATGGCAGCAGTCCTTGTTAAGCACTGTAACGTCGTTGCGGAGCACCGAAGTGTGGGTCTGTTAGCGCCCACTGAAACCATCAATACATGATTGCTGGAGTACCAGACAATTGGTTACAATCGCCAATCTTCTAACACCGAGTCAATCGCTCTAGCGAGCCAGGGATTATTCATGAGACGTGCAGTTATCACTGGAATGGGAGTCATTTCTTGCCTTGGCAACAACGCCGCAGAAGTATTGGCCTCCCTGCAAGAAGGGAAATCAGGCATTAGCGCCAAAGATGAGTACCGCGAAATGGGCCTGAAAAGCCAGGTCGCCGGACAGATTCACATCGACCCAAAAGAACACGTCGACCGTAAGCATCTGCGCTTTATGAGCACCCCTGCGGTCTATGCCTACATCGCCATGCAACAGGCCATCGAAGACGCTCAGCTGGCCGAAGACGATGTTTCCAACCCCCGCACCGGCTTAATCATGGGTGCTGGCGGCATATCCGGCGACAAGTTTGTCGAATCTGTCGACATCCTACGCAGCAAAGGCGTACGCAAAATGGGCCCCTATCGGGTCACACAAATCATGAGCAGCTCGGTCTCTGCCTGTCTGGCAACGCCCTTTAAGATTAAGGGACTAAACATGAGCATCTCATCAGCCTGCGCCACTAGCGCCCATTGTATTGGCGCAGCGGTAGAGCAAATTCAGCTCGGCAAACAAGACATTCTCTTTGCCGGTGGTGCTGAAGAAGAACACTGGTCCATGGTCAGCATGTTTGACGCGATGGGTGCCCTGTCATCCAAGTACAACGACACGCCTGAGAAAGCCTCGCGGGCCTACGATGCCGATAGAGATGGCTTTGTCATGTCCTGCGGTGGCGGCTGCTTTGTGGTTGAAGAACTTGAGCACGCCAAAGCACGCGGCGCGAAAATCTACGCTGAAATTGTTGGTTACGGTGCCACCTCTGACGGCTACGACATGGTCGCCCCCTCCGGTGAAGGTGCCGTTCGCTGCATGCAGCAAGCCATGGCCACCACTGACGGCAGCATTGACTACATCAACACCCACGGCACCAGCACCCCGGTCGGTGACGTACAGGAAATGGCCGCAATACGCGAAGTATTCGGTACTGACGGGCCACCGATTGGTTCCACTAAGTCACTCTCCGGCCACTCTCTCGGCGCGGCTGGCGTACACGAAGCTATCTACAGCCTACTGATGATGGAAAACGACTTTATCGCAGTCTCGGCTAATATCGAAACCCTCGACCCCGCCGTCGCCGATATGCCTATCGTTACGGAGAAAGTTGAGAACGTGAAACTCGAGCGAATTATGTCCAACAGCTTCGGCTTTGGCGGCACCAATGCCACGCTGATTCTGGAAAAGTTTAAAGACTAAAGCGCCTAAATTAAAAACGCTCTAACAAAAAAGCCCCGTGACAGCACTGTCACGGGGCTTTTTTGTTGCCTGGTTATTATTGCCGAGGCATTCGAGCTTCAAAAACCCAGCACAAAAAAGAGCGAACTAGATAACGCCCTTCTTAACCAGATAATCAACCAATTGCTCGGCACAAGTGGCGACATCATTATTGCCGGTATCGATTAACACCTCAGGGTTTTCAGGCGCCTCGTAGGCTGAATCGATGCCCGTGAAGTTGGGTATCTCACCCGCTCGTGCCTTTTTATACAGGCCCTTCGGATCGCGCTCCTCACAGACATCCAGCGATGCGGAAACATGAACCTCGATAAACTCATCATCTTCCACCAAATTACGCGCCAGATCTCGCTCGGTACGGAAAGGTGAAATAAAGGCCGTCATCACAATCAAGCCCGAGTCGACGAACAACTTCGCGGTCTCACCAATACGGCGGATATTCTCCACTCGAGCTTCATCACTAAAACCCAAATCGCTATTTAAACCCTGACGTACATTATCGCCGTCGAGTAAATAACAGTGGTGACCACGCTCAAACAATGCCCGTTCCAGCGCATTTGCAAGTGTCGATTTACCCGAACCACTAAGGCCGGTAAACCAGATCACACTCGGTTTTTGCTGTTTCTGTTTGGCGCGTTCCGCTTTGCTAACAATGGTTTCGTGCCAGGTTAAATTGGTGCTCACTAATAGTTTCCCTGCGTTAGTTAAAGAATTTTCGTTAAAAATATTGCGGCCTAAAAACCCCTAGAACGGAATATCGTCATCGAAGTTATCAAAACCTGCTGGCTCATTTTGCGCCGGTGCTGCTTGAGGTTGGGCCTGGGCAGGTGCCTGCTGAGCACGCTGGGGCTGAGCCGCTGGAGCGCCCTGCTGAGCATAGCCTTGACCGCCACCCTGCTGAGCATAACCCTGACCACCGCCCATGCCTTCACCGCCACCGCGACTGTCGAGCATCTGCATTTCATTGGCGACAATTTCAGTGGTGTAACGATCGGCACCGGTGTTCTTGTCCTGCCATTTGCGGGTACGCAGCGAACCTTCGATATACACCTTGCTGCCCTTCTTCAAATACTCACCGGCAATTTCTGCCAGTCGATTAAAGAAAACCACCCGGTGCCATTCAGTACGTTCCTGAGGCTGGCCGGTTTGCTTGTCTTTCCAGCTTTCACTGGTGGCAATGGTCAGGTTGGTCACCGCACCGCCCGAGGGCATAGCGCGCATTTCAGGGTCCTGCCCCAGGTTGCCAATTAAAATAACTTTGTTGATGCCTCTGGCCATAATTGCCTCCTACTTTTACTCATCTGATTAAATACGGTGATTCACGAACTGAAGTTTAACTCGATTGAGCCAATAAGGCATCCATCTGCTCTTGCTCAAAATACTCGTCATCGACCTTTACATACGCCATATTTTGACCGGGAATAATCACCACATCGACCACCCCTGCAACTTGCGTCATCAAACCCTTCGCATCAAGCGACTCTCTATTCTGCAGCTCGACTTCAACACTGCGCAAATAGCGCGGAGGCTGCATGGTCATCGCAAAACCCAGCCACACCAATGCCGCCACTAGCGAAGCCCAGAACACCGCGCCATTGCCGTATTGCTGGGCAACAATACCACCCACCACACCACCGCAAAAAGTACCGAGAAACTGACTGGTCGAATACACCCCCAGCGCCGTACCTTTAATACCCGCCGGGCTCAGCTTGCTGACCAGTGACGGCAGCGAAGCCTCAAGCAGATTAAACGCCATAAAGAACACCAGCAGGCCGGCGATCATTATATTGAATGTCGTACCGGCGCTCGCCATCAACAGCTCAGCCAAAGCCAGCAGCGCAACGGCAATAATAAACACCGGCTTCATTTTACGCTTCGACTCGCCATACCAGATAAACGGCACCATCAACACAAAGCCGCCGCCCATGGTGCCCAAATACAGTAGCCAATGCCGGTCACGGGCAAAGTCAAAAGTCTGTTCCAGCATTAAAGGCAGAGCCACCCAGGTCGCCATTTGCGCAAAATGCAGGGCGAAAATACCGATATTCAGTCGCCGTAGTTCAGCATCGCGCAACACTCGCCCCAACATCGATGGCAGAGGAATAACCTCATGACCGCCGTGGCGCGCCACTGGGCTGGGCACCGCAAACGCCACCACTAAAATACCCACAGCCGCCAACACGGAGGTCAGCCAGAACACCCCAGATAAGCCCCAGTGATTAGCAACGATCGGCCCGACGACCATCGCCACGCCAAAAGACAAACCAATACTGCCGCCAATAGAGGCCATCGCCCGGATACGGTTCTGCTCTTTGGTGAGGTCAGATAACAGCGCCATAATCACACTGGCCACCGCACCGGCACCCTGCAAAGCGCGAGCAATAATAAGCCCGACCATCGAATCCGCCGTCGCTGCCAATATGCTACCCGCCAAAAACAACAACATGCCCGCAAAGATCAGCGGCTTACGGCCGATGCGATCAGACAACAGTCCAAAGGGAATTTGCAACAAACCCTGGCTCAAGCCATAAATGCCTAAACCGACACCCACCAGCAAGGCCGAGCTGCCCGGATAACCCTCGGCATACAGCGCAAAAACCGGCAGCACCATAAATAAACCGAGCATGCGGCTGGCGTAAAGAAAGGCCAACGCCAGCAGTGCACGGACTTCAAAAGAATTCATTGGATTAACTACTTTTACTTAAATCGATTGAGCGATAACGCCCAAGGGGAGTCTGAACACTTATCACAAAGGCCGACATTGTACAGAAGCACCACACCGATGCGCAGTGCTAAGTTGCCGACAAGGCCCATGAACCTGGGTTAAGGCTCGGCCTGCCAGCAACAGGGGAAGGCTTACTTCTCTTCTGCCCGCCCGTACTGATCATCAAAGCGAACAATATCGTCCTCACCGAGATAATCGCCGGTCTGCACCTCGATAATTTCCAGCGGAATACGGCCCGGGTTTTCTAAACGGTGCTTCATGCCAATGGGGATATACACCGACTCATTCACCGACAGCGTGACCTCTTCATCACCCCGAGTCACTAGCCCCGTGCCCTGTACCACCACCCAGTGCTCGGCGCGGTGATAGTGCTTTTGCAACGACAGACGCGCACCCGGATTCACCACAATACGCTTCGCCTGATAGCGGCTATTGGCGGCAATCGAATCGTAAAAGCCCCAGGGGCGATACACTTTGCGGTGGGACTCGCGCTCACTGCGGCCCTGGGCCTTGAGTTGATTCACCACGGCTTTTACGTCCTGCACGCGGCTTTTATCAGCCACCAGTACCGCATCATCGGTTTCAACCACCACCAAATTTTTAATACCCACCGTCGCCAATAAGCGGCCATTAGTGTGTAAATAAGAGTCATGGGTGTCGACGGCCAGAACATCGCCTTTACAGGTATTGCCCTGCGCGTCCTTCTCGGAAATATCCCACAGGGCCGACCAGCTGCCGATGTCACTCCATCCAGCGTCGAGGGGAATCACCACTGCGCTATCCGTTTTTTCCATCACCGCGTAGTCAATGGAATCGTCAGGGCAGGCACTGAAAGCCGCTTTATCAAGCCGCGTAAAATCACAATCGACACTGGCACCATCGAAAGCAGCACGACAAGCATTGAGCATCTCTGGCTGGAAGCGCGCCAGCTCCTCAAGATAGCGACTGGCTTTAAAGGCAAACATGCCGCTATTCCAATAATAGTCACCACTATCGACATAGGCTTGCGCCGTGGCCAAATCAGGCTTTTCAACAAACTGCGCAATGCGCTGAGCGGCCAAACCGCCCTCACCCGGTTTACCATCACTAGCAGCCTGAATATAGCCATAACCTGTTTGCGCAGACGTAGGCACCACGCCAAAAGTCACTAGCGCCCCTTTCTCCGCTTCACTGCAGGCCAGCTCAATCGCCGAGTGGAAAGCACTAATGTCGTCGATAACATGATCCGCAGGTAAAACCAGCAGTATGTCGTCAGCGTTTGCTGCCAGCGCCGCCAGCGCCACAGCGGGGGCAGTATTGCGGCCCACGGGCTCGAGCAAAATATTCTGCGCCACCACATCCATTTCGCGCAACTGCTCAGCCACCATAAAGCGATGCTGCTCGTTACAAATCACCAAAGGGGACAAAGCCTCAGCGCTCAAACCCTGCAAGCGACCGAGAGTCTCCTGCAGCATGGTTTGCTCACTCGCCAAAGGAATAAACTGCTTGGGGTAATGCGCCCGCGAAAGGGGCCAAAGGCGACTACCAGAACCACCGGAGAGTACTACAGGTATCATTTTTACAGTCCTTCGTTTGAGAATAATAAAACCGTTAGCACGGTGTTGAACGGGCGTTATTTTCTATTGTTTGTTCGACAATAGCCATAAATTCACGACGGAATATTTCGGGCGCAAAACGTGCCGCATTTGCCGCACAAGCGCCGGGGGAAATACCTTCATCCAAAGCCTCAAAACGCTCAACAGCGCCGACAACACTAGCCGGTGTTTGTTGATCGAAAAACAGGCCGGTCGGCGAACAAGTATCATTCGACGTGACAGCATCTTCATAGGGAATAACACTGTCCAAGGCACCACCCAGCCCATAGGCAATCACCGGTGTGCCACAAGCCTGCGCCTCCACCAGCACAATGCCGAAATCTTCATGGGCCGCAAACACAAAGGCCCGCGCGCGCTGTAGATAATCTATCACCACTTCGCGAGACTGATAACCCAGCAGCTCGACATTTGGCCCCGCCATGGCCTGCAAGCGAGAAAACATCGGGCCATCACCAATCACCACCAAGCGCTTATCAGGCATCAAATTGAAAGCTTCAACCAGGGTCTCGACGGCTTTGTAATGCACCAGCCGAGAGACTGTCACGTAAAAATCATCTTTGACTTCAGTACAGGTGAAATCGTCAACAGCAACGGGCGGATTGAGTACTGTGCTATCCCGCTGCCAACATTGCCGAATACGCTCGGTAATAAAGCGAGAATTAGCAACTAACTGGCCACCACGCCCCGCCGTCTTAATATCCCAGTGCCGAAGACGAGCGAGAAAGAATCGCGCCAGCTTGCGCAATGGCTCACGACGAATCGCCTGCTGCAAATACAGCTCTTGCTGATCCCAGGCATAGCGAATGGGTGTATGCACATAACTCACATGGGCCTGGCCAGAACGAACCTTTACACCCTTGGCAAAAGCCCAGCTACTAGAAATAACCAGGTCATACTGACTGACATCCAGCGACTCGATTGCACGGGGCATCAGCGGCAAACAATGGCGAAAATAGCGACGTGCGCCCGGCAAGCGTTGAATGAAACTGGAGGTAATCTTATGACCACGAAGAAAGTCGCGCTCGCCCTCTGACATAAAATCAACCAACGTAAAAATATCAGCCTCGGGGTAACACAGCAGCAACTGCTCCAGCACCAGCTCAGCGCCACCACAGGTATCGAGCCAATCGTGGATAACAGCAATTTTCATTAAAAAACATCCACAAGAAACAACTCCAACAGACAAGGTATGAGGGTAGCCCCGCATTGCCCAACAACGTGACACAAAGTATACTTTGCCGCGCTTATTATTTCCCTCCCCATACGGATATAAAAATTGTTAATGACCAAACAGCTGAAGACTCGCGTGCCCTACTCCCTCGCTCTTAACAACACCCTTCGTTAAGAATCAAGTAAACGAGCCTGCCGCACAAATCCACCTCAACCCAACATAAGAAAAGGCATAATCATGCTCCACAGCCTGTGGCAGTACCGACACTTCGTTATTAGCTCTATCAAGAACGAACTAAAAAGCCGATTTGCACGCAGCAAGCTCGGCGGCCTATGGATGCTGATCAACCCCCTGGCCCAGGTACTTATCTACGCGTTGATATTGTCTAATGTTCTCGCCGCAAAACTACCGGGCATTGATAATAAATATGCCTATGCCATCTACTTAATGGCAGGGTTGTTGGCGTGGAACCTGTTTAGTGAAATTGTCAGTCGCTGCTTAACACTTTTTATCGAACAGGGTAACTTGTTAAAGAAAATGAGCTTTCCGCGCATCACCCTGCCCACTATCGTGGTTGGCTCATGCCTGCTTAACAACGTATTGCTTTTTATCGCCATGCTCGGGGTTTTTCTTGTCCTTGGCCACCAGTTCAGCTGGGTAATGTTATGGCTTATACCATTAACCTTTATCGTAGTAATGCTTGCCATAGGTATTGGCCTGACACTGGGCATTATCAATGTCTTCCTAAGAGACATTGGTCAGGCTTTCCCCATTTTTCTTCAAGTCTGGTTCTGGTTTACGCCCATTGTTTACCCAGTAAACATTATTCCAGAAAGCTATCGAGAGCTACTTCGGCTCAACCCCATGTACTCCATTACCGATGCTTACCACCAGATACTGGTTTACGGCAAACCACCGCTTATGGGCGATATAGCAATCATCTCAGTCATAGCGCTAGGGCTAATGTTGCTTAGTCTATTCATGTTCCGCCGCGCCAGCCCAGAAATGGTCGACGCCCTATGAGCCTGCTGAGCGTCAAAAATATTGGCAAGGCTTTTCGCAGCTATCGTTCCGAATGGCAACGCTTTGCTCGCTGGTTTGGCCTACCGATTAAGCCGAGTGAAGAACACTGGGTGCTACGCAATATAAACTTCGACATTCATGCAGGTGAAGCCATTGGCATTATTGGTCAGAACGGCGCCGGTAAAAGCACCTTGCTTAAATTGATCACAGGCACAATGCAACCGACCGAAGGGCAAGTACAGGTTAACGGCCGTATTGCCGCCATACTTGAACTCGGCATGGGTTTTAACCCCGAGCTAACAGGTCATCAAAATGTGTTTCATGCAGCAGGCCTTATGGGTTTCAGTGCGGAACAAATTCAACAGGCCATGCCTGATATCGAAGCCTTTGCTGAAATTGGTGAGTATTTTGATGAACCAGTGCGCACCTACTCCAGCGGAATGCAAATGCGCGTAGCCTTTGCCGTCGCCACGGCCTACCGCCCCGAAATACTCATCGTTGACGAGGCTTTATCGGTGGGCGACACCTATTTTCAACATAAGAGTTTCAGTCGTATTCGTGAATTTCAAGAGCAGGGAACAACGCTACTAATTGTTTCGCATGATCGAGGGGCGATTCAGAGCTTGTGCAATCGAGCAATTTTATTGGAGAAGGGCTCGGTAATAAAAGATGGCGATCCAGAAGAAGTGTTTGATTTTTATAATGCTTTGATTGCAGAAAAAGAAAACAGCACGGTAGAAGTTAGGCAGCTAGATAATGGCAAAACCCAAACAAGCTCCGGGACAGGAGAGGCGAGAGTAGACGAAATCGCTTTATATAACGCCCAGGGAAAAGCAATCGAGTTTGCCCGGGTGGGCGAAGCCGTTGAGCTACGAATTAAAGTGAAAATATACAAGCCAATAAAGACGTTAGTACTCGGCTATGGCATTAAAGACAGACTCGGGCAGGTGATGTATGGCACAAATACCTGGCACACAGAGCAAATAATAAACAGCCCAAAAGCAGGAGATGAATATCTGTTCAGGATTTTATTTCCTGCAAATTTCGGGGTTGGCGGCTACTCGGTGCAGACCGCTTTGGTAGATCAAGATACCCACCTTACGGCTAACTATGAATGGCGCGACATGGCTTTAGTGTTCAATGTTGTCAATGTCGACAAAATTCATTTTTCAGGTTGCCTGTGGAACGAGCCAGAAATATTAATTGAAGAAGCAAATAAATGACCTTTATTTCGTACGCCCAAAACCATGAAGATGTCATGCTATGGCGAGCGCTAAAGCATATTAAAAACGGATTTTACATTGATATCGGGGCATATTCCCCTGACTCTGACTCCGTAACAAAAGCATTTTATAATGCTGGGTGGCAAGGTATTAATATTGAGCCCAACCCTATTTTTATTGACCAGTATAAAAATGAAAGAAAAAGAGATATTAATTTATCGATTGCCATTAGCGATAAGGCTGGCGATGCAGGAATGTTCTTTGTTTCAAACCCTGGACTCTCATCTCTAAACCAGGAAATTGCAGAAGGGCATACCGAACAAGGGTGGGAGGTAGAGCCTGACACGGTTAAGGTAAGAACATTACTGGATGTCTGCAAGGAATATTGTTTGAAAAAAGAGATTCACTTTTTAAAAATTGATATTGAAGGGCTAGAAGAGAAGGCACTAAAAGGAAACAACTGGAAAAGGTTTCGCCCCTGGGTTGTTGTGGTTGAGGCAACTCTACCCATGTCTCAGGTCGAAAACTATAAAGACTGGGAAAAAATCCTACTAAATGAAAATTATGCTTTTACCTATGCTGATGGTTTAAATCGATTTTATGTTGCCAAAGAGCATAATGAGTTGTTACCAGCTTTTAAGTACCCACCTAATGTTTTTGATGAATTTCAATTAATAAAAGAAATTAACGCTAACACCAGAGCAGAGCAGGCAGAAGCCAGAGCAGAGCAGGCAGAAGCCAGAGCAGAGCAGGCAGAAGCCAGAGCAGAGCAGGCAGAAGCCAGAGCAGAGCAGGCAGAAGAGCAAATTCAGAAAACCACGAATACGTTGCAAGCTGTGTACAAAAGCCGTTCATGGCTTGTTACCACCCCCTTGCGCTGGCTATGCAAACAAAGCAAATATATTAAGGCCTGTTCCAAATAACCAAATTCGAGATAAAAAATGAAGCATACAGTATTACTGTTAAGTACTTACCCCTTTGAGCAACCTAGGCATGGCGGGCAGGTGCGGTTGTCTAATATTGCTAATTCATATAAAGAAAATGGGTGGGAGGTACACTCCCTTGCCGTTTATGAACCGGAAGCCAATGACACTCGCTTACTTGGTAAGAATGACGTGCCTTTTGACGTTGAATCCCCGTATAGAAAGTTTCGAGGACGTTTAGTGCCGCTTATAAACGATTTTCTTTCAGGAGAGTTTTCCTCGGCTGATGACGGGGCTTTCGGGCTGATTTTAAAAAAAATCTCTCGTATACATAGTATTGATGCAATTCATGTTGAACAACCATGGTTATGGCCGCTAGCTGTCAAATTGAAGAGTTTGGTGCAATATCGGAAAGCATTGCTTGTTTTTGGGTCACAGAACATTGAGGCGCCATTAAAGAAAGATATATTAGAAAGTTATAATGTAGATGATTGTGAGGATGTTATATCTGAAATTGAAGCACTTGAACAAACTGCAGTGTGCGAAGCCGATATTTCTCTTGCTGTCACGCAGTCAGATTTAGATATTTTAATAAAATTAGGGGCTAAAAATGCGGTATTAGCGCCCAATGGGATTACACTTTCGTACGCGAATCACGAAGCAATCGAACGCTGGAGATGCCGACTTCCAAAAACCCCTTGGATACTGTATGTGGCAAGTGCTCACCCACCAAATTTCACTGGGTTTACGAAGTGTGTTGGTGAGGCTCTTGGCTGCATCCCTCCTACTTCGAGGTTGGTTGTTGCTGGTAGTGTTTGTGAACACTTGTATCAGCAACTGGCTGCCACAAAGTGGCACAGCTTAAACCTTTCTCGATTAGAGTTAGTTGGGGTTCTCTCAGATGAAGATCTTGCAGCAGTAAAATTACTCGCACATGCTTTTTTATTGCCGATACCTCATGGTGGCGGGTCAAATATCAAAACAGCAGAGGCTCTTCTTTCGGGAGCCTATGTTATAGGTACTCCTGAGGCTTTTCGTGGCTATGAAACGTTTAAGCAGTTGCCGGAAGTGTTCGTCACTGATACCCCAATAAAAATGCAGTCAACAATTCGTGACATTCTTCAGCGGCCTAGAGTCCCACCGAAAGAAGGTAACGTTGATGACGAACGTGCTGCGCTTCAGTGGAATAGGTGCCTGAAAGAAGTTCCGGATTTTGTGTCGGCGGCAGTAAAGGGGGCTTAACGATGAATCATATTTGGCTGGACGTAACAACAATTTTAGAATGGACGCGCTCAGCGGTCGGCATTATTCGAGTTGAAACGGAGTGTGCGGCATGCGCGCTGAAGTCTAATAAAAAAATCCGATTTTGTCGGTTTGAAAAATCTAGCCGCCAATATCATGAAGTATCACGGGTGGAGGTTCTAAAAGCTTTGGAGCAAATCCAAAGCGGTGGCGCTAAACAAGCGGTGCAGACCGAGACTTCTAGTATTGCAGCAACACCCACTGAGGGTTCAAAGGAGCAACAGTTAAAAAGCCTTCTGATTAGGTGTGTTCGGCACATGCCAAATAGCTTAAGAGAATACACGTTACATTTTTTTAGACTGAGAAAAGATGGAGTGTATGCTGTATTTAAGGCTTTTCGAGAGATGCGTTATGCAACCAAAATATTTCTTAAACCTAAAGGTGGTAATAAACACATGTCAGCCAGCACGCCTGTTAAGCGCGCTGCCGATCATTCTGCTGAAATAAATTTATTTCAGCAGAATGATGTATATATATCATTAGGTTTGGATTGGGATCAAAAGGACTTGGAGTATTTGTATGCTCAAAAGAAATCAATAGGTTTTAAAGTGCTTCTTTTTGCTTACGACACGATTCCAGCGACACTTCCACATTTATGCGTCAACGATGTAGCAGCTTATTTTGCAAAGTATTTTTCTAATCTTTCATGGTGTGCTGATAGAGTTTTGTGCATTTCAGAATGCACAAAAAAAGACCTTTTCAAGCTTCTTTCTAAACTGGGGGCACCCATTCCAGATATGAAAGTAGTAAGACTGGGCTGTGAAGTTAGACCGGAGAGAGGGAATAGTTTGCCTGTTGCTATTGATAAATTAATTGAGGGTAAATTTATTCTATTTGTATCGACAATCGAACGGCGGAAAAACCATGAAATTCTCTATAGAGCTTACACGCGACTAGTAGATAAGGGGGTAAGTGATATTCCAAAGCTAGTCTTTGTTGGCATGCCTGGCTGGGGTGTTGACGGTCTGATGTCTGATTTGAAATTAGACTCAAGAATACAACCTTATGTGCATATACTTAATAATGTTTCGGACGATGAACTATACCATTTGTATAAAAATTCTCAATTTACAGTTTACCCGTCATTATATGAAGGGTGGGGGCTTCCTGTGGCCGAAAGCCTTGTGGCGGGGAAATTTTGCCTTGCATCGAATGTGGCTTCAATCCCTGAAGTGGGCGGAGATTTAATTGAATACCTTGATCCATGGAATGTATCAGAGTGGGTTGATAGACTTTCCTATTTTTTTGAAAACCCCTTAGCAGTTAAAGAGAAAGAAGAAAGGATCAGAAAAGAATATCAACCAACAAAATGGAATGACACCGCTTCTTACATACTTAGTGAAGCGGAGCAGTTGTGTGAATCTGAATAGATGAGTCATTTCTTATCAATAGATACAGACTAATAAAGCGGCTTACGCTGTGGTGAAGCAATTACCATTTGACGCATGAAACAACTATCAGGTCTTTCAAGCTTTGAAAATATATAGCAATTAATACGTAGGATTATTATGAAAAAAACAGCAGTCATCACGGGTATAACTGGACAAGATGGTGCATATTTGGCCGAACTCCTTTTAGAAAAAGGCTATCAAGTATTTGGCACTTACCGCCGTACAAGTTCTACCAATTTTTGGCGGATTGAAGAGCTAGGTATTAAGAACCACCCTAATTTTAATCTGGTTGATTATGATTTAACCGATCTTGGCTCAGCCATTCGTTTGTTGGAGCTAAGTAAAGCCGACCAAGTTTACAACCTCGCTGCACAAAGCTTTGTAGCAGTTTCATTCGAGCAACCTATATCCACCGGTAAAATAACCGGGCTCGGGGCTGTTAACCTGCTAGAAGCAATACGCATCGTTAATCCAAAGATCCGTTTTTACCAGGCATCAACCTCTGAGATGTTTGGTGAAGTTCAAGAAATCCCTCAACGTGAGTCCACACCGTTTTACCCGCGCAGCCCTTATGGCGTTGCGAAGCTGTATGCCCACTGGATGACGATCAATTATCGAGAGAGTTACGATATTTTTGGTAGCAGCGGGATTTTGTTCAATCACGAGTCACCACTACGCGGCCTTGAGTTTGTTACCCGTAAAATCACCGATGGCATTGCCAAGATTAAGCTGGGTAAACTGGACTGTCTTGAGCTTGGGAATATGAATGCTAAACGTGATTGGGGTTTTGCAAAAGACTATGTGGAAGGCATGTATCGTATTTTACAGGCCGAACAAGCCGATACCTTTGTGTTAGCTACGGGCCGTACTGAAACAGTGCGCGACTTTGTCACCATGTCGTGTAAGGCTGCTGACATTAATATTGAATGGCAAGGCACAGAAGAAAATGAGGTGGCGATTGATACGGCCTCGGGTAATGAGATTGTTCGGGTTAACCCTAAGTTTTACCGGCCAGCCGAAGTTGAACTTTTAGTCGGTGATGCACAAAAGGCAAAAGATGTATTGGGGTGGGAGGCAACAACCACGCTTGAAGAACTTTGCGCGATGATGGTTGAAGCTGACTTGCGTCGCAATAAGGCTGGATATTCTTTCTAATGCGCATATTAGTCACTGGGCTTAATGGGTTTACCGGGCGCTACTTAAAAGCTGAGCTTGAGGCCCATGGCCATACTGTTATTGGCTTGCAAGCTGACTTAACTGATCCCAACGCCGTCGCTACTGAAATTAAGGACACCGCACCGCAAGCTGTCGCTCACCTTGCCGGCGTCGCCTTTGTTGGCCATGGCGATGCTAATGCCTTTTATCAAGTCAATTTAATCGGCACACGTAATTTACTCGCCGCTCTCGCCCAGCATACGCCCGATGTAAGCGCGGTACTTTTGGCGAGCAGCGCCAATGTGTATGGCAATCAGTCTGAAGGGGTGCTAAACGAAGGCGCCAGGCCAAACCCCGCTAACGACTATGCGGTCAGTAAACTCGCCATGGAGCATATGGCGCGACTATGGTCGGATAGCTTGCCGCTGATGATTACCCGACCCTTTAATTACACCGGGCTCGGCCAGGACACCAAGTTTTTAATCCCTAAAATCGTCAGTCACTTTCGTGAACAGAAGCCGGTTATTGAACTGGGGAACCTCGATGTTTCCAGAGATTTTGGCGATGTTCGTGCTGTTTGTGAAGCCTATAGAAAACTGATTGAAGCTTGCCCTTCGGGCAAAACCATTAATGTGTGCTCGGGCCTTAAACACACATTACGAAGTATTATTGCCTTATGCGAAAACATCACCGGGCATGGTATTGAAGTGCAAGTGAATCCCGACTTTGTGCGGGCCAATGAGGTCCGCGTTTTGGTCGGTGATAATAGCCGACTACATTCGCTTATTAACAACTGGCAACCCTACCCGCTTGAACAAACGCTACGCTGGATGCTGCAAAGTGATGGCCAAAACATCAAATGAAAGTTGGGGTTGACGCCCGCTTATTATCGCGCCCCCTTACGGGCATAGGCCGCTATACCTTAGAAATGTGCCTGGCCCTGTCAAAACTGGACGGTGTTTCGCTCCACCTTTTTAGCCCTGCACCTTTCCCTCACGCAATAATGTCTGCACTGCAAGCTACGACTATCCGAACACTGCACTGTAAAGGCCCTGTACTTCGTCAGTTGTGGGGTGCTTTTATTTTACCTTTGTGGGCGAAGCAAGATCAGGTAGATATTTTCTGGGGGCCGTCCCACCGGCTACCCGGCTTGTTACCAAAAGCGACGGCACGTGTAGTGACAATTCACGATTTAGTCTGGAAATATGCAGGCGAAACAATGCGCCCTATTTCACGTCTACGCGAATCTATTCAAATGCCTCATGCCATTAAAAATGCCGACGCTGTTGTCGCCGATTCAACGGCGACGACTGACGCAATTAAAGCCGAATTTAGCATTCTCAATAACAAAATCAATACTGTACTTTTGGGTGCAAGCCAAGTGTCACTATCACCCTCCCTATTATCATTAAAAGAAAACGCCATAACCCGACCTTATTTTCTATTTATTGGCACTCTTGAACCTCGCAAAAACCTGAGTCGTTTACTCACCGCCTATTCTCGGCTACCTGTGCCGGTGAAAGAAAAGGCCATGCTGGTTATTGCCGGCGGCAAGGGCTGGGGAGGTGTCAACATTGAAACCTTAATTACCGATTTAGATTTAAACGACCACGTTAGCTTACTGGGCTATGTTGATGAGGCGACCCTGGCCGGACTTTATTCAAACGCACTTTTCCTTGCCATGCCCTCACTTCACGAAGGTTTTGGTCTGCCACTGCTTGAGGCTATGACCTACGGTACACCGGTGCTGACTGCAAATAACTCTTCAATGCCTGAAGTTGCCGGTGATGCAGGCTTGTTCGTAGATGCACTTGATATCGACTCAATAGCCAGGGGCTTAGAGCAACTAATAAGCGATGAAGCTGTACTCGAAGCCCTTGCTGATAACACAGCATGTAATGTAAAACGATTCAGCTGGGATAATTCGGCGCAGCAACTACTCGACATTTTCAAAAAAGCTATCACTGCCCGGCATTCACGTATCCATTGAACGGCTTAAATCAACAAAGCCTGCACGGTAAACGAGACATTCGCCTGTATCCCTAACATCCCAGATACCTTTATAATTACACGTTTGCCCAACGGTTAAGCCCAGCCCATGAAATCGATAAAACTGCGCGGTGCTCGCACCCACAATCTTAAGAACATTGATATTGATATACCCCGCGACAAGCTGGTGGTAATCACCGGGCTGTCGGGGTCGGGTAAGTCTTCACTGGCCTTTGATACGCTTTATGCCGAGGGCCAACGGCGCTACGTCGAGTCTCTCTCAGCCTACGCCCGGCAGTTTTTGTCGATGATGGAAAAGCCCGATATCGATCACATTGAGGGTTTGTCGCCGGCTATTTCTATTGAGCAAAAATCGACCTCCCACAACCCCCGCTCTACCGTGGGCACCATTACTGAAATTTACGATTACCTGCGTTTGCTCTATGCCCGCACGGGTGAACCCCGCTGCCCCGAGCACAATGAGAAGCTGGCGGCGCAAACTGTTAGCCAGATGGTCGACCAGATACTGGCGCTGGGCGAAGGCACTAAGCTAATGATCATTGCGCCGCTGATTCGCGAGCGCAAAGGTGAGCACCTGCATGTATTTGAACAGTTGCGCGCCCAGGGCTTTATTCGCGCCCGTGTCGATGGCCGTGTCTATGAGCTCGACGAGCTGCCGGATTTAGAGAAGAACAAGAAACACACTATTGAGGTAGTGGTGGATCGCATTAAGGTGCGTGACGATATCGCCCTGCGTTTGTCGGAATCTATCGAAACCTCCCTCGTCCTGTCAGAGGGCCTGGTGCTCGCCGCTTATATGGATGACGAGGACAAAGACAAGCCCGATCATATTTTCTCCGCCCGCTTTGCCTGCCCACGGTGCAACTACAGTATTAACGAACTCGAGCCGAGGGTGTTTTCCTTTAACAACCCCTCCGGTGCCTGCCCGGGTTGTGACGGCCTGGGTAACAAGCAGTTTTTTGATGTTGACCGCGTGGTGCAACACCCTGAGGCGACGATTTCAGAGGGGGCCATTCGCGGTTGGGACAGGCGCAATCTGTTTTACTTCAATATGCTCACTTCGTTGGCCAGTCACTATGGCTTTAATATCGACACACCCTTTGAGGAGCTGACTTCTGCCCAGCAACAAAAGGTGCTGTTTGGCAGCGGCAATGAAGAGATCGCCTTCAGTTATGTCAATGATCGCGGCAGCGTTTATAAGCGCACCCACAGCTTTGAAGGCATTATTCCCAATATGGAGCGGCGCTACCGGGAGACCGAATCCCAGACTGTGCGCGAAGATTTGGCCAAATATCAAAATACCCAGTCCTGCCCTGACTGCGATGGCCAGCGTCTTAATAAAGCCGCACGGCATGTATTTATCGATGAACGCAGCCTGCCCGAAGTGACGGCTTTGTCGATTGGTGATTTGGCCGATTATTACCAGCAGCTCGAGCTCGATGGCCAACAGGCGCAAATTGCCGAGCAAATCTTGAAAGAGATTCGCGACCGCCTGCATTTTCTGGTCGACGTGGGCCTTAATTATTTGACCCTCGACCGCAGCGCCGAAACCCTCTCCGGTGGCGAAGCCCAGCGCATACGCCTAGCTAGCCAGATTGGCGCGGGCCTGGTCGGCGTCATGTACATTCTCGACGAGCCTTCCATTGGCCTTCACCAACGGGATAACACGCGCCTGCTCAGCACCCTGGTGCGCTTGCGCGATCTCGGCAACACGGTGATCGTTGTTGAACACGATGAAGAGGCGATTCGCGCCGCTGATTACGTGGTCGATATCGGCCCCGGCGCAGGCGTCCACGGCGGCGAAGTGATTGCCTGTGGGCAGGTCGAGGATATTCTCGCTGAAGAGCGTTCGCTGACTGGCGATTATCTGTCCGGTCGAAAAGCCATCGCCATCCCCGCTGAACGCACGCCCAACGATGCTGACAAGCAGCTCAGCCTGCGCGGTGTCGACGGTAATAATTTACAGACGGTGGATATCGATATTCCCATCGGCCTGCTGACCTGTGTTACTGGCGTCTCCGGTTCCGGCAAGTCCACGCTCATCAACGAAACCCTCTACCCGCTCGCGGCGACGGCGCTGAATAAAGCCACGACCCTGACGCCCGCACCCCACACCAGTGTTAGCGGTCTTGAGCAGCTCGACAAATGTGTCGATATTGACCAGAGCCCCATCGGCCGTACGCCCCGCTCTAACCCAGCAACCTACACCGGTATTTTTACTCCAGTGCGAGAACTGTTTGCGGGTACGCAGGAGGCGCGTTCACGGGGTTATAAAGTCGGCCGTTTCAGCTTTAATGTCAAAGGCGGCCGTTGCGAGGCCTGTCAGGGCGACGGCGTTAAAAAAGTCGAGATGCATTTTTTGCCCGATGTTTACGTCACCTGCGATACCTGCAAGGGCGCACGCTACAACCGAGAAACCCTGGAAATTCGCTACAAGGGCAAGAATATTCATCAAGTGTTAGATATGACCATTGAAGATGCCCTCGACTTTTTTGGCCCCGTACCCAGCATCGCCACCAAGCTGCAAACACTGAGCGATGTTGGCCTGTCGTATATCAAACTGGGGCAGGCGGCGACCACGTTATCGGGCGGTGAAGCCCAGCGAGTGAAGCTGTCGCGGGAGCTGTCAAAACGCGACACCGGCAAAACCTTGTATATTCTCGACGAGCCCACCACCGGCCTGCATTTTCACGACATTCAGCAATTACTCACCGTGCTGCACCGCTTCCGCGACCACGGCAATACGGTGGTGGTTATTGAGCACAACCTCGATGTGATTAAAACCGCTGACTGGGTCATTGACCTGGGGCCAGAGGGCGGCAGCGGCGGCGGCCTGATTATCGCCACCGGCACGCCTGAGCAGGTCGCCGACACCGAGGGTTCGCACACCGGGCATTTTTTGAAAGAGCTGCTCACCACTCAAAAGTCGGCCAGCTCTGCTGCCAAACAAGCCTGAAACCGCTAAAGTAAGGCTATGGATATTTATCTGGTGGGCGGCGCAGTGCGCGACAAACTTCTCGGCATTGCCGTTAAGGATCGCGACTGGGTTGTGGTTGGCGCACAACCCCAGGCGCTAGAGCAACTCGGCTTTCGCGCCGTGGGCAGCGACTTCCCGGTATTCCTGCACCCTGACACTAACGAAGAATACGCCCTCGCCCGCACCGAGCGTAAAAATGGCCACGGCTATGGCGGCTTCGTTTTTCATACCGACCCAAGCGTCACCCTTGAGCAAGACCTCTCGCGCCGCGACCTCACCATTAATGCTATTGCCGAGAGCGCCGATGGCCAACTAATCGACCCCTACGACGGCCAGCAAGATATTGCCGAGCGCAAACTGCGTCATGTCTCCGCCGCCTTTGTTGAAGACCCGTTACGGGTACTACGCGTCGCTCGCTTCGCCGCTCGCTTTCAACCTCTGGGTTTTACGGTTGCCGATGAAACCCTGGAATTAATGAAAAGCATTACCGCCAGTGGCGAGCTGGAACACCTAACTCCCGAGCGCATCTGGCAGGAAACACTCAGAGCATTGTCAGAAAATTCACCGCGCACCTATATTGAAGTACTGCGCGAATGTGGCGCTCTCAAAGTACTATTCCCCGAATTAGATAAGCTGTTCGGCGTGCCCCAGCGAGCCGACTTTCACCCCGAAGTCGACACGGGTATTCACTTGCTAATGGCGATGGATCAGGCGACAAAGCTGAGTCCAAGCCCGGAAGTCCGCTTTGCGGTAATGATGCATGACCTGGGCAAGGGCATTACTCCCGAACATATATTGCCCCGCCACATCGGTCACGAAGAGGGCGGCGTACCTTTAGTAGAGACTTTTTGCCAGCGCCTGCGGGTGCCCAATCGTTTTCGCAAGCTGGCCATTATCGTCACCCGCTATCACCTACTCTGCCATAAAATCGAAACCCTGCGCCCCGCCACCGTATTGAAAGTACTTAAAGGCCTGGACGTATTTCGACAGCCCCAGCAGCTGCAATGTTTTCTGCTCGCCTGCATGGCCGATGCCCGTGGGCGCACTGGTTTTGAAACGGTGGACTACCCCTCGGCACAATGGCTACAAAACCTTGCCGATAAAGTCACCGCCATTACCAGTCAAGAATTTATTAAGGCGGGCCTAAAGGGTGCAGCCATCGGCGAAGCGATGGATAAAAAGCGCCTCGAATGCATCAGCGACTATAAGGCCACAAATAAACGTGATGATGAACAGGACGATGCCTAAGCCAGCCCCCGTGGTATTAATCACTGGCGCGGCACGACGCATTGGTGCGGCCATTGCCATACGGCTGCACGGGTGCGGCTATCGGGTGATTATTCACTATCAAAATTCGGCGGCCGATGCGGAAAGACTTTGCTCAAAGCTTAATGCAATGCGTGCCGACTCCGCCCATAGCCTGCAAGCCAATCTGCTGGATATTGACAGTGTTGAGCAGCTTGCAAAAGCCAGCATTACACAGTGGGGGCAGCTCAACGCACTGGTAAATAATGCCTCCAGTTTTTATCCGACCCCGCTTCCCAGGGCGACGAATAGTCAGTGGGATGAATTAATTGGCAGTAATTTAAAAGGCCCCTTTTTTCTCTGCCAGGCACTGTCAAAAGAATTAACAAAACAGTGCGGCAGCATTGTGAATATTTCCGATATTCACGCCCATCAGCCTTTAAAAGACCACAGTATTTATTGCATTGCCAAAGCAGGTAATAAAATGCTGACTAAAACACTGGCCAAAGAATTCGCGCCAAACGTTAGAGTTAACGGCATTGCGCCCGGCGTTATTCTTTGGCCTGAAAATGACACGCAAAAAAATAATGGGCAAGAACAATTAATAAAAAGAATTCCACTGCAACGCATGGGAAGCAGTGACGATATAGCTCGCTTAGCTGAATTTTTTATTACTAGCGCTAGCTATATAACAGGCCAAAATATCGCCGTCGATGGCGGGAAAAGCCTTAACTAAAGAGAGTCAACCTTCTTCGAAATACACTGGCCTCGCCAGGTAAAATCAATGTGCCACAGCTTTTGCTCACTGCCAGAAAAGTTTGTGGCGATATCGCGGTAGGCCTTGCCGCTGATGGGATGCCTGTCATTTGGGGCAATATCGACCAGAGGCAAAAGTACAAAGGCATTTTCAGTCACCTCATCTCTCGGCAGATCAACGCCATCGACCAGCCCCGTTAATTCACCACAAGTCAGAATATCGATATCCAATGTACGCGGGCCAAACTTTGGCCCTGCACGACTGCGCTTATTGGCAGCCTCAATGTCGCGCATTATCACCGCGAGTTCGCCGACACTTAATGCACTGTCGATACCCACCACCAGATTGTAAAAACTATCACCGGTAAAACCGACAGATTCACTCTCATAAACGGGGGAGATAATTAATTCACCGAAATGTTCGGCGAGGGCATCAAGGCAAGCAAGTATGTTTTTCTCACGATCAATATTACTACCCAGGCTTAGGTAAACCCGACGTTGCACACATTCACTCACGCTGGCTTTTCCCCACGTTCAATAATAATGCCGACATCTTTCGACCCGCGCAGTGCGCCCGGTTTACTGAGACGCAGCTTCAACCACGGCACATTAAATTCGCTGAGAACAATAGCCGCAATTTCTTCCGCCAGTCGCTCAACTAATAAACACTGCGACTCTTCAACGAAGGCGATCAAACGTTTGGCAACCGCTTTGTAATTGAGGGTGTGCTGAATGTCATCGCTCGCGGCGGCCTTGCGAATATCTGCGCCCATTTCCAGGTCGAGGGAAATAGTTTGGCGCACTTCGCGCTCCCAGTCGTAGATGCCAATAATCGTTTCAATCTGTAAATCGCGGATATAAACAATATCCATAGTTTATTCCTCTGCGGCTGACGCAACAGCCTGCTTATTATTCTGCAAGGGCGGGAGGGTATCGAGGGGCCAACGTGGCACCGCACGAATCGTCAGGTCATCGTGCTGCCCTGCCAGCAATCGCTGGCAACCGGCGTAGGCGATCATTGCGCCGTTGTCGGTGCAAAAGGCATTGCGCGCATAAAATACTTTGGCGTCGAATTTTGCCAGTGCCTTTTCAAGACGTTCCCGCAGGCACACATTGGCCGACACGCCGCCAGCAATCACCAGGGTTTTAAGTCCGCTTTCTTTTATTGCGCGCCGACATTTAATGACCAGGGTATCGACCACGGCATCCTGAAAAGCCCAGGCGATATCGGCCTGAGTTTGCTCGTCGGGCAGCACATCATCGCCGCGCTCTTTGGCAACAGTATTTAAGGTGAATGTTTTTAAGCCGGAAAAACTAAAGTCGAGGCCGGGGCGGTCGCACATGGGCCGAGGGAAACGAAAGCGCCCAGCCTCGCCCTTCTCCGCCAATTTAGCAATGCGGGGCCCACCGGGGTAATCCATGTCGAGCATTTTCGCGGCTTTATCAAAGGCCTCCCCCGCAGCGTCGTCGAGAGACTCGCCGAGAATTTCGTACTCCCCAATATTTTGCACACTCACCAGCTGGGTATGCCCGCCGGAAACCAGCAGCGCAATAAAGGGGTACTCAGGTGGCTGCTTTTCCAGCATCGGTGCCAACAGATGACCTTCCATGTGATGCACGCCGATCGTCGGCACGTCCCAGGCATAGCCCAGGGAACGACCCACCGAGCCGCCCACCATTAAAGCGCCGATCAGGCCGGGGCCAGCAGTGTAGGCAATGCCATCGATGTCGCTGGACTGCAGTGAAGTGTCGGCCAAAATCTGGCGGATCATCGGCAATAGTTTGCGCACGTGATCTCGCGATGCCAGCTCTGGCACGACACCGCCGTAATCGGCGTGTACTTCAACCTGACTATATAAGGCATCGGCCAACAGGCCGGCTTCACTGTCATAAATAGCCACGCCGGTTTCATCACAGGATGTTTCTATGCCCAGTACTCGCATTCCTCTCCTTAAAAACAGCTTTGAATAAAGCACTTTAGTGCGTACGCGCGCATAATAATGCGCAAAGGTGGTGAAAACCAACCGGTTTTAGCAGCCTGGGTCACCGCACACGATCAAAAACATTTTGCACCCGAGGTGACAAGTGTATAGAATACGCGACCCCAACAGGGGCTGTAGCCAAATTTTATGTGGCTTATGCTGATAAAAAAGCCTAAGCCCGAAACTTAGATTGTTAGCCTTAGATTGTTAACCAAAGAACAGGAAAGAGGATAAATGCCTTCAGTACGCCTTAAAGAAAACGAACCTTTCGATATCGCTCTGCGTCGTTTTAAGCGCTCTTGCGAAAAAGCCGGCATTCTCGCAGAAGTTCGCCGTCGCGAGTTTTACGAAAAGCCAACTTGGTGCCGCAAGCGCAAAGCCGCTGCCGCCGTTAAGCGTCACGCCAAGAAAGTTCAGCGCGAGTCGCGCAAGCTACAACGTATGTACTAAACACCTTCGGCCAGGGCCACTATTGTGGTCATGACAGGGTAACTGTCGCCGACAGGAAGTACTTACTGCTAGTTTAAGAAGAAGCGTCGCCTGTCGACGCTTTTTTTGTTGCTGCCAGAAATGTCAACGGCCTCATTCTAACTTGGCATCGCAGTGCATTATGGCTAAGCTTTTCATCCCGGCTTTTGCCGTACAAGCAAGCCCTCAAACCATATAACAAAACAGGATATTGCCATGAGCGAGGAAACACTGAAAGTCCGCATCAAGACAGAAATGAAAGCCGCGATGCGCGCTAAAAACAAACCTCGCCTCGGCACTATTCGCCTGATACAGGCCGAGATTAAACGCATTGAAGTCGACGAGCGTATTGAACTGGACGACACCCGCGTATTGGCTATTCTCGACAAAATGAGCAAGCAACGCCGCGACTCATTGAGCCAGTTCAATGATGCCGGGCGCGATGATCTCGCTGAGCAGGAGCAAACTGAACTCGACGTTATCGCAGAGTTTTTGCCCGCCGCACTCACAGATGAGGAGCTGCAACAACTTATCGAGCAGGCCATTACCGCCAGTGGCGCCCAGGCAATGTCCGACATGGGCAAGGTAATGGGTATTCTCAAACCTCAGGTACAGGGCCGCGCCGACATGGGTGCCGTTAGCAAGCAAATCAAATCTCGACTGTCGTAGTACCTGCGCAGCTGGTGTAGCGACAACAATTAACCGCTCGCTTCACCTGCCAAACAAAACCTGATGGCCGGATTAATTCCACAGCGCTTTATCGACGATTTACTCGACCGAGTTGATATCGTCGATGTTATTGGCGCCCGCCTCGAGCTGCGCAAAACCGGCAAAAACCACTCCGCTCGCTGCCCCTTTCACGACGAGAAAACACCCTCATTTTCGGTTAACCCCGAAAAACAGTTCTATTACTGCTTCGGCTGCGGCGCCGGGGGCAACGCCTTTGGCTTTGTCATGGACTACGACCATGTCGACTTTCCACAAGCAGTGGAAACCCTCGGCGCACTCGTCAGTATGGAGGTACCCCGCGAGGCTCAACAAAACAATCCGCAGGACAAGCGGCGTAAAGCGCTGTACGACATTCTCGACCAGGCAAAGCGCTTCTATCAGCACCAGCTGCGCCAACATAACACCGCACACCAGGCTGTCGACTACCTCAAACAACGGGGGCTCAGCGGCGAAATAGCGGCCACTTTCGAGATCGGCTACGCCCCACCTGGCTGGGATAATTTACTGCTAGCCATCAGCGAAAGACGTCTGCAGCAGAGTACTAACGAGCAGAGCAACGATGCCATTGAAGATGAGACCATCGCGCTGCTCACCGATTCTGGCCTGCTCGTCAATCGTGTTGAAGAGAACAAGCGCTATGACCGTTTTCGCGAACGCATTATTTTCCCCATCCGCGATACGCGAGGTCGCACTATCGCCTTTGGCGGGCGGGTGCTCGGTGACGACAAGCCCAAGTATCTCAATTCGCCAGAAACCGCGGTCTTCCACAAAGGCCGCGAGTTGTACGGCCTGTACGAAGCCAATCGCAGCCGCCAGAGCAATGGCAATTTATTAGTCGTCGAAGGCTACATGGATGTCGTCGCCCTGGCCCAACACGAAATAGAAAATGCAGTCGCCACACTAGGCACTGCCGTGTCCGATGCTCACCTTGAAAAGCTCTTCCGCTACACCAGCGAAGTAGTTTTTTGTTTTGACGGTGACAACGCCGGACGCAAGGCAGGCAAGCGCGCGCTGGAAACCAGCCTACCGTTAATAACAGACGGACGCAGCGCCAAATTCCTTTTCCTTGATGAAGGCGAAGACCCCGATACGCTAGTACGAAAAATCGGCAACGAACGCTTTCGCAATCTCATCAGTAATGCCACGCCGCTTTCGGCCTTTCTATTTACCCTCTGCGAAGAGGGTCTCGATCTAAGCTTGGCCGACGACTGCGCACGCTTCGCCACCCTCGCAGCCCCCATGATCAACCAACTGCCAGCGGGTATTTTCCAGCAATTACTGCTTGATCAACTGGCCAAAAAAACGGGCCTTGCCACTGATACATTAATAGGACTGCTCGCCCCGCCCGTCGAAGAAGACGCCCCGCAATGGAATGAAGCATCACCCCCCAGCGATGCCTACGAAAGCTACGGCGACAGCTACGAGAATACCGAGCACTACCCGGCTGACGACAACTACCCCCCAACGGAGGATTATGCTCCGCAAGATGGCGACGCCCAACGTGCGCCCAAAGTAGCCAAAGGTCACACAACCCCGGTAGAAAAAGATTTACAACTAAAACCTCTACACTGCTTGATTGCATTACTTATCAACCACCCATCGCTGGCGCAACATCTCGAGCACACCGAAGCCCTGTTAAAGCTTGAATTCGACGATATCGACATACTTCAAGGTTTATTCTCTTTGCTGGAAAAAAATCCCGACTATACTCTTAACCACATTCTCGGTTATTGGCGTGGCGTCCACGGCCAGGAGCAAGGTGAAGTGCTCGCTGGTATCGCGGCTACCGACCTCGCAAACATTCCCAGCCAGACAGCTGACAGCTATGTAAAACAGGCTCAGGACATTGCCGATTCACTGCTTCGTTCGGCCATAGGCGAGCAAACCATAGGGCAGCGCATCGAATATTTAAGCACCAAAAGCCAGCTCAACGATCACGACCGAAATACAGTGTTTTCAATCTGGCTCGAACTACCCAACGAAGAGCGCAGCCCCGAATTAATTAACAAAATAAAACAACTACTTGAGCGCAAAGATGAAACAACCAAATAGCTGATATACGGGCCTTGTAATTACAAGACAGAACCCCACTTATAAGCTATAATTTCGCGTTTGTTTTCAGCCATTCACCAACCACGGATACTCTATGAGCGACGTCAGCCAACAACAGTCACGCATTAAAGAACTGATTGCCAAGGGCCGCGAGCAGGGCTACTTAACCTACGCCGAGGTTAACGATCACCTGCCGGAAGACATTTCTGACCCTGATCAAGTTGAAGACATCATTCAGATGATCAACGACATGGGCATCAATGTTTTCGAAACTGCGCCCGATGCCGACACCCTGTTGATCAACGACGAAGGCAACAATAGCGCTGACGAAATCGCTGCTGCCGAAGCTGCCGCTGCCCTGGCTGCCGTCGAAACTGAAAAGCATCGCACCACCGACCCTGTACGTATGTACATGCGTGAAATGGGTACCGTTGAACTGCTGACCCGCGAAGGCGAAATCGAAATTGCAAAACGTATCGAAGAAGGCATTCGTGACGTAATGTACGCTATGTCTGAGTGGCCTGAGACGGTCGACGATATCGTTGCCCAGTACGAGTTAGTACAGAAAGGCGAACGCCGCCTGGTTGAAATTATTGCTGGCTACCTCAACCCTGTAGACCATGTGCCCTCCGCACTCGAGCAGAGTAAAAAAGATGCTGCAGCCATCGCTGCCGGCGAAAAAGAAGAGGAAGAAGAGGAAGAGCAGCACGAAGGTGGACTCTGCCCTGAAGAGGCCGCCACCCGCTTTGGCGACATCCACAAGCAGAATGACAAAACAAAACGCGCAATCGCTCGCCACGGTCGCAACACCGACAGCGCCACAACAAATATCGCGGAGCTGGGCGATCTGTTCAAGTACTTAAAGCTAATACCCAAACAGTACGACCCTCTGGTTTCACGGGTTCGTATCGCCCTGCATGAAGTAAGAAGGCACGAGCGCAGTATCATGACCTTGTGTATTCGCGAGGCCAAGATGCCACGCAGAGAGTTTGTTGAGAGCTTCCCCGGCAACGAAACAAATGACAAGTGGGCTGCCAATCTTTCGCGGCGCAAGCAGCCCTATGCCCCGGCCATCAAAAACCTGCTAGATGACATCACTCGCGTACAAAACAAATTGGGCATTCTTGAGCAAGCCTCAGGCCTGAGCATCACCCAGATTAAAGACATCAACCGCCGCATGTCTATCGGTGAAGCTAAAGCCCGCCGCGCCAAGAAAGAAATGGTCGAAGCCAACCTGCGACTGGTTATTTCTATCGCCAAAAAATACACCAACCGCGGCCTGCAGTTTCTCGACCTTATTCAGGAAGGCAATATTGGCCTGATGAAAGCGGTCGACAAATTTGAATACCGTCGCGGCTATAAGTTTTCGACCTACGCTACCTGGTGGATTCGCCAGGCCATTACTCGCTCAATTGCCGACCAGGCACGCACAATCCGCATCCCAGTACACATGATTGAAACCATTAACAAACTCAATCGCGTATCACGACAAATGCTGCAAGAAATGGGGCGCGAGCCAACGCCAGAAGAACTTGGCGAGCGCATGGAATTGCCCGAAGACAAAATTCGCAAGGTATTAAAAATCGCCAAAGAACCCATCTCTCTTGAGACACCGATTGGCGACGATGAAGACTCCCATCTCGGCGACTTTATTGAAGACGTCAACGTCGACTCGCCGATCCATTCAGCCACGGCGGAGAGCTTGACTGAGGCAACACGTGAAGTGCTCAACGGTCTTACCGCCCGCGAAGCGAAGGTACTACGCATGCGCTTCGGTATCGACATGAATACCGATCACACACTCGAAGAAGTCGGCAAGCAGTTCGACGTGACTCGCGAACGTATTCGCCAAATCGAAGCTAAAGCACTGCGCAAACTACGCCACCCTACCCGCTCCGATCACATGCGCAGCTTTCTCGACGAGTAGACCACCTTCTGCGTCAGATCTTATCTGGCAGATAGTAGAAAAGCCTCTTATAATGCGCCCTCTCGAAAACTCTCGATTAATATATCGGGAGGGCGGATAAAGTTTAGTCAACCACACCGCAAAAGCTATTGTAAAAGAAGGGCCCTTAGCTCAGTTGGTTAGAGCATCCGACTCATAATCGGCAGGTCCCCAGTTCAAGTCTGGGAGGGCCCACCACTCCTTTTACTGTCGCTTCTTTTTTATCTGTAATCCCTAGACCACCTCCACTCTCGCAAAACATCTCAACAAGAATCAGCAAGTTTCAAATTCCGCCTCATATCGTTATTATTTCCGACACCTTATAGAACAAAGTAAATGCCCTGCACGCCCGGCATAACAATTGATACAGGTGCTCATACAAAAATATGCGAAAGATTCTCGACTACCTCCGATTACTACTTTTCACCGGCGGCGTGCTCATTGGCGTACAGGTACCTGGCTTTATCGACCAATATGGAAAAAGCCTTGAGGCCCACCTCCTAGAATCAAGCCAGAGCCTTAAAGAGTTCCAGCAGGATGCCCAGCGCTATTTTGGCGGCAGCCTGGACAAGCTCATTGCCCACTACCAAAACAATCCTGACCCAGTAATACAGGACGGCGGCGCTAGCATCGCGGTTATTTATAGTCGAAACCAGTCGCTGACACAGGCCTGGTCGACTTTTAGCAGCGGCACTTATAACGCTTACACTCACGTAATACTAGAACCGCTAGATGATATAAAAAATGAGGTTTGGGGCCCCTACACTTACAGTATCGCGCTCAACCGGTCAGCCATTATTAGCGGGCTTGGCTGCGGCTTTATTCTATCCATTATTATTGATCTCAGTGGGTTGTTGCTAGCACGCGTAGCAAGGCCGCTATTCAATCGAAAACAACCCGCCACCAAGTGATGCGAGCATTACATACAAATAAGCTATTTTTATCGGGGCTTAACCATTGACTCGACAATAAAGCGGTATATAATTCCCACAGCTTGAAAGTACGTCCTATATTTATGCACACCATTTCGATGTTCCTCAGTAGTACACTCGTCCTGTTTTTCATAAGTAATAGCAACACTTCCAGCAAAACCGCCTTATTAAAAGGCTTTAAATTACTCTCGAATGATTAGGAAATGACTATGTCTACTACTACCGGTACTGTTAAGTGGTTCAACGAAGCAAAAGGTTTTGGTTTTATCGAGCAAGAGTCTGGCCCAGACGTTTTTGCTCACTTCAGCGCAATCTCTGGTTCTGGCTTCAAAACTTTGATCGAAGGCCAAAAAGTTGAGTTCACTGTAACTCAAGGCCAGAAAGGTCCTCAAGCTGAGAACATCGTAGCGATCTAATTCTACTGGCTCAGTAGAAGAACGCTATTTGCTTTGGGTCTCTAACTAGAGCCGCAAAGTAAAAAAGGGTGAAACTGAAAGGTTTTGCCCTTTTTTATTGTCTGCACTTTTTGCCCTTCGTCAGCCCCGTTATTAAAGACAATGCCAAAACCTTGCCCGGGCGACTACAATCTATTTGAAACAGGAGCAAAGGAGAAGTCATGCTCAAGCGAGTCATTATTGCCATCACCGGTGCCACCGGGTGTATCTACGGCATTCGCCTGCTACAGGTACTGGCAGAGCTGCCCGAGGTGGAAACTCACCTGATTTTATCGCCTGCAGGAATTATCACTGCCAAGCATGAAACGGGCTTCGACAAAAAAGCCATTTCAGTACTGGCGGACGTATGCCATAGCCATAAAGATTTTGGTGCCAGCATCTCCAGCGGTTCATTTCCTGTTCATTCGATGGTCGTCGCTCCCTGCTCGATGAACACCCTGGGCTCCATCGCCCACGGCTTAGACAACAACCTGATATCCCGAGCAGCCGGGGTAACACTGAAAGAACGCAGAACACTGGTGCTATTACCGCGGGAAACGCCCCTGCACCTCGTACATTTACGCAACATGACCATCGTCACTGAAATGGGCGGAATTATTGCGCCGCCGGTACCGTCCTTTTATCAACATCCAGTCAACATTGAGGACATCGTCAATCAAACAGTCGGCCGCACGCTAGATTCACTGGGTATTGACGCCCCCGATCTGGTACAACGCTGGGAAGGACTCAACAAAGAGTCGACGACTGAATAGCACCATCAGGCAGACCCAATATGTATCCACAAAAAAGCCCCACTGTCTCCAGCGGGGCTTTTTTGGAGCTATAACTTCAGAGCTTAGAAAAGCTCAACAGCGACCGCCGTTGCTTCACCACCACCAATACAGAGGCTAGCAACACCTTTCGTTTTGCCGTAGGTCTCCAGGGCTGAAAGCAAGGTGACGATAATACGCGCGCCACTAGCACCCAGAGGATGACCCAACGCACAGGCACCACCGTGAACATTGACTTTGTCGTGGGGAATATTCAGCTCTTTCATTGCCGCCATGGCGACAACGGCAAAGGCTTCGTTGACTTCATACAGATCCACGTCGGCCGCTGACCAGCCCGTGCGTTCAAATAGTATTTTCATCGCCCCAACAGGCGCCGTGGTGAACCACTCTGGCTCCTGAGCAAACTGGGTATAACCACGAATCACCGCTACAGGCTTAATACCACGCTTTTCTGCTTCACTCTGGCGCATCAGCACGAGGGCCGCAGCGCCATCCGAAATCGAGCTGGCGTTAGCTGCCGTCACTGAACCATCTTTCTTAAACGCAGGCTTCAGATTGGGGATTTTATCGGGACGAGCATTACCGGGCTGCTCATCGGTATCAATGACAGTCTCGCCTTTACGTGTCTTAACAGTGACCGGTGCGATCTCTCGCTTGAAGTGACCCGCGTCGATAGCAGCATTGGCGCGACGCAGAGACTCGATCGCGTAAGCATCCTGATCTTCACGAGTGAAGGTATATTTGCCGGCACAACTCTCAGCAAAAACACCCATCAAGCCACCCGTATAAGCATCTTGCAGACCATCGATATACATATGATCAAGCAACTCACCATTACCGAGTCGGTAACCGCCACGGGCTTTTTTAAGAATATAAGGCGCACTACTCATATTCTCCATACCACCAGCAACAACCACGTCTGACTGGCCTGCGAGCAACGTGTCACAAGCCATCATTACCGTTTTCATACCGGAGCCACACATCTTATTGACAGTAGTAGTTCCCGTACCCACGGGCAAGCCCGCACCCAACGCTGCCTGACGAGCAGGAGACTGACCAACGCCTGCTGGTAACACACAGCCAATCAAGGCTTCGTCAACATCGTTATTGTCTACGCCAGCACGCGCCATAGCTGCGGCTATAGCAGTAGCGCCCAACTGTGGTGATGGCACATCAGCCAATGCTCCCATCATTCCGCCCATTGGCGTACGCGCATATCCGCAAATTACGACTGGATCATTCATTATCGATTCCTCTCTATCGGGTTTACCGGCTAACAATATTAGCTCGGATTATTTGACAATTCTGAGTTTTGGTCCAGAAGGTTTTGGCCCTGACGGCGGCTCATCTAAAGGGCTGCCGTCAACACTTTGCAGCTCAACAGGTTCTGGATCAGATGATTCAAAAGCCATTCCCTCGCCATTTTCTCGCGCATAAATACCGATAATGGCATGCATAGGCACATGGATATCGGTCGGCACACCACCAAAACGCGCGGTAAAACAAATAGAGTCATTATCAAGATTGAAGGCACTCACTGCACGAGGCGCAACATTGAGCACAATCTGCCCGTCGTTAACATATACTTGGGGCACCTCCACGCCCACAGCCATCGCGTTCACAGCAACGTGAGGGGTGCAGTCGTTATCTATTATCCAGTTATAAAAAGCCCTAACTAAATAGGGCTTGTTGGAAGTCATCGCCATTGGCGTTACCTACGAATCTGGCACTAAATACAGCTGCCAGTTTAATCAGATGTTCATATCCCGCTCTGGCTCGGTCAAGCTGGACAGAAAAGCTGGGCGCTCGAACAAGCGCCGCATGTAGTCATGCAAGGGTTTAGCCTGGCGAGTGTTGGGTATATCAATACCCAGACTTTCAAGTCGCCACAAAAGAGGCGCTAGACAGCAGTCAACCAGGGTAAATTCTTCATACATGAAATAGGGCTTATCGGTAAAAATAGGCGCAATACCAAGAAAGCTGTCACGCAGCTCTTTACGCGCTTTATCTACCTTTTTCGCATCTTTATTGGCAACAATCACATCTACTTTTTCACACCAGTCTTTTTCAATACGGTGCATGTACTGACGACTTAAGGCCCGAGCTACTGGATAAACTGGCAGCAACGGCGGATGGGGGAAACGCTCATCAAGATATTCCATCATCACTTTGGATTCGTACAGTGATAAATCCCTATCGACCAAAGTAGGCACTGAGCCATAAGGGTTGAGTTCAACCAACTCCTCAGGGATAGCATTAGGGTCAACTTCTTCAATATCGACTGTCACACCTTTTTCTGCGAGGACAATTCTTATTCTGTGGCAATAATGACTTGCCGGATCAGAAAAAAATGTCATCGATGTTCGCTTCGAAACAACGCCCATTAAAACCACCTCATGCGATAGGGAAAATTTACTTACACAGCAAATTTATTAGTGAATATCTTTCCAGTACTCACGATTTAACAACCACACCCATATCAATAAAAAGGCGAGGAACAAAAGAACATTAATACCAACTCGACGACTTTCTACCACCATCGGGTTAGCCATATAAGCCATAAAGTTAACCAAGTCGTAAACGGCACCATCAAACTCTTCTGGCGACATACTACCCTCACTCAGCAGCTCAAAGGAGCCACAGGGGTCATCGAGCAAAGGCTTGCTGGTCAAAGGATCAACTTTAATACCGCCATTGTGAGCAAGCACAGGGCCTGGAGCGCAACCTTGCAGGCCCTGTAAATCCATCAAGGCGTGAGGCATACCCACGTCTTTAAAGACTTTATTATTGATACCAACCGGGCGACTACTATCGGCATAAAAATTACGCAGATAAGTATAAACCCACTTCGATGAACGCGCTCTGGTGACCAGAGTCAGGTCGGGGGGCACAGCACCGAACCATGCTTTTGCCGAGCGCTCAGCCATAGAGATACCCATCAAGCCGCCAATTTTCTGGCCGCTAAAAACAAGATTTTCCATCATCATGCCGTGGGGAATACCCAAGTCATCTGCCGCACGCTCCCAGCGCTGATACTTCGCAGAATGGCAACCCATGCAGTAGTTAACGAAGAGCTTGGCACCATTTTGTAAAGAAGGCTTATTTTCTGGCTCAGCCTCAAAGTGATCGCAAGCAATAGTGCCGCAGTCAAAATTCGACGAAGAGCCGACCGCTTTAAGTGGCACGAAAATCAAACCGATGATAACAAGCAATACGCCCAATGCCCGCCAAGTACCCATACCGCCATCCATCGTGACTCGGGCAGGCTCTGGTTTGGTTTTCTCCATCTTGGTCCAAACCGGCATCGCCAGGAAGTAGAGGAAGTAGATAACAGTACAAATCTGCGCCAGCGCAGTACGCGCAGGTGAAGGCGCTTTCATACCCAGAATACCAAGGATCACAAAGGCAGCAGCGAAAAGCACTATAGCAATACGACTAGCATTACCCTTATACCGAATCGACTTCACCGGACTACGATCAAGCCAAGGTAATACGAAAAGAATCGCTACAGCTGCCGCCATCACTAAAAAGCCCATAAACTTATCGGGTACCGCACGCAACATTGAATAGTAAGGCGTGAAATACCAAACAGGCGCAATGTGCTCAGGTGTTTTTAGTGGGTTAGCAATTTCGAAATTTGCATGCTCAATAAAATAGCCGCCCATTTCTGGCATAAAGAACAGGATGAAGCAGAAAATAAAGATGAAAACTACGATCGGCACCAGATCGTGCACCGTGTAGTAGGGATGGAAGGGAATACCGTCAAGAGGTATACCGTTCTCATCTTTGTTTTTCTTAATCTCAATGCCGTCGGGGTTGTTAGAACCCACTTCGTGCAGAGCCAGGAGGTGTAAGACCACCAGACCGAGCAGAACGATGGGCACAGCAACCACATGCAGCGCAAAGAAGCGATTAAGGGTAATACCTGAAATCAGATAATCACCACGCACCCACTCCACAATGGCATCACCGATATAGGGAATAGCGCCAAACAGGGAAATAATAACCTGCGCTCCCCAATAGGACATTTGCCCCCAAGGTAGCACGTAGCCCAAAAATGCTTCAGCCATCAGCGCCAGATAAATCGCCATGCCAAACAGCCACACCAGCTCACGAGGTGCTTTATAAGAACCGTATAGCAAGCCACGAAACATGTGCAGGTAGATGACGATAAAGAATGCCGAGGCACCCGTGGAATGCATATAACGCAGAATCCAGCCGTAATCGACATCGCGCATAATGTATTCGACCGAGGCAAAAGCACCATCAGACGAGGGTTCAAAGCTCATCGTTAACCAAATACCCGTGAGCAACTGATTGACGAGTACCAGTAGAGACAAAACCCCAAAAAAGTACCAAAAATTAAAGTTCTTCGGCGCGTAGTACTTACCCATATGGGTATCCCAGGCACGCTGAACCGGCAGACGTTCATCAAACCAGTTCCACAGAAACATGATCAATTTCATTATGCGCTCTCCTCATCAATACCGATCATCACCACATTTTCACTTTCATAATTGTGGGGAGGTACTACAAGATTCAGAGGTGCAGGCACGCCCTGATAAACACGTCCCGCAAGATCAAATTTGGAACCGTGACAAGGGCAGAAAAAACCACCCAACCATTCATCACCGCCAAGATCAGTCGCACCCACATCGGGGCGATACATCGGCGCGCAACCAAGGTGAGTACACAGGCCAACCATGATCAAGTATTCCGCGTTCGAGGCCCTGTTAACAGGATCAACATAAGTAGGCTGCTTCGACTTTTCAGAGTTAGGGTCGCGTAATTTATCGGTCAACTTAGCCAGTGAATCGAGAGCTTCCTGGGTGCGACGGATAATATAGACCGGCTGCCCGCGCCATTCTTCAACGACCATCTGGCCCGGCTCAATGCGACTAATATTGATTCGTACCGGTGCTCCGGCTGCTTTCGCTTTCGCACTTGGAAACCAGGAACCGACAAATGGCACCGCTGCGCCTGCTGCACCTACCGCGCCAACAGCGCAGGTAGTTGCAGTCAAAAAGCGGCGACGCCCCTGATTGACACCCTCATTGCTCATATGAGCTCCCCTAAATTAAGGCAGAAAAAAGATTGGCTGCGCTTTTTTATTGCAGCTGATAAAACCTGTACCCGCGCACAGATAAAAATGGCGAGTAATAGTAATGAAATGCATAGGGGTTTACAAGCCGAGACCGGCAGCCAATCAGCCAACCCTATGTTTTAGAACAAAAAAAACCCAACATAAAGTCGGGCTCTTTTTACAAAACGTAAAGTTATTAGCGTTTCGAGAACTGTGGGCGCTTACGTGCTTTGTGCAGACCCACTTTCTTACGCTCAACTGCTCTGGCATCGCGAGTCAAAAAGCCCGCCTGACGCAGAGGTGAACGCAGAGTTTCGTCGTAAGCCAGTAATGCACGTGACAAGCCGTGGCGAATTGCACCGGCTTGCCCAAAACTACCACCACCGCTAACGGTGATTTTTAAATCGAATTTATCGACCGCTTCGACCAGCTCCAGCGGTTGACGTACTATCATACGTGCCACTTCGCGACCAAAATACTGCTCAAGAGTACGGTTATTTACCGTAACATTACCGCTACCACTAGTGATAAACACTCGAGCTGCCGACGTTTTGCGTCGACCTGTACCGTAATAAGTTTCAGCCATTGTCATGCGTCCCGTTAAATATTCAGTGCTTGCGGTTGTTGTGCGGCATGAGGATGCGCATCCCCGGCGTACACTTTCAACTTGCTATACATAGCCCGACCCAGCGGACCCTTGGGCAACATGCCCTTTACCGCTTTCTCAAGTGCACGCGTAGGTGCCTTGTCGATCAACTTTTCGAAGCTAATTGACTTAATTCCACCAGGGAAACCTGTGTGGTGGTAATACAGCTTGTTAGTTGCTTTTTTACCCGTCACACGCACCTTTTCGGCATTGACGACGACGATGTAGTCGCCCGTATCAACATGGGGCGTATACTCAGGCTTGTGCTTGCCGCGCAGACGCGTCGCAATGTCACTCGCTAGTCGACCCAGCGTTTTATCGGCGGCATCGACGACATACCAATCGTGCTGAACTGTTTCGGGTTTCGCGCTAAATGTTTTCATTGAATCGTTACCTGAAATCAGGTGGCTCCCAGAAAAGAGCGCGAATTCTACCGATGAGTGAGAGGAAGTTCAAGCAGATATTCACCTTTATTACGAATACCTTTTTAGAATTAATCACTGCCTAACAAAATCAAGCGTTATCAGGGCCGATGCTCGCGCGCCAAATAATCATGAGATTGCATTTCCAGCAAGCGACTCAGGGTGCGTTCAAACTCAAAGGCTAAATTACCACCGCTATAGATAGACTCAAGAGGCACGGCAACCGACATCGCCAGCTTCACATTACGATCGTAAAACTCATCAATCAGACTGATAAAACGACGGGCCTGATCTTCACTATCGCGCCCTAGCTGTGGAATATCACTAATCAGCACCGCGTGAAACTCTCGCGCCAGCTCAATGTAATCATTCTGACTGCGCGGCCCATCGCATAGGGCCAGAAAATCAAACCAGGCCACGTCCTCGGCGACAAAGCGACAGGGGATATCCCGCCCCTCCACTTCCAGCGCAACATTTTCACGCAGCTCATCACGCGCCGGCACCAAGCTATCGAAGGTGCGGTGCAGTGATACCTCCGCCTGTTCATCCAGCGGCGAGTGGTAGAGCTCAGCCTGCTCCAGGGCGCGCAGGCGGTAATCTGTACCGCTATCGACATTCACCACTTCACAATGCTGCTTTACCAGAGCAATAGCCGGCAAAAAGCGCTGACGCTGCAAACCATTAGTGTAAAGCCTGTCGGGAACAATATTAGACGTCGCTATCAGCGTTACGCCTCGATCAAAGAGCAGCTCCATCAAGCCACCCAGGATCATCGCGTCGGTAATATCGGAAACAAAAAACTCATCAAAGCAAATCACTCGCGCATCTTTGGCAATACCTGCTGCCACTTTCTCCAGCGGGTTTTTTACACCGCTGTACTTAGTGAGATCACTGTGGACGCGGCGCATAAAGCGATGAAAATGCACGCGCATTTTTTGCTCAAAGGGCAGACTCTCGTAAAAGTTGTCCATTAGGTAGGTTTTACCCCGCCCCACGCCACCCCAAAAATACAGCCCTTTAACAGGTGCATGATCACGCTGCCGTCCCCGCAGACGATCAAACAGCCCAACCTTCACCTCGCTTGCCGCTATTAATTGCTCATAAACGGACTGGAGCTTTTCCACGGCGAAACGCTGCGCCGAGTCGGCAAAAAACCCCTCTTGTAGCAAATCTTTTTCATAGCGTTGTAGGGGAGAAGAAGACATCAATTAAGGGCTGACTGTAGTGAATGGCACATGGGGTTAGAGGCATAACTATTCTGGGCGGCCACTCTACTCGTGCCGCACAAAGTGCGCAAGCGGCTCATCAGCACACCTAGGCCCTGGTTAAGAAAACATCCAGTTGTGCCTCGAGCTTTTCTCGCAGGCTATTCAACTGGCCATGAAAGAAGTGGCTCGCCTCGGAGATAACTATTGGCTCTATTCGTGAATCAAGAGCTTCCCGCCACTCGAGTACACTTTCAATATCCACCAGCTCATCCTGCCCACCGAGCACCATCGTTACCGGACAAGCAAACGACCCTTGCGGGGCATAGCTATAACGCATTACCGGTGGCGCAACCAGAATCATGTGCGCCACGGTCATCCGCTCGCTCGCAGCGGCAACAATGGCCGAGCCAAAAGAAAAGCCTGCAAGCAATAATTGACTCCCCGGATACTCAGCCAGCAGCCACTCGCTCACCAGGCATACATCGTCCACCTCACCCCGCCCCTCATCATGCTCTCCCCCGCTGGCACCCACCCCTCGAAAGTTAAAGCGCAGAGAAGTAATACCTAGCTCGCGATAAACCCTCGCCAATGTCGATACCACTTTATTACCCATGGCGCCACCGTGCAGCGGGTGAGGATGGCAGATAACCGCCACATAGCCATGCGCACTGAACGGGCCATCGGCAAGCCCTTCTTCAATCAGAGCCTCAATTTGACCCGCCGCACCCTTCAATGTGACTTGTGTTTTTTTACTCATTTTTTCGACCCAGGTAATCTTTATTTAATGAAGGATCAACGACCCACTCTTGCCAGAAGATAGTAAATATTCATCGCCCAGCTATTCAACCTGCACGCGGTTCAAGATAGAATCCCCACCTATTAAATTCATAAAAGGAAGTACTCACGTGCCCACAGACCCCATCACAATCGCATTGGCCAGCCTTGCTATTGGCCTCGTCATCGGCACTTTTGTCGGCCGTACTCTCTCTGGTGCTACCAGGCAGCGCCGCACACTGACGGAAGAATTGCGCAAAAAAGATGATGAGCTGAAAACCTATCAGCACAAGGTGACCGAGCATTTCATCACCACTTCCGAGCTGGTTAATAATCTGACTCACAGCTATAAAGAAGTACACCAGCATCTCGCCGCCAGCGCCATGACGCTCACCAACCCTGAAATCAGCAACAAATTACTCGAGGCAGGTTCCGGCAATCTGGGTATTTCTCACGCTGTAGATAGCAGCACTATTGGCAGCCCGCAGCCACCCAAAGACTACACCCCCGATATTAACGGGATACTGGATGAAAGCTACGGTCTGGAAAAAAATAAAGCCAGTACAGCAGCACAGCCTGCAGCAGAACTCGCCGAGAGCGAAAACAACAGTGAAGACGACGACCCCACAACCAAGGTCGCTTAATCACTTTCATTTGACAGTAGCGTCTGATCAAATTTGTTACATTAAAAAAGCCGGGGTATTAGCCCGGCTTTTTTGTGCGCGACGAATTTAAGTAGCGGAGTGACCCGACAACTTAACCTCGACATTATCTTCATCGCTTAAGCCTGCGTAGTACTTACGCAAAATATCCAGCACTTCAGGGCGAGAGAAGTTTGCCTCGACCTCACCACCTTCTGACAGCGCCTTGCGCAGTTTGGTACCCGACACTAGCACGCGATCATCGGCACCATGAGGGCAGGTACGCATTGACGCCATGGTGTCGCAACGATTGCACCAGAAGGTCCAGTCGATTTTCAGTGGCACAGTTTCCATCGCATCTTTGGGGATTTCATCAAAGATATGATGGGCGTCGAAAGGCCCGTAGTAGTCGCCCACGCCCGCGTGATCACGACCAACAATCAAGTGAGTGCAACCGTAGTTTTGACGAAACAGGGCATGCAAAAGCGCCTCTCGGGGGCCGGCATAGCGCATATCTAGGGGGTAGCCCGACTGCACCACGGTGTTGTCGACAAAGTACTCTTCAATCAAAGTGCCAATCGCTTCCTGGCGCACTTCAGCGGGAATATCTCCCGGCTTCAGCTTGCCCAATAGAGAATGAACCATCACACCGTCACAAATTTCGATGGCGATCTTCGCCAGATATTCGTGAGAGCGATGCATTGGGTTGCGCGTTTGAAAGGCGGCAATCGTCGACCAGCCTTTGGCCTCAAACAACTCGCGAGTTTGCGCCGGCGTCATATAGACCCCTTCGTACTTGCTGGGGAAGTCGCCCTGAGAAAAGACGGCAACCTTACCCGCCAGATTAACGTCACCCTGGTTCATCACCATGGCAACACCGGGATGATCTGGATCGGTGGTGGTAAATACCTGCTGGCACTCGTGAGCCTTATCAATATTGTACTTTTCAGACAGCGTCAGCACGCCCATCAACTCGTCTGTCTCGCCGTCAACCAGCGCCACTTCAGCACCCAGCTCAAGCTCATCGGCTTGAGCCTGGCTCACTGACAAGGTAATCGGAATCGGCCAGAATAAACCGTTGGCCATGTGCATATTGTCGCAAACACCCTGCCAGTCTGCCTTGCCCATAAATCCGTCGAGTGGTGTAAAGCCACCGATGCCGAGCATAATAAGATCGCCCACTTCGCGGGAGGCCAAAATCACTTTAGGCAGACTCTCTGCCTTCGCTTTTGCCGTTGCCAGCGCTTCTCCTTCCAGTAATAAAGGTAGCAGAACATCACTGCCGTGGGGATTAACAAGACCACTCATATTTTCACTCTCCATTAGTTACTAATGACTGTAATTTTCCTGCTCCATTGCGGGTCGCACTGGAACATAGAAACTGTTTCGAACCGGCTGCCAATGATCGCAGGCAGGGGTGTTCCGGGGTGTGCCATAATACCACCAACACTTGAGAAACCATCAGCGGATCTTAGACCTTGCGACTATTACGATATTTCGGCTGGCCAACCCTCTTTGGCCTCATCATCGCGACTATCGTCACTGTGCTATTCCCCCAGTTTATTAGCAACGGTGCCATTTCAACGCAAAACACGCCCATTGCGACGATAATAAAACAACAGGCACCCGGCATCGTTACCTCTTATGCTGCCGCAGTGCGCAGAGCTGCACCCTCGGTAGTCAATATTTATACCCGCACCCGGGTGAGCCACCCCCTGGCTAATGACCCTGTTTTTCAGCGCTTTATCGGCGGCAGCAATATACCGCAACGACAGCGTATGGAATCGTCTCTCGGCTCCGGGGTCATCATTGATGAGCGCGGCTTTATCCTCACCAACAACCATGTCGTCGCCGGTGCCGAAGAAGTCGTCGCCCTGCTTTATGATGGGCGCGAAGCCAAAGCCACGATTGTTGGCACCGACAGAGATTCCGATCTCGCGGTACTAAAAATAGATCTCGACCAGCTAAAAGCCATTCCCCGCGTCAGCGAAGACAGCCGGGTAAAATCAGAAGTCGGTGATATTGTGCTGGCCATCGGCAATCCCTTCGGCATTGGCCAATCAGTTTCCCAGGGCATTATCAGCGCCACCGGACGCAGTGGCCTGAGCCTCAATCGCTACGAGAACTACCTGCAAACTGACGCGGCTATTAATCCGGGCAACTCAGGTGGCGCATTGATCGACGCCTACGGCAATCTCGTTGGCATCAATTCGGCGACGCTGAACGAAACATCTTTTGTCGGCATCGGCTTTGCCATTCCCACAGAGATGGCGATTAAAGTGCTCGACGACATCATTGCCCACGGCAGGGTTATTCGCGGCTGGCTGGGTGTCGAAGTGCAGCAACTAGCGCCGACCATCGCTGCCCAGTTAGAGCTATCACCTCCCACGGCCTTAATTATCACCGCCGTGCCCATCTACGGACCGGCCTATAACAGCGGCCTGCAACCCGGCGATATCATCACTCATATTAATGGCCAGGCCGTCAGCGATGGCTCCAGCGAAATCAACATGATTGCCGATCTAGCACCGGGCGACCCAATAGAGCTACGAATTATTCGCAAGGATATTTGGTTGACGATTAAGGCTATCGCCGGCATTCGCCCCGAAAGTTAAAGCGTTTACTGGGCGGCCCATTGAACTGATTTCAGGCAATAATCTCTTCCAGTGCCGCGAGTAGCAAAGTAATTTGCTGCGGCGTGCCGACGGTAATGCGCAGAAATTGCTCGATACGCGCTGCATGAAAGTGACGCACAATAATCTTACGCTCACGCAGGGCCGCCATTAAATACTCACCGCTATAGTCGGGATGACGCGCAAGCGCAAAGTTTGCGGCGGAGGGAATCACCTCAAAACCCAGCTTTTCCAGTGCTTCGACCAGCGCCACGCGACTGGCGATCACTGTGTCGCAGGTTTGCCTGAAATACGCTTCATCGGCGAAAGCCGCAACACCACCAGCGATAGCCAGACGGCTTACGGGGTAGGAATTAAAACTGTTTTTAATGCGCTCAAGGGCTTCAATCAACTCCGGATGACCAATGGCAAAACCCAGCCTCAGCCCCGCTAGCGAGCGTGACTTCGACAGGGTTTGAATCACCAGCAAATTATCAAACTCGTTGACCAGAGCAATGGCGCTATCGCCACCAAAATCAATATAGGCCTCGTCCACACACACTACGGAATCAGGGTTACGACGCAGCAGCGAGGCAATTCTATCGAGGGATAACAAACGCCCGGTCGGCGCATTAGGGTTGGGGAAGATAATCCCGCCATTAGGCACGAGGTAATCATCCACCGCAATTTCGAAGCTATCGGTGAGCGGAATTCTGCGCTCTTCAATCTCGTACAAACCGCAATAAACCGGATAAAAACTATAGGTAATATCGGGAAACAGCAGCGGCTTACCGTGGCGAAACAGACCATTGAACGCGTGGGCCAGCACCTCATCAGAACCATTGCCGACAAAGACCTGCCTGATATCAACACCGTGATAATCAGCAATCGCCTGCTTTAAAGCATCTGCATTCGGCGGCGGATAGAGGCGCAACTCATCACCCAGCTCGGCCTTGATGGCTTCAGCTACCCGGGGCGAGGGGCCATAGGGGTTTTCATTAGTATTGAGTTTGACGAGATTATCGACACGGGGTTGCTCACCCGGCACATAGGGTTCGAGCTCACTGACAAAATCGCTCCACAGACGCCGGGTCATCGTTTCACCACTTAATTAATTTAAATTTGATTAACGCGCCGAGCAAAGCCCGGCAATTAGCGTCGGTAGTCAGCGGAACGCGCATGGGCTTCGAGGGATTCACAACGCGCCAGCACGGCAGCCGTGTCGGCCAGTTTTGCTGCGCCCTCTGGGGAGCAGGCAATCAATGAGGTGCGCTTTTGGAAATCGTAGACACCCAGGGGCGATGAGAAACGCGCCGTGGTCGAGGTCGGCAACACGTGGTTGGGGCCTGCACAGTAATCGCCCAGTGCCTCCGGAGTATGACGACCCAGAAAAACAGCACCAGCGTGGCGAATATCGACAAGCATCCCGTCCGGGTCGGCCACCGATAATTCCAGGTGCTCCGGGGCAATACGATTGGAGATGCGCACCGCCTCGTCGAGATCAGCAACTTTAATCAGCGCACCGCGGCCATTGATTGAGGCCTTGATGATGTCGCGCCTTGGCATCTCATCAAGCAGCTTGTTCATACTGGCCTGTACAGCCTGCAAAAAATCAGCATCGGGGCTGATTAAAATCGACTGCGCCTGCTCATCGTGCTCGGCCTGAGAGAACAGATCCATAGCGATCCAGTCAGGCGATGTTTCGCCATCACAAATCACCAGAATCTCCGATGGCCCGGCAACCATATCCAAACCCACCTGACCAAACACGGCTTTTTTTGCGGTGGCGACATAGATATTGCCAGGGCCAACTACCTTATCGACCTGCGGAATGGACGACGTCCCGTAGGCCAGTGCAGCAACGGCCTGAGCGCCGCCAATAGTAAACACGCGGTCGACACCGGCAATCGCGGCGGCGGCCAATACAGCCGGATTCAAATCCCCACCGGGAGCTGGCACCACCATAATGATTTCATCGACACCCGCCACTTTCGCCGGTAGCGCATTCATCAGCACCGAGGAGGGGTAACTCGCCTTGCCACCGGGCACATAAATACCCACACGCTGCAGGGGTGTAATTTTTTGGCCCAGCACAGTGCCATCGGCTTCGCGGTATTGCCAGGATTCCTGCCTTTGGTGCTGGTGATAACTGCGAATGCGTTCTGCCGCCGTTTCAAGAGCCTCTCGCTGCTCGGCGGGTAAATCTACCAGAGCCTGCTGCAGGGTCTCACGGCTAATGTCTAACTCATCAATATTCTCGACTTCACGCCGATCAAAACGGCGCGTGTATTCGAGCACCGCCTTGTCACCGTCGCTACGTACAGCCGCGATAATTTCATTAACAACCGCAACCACATCGCCTGCCAATTCGGGCTGCCAGGCGAGCAATGTATCGAGGCGAGCACTGAAATCAGCATCAGCGGCATCCAGCATTAGCGGCCTGAGTTCGCTCACGCGCTGGCGGCCTCGTTTTCACTTTGTGCCCGAGAAGCAACTAGGGCGCTAAAGCCTTCGAGTAAGGGCTGAATCAGCTTGTGTTTGGTTTTCAACGCACCCTTGTTGACGATCAGTCTTGAGCTAACATCGCCAATCAGTTCGCGAGGCTCCAGACCATTGGCTTTAAGGGTATTGCCGGTGTCGACGATGTCGACAATTTCATCGCACAGCTCAATTAACGGCGCTAATTCCATCGCACCATAGAGCTTGATGATATCGGCCTGCAGGCCTTTCTCTGCGTAATAACGTCGCGCCACATTAACGTATTTGGTGGCGACGCGAATACGCCCTGTCACCGGGGCAGCACCGACCATGCCCGCCGTCATTAAACGGCAGCGGGAAATACCCAGGTCGATAGGCTCATAGTAACCATCGCCGCCATTTTCAAGCAGGGTGTCTTTACCGGCGATACCGAGATCGGCCGCACCAAACTGTACATAAGTAGGCACATCGGTACCGCGCAGTACGAGCAGGCGAATATCGTCTCGATTCGTCGCAAACATTAATTTGCGGCTGCTGGCGATATCTTCGCTGGGCTCAATACCCACTTCAGCCAGTAATGGCAGGGTTTCTTTAAGAATGCGCCCCTTGGTGAGCGCGATCGTCAACTGACTCATAATTAATCGCTTTAAGGTAGTTCAATCACTTTAAGGGAGTTCAAGTGCTTCAAAACAATTCAAGCACTTCAGTCCGTTCAATTTGCAAGCAAGTCGCCGAGTAGCCTGGCCTTAATTCGGCACACGGCGAATATTCGCGCCCAGTAGCTGGAGTTTTTCTTCGATGCATTCATAGCCGCGGTCAATGTGGTAAATACGTTCGACAACGGTTTCACCTTCCGCCACCAAACCGGCAATCACCAAGCTCGCCGACGCTCTTAAATCAGAAGCCATAACCGGCGCGCCCATCAACTTTTCAACACCGGTAACAATCGCAGTATTGCCTTCAAGCACAATATTCGCACCCATGCGGTTGAGCTCGTGGGTTTGAATCAAGCGATTTTCAAAAATGGTCTCCGTCACCATGCCAACACCGTCCGCCACTGCGTTGACCGCCGTCAACTGAGCCTGCATATCGGTGGGAAAGCCGGGGTAAGGGGCCGTTCGCAACTGCACAGGCTTGGGGCGACGCCCTTCCATATCGAGTTCAATCCAGTCATCACCCGTAGTGATTTTAGCGCCCATCTCTTCCAGCTTGAGCAAAACGGATTCGAGGATATGGGGGTCGGTGTCACGCAACTTTACTTTGCCCCGCGTTGCCGCAGCCGCAGCCAGATACGTACCGGTTTCAATTCTATCGGGCATGATGTTGTAACTGCCGCCAGACAGTTTTGGTACGCCATTAATGGTCAAGCTATTGCCGCCAGCGCCCTGAACATCGGCACCCAGTGCATTCAGGCAATTGGCAAGGTCGACGATCTCTGGCTCGCGAGCAGCATTTTCAATCACCGTTTTGCCTTCCGCCAAACTCGCCGCCATCATCAGGTTTTCCGTAGCACCCACAGAAACCGTATCCATAAAGATATGAGCGCCTTTCAATCGCCCATCGACTTTGGCCTTGATATAACCGCCTTCAATGGAAATATCAGCGCCCATCAATTCGAGCCCGTGCAAATGCAAATCAACCGGCCGGCTACCGATAGCACAACCACCGGGAAAGGACACTTCCGCCTCACCAAAACGACTCAGCAAAGGCCCCAGCACCAATATCGAGGCGCGCATGGTTTTCACCAGCTCATAGGGCGCACTGCGTGTGTGCAGGGTGCTAGCATCCACTTCGACACGCATTTTCTCATCGACAATAACACTCACCCCCATGCAACCGAGAAGCTCGATCATGGTGGTCACATCATGCAGGTGAGGCAGGTTCGACACCGTCACAGGATCTTCAGCCAGCAAAGTCGCTGCCAATATAGGCAAGGCTGAATTCTTCGCGCCAGATATTCGAATTTCACCCGAAAGCGGAGTGCCCCCGGTAATCAGCAGTTTATCCATGTGTAGATCCGCTAATAATCAGAACACGAAAGGACAGCGTCTGTTCTGCCATACTCGCGCCTGATTTTACTAATGCTTGAGTTTGATCGGTCAGTGCTTAGAAAACACCAACCCCGTAACTTGTCGCTTAACTAGCCTGCCATTCGGCCGGTGTGCAGAGCTTCATATTCACCGCGTGTACCGCACCTGAAGCAATCTGCTCATTCAGCGCACCATAGACTAATTGCTGACGCTGCACAGGACGCTTGCCTTCAAACACATCGCCAACGACGCTCACGTTTAGATGAGAGCCTTCACTTTCGACAGTGATTTCACAGTCCGGCAGAGCAACCTGCAATAAACGTTTAATTTCTTCAATATCCATGATTTACCCGTTCTCACTCACGCCACTGTCCCAGCTGGCAATAACTTTATCGATATCGCCATCATTATTTTGTGACGATTGCGTAAATTGTCCTCTAAAGGTTTTACCCAAATTAATGCCATTGATGATGACATTAATAACCTTCCACTGCCCATTTTTCAGGCCCATCGTATAGTCCAGAGGGTAAGAGGCATCCTCCCCCACTATCTGCTGATGCACAGTAACCTTACGCTTATCACCGATTTCCTCTGCAGGCAGGAGTTCAATTTTTTCACTGCTGTAACTCAACAGTCCGCGGCCGTAGGTCTCAACCAGGCCGGCGCGAAACGTTTCGGCAAATTGTGCTTTTTGCTCGGCACTGGCTGCCTTGCCGTAGCCACCCATAACCTTGAGTGCAATCCAGTCAAAGTCGACGACTTTTCCAAGAATTTGGTCGACCTGCCCGACAAAGCAGTCGAACTGCTGCTGCTTTACTATTTCGTCAGCACTGTCATCACGCTCTGCGCGATGGCGATCGATCTCAGCCAGCACCTCATCCGTTATCGAGCCTATCAACTGATAGGGCGAAAGGGCAGCTTCTGCCGTTACCGCTTCGGACGCCATACAATTTGCCTGCGCCTGCCCAGCAAACACCAGCCCAGCCCAACCCAATCCAATCCAACAAAGGGCCATCAATGTTAATTTTTTCTGTAATTGTTTTACCAACATATCCACTGCTTCCTGTTATCGCACGCTTGGCTATCGCGCCCTTTTTACCCTGCTCTATCTTCTTACACAGAGCTTAACTGTCTATTATTCTACAAAGACAGTCTCTACCAAGAGACAGTTCTTTTCTAAACAAGTGCCCTGCTTTAGTCTCAAAAAGTCGCAAACTGACTGACTTTTTTGGCCGCACACTATACCATCCCCGACCTGCTTTGGCGACTGACGGCCGCCGCCAAAACAAGGGTGGATCTATCCAGATCTTGCAGAAGAAAAACAATAGTAAAGTACGTCAAATAAAGGAACAGCGACGAGTAATGAATGAATTAATGCCAGCCTATATGGCAATCATTGCCGGCCTTATTGGCCTGGTATGGGGTGCGGACCGCTTTGTTATCGGTGCCGCCAGCGCAGCGAAAAACTTTGGTATTTCGCCCATGGTGATTGGCCTGACCATCGTTTCTATCGGCACCTCTGCGCCTGAAATTATCGTCTCAATTAATGCCGCCTTAGAAGGTTCCGGCGCCCTCGCCGTGGGTAATGCCCTGGGCAGCAACCTGGCTAACATCGGTTTAGTGCTCGGCGTTACAGCACTGATTGCACCCCTGCCCGCCCAACGCCACCTGGTTTTTCAGGAGGGGCCGGTGCTCCTGTTTGTGACAGCATTGGCGGGCTACTGCCTCTACGACCAAACGCTGGGCCGTATTGAAAGCCTGGTCATGCTAGCGCTCATCCCGCTACTGCTCTGGGCGACCGTCAAATACAAAACCCAACATCCCAACCCCGAAGAAGAGGCCGAAGTGGAGAATATTGCCTCCACCTCCAACACGGCTGCAGCAGCGTGGTTTGTCGTCGGCCTGCTGGTGATGCTGTTGAGCTCAAAAATCCTCGTCTGGGGGGCGATCACTACCGCTGCTGAAATGGGCATTAGCGAGTTGATTATCGGTCTGACCGTGGTCGCCATTGGCACCAGCCTGCCCGAGCTCGCCGCCTCCGTGACCAGCGCCCTGCGCGGCCATCACGATATCGCCATCGGCAATATCTTTGGCTCCAACCTTTTTAACTTCCTCGCGGTGATGCCAATTGCCGGCATTATTTCACCCTTGCAGCTAGACAGCGCCGTGTTTTATCGCGACTACCTGTCCGTCACAGCGCTGACACTATTATTACTCGGCTCCATCGCTGTGCATTATTTCAGGCAAAGAAAACAGAAGGATAAAGCCGCGACCGTCCACCTCTCGCGAAAGTTTGGTAGCGTCATGCTGCTGCTTTATGTTCTGTATTTCGTCGTTCTACTGCCGACCAGCTGACCTTAGGGTAATCGACCGCTATACTCCCGCCTATAGGACTAAATCAGGATACCGCCTCGATGAGTGAATTCGACTTTAACGCCTCAGCCCTGCGCACCATTCAGCGCGAAGCTGACGCCGTTGCAGCACTGGCAGCGCGTATTGACGGCAACCTCACCCAGGCTTGCCAGTTAATGCTGGGCTGCAAGGGCCGTATTATCGTCACCGGCATGGGCAAGTCGGGCCATATTGGCAACAAAATCGCAGCGACATTGGCCAGCACCGGCTCCCCCGCTTTCTTTGTTCACCCTGGTGAAGCCAGTCACGGCGATCTGGGTATGATCACGCGGGACGACATCGTCATCGCCATTTCCAACTCCGGCAACACCGCTGAAATCGTCACATTATTACCTTTGATCCAACGGCTCGATATCCCCCTGATCAGCATGACCGGTGATCCAGAGTCGCTGCTGGCTGAAGCGGCTAACGTGAACCTCGATGTTAGCGTTGAAGAAGAAGCCTGCCCTCTTAATCTGGCCCCCACCACCAGCACCACCGTCACCCTGGTGATGGGTGATGCCCTGGCCATTGCCCTGCTCGAAGCCCGGGGCTTTACTGCAGAAGATTTTGCTTTCTCCCATCCCGGCGGCGCACTGGGCCGCAAGCTACTGCTACGCGTCTGCGACATTATGCACAGCGGCGATGAGGTACCTCGCGTTAATGAAAGCACCCTGCTTAAAGATGCCCTGCTGGAAATGACCGCCAAAGGCTTTGGCTTAACCACCGTTGTCGATCCACAAAACACCTTAATCGGCGTCTTTACCGACGGTGATTTACGCCGCGTCGTCGACAACCAGATCGACATCAATTGCGCCACTATCGGCGAAGTAATGACCCGAGGCGGCAATGCCATTGACGCCAATATCCTCGCCGCTCAAGCGTTAAATATTATGGAAAGCAAAAAAATAACCGCGCTGGTGGTCGAAGATGAAGCTCACCACCCCCTCGGCGTATTGCATATGCACGATATACTGCGTGCTGGTGTTATTTAAAAATACAAAGACCTGACCTCCACTCCCAACGAAAGAGCACTTGAACGGAACCGCTTAATGAATCTTGCCAACAACCAATTAGCCGCTAAAAAAATCCGCATGCTAGTACTTGATGTCGATGGCGTGCTCACCGACGGCAGTATTTACTACAGCAACAGCGGCGACGAACTCAAAGCCTTCAATATTCAAGACGGCCTGGGTATAAAACTCCTGCAAGGTGCGGATATTGAAGTGGCGATTATCACCGGACGCAGCTCACATTTATTATCACGGCGCACTAATGAACTCGGCATCGATCGCGTTGTGCAGGGCCGAGAAGACAAACTGACAGCCCTCAACGAACTACTTGCCGATGATCGCTATACGATGGATGAAATTGCCTACATGGGCGACGACCTGCCAGATTTAGCCGTCATCCGCCGGGTCGGTCTGGGCATGACCGTCGCCAATGCCAACCCAACGGTTGTCGAACACGCTGACTGGCAGTCAAGCCGGGACGGGGGCTGTGGCGCAGTCCGCGAGGCCGCCGAATTTATACTGAAAGCACAGGACAAGTTTGAACACGCTATTGAGGCCTTCCTTTGAGCCACTCAAAAATGGCCTGCAGATGTTGAGCTTTTAAGCCGTGCTATCGATAAAAAATGCCATTCTGTCCACGCTGCTCGTCATCGCACTGGCAGTCTTCGTTATTTTCTGGGATGCCAAGCCAGAAATCTTTATGCGTAAAAAACAGCCGCCTGTATCCGCTCTGTCCAGTGCCGACAGCTATATGAAAAACACCGTGACACGTAAATTTAACGCCCAGGGCCGCCCTGCATTTTTACTGACCTCAACGGAAGGCGAGTATTTTCAGGCCCAGAACCGCTTTGTTATGGCAAGCCCTCAGGTACTCGCCCACGCCAGTGAAGAGGGCGAACAGCCGTGGCATCTCAGCGCCAAAAAAAGCATTATTCTCAACAGCGGCAAACAGATCGACATGCAGGATGATGTCTATGCCTGGCAACAAGCAAAACCCGCAAGCGCCAATCAAAAAACCGAAATCAAGACACCCTTTCTCAGCTATTATCCCGACAGTCGGAAAGCCGATACCGACAGACACATCTCCTTTAAAACGCCAGGACACCAGATTAACGGCACCGGTTTCAAAGGCGACTTTGCCGCGCAAACTTACCAGATACTCTCTCGAGTTAAGGGTCAACACGATGCCAACCATTAAGCTACGCCCCCCTCTAGCCGGCCTACTCTGCCTGCTCGGTGTAATGCTCAGCACGACCACCGCCCTCGCCCTGCCCTCGGACCAACAGGCCGCGATTACTGTCGATGCCGACCGCGCCCAAATCAATGAAAAAACGGGCGTTACCGAATATCAGGGTTCCGTCGTTATTAAACAGGGCACGCTGTTGATCGAAGCTGCTCAGGTCACTATCTATTCGACCGATGGCCAGGCCAACAAAATCATTTGCATTGGCAAACCCGCCCACTACCAGCAGCAGCCCAATGTTGAAGACGGCCTGGTCAACGCCTACGCCGACACGATTGAATACTATCTCGACAAAGAGGTTATCACCCTGATCAAAAATGCCCGCCTCGAACAACAGGGCTCTACCCTCAAAGGCGATCATATTAATTACGATCTAAAGGCAGAGCTGGTCGAAGCCCGTGGTAGCGACAACAACCAACAACGGGTACACATGGTTATCCCCGCCAGTGAAACATCAACAAACGAACAGAAGGACGGCGATTAATGGCCCAGCTACAAGCCCTGAATCTGGCCAAAAGTTACAAAAAGCGCGCCGTTGTTAGCGATGTTTCTCTGAGTGTTGCCAGCGGTCAAATCGTCGGTCTGCTCGGCCCCAACGGTGCCGGAAAAACCACCTGCTTTTATATGATTGTCGGTCTGGTCAAGCAGGATGCCGGGCGCATTATGATTGACGACGAAGATATCACCCACCTGGCCATGCACCACCGCGCGCGCCGGGGCATCGGTTATCTACCTCAAGAGGCGTCGGTATTTCGCCGCCTGACAGTCGAACAAAACATTATGGCCATCCTCGAAACCCGCCCCCAGCTCACGACCGAGCATCGCCGGGACAAACTGGAAGCGCTGTTGCAGGAATTTCACATCACCCATATCCGCACCAGCCAGGGCATGAGCTTGTCCGGCGGTGAGCGGCGGCGGGTCGAAATTGCCCGAGCACTGGCGATGGAGCCAGCCTTTGTGCTGCTCGACGAACCCTTTGCCGGCGTCGACCCCATTTCGGTGAATGACATTAAAGGCATTATCTGTCACCTGAAAGATCGCGGTATCGGCGTACTGATTACCGACCACAATGTCAGGGAAACCCTCGACATCTGCGAGCATGCCTATATCGTCAACGATGGCCACGTACTGGCCCAGGGCAATGCTGATGACATCCTCTCCAACCCCGATGTGCGCCGCGTCTATTTGGGCGAGGACTTTTCTCTCTAAATTACCGTTACACTCGTCTGCTATGAACACCACAACTTTCTCAATAAGTGATGTCCATCAAACCAGCGGCACATTACTTGCTAGCCAATTGATCCCCGCTGTAACTCGGTCTACACTCCAGTCATCACTCAATGAAAACGGCATAACAATTACATGAAGCAAAGCCTGCAACTACGAATGGGTCAACAGTTGTCGATGACCCCGCAATTACAGCAGGCCATCAAATTACTCCAGCTTTCATCCCTCGATTTGCACCTTGAAATTCAGCAAACCCTGTACGCCAATCCTCTGCTCGAACTGGCCGAAGAAATCGAGCCCGAGCCAGAAGAAACCTCCAACGAACAACTCGCCAATGAAATAGCTGACAACGGCGACACCCCCGGCGAGTGGAGCAAGGAAATCCCCAACGAACTGCCGGTCGATGCCCAGTGGGATGACATTTACCCCGCAGCACCCGCTGCCAGCGCCGCAGCGCCGAGCAGTGACAATCGGGACTTTGAGAGCTACCACAGTGTTACTGAGTCCCTGCAAGATCACCTGCTCTGGCAGCTGAATCTAACCCCCATGTCGGATCTCGATCGCCTCATTGCCACCACAATTATCGACAATATTGATGACACCGGCTTTCTCGAAACCTCTGTTGAAGAACTTTGGCAACCGCTGGCCCAATCGTTAGGCAATGAAAGCCTCGACCCTGTCAGTGTCGAAGACAGCAACTCAGAAATATCAAGCGATGAAGAATGCCTGACTCTTGAAGAAGTCTTCGCCGTACTGCATCGCATCCAACAGTTCGACCCCCCCGGCGTTGCCGCTATCGACCTCGGTGACTGCCTGTTAATTCAGCTCAAGCAACTGAGCCCGGACACACCTTATATTGATGAAGCCCGGCTACTCTGCGAGAAATATCTCGACCTGGTCGCCGAGCGCAATTTTCCGCTATTGATTCGCAAAACCCGGTGCGAACAGGACACCATTGAAGCGGCAATTCAACTCATTCAAACCCTGTCCCCCCGCCCTGGCGATTGCATTGACAGCGGGGATGCCGACTACGTCGTACCCGATGCTAGCGTGCAAAAAATCCACGGCCACTGGCTAGTCACGCTGAACGGCGATATCGCCCCGCGACTCTGTATTAATCAGGAATACGCCAGACTAGTGCAGCGCGCCGATAACAGTAAAGACAACACCTTCCTGCGCGATAATCTACAGGAGGCACGCTGGTTTTTACGCAGCCTCGAAAGCCGCAACGACACACTACTACGCGTCAGCCGCTGCATTGTAGAAATGCAGCAGGAATTCCTCGAAAGAGGCCCCGAAGCCATGAAACCCCTGGTACTGGCGGATGTGGCCGAACAACTTGAATTGCACGAGTCGACCATCTCTCGCGTCACCACACAAAAATACCTCGACACACCGCGCGGCATTTTCGAGCTGAAATATTTCTTTTCCAGCCACGTCAACACGGCTGCTGGTGGAGAGTGCTCGTCAACCGCCATTCGCGCCATGCTCAAACGCATGATTGCCGACGAACCCACAATTAAACCTTTAAGTGACAGTAAGCTTGCCACTATGCTGCAAGAAGAGGGCATTCAAGTGGCCCGTCGCACTGTCGCAAAATACCGGGAAAGTCTTAACATTCCCTCATCCAGTGACCGCAAACGTTTCAAACAGAGTCTTTAGTTTGTCGTCACTAACCCCTGCAGAAGGAGCAGTGTATGCAACTCAACATTAGCGGACACCACCTCGACATTACCGACGCTATTCACGACTACGTCACCAGCAAGCTCACTCGGCTTGAACACCACAACGACAAAATCACCAGTGTCTCGGTCATCCTTTCGGTCGACAAGCTAGTGCAAAAAGCCGAGGCAACCATCCACGCCAGCGGCAGCGAACTCTTCGCCCACTGTGAGAATGAAGACCTCTACGCCGCCATTGACGGCCTTGCCGACAAGCTCGACCGCCAGCTAATCAAGCGCAAAGAAAAGCTGAGAGGCCGTTAAAACCTTCATAAACAACCACTTGTGATTAACCCTCTATGAACTGTTTTTCATGAAGATTACAGATGTTCTCTCTCTCGACAGAACTCACTGTGATGTACCTGGCATCAGCAAAAAACGCGTGCTGGAATTTATTGCTGATTTTTTCTCCGAGCACACGGATTTTGTTGATGCCAACAGCCTTTACCATGAACTGATAAGCCGGGAGCGACTGGGCAGCACAGGCATTGGCGAAGGTATCGCCGTGCCCCACTGCCGTCTCAGCGGTTGCCCGCGCATCACCGGCATACTGCTAAAACTCAACAATCCAGTGGACTTCGACGCCATCGATGGCGAGCCTGTCGATTTAATTTTCGCCCTCGTCGTGCCTGACGAGCAAAATGACGAGCATCTGAAAACACTTTCCGCTATTGCCGAATTACTCCAGTCCAGCGACGTACGCCAGCAACTGCGTAGCTGTTCTACTAGCGACAAACTCTACCAAATAGCGACCAGCAGCCACTAAAATGGATCATCCCGCAGAACCAACAACAAACCACAGTGACACCCGCCTGATAGTCATCAGTGGCCGCTCGGGCTCGGGTAAAAGTACCGCCCTGCACGTACTTGAAGATGTCGGCTATACCTGCATCGACAATTTACCCGCCAGCATGCTGATCAACTTACTGGAACAGATACGTGAAAATCGTGAGCAGGACGATCTGAAGATTGCCGTCGGTATCGACGCCCGCAACCTGCTCGGAAAACTGGAGCAACTGCCCGATATTCTCGACAAGCTGAGCGAATCTGGTATTGATTGCGAAGTATTGTTTCTCGATGCACGCACACCGAGCCTGATCCGTCGCTTTAGCGAAACCCGCCGCCGCCACCCGCTGAGCTCACCAACGGTTGATCTGAAGCAGGCAATTGCCCTCGAGCGCGAGTTGCTCGATCCCATTGCCACCATCGCCAGTCGCCATATCGACACCAGCAACATGACCCTGCACCAGTTGCGCGATATGATCAAAAAACAGATTGCACCCGAAAAAGATGCATCAATGGCCGTGGTGTTTCAATCCTTTGGCTTTAAACGCGGCGTACCCAGTGATGCCGACTTTGTTTTTGATGTGCGCTGCTTGCCCAACCCCTACTGGAAAACTGAGCTGCGCGCTTTCAACGGTGGCGACCAGCCAGTGATTGATTTTCTCGATTCCCAAACCGACGTCGCCGCCATGCTGGCAGACCTCAATGGCTTTCTGACCCGCTGGATTCCCCGCTTCCTGGCCACCAATCGCAGCTACCTAACCATCGCCATTGGTTGCACCGGTGGCCAGCATCGTTCGGTGTATATCTGCAATCAACTCGCCGACCAGTTTCGCTCCCAGTTCGGCAACATTCACGTTCAACACCGCGAACAAGATAGCTAGGGCCGCTTTGTCACAGCTAACATCGCTTCAAAAAGTCACCCGCCAAACTTGACAGGCCGGGCATCGCCATGGCATTTATTACCCCATGATCAAAGACGAACTTGAAATCATCAACCAGCTCGGCCTCCATGCACGGGCCGCTGCCAAACTGGCCACCACCTGCAATCGTTTCGCCTGCACGATTAAAACGGGCCACAACGGCAAGCTGATCGACGCCAAAAGCGTCATGTCATTAATGCTACTCGCGGCTGGCCAGGGGACGCTGCTAAATTTTGAATTCGACGGCGACGACGAAATAAAAGCCCATGTACAGGTCAAAGACTTACTCACTGATTATTTTGGCGAGGGTCAATAACAAGTCCGCTTAAGCCCCTTCTTTTGCATTATCTCACTCAGAATAAGCGCCTTTCCCTGTAAATCCCAACGCCCTCTGCGTACACTAGCGGCCGTTACGTACGCTTCTTAGCTCTCCCCTCGACCGGAGTCCAGCCCGCATGCAAGCCAATCACAATACCGACCGGCTCTCCCTGCTCGCGCTGCTGTCCGAGGACATAGTCGACCCCACAAGCCTCCACCAAATGCGTCATATGATCAACAATATGATGCCAGCGGATATCGCCCACTATATCGAATCCGCCCCCAGCCGCGTGCGCCGCCTGCTCTGGGAGCTGCTCGATGACGAAGTGGAAGGCGAAGTACTGGGCGAACTGAGTGAAGACCTGCAGCAAGAATTCCTGCTGCGCATGAACAGCGAGCAAATGGCCGCGCTGGTTGCCGGACTCGACCCCGATGATGTCGCCGATATTCTGCAGCAACTGCCCGAGCATCTGATCCCCAAAGTGCTGCAAACCATGGCCGAGCAGGATCGCCAGCAGGTCGAGACTGTCCTCACCTATGACGAGGACAGTGCCGGTGGATTGATGAACACCGACACCATTACCGTGCGCCCGGATCTCACCATCGATGCCGTGCTGCGTTATTTGCGCCGTCACGACGAGCTGCCCGAAATCACCGATAGCATCTTCGTGGTCAATCGGCGCGATATGTTTCTCGGCACCCTGACCCTGAGCAAGCTTGTCACCTCCAGCCCCAGCACCACGGTGCGTGAAATCATGAACACCCATATTCAGGGTATCGCCGCGACCATGGATGCCTCTCAGGTCACCCACCTCTTTGAGCGCCACGACTGGGTATCGGCACCCGTGGTGAACGAAGAGGGTCAGCTGCTCGGACGCATTACTATTGATGATGTCGTCGACGTCATTATCGACGATGCCGAGCACTCGCTGCTGGGCATGGCCGGCCTCAGTGATGAAGAAGAAACCTTCTCCTCTGTGCGCCGCTCCGCCCCCCGCCGCGCCGTGTGGTTGGGTATTAACCTCTTTACTGCCGTGCTCGCCTCGGCGGTCATCAGCCTGTTTCAGGGCACCATCGAACAAGTCGTCGCGCTGGCCATATTAATGCCCATCGTCGCCAGCATGGGTGGCGTGGCAGGTAGCCAAACTTTAACTGTCGTTATCCGTGGCATGGCCCTCGGGCAGATCAATCGCAACAACCTACGCTGGCTGGTGAGCAAAGAAATGCTCACCGGCGCACTCAACGCCATGCTCTGGGCAGTAGTGATTGGTAGCGTTGCCGCGTGGTGGTTTGAGGCGCCAATGATCGGCGTCATCATTGCCATTGCGATGGTCATCAACTTGCTCACCGCTGCGTTCGCCGGTGCGCTGTTACCAGTATTTTTAAAATCTATTCGTATCGATCCCGCCCTTGCCGGCAGTGTTATGCTCACCACCGTTACCGATGTCGTTGGCTTTCTGTCTTTTCTCGGCCTGGCGACACTGTTCTACGTATAAAGAGCTTTTTATGACTAAAGGCTTTTACCCATAGCGAGCTTTACCTTTAAACGCTTCCCCCTTAAGCAGCCCTACTATGTCGAAAAAATCAAACAAAGACCCTCGCCCAAGCGACGCTGAAACCACCAGTACCGACACTGATAGTGAAGGTAATGAACCAGAATTCATCAGCAAGTCTTCCCGAAAACGGGAGATGACCGCCCTGCAAAAAACCGGCGAGGCCATGCTTGTCCTGCCCGCCAAACAGTTTGCCAAAGTACCCATCAGCCCCATCTTGCGCGAAGCCCTTGAGCTGGCGGCCACCCTGAAAAACCGCGAAGGCAAGCGACGGCAAATGCAGTACGTCGGCAAACTGATGCGCAGCGAAGATCACGAAAAAATTGCCGAAGTGCTAGCCTCTTTCGATGAAAATAGCCGCACTTTTCGCCTGCAGTTTCAACGCCTTGAAAAACTCCGCGACGACCTCATCGACGGCAACAACGATGCTTTAACCAATATTCTCGAACTGCACCCCGCACTCGAACGCCAGCACTTGCGCCAACTGATTCGCCAGGCAAGTAAAGAGCGAGAGCAAAACAAAGGCCCGGCGGCAAGCCGTAAATTGTTCAAATATTTGCGCCTGGCCATTCTCGACCAATAGCCTTACCTCCTCGTAAACAGGCCCAACACTAGTCCTCTAACAATAACAACGTCAGCAGACAGCCAAAATGAATAAGAACAACGAGACACTGATCAGCCGCAAGCGCGGCATTGGCACCATTACCCTGAATCGACCCGAGAAGAAAAATGCCCTGACACGGGATATGTACGCCGCCATTAGCGACCTCATCCGCCAGGCCGATACCGACCCCGAACTGCGGGTGATTGTTATCACCGGCGCGGGTGGCGACTTTACGGCGGGCAACGACCTCAATGACTTTCTCGACAACCCCGATACCGGCAGTGATTCTGCCACCGCCGATTTTCTCTTAACACTGGCCGAAACCACCGTACCCATTGTCGCCGCCGTCGAAGGGCTAGCCATCGGTGTCGGCACCACATTGCTCGCCCATTGTGATTTTGTCTACGCCGATGCTGCGGCAAAATTCAGCCTGCCCTTTATCAACCTGGCATTAGTGCCCGAAGCGGGCTCATCGCAAACCCTGGTACAAATGGCGGGTTATCACAAAGCCGCTGAACTGCTCATGCTGGGCGAAGCTTTCGATGCCACCAGCGCCGAGGCCATGGGCCTGGTTAATAAAGTGTGCGCGCCCGGTGAAGCCCTGAATCAGGCAATGGCCACTGCTGAACGACTGGCCGCCAAATCGCGCACCGCCCTGCGCCACACAAAAGCCTTAATGAAACGCCCCGGCGAGCCCATTGGTGAACGCATTTACGCCGAGCTGAATATTTTCTCCCGCCTGCTAAAGACCGAAGCGCCACGGGAAATTATGGGGGCCTTTATCGAAAAACGCGATATCGACCCCGACAAGATTGACTAAAATAATATTGACTAAATTGAAATCGACTAAAAAGCAGCCCTCCCTGCAGAACATGAAAGAAATACGCGAACAATTAAAAGCCCTCCTTGGCCCCAGTGGCGTGGTCGAGTCACCGAGTATTGCCGCCGTCGGCAACTGGCGCGGCCACCCTTATAACAGTCCGCTATTACTGCGCCCGCAAACAACGGAACAAGTCGCTGCCATTCTCCGCCTCTGTAATCAGAACCAGCAGGCCGTAGTGGTACACGGCGGTCTCAGCGGCATGGTCGGTGGTACCAGCAGTGCTGGCAATGAAATATGCATTAGCCTTGAGCGCATGCAACAAATTGAAGCCATCGACACACTAGGCCGCACAATGACCGTGGAAAGCGGTGTGCGCCTGCAGGCAGTGCAGGAGGCCGCAGCTGCCGAAGATCTGTTTTTCGCCCTCGATCTCGGTGCCCGAGGTTCTGCCACCATCGGCGGCAATATCGCCACCAACGCCGGGGGCAATCAGGTAATTCGCTACGGCATGGCGCGCGAGCAGGTGCTGGGATTAGAGGTGGTACTGGCCGACGGCACAATTGTGTCGTCGATGAATCACCTGCTAAAAAACAATGCGGGCTACGATCTCAAGCAATTATTTATCGGCTCCGAAGGCACTCTTGGTATCGTCACCAAAGCCGTGCTGCGCCTGCGCCCGGCTATGCCCGCACGCAACACCGCATTGGTCGCCACCGACCAGTTCGACAAACTGCCGCGTCTGCTGAGTCATATCGAAAGTGCCCTCGGCGGCAAACTCAGCGCCTTTGAAGCCATTTGGGACAGCTACTATCAACTCGCCACCAAAGGCCCCCACCTCGGCGCGCCGCCCCTTGAACAACGCCACCCTTACTACGCACTGATTGAATCCAGTGGCAGCGATGCCGAGGGCGAAGCTGAAGTCTTTCTCGCCGCCCTGGAAAGTGCCCTTAATACCGGCTTAATTCAGGACGCAGTACTCGCCAAGTCAGAGAAGGAACAGAATGCCCTGTGGGCAATACGTGACAATATTGACTCCCTCGCCGCTATTGCCCCGGTGATTATTTTTGACGTCGGCCTGCCCATCGGGGCAATGGAAGATTACCTCAAACACATTGAAGCGGCATTAAAGAGCCAGCTCGGACTGAGCAAGATGGCCGTATTCGGCCACCTCGGCGACAGCAATTTACACATTGTGGTCGGCACTGAAACCGAAGACATCGACGTTTATCACCAGGTTGAAGAAATCCTCTACGCACCGCTGCAAACACTAGGCGGCAGCATTTCAGCCGAGCACGGCATCGGTCTGGAGAAAAAACGCTATTTACACTACAGCCGCAGCGCCGAAGAAATCACCACTATGCAGCTATTAAAAAGAACCTTTGACCCCAATAACATTCTTAATCCGGGCAAAATTATTAGCATCTAAGGGGCCTCTGGACAATCCATAAACTCGTATCTGCCAGCTAACACATTACCTATCTAGCGCCTTCATATGCGGCAGGACAAGCCGGATGGAACGAGCGTTGACAGCATAATTAACCCGATTATAAAATGAAGAGGCATTTCGCACTGTAATTACCAACATGGAGTTTTAATTATGCGCATGTCTATATTTTCACATTCTTTCTTTCTATTAATACTGGCGACACTTGTTTCTATCACGGGTTGTGTAAGTCGCGGCAGCTACAAAGATGTCGTTCAAGAAAACACCGCGCTCAAGTCCAGTAATCTAGAGCTTAACGATGAGCTAGCCCTTGTCAGTTTAGATGTTGCTCAACTTGAGCTCGAGCAAGCGGAATTAATTGATGACGTCAAAAAGTGGGCCGTACTGGGCGCCATCGAAATGGAATTAATGGCGGATGGCCTTCATGTCATATTGCCCCATGACGTATTATTCTCGAGTGGCACATCGACACTCAGCACCGAAGGCCGTCAACTCATTGCTGAATTTTCACATGAGTTGAAATCACACCCTTACCAAATCTTTGTTATTGGTTTTACTGACAACACACCTATTGGGCCCAACTTGCTTCAGCAATACCCATCCAACTGGGAGCTTGCCGGTGCCCGAGCCGCAAGCGTTGTACGCGTCATGGTCGAAGAAGGTTTGCCTGCGGATCAACTGATTGCTGCATCGAGAGGCGAAATGAACCCTGTTGCCTCGAACGATACAGATGAAGGGCGCTCTAAAAACCGCCGTATCGATATACGCATTCGTCCTGTAAAAAAATAACTCGCAGAGATCTTTACACGGCGCCGTACGAAAACAAAAGTTCTTTCGTGTAGAGATCTCACTCAAGTTCAATGGATACACAACAATGGTGGGGACAACACCCCCACCAGTTGCTAAACATCTACATAACACTTCTCCATCAATAATATTTCCGCAAACCATGGAAGAAAACAGCTCCTTTGAAGACAGGTTCTGAACCCGATAGAGTCCAGGGTTTCTTGGAAAAAATCATGTTAAACGCTCTTCAGGGCAACGCCCCTACGCTTGTTATTCAATCCCACCGCCAACCACTGCCCCACGCCTGGTTAAGGCCCTGTATTGACTCGGTAAAAAAATGGGCGAAACAACAACGTTACGATTACCACTTTATCGGCGATGAAATTTTCGACACCCTGCCCGCCTGGGTACTGGAAAAAACCCAATCACAAAAAGTCATCGCCACTGATTTAGCACGTTTAAAATGTCTGCAACATTTTTTAACAGCGGGTTATCAACGCGTGATCTGGCTCGATGCCGACTTTCTTATTTTTGCGCCCGATGACTTTCAGTTACCCGAGCGCGACGCACTGCCCGAGGGCTACGCTCTGGGCAGAGAAGTATGGGTACAGCCCAAAACCACCGAACAAGAACCGGCCAAAAATAAAGCCACAAAACTTAAAGCTTACAAAAAAGTCCACAACGCCTTTTTATTATTTGACGCCCAGTTTGGCCAGCGCAATAGCTTTCTCGATTTCTATAGCGCCCATGCCGAACGCTTACTGAAACAAATCAGCGGGACTCTAAACGGCGGGCCTCTAAACGATGGGCAAATCTCTATGCCACCCCAGTTTATCGGCCCCAAACTGCTCACCGCCCTGCACAATGTGGTGCAATGTCCGGTGCAAGAAAATGCCGGCATGCTCAGCCCCTGGGTAATTAACGATATCCTCGCCGGTAATGGGCCAGCATTAACGCTGTTCCGCGACAAATCACCCCAACCACTGGCTGGCGCAAATTTGTGTAGTTCATTATCAAACAGTGATGCACTGCCAGACCGCGCGCTGGAAAAACTCGTTGCCCAACTATTAAACCAGGGCGGTGTTTGAACCCCCCGCCCTGAAAGTCACCGGTAAATTCATGGCATGCCTTCATACACCGCATTAATCAAACGCACGCCGCGAGGGCTGCACACAGGCTGCCCCCGTTATAAAGCACGAGGGCTACAAAGAAAGGCATAACATCCTCGCTACTTATTTTTATAAAAACTTAATTTTTAGATTTGAAACACCATGCCATAGTCAGTACAGTGAATCGGAAATAATTCAAACGGAGATAACCCCATGGCCCAGCCAAGCGTTAGCAGTGACCCCGCCTATCAACTCCTTCTCAGTGAGCGCATAGACGGTTTCAACCTCAAAAAGAAAGATCTCGATTTATCAAAGCTAACAGGCCAACGCTACCAGGGCCTCGACCTGAGGAACCTCAACGCTGAAGGCCTTGATTTTAGCGACAGTCGCTTCCGTAACGCAGACTTGCGCGGTATCGACTTTAGACAAACCAATCTCGAAGGCTGTAGTTTTGCGAGCGCAAAAATTTCTGGCTGTTACTTCCCGAAAAACCTCTCAGCAATTGAAATTACAATGAGCGTCGACAAAGGCACAAGGGTTCGCTGCGCAGCGACAAGAAAAGCAGCCGCTAATTTACCGAAAAAAGATGCCTAAATGGCCGATGAAGCTAAGGGGTTCTGGTCGTCAATACCCAAGATATTGACGGGAATTGCCGCCGTTATTACAGCCACGACCGGGCTTTACATGGCCATAAATAGCAATGACGCAGGGGAAGGTATTCTTACACCACCGACACCACCCCTTATACCAAAGCCCAAAGATCCCTTACCTAAGCCTGGTCAAGATGAAGACCAGAAACCAACACAGACAAGCTTAAAATCCTTAATCGACTGTCAGCTATTCCCAACCGTTAATACCACCGCGAGCCTGATGAGCTGGTCTAATCACTTTCAGGAAAAAATACTTTCCGATGCGGATGATAAAACCCACGCCTGCAATAAAACCATCGATTACCGTGGCATGGCCCACTGCAAAGAACCGGGTAATATTGAAGTCCGTCAAGCCCTGTACGAAACATTAACGCTTTGTCAGGCCGCCGGTATTGAATGGACAGAGATTGAACACTCAGCCATACAAAAATAGCTGGGTGTCATTTTTGTTGATTTTTCGCCCTTACTTCTTAATAAAACGATAAACAAAGCGGTCGGTTTTTCGGCGGATCGCCTCATCAAAAACACTCAGTGTTCGGGCATCATTAGAATTGCGTAGCACGTCAGACGCAGCGTCAAAGGCAAAACCCGCACTTTCAATATCCTGTTTTGCAAAAGCCTCATCAATACGATGTAAATCCTGAGCCGCACTCGACCCTGTATTTTCGAGCGCCGAGTGATCAATAACAACCAGCACACCGCCAGGCTTTAAACTTTTACGAATTTGGCGGAAGAAATTATCTCTATCAACCTGCGGCCAATAATCAGCCGTGAAATATATATCGTGATAGACCAACACCAGCAAAACCATATCCAATGAAGAATCTTCAAGCCCCAGGTTATTGATCTCGCTAACGACACGACTGACATTCGACAGGCGATTGTCTTTAAAACGACGAGCAGCCTCCTCGCCCGTAGAACTTTCATAAACCGCATTGGTTTGCGATATAACGCGCCCCTCAGGGCCAACGGCATAGGAAAGTAACTCCGAGTAATAACCACCCCCCGCAAACAAATCAAGCACCGTCATACCGGGTTGAATCCCAGCAAGGTTTAACACCGCATTAGGCTTGCTCGCTTTATCTCGCTCACGGTCAGCGGAACTACGGGCGGGATTATTGACCGCATCAAATGGCGCAGCAAAAAGAATATTATTTGTCGTAAAAGCAACTAACATTAGACCGACCATTGTCATTATTCTTAGCATTTAATTTCTCCAGTCTTATTAGAATTATTTATAAATTAAATTTACAGAGATATACGAGAAGTACAAAGCACTCTATAAAATATGCTATCGCAAGACCTCACTCCATTTTTGGTCGGGAGGAAGACTATCGCACACCCGCATACGGAGGTAAGAACGCAACTTTCATTATTGATCTTCTCTGTGACGTCTACTCACTAAGAACAGCCTAGTCGGTCTCCCATGTATTTACGCAGGATTGGAACACTACAAGCCCTTACTGAATGCTGTCGGCGATATTCTGCCATCGTGAAAAAATGCTCAAGCAATTCATAGCAGATGGTCACTGACGCAGTAGGGGCATGCCAGTAAGCATCAGGCCCGGAGACACAGCTTTCAAACTCTATACTAATCGGCCGTGGAAATTTAAAATGACTGGATAACCTTTGAGCCCACTTTTCGGCCACCAATGATGTCTGTAATAATTCAAATATTTTCTTATTCTGCTCCTTTCGGGGTTTCTCATAAACGACTTTTACAGCATCCACTTTAAGCTCAGAAATAGACTTTTTCCCATAAGTAGTCTGCAGCCAATTAACTGCATATAAGGCTTGCTTATACTCATACTCGCAACTCATGGCGCGTTCAAAAGGCAGAAATTCAGTATCCATTAAACTTTCCAAAAAATCAGCATTACCGCCAAAAACAAGGCATACAATATTATGAAAGCGTTGGATATCAAGATGGTGATTATCCCAATAATCGACTTTTTCTTGCGCTGCTCCCTTTAACTCCCACTCGGTATACCAGCCACCTGCGACTGACAACAACCAGGGAATAGCTTTTTTTGCAGACTCATGTTGATGAGCTCTCATCATGATAATAATAGCAATGCGATCTGCCGCGTCCTCCTCCATGCCCAGCACAGGAAGCTTGAACTCCTCTATAAGCAAATGGCCAAACTCATGTAGCAAGGTAAATTCAAGATTAGCCAGCATAAAATCAGAGCCCCAACCCGCTTTTACCTCAGCGCTTTTTTGCTCATCTGCCAGTGTCGAAAAAGAAATAATGAGCGCAAGTGCGACACACAGGAAAGAATGTTGCATTTAGTGACTCCAGTTTTAATTTGTTTTTTCGCCAATCATAAAACAAAAATAATAGAGCAAAGTAGAAGACCTTCAGCCTGAGTAAATCTACTATCAAAAAACACAACATATAGCCTGTTCGTTTACTGGGCTCCGTCGTAATAATATTTTATATAAAATAATTTATGCTGTGTAAAGTAGGTGCTATTAACACCACAAGTATGGAAGCCACGCAGTTATACGACCCCGCACGCCAAAGGTTCCCATCTTGCCAGCCACTATCAAAGCACCTCAGCCCGCTCCCTTATTTTATTTTTCACCCCACGCCCCAGCCGCGAAAAGTCATCCGCAATCACAATCAGCGCAGGCACTAAAAATATAATCACGATACTAGCGTAGAGAATACCGAAGGCGATGCTCACCGCCATAGGGATTAAAAACCGCGCTTGCAGACTGGTCTCCATCAACATCGGCAACAGGCCGAAGCTAGTGGTCATGGTGGTTAACAAGATAGGACGGAAGCGTCGAGCGACGGCTTCCACCAGGGCTGCGGGAATATCATCTCGCCCACTCTTGCGCAGTTTATTGTAGTAGTCGACCAGCACCACTGAGTCATTAATCACCACCCCCGACAGGGCGACCATGCCGAAAAGGGAGATAAAAGAAATATCAAAACCCAGCAATAAATGTCCCAGCAGAGAACCGACAAAACCAAAGGGGATGGCACTGAGAATAATCAGCGGTTGTATATAACTGCGCAGCAAGGAGGCGAGCATCACGAACATGACCATCAGTGCGATAAACAGATTACCTTTTAACGAGGCCATGTCGTCACGCTGGTCGCGGCTCGCGCCGGAGAAGTCGTAGTTCAATTCAGGGAAGACGGTCAGCAGTTGCGGCAATACATCTTTTTGCAGGGCAGCCATTACATCGTCTGGGGTGGTGATATTCTCTTCCACATTGGCGGTAACGGTAACGATGCGTCGACCGTCGACCCGCTCGATGCGCGAGTAACCGCGCTCTTCGCGAATCACGACGGCGGTGCGGAGATCCATCTCTTCGCCATTGGGCAAGCGCAGGCGGGCATTGTAGAGATCACTCAAGGTGCGCCGCTCGGCGTGGGGGTAGCGCACCATGACTTTGAGTTCGTTGCGGGCGCGCTGAATGCGATGAATTTCAGCACCGTAAAAGGCCCGGCGCAATTGTCGGCCGATGTCGGCGGGGGTCAGCCCGGCGGCAAGACCGGCGCGCGTCAGTTCAAAGACGTATTCGCGCTTACCCAGCTCGAAGCTATCTTCGACTTCACTGACACCCTCAATAGCGGTCAGCCCGCGCTTTAATTGCTCTGCCGCTGTGGCCAGGGTTTTTTCGTCGCGGTGAATTAACTCCAGACCAATGTCGTCACCCATGTGTACCAGGTTACTGCGGAACACCAGGCTTTCAACGCCGGGAATGGCCGGTGCTCGCTCGCGCCAACGCCGCCCCAGCTCCCCCGATGAAACAGGGCGCTGATCACCCGGCACTAGCTCCATGCGAATTTGCGCCAGGTTTTCAGCGTTGGCAGCGGCACTGGATGAATTCGGCCCACTGCGGTCAGACGCCAGACTACCGACGGTAAATGAAACCGCCTCCATCAGTGGGGGTGATTTACCGTCCTGCTCATATTTGGCATTCACTTCAGCAATAACCGATTCGCCGGCTTTCAGTATTTGCTCGGCATAGTTATAGGTTGTTTCAAAGGGCGTGCCGGTGGGCATTTTAAGGCTGACAGTAATATGGTCGCTGTCGATTTGCGGGAAGAAAACAAAGCGCACAAAGCCGCCCTGAAAAATACCGACACTGATAATAATCGAGGCGCAGGCCAGAGCGAGGGTCGCATAACGGTATTGCAGACCCAGCTTTATAGTGGGAACAATGCGTCGGTCAACAAAGCGAGACAGGCCCGCTTGCGTATGGTCACGCACTTTTGCCAACAGGCCGCGACTCCAGGTGGAGGTATTCGCCAGGTGAGCCGGCAATATGTAAAAGGCCTCGATGAGCGAAATGCTGAGAATGCCAATAACCACCAGCGGCACCGGGCGCATGACCTGGGCCAGCGTGCCGGTGGACATGAGCAACGGCGCAAAGGCGGCGATGGTGGTGAGCACGCCGATGGTGACTGGGGCCTTCACCAGATGCACACCGCGCAGTACAGCGGTGGGGTCACCGGGGTGCATTTGCTGCTCGTGAAAAATACTTTCGCCGGTGACAATGGCGTCATCCACCACGATGCCGATCACCACAATCAGGGCGAAGAGAGTAATCATATTCATGGTGATGCCGGTGAAAGACACCAGTAATAAACCGCCGAGAAAGGATATGGGAATGCCGAGGCTGGTCCAGAAAGCCAGCTTTAAATCGAGAAACAGCAGCAGGCACATAAACACCATTAGATAACCGAGAATGGCGTTGCGCAGCATCAGGCTGATTCTATCGCGCAGGATGTCGGTGTTATTGCGCCAGATTTCTATCGACAAACCCTGGGGCAAACTGAGGGTGGTTAAATAGGCCTTGATGGCCTCCTCCATCTTCAGTGTGTCCTGGCTGTCACTACGCGACACTCGCACAAACAGTGCCGCTTTACCGTTGTAACGGTTGATCAGGCGAGTATCTTCAAAGCCATCGCGGATGGTGGCAATATCCCCCAAACGCAATTGCGCACCGTCACTACGGCTGCGTATCGTAATGTTTTCAAATTCGAGCCCGGTGTAGCGTTTGTCTTTGACGCGAATCAGAATATCGCCAGCGTCGGTACGCAGATTGCCGCCGGGGATGTCGATAGAAAACTCGGCCACGCGGCGCGCCACATCATCCAGGGTCAGGCCGTAATCGCGCAGGGTAGCTTCGCTGACTTCAATAGCAATTTCGTAGCGACGGCCACCAGCCACCTCAACCAGACTGATCTCGGGCAATTGTAATATCTCGCTTTCGATGCGCTCCGCCCAATAGTGCAAGGTCTTTTCATCGACTGCACCGTAGACCGCCAGGGACATCATGCTCGAGGTGAGTTTAGTTTTAACGATGGAGGTTTCCTCCGCCTCCTGAGGCGGAAAATCGCTGAGGCTGTCGACTTCGGTCTCAACATCGTCGAGCACCTGGGCGGGATCGGCGAAGTGTTCCAGCTCCACCGTTACTCTGCCGACACCTTCTGTGGCGCTGGAGCTGACTCGCTTCACCCCATCGATGCCGATCATGCCCTCTTCAACGCGGCGGGTAATGCTCTCTTCAATATCGTAGGGCGTGGCGCCGGGGTAAGGCGTAACAATGGTGATGGTTTTCGGGTCGATGGAGGGAAAGGTTTCGGTGATCATACCTTGTGCAGCGAGAAAGCCGGCAACGATCAAAAACAGCATCACGATGTTGGCCGCTACCGGATTGGAGGCAAACCAGCCCACCAGCGTTGAGTCGGAGGGCACGTCTACATGCCCCGACGACGGAGCTTGAGATTCGGTAGACTCGGGCGCTTTGCCAGTCTTCGGCTCAGTCATTATTATCGACCGCCGTGTCTGTGCTAGTAGCGGTGCTATTTACCGTACTATTGGCCGAACCGCCGACAACCACGACTTCGGCCCCCTCAATGGCACCACCCAAACTGCTATTAACCACTCTTGCGCCAGGCATCGGCGCGACAACAATAATGCTCTCAGCCATAGTGGCAATAATTTGTGGCTCTAAACGGCGCAGGCGACTGTCCTCATCCACCAGCCAGATAGTGCCCCCCGCTTGTAGAGCAGCCATCGGCAGTGCCCAGGTGTCGGGCACCGGTGCACTTTGCAGCACAACGCGGGTCAACATGCCCGGCAGTAAATCACCGTCGGCGATGGGTTTAATCACCACCTGCTGAAAGCGCGTGGCTTCATCAAGGCTAGCACCAATGCGCAAAATCTTGCCTTTAATGCTTTGCTCGCGATTGGTATTGAGCGCATCAAAGGTAATGGCAATATCGACCTGACCGGGCTGACTTATCCACGGCAAATCATTTTTAGGCAGGGAGAGAACAATCTCCAGAGCCTGTTGATTATAGAGCTGGCCGTAGCTAAGTCCCGCCTGTAAATAACCGCCCAGCTCCAGCGAACTGCTGATCACCCGACCATCGAAGGGCAGGCGAAATTCGGTGCGCGACAGATTCAGCTCCGCCTGGGCCAGTCGTGCCCGTGCCGCAGCCAACTCGGCTTGAACCTGAGCAATCTGTGGTACTCGGCTCACCAGGGGCGGCGCGGGCTGCTCGGCATTCAAACCCCGCCACTCGGCGAGGGAGGCATCGGCTTCGGCTTGCTCCAGCGCCAGACTGGTCTCAGCCTTCGCCACCGCCGCCTGCTCTTTGGCCTGCTCATTGAGATAATCGCTCTTCTCGATGCGGAACAGCACGGCATCGGCTTTGAAGTAGCCACCGGAGTAGAGGCTATCGTCAACCCACAGCACCCGCCCAGAAACCTGCGGCGTGAGACCCACGGTATTGCGCGGCGCGACCCGCCCGGTCGTGGTAATCGCCACCGCATGTTCGCCCGTACTGACCGTAACCACACTCACCGGCAAGCGCGACTCCTCCTCGCTAATGTGCAGAACCTGCCGGCTATTACTGAAAACCCGGGACAGCATGACCGCGCCGACAATAATAAAGAGCACCAGCAGCAGCTGACGGTTTTCCGATTTCAATAATTTAATAATTCGATTCACTCAGCCTTTCCTTTTACTTGTCTGCTTGAGATTACCTTATTGGGTAAAGGATGCCCTTCACTCATGACCGCAGGAGGCATGGATGCCGACACCGACGACTGCATGGATGCAGTCGGTAGAGCGACGCACGATGCCAAAGCCGAGCGTACAAGGATGTATCCACAGCGAGTCATGGGTGATGGCTTCCTTTGCCACTACGCACACAACATACCGCTATATCTTTTGGATCCAGTCACCGCCAAGCGCTAAATGCAGATCAACCCTTGCTCGCCAGCTCGCCCGTTGTGCCGCGAGTAGTGATCGCTCACTATTCTGTCGCCGGCGCTGCGCTTCAAGCAACACCAACAAGGGACTAATACCCTGCTGGTAACGTTGTTCCGCCAGAGTCTCTGCTTTGCGCGCCGCGCTCGTGCCGCGCTGTAACAGTGTCGCTTGTTCAGTAAGATAGCGCTCCTGCACCAATGCTGTTTCTACTTCGGCGAGGGCATTCAGTACCAATTTCGCATACTGTGCAGCCTGCTCACGCAGCTCCGATTCCCGCAGGCGAATCTGTGCCCGCAGCCGACCGCCCTCAAATAAACGCGTCGTGATTTGCCCGGTCAGCGAGCCAAAGGCGTTGTTATTGTCGAACAGCCCACCCCACTGGTCACTGGCGAAACCACCATTCAAAGACAGGGTTAAGTCAGGAAATAAGTCGGCCATCGCCACACCCACCTGAGCATTACTGGCCATAAGACGAAATTCATTGCCACGAATATCGGGGCGTTGATCGAGCAGAGCGGCGGGAATATCAACCATTACCGCACCGCGAATCGGTAACAGGGGGAAGGTGGTTTCAACCTGGGCTAAAGTGCCCGGCCGCTGGTTGAGCAAAGTATCGAGCACCAGCAAACTTTCTCTTAACTGTCGGTTCAACACCACCCGCTGCGCTTGCGCCGAGGCGATATTTTCTTCGGCCGTGTAAACACTGAGCGCCGTGGTGTTTTTCACCCCCAGTTGATAGCGCCGCTGCACGGTGTCGAGGGTGCGCTGGCGGCTGACAACAATGTCGGTTTGCACTGCAAGCTCGCGCTGGGAAACAGCCACCGAGGCCCGCAACCGAACCAGCTCTGCCACCAGACTGTGCTGCAGCGCCTGGTAATCTGCTTCGTTAGCCAAACTTTGGTATTGCGCCGCTTCGACCGAACGTTTCACCTTGCCGAATAAGTCAGCCTGCCAGGAGATGCCGAGGCCGATGTTGATATTGCTTTGATAACTGCGCTCGCTGGGCTGCAGGAAATCGGGGGTAAAACTGCGACTACCATCTAGACCCAAACCAACGGCAGGCCAGCGCGCGCCGCCAACAATCACCGCTCGCTCGCGCGCCTGAACGATACGCTCGGCAGCACTGCGTAAATCGAGGTTTTCCGCCAGTAAATGGCCAACCCACTGGTTGAGCAGCGGGTCATTGTAGGCACGCCACCAGTCGACATGTGTCGATGGTGCCAAGTTTGAATTCTGACTGGCGGCACCGCGATAGGTCGCACCACTAGAATCGGAACTGAAATCAGAGTCGTCAGTCGCTAACGTCGACGGGCGCTGATAATCCGGTCCTAATGTGCAGGACACCAGCAGCAGTGAAGCGAGTAGGACAACAGCGCCAACGGGGGGTAAAATCGTCGAACTCCTTGAGGTAAAACCTCAAAACAAAAGTGTGGGTAAGTGCTGCAACATAGCTAGCCAACACGGTGAATGCAAGTGGCTAAAGGTCGCAGCCACCGTGAAGCTTACACTAAATTAGACAAATCTAATATTAAATCAATATCACTAGGCACAACTAGTTTTCATTATGACAAAACGAAAGAAATCGACCCCCTGCCCCTGTGATACAGGCCTGCCACTGACCCAGTGCTGCCAGCCACTTTTAAACAATGACCAGCAAGCAGCAACCGCCCTCGCTCTGATGCGCAGCCGCTATTGCGCCTATACCCTGGGCGATGAAGACTACCTGCTACGCACCTGGCACAGTGACACTCGCCCACTGCAACTTAAGCTGCAAGAGAATCAGCAAAGCTGGCAACGCCTGAAAATCATTGATACCGCTGCAGGGCAGGCCAATGATGACAGCGGTGAGGTGGAGTTTGTCGCCATCTATAAAATCAATGGTCGCGCCGAGCGGCTGCACGAACGTAGTCGCTTCGCGCGGGAAGGCCAACAGTGGCGCTATATTGATGGCGCGATTAATGACAACCCTGCATAAAAAGAAATGACCAAAATCTGTTGATGACAGATTTAGCAGGTTTACACTAAGCCATACTCGACAGAACAGCCCTCTATAAGGACATTATGAGCACAGCGAAAACAGACATTCTCTTCACCCTCGGCGAAGCGGAGCAAGGCAGCCGCGACTGGCCCGACTATTTACAGTATGGCTTTGAGCCCAGTGACGAGCTGGCCCTGATTGCACTGATTGGCGATAAGTCTCTTCACGGGGCTGCGGGCGACAGCATGGATGTGTGGGTGCCGCTACACGCCTGGCGCACCCTGGGGCAATTACGTAGTGAAAAAGCGGTGATGCCTCTGATCGAACTCTTCGAGGTGCTGGTCGACGATGACTGGGCGCTGCACGAACTGCCCACGGTGATGGGCATGATTGGTAGCGTTGCGATTGAGCCACTGGGCGACTACATCACGCAGGCAACTCATGATGAATTCGCCCGAGCGACAGCGATGGCCGGACTCAGCGAAATCGTCAAACAGCACCCAAGCCTGCGCAGTAAAGTGCTGGAGCACTACCGACATTACATTCAGCAGGCGGACAACTCGGCATCGACCCTCAATGGTTTACTCGTCTCCTATTTGCTCGACATCGACGCCAAAGAACTGATTGATGATATGCGCGATTTATTTAACCGCCAGTGTGTTGATATCACCTGTGCCGGCGATATAGAAGACGTTGAAATGGCCCTCGGGTTACGCCTTGAGCGCTCAACACCCAAGCCTGTTTTTATTGAAGACTTCGATGCCAGCCCCCCCGACACCAGTCCCCGAGTTCGCCCCGATACCGACGATGTGGTCGAACTGGTTGACTACTACCTCGACCACCACGGTGGCGATGTAGCAATACTCGGCGCCTCTGAACTGGACGGTTATTTCGCCGCCATTGCCTGCGCCCCACAAATGATTCCACCCTCGCTATGGATGCCCGCACTGTGGGGCGGCGAAGCGTACAGTCCTCACTGGGAAAAGGCCGAAGACGCTCAGGAATTCAATGAACTGATCATGACCTTTTATAACTACGTTATAGAAGATATGAATGCCGACAAATACCAGGCCATGTATTTAGTCGGTGAGGTAAAAGGAAAGCACTACACCATCGTCGATGACTGGTGCGACGGTTTCTTGCGCGGCGTCAATTTATGGGGGCCGCTCTCGCCAACGGACACATCGGCATTAGAAGCCGCTCTCGAACCGGTTCGACTCTTTGCCACCGAGAGGGGTTTTGGCGAACTGGCAGATCTTCATGACGATGACATTGAACAACGCCAACAGCTTATAGAGCCCGCTGTGCACAAGTTATTTTCACATTTTTTCGAGCAACGTCAGGCACATACCCAACCGATTATTCGCGACCCAGAGAGGGTCGGCAGAAATGATCCCTGCCCTTGCGGCAGCGGGAAAAAATATAAGAAATGCTGCTTGCATTAAGACACTACAAACCTGTCAGGCCTTTTAAAAAGCCTGACAGGATAAAACCCCCAAGCTTAATTGTTAATAACGTGCACATCTCTTTGCGGGAATGGGATAGCGATACTATTGTCATCCAGCGCTATTTTCATTTGTTCATTAATATCGAAAAACACGTCCCAGTAAAATTCAGGCTTACATTGTGGCCTCACCGCAAGGTTAACCGAACTATCAGCCATTTCAGACACCCCAACAAAAGGCGCAGGGTCTGACAGAACTTTTTCATGTTTTTCCATCACCGCCATTATTACCGACTTCGCTTTAGCTATATCTTCGTTGTAGGCAATACCGATAGTGAGGTCAACACGAATCAAACCTTCTGCTGTGTAATTAACAATGGGGCCATTTGACACTGCACCGTTTGGAATAATGACCTGTTTATTTTGCGGCGAAATAACAATAGTGTTAAAGATTTGCACTTCTTTTACCACACCCAACTGGCCCTGAGTTTCAATTAAATCACCCACTTTATAGGGCTTAAAAACCATAATTAAAACACCACCGGCAAAATTAGCCAGGCTCCCTTGCAAGGCCAAACCAATTGCCAAACCCGCCGCACCTAAAATGGCAATAAATGAGGTCGTCGCAATACCAATCATCGAAGCAACTGAAACAAACAACAGTACTTTTAGCGACCATGAAGTCAGGCTATTTAAAAAGGGGATCAAGGTTGGATCGACTTTGGAGCGTTCCATCGACGCCTGTAGTATCTTGCCGATACCTCTAATAATCCACAGCCCTATCAGTAAGGTAAAAATGGCCAGGACCAATTTTGGCGCATACTCCAAACCCAGCTCATAAGCCTTCATATAAAGGGCTTCCACTTGTATTACACCGCCGTCTATTTCATCCATATCATTATCCTCAAATTAAAAAGTTAACCAACCCCACCTTAGAACCCGCATCTATTGTGGCCACCTATATTCTATGCCATCTGGCTTTTTAACATACGGATTTGGAAGTGTATTTATATTGAGACCTTCTACCTTACATGCCTCCACCGCACTGACTGCTCCACCCCCGTCGATCCGAGTAGAGAAAAACAGTGTTATATAGAGGGTACATGCCAGCAGCTTGATAAACGCAATACCGCACCAGTCTATGAGCGACAAAATGCCAAATATTTGCCCGAGTAATTTCGCTTACCCTGCCTTAAATACATGCTAAAACCCCCTACCATTCTCTTGCAGCAAATTTGCGGTAGTACCATCGATCGGAAAAGCCGAACCCGCTCCTGCTCGTAACGCACAAAAACATAATTAATAGTTATAATGCCCGGCTAATCCTAGCTTCCTCAGGTAACAAAAACGCATGGTGATCTTGACCACTGCTACATCCGTCACTTTTTCTTTCAAACGCTACTTCCAATTTGCCACCCTACTTATTAGCACCACTCTCTACCCCCTGCTGTGTTTTGGCGCATCCGATGGCAACCTGTCAATGGGCATGCTAACGGCAACAAAACAACTCAGCGAAACCCACACGCTGTTTCTTGGTGGCGGCACTCTGGTAGAAAATTTCAAAGGTGATCTAGGCGTGATCGGTGTGCTCGGCAAGGTTAACAATGCCGTCACCTGGCGGGTCGCTTATTTCGCCTACAGCCCCACTGCGGACGACGACAGGCGGCGCTATGACAATCGTCTGCGAGGGGCACTAACCTACAAGCACGATTTTAACGACTGGCGTTTTTTCCACCGCTCACGACTTGAGTATCGCCATGGCGACATACCCTCGGGGTATCGCTATCGACCAACCTTTAATCTGTCCCACCCTCTCACGATTGCCAATAAGCCAATCAGGCCCTTTGTCGAGTACGAGCCCTTTTATGATTTCAAAAAGCATACACATAGCTTGTCGCTGTACACGCTTGGCTCCGTCATCCCCGTCGGCAAGCGCTTGACGCTTATTCTCGCCTATTTCCACATCCACAATATTGAGGCGGGCACCCACACAGATGGCCCACAAGTCCTGCTCAATATACGTTTCTAAACAGGCCTGACTAAACAGACACAAAAACCACTGACACACTGGATTTTAGTACTGATTTGACGCGTCTTACTTGTTGATATTCAGCGACTTGGCTACTATACGCGCCCCTGTCTACTATCCAGTCTGGTCGCTTTATGTCTCTATTTGATTTCGCCGATGGCCGCGAGGGTTACTACGGCGATTACGGCGGTACATTTTTACCGGAAATTCTCGCCACTACCGTCGAAGAATTACGTCTTTGCTTTCGCAAATGCAAAGAAGACCCGACTTTCTGGGCCGAATTTGTTGAGCTTATGCGCACCTACTCGGGCCGCCCAACACCGGTCTCGTATCTCGAGAACCTGTCGAGCAAGCTCGGCGGTGCGCGCATTTACGTCAAGCGTGAAGACCTCAACCACACAGGCTCACACAAGATTAACAACGTCATGGGCCAGGGTCTGATCTGCAAACGCCTGGGTAAAAAGCGCGTGATCGCCGAAACTGGTGCCGGCCAACACGGCTTTGCCACCGCGACGATGGCGGCTCGTTTTGGTTTTGACTGCAAAATTTATATGGGCGCGGTCGATGTTGCCCGCCAACGCCCCAATGTTTTCTGGATGGAAAACCTCGGTGCCGAAGTGATTGCCGTACAGGATGGCCAGCGCACGTTGAAAGATGCCATCAACGAATGCCTGCGTGACTGGGTCACCAACATGGGCGACACCCACTACGTATTGGGCACCGCCTGCGGCCCCCACCCCTTCCCGGAGATGGTCAGCTTCTTTCAGGCCATTATCGGCAAAGAGGCGCGTCAGCAAATCATTCAGGAAGCCGGCAAGTTACCCGACCGCGTCTACGCCTGTGTCGGCGGCGGCTCCAATGCCATCGGCATTTTCCAGGGCTTTATGGATGACAATGTTGAGCTAATCGGTGTTGAAGCGGGCGGCCATGGCCCCGACTCAGGTCTACATGCTTCGCGACTCGCCTATAAAGATGCATCGGTGGGTGTGGCCCAGGGCTTTAAAACCTACTTTCTGCAAAACGATGACGGCAATATGCTGGAGACTCACTCCATCGCCGCAGGGCTCGACTATATTGGCATCAACCCCATCCTCAGTGATTTGTGGGAAAAAGACCGCGTGCGCTTTGAAGCCGCCACCGATGAAATGGTGCGCGATACTCTGAAATTGGTGATGCGCACCGAAGGGCTAATTCCAGCGCTGGAAAGCACCCACGCTTTCGCCCTGGCCGTAGCTGAAGCCCCAAAGATGGGTAAAGACGAAGTTATTCTTATCAATCAATCGGGTCGTGGTGACAAAGATATTTTCACCGTCGCCGACACTATTGAAGACGATCACTGGAAAGAATTTATTAAAGACAAGGCGGTAGAATATGGTGCTTGAACAATATCTACGCGACCGCCTGCAGCAGAAAAACCTGCTGCTAATGACCCATGTTGTCTGTGGCTACCCCTCCTTTGACGACAACTGGCGTGAACTTGAAATCATGGCCGAATTTGGCGTCGATATGGTAGAGCTGCAATTCCCTTTTTCCGAACCTTCGGCTGACGGCCCCCTGTTTGTAAAAGCCAACCAGCAAGCTGTCGCCGATGGTGTACGTCCAGCTGACTGCTTTGAATTTATGCGCAAAGTCAGCGAGCACTTTCCCTTTAAGGTGCTGATGATGGGCTACTACAACACCGCCTTCAAAATGGGACACGAAACATTCATCACTAAGCTCAGCGCGGCTGGTGGCTGTGGTTATATCCTGCCCGACCTGCCCGTTGAAGAAGCCGGTGAGCTGCACACGCTGTCAAAACCCAAAGAGCTGGCCCCTATTGTATTGATGACACCCACTAATACTGACGCCCGCCTGAAAATCCTCGGAGCCGCCGCTGAGGGTTTTATTTACGCGGTGGCCCGTAAAGGCGTCACCGGTGGGCAAACCGAAATGGGCGATGACCTGAAAGCCTTTATCGCCCATTGCCGCCAGCACACTAATCTGCCCATCGCCGTTGGATTTGGCGTTAGCCAGAAAGCTGATCTCGACTTCCTGCGCGGTAAGGCCGATATTGCGATTATCGGCACTGCCGCCTTAAAAGCCTGGGAAAATGGCGGCGAGGATGGCTTACGAACCTTCTTTTCAGGCTTGCTGGGCTAGAGATTACAAACTGGCCAAAGTACCAGCGGCACTGTAGTTAGGACGAACGGTAAGTAGCATTTTTTTGCTGAGACTCAGGCCACAAAAGCCCTGCTCGATAAGTGGAGAGAATTGCCCTAAGACTGCAACTGGACTACAGTTAAAGCGTTAAAAAACTGTACAACGGCTAGCGGCATTTCACCTCTAGCAATAGACAACGGTCACTTGCTGGCCAGGAGCACAGGTCTTGGACGTTCAGAATATTGGCGGCGCCGTAAACAGAGGTGTCCAACAAGAAGCGACTAGCGTAGCGGGCGCCATTAGCGCAGACCACAACGTCGCGTCTAACAATGCATCCGCTCGTGACAGCCAGGTAACACTTGGCACCACCAGTCCGGGTGACGCGCAGAAAATCCTCAATCAGCAACTGCAGTCAGCGCTGAGCAAAGTACAGGAAACGGAAAGCCCTTCGCGACTCAGCACTCTTGATACAAACAGCGGTTCTCCGAGTCAGGTTGCCGGCCAAACCCTTAGCACTATTCAACGTGGTCTGGCTGACATTGACGACACAGCGGGCAGTAAAGCACAAGTCGACTTTTTGAACGAGGCTGCTCAGGGTGTGAGTAACGGTTTCGCTGAAACCCGAGATATACTATCCAATATAAGTGCTCGCGTGGACGAAGTTCGCTCTAATATCGATGAGACTGAAGAACTTGTGCAACGCGGTGTTGACGCTATCCGCGACGACCTGGACTCCGAATCGAAACCCGCCAACGGCACACCAGCTGACAAACTCGTTAGCTAACTAACATCACCTGTCGGGGCGAGGGCTTCAGCCACGGCCTCACAGGTGATCTTCCCTTCATGGGTATTCAAACCCAGTGCAAAACCCGGATCGTCATCTAAAGCCGCAAGTCCACTATCCGCCAATTTCATCACATAGGGCAATGTCGCCCGGGTCAACGCCATGGTTGATAGTCGCGGGTAAGCACCCGGCATATTCGTCACCCCGTAGTGAATAACACCGTGCTTTTCATAGACGGGATCATCGTGAGTGGTCGCGTGCATAGTATCGATACAGCCACCCTGATCGATACTAACATCGACAATCACCGAGCCCGGCTGCATTTTTTTGACCATGGCCTCACTGACCAGATGAGGGGCTCGACCACCGCGCTGTAGCACGGCGCCAATTAAAAGATCAGCATTCCCTAGCTCAGCGGCAATATTTTCAGGTGTCGACACTACAAAGTTCAGCGCACTCGAAACAAAGGCCTGTAATTCACCCTGTCGTTCGTGGTGACGCCCACACAGGTAAACTTGCGCACCAAGGCTAGCGGCGACACGAGCGGCATGTAAACCCACCACCCCATCACCAACCACGACGACCTTGCCAAAACACTCATCAAACAACTTTGCCAGTAGCATTCCCTTGCCACTATTAAAGCGGGCAAGATAATAGTTGCCGATGGTCACCGCCATACTTCCCGCGACGGCACTCATCGGTGCTAGCAGCGGCAGACCGCCGCCAGCGTCTTCAACCGTTTCATAGGCAATGGCCGTGGTACGGTTAGCGAGTAAAGCTTCGGTTAGTCCCGGTGTAGCGCCCGCCAAATGAAAGTAAGTAAACACTATTTGCTGCTTGAGATAACGATACTCTAAGTCCATAGGTTCTTTAACCTTCAAGACTAGATCACTTGCCCAGGCCTCTGCAGTTGAGACAAGTTGAGCACCTGCCTCTCGATAGTCTTCATCTCTAAAACCAGAACCCAGGCCCGCACCCTGCTCAACAAGCACCCGATGCTTTCGCTCCACCAAAGCCTGTGCACCTTGCGGTGTTAAGGCCACGCGATTTTCACGGATCTTGAGCTCTTTTAGCACGCCAATTCGCATCACACTCTCCCTGTCATTCAATACTGAATTGGCTTAAGTCTACGCCAAAACAAAAGCAAACTTGATCCGCTTAAACTTACTAAAACCCAATCGCTTATTAATCATCGATCTACGCTTCCGTGCTAGTGTTTATCGACAAGCCAGTTAAACTGGCAATACTAAGGGGTATTTATTTTGAACAACACTTACAGCGCCTGTCTATTGATCTGTCTTTTTTTACTCAGCAGCTGTACAGGTAGCTCTCAACAGGCCTCCGGCGAGGTCATTATCGACACAAACGGAATCGATATGTCAGCCTACTATCAAGATCTACACGAGTGTAGAAACTACGCGTCACAGGTCAACACTGGCAGTAAAGTCGCAGGGAAAACAATTAGCGGGGCTGTTATTGGCGGCGCAATCGGAGCGATTACAGGGGATAGTGGCACCGCCAAGCGAGCAGCCGGCGTTGGCGGCTTGCTCGGGGCGGTCAAAGGTTCTAGCCAGGCTAGCCGAGAAAAACAGCAGGTAGTCAGGAATTGCCTAAAGGGGCGGGGCTATCGGGTGCTTAATTAAAGCTAGCCAGCACTCACTTCAGCCGAAAAGTCGCCTTTCATACCGCTGAGCACAATATCAAGATCACCGTAGACTTCTTTAAAGGTGTATTGAATACGCTCATGGGGGTGATCAAAAAAGTGCCCGTGATCCTGTACATATTCCATATGCTGACGCCCCGCCTTGTCGAAAGGGTGCATCATCGAGTCATCACGGCCATTAAAACCCAGGGCCTCAATACCCACTTTTTCGCACAGTTCAAGATTAAAGGCCGGGGTTGATTTGACCCACTTGCCCTCTAAATACATCTCGACATAACCGTGGTACATAAACAGATCATTACCCGCCATCGCCGCTTTTAGCTTTGGGGAGCAGAGGTGATTTCTCACGTCGGCATAGCCAATGCGTGCGGGAATACCCGCCGCTCGAGCGCAGGCTGTCAGCAGAATCGCCTTGGGGATGCAAAAGGCCGATTTTTGCGTGACGATATGACTGGCAGTGAAATTACTCTCGTCCATATTCATTGAATAGGGGTCGTACCGCAGGCCATCGCGTACCGCGTAATACAGCGCCACTGCTCTATCTATCGCCGTTGGGCCTGCATCCGCCAGTGCCTTTTCGGTAAAAGCCTGTACAGCCGGGTGATCCGAGTCGATAAAGACACCGGGCTTAAGATATTCATTAATAGTAGCGAGGGTGGCGTCATTCTCAGTCGTTGTCTGGCCTTGATCTACTGTCATTATTTGTCTCGATAATAGGGGTAAGCGCTATCGCTTATGCGTGTAACTCTGCGCGGCGTTTTTCCAGACGCTCGCGTAAATACGTGGCCAGGCCTACGCACTCGATCAGCGAAGACAATTCGCTACGGCTGGACTCAGTACAATTTAAGATGCGGTTGAAAGACTCAATATTGACTTGAGGGTTGGGCCGCTCGACTAATTCAGCACTATCTCCCACAGTAATTTCACCGACCTCAAGCACGCGATAATACCAACCGGTGATGCCCTCACGCGCGATAAACTCGGTTAAATCACTCTGCTTAAAAACCGCATTGATTTTCCAACAGGGCCGCCGGGGTTCCGATACCTGAACCAGTACGCTGCCAAAGCGATATTGGTCACCGAGGCACACCGTCGCCTCGGACATTTCAGCAATGGTGATATTTTCACCAATGGAACCCGCCACCGCCACGCCATTCAGTGCAGCATAGGCTTCGGTAATCCGCCGGTAGCTGGGCAGTGAGTACTGATGCAAGGCTTTATCGGGACCACCGTGGTAGCGCTTGTCGACCTGTACATCACCGACAATACCGAGTTCATCCACTTCGACACAGCTAACCGGATGTTTGAAAATACCCGTGTATTCGCTGGAAGGTTTGAGAATTTTTGCTTTACCGCGATATAAGCCTTGAACGTCCATATACACCTCCTTGCGTCTCATTATTTTTTATCAAGAAACCATGTAAAGCAAAGCTCCGTAGAAAAATCAGGCAAAAAAAACGAGGCAATTAAGCCCCGTTTTTTATCGCTTAACTACATCAACGAATTACTCAGCCGCTGGCTCAGCATTCTGTGCGGGGACTTTAGGGGCTAAACCACCCTCGGCTTCCGACACTTCTTTCATCGACAGTTTAATGCGACCACGGGCATCTACATCGAGGACTTTAACCTTGATTTCCTGGCCTTCTGCCAAGTAGTCGGTGACCTTCTCGACACGCTCCTGGGCAATTTGTGAAATATGCACCAGACCGTCGGTACCGGGCATGATCGTAACAAAAGCACCAAAGTCAACAACGCGGGCAACCTTACCGTCGTAAATACGACCCACTTCGGCTTCCGCTGTAATCTCTTCAATGCGGAAGATAGCGTCCTTCAAGCCTTCGCGGTCATCACTGTAGATACGAATGCTGCCATCGTCTTCAATGTCGATGGTCGCGCCCGTTTCTTCGGTGAGCATGCGGATAGTGGCACCACCCTTGCCGATAACGTCACGAATTTTGTCCGGATCGATTTTCAGCGTGTGGTAACGCGGCGCTGATTCAGCAACATCGTCACGACTCACTTCCAGCGTCTTGTTCATTTCACCAAGAATGTGCAAACGCGCAGCCAAAGCCTGGGTCAGCGCTTCCTGCATGATTTCTTCGGTGATACCTTCGATCTTGATATCCATTTGCAGAGCGGTGATACCAGCAGCACTACCCGCCACTTTAAAGTCCATATCGCCGAGGTGATCTTCATCACCGAGGATATCGGTCAGTACGGCAAAACCGGCTTCTTCTTTCACCAGACCCATGGCGATACCAGCAACCGGAGCTTTGATGGGCACACCTGCGTCCATCAGCGCGAGACTGGAACCACAAACCGAGGCCATAGAACTTGAACCGTTAGATTCAGTAATCTCTGAAACCACGCGAATGGTGTAGGGGAAGTCGTCACCGTTAGGTAGGACTGCGGCAATACCACGACGCGCTAAACGACCGTGGCCGGTCTCGCGACGATTAGTGCCACCCATACGACCCGCTTCACCCACCGAGTAGGGAGGGAAGTTGTAGTGCAGCATAAAGGCATCGCGCTTCATGCCTTCGAGGGCATCAATATTCTGTGCGTCACGTAATGAACCCAGTGTCGCTGTCACGATGGCCTGAGTTTCACCACGGGTAAACAGTGAAGAACCGTGTACTTTCGGCAAGATACCAACATCGACGGCGATGGGGCGAACAGTCGTGCTGTTGCGACCATCAATACGGGGTTCACCACGAATGATGCGGCCGCGAACGATTTTCTTTTCGCACTTTTTGAAGGTTTCGCGCACATCTTCTGCGGCGAAATCACCATCTTCACTCACCAACTGATCAAGAGCACTGTCACGAATTTCAGCGAGACGAGCGGTACGCTCCTGCTTGTCAGTAATCTGATAAGCCGCTTCAACATCAGCACCAACGGCAGTGTTAAGCGCCGCAGTTAACTCAACGTTCTCAGGTGCGGCCTGCCAATCCCATGCGGGCTTGCCAGCTTCGCGAACCAGTTCTTCGATAGCCTGAATAACCGCCTGCATTTCCTGGTGAGCGTAGAGTACGCCGCCCAACATGAGGTCTTCAGACAATTCTTTAGCTTCGGATTCAACCATCAGCACGGCGTCTTTCGTACCGGCAACAACCATGTCGAGATCAGAGGTTGCTAGTTCAGAATAGGTCGGGTTAAGCATATAACCCTCTTCGTCACTGTAACCAACACGAGCGGCACCGATGGGGCCGTTGAAAGGCACACCGGAAATTGCCAGTGCAGCAGAGGCACCAATCAATGAAGCAATATCGGGATCAACATTTTTATTGGCTGACATTACCGTCAATACAACCTGCACTTCATTTTTGAAGCCAGCAGGGAATAAAGGACGAATTGGCCTATCGATTAAACGACAGGTCAGTGTTTCTTTCTCATTGGGACGACCTTCGCGCTTGAAAAATCCACCGGGAATTTTACCAGCCGCATAGGCTTTTTCTTGATAGTTAACAGTCAGGGGGAAAAAGTCCTGACCGGGCTTGGCTTCTTTACGGGCAACAACGGTACACAACACCATAGTGTCGTCCATGCTGCACATTACGGCACCAGTGGCCTGACGGGCGATACGGCCGGTTTCCAGCGTTATCGTGTGCTTGCCATATTGAAATGATTTACTGACGGGATTCACTATTTTCACCTATATATAAATGCTAACGGCCCCTTCGGGGCCGTTAGTGGAATGAGTTATCGACGTAATCCGAGCTTCGCAATGAGCTTGCTATAGCGCTCACCATCTTTGCTTTTCAGGTAATCCAGCAATTTACGACGCTGGTTAACCATGCGGATCAAACCACGACGTGAATGGTGATCTTTCTTGTTGCCCGTGAAGTGACTCTGTAGTTTATTGATATTCGCGGTCAACAATGCCACCTGCACTTCGGGAGAACCTGTATCCCCTTCTGCCTGCGCATTATCTTTAACAATTGCTGCTTTCTCTTCTGGACTTAATGCCATGTTACTTTCTCCAATATGCACATTATTCAGGCCTATCCACGCATATTTATAGATAGCCTAATGTCGCTGGATTATTCCAGCGACCAATTACAAACCCACTAATAGCAAGCCACCCTGTTATTAACCCACGGATGAACTCTATTGTGCGCTTGCCACCAAACGACGTGGCTTAACACGCCCGTCATCCAATACTTCACCAACGCCCATAAAGCCGCCGTCGGTATGAAAGATGCGCACTATATCGCCTTCTTCTGACTGGCGATAGACCTCGGGGCACATCACTGCCTGACCCTGACGGAAATACCACGCCATGCTTTCAGTCAGCTCAACAGCGATGGCATCACTAACCGCCGCATCGAGGGGTTTGAGGAGGAAATCGAGGTCTTCACCCCGCTTGCCCTCACGTAAACTTTCGAGCTGAGGCAAGGTGATCGACTCTTCCTCGCGGAAAGGCCCTGCCACGGTGCGATGCAAGCGCGTAACGTGAGCACCGCAACCTACGGCCTTGCCGAGGTCTTCGGCAAGTGTGCGGATATACGTGCCTTTACTACAGCTAATTTCAACATCCAGCTCAGCTTTTTCGCCGTGTCGGAAGGCCAATATTTCGTAACTGTAAATTGTCGCATCTCGCGCTTCACGCTCAACGGTTATGCCCTGGCGCGCTAGCTTATACAGTGGCTGGCCATTGTGCTTTAGAGCGGAATACATTGAGGGGATCTGCTTGATCTCGCCACGAAAGGCTTCGACAGCCTGCTCCAGCTGCTCTTGCGTTAACGCAGATGCATCCGTGGTACTCACTGTTTCACCATCGGAATCGCCAGTTTCTGTGGCCATGCCGAGACAAAATGTACTCTGGTAGGTTTTGTCAGCCTCGAGAAGGAACTGAGTAAACTTAGTCGCTTCACCCAAGCAGATCGGCAGCACACCTGTCGCTAGTGGGTCTAGACTCCCGGTGTGTCCCGCTTTGGCAGCATAAAATAAGTACTTAACCTGCTGCAGAGCATCGTTGGAAGTAATGCCCTGGGGCTTATTGAGTATCAGTATGCCATCGACGGGTCTACCACGGGGACGCTGGCGACGCCGGGCCACTAATCGTTCTCCGACGGCTTGGCGTTGTGCTTGTCGGCAGCCAATGCGGAATCAATCAGGGCTGACAATTCCTGACCACGCCGGCCAGTGTCGTCGTAGATAAATTTCAAACTGGGGACAATCCGCAACTGCATACGCTTGGCCACCTTAGTACGTAAAAAACCAGAGGCGCCATTAAGCACCTTAACACCGGCATTACGTTCTTTGGCTTCGCGCTCGTCAACATAGTTAACGTGAACCTTTGCCGCCGCCAGATCTCGACTAACATCGACACCCGTAATATTGACAAAATTGACACGGGGGTCGCCCATCTCTTCGCGGATCAAGACGGCTAATTCGCGCTGCAGGGCATCGGCAACGCGCTCCGCACGGGTAAATTCTCTCGGCACTACTTAGCGGCCTCTTGTGTTAACAGGACTATTAATTAACGGGGTCAGCAATTAAAGACTGCGCTCAATTTCCTTCACATCGAAGACTTCGATCTGATCGCCCGGCTTAACGTCCGTGTAATCTTTAACGCCAATGCCGCATTCCGTACCGCTGCGCACTTCATTAACATCGTCTTTAAAGCGACGTAGAGATTCGAGCTCACCTTCGTAAATAACCACATTCTCACGCAGCACACGAATAGGCTTATTACGATAAACCGTACCTTCGGTGACGATGGAGCCAGCAATTTGGCCAAACTTCGGCGAACTGAAGACTTCTTTTACTTCGGCAATACCGACAATTTCTTCGCGAATTTCAGGATCAAGCATGCCCGACAAGGCATCCTTAATATCATCAAGCAGGTTATAGATAACGCTGTAGTAGCGAATCTCTATGCCTTCTTTTTCAGCGAGTCGACGCCCAGAGGTTTCGGCCCGGACATTAAAGCCCATCACCACTGCCCCAGATGTTGTTGCCAGGTTGATATCGGACTCGGTCAAACCACCGATACCAGAGCTGATCACATTAACGCCAACTTCATCGTTGCCGATATCGCCTAGCGAAGCGAGGATGGCTTCGAGTGAGCCACGTACATCGGCCTTAACCAGTACGGGAAGGATTTTCTTTTCTGTGCCCTCAAAACCAGCAAACATATTTTCAAGTTTGTTGGCTTTTTGACGAGCGACGCGGTCATCACGTTCTTTTTGCTGCCGCGCCTGGGCGATTTCTTTTGCCTTGCGCTCATCGCTAACCACGGTAAAGTCATCACCCGCATCGGGCGGAGAATCGAGGCCTAAAATTTCGACTGGAATCGAGGGGCCCGCCTCAAGAATCATTTTACCTGCTTCGTCGCTCATGGCGCGAATCTTACCTACACTGCCACCGGCCAATAAGTAGTCACCCTTGCGTAAGGTGCCTGCCTGAACCAGGGCTGTCGCAACTACACCACGACCTTTTTCAACACGTGCTTCAACAATTACACCCTGAGCAACACCGTCAGTTGGCGCACTCAACTCAAGGAGTTCAGCCTGCAGCAAAATCGCTTCCAATAAGGTTTCAATGCCTTCACCAGTGTGAGCAGAAACTTTAACAAACTGAGTATCGCCACCCCACTCTTCGGGAATAACATCTTTGGCCGCCAATTCGCTAGTCACGCGCTCAGGGTCAGCACCTTCTTTATCCATTTTATTAATCGCGACGATGATGGGGACACCCGCCGCTTTAGCGTGCAGTATCGCTTCTTCGGTTTGCGGCATTACGCCGTCATCCGCTGCGACGATCAAAATCACTACATCGGTCGATTTCGCACCGCGGGCACGCATTGCGGTAAACGCTGCGTGACCTGGGGTGTCGAGAAAGGTCACCATGCCGTGAGGGGTATCAACGTGATAAGCACCAATGTGCTGGGTGATACCACCCGCTTCGCCAGAGGCAACGCGGGACTCACGGATATAATCGAGTAGTGATGTTTTACCGTGATCGACATGGCCCATCACTGTCACTACCGGCGCTCGGGCTTCTTCATCAGAGGCCTCAACAGCCTGCATCATTGCCCGCAACTCATCTTCGACACCGTCAGACATCACGACAGGCTTGTGTCCCAGCTCTTCCGTAATCAGGGCCGCTGTATCGTGATCGATACTGTCATTGATGGTGGCCATGGTGCCCATCTTCATCAAGGCTTTGATAACGACGTTGGCTTTGAGAGCCATTTTAGAGGCCAGCTCGGAGACAACAATAGTCTCGCCAATTTCTACTTCGTGGAAAATTTTCTCCGTCGGCTTCTGGAAAGTATGAACATTCTTAACTTTAACAACGGGGCCACCCGAACGCAGCGGACCTTTCTTGCGACTTTCCGCTCGATCAAGACCGGCTTCTTTAATGAGGTCTTCAGGGCGCTGCTTGCGCGAACCTTTAGCGCCCTTTTTGCGCCGGGTTTTTTGCTCTTCTTCAGCCGCTGGCTTTTCACGCACGCGACCCAAACGAGCCAGAGGATTCTCTTTTTCTCCGGTCTTAGGCTTGGCTTTAGCTGTACGCTCTGCGTCCTGGCGTGCTTTTGCCGCCTCTTCTTCCTGCGCTTTTTCAAGCTTGCGCTGTTCAAGTTCTTGCTTGGCAATTTTTTCACGTTCTTTACGCGCCAGAATAGAAGCAATACGCTGCGCCTCTACATCATCGACTAAACGTGAGGGTGTGTGTAGGGGTTTAGCTGGCACCACCACTTTAGGCTCTGCAGTGGCCTCCTTTATCACCTCAGGCACTTCAACAACGGGCTGTGGCTCAACAGTTTCAATCACTTCTGGCTCTGCAACAACTTCTGCAGGCTCTACCTCTTTAGTAGATTCCAGAACAGGCGTCTCAACTGTCTCAATCACTTCTGGCTCAATCTCAGCAGGAACGACCGTCTCGGCTTCTATCTCAGCAGGAACGACCGTCTCGGCTTCTATCTCAGGAGCAACCTCTTCAGTAGGAGCAACTTCTTCAGTTTCTTTTTTAATGTAAGTGCGTTTCTTCCGCACTTCAACATTAACTGACTTACGACCAGCGCCAGCTTTCAAGGTGCCAATACTTTTTCGGCGCAAGGTGATTTTCTTCGGGGCACTGCCCTGTTCACCGTGCAAGCCTTTCAAATATACCAGCAAAGTCTGCTTTTCTTCGTCCGAAACCACAGCATCAGCTGATGTCTGCGGCAGTCCCGCTTCTTTCATCTGTGTCAACAAACGCTCAACTGACGCACCTACTACACCGGCGAGTTCACTTACAGTAACTTCAGCCATTGCTCTTCCTCAGTATTTTGTCTTGACCCGTTGCCAGAATTATAATCAACCGGCATCTTCCTCAAACCACGGCGCTCGGGCCGTCATAATCAATTCAGCAGCTCGCTCGGCATCAACACCCAGGTCCAGCAGCTCATCAACTGCTTGTTCTGCTAAATCTTCCATAGTGATAATGCCATTGGATGCAAGAGTGCAAGCCAAGGTTTGATCCATCCCTTCCATCGACAGTAAATCTTCTGCCGGTGCCGCTGTAGACAGCTCTTCTTCGTGAACCAGGGCGCTAGTCAACAACGCATCTTTGGCTCGGGTTCGTAATTCTTCCGCTATCTCTTCATCGAAACCCTCTATCGATAGTAGTTCTTCAAGGGGGACATAAGCCACTTCTTCAACAGAAGTAAAGCCTTCTTCCACTAAGATGGCGGCAACGTCTTCTTCAACATCCAACTTCGCCATAAAGTTTTCAATAAAACCACCTGCCTCATCGTACTGCTTGGCTTCAATCTCTTCGGTAGTCATCACGTTGATATCCCAGCCGGTCAGCTCGGAGGCAAGCCGCACGTTCTGACCACCTCGGCCAATCGCCTGCGCCAGATTTTCTCCGGCCACAGCAACGTCCATGGTATTTGTTTCTTCGTAGACGATGATCGATTCAACTTCGGCCGGCGCCATAGCATTGATGACTAGCTGCGCGGGGTTATCGTCCCAGAGAACGATATCGACGCGCTCACCACCAAGTTCATTAGAAACTGCCTGCACGCGCGCACCACGCATACCGACGCAAGCCCCAATGGGATCCATGCGACCATCGTTAGTTTTAACGGCTATCTTGGCTCTTGCACCATTAGTGTCGCGAGAGGCCGCACGAATTTCGATGACCTGCTCGGAAATTTCTGGCACTTCAATTTGAAAGAGCTTAATTAGCATCTCAGTACAGGAGCGACTGAGGAGTAACTGAGGGCCGCGGCCTTCTGAGCGAATGGCAAACAAGATAGCGCGAACACGATCATTGATACGGAACACTTCGCGACCCACTAATTCTTCGCGGGAGAGGAGCGCTTCAGCATTGTTACCTAAATCAACAATTATGTGCTCGCGAGTCACTTTTTTAACGGTGCCGCTAACCAGCTCACCAACCCGGCCTTCATAGCGCGCTGCAACTAACTCGCGTTCGGCATCGCGTACTTTCTGCACGATTACCTGCTTAGCTGCCTGCGCTGCAATGCGGCCAAATTTTACATTTTCAACCTGTTCTTCGAAGGTATCACCAGAGATAAGGCTGGTATCTTTTTCGTGAGCTTCTTCCAGGGTGAACTGAGTGCCGAGTTCGGCCAATGTTTCGTCATCAACCACGCCCCACCAGCGAAATGTTTCGTAATCGCCCGTTTCACGATCGATTACGACGCGAATATGGGACTCTTCGTCGTAACGTTTTTTGGTTGCCATCGCGAGGGCTTCTTCCATCGCCTCGAAGATAACTTCCTTCGGCACGCCCTTTTCATTTGATACTGCTTCAGCGACTAGAAATATTTCTTTGTTCATCTGTAAGCCTCTCCCACCCCGCTTTAGAATTGGGGCACAACCTTCGCTTTCTCGATACTATCAAACGGAAACAAGTATTCTTGCTCGCCCACCACAAGAACGACATCCTCAGCTTCCACACCTTTTAATAAGCCTTTAAATTTACGCTGCCCCTCAAAGGGAAAACGCAACTGCAAATCAACATGCTCACCCGCTAATTTTTCATACTGGGCAAACGTGTACAGAGGACGGGCGAGACCGGGAGAAGATACCTCAAGGGTATATTCATCACCTATCGGGTCTTCGACGTCGAACACGCTGCCAAGCTGGCGACTAATACGCTGACAGTCTTCGATATCAACACCACCAGCTTTATCAACATAGACGCGAAGAACACTGCGCTGACCAGCTCTGAAATATTCAATACCCCAAAGCTCGCATTCCAATGCCTGTACCACAGGTTCGATCAGTGCCTGTAAAGCCTCTTGCCCCAGGGCCATTTGCCTACCTTCTGTAATAACCTGCTCAAGAAACTCAACGACCCTGCGTGGTTTTCGGCAGCGCCAATAACAAAAAACCCCTGTAAACAGGGGCTTCACGCGCTACGCCGCGAAGGGCGTAGAATTTGGTAGCGGGGGCAGGATTCGAACCTACGACCTTCGGGTTATGAGCCCGACGAGCTACCAGACTGCTCCACCCCGCAACAAAAACTTTTACATCAGACTAACACTTCTAGTCCTTTTCGATGCCCCAACTTTCGATCCTGGTAAAATCGTCCATTTCAGGGGCCGCGAATTATATAGCCCTAGCATATAAGCGTCAAGGCTTTTTCACACTACAAACAAACATTAGACTTAAAACAAAAACTTTCAACACACCAATCTGCACCGAAAGCTTAAAATGGTGCCCAAGGCCGGACTTGAACCGGCACGGCTTACGCCACTACCCCCTCAAGATAGCGTGTCTACCAATTCCACCACTTGGGCAAAAACTTTCCAATAAAATGTCAACCAACTAACAAAACAGCCATCGAGGAAACGACTATTCTACAACTGGCACTTCCGGCAAAACCAAATCACCCGAAGATTCTTCCAGCACTGGCAATTCGGAAATATTCACATCCGAAGACTGACTTTCAAGAACAGGGATACCGCTATCATTCTGAACAGCGGGAACCTGAGCTTCTAACAACTCAATTGCCGGTAACACTTCCTCATCAATACCCGCTGTATTCTTCGCAATCACAGCCAAACCGAAACTAGTCGCAAAAAACAAGGTAGCCAAAATAGCCGTGGTTTTACTAAAGAAGTTCCAGGTGCCCGCACTGCCAAACAATGTTTGCGAAGCACCCGCGCCAAAGGAAGCGCCTGCGTCAGCACCCTTCCCCTGCTGTAATAAAATCATGCCGATAATGGCAAAAGCTATCAGCAAGTGGACAACGAGTATTGCCTTTTCCATTACGTCTCCGCTATTTGACAAATTGCCATAAATTGCTCTGCCTGCAGCGACGCGCCGCCCACCAAAGCACCATCAATATCTTGCTGCTCAAATAACTGAGCTGCGTTTTCTGCGCTAACACTACCGCCATAAAGCAAGCGCGTCGCGTCAGCTTTTTCACCTAACCGACCCCGAATAAAAGCGAGCATTTCCTGCGCTTGCGCAGGGCTAGCCACCTCTCCGGTACCGATAGCCCATACGGGCTCGTAGGCAACAACAGCAGAGCTCAGGGCATTCAAACCTGCCACTTCGACCACTGCATCCAACTGTTCTGCTATAACCTCAAAGGCTCTTTCAGCCTTCCGCTCAGCTAACGTTTCACCCACACATAATATGGGGGTCAACCCCTTGCCCTGTGCCGCCACAAACTTTTCCGCGACCTGGCTTGATGTTTCACCGAAACAGGCACGACGCTCGGAGTGGCCAACCAGCACATAAGCACAGGTAAACTCAACAAGCATACTGGCCGACACATCACCTGTGTATGCCCCTTTCTCATACTGGCTGACGTTCTGCGCACCGAGACCAACATCACTACCAACAAGAACTGCAGCAACATCAGCAAGGAAAACATCGGGCGGACAAACCACGCACTCAACGTGCCCACCTGTACTGAAGTTATTGGCAACATCGCCGACCAACTCAATTGAGCTAGACCGCGAGCCATTCATCTTCCAGTTACCGACAATCAAAGGCCTACGTATCATTCTCCGCACACCTCGATCATCCACTGTGTCCCCCTGAAAACGGCGGCCATGTTAACCAAGTTACGACACTTATACAAGATCTCTCGAAGCATTGTATTTAAAGCCCTTAACCGACTTGCTCGGCCACCGTGTCGGCAATTTGCTGAACTAGCTCGCCAACTAGGCTGGCATCATCACCTTCAACCATAACTCTTATCACCGGTTCGGTACCCGAGGGACGTAAAAGCACGCGTCCATTGCCTGCCAATTTTTTCTCGGCACTTGTAATCACTGCCTGAACAGCCTTATTTTCATCGAGGTCGACCGCGCCTTTAATCGCCACATTGATCATTGTTTGGGGCAGCTTGTGATAGCCACCACACAACTCAGCCAGAGGCTTTTCACCCTCGACCATGGCCCGTACCACCTGCAAGGCTGCAACAACACCGTCTCCTGTGGTGGTAATATCACCACAGACAAGATGCCCTGAGTTCTCGCCACCCAATTCCCATCGATTCTTTTTCATCATTTCAATGACGTAACGATCACCCACTTTTGCGCGAGCAAAGGGAATATTCAAATCAGCCAGGGCTTTCTCCAGGCCGAAATTGCTCATTAAAGTACCGGCCACTCCCGAGCAAGGGAGCCCCTTCGCTCGACGAAACATTGCAATAACGTAGAGCAGCTCATCACCATCAACAATGCCGCCATCAGCATCGACAAACAGCACCCGGTCACCATCACCATCAAGGGCGATGCCAATATCAGCTCTCGTCTCTAACACTTTCTGTCGTAGCAATTCAGGGTTGGTCGAACCACACTGATGATTAATATTTAGCCCGTCGGGCTCAGTGCCGATTTCTATCACCTCCGCCCCTAGCTCACGAAACACATCGGGAGCGACATGATAAGTTGCACCATTGGCGCAATCCACCACCACCCTGAGTCCAGAGAAACTAAAACCCGTCGGCAGTGTGCCTTTGCAGAACTCGATATAACGCCCCGCCGCATCGCGAATACGCGATGCCCGACCCAATTCTTTAGAGCCCGAGGTGACGATATCCTGCTGTAAGTAGCTCTCTATCTCCAGTTCAACATCGTCGGGCAATTTAAAGCCATCACTACCAAAAAACTTGATGCCGTTATCCTGATAGGCATTGTGCGAGGCACTAATCACAATGCCCGCCTGTGCGCGGAAGGTACGGCTTAAATAAGCAATGGCCGGGGTTGGCATCGGGCCCAGCAAACCAACATCGACACCGGCAGCAATAATACCCGCCTCCAGTGCCGACTCAAACATATAGCCCGAAACACGGGTATCTTTACCGATGAGGATCAGGTTGCGTCCCTTTCCCGACTTGGCAAACACCTTGCCCGCAGCCCAGCCTAACTTCATGACAAAATCAACCGTAATCGGATGCTCGCCAACACAACCACGAATGCCATCGGTGCCAAAAAACTGTTTTTTCATAATACCTACATCTCCATTTGCAGACTGAAATAGAACGAGCTCAACACTGCCTACGCCCATTCCCCGCTACGACTGTACCGCGTACAACATTTTCAAACTATCAACCGTTGCCGCCACATCGTGAACACGAATAATAGCCGCACCTGCCTGAGCGGCTAGTACAGCCAGGGCAGCACTGCCAAACACACGACGCTCAACGGGCTTATTCAGTATCGCGCCAATTAATGACTTGCGCGAGACACCCACCATCACTGGCAGGCCCACAGCAACCAGAACTGGCAACGCTCTGAATAAGGATAAATTCTGCTCGAGAGTCTTGCCAAAACCAAAACCAGGGTCAAGCACTAAACGAGCGCGCACGATACCAGCTTGCTCACAAGCATTTATTCGCTCTCGTAAAAAAACCACCACCTCGGCAACAACATCCCGGTACTGCGGATTATCCTGCATCACCTGCGGCTCACCCAAGCTATGCATCAAACATACGGGCAGATTGCTCGCTGCCGCCGCCTCTAAAGCCCCAGCGCGCTGTAGCCCGCGCACATCATTGAGCATGCCAGCGCCTCTGCTGGCCGCTTCAGCCATCAATTCAGGGCTACTTGTATCGACGGACAGGGGCACATCAAAGCGGCCCTGTAGGGCCTCAAGAACCGGCAACACTCTTGCCAACTCAGTATCCAACTGCACCTTATCAGCACCCGGACGAGTTGATTCGCCACCGATATCCAGCAGATCAGCACCCTCATCGATTAAATGCTGGGCACGATACAAAACCGTGTCGAGATCAATCTTATCGCCACGGTATAAATCACCACCGTCAGAAAAAGAATCGGGCGTTAAATTGAGAATAGCCATCACCAGAGGCCGCTCTCGCTGAGCGATGCTTGCCATCAAACAAGTCATAACATTAATCCACTCGCACCATTAAAAAAGCCACCGGTAAAATCTACCCGGTGGCTTTTTAGCAAAGAAAGGATTATCAACTACCTTCGACAGGGCCGCCAATATTCGTGCTGGGCTTATCTGTTGAATCCGCCTCTGTACTCGCCTCGGCATCTCCGGCAGGGTGATCGAAATCATGCCAGTCACGGGGCGGTCGCACTTTGCGACGCGCCATCAAATCATCGACCTGCTCGGCATCGATAGTTTCGTATTCCATTAACGCAGCCTTCATCGCATGAAGAATATCGATATTATCCTTCAGTAAAGCCTCTGCTTTCGCATAGTTGCTGTCGACGATAAGGCGCACTTCCTCGTCAATTTGCTGAGAGGTAGAACCGGAAAAGTTTTTACCGCCCTGACCCGGCATCGCCGACTCTTCATCACCGTAGAGAATGGGGCCCAATTTTTCGGTCAGACCCCAACGGGTCACCATGCTACGCGCCAACTGACTGGCACGCTCAATATCATTCGAAGCACCCGTCGTCACGCCATCTAACCCGTGGATCAACTCCTCGGCTATACGCCCACCATAGAGGCTACACAACTGCCCCTCCAGCTTCCGCTTGCTGTAGCTGTACTGATCTTCCTGGGGCAGAAACTGAGTAACACCCAGCGCTCGACCACGGGGAATAATACTGACTTTATGCACCGGATCATGCTCGGGCACCAGACGTCCGACGATGGCGTGGCCAGCTTCGTGATAGGCCGTATTAGCCTTCTCCTCTTCCGACATCACCATTGAACGTCGCTCAGCACCCATGAGGATTTTATCGCGGGCGTGCTCGAACTCTTCCATCGTCACCAAACGACGATTGGCCCGCGCCGCAAAGAGGGCCGCCTCGTTAATCAGGTTCGCCAAGTCAGCACCGGAGAAACCCGGCGTGCCTCGAGCGAGAATACCCAGGTCGATTTTGTCATCGAGAGGCACTTTGCGTACATGAACTTTAAGGATTTGCTCGCGACCGCGAATATCAGGCAGACCGACATACACCTGGCGATCGAAGCGACCGGGGCGCAACAGGGCCTTATCGAGCACATCAGGACGATTAGATGCTGCGATAACAATAACGCCGTCGTTTGCTTCGAAGCCGTCCATTTCAACCAGCAACTGGTTTAAAGTTTGCTCGCGCTCATCATTGCCACCACCACCCATACCACCACCACGGGTGCGACCGACAGCATCGATTTCATCGATAAAAATAATGCACGGCGCCTGCTTCTTCGCCTGCTCGAACATATCCCGCACGCGGGAAGCACCGACACCGACGAACATTTCAACAAAGTCGGAACCGGAGATAGAAAAGAAAGGCACCTTGGCTTCACCGGCAATGGCTTTGGCGAGCAAGGTTTTACCAGTACCGGGAGGACCCGACATCAGTACACCACGGGGGATACGTCCACCCAGGCTTTGAAACTTTGATGGGTCGCGGAGGAATTCAACTAACTCGCTGACTTCTTCCTTGGCCTCGTCGACACCGGCAACATCGGCAAAGGTTGTTTTAATCTGATCTTCGCTGAGCAGCTTGGCTTTACTCTTACCAAAGGACATAGGCCCACCACGACCACCGCCCGCACCACCCTGCATCTGGCGCATAAAGAACATAAAAATAATGACAATCAACAGAATGGGGAAGGCCGCCATTAATAGCTGCATCCAGACACTGGGCTTCTGTGGCTCACGACCCTCAACATTCACATTATGGTTGAGCAGGTCATTCATCATGCCGCTGTCATAGACATCGGGACGAACCGTGCGAAAACGCGTGCCGTCGTGGTGCTCGCCCTCAATAATAAGACCTTCGATGACCACGCTGCGCACACGATCAGTCTGCACTTCGTCGACAAAGTTGGTGTAACTAATCGTATTTGGCGTTGGGCCTTCCTTGAAATTCTGGAAAATCGACAGCAATATCGCCGCAATGATCACCCATAAAATTAAATTTTTAGCCATCTCGTTCAAGCAACTACCCTCACATCAGCGTGATGCCGATTTTTAGTACTCATATTAGTACTCATAAATGATAAAACTGAATATTCGAAGCTGAGTATAACCCGCTTTACAGCAACGCGCCGAAACCACTAAGTCCATCGGAGCCTAGCCACGAAAACCCCGAGCGAGACAATATACCTCGCTCGAGCGTGCCCGCGAAGCATCCGGCTTCTTAATTGCGACACTGTTAAAATCGGCTCGCAAATCACGCACCAAGGCATCAAAGCCTTCACCTTGGAAGACTTTAGCCAAAAATACACCATCCTTGCGCAGAACCTGACGCGCAAAATCCACTGCCAGCTCTACCAAATACATCGCTCGGGGCTGATCAACCGCCTTCATACCACTCATATTGGGTGCCATGTCGGAAATTACAAGGTCAACGGGACGATCATCCAGGGTTTTCAGAATAGCGTCAAACACCACATCATCCGTAAAATCACCCTGCACGAAACCAACATCTGTAATGGTGTCCATTTCAAGAATGTCGGAGGCAATAACCCGCCCCCGCTCACCCACTTTAGCGATGGCAATTTGTGACCACCCGCCCGGCGCAGCACCGAGATCAACCACAGTCATACCCGGCCTTAGCAGGCCAGCACTTTCATCAATTTCAAGCAATTTATAACTGGCCCGCGAGCGATAACCATCCTTACGCGAACGCTGCACATACTCATCACTTTCGTGTTCTTTAAGCCAGGCTTTACTGGTTTTGGATTTAGCCATAGGGAAGATTACGCAATTCCGTTACAATTCACTGCCGAAGAGAAGACCCATTCTATGACACTTTCCAACGACGACAAAAAACACTTGCGCGGTATCGCGCACAAACTCAAGCCGGTGGTCACTATCGCTGACAAAGGCCTGACTGACAACGTCATGGCTGAGCTAGATCGCGCCCTTAATGATCACGAGCTAATTAAGGTAAAAATTAGCCTCAGCGATCGCGAGGCAAAAAAGGCTACTATTGAGAAGGCCTGCCAACGCCTTAAAACTGAGCTGGTGCAAACGATTGGCCATGTAATCGTGCTCTACCGTAGAGCTGACAAACCCAACCCGAAGCTCTCCAACCTTTTGCGGAAAGGCGGTTAACGTAAAACCTTAGTCGCTGGCTCTTAGTCAAAAAAACAATTAACAAATACAATACCGCTCAAACATCCCTCATAAAAACACCCGTGCTAAGCAACACGGGTATTTTTATGAGGGAAAAAACCCCATCACTGGTGCTTTAACACTAAAAACCTACCATCAGAACTGATAAGTCACACGCATCGTAAGATCATCAGACCATTCCATCGGTAAAAATATCGACGCATTATCACTCGCATCAATAAAGTTAGCGAAGGCTTCAATGGTCCAGTCACCAGACGGCTTATAACGTACCGCCGGCTGAATCATATAGCCGCCATTAAGGTCATAAAGCACAGAAAGGTCAGCTCTCCACGTCAGGTTGGGGAAAGGCTGCTGAAAAGCGAATACCAAACCATCCCAACCACCGTTCGCTTCACCGCCCGTTGGCAGCCGGCCTCTATCACCACCGAGGCCACTTAAATGACGACCTAGCATGTCGCTTTCAGACTTATGCATCCACTCGAAAATGAAGAATGTCGCTGGAAAGGAGTCGGAAAAACGGTGGTATTTTTCAAAAACCAAACTAGCAACCCACTCATCTTCTTCAATGAAATTGGATGTTACACCGGGATTTGTGAATTTCTTATTAGGCGTGTAACTCGCTTCAAAACGAACAACCAACTGATCTAAAAAGGAATCGGGTTCCGCATAGAAAATATAATTAGCACCTAGACCAAAAACATTTTCTGACGCGTAAATTGCCTCAGCCCCCGCTTGTAACCCACCGCCAAAGGCAGTGACCAAGGTATCAACAATAATATCACCTTGCTCCTTGGTCGAAAAATGGGGGTCACCAGGGCCATCTGTTATCCCAAACGCAGAGAACATAGTGAAAGCATCCTCAAGATAACCGTACTCATCAATTAAGTGATTAAGAACCTGAGCACCGTTGAGTCCAGCACGGGCCGTTGTACCGAACCAATCTGCCCATGAATTAAGACCGTAATCACCAGTGGGTTCGACATAAAAAGGCTGGGAACCGACCAGTTCGCCAGATGGCCCTAATGGCCCTCCCAACGGTGGAGGTGCAGTCGCACCGCCCGGTACTAACTTAAAGATAGGGTCTGGATTATGCCGGCTGACAGCAAAAAACTGCACACCTAAATTGCCAATTTGACCCTGCAAGCGTACACCGCCATTAATACTATCCTCTACCTTATCGAACCCAGGCTCAAAATCGACGGTCATAGGATAAGGGGTAAGGTTGTAGGGCGAACCGCGATTTGGCAGCACACTGGGCTGAAACATCTGGGCAAAAACTTCAAGTTCCCAACCTTCAGTCAAAATATAGCTGGCCCTAATACCTGGCGCCGATAAACGCTCGTCAGCATATTCTTCCGCACCAAAATCAAGAAACAAATGGCGACGTAAATCCAGACCATTAGCAACATCGGCAACACGGAAAAAGAGTGATTCACCCCAGGCAATTTGCTGATTACCAACACGAACCCACAGCGGGCCTTTAGCATAGTCGAGATAAAAGGATGGCAAGTCGATCATATAATCATCATCACTGATAGACAGATACGTCGCTTCGTTGCCGTGGTTATTAACACCAAAAAGATTCGGGTTACCGTAATCTTCAAAAACATCGGGCTGGTAATAACCACGCACCTTAACCACACCGCTTAAATTGTTGGTGAAATTCATATTAAATTCAATTTCAGCGCGGGTGGCAAAAACATTCCAGTCAGACTCAAGGTTGTTCTCTTCCTTATCAAGAGTAGCCGGAATCAAACCAGCAGAACAAGCGCCACTGGCTAACGCGTCAAGCAAACCACATGCGTTAGGATCTGCAACGGCCGCATTGGTCAGCTTTGTACCATTGAGCGGATTACCATTTGGATTCTGTATATTTTGATGATTATTAATCTTATAAGCCATTTCCTGGCGAATAAAACCCGACACTGAAATGTCGAATGCCGACGCTACAGGTGACAACAATGGCGCAGTTGCTAGCGCCAACACCGGCAGCCCAACAGCCCTCATAGAAAACTTCATATCTAACCCCTAATTTAACTATTTATAATTAATATGTAATAGGACGAGTAGGCAAAAACTGCGGCCCAAATACCTCGCATCAGCCCCAAAAGAGCTTCAAAAATGGCGTTATAAATTAACTACCGGCCGGGCATAACGCTGCGTTCAGCTGCGCTTGCACCTCATTAGAGTTATTAGAAAGGAACAACTAAAGGATACTTAGAATAAATAAACGCGGGGCCCCTATAAAAAGAGGCCCCGCGAAATAGGTTTTACGCTAATAAAACAGATTAGAACTGATAAGTAATTCGTACAGTAAAGTCATCAGACCAATCGGTTGCGGCAAAGATAGACGCATTATCTTTAGAGTCAATAATGTTCGCAAACGCTTCCACCGTCCATGTACTACTTGGCTTGTAACGAACCGCTGGCTGAATGAAGATACCGCCATTTAGATCGTAAAGAACTGAAAGGTCAGCGCGCCAGGTCAAGTTGGGGAAAGGCTGCTGGAATGCAAAGACCAGTCCGTCCCAACCGCGATCTTCATAAGCATCACTATTACCACGACGAGTCGCTGTACCACCGAGGCCACTTAGGTGTCGACCCAGCATGTCACTCTCTGACTTATGCATCCACTCAAAGATAAAGAAAGTGGCCGGGAAGCTATCAGAAAAGCGATGGTATTTTTCCAGAATAAAGCTAGTCACATACTCATCTTCAACAATCCAGTCGGGGCTCAAGTCGTTTGCGGTAAACTTTTTATCCGGTGTATAGCTGGCTTCAAAACGAACAACCAACTGATCGAGGAAGCTACCCGGCTCTCTATAGAAGATGTAGTTAAAGCCAAAACCAAACACATCCTCAGCGGCATACGTCGGGGTGATGTTGCCATCGATTGATCCAGCCTCATAAAATGCAAAGAGAATATCGTAGGTGGACATGCCGTTAGCATTACCTGCAACATCAGTGACGCCAGTAAAATACTCACCGTTATTATTTAGATCGGGCGTCAAACCCAGAACGTTCTGGTAAAACTCTTCCAAGAAGGGATAAGTTCTAGCAAGGCCATTGACCACAGCAGTCCCATCAAGCCCAGCGAGGCCTGTTTGATACATCCACTCCTGTGGTGCGGTAGATGCATCGCCCTGACTTACGTAGGCTCCATTCTCCCAACCTGTGTAGATAAATGGCTGATCAGCGAAAGTCTGGCCACTTGGGCCAAAACTTGCCGCTCCAAAGGGGCCGTCTGTCTGACCACCAGGTACTAGACGGAATATAGGATCGGGATTATGACGACTGACAGCGAAGAATTGCACGCCTAGATCGCCAAAAGTACCCATCAGGCGAACACCACCGTTGATTTGGTTTTCCACCTTTTGAAAACCTTCATGATAGTTCTGTGCAAAACCCGAAAGAATCAGGTTGTAGGGGCTATTACGCGTTGGCAGCACAGTGGGCTGAAACATTTGTGCAAAGCCTTCTATCTCCCAATTATCGTTTAGACGATAGGTGGCACGTACACCCGGAGATGATAAGCGCTCATCAGAATATTCTTCAGCACCAAAATCTAAAAACAAGTGACGACGTAAATCGAGGCCATTGGCCACATCGGCAACACGGAAGAACAAGGCCTCGCCCCAGGCAATCTGTTGATTACCAATACGCACCCAAAGCGGCCCCTTCGCATAATCTAAATACAGCGAAGGAATGTCGATCATGTAATTATCTTCAGAGTGACTCAGATAGGTCGCTTCACCATTACTAAAGTTCTTAACGCCAAAGTGATCGACATCATCACCCTTTCTGTTGCCGTTTTCACCCTGATAAGCATAGCTCGAATCTTCAAAAACATCGGGCTGATAGACACCCCTAAATTTGACGCGAGCTGACCAGTTATTACTGATAGAAATATCGAAATCAAGCTCAGCTTTAGTGGCAAAAACATTCCAGTCATTTTCTGTGCTTTTATCTACCTTTGTAATGTCAATGCCATTCGGACTGGTTATTGGAACACCGTTCAGGGGGTTACCACCCCTGTTGACATAGTTATCGTCATTAGTCAGTTTCCAGGCCATGTCCTGACGAATAAAACCTGATACTGAAACATCAATTGCCGATGCAACAGGCGTCATCAGCGGTGTTGCCATTAATGCCAGAACTGGTAAACCAGTGGCCCTCTTTAAATACTTCATACCCAACCCCAAATTTGTAATTATTTATAATTAATATTTTATAGAGCGAGTAGGCAAAAATGCAGCCCAAATACCTCGCAGCAGCCCAAGTAGGGCTACGAATATGGCGCTATAAATTAACTGCCGGCTGGGCATCACGTGGTATTAAACCACGCGAGCACCTCATTAGATTTTTAGATAAAAAACTAGTTGATTTTGATAACTCGACCAGAATGGCCAACCATCACAACGCTGTCATCGCCAGTATCACTAGCCTGAGTACCCTTAACTGCCTGGTACCACTGCACGGCAACATCACCTTCAGTAATGGATTCCCACGTTTGGCCATCGTCTCGGCTTCGCAACAGGGTTCTAATACCTGATATCAAAACCTGATTACCGGAGGACCAAACATCGAGCAAATTCTCTTTAGTCACCGAAGGCATAACATTCCAGGTAACACCACCATCAGTACTTTTGATCACCTTGCCATTCTGCCCTACCGCGAAACCCGTGTCGGCATCCCTAAAGTGCAAAGCAAACAACGAGCCATCGCTTTTATCGTTTACAATTTCCCAGGTGTCGCCCTGATCAACAGAACGCATAACGAGGTCAAATTCAGCAATCAGCGTAATAATTCCGTCAGCAGAGACACTAACGTCATAAACATGCGGTTCTAAAAAGTCATTGAGAATAGTTTCCCAATCAAAGCTTAAGGTCGTCCAGCTTACGCCGCCATCAGTTGATTTCAGTACTGCACCAAATCCACCGACAATAACGGCAAGTCCAGATTCATTAGCACTTATAGACAATAGACGCTGATCAGTGCCGGAATCCACCTTGACCCAATCACCGTCACCCTCTTTGCGCATGATCAAGCCCGCTTGCCCAACGGCAATCGAAGTACTCTGACCACAACTAACACCCAGCAATGCATCGGCAACACCAGCCGAACCATCCTGCCATGTTTTGCCAGCATCTTCAGTGGCCAGAACAGTCCCCGCAAGGCCAACAGCAAGACCCGACTGACCAAGGAAGCAAACATCGTAAAGCGCATCATGAACAATGCCTTGATGAACTACATCCAATACTGCTTCGCCAGCTGACTCACTAGCCTGGGCACCAGCTGCAAAGCAGCCAGTACACAGTGCAGCGCTTAGTATTGATTGTCGTAATAACTTAAAATTAAACACATGCACTCCAGTCTAGTTTTTTGATTAGCTACCCAGTCGACGAATAGCCTGAATGGTCAGGTACTTGTCGTAGGCGTCTTCGGTATCAAAGGCCATTTTTACACCGCCCTTAATACTTTGGGCGTTGTTAAAGCGGGTGAA
>MAAS01000022.1 GCA_002162755.1 Gammaproteobacteria bacterium 50_400_T64 | reverse complement strand
ATTGGCTGTAGCGATTGGCGACGAAGTGCAGGTATCGCTGGAGACAGTAGAAGATGGCTTTGGTGCCACTAAATTGTCTCGCGAGAAAGCGCGTCGTGCTGAATCCTGGATTGCTCTTGAAGCGGCGCAAGCGGCTGACGAAGTGGTTATCGGTATTATTAATGGCAAGGTTAAGGGCGGCTTTACGGTTGATCTTAACGGTTTGCGTGCTTTCCTGCCGGGCTCACTGGTTGACGTTCGCCCTATGCGCGAAACTTCTCACCTCGAAGATAAGCCACTGGAATTCAAGGTTATCAAGCTTGACCAGAAGCGTAACAACGTTGTTGTTTCTCGCCGTGCGGTAATGGAAGCGATCAACTCCTCCGAGCGTGAAGAGCTGCTCAACAACCTCGAAGAGGGCATTACTCTGAAAGGTGTGGTTAAAAACCTCACCGACTACGGTGCCTTTGTCGATCTGGGCGGTATCGATGGTCTGCTACACATCACTGATATGTCCTGGAAGCGTATTAAGCATCCTTCTGAAGTGGTTAACGTTGGTGACGATATCGACGTTAAAGTACTGAAGTTTGATCGCGAGCGTAATCGTGTTTCTCTCGGTATGAAGCAAATGGGTGAAGATCCCTGGAGCGATATCAAAGGCCGTTACCCAGAGAAAGTGAAGGTTAAAGCCACAGTTACTAACCTCACTGATTACGGTTGCTTTGCTGAGCTGGAAGATGGTGTTGAAGGTTTGGTTCACGTTTCCGAAATGGACTGGACTAACAAAAATGTTCACCCCTCGAAGGTTGTTCAGGTCGGTGAAGAAATTGAAGTGATGGTGCTCGATATTGATGAAGAGCGTCGTCGTATTTCTCTGGGTATGAAGCAGTGCTTCACTAATCCCTGGGACGACTTTGGTGGACAACACGCTAAAGGTGACAAGATCTCCGGTACTATCAAGTCGATTACTGACTTCGGTATCTTTATCGGCCTCGACGGTGGAATTGACGGACTGGTACATCTTTCCGATATTTCTTGGAATGAGACCGGCGAAGACGTCGTTAGAAATTACAAGAAAGGCGATGAGATTGAGACGGTCATTTTGGCTATCGACTCTGAGCGAGAGCGTATTTCCCTCGGCATTAAGCAACTTGCCGATGATCCCTTCTCCAACTTTATTGCCGAGAATGAAAAAGGCGGCTTGATTAAAGGCGTGGTTAAAGAAGTCGATGTGAAATTTGCAACGATCACTTTGAGCGAAGACATTGAAGGTATGTTGAAGGCTTCTGAAGTCTCACAGGATAAAGTCGAAGATGTTCGCTCTGTGTTGAAGGTGGGCGATGAAATTGAAGCCCGCGTTATCGGCACCGATAGAAAGAATCGCGTTATTAACCTGTCCATCAAAGCGAAAGATATGGCGGCAGAGAAAGCAGCTGTTCAGGATCACAAGAAGCAAGAGACTGAAAACGCCGCTTCACCAACGACCATTGGTGATCTTATCAAGGCGCAGATGGAGAGCAACGACAGATAGTTGTCAGCTGAAAATAGGGCGATATTGGTAACAAAAAGAAAATGACCAAATCTGAATTGATTGATAGAATTTCGCAATTCCAGGATCAGCTACCACCAAAGGATGTTGAATTGGCGGTTAAGATGATACTGGAAGAAATGACACAAGCGTTGGTGAATAATCGGCGTATCGAGATAAGAGGGTTTGGTAGTTTCTGCTTACATTATCGCAAGCCACGTGTAGGACGGAATCCGAAAACGGGAGAAACGGTTGAGTTGCCCGGTAAATATGTGCCCTATTTTAAGCCAGGTAAGGAGCTTCGAGAGCGGGTTAACGCTGGAATTGGCAAGTAGCTTTATTCTGGAAGTGGTTTAATAAAAAACGGTAAAGCTTGTGCTTTACCGTTTTTTTTGGAGAAGGAAATGACAAAAGTAAAACGATGGATTGGCCTGTTATTGCTACTGATTTGCGTATTGATTGGCATCTGGATTGTGCAGGATAACCCTTTGGAAGTCCCTGTCACTCTGCTTGGCTTTTCTCTGCTACAACTGCCCCTTGGTATCTGGCTGCTCGCGGCGTTTCTCGCTGGTAGTGTACTTAGTTATATCGTTAGTTTACCGGGAACTCTAGGGCAAAGAGCACAGGCTCGACGTTTGCAACGCCAGCTGGTAATTACTGAAGCGGAGATCAAGAAGCTGGAATCTACGGCCCCTAAAAACTAAAAATACTCGCTACTAGAAGAAATTGAAAATGCCCATTGCCACTATTGATAAACGTATTATTGTCGCTTTAGATTATCCCGATCAGTTCTCAGTCCTCGCTTTTGCCGATAGCGTGAACCCGGAGCTATGCCGCTTAAAAATTGGTAAAGAAGTGTTTACCCACTCTGGCCCTGAGCTGGTGAGAGCTCTTGTTGAGCGCGGCTTCGATGTTTTCCTTGATCTTAAATTTCACGATATTCCTAGCACTGTTGCCAAAGCTGTCAGCGCAGCGGTAGATCTTGGTGTTTGGATGCTTAACGTGCATGCATTGGGTGGCTCGCGGATGATGGAGGCAGCAAGTGAAGCGCTTGAGCGTCAAGGTGGTGATGCCCGCCTTATTGCTGTGACAGTACTGACGAGTATGCAAGATAGCGATCTGACTGAACTGGGTATAACTATACCGGCTGCGAAGCTAGCGGAACATTTGGCAGGGCTTGCCAAGCAGAGCGGTCTGGATGGGGTGGTGTGCTCGGCACAGGAGGCGAGTGCTATAGCCCGGCAAAACGGCGATGCCTTTCTGCGGGTCACACCGGGTATTCGGCCTATAAACCTTACTGGTGGTGATGATCAGCGACGTACGATGAGTCCTCTAGAGGCTGTCAAGGGGGGTAGTAGTTACCTCGTGATAGGGCGTCCAGTGACGCAGTCGGCCGACCCAATGTCAACGTTGCTTGCGATAAAAAAGGAAATTGGCGAAGATGTCAGTGGGGGATGAGCCCCCATCTTAATTATTTACAAGGAGCACTTCGGTGCAGGGAGTAGGATATGAAGCGTTTAAGGATGATGTTGGCTTGTGTTTTTGCTGTTGTTTTAATTGGCGTAGGTAGTACTGGGCCTGTTTTTGCGGATAAGCTCGGCGGGACTGAAAAGGCCGTTGCAATAAGCGTCAATATTAATAAGGCGAATGCGGAAGAGCTTGCCGTAGCCCTGTTTAATATTGGCGAAAGTAAAGCCGAGGCCATTGTGAAGTACCGAAAAGAACACGGTGCTTTTACGAGTAAGGAGCAGTTGTTAAATATTAAAGGTATTGGTGAAAGTACGTTAGAGAAGAATAAAGATCTAATCACCTTGTGATATTAAAGCTCTCATAGCAAAATGGTCACGCCTATATGTGACCATTTTGCTCTTTACATTGAAGTAAGCGAGTACTGGCGAGTTTAGATGGGCAAGGTAAATACGATTTCTAGTCTTAAGATTGTCCCTATTTTTGTCGATATTACACTAATAGCCCTAATGGGGTATTTGAGTTACTTTTTTCGCTTCGGCGAATTCGCCTTGCCTCCGTATTATCACCTGTTTATTTTTTCAGCCAGTTTGATTACTGGGTTGATATTCATTGTGTTCAATTCTTACCCTGATGGTGACTCGAGATTTAGAGAAGTATTTGTTTACTTTTTTAGTCGTGTGATTTTGGCGTTTAGTATCTTTATGATGCTGCTGGTATTCCTAAAAGTTACCCAGTTGTACTCTCGGATTTGGCTGGCTGGGTGGATTTGCCTATCGTTTTTAGTCCTGTTTGCTGCTCATGCCGTTTATCACCAGTTGGTAGCGGCACTACAGGCAAAGGGCAGGATGATGAGTGATGTTTTGACTATTTATAACACTCAGCAGGGCCGTCAAACTTTAAGGGGTGTAGAGACTGCAGGCTATCGCATTCGTCAGGAGGTGGACTTGCAGGGTGATGCCTTGGTGTGCCAGAGTTTGGCTGCTCGTGTTGGGAGTGCTGGCGTGTCTGAAGTCTGGATTAGTATGCCATTCAGCGACTTCGCCAGTGTTGATAAAATCACTTATGAGCTGCGTCACACCCTGGTTAATATACGCTTCATCCCGCAGTTTGATGACGCCAGATTACTTAAACACCGCATAAGTTATCTGAATACTCAATACACCATTGACCTCAGTTACACACCTCTCGATGGCTTCAATCGAAGTGTAAAACGGCTTGAAGATTTAATTTTAGCAACACTCATTAGTATTGCAGTGATTCCAGTGTGCCTTGTGATTGCACTAGCGATTAGGTTGAGCTCTAAAGGCCCTGTGTTATTTAAGCAAAAACGCCACGGTATGGGCGGAGAGAAAATTACGGTTTATAAGTTTCGTAGCATGGAAGTGCACAGTGAAGGACGGGGTGTCTTGACCCAGGCCCAGGATGGAGACCCACGGGTGTCGTCTCTAGGCCGTTTTTTACGAAGGAGTAGCCTTGATGAGTTGCCGCAGTTTTTTAATGTACTTCAGGGGCGGATGTCTATAGTCGGGCCGCGCCCCCACGCGCTAGTGCATAATGAATATTATAAGGATCTTGTTGAATCCTATATGTGGCGACACAAAGTGAAGCCTGGGATTACGGGTTGGGCTCAAATCAACGGTTATCGGGGACGAACAGATACCCTTGAAAAAATGAGCCAGCGGGTAGAGCATGATCTCTGGTACATTAATAACTGGAGTCTTTACTTAGACTTGAAAATTATTTTAATCAGTTGTTATAAGGGGTTCTTCCATAAAAATGCATGCTGAAGTTGGCAGGTTACAAAGTAGCCATTAGCTCTGTAATATAAGTAGGCTCCATGTTGAAGTTATTCAATCGTTTTTTTTATCCAAAGAATGATGCGTATCAGGTGTCAGTGTTAATGGTTTGTACGGCAAATTATTGCCGCTCGCCTATGGCTGAAGGTATGTTACGACGCGAGCTTATTGAACGAGGTTTGTCGCAGTGCATTACAGTCGATTCAGCCGGTACCCACGTATCAAAAAATGGGCAATGCCCTGATGCCCGTGCTCAGAACGCCGTTTTACCCAGAGGTATAAAGATCAATGGATTGCGTTCGCGCAGTATTCAGCGTACTGACTTTGCTGAATTTGACTATATCCTCGCAATGGATAATAACAACTACCGCAGTTTGTCCACTATTTGTTCAAGCGAATACCAACACAAATTAGCGTTGATAATGAGTTTTGCTCCCGAGATAGGTGTGACCGAAGTTCCAGATCCCTACTATAGTAATAAAGCGGGCTTTCAGCAGGTGTATACTTTTCTTGAACAGGCTATTTTGGGCTTAGTGGACTCGATTGATAAAGAGTACAGCCTGTCCTGATTTGATTGTATTAACTACCAGCTTTGCGGTGTTCAACGTATTTTCTATTTAGCCGGGTTTCTGCTCCGAACTATTAGATTTATTACACTAGCTAGGATGGGGAGGATGCCGGGTATGAATGATGGAAAGGGGGCAGTTACGGAAAAATTTCTGCAGTACTTCCAGGTCGAACTTGCGAAAACGCCTGAGGATAAACAAGCTGTTTTTGAGGTGCGTTATCGCGTGTATTGTGACGAATTCAGGTATGAGTCGGGCGATCGTTTTCCCGACAAGGCAGAATGTGACGAATATGATGGAAGATCGTTACACTGCCTTATTCGACACAAAAGTAGCGGTATGGCTGCGGGCTGTGTGCGGTTAGTACTTACAAATGACGATGCGAGTGATCTTTTACCATTTGAAAAGTATTGTTCCGAAAGTATCGACACAGCTTTTATAGAAAGCCTTAAGCTTGAGAGAAGAGGGATGGCTGAAGTGTCACGACTGGCTGTCGATGGTGCCTTTCGCCGCCGGTCGGGTGAATCTGCAACTCGATTTGGTGAGATGGCCTCGATTGATTGTTCTGCCGCAGAAAAACGTTCATTTTCGCTAATTGCCATATCGGCATTGTTGGCCTGCGCTGCTTTGGCTGAGCTGTCTGGGCGTAGCGATGTGTTTGCCATGATGGAGCCGTTCTTACCCCGTTTGGTGAAGTCCTCTGGAATTGTCTGGCAACAGGCGGGTAAGACGATGGAATATCATGGTGAAAGAGCCTTGTATTACACAACAACACAATCGGTAATCGACAATCTGGTTCCCGAGCTAAAAGAGCTTTATTTAGCAATTTATCAACAAATTGCTAAATCGTATGTAAGTGGGTGAGTGGATTGCAACTCAAAAATAACCGCCCTTCACTTATGCTCATAATGATTTCAGGGAGGTAAGCCTGCCTACAGGCGCAGGAAAAAAGATGGTAATGCTATCGGAACACTTCGACTATGAAACGGCGTTTTCACGCAATCTGGGTTGGGTCACTGAAACAGAGCAACAAATATTACGCGCCAAGCGTATTGCCATTGCAGGTTTGGGGGGCGTTGGTGGCAGTCATCTACTAACCCTGACCCGCCTCGGTATCGGTAGTTTCAATATTGCTGACCTTGATATTTTTGAACAGGAAAATTTTAATCGACAAGCAGGCGCTAGTATTCGCCATGTTGGCCGTGAGAAAATTGATGTGCTCGCCGAGCTGGCACTAGATATTAACCCTGAGTTAGATTTGATTAAGTTTTCTTCTGGCGTTGATCTCGTTAATTTGGATGCCTTTCTTGACGGTGTTGATCTCTATGTCGATTCCCTCGATTTTTTTGCTGTAGAAATACGTCGGGCTGTTTTTGCTGCTTGCGCTGAAAAGGGTATTCCTGCGATTACAGCCGCTCCCCTGGGTATGGGTGTTGCCTTTCTCGCATTTTTGCCTGGGCAGATGACCTTTGAAGAATATTTCCGCTTGGCTGGCCAGCCAGAAGAAGAGCAGTTGTTGCGTTTTTTACTTGGCCTGTCGCCAGCGATGCTGCAAGTGAAATACCTGGTTGATGATACACGTCTCGACCTCAATGCCCACAAGGGGCCATCAACTCCTATGGCCTGCGAACTTTGCGCAGGTATGGCTGGTACCCACGCTTTGAAAATCCTCTTAAATAGGGGGGATGTCCCTGCAGCTCCGCACGGCCTGCATTTTGATGCCTATAGAAATAAAATGGCAAAAACCTGGCGACCGATGGGCAACAACAACCCTGTTCAGCGCCTGGGTCTAAAAATTATACGTAAACGGCTATCTGAAAAGCTGGCCGTGTCTCCTGAAGCAAATGAGGGTTCATCGACAGGCCCCATTGAAAGAATACTCGACTACGCGCGTTGGGCGCCGAGTGGTGATAATACTCAGCCCTGGCAGTTTGAAATACTCAGTGACGAACAGTTTGTTATTCATACCCGGGATACACGAGACTGGTGCGTCTATGATTTGGCCGGTCGAGCGAGCCAAACGTCGGTTGGCATGTTGTTGGAAAATATTTCAATTGCCGCCCAAAGCGAAGGTCTTGAGGCGCAGTTTTCTCTACACGATCCTGCGTCTGATGCCGACCCCGTTATTGATGTTCGATTGGCTACTTTGACGCAGCCCACTAAAAAACCCTCGCTACTTCCCTATATCAAAACCAGAAGTGTGCAGCGTTTGCCGCTGTCAACCAAGCCCCTAATGGCACCGCATAAACAGGCCCTTGAAGAAGCAGTCGGGGCTGGTTATCGTCTCATCTGGATTGAGGGGGGGAAGAAAAAATGGCAAATTATACGGCTGCTTTTACGTGCGGCCAGCGTCCGTTTGACCATTCCGGAGGTTTACGAAGTCCATAAAAAAATTATTCACTGGGATACTCAATTCAGTAGTGACCGCATTCCTGATCAGGCACTGGGGGCAGATGCTCTAACAGTAAAAATGATGAAATGGGCTTTGCAGAGTTGGACGCGGGTTAAAACGCTTAACCGCTACTTCGGCGGTACCTTTATGCCGAAGATACAGCTCGACCTGATACCTGCTGTGCGCTGTGCCGCCCATTTTATTATTGTTGCCGATGAGCCGCGCACGGAAACAGCTGACTATTTAGAGGGTGGGCGAGTCATCCAGCAGTTTTGGCTGACAGCGACCAAGCTCAATTTACAGTTACAGCCTGAGATGACACCGCTTATTTTTTCGACCTACGCACGCGAGGGACTGCGCTTTACAAACAGTGTTGATAAGCTGGCTGAAGTGGATACGCTCCGATTGGAGCTTGATGCGTTGACTGGGAGTGAGGTTGATGCGGTCTTTATGGGGCGGCTCGGTTTTGGCGAGAATGCCTCTTCCCGTTCCTTGCGAAAGTCTTTACAACAATTAAAAGTAATACAAAATGAACAGTGAGTTGTTCTACTCCATCTAGCTGCTAAGCCACCCTGTTAGCGACCCACGCTGTACTGGTAGAAACCGAATACCATGGATGTCATTGTGCGATGAAATGTTTTTATAAAAGTGTTTTATTTGTTTTTAGTATTTGTTTTTTCGCACAGGTAGCCGCTGATGGCACGCCTGTGACTACAAAGAAGCTGTCAGAAGTGCTTTTTTACCCAGTGCGCGATGCACCGGCCACCACCCTAAGTTTAAATGATACTCGTGTGAGCACCGAGCTTAAGGGTATCCTCAAAGGCATCAATGTAAGAGTAGGGGATAGCGTTAAACAGGGTGATGTTGTCGCCAATATGGAATGCGAGGACTACGAAATCGCAGTTACTCAAGCTAACGCAGCACTCACCGCTCAACGAGCCACCTTAAAGTTTGACCGCTCCCGGCTGAAAAAAGTGACTCAGTTGTCGAAGAAGAGAAATATTTCTACTGAAGAGGTTGAACGACGTACATCCAATGCTGTCATTTCTGCAGCGGATGTCGAGGGTTTAAAGGCATCTTTAAAGGCGACCGAACGGGCAGTCGCTAAATGCGCTATTCGTGCGCCCTTTGATGCGGTTGTGATTTCTAAATTGGCTAATCTTGGTGATTACCTAGTACCTGGTAGCCCCATATTACGCTTATTGGATAGGGATAACGTTGAAGTCTCTGCCAAGGTACAGGAGCAGGACTTAGAGCTGCTAAAGCAAGCAAAAGGCGTTGCATTTATTGCCAATGATAAACGCTACCCGCTTTCACTGAGGGCTATTCTGCCATTGATGGAGAGCCGTATACGAAGTTATGAAGTACGTTTGGAGTTTGCTGCTGACAAAGCCTTTCCGGGCAGTGCGGGGCGTACCGAATGGCATACGCCTTCGCCCTTCGTGCCAGCAGAGCTATTGGTGAGGCGCAAGGGTCTGGGTGTTTTCCTGGCTGTGAGTGGCAAGGCTAAATTCGTCCCTATTACGGGTGCAAGTGCCGGGCAGCCTGCGGCGTTTGGTAAAAACCTCTCGAAAGACAGCGCCATTATTATTAACGGGCGTTTTAAAATTAATGATGGAGATACTGTCAGAATTATTGAGCCTTGATTATGTTTGCGAAACTGCTCAAAAATCATACCTTAACCAACCTTACTTTATTGTTGGTGCTTGTACTCGGATGGATGTCTTATCAGCAACTTCCTAGAGAGCAGGATCCAAGTATCAATTTTAATTGGGTACAGGTTTGGGCCTATTGGCCGGGCGCGACTGCACCTGATGTGGAGGTCAGAGTTACCAAGCCCCTTGAAAATGGCATCAAGCGGGTAGCTGATGTGAAGTTTGTGTCCAGTACCAGTCGGGAGGGAGTCTCGAGTATTTTGGTCAGGTTTGGCGATATTAGCGATGCTGATTTTGACAAGAGAATGACGGACTTACGGCGGGAGCTACAAGCTAGTCAAGATGAGCTACCAGCATCAGTAAAGCAGCCTGAAGTTTTTGAGCTTACGAGTTCAAAAGCATTCCCTACCGCCACACTGGTTGTTTATGGAGAGGCAGATGAGGATTCTTTGCAGAGCTTCGCCCAAGGTGTGCAGGATGATCTGGAGCGCATGGCAGGCGTTGATGACATCCTCTCCGTCGGTGAAAGGGGTGCAGAATTAAAGGTTGAATTTCTATCGGATCGATTACTAGGCCTAGGGGTGTCTGCTGTTGATCTAGCGGATACAGTAAAGGCATATTTCCAAGATCTTGCTGCCGGTGATGTGACTCTGGGCGATCAAAAATGGTTGATTCGTTTAACCGGTACCAGTAGTGATCCAAACTACGTTGGATCCTTCCCCATCGCTAGCGAGCAGGGTGAAGTGTTATTGCGTAATATTGCCGATGTCTACAGAGGCAGAGAAGACCCTGGCGAGCTGGTTCGTTATAAGGGAAGCCCTGCCGTTTTGCTACTTATTTACAAGAAAGGCAAGGTAAACAACCTTAAGTTACTGGAAAAGGTAACAAGTTATATCGAGCAAAAAAATCAGCTGGCAGAACGAACGGGTGTTCAGTTGGTGCTATTGGATGATCAAACTGAATCGACTAAAGCATCACTTGGGGTTATGGAGCGCAATGCTGTCATTGGCTTGCTGCTCGTTATGCTGATGACGTGGGCCTTTCTTGGTTTCAAAATGGCACTCTTTACCAGTGTGGGCATTGCGTTTGTTTTAGCCGGCACTTTTGGCGTTATGGCCCTTATTGGTGAAACGCTCAATATTTCAATTTTATTGGGTATTGTTATCAGTCTAGGCATGCTCGTAGACGATGCTGTTGTTGTCGTTGAGGCAGCACACTACCGCCTATTGCGTGGTATGGATGCTACGCAGGCAGTTCAGGACGCGTTGAGCGAAGTGGTATCACCGGTTACAACTGCTGTGCTCACCACTATAGCGGCTTTTTTACCGCTTATGCTGTTACCGGGTGTGCTTGGCGATTTTATGCGCGTCGTACCACTGGTGGTTAGTGTTGCGCTAGTCATTAGTCTGATCGAGGCTTTTTGGATCTTACCCAGCCACATCATTGAGTTTGAACCTAACATGGTTCGGCGAAATAAAATCCAGTTATTGCGTAACAGAGCAACACAGCGTCTAAAAAATGATTACACACATCTACTAGTTGCAATGCTGCGTCGCCCAAAACGAGGCTTGTATGGTATTTGTCTGTTGTTGACGCTTGTTACCGTTATTTTGGTTTCAGGTTTGGTCAGAATTGATTTTTTTGCCTCCGATTATTATCGGCTTTTTTACGTCAACGTCGAAATGCAGCCTGGTACGACTCTCGTAAAAACCAGCGCTACTCTCGATAAAATACAGCAAGTTATCGAGGCAGAGTTGCGTCCCGGTGAGGCCCGGGGCGTTGTTCATTATTCAGGTCAGCAATTCACTGATAAAGAGGTTCTGACGGGCGATGACAGGGGGCAAATTTTTGTCAGTTTTAATCCTGCAACTTCTGATGCTCGAGATATACAGGAGATTATTGATGCGGTTGAAGATCAGGTTATGTCTGTGCCAGGCCCAATTAATATTTCTTTTTTAAAGCGCAAAATGGGCCCGCCTACATCGAAACCTATAAGTCTAAAAATTCGCGGTGATGATATCGATGAAATCAGAAGAGCCTTGTCTAGTCTAAAAGATATTTTGGCTGATATGCCTGGCGTTGATGATATAACGGATGATGACACTAAGGGCGGTATGGAGCTGCGGGTTCAGCTTAATCCAGACACTATTACGCGAACGGGTTTAAACCCCCGGGATGTGACTCGTGCAGTTCACCTCTACGTTGATGGTGAAATTGTCGCCAATACTCAATACAAAGGTGAAAGGTTAGATGTTCGTGTCCGTGCAAAACCGTCAACATTGCAAGATATCGATACATTTATGGCACACAATATAGGTCTTAAGACAGGCGGTGGTATAGCTCTGGGTGAGCTGTTGACCTATCAAGAGCATTCGACTGTTAGTAATATTAGGCACCAAAATTTTCGGCGTGCTGTAACACTTGAGGCAAGTTTGGACTTCGCAATTACTGATACCTTGAGTGCTAACGGGGTGATCAAGCAGCGTTGGTCAGAGGTAAGTTCAAAATTCCCAGGGATCAGTCTTGATTTTTCGGGGGAAATGGATGACATTAAGGATAGCCTAGGTGCTATGTTGATGCTTTTTGTTTTGGGTTTGGGTTTGATTTATCTCGTTCTTGGTACGCAGTTTAATAGCTATATTCAGCCGTTAATCGTGTTAGCTGTTATTCCTCTTGCTTTTATCGGTGTTGTGCTGGGTCTTTTTATTAGTGCTAACCCAATGAGTCTTTTTACGCTCTACGGTGCAGTTGCACTTGCTGGTATTGCCGCCAATGATGCAATTGTATTGATATCTACGGCGAATAATAATCTTAGAAAAAAAATGACTGTTGCCACTGCAATAACGTTTGCCGCCAGGCGTAGAGTGATGCCGATAACGATTACTTCGTTGACTACTATTGCAGGCCTTTTCTCTCTAGCCGTAGGTCTTGGGGGTAGTTCCTTAATTTGGGGGCCCGTTGCGACAACTATTGTATGGGGCTTGGCTTTTTCGACAATGCTAACGTTGTTTGTTATTCCATTAGGGTATTTGGTTTGCTACAGAGATAAATCTACCCAGGTAGACATGTTGAGTTTATCAAGTGCACCTGTTGGTTTGCTTGCCGATCTTGCTCGTCGGGCTAGTGTTGCTATTGGTGTTTCACCACAGTTTGAAGAGCGAGAGTTACTTGATGCGATCAAAACCCCAGAGCAAAAAGAATACTATGAGAAGGGCGTGCTCGCATTACATTCGGGTGATACCAGTCAGGCGATTAAGTATTTTGAGCAGCTTGCCAATGACGATTCAAAAATAAGGCCGTTTAATTTATTGGCAGCACAATCACTACTCTTGCATATGAAAAAGCAGGGCTGGGATATCGGTTATATCGTCAGAGCGCGGCGTTACCTTGATAGGCTTAAATATTCAGGCTACGACGGTGATGACATGGTTAAACTTGAAAAAATTTATGCCTTATTAGAAAAAGAAAATAATGAGGAAAACGCATAAATTGGAGGTGGCCTACTCTTAATTAAGGGTTTGTTACTTGTCTACTATTTCAGGTATGCCCCCATGACCCGAATGTCCACCTTCTCATTGACACGCATGGCAAGGCGTTTGATGTAGAATTCATAATGGTATTGGTTAGATTTGATTAAAAAGAGGTATGTAATGTACGGAATTCTAAAGCGTCGGCGTCCTAAAAACCTGTTATCTATATTGTTAATAAGTACAGGGCTCTTGCTGTCATCGGCATGTAGTAAAGACCTTACTCCCGATGAATATGTGGCAAGGGCTATCGAGCAGCAGTCAAATGGAGCCATTAAGGCTGCAATTATTGATCTCAAAAATGCCTTACAAAAGGCACCTCGTCATTCGGAAGCGCGCTACTTACTGGGGACTCTTTACCTTGAGCAGGGTGCCGTTGTTGCCGCAGAGAAGGAGTTTTATCGAGCCGTTGATTATGGCGTCGAGCGAGGGGCGGTAGCAGTACCTTTGGCACGTGTGTTGTTAGCCTTGGGTAAATTTCAGGAGATGATTGATAGTACAGAAGGGCTTGCTCCGACGTCGATTTACAAGAAAGCTAATTTATTGGCGCTTAAGGGGCATGCCTACCTGGGTTTGATTAGGCCAGATGCGGCAGGGCAAATGTATGAACAGGCTTTGCAGCTAGACAGCGCGAATGCAGAAGCCAGAACCGGTCAGGCGCAACTCGCGGTGGTGAATAATCAGTATGATGTTGCTAGGCAGCATATCGCCGTAGTACTCAAGCAAATACCGGATTTTGCTTTTGCGCAAAACCTTCTTGGTCTGATCGAGCTAAGCGATAATAACCTCGAGCTTGCTGAGCAAGCCTATCGATCAGCGGCACAACATCCTTTATACAAAAGCAAAGCCCAGCAACAGTTAGCCCTTATTCTTATTCAGAAAAAGCAGTTTGATCAAGCACAAGAAATAATTGATCTTTTAAAACAACGCATAAAGGGTAGCCCTAGGATTGATTATTTAGAAGGCTCTCTGGCATTTAAACAGCAGCATTTTAACGATGCCAAAGCCCCGTTTGATGCCTTGTTGGCTAAGGATCCTGGGCACCTGCTGGGCCTGTTCTATGGTGGTTCTACGAATGCATATCTTGGTAATTTTTCCTCCGCTAAAGACCAGTTGGAGCGACATTTAAAGGCTAATCCCGGCAATGTGTTTGCGCAAACACTACTGGCTCAGGTCGAATTGGCTGAAGGTAATCCCGATCACGCCCAGTACTTGATCTCGAGTGTTCTGGAAAGATTCCCTGATGACCTCATGGCCTTAAACCTTTTTGCCGGCGCTGCTTTGAATCAAGGCGGTGGACAAACGGCTTTGGCCAGTTTGATGAAAGCGGCACAAGCTCAACCCGGATCAATGGAAACGCAAATACGTTTAGGTAACTTATTGGCTAAACAAGGACAGGTTGAGGCTAGCTTATTGCAACTGGAGAAAGCTTATCAGCTAGAGCCTGATAACGGCCAGGTAGTTGAAACACTGGTACGACAGTATATGAGTGCCGGTAAAAACACTGAAGCGCTGGCACTGGCCGAACAGCATTTGTCACTCAACTCCGATCAGGCGCTACCCTATGCCCTGCTGGGCATGGTGCATATGGGGTTAAATGATAATAAGTCTGCTGAAAAAGCGTTACAGAAGGCCTTGAATATCGACCCCAGTGCCACCTCGGTCTATAACGGCCTTGCTGCTCTGGCTATCCGTAATAAGGAATTTGATAAGGCGGAGCAACATCTTCAAAAGGCGCTCACCTATCGTCCGGGGGATTACCAGACGGTGATCAACCTTGTTACTCTGCAGAAAATGCAGGGTAACCAGGCAGGTATCGTCATAATTCTTGAAGAGGCCATTGAGGTCGATTCCCGTGTGGAATTTCAATTAATGTTAGGGCGAATTTATCTCGAAGGTAATACGGCTCAAAAAACTATTGATCTCCTTCTTAATGCCTATGGTAGTGACAATGCACAAAAAGCCAATATTCTTGGCTTGCGTGCCGAAGCTCTACTGGCAGCGGGTCAATTTGCTGATGCACGTCAAGCGTTGACCGCGCTACTTGAATTGGCACCCCAAACGGCCGTTGTACATTTTTACCTTGCTCAAGCGGCCCGAGGGTTGAACGAAAGGGCGGTAATGCATGACGAACTTATTACCACTGCACAGTTGGATACCCGCTATGTGCCGGCCAAAGTAGCGCTGGCGCGTATGGCCATTGACGATAAGAATATTGAAGAGGCAAAGAAATGGGTGGCAGAGCTGGAAGGCGTTGTTAAACAGGAGAGTGCTGAGTTGGTCTTAATTAAAGCCCAGCTCGCTGAATTAACGAATGACCTGCCAGCAGCTATTATTGCTTATCAGCAACTATTCGATAGTAATCCCAATACCGCCACTTTGTTGCGCTTAACAAGAGCGCAATGGCGTAATGGCAACAAAAGTACAGCGTTGGCCTCTTTGCAGGGCTGGGCGAAAGCACATCCACAGGAACGACTGGTTAAACACGACCTGGCACTGCGGTACCTGGTCTTACAGCGCAGCGACGATGCCATTGCAACCTACGAGGCGCTGTTAAAGGATGCGGCTGATGATGCGCTGGCATTAAATAACCTGGCATCGCTATTGACAGACTCCATGCCCAAAGATGCTCTGGCTTATGCTAAAAGGGCTTATGCTTTGGTGCCGGAAGATGCCGCTGCGATGGATACCCTCTCAGGGGCGATGCTAGCCAATAAAGATTATGTTGGCGCCCAGCGTATGATCGAGCGGGCCCTGGCAAAGCAGCCAGACAATACCGCCTTCTTGTCTCGGCAAAAACAAATCAAATCAATACTTGGGCAGAACTAAGAGCTTGCTTCTATTTGTACCCCATTTTTGCTGGGTGACTCGGTAATAAAAGGACTGATTAAACGCGTGTAGACCGTGCTGTACACCCATTGCGCTTTATCGTCACACCACTGAAGCTGACAACAGAGGGTAAGCGCCTCGGTTGTCAGCTTTTTTTACACTTACTATTGAGTAAGTGTAAATATCAAGAAAGCTGATACTTGGTAGAAGAGGGCTTTACGTGCCCCTGTTTCAATTGTTATGAGTCTTTTGTTTAAAAAAAGGCATTAGAATCACTGTCTGGGCGGGTAATCGCCTGCCTACGCCCAGCAAGGTGCCAGTAAGTAATTGCTAAGCGATTACCCGTCTTTTTAAAGTGTCAGATTTTTTTACATACTGAGTGTAGATGAGGGTGGGGGTTAAGCCTGTAATTCATAACCCATTGTTTTAAATCAATATTTAAAAGATGGCACAGTATTAGCTTAGTATTAGGTAAGAGGTGGGAATAGTCTTGTTACTTACTTCTTGTTTATAACAGAGACCATTTCCGTAAAGGAAATAAAAGGAGAATGATTATGTTGAATAAAGTTAAAATAGCGGGTGCTACTGCATTACTGACCTTAAGTGTTGGTGCGCAGGCCAATATTATTGATTTGTTTACCGATGCTCAGCTTGTTACTACTGCTGGGCAAGTAGGTGCTTCCGGCGCGACTCAATATGGTGAGGTGGGTTCGTCTTCAGATATTATTGGTGGTTACCGCAGTTTAGAAATTACAGAGACATCAGATACTGGTACATCTGCTCTCGCGCAATCGTCGCAATCGTCTAATATATTGGTTGACAGCGGCATACTAACCTTTAGTAGTGATAACAACATTACTTCTCTGGGTACGATTCAGTATGACGGCAATGATGGGACGGCAGCTCTAACGAAGACAGGAATGCAGACAAATGGCATTGGCGAAAATTTAGTCCACCAGATAGGTTGCCCCGTCGGAGGTTGTGATCGTTTTATCTTTGATGTTTTAACTGCAGATCTGAATTGGGACTTTACTATTGGTATTTACACAGATGATACACATTGGACTGAGTTTGATTTAGAAGCCGTTGCAGGTACTCATTACAGCGAGATATTCTTTTCTTTCTTTGAAGATGCAGTAGGTTGTGGTCTTGTTGGCTCCCCACCCCTACCGACGGGTGTTAGTGCACAGCGCTGTGGTGGTGCTGGAGTGGCTGATATGACTAATGTTGGTGCAATACAGTTAGTCTTCAATATCAATGACACAACTGCCGTTGACTTCAGCATCGGCGCTATCACCAAAACAGGCATCCCAGAGCCTAGTATGGTTGCATTGTTGGGCTTAGGTCTGGCATCTTCTGGTTTGGTTTCAATCCGCCGCCGAAGAAAAGAAAAAGCTTTACTGGCTGCTTAAATTTTTAGCAAAAGGTAATGGTAAAAAAGCGACCCTTCGGGGTCGTTTTTTTTGGCTTATTAATTAGTGGCTTGAGCGGGAGTGGGTATGGCATGTGATTAGGCTGCCTGCTGATAAGTGCGGTAATAGATATTGGTAGAGCGATTGATTAGCGCTACCGGGTTTTATAGCTTCGGTCATTCATTCACGAGTTTTGCCACAATACCTTGAAAGCGTTGGCTGCTGTCGTAGCGTGACAAAGTGTGAGCTGCCTGTTTAGCAGCGTTGTGATAACTCTTTTCAGTCAGCAAGGTATTGGCGGCCTGGGCAATGTCGGTGTCACTGCTGGATTGGCTGCGTAGTGTGATGCCCGCCCCTGTTTTTTTAATAGCTTGCATATTCAATTGCTGATCCATATTACTGGTTAAACCGAGTATGGGTACGCCAGCTTTTAGAGCCTCGTAGGTGGTTAGGCTGCCGCCATTGCAAATGATGAGTTGGCTCTTTTGAATGACGGCCTGAATGGGCAGATAATCGGCAGTAAATACATTATCGCTTGCCTTTACCAGCTCGCCCCTCCCCGCAGTAGCAACTACCAGTGTTATGCATAATTCACGCAGTGCGTGAATAATGCGCGATAGCAGATTTACCTGCCCTGAGCTGCCGGGGCTGGCAAAAACAATAGGCTTGTCGTCTGGCAGCTGATCCCACCACGGGGGCAGGTCTGTTTTGGTTGACCAGAGTACCGGCCCCAGATAGTGGTGGTTGGGGGTCAGTTTCGTGCAGGGCACTAATTCAGGTGTATCCGCATAAAGGGTATGGTCTGCCCAGGTGTAGACTTTGCGTAAATCATTGCCAATGGGCGTGAGGCCATGACGCCGACGCAGTGTATTGAGCGGCCGTGCATGCAAGGCAAAAGCCAGTGGCCGCACGGCATTAAATAGCTGTTGGCCCAGTGTTAGCCCCAGTATTTTGGTAAAGGGTAGATCGGGTACAGGGTAGGCGGTATTCGCAAAAGGGCTCCAGTAGGCATTCACTACCGCGGCATAGGGGACGCCAGCACAGGGGGCGCTAACCGCCAGTGAAAGCCGGAAGTCGCCGACCACTAAATCGGGCTTTATCTTTGCGAGTACTTGTAAATCATCTTCAATATAACGAGCCAGAGTTTTTGTGTCATACACGACTTGGCCTTTTGCTAATGCCCGTGCAAATTGCTCACCTGGAATTGTCCAGAGGGGCTCAAAATCGAAAGGGAAGGGTTGCTCGAGGCTCAGATAGCGGGGGTCGGAAGCCACAACGATACGGTATTGAGTGGGGTCGAGAGATCGCGCGAGTGTCATCATGCGACCAAAGTGGGCGAGAGTGACTGCTTCGGCGACAAATAAAACCGTCTTTTTAGTCATGGCCTTATTCATTATTGTGTTGTTATTCATGTGTGTAGAGGCCTGCATGCAAGCGGCTTGGATTATGAAGCCTATATCTAACGCAGCATTTTTGTCATGTGCCGATGGGACAGGCGTGTAAAAAAATGGGGTGCTAATTTACCCAGTAAACGTAATACCCTTGCTGAGCCAATAGGCATGTCATAGTGATCCTTCTCGATACCCACCAGTATTTTTTTGGCGAGTCGTTTTGGTTGCAGTTTTTGGATTTTAAAGCGTGAGACCAGTTCAGTATCAACCGCTGGGGGCAGCACTTCAAATACGCGTATGGGTGTATTTGCGAGCTGCTGCCGTAGCACTTGGGTCATGTGGCTGAAAGCCGCTTTGCTCGCGCTGTAGCCGGGCATAACGGTGAGCGGAATATAGACGCCAGCTGTGGTGATATTGACTATTGCGGGTGCCTGGCACTGCTGTAATTGCGGCAGTAATAATAAACTAAGATGTAAGGGCGCAAGATAGTTTGTTTCGATTTCAAGGCAGGCATTCTTGAAGAGTTCATCGGGTCGTTGTATATCACCAAAATAAGCAATACCGGCATTATTCACCAGTAGATTAAGCGCTGGGAATTCTGTTTGTATCTTTTCTACCAATTGCTTGCGTTCACTTTCGTTAGCAATATCAACTTGCAGGGTGTGCAGCTGTGGCAGCCGTTGTTTTGCCTGGGCAAGCTTCTCTTGATCGCGACCAAGGATAATCACGGTATTGTGTTCACGGCAAAAAGCCTCGGCAAGCGCGAGCCCAATACCTGATGAGCCGCCGGTGATTAAAACAGTATTACCATTTATGTCCATCAGTGGGTTTGCTCTATAGAGGGGGGCGTTTGCGCACAATAACGGCAGGTTCAAAGGCCGATGGAAACAGGTAGCCAAACAGCGCAAAGAACCACAGACGTGGCTTGCGTATGAATACTCGATTGACTTCAGTGGGATCCATAGCGCGGTCCAGGTTATGGCCAACGGCTTTATTGAGCTCGTCGAGAAAACGGTAGTTGGAAAAGGGTCGCAAAGTGTCGTGATAGGAACGACGGTAGCTTTGCAATAAATCCACTTTATATTCAGCGACCAAGTTATGCAGCCCCTGCTCAGTGATAATGACACGGTGAAAAGGTTGGTGCAGGCGCATGATCTCGGGTTCTAAGTTTGCCATGTCAACCGGTTCAGAATCGGCGGTGCCTAAATACAAAAGCCCGCCTACTTTGAGCAGTTTAAGGCTTTCTTGCAGCATGCCGTGAATGTCATCGCAGTGCTCTAAAGTGTCGTTGTTGATAATGCAATCAAAGGGCGTTTGTGACGTTGGAAGTGGTGAGAACTCGGGTACATAGGGGTCGTAGCCAACAATATTCAAGTAACCGTGTTGCTTCATGTAGTCGACAAAAATACCGTTACCGCAGCCGTAATCAAGAATGGTATCCGTTTTTTGTAGGCCTGCACGACGCAAGCGGCTGAGCAAATTACCAAAAGTACCTTGGGCGAAAATATCGAGTTTGCGTTTGTTCAGTGGGTAGTCACTGTATATATCGTGAAAGTCTACTGGATCAATACTGATAATAGTCTGGCATTGGGGGCATTTCCATAGCCTGAATTGGGTGTTTGAAAAACGCTCGGTATTACCGCGAATTGCGCCTAAGTTCGAGTCGGCAGGATGGGCGGTTTTGTATCGACAGGCAGGGCAGCTGAGCTCGGATGAAATATCATTGGTCACGATATTTTCTGTATCTTTGTTCATGTAAGGAGCTCCGGCAGTACGCCTTTTGAAAGTCTTTTCATGGGTGACTTGTCTCATCTCGGTGGCCTACGCCAAAAACAAAGTCACCGCCACCGCGTTTCTCCCAGTTATCGCTTACCTTTATGCCCTGGTTTTCTACTTCGGCAATGAACTCTTCACTGCTGAAGCGGTTTTCCATAGGGTGTTCGAACAGTACGCGGTAGGGCCAGCGTAAGATCCATTGTGCTGTGACTTCCTGGAAAAAAAACCGGCCGCCTGGTGCTAGTACTCGAGATATTTCAGCTATAGCAGCTTGCCAGTTGGGCACGTGATGAATGGCTGCAAAATTGACTACGGCGTCGTAAGTTTGATCGGGGGCGTCAATGGCAGTTACATCACCCGTTTCGAGTTTAAGGCGTGTTGAGTCATATTTGGAGAGCCGTTTATGGGCATGCTTGAGCATGCTTTCGTCAAGATCTATGGCATGTACTTTAGCGGCACCCAGTCGTTCAATGAGTAATTCAGTACCGACACCGCGTCCGCAACCGACCTCGAGTACATTCATTCCATCAAGTCGTCCGCCGAGCTTTTCTAGCAAGGGGAGCTCGTAATGACGTTGAATTAATAGCCTAACCGGGTTGTTCATGGCCAGTTTTTCAAGCGTATTCATTTTCATGGTCATTTGCCCTCTGTCAGTTGGCGCTTTGCTTTAGTGGGTGGAAATCAGGGGTGCTTAATATATGGTCGGCAACACGTAATGCATTTGCGGCTAATGTGAGAGCAGGGTTGGCCCCGCCGCTGGAAGGAAAAAATGAGGCATCGACAATATACAGGTTGTTTAGCTCATGGCTGCGGTTATTGCGATTGAGTACGCTGTCTTGTGGTGTCAGCCCAAACCGGCACGTGCCACAGGCATGGGCAATGCGTTGATTATTCTCAGCCTGTTTGATCAGCATATAGGGCCGTGAATTAAATATTGTTTTTAAATGGAACCTGAATTTTTTAATACGGGCCTGTTCATCCGCGCAAATATTATACTCCAAGCGTATCCGTTGGCCGTCATCTGTCAGCGTGACCCGATTCTCAAGATAAGGTAAATCTTCCATGATGGATGCAAATAATAGCCGGTTTTTAAATATCTGTTTCACCACCATACGTAGTATTGGCTTGGTTAATTTGAAAAATGGCCTTAACCCTGCGAAAGGGCTTTGACTTAGGTCTTTCTCTATTTCTTCGACAATAATGGTGGCTGAGGGTAATGCTCCGAAGGATTGTACGGTGCCAAATTTTCCGCTGTCACTGAGGTAGAGGTCATTAAAAGCCAGCTCTTTTAGATTGCCGGGGTTGTCTTTTCTGGTGACAGGTCGCACGGCATGAATATCGGTGTAATGGCGCATCAGGTTGCGGCCAACGAGTCCTGAGCCGTTAGCCAGGCCATTGGGCCACTCGTTTGATACTGATTTTAGGAGTAATTGCGGGCTTGCAAGTGCCCCTGCTGCAAGCACTACGATCTTGCTGTGAAGAGTGATTTCTCGTTCCTTATAGCGGCATATAACTTTGTTGACTTGTTTGGCGTCGGCGATGAGTTGTATGGCCTCACACTCGTCCAGTAAAGTCGCTTTGTGATTGTTCAAGGCTGGTTTTAGACAAATACGCGTGCTGTCATTCTTGCAGTCATTGGGGCAGAGAAACCCCTGGCAGCCCTGGCAGCCGGGTACAAATTCGCAGGCTTGTGGTAATCGGTAGGGGTTAAGCCCCCTTTTAAGGAGTAGGTCTTTGAGCTCTGTACTAGGCTGGGAAAGGGGGGGGATTGATTTAAGGCTCCTTGCTTCGCTTTCTCTACAAGGGTCGACGCCTCCCCTAACACGATAAAGTTGTTCGGCTTTTTCGTAGTAGGGTGCTAACTCTTCGTAATCAATTGGCCAGCGCTCAGGCAGCGTTGATGTTGGGGCCGTTGGGTGGTGCATTCGGGGAGTGAAGTCGGCCGGGAAAAGGCGCTCCATGGCGTAACCATACAGGCTGCTGGAGCCTCCTGTACCTATGCCGATAAAAGGAATGCTACGGCGAGTTTTTCGCCCGGAATTGTCATCCAGAACCTCTGCGCTGCGCCCTGCTTTAAGCAAGATGTCGCGGTTTTTAGTGTCTGGCGGAGAGGGGGAGGGAAAAAATGTTTCTGCAAAATCCCCGCGAAACCCCTGGTGACTGTCTAATAAAGACTGGCCCTTCTCACAGAACAGCACTTTTTTCCCTGCCTGGGCCAGAGCATGGCCCAGTGTTGCTCCGGCCATTCCTGTACCTATAATAACTATATCCCAGTGGGTGTGGATGATTTCGTTAATGCTCTGGTTTTTCAACGTTCCTTATCCTGCGGCTTGAATGATTTGAAATGTGGATTGTCTACTTGCGACTTGAAATCATGATTCCATAAATAATGGCATAAGCAGAAGAGATTTTGTTTGACTGCCATCACCTAACTAAAAAACCTTTTGGTTAGGTTGGTTAGGTTGGTTAGGTTAGGTTGGTTTGCGGTGTAGGCGTTACTGTGCATTAGTCGTCAGTGGGGTTGCCGTGAATTTACCCCCCCCCCTAATACGCGCGGCACCTGATTCGAGATTTATTGCTACCCGCCAAAGTCCTTTGTCTTTGTTCCGTAATTTTTGAGGGGCATAATATTCGTTGGCATGTTGAGTCTCATTACAATGCTTCGGTACCTTAAATAGGCTACTACTCCTATAAAGCGAAAAGAAAATTTAAAGCAGGTATGCGACGATTAATTTAAATGCAGTTTTAACACTCTCGATTGGCCGCTCCTACGATAGGCTCGGGGGAGCCATTGGGAAAACAGGTGAGATTATCAGTTGAATAAGATGTAAAGCTACTTGAATCTAAGCTCAGGAAGCAGCCGTAAATATTTTACTAGTGCTCCACTTAACTCTTGCCAGGAATTTACAGTTCCGCCCTTCATTGATCCGATATTTAATTTTAAAATGCTGCCGCTAGTTAATTCTGGGGTAGAGACGCTACCAATGGTGGCTATAGTGCGGGGGAGGATTAAGCCGCCATAGCAGTGTGAATTGACGGCAACAAGCTCCCTGTTAGTTGATAAATAAGTGCTGTAGGCGTGGGTGCAGCGTTGTAGTAACATGAATTCCACTGGCTTATGCTGCATGCTTTAAATAACAGTGTGAAGATTATGCTGTGTGCTATTACTTTCGCCTATTATCTGGATAGTTAATGATGAATCAGCTTTATCGTGTTGTTGCTACGGTGTTTTTGAGTGGCCTTCTCCTGGCTTGTGGTGAGAGTACAACGAGTAGCGAATATGTTGATAATGCCAAAGCTTACATTGATAGTGGTGAATTAGCCGCTGCGACTATCGAGCTTAAAAATGCCTTAAATGATGAGGCGAATAATGCTGAGGCACGATGGCTGCTGGGTAAGCTATATTTTGATCTGGATGATATGCCCAGTGCAGACAAAGAGTTGCGGCATGCTAGGCAGCTGGGTGTTGCTGTAGATCAGGTATTGCCCTTGCTTGCTCAGGCGTTTCTCCGGCAGGCCAAACTGGATGAGTTACTGGCATTATCGGTAGAGGGCCTGGCTGGTGAGCCGTTGGCGACCGTGTTGTCCGCTCAGGGCTTGGCCCGGCTGACGCAGGCTGAGGCCGAGGTGGCGAGTGAGTTAATTGAACGTGCCGTCAGTGAAGCGCCCCAGTCGTCATTTGCTCAAATGGCAAAGGCTCGTCTGTTACAGGTCGGCGGTGATGCGGATTTAGTGCGTGCGCAACTCGATATTATTTTTGCAATAAATCCCGATTACTCACCGGCTTTGAGCTTGCTGGGTGACTTTGAATCACAGCAAAATAAGCTGGTTGAGGCGGAGCAAGCCTACACCCGAGCGATTGATACGAGTACATCTGGCGCAGTAGAATTTGGCGATCGCCTGAAGCGAGCTTTGGTGCTAATCGCTCTGCAAAAATACGATGCCGCTCAGGCCGATGCGACCTATTTGTTGACTAGGTCGCCTAAACATCCGAGTGCCAATTACGTACAGGGATTGATTCACTTTCAGCAAAGGAAGGTGGTTGAGGCTCTTGTGGCAATGGACCTGGCTTTGCCTGCTAAACAGCGCTACCCGCAGGTCCTCTACTATTTGGCGGCATTGCATTTACTGGATGGTAATCGTGAGCAAGCGACGGCTTACGCCAATGAGTTTTATGTGATCGCTCCCGGTAATGTTGCCGGACGGAAGCTGCTGGCAACGATTCGTCTTGATGAGCAGGAGTACGCTCAAGTGGAGGAGCTACTTCGCCCTGTTCTCGCCATGGGGCAAAATGATGCGGGGGCAATGAATTTACTCGCGAATGCTTTACTGCGTCAGGGCAAAACGGATGAGGCTATTGATTTATTGTCAGAGGTTGCCGAGCTGAAGCCGGATTCGCCAATGGCGCAAATGCGTCTGGGGGCGGGTATGTTGGCGGGTGGTGAGCAGGCGGGCGTTGAGCATATTGAATCAGCCCTTCGTTTAAATCCCGATTACCAGCAGGGTGAAATTTTGTTGGTGTTGAATTACTTGCGCCAAAATGAACTGGATAAAGCCTTGCAGGCTGCAGAGGATTATCGAGATCGACAACCGGATGTTGCCACGCCCTATAATTTATTAGGCCGGGTACATATGGCGGCCAAGCGTGAAAATAAAGCGCAAGAGGCTTTTCAAAAAGCGCGTGAAGTTACGCCGGGTGACCCTTTTGCCTGCCAGAGTCTCGCTTTGTTTGCCATGCAGAATAAGCAGAATATGATTGCTGAAGGCTATTATCAGGAGATACTCGAGCATCACCAAGATTATTTGCCCGCGTTATTAAAGCTCGCGGCCTTGAAGCAACTTGAGGGTGACGAAGAGGCTGTCATCGGTTATTTAGAACGTGCGATGGAGGCTAATCCGGCGGCTTATCAGCCTCGATTAGTACTGGCGCGTTTGTATTTGTCCAAGGGTCGTCCAGAGAAAGTGGCTGTTTTTTTGAGTGGTTTTGACGGGGGCGGCGAAAACCCCGAAGTCCTTCATGTGGTGGGACTTGCTCAGTTGGCGGAAGAGGATTTTCATTCTGCCCAAGCCACTTTTGAAAAATTGGTGCAGCTTAAGCCCGATGCAGCGGCGGGACATTATCTTCTGGCCCGCACCTATGAAGGTACGGGTCGGCACGAGCTTGTCGAAGAGAGTTTGCGTAAGGCTATTGAACTTGCGCCGAATTATATAGAGCCTCGAGTAGCGCTGGCACGTTTAGCGTTAAAAAAGAAGAACAATATAGTCTTTGAAAAGCAGTTGGCGAAGCTTGAAATTCTCGCACCGGAAAACCCTGTCATATGGCAGTTGCAAATTGCCCGAGCAAAGCTCAAGGGTGACGATCAGGCCGTGCTGGTAATTTATGAGAAAGCCTTTCAGCAGCAGCCAGGCACCGCGACAATGCTGGGGCTGGCAGAGCAAAAATTAGTCCGTGGTGATACACAGGAAGCGGTGGCTTTATATAAAACTTGGGTTGATGATAATCCGCAAGATGTCTCTGCTCGTCTGGCCCTGGCGAATGTCTATATCAAAGAGAGTGATACTGAATTGGCTATTGCTCAATATCAAAGCGTGTTGAGTAATGACGCGAATAATCTAGTTGCATTGAATAATCTGGCTTGGTTTTTACGTGACACTGATTCAGCGCAAGCGGTTGAATACGCCTCGCAAGCTGTGGAAGTAGATGGTGAGGCATCAGCGATTCAAGACACCTTGGCCATGGCGTTATTAGCTGACGGCCAATTAAGTGAAGCGAAAAATGCCATTGCAAAGGCGCTTGGTAAAACACCGGATAATGCCTCGATGCGTTATCACCGGGTGCAGATCAACTTGGCATCGGGTCAAAAGAGCAGCGCTGTTAGTGAGTTAAAACGTTTGTTGAAATCCGGAGAGCAGTTTTCAGAGCAGCCTGCTGCTGTGGCACTGTTGAAGCGGCTCTCCTCGAGCAACTAACTTAGGGGCTTCGCTTTGTTAGTGGGTATCAGGTTTTTCGAGGGGAGAGTACTTGGCAGGTTAGTTGTTAATTCCCCGAAAATATTTTTTTGGAAGTTCTTGGAACCATATATATAATTACTTGTCCATTTTAGCTGGATGAGTGGTCGTTATACCGGGTGAGTGTGTTGTTTGGATAATTTGCCCCTCTTGGCCGCGCACTTCGCCAAGTTTGTTTTTTTGTTGGATGCATGGATGCATGGATGGATGCCTAAGGGAGTTTTAATGGAGATTTGTGCTGCCCTTTATGTCGCATTATTCAAGATAGATTTGTCTTAATCTACTTATTTGAGGGTGGATCGTGCCTATAAAATTAAAAGTCGCTCGTACAGCGGAAGAGCTGGATGATGTTTTCAGACTTCGCTACGACGTTTATGTGAGTGAGAGAAATAAGTTTTCTGAAAAGCGCGCGACCAATGATGGGCGTATCGTGGATCACTTTGATGTATTGCCCGAGGTCGCGAATGTTGTTGCCTATGACGGTGATACGGCGATAGCCTCATTTAGGGTTAATAGGGATTCGAGTGTTGGTTTGGCACCGGAGAAGTATTTTGATTTTTCTGGTGAGCGAGCAAAAATCGCCAAGTTAGACGAGGAGGGCTGCGCCCTCATAGTGAGTTGCAGTATGCTGGCGATACGTAAGCAGTGGCGGCATCAGCGTAATGTTATCTTTGCCTTGTTTAAGAAAGTAACAGCAGTTATGCGTGGTTGGGGTGCGACGCATGTGTTCGGTGCTGCTAGCGCTGAAACCTTTTCACTCTATGGGCGTCTTGGGGTTGAGGCAATTGCAAAAGATTGTTGGATTGAGTCAGTAGGTGATAGATTGGTGCCCGTTGTGGGGCGCTTTGAAAAGGTCTTTGCTTGGGCATTCGGTGCTGAAGACCCTTTGACAAAGAACTTTTGGCTGGATAATTCTTGTGTAGAGTTTGAGACTTTGCTTCTTTCCCCTGGTGAGGTAATTTTTCATGAAAATGATGAGGCTGAGTACGCATATTCAATTGAAAAAGGGGGGGTGAGTATTTCGCGGCAAGGGCCTGGTCAGAAGGATCTTGTCATTGCCCAGCTTTGCAAGGGTACGTTGTTTGGCGAGCTAGCGATGTTCGATGATGAGCGCCGAACAGCAACGGCAACAGCCACGATGAATACTCAGATAATTGCTATTAAGCGCAAGCAAATGCTTGATATCGTTCATCAAGATAGTGATAAAATGGATCAGTTGCTGTGTCATTTTTCCCAGCGCCTGAGACAAGCGGATCATGTGGCATTGGTACAACAGTTTGCACCTCAGACCAGTCGAGTGAGTTATGCGCTGGAGCAATTGTGGCGTTCTGCAAAAGCACAAGAAGAATACCCTGCGACGAGAACGCTAAAGATAGGTGCCGAGCAAATAGCCAAGAGAGCCCAGGTTAGAGAATCAGAGGTGCGGAGGATACTTGAGGTACGCAGAGCCAGTGGCGGATTAGATTATGGTGATGACACAGTGCGCTTTTTTCGTGCGCCATCTAGTGATGATTTCGTGAGTGCTAACGGAGCGCAGTAGTTCTCTGTCAGGTGGGTAATATAGGTTTTCTTCGGTGAGCAACAAGATTCGGGGTCATAGCAATGTCTAATGTACCTAGCTCATAATTGCTGAATCGTAAATTATACTGGTCTATAATCTCGCGCTCGTCCTGAGTGTTGAGAAACATCTGATTTGGCCCTTAATCAAGGCGTCTGGTTGAAAGCTAGGGATGGCAGCGTTTGTAAAAGGATTACATCAATGCTTTTCGATAGCTCTTTACTTAAAGTTGTACATTAGTTGGTGGCGACCACTAATCAGGGATTGCGACCGCTAATCGCCGGCTTGTTCGTGTTTCAAAAAGAGTTGTACGACAATCCTCCCACTTAGGAAGGAGGATTGTGCTCCTTGTAAGCAGATAAACAAAAATACCCCTCGATGCGCTATCGGGCGGATGCATAAGCTGGCAGAAGAAAGGATATAGCGAATGGAAAAGATAGAATCAGGGGTTGTCGCTAAAACAAATTTCGACGAACTACCATCAGGTGCACAAGGCCTTGGTGGTTTTAGTTTGCCTCACGTTCGAGGTGTGACAGGAAAATTTCGCTTATTCGGCCACTATGTCCATGTGCAATTTCTACTCCTAGCGTTATTTGAATTTGCAGTCATTTTTTCCATTAGCCTTGCGACCTATAATTATTTCATAGTTGTTACGCCTGAAAGTTCAACGTATTCCGCTTTGGGGGTTGTGGCCAAGCTGATTTTAATGGCCGCTGTTTTTGTGATGTTTATGGTGGCGATGGGGCTTTATGATACGCGTCAACGAGAGCGTCTGTCCGGGTTGGTTATGCGTCTGATCGCAGCTTTGTTCTTTGCTACCGTCGCTATGGCAGTGCTCTATCAGTTTTCCCCTTCACTTTCGGCTGGTGATGGCTTGTTAAAAGCCTGTGCTGTTGCCTCGGTTGCAAGCTTGGCTGTGATCCGTGCTTTGTTTTATAGATTTATCGATGGTCGTGTATTGTTGCGGCGAGTTTTGGTGGTGGGTGCTGGTAAAAAAGCATTGTTCATCGACAGGCTGCGCCGTAAAGCAGATATGCGAGGTTTTCAACTGGTGGGTTTTGTTGAGTCAGATGTGAATCAAGCCTCTCAGGTCGATCAGAACCGAATCCTTAAGTTTGATAAGAGTTTGTGTACCTACGCTCTAGAGAATGATATTGATGAAATAGTTGTCGCTCTTGACGACCGACGGCAGAGTTTGCCGACGGACGATTTACTGAACTGTCGCATGAGTGGCATCGATATTACCGATACACTCGATTTCTTTGAGCGAGAGAGTGCTCTGATCCAACTGGATCTTGTGCAGCCAAGCTGGCTTATACATGCTGACGGATTCAAGCGAAATTTTATTCGCTCCAGTGTTAAGCGCGGTTTTGATATTCTGGTCAGTGTGTTTCTTCTTGTGATTAGCGCACCTTTCATGCTGTTGACTGCGTTGGCGATATTGTTGGAGTGCGGTGGTAAAGGGCCTGTGTTTTACAGTCAGCAACGTGTTGGCCGCAATAGTCGCTGCTTTAATGTGCACAAATTTCGCAGTATGAAAACAGATGCTGAAGCAGATGGCGTGGCGCGCTGGGCGCAAAAAGAAGACCCTAGGATTACCCGTGTTGGGTCGTTTATACGCAAATACCGACTCGACGAGCTACCGCAGTTGTGGAATGTTTTGGTAGGGGAAATGAGTCTGGTTGGCCCCAGGCCAGAGCGGCCTGAGTTCGTGAAAGAGTTATGCCAGGCTAACCCTCTTTACAAAGAGCGGCACCGAGTGTGCCCTGGGATTACAGGCTGGGCTCAGCTGTGTTATCCCTACGGCGCGTCGGCAGAAGATTCAATGTCTAAGCTTCAATATGATTTATATTATGTGAAGAACCACGGCCTCTTTCTTGACGCTTATACTTTAATTCAGACTGTTGAAGTTGTTCTGTTCAAAAAAGGTTCTCGCTAAGCTGAGAGCTTTGCATGATGACACTATTTCTCCCCGCATTTAATTGAAGCTCTTTTTTTTAAAACATAAGAGCTAAAAAGCCCTATCGGGCGCAAATTCATTGTCATTTTCCTATTTCCCCCTCTGTTTCTATTTTTTAGGCAAAACTTGCCTGCTGAATCGATAACCCTCGTTTGAGGTTATGCGCCACACACACAAGTTCAAAACGGGTACGATTTCGATCCAGACCTAAGTAACGGCCTTTGGCCATTCCGTAATGCTGTTTCAATACGCCAACGACGCGTTCAACAGTACACCGTACGCCAGAGTGGGTTCGGTTGAACTGTTTAGCTTGTTTGTCGAGTGGCTTGTTGCGATACGCACGTTTGATGATCCTGTTCTCAATATGCCGCTCTGCTAACCACTTATCGTGAGCCTGACTTTGATAGGCACTATCTGCGTAGACAGATGTTTCATCACCATTGAGTAAGTCGGTAAAGCAATTGGAGTCATGGACATTTCCGGCTGTGTAATCGGTCAATTTGATGAAGCCATCTTCGTCAACATTAATATGGGCTTTATATCCGTAGGTGCTTTTACGCTTTCCATCGGAGCCTGCTTTCACATTCCAGTTCGCCTCCTGATCTTGGGTTGAGTCACCTGCCTTGTTTTTATTGGGTCGGCAATTCTTTGCTTCGATTACGCTGGCATCAACGATGCTTACTTCACCAGACTTGATGTATAGGCCTTGATCGCTAAGCTGGTGATTGATCTCGTTGAGCAATCCCTCCATTAAACTCAACTTTTCTAGCGTCTGTCTAAAACGCCAAAATGTTGTGTGATCCGGAACAGATTCTGAAATATCCAGCCCAGCGAAACGTCGAAACAACAGGTCTCTGGCTAATTGCTTCTCTAGCGCAGGATCACTGAGCTTGTACCAACTTTGTAGGAGGAGTGCCTTGAACATCATCAAGGGCGGCCATGCTTTCTCTCCTCGTTTTTTTGAGTGAATACCTGAAAGCTGCTGCTCCAGGCGCGACCAGTCAATTAGTTCATGAACGGCATCAAGCTCTTTAAGGGCGTTATGATCGATTAGCATGGCTTCTGCCAGGCTACACTGTGTAAGATTTTTCCAGGCCATTTGTTTTCGCTTATTGTTCTTTTATTGGGTAATCTATTATCTCAAATGATTGGCGCTAATTCTTCTTGGGTTCGTGCAAAGGTCTCAAGCTATAGCTCGTTTTACTTTGACTCCGGAGTTTACTTGGCACTAAGCCCGTATTTTTCAAATAAATTATAAAGTGTGGGGCGAGTAATTCCGAGTGCTTTTGCCGTCTCAGAAACATTATTGTCAGTATGGTTTAGAGCTCGCTGAATTGCCTTCCGCTCGGCGTCTTCCCTGACTTGTTTTAGGTTTAGAGGTGGGACTTCCTTGGACGGCGGGGTTAGTTGTAGGTCTTCTAGGGTGATCTTCTTTCCTTCGCTCATGATTACTGCGCGTTTCAATTTACTTTCAATTTCACGAACATTGCCTGGCCAGCTGTAACTTTCAATTGCGCTGAGGGCTTCTTTATCGAATCCGCGTATGGCTTTACTGTATTCACGATTGAACCTATCGAGAAAAGCTTTGGCAAGGATGAGTGAGTCGCCGTCGCGATCCTTTAGGGGTGGTATGTCGATAGTGATTTCACTAATACGATAGTAAAGATCTTCTCGAAATCGCCCCTCGCTGATATGTTGTGACAGGTTTTGGTGTGTGGCGCAGACGATGCGTACGTCGACGGGTATTTCCTTTCTGCCGCCGACACGCTCTATCACGCGTTCCTGTAAAAAGCGCAGAAGTTTTGCCTGTAATTCAAAGGGTAGGTCTCCTATCTCATCAAGAAAAAGAGTGCCTCCATTAGCGAGTTCGATTTTCCCTGGGGTCTGCTTAGCTGCGCCGGTAAAGGCACCCTTTTCGTAACCGAATAGTTCACTTTCCAATAAATTGTCGGGAATGGCTGCGCAATTGATGGCAACCATTTTTTCCTTTGAGCGAGGGCTTAGCGCGTGCAGCGCCTGGGCAAACAGTTCTTTTCCTGTACCACTGGCACCGAGTAACAGTGTAGTGATATCGGAGGGTGCAATTTTTTCAACCGTTTGGCAGACTTTGAGCAGCTGTGGACTAGCACCAATGACGCCTTCAAGAGGCATGGCTTGTTGGGCGCACAATAATTTCTGATTTTCCTGCTCCAGGGTATTTACGCGATAGGCGCGGTCGACGACAAGCAGTAATATTTCAGGGTCGACAGGCTTTTGGTAAAAGTCGTAAGCACCGAGGCCAATGGCTTTCACGGCATTGGAGCGATCATTGTCACCAGTAACGATAATGATTTTCGTGGTTGGTGCCATCGAGAGTATTTGTTCAAGAGTTGCCAGGCCCTCGCTGACACCACCAGGATCTGGTGGAAGTCCGAAATCGAGTAGTACAACACCGGGCTGAAAGCGCCGAAATTGGTCAATGGCATCGATCCTGTCGCCGCTAATGGTGACTTCATAATCATCAAAGCACCAGCGCATCTGGCTTTGTAAGCCGGGGTCGTCTTCCACTATTAATAAGTGTTTGTTGGTTCCGCTCAACGTTAATTCTTCCTGTATTTAGTGGGTAGATGCCGGGGCAGGTAGGGTGATACGGAACAATGAGCCCTTCCCGGGGGTGCTCTCCACGTTAATATCGCCGCCAAGTGTTCTGATGTATTCCCGGCTCTCAAATGCGCCGATGCCCATGCCGGTTAAACCCTTGGTTGTATCAAAGGGTTTGAACAAGCGGTTTTGGATGAATTCTTTGTCCATGCCGCAACCGTTGTCCTCCACTTCAATGACGGTTTGCCCCGTGTGTTCAAAAAGACGAAGGATGACTTGTTCGGTGTTTTTAGAGGCTTCCTTGGCATTCTGTATGATATGGGAAAACACGGTGGAAAGTTGTTCGAAGTCGGCAAAAACACGGGGAACCTGTGCGCAAACTTTGAGTTCAGGCACGGGCAGTTGTGAGGAGTGGCTATTGATCACCTTGTTCAATAGCTGTGCGAGGTCAATTTCCGTGATTTCACTGCCTCTAAGCCCACTCCGCATTTGTTCCATCAAGCCTGTCATGCGAGCAACAGAGTTTTCGATAGTCAAGATTACATCGTCGACGAAAGCGGGCTTGTGTTTGTGTTTTTCGGCATTGGCAACAATAAGTGATTGCTGCGCTAGGATATTTTTCAAATCATGGACAATATAAGCAGATAGTCGGTTAAAAGCATCGAACTGACGAGTTTGCAATAGGGCCTGATCTGTTTGGAATTGAGCGAGATGACTGGCTGCCTGTAGCCCTGCTGTTTTTAACAAATCCCTATCTTCCCAGTTGAGGGACGTGTGTGTCTCTGATCGTCGAATAAGGGCAAAACCGTAGAGCTCAGTATTAAAGTCGAGGGGAATAATCAGCCATGCGCCCTCTATGGCGGTAAGCCAGGGCGGCAGTTTTAGACCAGAGTAGAGAGTAGGGTTCTCGTGAAATTCTTCAATGTCGATGATCCATGAGTTGGTGTTAATAAAGTGAGTCAGAGACTTGAGGCTGCTGCCATTGGTGACATCGGGCTCTGGCATATTCCAGTTGGCGAGCGCTGTATAGGTGTTGTTTTCTTGTTTAGCCCAAAGAATGCCACCTTCACTACCGACCAAGCTGGCGATGGCGCGAATAATGCGCTCAGGAACGGTGTTTTCGTTGGTTGCGAGGGTACGAGTAAATTTTAACCACTCCTCCCGATAGTCGTAGCGGTAACTAAAAAAATGCTTACTCAACAGTACCCGTGTTTGGGCGCGAATATTACCGGAGAACAGTAGAATGACTAACAGTACGCCACTGCCAACAAAAAAAGTGATTTGAACGGTGCCGCCCCAAGTGCCTCCATAATAGCGAATAAAATAGCCGGCAGCGGCCATCGCGAGTAAATAAACACCTGCGCCGACCACTGTGATCGAATGAAAAACCACATCACGCGAAACATGAATGCCTAGTTCCCATTTTGGGTTGCGGGCGATGGAAATTGCAATCAATGGCGCTGTGAGGCTGTTTACAAAGCCGCGTGCCGTCCATAAGTTTGGGTTGACCTGCTTAAAGAGTAGAGCCTCTGAATAGAGGAAGAAATCATAGGCAAACATGCCGGCTATACCCAGACACAGGTATTTGATAGCCCAGCGATCAACTTGCTCGCTATAACGAAAAATCTGCTCGACCAATAACATACCTGCGATGGCAATGGTTATCCAGACCAGCAGCGAGCTGTCCTGGGAGATGGAGAGGGGCAAGAGCATGTGGTGGGCGAGCAGTGGCACAATAAATAGCAGAATAATCGCCAAGGCGAATCCGCCGAGAAAGAGACCCTTCCAATTCGATGCCTTCAGCTTCGTCGCATCGAGTGCGGCGCTATCCTCCCCGTGGTGGTTTACGGTGTTAAATAAGAATAGGCACCAAGCGCTGTTCTTTGTGAGTTCAACAGCCTGGATTATCAGTGGGGAAACCGGGGTTGTAGGGAGTGTTGATATTGCGGAGACGGCTGCCCAGGTAGCGGTGCAGGTAGTGGCGAGAATAACCAGAGTGCCGAACTGGCGGCCGCGCCAGGAAAAGATCAGTAAAATCAACAGGGCAAAATAAGCTGCAAAGGCAACAAAATAGCTTATAAATCCAATATTCAAGAACAAATCCTTTCAGCTCAAAAAATACAATGCGAGCTTAACAGTCTTGATACTGAGTACAAGTTGGCAGCCTTCGATTCTTGGCATCTTTATTACACCTTCTACCCATTTTCTGGTGTTAGGAATCATTGAGAGTCGTTATAATTCCGTTGGATAGGTTCTGGTAGATAAAAGGGAAGATTGGCATTTGAACTCAGGAGAGATGATGAAAAAAATTGCAGTGGTTGGATTAGGTTATGTTGGCTTGCCGCTAGCCGTTGCCTTTGGCAAACAAGTGGCGACGATTGGTTTTGATCTCGATCAGCGCAAGCTCGAAAACTATCGCAAAGGTATAGACCCTAGCGGCGAAGTGAGTGAAGCAGAATTAACAGCGGCCAATCAGCTGGAGTTTACCAGCGACCCCGCACGCCTCGCAGAGGCAGAGGCCATTATCGTTGCGGTGCCAACCCCGATAGATGAAGCGAGACGGCCCGACTTAGGTCCGTTAGAGGGGGCCTCTCGCACTGTGGGCGCTAATCTTTCTCCTGGGACAATTGTGGTTTTTGAATCCACTGTTTACCCAGGTTGCACGGAAGAAGTCTGCATTCCCATTCTTGAACAGCAATCAGGTCTACCCTGGCTTGGCGGGCCTGGTGTTGAAGAAAAACCTGCTAAGCAGGGTTTTTTCGTTGGCTACTCGCCCGAACGAATTAATCCGGGTGATAAAATTCACCGTCTGGAAACTATCGTCAAAGTCGTTGCCGGCGATACCCCGCAAACGCTCGATCGCATTGCTAGCCTTTATGAGCGCGTAGTCGATGCCGGCGTGCATAGGGCGGCCAGTATTAAAGTGGGCGAGGCTGCCAAAGTGATTGAAAATACTCAGCGTGACTTGAACATTGCGCTGATGAATGAGCTTTCGTTGATCTTTCATAAGCTTGACATCGATACTCTCGACGTTCTTGAAGCCGCCGGCAGTAAATGGAACTTCCTGCCCTTTCGCCCGGGGCTGGTTGGCGGGCACTGTATTGGCGTCGATCCCTATTACCTGACCTATAAAGCAGAAGCGGCGGGGCATCACCCTCAGGTTATTCTCGCGGGTCGCCAAATTAATGATGGCATGGGTAAATACATTGCTGAGCAAACGGTTAAAGGCTTGATCAAAAATAACCGTAAAGTGAACGGTGCGAAAGTTATTGTATTGGGTCTGACTTTTAAAGAAGATTGTCCCGATCTCAGGAATTCCAGAGTTATCGATATTGTTCGTGAGCTGGAAACTTATTGCTGTGACGTGTCTGTTCATGACCCTCTGGCGGATCGCGATGAGGCGCTTGATGAGTACGGTGTTGAGCTGGTGGCGTGGGATCAATTGTCTGAAGCCGATGCTGTGGTGCTGGCCGTCGCCCATCAGTTTTATCGGGAGTCGCCACTTGCCGACATTAAAAATATGATGGGTGAAAGTACCCTGCTAATGGATATCAAATCAGTGCTCGATCGACAAGCCTGTTATGACCAGGGTATTACCTTGTGGCGTTTATAGCGCAGGGTGGTATGCCCTATGCCTAGCTGTCGATGAAATGGGTGGGGCTCGATCTTAAAGTCGATGCTAGTTAAGTGTCAGTTTTTTTTACATATTGCCTGGGGTTTAAGTCTTTGCTTTTACTAAGCCTTTGTTTATAAAGCGCTATTATTTATGGTGCGATTTTTGCTTGGTATGCATAGAGAGACTATGAAATGACTGTCGAATAGGGAAAAGAGAGATTCTAAGATGAGCGAACAAAACAACGACAAGCAAGACCTCGATCAAAATATTGACCTGGGGCGACGAAAGTTAGCAAAAGTGGGCATGGCTGCACCAGTGATAATGACTCTGGCCAGTAAGCCTGTATTTGGTGCGCAATGTTTGTCGCAGATGATGTCTGGTAATGCATCTCATCAGGACGGTAGTTGTTCCTTAGGCTGGAGCCCTGGGGCGTGGAAGGAGGTGGGAGGGACAATTAATGGCATGTTGACTATTGCAGCATGGTCTACAGCTGGTTTTGCTTACTCTGATGGCCTACCTCCTTCAGGATCAGGGGAGCCCTGTTCTCTTTATTCTGGTGGAACGCCCTTTAATGACGCTTCGACCGGTTTTGGTGGAGCTGATTCTCGTCCTATGCGAGAAATACTGTGTGATGATAGCGGGGCCGAGCAATGGCATTTCATTGCTGCGCTCTTAAATGCGAGTTTGCCAGGATACAACTATGTGCTAACAAAAACACAGGTTCTAGGGCTTTGGGGCGGATCTATTTCCAAACCCTCAGGGTTTGCTTCGTTAAATGAATTTCTAGATTCGACTTGGACTTAGACTTGTTTTCTGTAGTGAATGCTAGTGGTTTCTTGAAATAGTAAACTAAAAACACAATTCGGAAGATTAGGTTTTAGTTGAGGTGTTATTTACACTTGTATGGTAGCTGATTCGTTACACTATTTTTGCGTCCCTGGTATTGTGCATTCCCGCTGCTGGGGGGAGCAATGTGCGGTGTATCACACGGAGTCGGGTGATACACATTTAATAAATAAAGTCGACGCGAGCATTCTACAGCGTATTAATGAAAAGCCAATATCAGTTAAAGACTTGTCAGTGGCGTTTGAGCACGTATTTGATGATGGGGCTTCTCAATATATTCAGGCATTATTATCGAATCTGGCAGAGCTGGGTTTGATAGAAGCTATTAAGAACGAATCAGATAGTTGAAACTTTCTTCCCTCACTCGGTCAGAGCTGCGCAGGCGTCTAAAAGAGGAAGGTTTAGGCTTAAACATTGGCCCTTTCAATACCAGTCTTACCTCCTCTATTGGCGTTGTTGGCGATGGCCTTGAGCAATTATACGGTGCCTTCACGCTGACGGGCGACGCGGACTTTATTGACTTTCGTGTTTCCCTCAATTCCCCATCGGGGCTGCGTCGTTGGTTTCGGCCTCAGGTCAACTTCTCGTTCGACGGCTTTTTCCCCTTTAAACCCTTACCACAGATACAGGCATTCGCTATGTTTGAGTGGGGTTTGAATTGGTGTATTGCCAATAATGCCCACCAGTATTTAATTATTCATGCCGCTGTTATCGAGCGAAACGGGGTGGTTTGTATATTACCCGGTACGCCGGGCAGCGGTAAAAGTACGCTCTGTGCAGCGTTGGTGTGCAAGGGTTGGCGCTTGTTGTCTGATGAGATGGCCCTTGTCTCTACGCAGACGGGTGAAATCTTCCCTGTTCCTCGCCCGGTGAGCCTCAAAAATCAATCTATCGATATTATCCAGCACTATTCATTCGATGCCGTGATGGGTGATGTGGTGATGGATACGGCCAAAGGCACCGTTAGCCATATGCGCCCCCCGCAGTCGAGTGTTGAGCAAAGTGAAAAGCCGGGAACCCCTGGCTTGATTATTTTCCCAAAATATACAGCTGGCGCAGAACCAAACCTGATTCCGTTAACGCAAGCCAGTGCTTTAATGAAAGTCGCTGAAAATAGCTTTAACTACAGCGTGCTGGGTTTACAGGGCTTTGAGGTACTGGGTGAGTTGGTTTCAAAGTGTGCCTGCTACGAGTTTAGCTATCAGTCTTTAGACGAAGCCAAAGAAACATTGGAATCGCTGATCTAATGCCGCCAGAATCGATATTAGTGCAGTTTCTGTCAGGCACAATTGAAGCGGAGCGGGTGGCTGACTCCCCAGCCTGCGAGCTTCTATTGCGACAGGCCCGCAGTGCAAATTTACTTAGCCGGGTGGCCGCCTTATGTGATGATAAAAATTTAACATCGCGCTTGCCCCAAAGAATGCAAAACCATTTGCAAAGTGCTCAGGCAGTTGCAGAGGCAAATCATCGCTCAGTTAAATGGGAGGCGAAGCAAATTGAATTGACGTTGTTGGCCGATGATATTCCGTTTTGCCTACTAAAAGGCGGGGCTTATGTTGTCGGCCAGACCGTGGCGGCAAAGGGCCGTGTTTTTTCCGATGTGGATATTTTAGTCCCTCGAGAGTTTCTCGAAAAAACAGAACAGCTATTGATTCGTAAGGGTTGGATGTGTACAAATTTTGATTCTTATGATCAGCGTTATTACCGCACATGGATGCATGAGCTTCCCCCGCTACAGCATATGAAGCGGGGCACCACGCTGGACGTACACCACGCCATTATTCCACCGACCGCGCGTATCAAGTCTGATATTGAGAAAATCTGGAAAAGTGCGCATAAAGTCGATAAATATAAGGTGCTGTATATACCCGATAATAAAGATCTGGTTTTGCACAGTGCTGTACATTTGTTTTGCGACGGCGAACTGGAAAATGGGCTGCGTGATTTGTCAGATTTAGATCTTCTCTTACGCGACCTTTCGGTCAATGACGACTTTTGGGCTGGTTTGTTGGCGCGTTCAGTTGAATTGAATCTACAGCGCCCACTTTTTTATGCTTTGCGTTACACCCATGCCTTGTTAAAAACACCGGTTCCTGCAAAATTTTTGACAGCATCAAAACAGGGCTCTCCTGGCTCTTTGGTGGAAAAATGGATGGATTTCTTATTTTATCGGGCTCTGCTTCCGGATCATATAACGTGTACCGATCGCTGGACTGGCCTGGCGCGATGGATGTTGTTCGTTCGTTCCCACTGGCTTAAAATGCCGCCCTTACAGTTGGCGCAACATTTGGCGCGAAAAGGCTACAAACGCTGGAAGAAACGTAACGCGTCAGTTTGACGAATAATGTCTTGTTCCGTTTTCCATCCAAATACGATTAGTCCACAAGTTATAGAAAGTTAGACGAGCAAGTTCTCGATTGAGTGCTTGCTGATAAAGATGTCGACCCAGGGATGCTAAGGTTGACGAGTAGGCGTTCGAGGCAGAGAGGGTCATTTTTTTGCTATTTGAACAGCCGTAATATCAATTTAAGGAAGAGACAAAGTCAATGTACGATCGTTTTTATCAGCTAAAAGCCGAGCCTTTTCGCTTAAGCCCCGATCATCGTTTTTGCTTTAATCATAAAAGTTATGCGAAGGCGAAGGCCTATATGCAGTATGCTTTTGAGCGGGCTGAAGGCTTTGTTATGGTCACTGGCAGGCCGGGCACAGGTAAGTCGACGCTGGTGAATGATCTGGTGGATACGCTTTCATCCTCTGGTGCCAAAGTCGCAAAGCTGGTAAGTACCCAGCTCGAGGCTTCTGATTTACTGCGTATGGTCGCTCATTCTTTCGGTATGCAGACGGAAAACCTGGACAAAGCAACGATATTGCAGCGTTTGGATAAGTTGTTAATGTCTAATCATAATGACGGTCGTCGCGCTTTGTTAATTATCGATGAAGCTCAGGACTTATCGCAGTCGGCAATGGAGGAGCTTCGTTTGCTGACTAATTTGCAGTTGAATAGTCAGCCTTTGATGCAGATCTTCTTACTCGGGCAAGAAGAGCTACGTACTTTGGTGCAATCACCGGGAATGGAGCAAGTGCAACAGCGCCTTGTGGCGGCTTGTCATTTAGAGCAGCTCAAAGAAGACGAGACTAAGGCTTATATTATCCATCGCTTGGAGCAAGTGGGTTGGCAGGGTGATCCGGCAATCAGCAATGCAGTTTATCCGGCTATTTTTCGTTTTACTGCTGGAATCCCTCGGCGAATCAACCAGGCTTGCAGCCGGCTTTTTTTACACGGGAGTGTTGAGGGTAGCCACAAACTGGGTGTGGAGGATATTAGAACTGTTATTAATGAATTACAGCAGGAGCAGCTAACCTTCTCCGATACCGTATCGGAAATTAATTTTGATGTGGTTGATGAGTACGATGATTGGGCGCCGAAAGTAGCTATGGCAAAACCGTCTTCCGTCCCGGAGTCGGTGAGCGCATCGCGAGAGACAGGAATTGAACCGGTTGAAAGCCAGGCGGAAGGCGGCGAATCATCGATTACTCATGACGTCGACTCAATAGCTGCTGGCACGGAGGCATCGGCCGCTGAAGAGATAGCTGATGCGCAGGATGTTATCAACCCTTTTGAGCCGGCGGCTGAAACTGATCGCAGCATTCGCGATAACGTCATACTGCCCCCGGGTCGAGCTGAAAGAGAGGTTCTTAAAGAGAGGCTAGCTGCGCAGGCGGCTGATTCATCGGCAGATCAAGAGAATGAAAAACCTGCCATTGTAGAAAAAAAGCAGGGCTCAGTATCAGAGCGGGTCGATCTTCCGCCGATGGGGGGCAGTGAGCTTGGCGATGTGCTGATCAACTCACCAAAGAAAGCGGTGATACCTGCGGTCACCAACTGGCTGCCGATTATTGCTATTGCTTTGGTGCTTATTATTGGTTTATCAATTGCGGCTGTTTTCACTCTACGACCAAAAGCACTAGAACCTCAGATTGATAATGTTCAAAATTGGTTAGAAGCCGACTCGAAGGCCTCTGATGTTGCCCCGGTTAGTGTTGACCAGGCTGGTGATGAACCTGCTGGGTCAGCGGAACCCGCTACTCAGACTCAATAAGACCGCCAATGTCGAAACTTTCAATCTTACTGACGCCCCGTGCTAGCCATTTTCTGGCCAGTGCTGGCCTGTTGATTTCGTAGACCACCAGCTCGAACCCGAGTTTGTTGAGCTCGGCTTTCGCCGGTATTTTTCGATAATTGATAAAGACGGCATCGGGTTTAATAGTGTTCATTTTTGCCGACTGTAGATCCTTCCAGCGCTTAATAACCACTCCGCAGCGAGCCCAGCCTTTTGCTCGCACCAAGCCCATAAAGTCGTGATCGAAGCTAATAATAAAGCATTGGCTGGCAACTGGTGCCAGGCATTCACTCACAACGGCGCAGGTTTCGCGGGCCCCTGCAAACTTGATGGCTTCTTTTTTGACTTCAATATAAGCGGTGACGTGTGGATGTGCTTGCAGGAGTTTAACGAGCTCGTTGAGCGGAGTGATGCATTGCGAATTGTAGGTCTGGCCAAGTCGTCGAGGTTCGAAAGCCGGTGTGTTAATTAATTCCGCGAGTGTTAGTGCGTCGACTCGGCCCTTGCTGCCGCTAACTCGTTTTAGTGTCGGGTCGTGATACAGCACAGCTTGTTTGTCGGCACTCAATAATATGTCGGTTTCTATCGAAAGAGCGCCAGCTTCGATGGCTTTCTGATAGGCAAGCAGCGTGTTTTCGGGATATTTCTTTTGGTAGCCACGATGGGCGACAAGCCGTTGTCGATAGTCGCTGTATAAGCTGTCAGCCGGATCGGCTTTATCGCTCATGGTTCGGTCTTTTACATCTCGTCGGGTAAGACATGGCCCTTTTTCCGCTTGGAGCGAAGATAGCGTACATTGTGCGCGCAGATGCCGGAAACCAGGGGCACGGCCTCGGAGATGACTTGCCCGCCCTGTTCCAGGTGAGCGCGTTTGTGGGGGTTGTTTGATAGCAGGCGAATAGAGCGTTGCGACAACAGATAACGCAGCACCACGGCAGCATCGGTAAAGTCGCGGGAATCTTCCGGCAAGCCCAGGCTCACATTAGCCTCGAAGGTGTCCTGCCCATCATCCTGCAGCAGATAGGTGATGGCTTTTGCCCACAGGCCGATGCCTCGACCCTCGTGGCCAGACATATAAACCACCGCGCCGTTGCCTTCCTCCAGCATTTGCTCAAAGGCTGCGGTTAACTGCGGGCCACAATCACAGCGTTGAGAGCCGAAAATATCGCCAGTCAAACAGCAGGAGTGAACGCGCACCAGTGGGTTGGGTTCGTCGCGAAAGCCGGGCAGGGCGAATACAGAGTTGACCGACATATTGGTTTGTAGCAATTCCCGTAGCGCTTCATCGCCACCGCCCTCGACATCATTGGCTGAGGCCTGAACATGGGCGAGTTCAACGCGGCGCACAAAGGGGTACCACTCAAGGGGCACCTCCTCACCGGCAATAATGCGGGGAATAGTGACAGGCCCCAGGATCGAAATGTAGGGCTGCCCCTTGCCGTCAACAATTTCCACGCCATTGCGATCAAGGTCGACCAACTGATGTTTGTCGACTAATTGCTGCCGAATTTTAGAATCAACGTAGCTGAACAAAGATTGAACTCCATGACTGCATTGAATGGGCAGTCGGCTTATATCGTAGGTTGGGCATTAAATCACGGCTTACAATTGGTCAGTGGAGCGCTGTTGTTACTGCGCCTCGGCGGCTTCCAGTGTTTGTAAAATCAGTGTGTTAATCGTCATCGGGCCAACGCCACCGGGCACAGGCGTATAGGCGCTACTACGCGCATCAAGGCCGCTCAGGTCAATATCACCAATGCCACCGGGATGGAAGCCCGCATCAATCACTACCGCGCCATCTTTAACCCACTCACTTTTAATGAATTCGGGCTTGCCGACAGCACCGACAATAATGTCGGCACGACTCACAATGTCGGCCAAGTTTTTGGTTTGGGAATGGCAAATCGTTACCGTAGCATTCTTGTTCAACAACATCAGTGCCATCGGCTTGCCGAGGATGGGGCTGCGGCCAATCACGACCGCATCCTTGCCTGCCAGTGGAATGTCGTAGGCTGCTAGCAGCCGCATAATGCCCTGTGGTGTGGCGGAGCCGTAGGCGGGTTCTGACATCGCCATGCGCCCAAAACCCTGGCAGGTAACGCCGTCAACATCTTTGCTCAGGGCGATATGGTCAAAGCAAAGGCGTTCATCAATTTGAGGTGGCACCGGGTGCTGCAGCAGAATGCCGTGGCAATTGGGGTTGTCATTGAGCGCAGTGATTTGTGTCAGTAGCTCTTCGGTGGTGGTCTCTTCGCCCAGCTCGATGGCCATCGACTCCATGCCCACGCGCTTGCAGGCATTCTGTTTCATCCGTACATAGGTCGCGGAAGCGGGGTCGCCACCCACCAAGATGGTCGCCAAAATCGGTGCCTGCCCATTGTTGCGGGCTTTGAGTGCGTCGACACGTTGGCTGATTTCTGACTCGCTTTGCAGGGCAAGTGATTTACCGTCGAGAAGGATGCTAGACATGGGGCTCCGGTATTGTTGTGAATGCGACTCAAAACTACAGGGATAAAAATAAGGCCGCTATTTTGTCATGCCCAGCAGGTAATGAGAAGAATAGAGGATGTCGGTTAAACAGTTTTTATGTGTTATTACGACGATAAAGTGCGTTGATGGATTGACCGGGTGAAGGCTGGCGGGTATTATGCGCGCCTTCTGAGGAAGCCAGTAAATCGGGGAATAGCGCAGTTTGGTAGCGCGCCTGCTTTGGGAGCAGGATGTCGGGGGTTCGAATCCCTCTTCCCCGACCAGTTTTTATTGGTTGTTAGCTGTTTATTGGCTGATAGTTCAGAGGCTTTGAATCCAGTGCCTGGCGGTAATTTTGCCATGTTATGGTGGTGTTATGCGCCCGTAGCTCAGCTGGATAGAGCAACGGCCTTCTAAGCCGTGGGTCGCAGGTTCGAATCCTGCCGGGCGCACCATTTATCGGGTGTTGATTTCGGTAGATTGCGAGTCACTAGAAAAGGCTTTAGTTAGAAAAAGAGTGCCCTTTTCAAAGTTAAGGCACACAGAAGTATCCCGCCCGGGCTTGTAAATATAAATCCCGGCGCAGCAGTTAATGGTGGCTGTAGCTCAGTTGGTAGAGCCCAGGATTGTGATTCCTGTGGTCGCGGGTTCAATCCCCGTCAGCCACCCCATCCCCCCCCCGTTGTGTCATTTTGAGGTTCTAAAGCCTGGCTTCTGGCTTTCCTTGTTTATTTCTACGCCTAAATTTGCTGCTGTTGCATTTTTTTCAGAAGGGCCTTCTGGCTGTAATACTTTCTGTTTTTCCTTCCTAAAGCTCCGTCAAATTGACTCGATTGATGGTAGACTTGCAATCGCTTTTTTGGATCTAACCCCGGAGGATTTATATGAAAACGATGAAGGCCGTTGTGGCTCATGAGCTCAACAAATATTCTGTTGAAGAAGTAACGATTGATGCGCCCAAAGCGAATGAAGTACTGGTTAAAATCAAAGCGACGGGTATCTGTCACTCTGATTTATCCGTCATTAACGGTACTATTCCCGTGCCATTTCCCATGGTATTGGGCCACGAAGGTGCTGGTGTTGTTGAAGAGATAGGCGAAGGCGTTACCAATGTTGAAGTTGGCGATCACGTGACTTTATCTTTCGTGCCCAACTGTGGCGAGTGCTATCACTGCCTGCGTAGTGAGCCTTTCTTGTGCTTGAAAAGTGTTCCTGACGGTAAAATGATGGACGGCACTTCTCGCGTTAAGCTCGACGGTAAAGACCTCAATGTTATGCAGTTCCTCGGCAATATGGCTGAGTACTCGGTCGTTCCTTCAATGTGCCTGGTTAAAATTGATAAAGACATCGACATGAAAGCCGCTGCGCTGGTCGGTTGTGGCGTGACTACAGGTGTTGGTGCGGCGCTAAAAACAGCTGAAGTAAAACCGGGTAGCACTGTTGCTGTCTTCGGTGCTGGCGGTGTTGGCCTTTCGATTATTCAGGGTGCACGTATTGCTGGTGCGGTTAAAATCATTGCCGTTGATTTGTCTGATGATAAATTGGCCACGGCTAAAACACTCGGCGCTACTGACACTGTGAATGCTAGCGGTAACGCGATCAAAGAAATCATGGCAATGACTGATGGCATCGGTGTTGATTATGGCTTTGAAGCCATTGGTATTCCCGCTGTCGTTGACCAGGCGCAGAAAGTCACTCGCCGTGGTGGCACCATGACAGTTGTGGGCGTGGGCAAACTCACCCAGAAGCTGGAACTCAATGCATTGATGTTCCCGATGACGGGCAAGACCTTTAAAGGCTCTATGTACGGTAGTGCTGAATTTAAGGTTGATTTCCCCAAGTACCTTGAACTGTACAAGCAGGGCAAGCTCGACCTTGATAGCATGATTACGCAAACCTATTCTATTGATGATGTCGCTCAGGCTTTTGCAGATATGGAAGCGGGTAAAAATGCACGTGGCGTAATCGTTTACGATTAATTCTTACGTCGGCACTGGCTTTTAAAGTAGTGTTTGAAAAAACTGTATTGCCTCAGGGGGCAGGTTCACGGTTAATAACCGAGGCCTGCCCCCTTTGTTTTTCTGCGCAAAGTGATTTATTTCACCGCGATCCCCCGCGTGATTTTCATCGCTGTAAGCAATGTGCCTTGGTATTTGTCCCCGCCAGTAGTCATCTGACTGAGGGTGATGAAAAAGGCTATTACGACCTGCATCAGAACCTCCCCCATGATGCGGGCTACCGTGCTTTTCTGGAGCGGCTTTCTAAGCCACTTCTTCATCAGCTAAGACCGGCCAGCCAGGGCCTGGATTTTGGCAGTGGCCCCGGGCCAACCCTGTCGTTAATGCTCGAAGAAGCGGGGCATAGTGTTGATCTTTACGATCCTTTTTACGCGCCACTTCAAACAGTCTTTGCGCGTCAATATGACTTTATTACCAGCACCGAAGTGGTCGAGCATCTAAAAGCACCGGGTTTTGAGCTAAACCGTTTATGGTCACTCCTCAAAAAGGATGGCGTGTTGTCAATTATGACTAAGCGGGTTATTGGCCAAACAGCGTTTGCCAGCTGGCATTATAAAAATGATCCCACCCATATTGTATTTTTTAGCGAACAAACGTTTCATTGGCTGGGTAAGCAATGGCAAGTTGAGCCCGTGTTTTATGGCGCAGATGTGGTGTTTTTCAATAAAAATAACTAGGTGTTGAACAAAGCTTTACGTTCTAACTGCATTGAAAAGTGTGAATATTCTCACAGTTCCGACCCTTGTTCGGCTATGATCAGCGGCAGATTATTAATGAAAATTAACCATAACAAGGAGGTAATGCATGCCCCGCAGCACTGTGTTGGAACGTCTTCGTGGTAATAAAACAGTAAGTTTCGGTAACGTCCCCCATTTAATTTTTAGCGCCCTGGCAGTATCACTCTTCCTCACAGCTTGTGAAAAATCGGCAGGGCCAGCGCCCACGAGAGGCCTCGTTGAGGTTGCGGTGGTCGAAATAAAAACAGCTGACGTCCCCCTTAGTTCAGAGCTACCGGGCCGCACCTCAGCCTACCGCATCGCCGAAGTGCGCCCGCAAGTTGGTGGCATTATTGCCAAGCGTCTTTTTGTTGAAGGCAGTGAAGTTAAAGCCGGTGATCCCCTCTATCAAATAGCATCTGAGTTATTTGTGGCGGAAGTAAACCGAGCAAAGGCAGCGGTACTGCGTGCGAAAGCAGCGCTATCGGCCGCTGTTTTAAAGACCGATCGCTACGAAGATTTGATCGGCAAAAAAACCATTAGTCAGGAAAACTACGACGATGCCCATGCCGCTTTACGTGAAGCAAAGGCCAATGTCGCCGTGGCGAAAGCCGAGCAGGAAATTGCCGCTATCAATTTGCAATACTCTTTAATTAAAGCACCTATTTCGGGCCGCATTGGTAGCTCATTCGTTACCGATGGCGCACTGGTTGAGGCGGAACAGGAAGAAGTGTTGGCGGTTATTCGCCAGCTCGATCCACTTTATGTTGATATTACTCAGACCAGTCGCGAGCTATTAATCATGAAGCGTCAGCTGGCAGCAGGGCAATTGGAACAGGCTAGCATGGAGGATACGACTGTTCACCTGATGCTTGAGGATGGCAGTGAATACGCCCGCGCGGGTCGCTTGCAATTTGCCGAAGTGAGTGTCGACCAAAGTACAGGTGCTGTCACTCTGCGGGCCACAGTACCGAATCCGGATACCATTTTATTACCTGGCATGTTTGTGCGCGCTCGTCTTGGACTTGGTTTGCAAAAAGCTGCTGTGTTGGCACCCCAGCAAGCCATTACCTATGAATACTCCGGTAGTGCCGTCGCGATGGTGGTGGGTGCGGATAATAAAGTTGAACGTCGTTTGGTAAAAACGGGTCAGGTTGTTGGCGATCAATGGCTGATTTTAGAGGGCTTGAAAGCGGGGGAGAAAATCATTATCGGCGGCCTGCAGAAAGTGCGCCCCGGGGCAGAAGTGACGACGGTAGCGTATAAAACGCCGGCTAAGAAGGAAGCACACTAAATGCCTAACTTCTTTATTGATCGCCCCATTTTTGCCTGGGTGCTTGCCATTATCGTTATGTTGGCCGGCGCGTTGTCAATTACACAGTTGCCGATTGAACAGTATCCAGAGGTGGCCCCGCCGGCCGTATCCATCAAAGCCACAAACCCCGGCGCTTCGGCAGAAACTGTACAGAACACTGTGGTACAGATCATCGAGCAAAATATGGTCGGTATCGACAACATACTCTATATGTCATCGAAGAGTGATTCCGCAGGTGTCGGCGAAATCAAGATGACTTTTTTACCGGGCACCGATCCTGATATTGCCCAGGTACAAGTCCAGAATAAACTCCAGGTTGCCATGCCGCTGTTACCCCAGTCGGTGATTGAGCAAGGTGTCAAGGTGACGAAATCAGCGACCGGCGTGATGATGGTTATTGCCTTCTATTCACCCGATAATCGCTATGATCGCTATGACATTGCCGATTATGTCGCTGCCAATATTCTTGAACCCATCGGCCGCATTAATGGTGTCGGTGAGGCCACTCTTTTTGGTTCGCAATACGCCATGCGCATTTGGCCCGATGCGGACAAACTCAACAGCTTTAAGCTGACCACACAAGATGTGGTAGAGGCGATTCGCGCTGAGAATGTACAAGTGCGTGCCGGTGAGTTTGGTGCTGGCCCGGCTTTGCCAGGGCAGCAATTAAACGCCACTATCATTGCCCAAACACTGCTGAAAAATGCCGATGAGTTTGGCGATATTTTGCTGCGTGTTAATCAAGATGGTTCGAGTATTTATTTACGCGATGTGGCCGATATTGAGCTGGGCGGTGAAAACTATCAGTTTTTAAATCATTTTAAAGGCGTGCCTGCCAGCGGTATTGTGGTGCGCCAGGCTTCCGGTGCCAACGCGCTGGAAACTGCGCGTAATGTAAAAGCAAAATTGGCCGAGCTCGCTGTATTTATGCCTGAAGGCATGGAGTTTGATCTTGGTTACGATACGACGCCTTTTGTCGAAGTGTCGATTATGGAGGTGGTGAAAACTTTATTTGAAGCCATCATTCTCGTGTTTTTTGTTATGTATCTGTTTTTACAGAATTTTCGTGCCACCTTAATTCCAACGATTGCCGTACCGGTTGTGTTGTTGGGTACCTTTGGTATTTTACATGCCTTTGGTTTTTCGATTAATACTCTCACCATGTTTGGCATGGTATTGGCTATTGGCCTGCTGGTTGACGATGCCATTGTGGTGGTCGAAAACGTCGAACGTTTAATGGTTGAGGAAAACCTCTCACCACGGGATGCTACACGTAAATCTATGTCGCAAATTACCGGTGCGCTGGTGGGTATCGGTTTAGTCTTGTCTGCTGTGTTTGTGCCCATGGCCTTCTTTCCGGGCACCAGCGGGGCCATCTATCGTCAATTCTCCATCACCATTGCTTCAGCGATGGTGCTCTCTGTGTTGGTGGCTTTAATTCTCACACCCGCCCTCTGTGCGACCTTGCTCAAGCCGGCTGTTGAAGGGCATCACATGAGTAAGAGTGGTTTCTTCGGTTGGTTCAACCGGGGTTTTGACCGCACGTCCCGTTGGTATCAAAATGTGGTCGCCAATGTTATTCGTAAAACAATACGTTATTTTTTGATTTACGGCGTCATTGTTTTTGCCGTAGGTTTTCTTTTTGTGCGCATGCCAACGTCATTTTTACCCTCGGACGATCCCGGTTTGATGTTCACCCTGGTGCAATTGCCCGTGGGTGCAACCATGGAGCGCACGCGTGGGGTGATGGAGCAAATAGAGAAATACTATGCTGAGGAAGAGGCCGACACAATCTCCACTGTTTACTGCGTGGTGGGTTTTAACTTTAGTGGCCGTGGGCAAAATAATGGCCAGTGCTATATCAAAATGCATGACTGGTCAGAGCGGCGTTTAGATTCGCAAAGTGTGCAGGCGGTGTCTGGCCGGGCAATGGGGGCTTTGGCACAGATTAAAGATGCTCGGGCCTTTGCTTTTTACCCGCCGCCGATACGGGCATTGGGTAACTCTGCAGGCTTCGACTTTCAGCTTAAAGATATTGCCGGTAATGGCCACAATGCCTTGATGGCAGCGCGCAATCAAATTCTTGGTGGTGCCGCGCAAGATCCGCGTTTGACCAAAGTGCGGCCCAATGGTCAGAATGACAGCCCCCAGTTTAAGCTCAGTATTGATCGGCAAAAAGCGCGGGCACTGGGTATTTCGATGACTGAAATAAACAATACCCTGTCGACCGCCTGGGCTTCGACTTATGTGAATGATTTTATTGATAAGGGTCGCGTGAAGAAAGTCTATGTGCAGGGTGAAGCCCACTATCGTATGACGCCCGATCACTTGAAGGACTGGTTTGTGCGTAACAAGGAAGGTGAAATGGTTTCCTTTGCCGCCTTCTCCTCGGGCCGCTGGACTCAGGGCTCACCGCGTTTAGAGCGTTACAACGGGGTTGCTTCAATGGAGATTCTTGGCGAGGCTGCGCCGGGTTACAGCTCTGGTGATGCCATCGCGGCCATGGAAGCGTTGGCCAGTCAGTTGCCGCCGGGTTTCGGCTTTGAATGGACGGGTGCTTCACTGCAGGAAACCCAGTCCGGCGCGCAAGCTCCACTTTTATATGCCTTGTCGCTGGCGGTGGTTTTCCTTTGTTTGGCCGCGCTGTACGAGAGCTGGGCAATCCCTTTTGCTGTCATGCTCGTCGTACCCCTCGGTGTGATTGGTGCCTTACTGGCAAGTTATGCACGGGGCTTACCGAACGATATTTTCTTTCAGGTAGGGGTATTAACCACTATCGGCCTGTCGGCGAAAAACGCTATTTTGATTGTTGAATTTGCCCTCGATTTACAGGCTCAGGGTTGGCAGCTACGTGAGGCGATTCTGGAGGCCGTGCGCTTGCGTCTACGGCCTATTTTGATGACATCTTTCGCCTTTATGCTCGGTGTTATGCCTCTGGCGATAAGCTCCGGTGCGGGTTCGGTGGGCCAAAACGCGATTGGTACTGGCGTACTGGGTGGTATGTTCACCGCTACGGTGTTGGCTATCTTCTTTGTGCCGGTTTTCTTTCTGGTGGTACGCAAGACCTTTACGGGTGATGGCGGCAGCAATAAACCTGAGAATTCTGTCGCAAAAGCGCAAAGCGATGGCTTGTCATAAGTGTGAATGTGCCCTAAAAATGATGCCCATAATATTTTAAAAAATAGGATGGGTAGTCGACATGTTAGTTATTTTACGAGACCAGGCATTAGTTGCGGCGGGTATTGCCAAGCACAACACTTACGCGGTTAATGATTCTATCGTGAATGAGGGCATGGATGATCGGCGACTCTACTTAATTCAAAAGGGTAGTGTCAGGGTTTCGGGGCGAGTGACTTTACCCGATGGCCGTTATATCCAGCCGGGGCTGTGCGACCTTGGCCCCGGTGAAATATTTGGTGAGTTGAGTTTGTTCGAAGCGGGCTCGCGCAGTGCTTCGATAATAGCGCTTGGGGATGTTGAGGTGCTGGAGTTCGATGCCCTGGCCCTCGAGAGCTACCTTGATCAGCACCCCGAGCAAGGTTATGTCGTACTCAAAGCTGTGCTTAAAATTGTCAGCGCACGTTTGCGTCAAACAGATCGCCGCTGGGAACAACTTTTTGCCTGGGGTTTAAAAGAACACGGCATTGATCAGCATTTATAAGTTCAGCCCCCTGTTACAAGTCTAAGCTCTCCGCAGCCGATGGCTGTGTATAATCCCGCTTCAATATGTATGCCCCGGAGCTGGGATGGAGCAATTCCAAAATATCGGTGTCGTCGCTCGACTTGAACACCCCGAAGTTGTCGATAGCCTAAAACGCTTAGTAACCTTTCTGCGTGCCGATGGGCGCACTGTACTGGCGGAGTCAAAGACCGCTGAGCTGCTGGGCGACTCCGGTATCGAAACTATCTCGCGACGCGCCATTGAGCGCACGGTAGACCTGGTGATTGTCGTGGGTGGTGATGGCAGTATGCTGGGTGCCGCTCGGGCGCTGGTCGATCTGGACGTGCCCCTACTGGGTTTGAACCGTGGCCGACTCGGCTTTTTAACCGATATTCATCCCGATGCCATGGAAGAGGGCATTGGCCGTGTACTCGCGGGCGAGTTTAAAAGTACAGACCGCTATTTACTTGAGCTGTGTGTCGAGCGCGATGGGCAGGCCATTGGCAAGGGCCTCGCGCTGAATGATCTCGTTTTACACCCGGGGCGCTCGGTACGGATGATGGAGTTTGAACTCTATGTCGATCAGCAATTTGTCTACAGCCAACGTTCCGACGGTCTAATTATTTCCACCCCAACGGGTTCCACCGCTTACGCGCTGTCGGCGGGTGGGCCGATTATGCACCCCAAGCTCGATGCGGTGGTGCTGGTGCCCATGAACCCCCACACGCTGGCCAGCCGCCCCCTTGTTATTAGCGGCGATAGTCAGATTGAGGTGTTGGTCGGCACACGCAACGAATTACATCCTTTGATCTCCTGTGACGGTCAGGTTGATATTAGTATCGAGCCGGGTGATGTGATCAAAATTCACCGCAAACCCACGCCCTTGCGCTTGATTCACCCCGCTGAGCACAATTTCTACGAAACTTGTCGTGACAAACTCGGCTGGGGTCGACGGCTGGATTCTCTGCGCCCCGGCGAGAAGGCTCACCGTTAATGGCTGAGAGTGATGGCTGGGTTTCTGCGGGCACACTAACGGCGGGCTTTGATCTCGACTTATTGGTGTTAGCCCTCAACCGCAACAATATTGTCTATCGACTGGTTGAACAGGGCGAGGGGCACGAGCTGTGGCTTGATAAGGGCCGGCGGCAGGCTGATGTGCAGCAACTTATTGCTCAAATTCAAGAGATGGCGGTGGTTGAAAATGCGTTAAATACGGGTAAACCTGAGGGTGCAGACTCCCTCCGCTTTTATTTTACCCGGGTGCCGGTAACGTTGATTACTTTGATCCTCGGTGTGCTGGGTTTTTTCCTGGTGAGCTACAAGCAAGACGTAGTGCACTTGCTGACTTTTGTCGATTTTACTCTGGTTAATGGTAAGGGGCCGCAGTTTGTTCCCGTTGAAGAGACGTTTGCGTCGGGTGAATACTGGCGTTTTGTCACACCAGCATTTTTACACTTTGGCATTTTTCACGTTGTCTTTAATAGTTTATGGCTCTGGGAGTTCGGCCGGCGGGTAGAACTGGTCAGTGGCCGCTCGGCCTATTTAGTCTTAATGCTGACACTGGCATCGGGCTCTAATGCCGGGCAATATTTATGGGATGGCCCGGTGCTTTTTGGTGGCTTGTCGGGTGTGGTCTACGGTCTGGTGGGCTATGTTTGGATTCGTAACCGCATTGCGCCCCAGCCCGTATTAAATGTACAGCCCGGCATTATTTATATGCTCATTGGCTGGTTGCTGGTTTGCCTGTTTGGTATTGTCGATGTGTTTATTAATGGCGGTGTTGCCAATGGCGCTCACGTATCCGGTCTGTTGATTGGCATGCTTGCCGGGGCATTGGCAGGACGACAAAAGCCGCTTCAAGAATAAAAAGGTGTAAGTGTGGATATTGAACAAGTATTACAGGCTGTGACGCCGGATGTTTACGAGAAACTAAAGTTGGCCGTCGAAATTGGTAAATGGCCGGATGGCAGTAAATTGAGTGTGGAGCAAAGGGCCACCTGCCTGCAGGCAGTAATTACCTACGACAGCCAGCATAAGCCGGAGTCAGAACGCGTGGGCTTTATTGCGCCGAAGAAGCACCAACACTGCGGTAGCACGACGGGCGAAATCGCCGAGGCAGAAAAACCCCTTAAGTGGCAGCATTAATCCTGCTCATTTTTTCTAAGAGATAAAGTATGACGATAGAAGTTAGCGGCCATTTGAGCAAAATGGTGGTCGAACTGGCGACGCCGGTAAAATATTTTCTTCCTCTCGACGATGAGCGGGTGTTACTGAATGATTTTTTGGGCCAGCGCATTAGCTTGACGTATGCCGGTGAAATTCATTGTTGTCACTGCGGTCGCAAAACCAAAAAAAGCTTTAATCAGGGCTTTTGTTTTCCCTGTCTGAAGAAACTTGCGCGCTGCGATAGCTGTATTATCAGCCCAGAAAAATGCCACTACGAGCAGGGCACCTGTCGCGAGCCCGAGTGGGGCGAAGCGTTTTGTCTGGCTGAACACGTGGTGTATCTGGCCAATTCGTCAGGCGTTAAAGTGGGCATTACCCGCGCCACACAGCTACCGACACGCTGGATTGACCAGGGTGCGGTGCAGGCTCTACCTATCATGCGCGTCGCTACTCGCTTGCAATCAGGCCTGGTGGAAGATGCTTTGCGCCAGCATGTTGCCGACAAAACGAACTGGCGGAAAATGCTGAAAGGCGATATTGAAGACGTCGATTTAGCCGCGACCCGCGACCAGCTTTTTGAACTCTGCCAGCCTGAACTCCAGGCACTGAATGAGCGCTTCGGCTTACAGGCGTTACAGCCGGTGCTGGATGGCGAGTGTGTTGATATTGAATACCCCGTACTGGAATATCCCACCAAAGTCAGTAGTCAGAACTTTGATAAAACACCGCTGGTCGAAGGCACTCTGATGGGCATCAAGGGCCAATACCTGATTCTCGATACGGGGGTGATTAATATGCGTAAATTTACAGCCTATAACGTCAGTTTTTCTGCCTAGTTTTTTATTATTCATAGACTGGCCGTCAATGAAGGCGACTTATTTAACTCAAGTCTGCGAAAAAGAATGTTCTCTGTTCGTGACCGTAGGAGGCAAGGATGCCGACACCGACGACTGCATGGACGCAGGAGTTAGAGTGACGCAGGATGCCCAAGCCGAGCGTACAGGGAAATATTTACAGCGTGTCATGAGTAGGGAATATTCTTTGCTTCGGTACTGCAGGTCTTAATTTTTGGAGTTACACCCATGTCACTAAGAGATTCCCAGCCCAAAACTATTCGTCTCGAAGATTACAAACCACCGCTGTATTTAATCGATAAAACCGAGCTGCGTTTTGAACTTGGTGACGATGAAACCCTGGTTAAGGCGGCGCTGCAATTTCGACGCAATCCCAATGCTGAAGCGAGTGCAGCAGAAAGTACTTTGCGCCTTCATGGGCAGGAGCTGGACTTCCGCTCACTGGCTATTGATGGGCAGGCATTAAGCGCTGATCAATATCAGCTCGGTGCCGAAGAGCTGGTCATCCATCAGGTACCCGAGCAGTTTTTACTGGAGTCGGTGGTCGCTATCAAACCCCAGGACAATACGTCTCTGGAAGGTCTCTATAAATCTCAAACCATGTACTGCACCCAGTGTGAGGCCGAGGGCTTTCGCAAAATCACCTGGTATCTCGACCGGCCCGATGTGATGTCGGAATTCACCACCACGGTTGAAGCCGATAAAAGCCAGTACCCGCTGCTACTGTCTAACGGTAATCCCGTCGACAGTGGTGACATGCCGGACGGTCGCCACTGGGTGACCTGGCATGACCCCTTCAAAAAACCGGCTTATCTTTTTGCCCTGGTTGCCGGTAGTTTAAGCTGCATTGAAGATAGCTTTACTACCATGAGTGGTCGTGACATTGCCCTGCGCATTTATGTCGAGGAGAAAGATCTCGATAAATGCGACCACGCCATGCAATCCCTGAAAAATGCCATGACCTGGGATGAAGAAGTTTATGGACGGGAATACGACCTGGATATTTTTATGGTCGTCGCCGTTGACGATTTCAACATGGGCGCAATGGAAAACAAAGGCCTGAATATTTTTAATACCTCCTGCGTATTGGCAAAGGCAGAAACGACGACGGATGCCGGTTTTCAGCGAGTAGAGGCCGTCGTTGCCCACGAATATTTTCACAACTGGTCGGGCAATCGGGTGACCTGCCGCGACTGGTTTCAGCTCAGTTTAAAAGAAGGCTTTACCGTCTTTCGTGATGCGGAGTTTTCGGCAGATATGGGTTCGCCTACCGTTAAACGTGTGGAGGATGTTAACTTTTTACGTACTCTGCAATTTGCTGAAGATGGCGGCCCCACGGCCCACCCGGTGCAGCCGGCTTCGTATATGGAAATCTCCAACTTCTACACCCTGACTATTTATGAAAAGGGCGCTGAAGTGGTGCGCATGATCCACACCCTGTTGGGGCCCGAGTTATTCCGTGCCGGCAGTGATTTATATTTCGAACGCCATGACGGCGAAGCGGCGACCATCGATGATTTTATTGCCGCGATGACAGAAGTCAGCGGCCGAGATTTCACCACCTTTATGCACTGGTATCACCAGGGTGGCACGCCTCGTCTTGTCGTCAGTGGTGAGTATGATGCTGCTGCGCAAACCTATCGTTTGCACCTAAGCCAAAGCTGCCCCGCGACACCTGAGTCGGCTGAAAAGGAGCCCTTCCATGTGCCGATTCGTTTGGGTCTTGTCGGTGCCATGGGCGATTTACCCTTGCACTTAAGTGGTCACGCCAATGGCGAAACTCAAATCACTTATGAATTGACGGAAGCAACAAATACCCTGGTTTTTGAAAACGTCGTCGAAGAGCCCATTCCCTCTTTGCTGCGTGGTTTTTCCGCGCCGGTAAAACTGGACTTCCCCTACAGTCGCGACCAACTCTTGCATTTAATGCGCTACGACAGTGACAGTTTTAATCGTTGGGAGGCCTGCAATAAACTGGCGCTAGGCATACTACAGGGACTGATTGATGACGTGCTGGCCGATCGTGAACTGGTGCTTGATGGGCGTTTAATCGAAGCCTATCGCGCCCTTCTGAATGATGAAGGTGCCGACCCAGCCATGGTCGCTTTAATGCTGGCGCTGCCCAGCGAGGCTTATCTCAGTGAAGTGGCCGAGGTGATAGAAGTCGCGGCTATTCATAGTGCTCGACAATTTGCACGGCAAACACTGGCCGATGCACTGCACAGTGAATTTTTGGCTATTTATCAGGCCAATAGTGCAGCCCTAAAAAGTGCAGAAAAGTATTCTGCCACTGGTACACAGATAGCACAGCGCAGTTTGAAAAATACGGCGCTGGCTTATTTATTACAAACCGGCGATAGCGATGCCATTCAACTGGCCTATGCGCAATTTCATAATGCCGACAATATGACAGACACCAGCACGGCATTGGTCGGGCTGGTTAATTGTTCGGCTCCGGCCGCGCAAAAGCTGGCTAAACAGGCCTTGTTTACATTTTATTCGCACTGGCTCAATGAAAGCTTGGTGGTTAATCAATGGTTTCAAATACAGGCCTTGAGCACCGTGCCGGATGGTTTGAACCGTGTGAAAGCGTTAATGGAACATAGCGCTTTTGATATGAAAAATCCCAATAAAGTACGGGCATTAATTGCCGCTTTTTGCTCGGGCAATGCTGTTAATTTTCATGCTGGTGAAGGTGAGGCCTACATCTTTTTAGCGGATCAGGTGCTAATTTTAGACGACCTTAATCCGCAAATTGCCTCGCGTTTGATTACGCCGCTGACCAAGTGGCGCAAGTACCCAGAACTTGCCGGTGGACGCATGAAGGCTGAGTTACAGCGGGTCCTGGCCAAGCCGGGCTTGTCAAAAGATGTCTACGAAATTGTTAATAAAAGCCTAGTTTAAAAGGCTGATTTAAAAGTGAGGCGATAGCGCTATTTAGGAACCCTATTCTGCAGTCCTTTTTATAATGAATACTTGATTTAATCGCCCTTCGTACCCATGTTGTAATAGACAGGCTACAAGGGTGGTTAATAATCAATGGAATTTAAAGACTATTACGACACGCTGGGACTCGCTCGCGATGTGACTCAGGATGAGATTAAGCGCGCCTATCGCAAGCTGGCGCGCAAATATCACCCTGATGTCAGTAAAGAAGACGATGCCGAGCAAAAATTCAAGGCGTTGGGTGAAGCCTACGAAGTCTTAAAAGACCCGGAAAAACGTGCCGCTTACGATCAGCTTGGGGCCAATTGGCAGGGTGGTCAGGACTTTAATGCGCCGCCGGATTGGGATACGGGTTTTGAGTTTAGCGGCGGTGGTTTTACTCAGGGCGGTGGAGAGGCTTACAGCGATTTTTTTGAGTCGTTATTTGGTCAAAGCTTTCGCGATGCCGGCAGGCAGCATCCTCATTCTCAGCAGGGTGGCGATCGCCATGCCCGGGTGGTTATTGATCTGGAGGATTCCCTCAATGGCGCGACTCGTAAGATTACCTTTCATGTACCGGAAGTCGATCCCCAGGGTCATGTTAAAACCCGTGAGCGTGTACTGAATATTAAAATTCCCAAAGGTATTGCACCGGGGCAGAGTATTCGTTTGGCGGGTCAGGGCGACCCCGGTGCTGGGGACGGCAAGGCCGGTAATTTATATCTCGATGTCGAATTTAAAAAACACCCGCTGTATCGGCTCGACGGTGCGGATATTTCTATTGATGTGCCCGTCGCCCCTTGGGAAATGGCGCTCGGTGCTAGTATTAAAGTACCGACACCCAGTGGGCTGGTGGATGTGAAAATTCCTGCCGGATCTGCCCACGGTAAAAAACTGCGTTTTAAAGACAAGGGTTTATCGGGTAAAACACCGGGCCATTTTTATGTGGTGTTAAAGGTCGTGTTGCCGCCCGCTGATAGCCCAGAGGCAGAAAAAGCGTATCAGACGATGGCGCAGGATCTAGCATTTAATCCGCGTGCAGAGCTGGGGGTTTAAAGCGTATGACAAACAATGAATATGAAATTCAGGTCGGTGTCATTATTGATATTGACTCAGGCCTGACGCTGTCGCAGCTCTGTCGCGTGTGTGCAGTACACGCAGATTATGTTATCGAGCTGGTCGAAGAAGGCGTTATTCAACCCCATGGCGAGGAAATGACCCAGTGGTACTTCCCCGGTTTAAGTATTCAGCGTACCCGTAAAGCCCGCCGCTTACAGGCAGATTTGGGCATTAATCTGGCGGGGGTTGCTGTTATTTTAGAATTACTTGATGAGGTTGACGCCCTTCGCCTCCGTTTAAAGGATTTACAACTATGACAGCCCCCGTTCATATCGTTTGCCCCCTGTGCCTGGGAATAAATCGCGTGCCGAATGACAAGCTCAGCAGTAGCCCTAAATGTGGCAAGTGTCAGCAGAGCTTGTTTGGCCATGCACCCCAGGCATTAAATGCGGCGAATTACCAGAAAGTCATTAGCCGTAATGATATCCCCGTAGTGGTCGATTTTTGGGCACCTTGGTGCGGCCCCTGTAAAGCGATGGCGCCAGCCTATGAACAGGCAGCAAAGCAACTTGAACCCCGCGTTCGCGTAGCCAAATTCAACACCGAACAGGACCCCTCGGTGGGTAGTGCCCTGGCGATTCGCGGCATTCCCACTCTCATCGTTTTTGTGGGTGGTAAAGAGATTGCCAGGCAATCAGGGGCTATGCCGCAGGGGGAGATTGTTCGCTGGGTAGAAAGTGTCCTCTAAATCGTAATATCCTGTTGCCAATAAATAATAATTAAATAGGCAAAACAATGAAATTATCAGAACCAAGAGTTCATCCACTGAAAGAAAGTGAGTGGACAGATGAGCAGCGTGAAATGCTCGAACCCATTAAGCGGGATGGGCCTTTTTATAATGTGCTGGGTACCTTGTCTCGCCATTGGCAGGCGACGCAGAAATTCACCACCTGGGCCTACCATATTATGGGCGATACCTCGACACTGGCTCCCCGCGAGCGGGAGATTCTCATCCTGCGCATTGGTTGGTTGTGCCAGGCGGAATACGAGTGGGGGCAGCATGTGATTTTTGCCCGGGATGCGGGACTCAGCGATGAGGAAATAGCCCGCGTTAAAGAGGGTGCTTCAGCAGCGGGCTGGAGTGACTTTGACGCGAGCCTGTTACGCGCAGTGGATGAATTACACAGTGATACTTGCGTTAGCGACAGTACCTGGGCAGCGTTAAGTGAACGCTATAATGAGCAACAGCTGATGGATGTGGTGTTTACCGTCGGCCAGTACAACATGGTGTCGATGGCCCTGAATAGCTTCGGTGTGCAGCTCGACAAGGGTGTTGCTGGATTTTAAATACGCATTGAGTCAAAGAAATTAACGGGAGCGGGGTGTTGGGCCCTGTTTCTAATTTCTTTATTAGTAGATTGGTCTTTTAGCAGACCGGCCTTTATCGCGATAGTTTTTTGTTTTCTTCCCCCTCCCTTTTTTCAGTCAGCATACCCGTTAGTCAATGATGGGTTTATGCCGCGACGTTTCACTCCTTAGAATGCTCGTTTCTATGTCATCGCTCTTCACGATCTACCGCTGTTGTCTATTTTAGTAGAACAATACACAGTTCTTTCTATATATAGCTAATAACTATTAGCATATAATGATATTTCATAAGAAAGGCGTGCTGGTGTAATATTCTTGCAATGAGGTGAAGGCGTTGGGTGCTCACTGTTGTCGATAGGCCGTTGCGATTGAGTATTAAGCTTACCCTGGCACTTCTTTTACAGAGATAAGTCATTTTAATAATTAAATTCTACGCCATATTTTGGCTATCAAGGGAGTGAGGGAAATGAGTAAGTTCAAACAACTGGCACCGGGTGTATTCGTAGCCGGGCAACTTGAAGTCGATGATATAGCTCAGGCTCACGCGCTGGGTATTAAAACGATCATCTGCAATCGTCCCGACGGTGAAAGTGGGCAGACGCTATCGTCAACACTGGCTGCCGCTGCTAGTGATCTTGGGGTGGCGTTCGTTTATATGCCGATGTCATCACCTGCTGATACGGCAGGTTTTGCCAAAGATTGCGCAGTACAATTACAGCGCGAAGGTGACATTTTACTCTATTGTCGCAGTGGTCGGCGTTCATCAACTTTGTGGGAAGTCGCTAAAGCTGAGCTGGTGACTGATACGGGTAGTGCTCAGGCCGCAGTACAGGGCGTTGGCAGCACGACAAATATTGTCATTATTGGTGGTGGCGCTGGTGGTATTTCAATGGCGGCAAGCCTGATGAAGCGTGATGCTTCACTGAAAATCTCCATTATTGAACCCTCTGAAAAGCACTATTATCAGGCCGGATTCACCTTGGTCGGCGGCGGGTGTTTTCAGCCCGATAATACCATTCGCGACGAGTCGAGATTAATACCCCGTGGGGTGCGGTGGCTTAAGGCATCCGTCACCGAGGTGCAGCCTGAGAGCAATACCGTACAACTTGATAACGGCGGTAGTGTTGCTTATGACTATTTGGTTGTTTGCCCTGGCTTACAACTGCACTGGGCCGGTATTGAAGGTCTTGAGGAGACTTTGGGTCGCAACGGTGTGAGTAGTAATTATCTACTACCCTATGCCCGTTACACCTGGCAGTGCCTGCAAAATATGAAGTCGGGCCGCGCCCTGTTTACCCAGCCGCCGATGCCCATTAAATGCGCCGGTGCACCGCAAAAAATTATGTATCTTGCAGGTCACCACTGGGAGAAGGGCGGACAACTAAAAAACGTTGATATTGAATTTCATACCGCGACACCGGCTCTCTTTGGCGTACCCGCATTTGTACCTGCCCTCGAAACGTATATTGATCGTTACGGCGTTGATCTAAATTTTCAGTCGACCCTTCTAGCGGTAGATGGCAGCGCAAAAACAGCACGTTTTAAGCAAGGTGGTGCTGAAGTGGTTAAAGAATTTGATTTTATTCATGTCGTACCGCCACAAATAGCGCCCGACTTCATTCGTAGCAGTGAGCTGGTTGACGAGGCCGGTTGGCTGGCGGTGCAGCCCGATACGCTACAGCATGTGAAGTACGAAAATATTTTTGGTGTGGGTGATGTGATTAATGCCCCCAATGCCAAGACTGCAGCTGCTGTGCGCAAACAGGTGCCCGTGGTGGCGGACAACTTATTGGCCCTGCAATTGGGCAAGCCAATGGCCGCCTCCTACAACGGTTATGGTGCCTGCCCACTTACCGTAGAAAAGGGCAAAGTGGTGCTGGCCGAATTTGGTTATGGCGGTAAATTACTGCCCTCATTACCGCTTGATGGCACTAAAGCTAATCGATTTGGCTGGGTGTTTAAGCGTTATATGCTACCCGCTATCTATTGGGATTTAATGCTTAAAGGTAAGGAAATAATGGCTAAGCCGGATCGCCTGACATCCTCTAAATAAACAGCAGTTTGTAATGGCTGTATGATCGGAGATGAAAATGGAAAATACTGGGATAGACAGCACAATAGATAATCCGCTTATTGAAAAGAAGGATGAAAAACAATCGCTGACGTTTTTCGAGGTGTTGGGTAGTACCTTCGCCGCCGCGATTGGCGTGCAATCAAAAGAAAATAAAAATAGAGACTTTAGCCAGGGAAAACCGTTGCACTTCATATTTTCCGGCATTATTTTCGCGACAGTTTTTGTGGTCAGTGTTGTCGCGGTGGTTCGTGCCGTGCTGTCTTCAGTTGCATAAACTATCAAAAAACAAGCAGGGGCTGATGCTGGCCCCCCTGTTTTATCTACTTTAAAAGTTAATAATTAGCGGCAATAAAACGTTTCCATTCTTCCCAGCGCTCGGTGTTGTAGGGGAATTTTTCGTGATTATAAGCCGAGGCGTGAAACTCTTTATCCTCACATTTGCCCGACACATAACCTATAAATTCCATCTGTTCGGCATACATGGGTTTGTGCTCTGCGGGCACTATTTTTGCCGTATCGGAAGACCATAGGTTGCCAGCACGCATTGCTTCAATAATGCCCTGAGCACCACTTTCTCCCACGGCAGAATCAATACATAAGTAGAGGCTGGCGTTGGTCATATCGGTGCCATCAAAATACATTTCAAAGTTGTTAATTAAATCCGTTGCGGAAAGCGGCATGGTGAAAACTCCAGAAAATAAGTGATGCGAGTGTAACGGACTAAAGAGCGCTTTGGCAGCTTGCGCTTTACTCGGTGAATGGCTAGATTGAGTACCGAATCTGCAATGAGCTGTGTCAATGGATTTAGACAGTAGTTACCAGTATTGGGGCAAAGCAAAGCCCGCAACGCAAGAGCAGGACGTGAGTTACTACCTGTTCCCTACATCCGTGGGGATGAACCGCGTGTCTCGTTGATGGTTTCGGCGAGCTGCATTGTTTCTTTACTTATGCGGGTATGGACTACGATTACTGCAAGCAAAGTATGGCTGCTTTTGCCGAGGGTGTTTTACCTGTACTGAACAAGCGGGATAACGGCGTTAAGGTGGCTTGATTCCCTGACAATGACTGCATTTAATGGTTAGAAACTACAAAGTAAAAAGCCCCGCTAGTGAGAACTAGCGGGGCTTTTTACTTTGTAGCGTATGGCGCTTTTTAACCTAAAGTACTTAGCGGTTGCCCGAAGGTACGGCGCGATGGGTTTCTAATACATTGCCTGAGCGCTCTTGCTGGGGGCGGCTCTGGTTTGGGCGGCTCTGGCTAGCACGACGTTGCTGGCCACTGGCATTATTGTTTGGACGAGAGCCGTTGCCGTTAGCTTCGCGAGCACTGGCGTTGCCATTTCCGTTCCCATTGCCATCACTGGAGCTGGCGCGTTGCTGGCTCGAGCGACGACGTTGCCCGCCATTGCCACTGGGCCGGTTTTCTGAATTGCGCTGATTGCGGCCTTGTCCATTACGATTGCTGTTGTTGGACGAGCTGCGGCGCGGCTGAGCATTGTGCGTGGGGCGATGGCCGGAGCGTGATTCGGGCAGTGCGTGTTCGGGTTCAAAGCCTTCCACTTCTTCGCGTTCGATTTTGCTTTTAATCAGGCGTTCAATATCACTCAGTTGCTTGATTTCGTCGGCACTGACTAAAGATACGGCATGACCACTGGAACCTGCACGGGCGGTGCGGCCAATCCTATGCACATAATCCTCAGGGACATTGGGCAGGTCGAAGTTGACCACCTGGGGCAGTTGGTCGATATCGATACCGCGGGCGGCAATATCGGTGGCAACCAGTATTTGAACTTTGCCTTTTTTGAATTCGGCCAGGGCTTTGGTGCGTTGCGCCTGGCTTTTGTTGCCGTGAATCGCGGCAGCATGAATGTTGTCGCGTTCGAGCAATTTAACCAGCTTATTGGCACCGTGCTTGGTGCGACTAAAGACCAGCGCCTGATGCCAGCCTTCGCTGCGAATCAAGTGGCTGAGTAAGGCAGCTTTGCGGCCCTTGTCGACGGGGTGAATCTTTTGCTCCACCTTGGTGGCGGTGGTGTTCTGTGGTGCTACGTCGATCTCGACCGGGTTGTTTAATAAGCCGCGAGCAAGGTGGCGAATATCATTGGAAAAAGTCGCAGAAAACAGCAGGTTCTGACGCTTTTTCGGCATCAGCGAAATGATGCGTTTAATGTCGTGAATAAAGCCCATGTCGAGCATGCGGTCGGCTTCATCCAGCACCAGCACTTCAACATCGTTAAAGCTAATGGCATTTTGTTTGTGCAGGTCGAGCAGGCGACCGGGGGTGGCGACCAGTATTTCGACACCGCGACGTAGCTTCATCATTTGTGGGTTGATTTTTACACCGCCAAAAACCACGGTGGAGCGCAGATTGAGATGCTTACCGTAGTCGAGCACGCTCTCGTGTATTTGTGCCGCCAGCTCGCGGGTGGGGGTGACTATCAGTGCGAGTGTACGGTTGCTGTTGGCGGCGGGTTTGTCGGCCAGCAGGTGGAGCAGGGGCAGGGTAAAACCAGCGGTTTTGCCGGTGCCAGTTTGCGCGCTCGCCATCAGGTCGTGACCTTCGAGAACGGCGGGAATAGCTTTGGCCTGAATCGGCGAGGGTGTGTCGTAGCCTTTTTCGCTAACGGCACGCAGTAGGGGCTCGGAGAGGCCGAGGGTGTCAAATGTCATGAATCTTTCCTATGTGTAGAACAATAGCCAAATACAATGGTTACTGAAAATAGAACTATCAGCGCCCAACACAAGAGCTTTTAGCGGCTCGACGAATTGGCCATGTTGGTTGGCGATGTTAAAAGTATCGTTGTAAATACCGAGGCGCCTAATATAAATCGGGTATCGACCAGGGTACTTATTTGGGACGCTTGACAGAGGATGGAAAAGGCACTGATCTTTCTGATGAGGCCTCTTGATTCAAGCGTGTTATCAATGGAACTTCTCATTGATTCTGGGCGAAGTAGAGGGTGAGATAAAATGTTTGGATTCAAGGCGCAAAGTACACGTAATAGCTCGCTATTGCGAAGCTTTGCAACGTAGAAACCGAATATTTTAGCCACCGGATACAAGCTCATGAATTGATTAGAGGTTCCCGGCTTACGACTATTTATATAGCCCGTACGGTTCAGTGCTAGCCCGTACTGGCGCGGGATTATACGCAGCCAGAACAAGTTTCGATAGCGGTGTAATGATGTTTGCTATGGTAATTAGTGATGGTGTCCACAACCACCGGCACTGTGAGGGTGGCCGTGGGTGAGCTCTTCGGCAGTGGCTTCGCGAATGTCTTCGATTTTGACATCAAAGGTTATCGTCTTGCCCGCCAGAGGGTGATTGCCGTTGAGTATGGCCTGATCGCCGTCAATAGCAGTGACCACGACGGCCAGGGGGCCATTGGGTGTTTCGGCATTAAAGCGCATGCCCACTTCGGGTTTGTCTTCGTCGCCGAATACCGACAGCGGCACATGTTGTACCAGCTCGCTGATAAATTCGCCGTAGCCGTCTTCCGGGGCAATGGTAGCCTGTACCTGGTCGCCGACATTCTTGTCGAGCAGGGCCAGTTCCAGACCTTTGATGATATTGCCCGCGCCGTGCAGGTACACCAGTGGCTCGCGGTCTGTGGAGGCATCGAGTTCTTCGCCATCTTCGCCGGTTAAGGTGTAATGAATGGAAACGACAGATTTAATTGCAATGCTCATAAAGGGGGCCAATAAAAAGTGGTGTTGCTGTGGAAGAAAAGGCCGAAGAATCAACAAGCCTTAACGCGCTAGCCGGCAATTATGGCGCAAGCCATGCGGGGTCACAAGTCGAAGGGCTGCGATTCTTGGAGTGGCAAAATCGGGTAATTAATCGCTGTTAAAAGCCATGCGTTTCACTAATACTGGCGGTTGCCTGCAAACTTTAAATGGCCAGCGAAACAGCTGAAAAACAATAAAAAAAGGAAGCACTATTATGAAGATTGGATTTATAGGTCTGGGTCGCATGGGTAATCCGATGGTGGTCAACTTACTGGCTGCGGGTTCGAAGATGGTGATTCACGATTTGGCGCGGGAAGAGGCCAGTAATCTTGAATCACAGGGTGCTCAGTGGGTCGATACGGTCAAGGAAGTGGGTGAGCAATGTGATGTGGTGATTACCTGCCTGCCTGGCCAACAACAAGTTGATGAGCTGGTGTTGGGTGAAAATGGCCTGTTTAATAACTTGAGCGAAGGCGCTATTTATATCGATATGTCGACCACCTCGGCGGCTGCGATTCAACATATTGGGCAGGAGGGTGCTAGGCGCGGGGTGCGGGTTATGGAGGCCCCACTTGAAGGCGGCCTGGCCAATGCCCGTGAGGCAAGCCTGATTATTCACGCTGGCGGTGACGATGAGTTGGTGGGAGAAATGGAGGCCACCCTGCAACCACTGGGTGAGGTGCGTAACGAAGGGATTTTGGGAAACGGTAATAATAGTCTGGCGGCGTAATCAAAAACTGTTATTTGTTAGTGCGGTTAATACCTCAATACCGGAGGCTGACTAACAGGCACGGAAAAAAAGGAAACAAAACGCACTATGTACAGTGATGAAGACTTGGCTTCGGCGGTTGAGGCAGGGGTGTTTAATAATGACACGGTCGATGCCTTTCGTGCGCACGTTGCGAAGCTGAGGCAAACCCCCGCCGTCGACGACGAACACTTTCGTTTTATCACCGGCTTTAACGATATTTTTGTGGTTATCGCCTGCGCGTTGTTACTCGTTTCCGTTAACTGGATTGGTGCTGCCATTGCACCGTGGGTCGGTTCTTTTTTACAGGCGGCGAGCGCCTGGGCTCTGGCGGAATATTTTGCTCGCATACGGCGTATGGCGCTGCCTTCCATTGTTTTGTTACTGGCTTTTGTCGGTGGCGTTGTGAGTGGAACGATGCTGCTGGCAAGGAGCTTCGGCGCGAGCTATGAATTAGGTATGGGCCTGGGCTGTGCCGTCGGCGCAGGGGCGGCCTGGTTACATTGGCAGCGCTTTATGGTGCCGATTACCGTCGCGGCAGGTATGAGTATTTTGGTACTGGCTGCGGTTATGTTGTTTATCAGTGTAATACCCGCTGCCAAAGATTGGTGGGCCCCCATTGTTTTTATCGGTGGCGTGCTGGTTTTTATCACCGCTATGGGCTGGGATGCCTCCGACACACAGCGCCAGACCCGGCGTTCCGATGTGGCCTTTTGGCTCCATCTCGTTGCCGCACCACTGATGGTGCATCCTATCTTTTCGTTATTGGGGGCTTTCGATTACACGATGGGCCTGTTGACGGCGTTGGCCATTACCCTGCTTTATTGTTGTATCGCGCTGGTGTCGCTGAGCATAGATCGTCGAGCGCTAATGGTGTCGGCTCTGGCTTATGTGCTCTATGCGTTTAATACTTTGTTGCAGGAATACGGCATTGTCAGCCTAAGCTTTGCCTTTGCCGCACTAACAATTGGTGGTGCGCTATTGTTGATGTCGGCTTTTTGGCACAGTTGTCGGGCTTTTATTTTGGGTTTCTATTCTGAGACTATTTGTCAGCGCTTGCCGCCACTACAGTAGCCTGTATTTACGCGATCTCTTGTGAATGAGGGGGGTGAATTAGAGCGGCAAACTATGGTTGCAAGCTACAGCTTTTTCATCTTCGCTTCCATGCGATTAATGTCGACCAGCCGCTGATCAATCACCGCTGTGCGCTTGAAGTCCTGACGTACCAGCTTTCTGGCGTAGCGCAATTGCTCCCGTGCTTTGTCAAAAATACCGGTCAATATGTAGTACTCAGCCCTGGCGATATGCACGCCGGGAATATCGCCTGCCAGGCCACTGGTTTCGGCCAGCTCAAACCACACATCCGGGTCGTTGGGCCGCTGCCGGGCTAGCTTCTCTAAGACTTGTTCCGATTTTGCGTACTGGCGGTTTTGCAATAGGGTTTCGGCCAGTTCGGCTTGTAATGGGTAGCTGTTGGGAAAGTCCTGTTTGAGCTCTTTAATAGCGCTAAAAGCCTGATCAAAATTTTCGCTGGCGCGATCTAATTCGATGGCAGCAAATTGATAAATGAAACGTTCGGGTGATTTGTCGAGCAAACTCTGCAGATTTTTACGCGCCTTTTTATGTTGCCGGGCGGCAGACTGTGCCAGCGCCAGTCCATAGGTGGCGGCCTCTGTCGACAGGGAGTGCCCCTGTAGTTCATTCTTAAAGCGATTGATGGAGCGCTGGGCATTGCCGTCGATGGCGATTAAAGCGCGGGCGCGAATCAGGTGGTAATCGAGATTGTCGGGGTAGTAGCGAGCGGGTAGTTGGCTGGTGCGCCCTCGAGCGTCGGCAACACGTTTTGCCGAGAGCGGGTGAGTGAGGAGGAATTCCGGTGGGCGGCGGCCAATATAACGGGTTGCTGCGAGCATGCGTTCAAACATCGCGGGTACGGCATTGGGATCCATGTCGGCGCGGTAGAGGGTATCAATGCCCAGGCGGTCGGCTTCTTGCTCGTACTGACGGGAAAAACGCAGGCCACTGTCCATGGCTGAAGCCTGGGTCATAGTCATGGCGGCCATGCCCGCATCACCACCCACCGTCGCGGCGAGAATAAGCCCCACTAACATACCTGCCATTGTGGTGTAAGAGCTGGCTTTGCGATTGGCGAGGTTGCGGGCAAAGTGCCGCTGGCTGAGGTGGGCGAGTTCGTGGGCTAGTACCGACGAAAGTTGTGCTTCGTTTTCGGCATATAAAAATAAGCCGGTGTGTATACCAATGACACCACCAGGTACTGCAAAGGCATTCATGGTGGGATTGTTGATGACGATGAGTTCGAGTCGTCGGTCCAGCAGTTCGCTATGGCTGGCCAGACGGTAAATTAAATTTTCGATATAGTCCTGCATCAAGGGGTCATTGAGAGTGCGGACGCGGCTGCGAAACATTTTTAGCCAGGCACGGCCCAGTTCATGTTCCTGCTGTAAGGAGACAATGCCTGAGGTCGTATCGCCCAGCATGGGTAGCTTGATGTCATTCGCGCTGGCCTGTTTACTGGTGGCGAGCGGTAATAAGGTGAGGCTGATAATGCAGATCAGACTGATGCAATATTTTTGAAAAGAAATTGGCACGATATTCGAGCGTCCTCGGCAGTGGGCTTTGCTCCTTCGTTCTTCATTGAACTAGAGTGGAACAAATTTTGTTTATTTGCAGTTTAACGTATCGTAAGGAGTCTGTCGGGCTTAGGGTTGTTCTACTGCGGAAAAGCCAGATTTGGCCATTTTTTGAGCTCTTTTTCGTCAAGCAGCACACTATTCTCCTCAAAAGGCCTCAAAAAAATGACTCAAACTGGACATTTCCTCGCTACGAACACCTAAATCCGACAGACTCCTGGCCCATGCTTCGACTATTATTATGTGCCTCAGTTCAGTCGCCGCCTGCAAGGGTATGTGTGCGACGTCGTGAAGAGTGAATAAAAGGAAAGAGAGTATGTGGAAAGTCGTCGATAGCTGGATCAACCGCTATTTTGCCGATGAAGAGGCGGTGCTACTGATTATCATGATGGCGCTCGCCTTATTGGTTATTGTCACTATGGGGCAGGTACTGGCACCATTTCTAGCGGCTGTGGTACTCGCTTTTTTATTGCAGGGGGTGGTTAATCTCCTCAAGCGCTGGCGCGTACCCCATTTGTTGGCGGTGGCCCTGGTATTCAGCGCATTTATCAGTTTATTTTTATTGGTGGTGGTTTTTCTTTTCCCGATTGTTATCGAGCAGATGAGTCGCTTGTTAAAAGAAGTGCCGGGGATGATTGTACACTGGCAGGAAGCAGTTTTACTGCTGCCCGAGCGCTACCCGCACCTGATTTCAGAAGCGCGTCTGGGTGAACTTATTGCTTATGTACAACAGGAGTCAGCGCAATTTGCAGAGGCTGCACTGGGTGTTTCTATGGGTATCTTTCCCGGTTTGGTGATGGTGCTTATCTATCTCGTGCTCGTGCCGCTGCTGGTGTTCTTTATGCTTAAAGACCGCGATGAGCTGATGCAAAGTACCGCCTCGTTGTTGCCCGAGCGTCGTCCGGTGATGAAGATGGTGTGGAGTGAAATGACGGTGCAAATTGCCAACTACGTACGCGGCAAAGCCATCGAGGTGATATTGGTGGGTGCCTCTACTTATATTTGCTTTGTATTTCTCGACGTTAACTATGCCGCTTTGCTGGCCTTAATGGTGGGTCTGTCGGTGGTGATTCCCTACATTGGCGCAGCGGTAGTTACAGTACCGGTGGTGTTAGTGGGTTTGTTTCAGTGGGGCTGGGGCGGGGATTTCTTCTGGTTATTCTTTGCCTACAGCGTGATCCAGTTTATTGATGGCAACGTATTAGTGCCCCTGTTGTTTTCGGAGGCGGTCAACCTACATCCCATTTTGATTATTCTTGCTGTCCTGGTATTTGGCGGTTTATGGGGTTTATGGGGGGTGTTCTTTGCCATTCCTTTGGCAACTCTGGTGAAGGCGCTTTATAACGCCTGGCCGCGCAATGAAATGGCAGAGTTGCTGTCTGACTAATGTCCTGTCTTAAATAGTTGCTTTTTAAGCCTTTACAGCATCCCTTATTAAACAGGCAGTAGCCTGAATCTGGATATATTTCTATGTCTTTTATGAAGCCTTTTCGTTCTTTCTTCATCCTATTAGCTCTGATATTTGTGGGCTCTATACAAGCTTCTGAAGTTGATAAGGCAGCCTGGTGGCAGGAGGGCAGTGCTAGTGAGGGTGGTGAGGTGGCGGTGCGGCGCAGCCCCAATGACGAGCGCGAATACCGTTATTTTCAGCTCGATAATAAAATGAAAGTACTACTGGTTTCTGATGTCAAGGCGGAAAAAAGTGCAGCATCACTTAACGTGCATGTGGGCAGTTTTCAAAACCCTGTCGAGCGTGAGGGTTTGGCGCATTTTCTCGAGCACATGTTATTTCTCGGTACTGAAAAATATCCGGAGGCCGGCGAATACCAGGCTTATATCAGCGAGCACGGTGGCCAGCACAACGCTTATACCAGTCTTGAACAGACCAATTATTTCTTTAATGTCGACTCCTCTTATCTACTTGATACCCTTGACCGTTTTGCCCAGTTTTTTGTAGCCCCGCGTTTTGATGCCAAATATGTTGACCGAGAACGCCATGCAGTGGATTCGGAATATCAGCTGAAAATTAAGGACGATTCCCGCCGGGAATGGGATGTACTGTCTGAGCTACTTAACCCGAAACATCCGCTGGCAAAGTTTTCTGTGGGCAATCTCGAGACTCTGGTTAACGATGATAAGCGACCAATAAGGCCGGACTTGTTAGCCTTTTATCAGCGTTATTATTCGGCTAATTTAATGACTTTGGTGGTGCTCGGCAATGAGTCGTTGGATCAGCTTGAGGCGGCGGTGAAAAGCCGTTTCGGCGCTGTGATCAATCACAATACGCTAGTTGAAGCATCGGGCGAGCCGCTCTTTGCCGGTAACTTGCCGCTGCAGGTTGCTATTACCCCGGAAAAAGAGAAACGTGAGTTAAGCCTTTTATTCCCCATGCCTTCGGCCAAAGAGTACTGGCGCCAGGGGCCGCTGTCGTTTCTTGGTCATTTGTTGGGTGGTGAAAGCGCAGGCAGTTTTCTTGCGGTGATGAAGGCGCAGGGTCTGGTTGACAGTTTAAGTGCAGGCCCGGCCTTTGATTCTCGTGAAGGCGCGGCTTTTGCCATCACTATAGGGCTCACGCCCCAGGGCCTTGCCGAGCGCGATCAGGTGCTAATGTTGTTTTATCAATGGCTGACACTGACCACTACGCAGGGCATCGACGCCTGGCGCTATGATGAATTAACGCAGCTGCAGCACAGCGCCTTTCGCTTTTTGGAAAAGAGTGCCGCGTCCTCTTATGTGCAGGGCTTGAGTGTTGCCCTGCACGATTACCCGCCCCAGGAAGTGTTGCGTGGCCATTTTTTATACGACGATTTTGATGCTGCTTTAATCAAGCAATTTGCCGGCTACTTACGTCCCGATAACGCTTTGGTGACCTGGGTGGCTCCGGAGTTGAATGCAAACGGTAAAGTGTCCTCGCGTTATGACGCGCCTTATCAGCTATTAGCGGCGAGTAATCTGCCGAAATCGTCAGCACTGAATGATGATTTGAGCTTGCCGGAGGCTAATGTCTTCTTACCTGCGGCGTTTCCTTTGAGTGGTAAGAATGGTGAAGAACTTAACCCTGTTCGACTCTCGTTAAAGGGTGAGCAAGGAAAGGGCGGGCAAGGAGGCGCTGAAAAAAAAGCCCAGCTTTGGTATTACGCCGACAACCAGTTTGCTAGCCCGCGAGCCAGCTTTTCAGCACGGCTGGCCATTCCTGTGATATCGAGCTGTTTGCTGGAGGCAAAGACAGAGCTGTATATCGGCCTTGTTGAAGACCAGCTTGATGCGGGTTTATACGCTGCCCGTCTCGCCGGCCTGAACTATGGCCTGTCACGCTGGAGTAATGGCATCGTTATTTCAATTGCCGGTTACGCCGATAAGCAGCCGGTATTGTTGGAACGTGTGCTCGAAGTGATGGCAGAACCCGATTGGGATAAAACACGTTTTCAGCGTGTTAAAGAACAGTTGATTCGCGAGGGTCGCAATAGCCTTAAGCAATGGCCCATACGTCGGGTTTTTGCCGAATTGGACCCACTACTACGGGGTAATTGTCGTGTTATCGAGTTGGCTGAGCAGCTGGATAGTGTTGCCATTGATGATATAAAAGCCTTTGCCGGCAGCCTTTTCAATAAAGGTCATGCCCTGTTTTATGCCGGTGGTGTGCTGGGCCAAGAGATAGCGAAGGAGATGGCGTCGACAACCCTTAGCCACTTGCAGCTGGGCAGCGGCGGTGATGTCGAACTCGATTATTCCGTACTGAAATTAAAGCCGGAAAAGCAGGCTCTATTGCGGCAGATTCCGGTCGAGCACAGTGATAGTAGTGGTGTGCTTTACATTCAGGGTGGCGATGACAGTTTGCGTGAGCGCGCTCAGGTGGCGGTGCTGGATGGCATGATGTCTGCCCCGTTTTACAGTGAGATGCGCACCGAGAAAAAGCTCGGTTATGTAGTGGGTAGTCGTTTGGCGCATCGCCAACGCGTACCGGGGTTGATGTTCTATATTCAGTCGCCGGTTGTCAGTGCAGAACAATTACGCACGGAAATAAACGACTTTATCAGCGGTTTTGAGCAGGTGGTTAAGGACTTGAGTAAGGAAGAGCTGGAGCGCTACCGCCGTTCTGTGCTGGTCAATATTGAAGAGACACCTAAAAGCCTGGCGGAGCTGAGTGCGCGCCACTGGGAGTCGCTGCAACTGGGTTTTGATGGTTTTGATTTTAGGCCTAAATTGGCAGAGCAAGTGCGGGCCGTGAGTAAAGAGAGTTTGCTGGATGCCTATCGGCGTTTACTAGGGGGCAGTAGCAGGGCGCTGTGGGTGACGACACTTGACGACAACACTAAAAAGGCTGTTGCCGTGGGTGTTGATCGCAAGCAGTTGAAGGCAGCTAGTGGGGGAAGTTACCGTTATTCACAATAATATGTAAATAAATTAGCTTGTATTAAGTGCTATTAAACAAGGTATTGAGAGCTATTTCGTAATTGTTGAAAGGCTATTCATTGGCATCTTGAGCTATTCTTGTAAATTTACTACAATTCACGGTGACTGCGAATCAAAGCCAATCGTCGTATTTTACTGTATGTTTGATTGATGACGTTTTGGGTGAGCCTTGCCAATAGATGATAGCTAGAGAAACCGACTATGAGTGAACTGGATCAGAGCCTGGTAAAAATAAGGGAATGGGTCGATGAAGACCCGGTTGAAACGAAGGAATGGCTCGACGCTCTCGATGCCGTGATCAAAACCCAGGGCGAAGAGCGAGCGGTATTTTTACTCAAGCAACTGATTGATCAGGCCTACGATTACGACCTGCCCTTGCCGCGGGCTATTACTACGCCCTTTAGAAATACTCTGCCCCTCAACCGTGAAAAGCGCATGCCCGGCGATTTGTTTATGGAGCGGCGCATCCGTTCTTTAATCCGCTGGAATGCACTGGCAATGGTGATGCGGGCGAATAAAAACGATGAGGGTCTGGGTGGCCATATCGCCACTTTTTTGTCGGCAGCCACACTCTACGACATCGGCTTTAATTATTTCTTTCGCGCCAAAACGGATAAGCAACTAGGGGATCTGATTTATTTTCAGGGCCACTGTGCACCGGGTATTTATGCGCGCTCCTTTCTTGAGGGCCGATTTGACGAAACCCAGCTCGATAACTTCCGTCGCGAGATCGACGGTAATGGCCTGTCGTCCTACCCCCACCCTTGGTTAATGCCAGATTATTGGCAGTTCCCCACCGTCTCGATGGGGCTGGGGCCAATACAGGCAATTTATCAGGCCCACGTGATGCGCTATCTCTCGGCCCGCGGTTTAGCCCCACGGGGTGATCGGCAAATTTGGGCTTTCCTGGGTGATGGTGAGTGCGATGAGCCAGAATCCCTCGGTGCCATTTCATTGGCCGGACGGGAGAATTTGGAAAACCTCACCTTTGTCGTCAACTGTAATTTACAGCGACTCGATGGTCCGGTGCGCGGTAACGGCAAGATTATTCAGGAATTAGAAGGTGTCTTCCGTGGTGCGGGCTGGCATGTGATTAAAGTAATTTGGGGGCGGCACTGGGACTCCCTGTTTGAAAAAGACACGACCGGACTACTGCAAAAGCGCATGGACGAAGTCTGCGACGGCGAGTTGCAGAATTATAAATACAAAGGTGGTGCTTACACACGAGAGCACTTTTTCGGTAAATACCCTGAGCTGTTGGAACTGGTCGCCGACCTCAGTGATGACGATATTATGTATCTCAATCGTGGTGGTCACGACCCCTATAAGGTTTATGCGGCCTATGCAGAAGCTGCCGAAAACAAGGGTCAGCCAACAGTCATCTTGGCGATGACGGTTAAGGGTTACGGCATGGGTGAGTCGGGTGAAGCGGCCAATGATACCCACTCGATTAAAAAGCTCGATATGCAAAGTTTGAAAAACTTTCGTGATCGCTACGGCCTGCCGATTAGTGATGATGAGTTGGTCGATGTGCCTTATTACCGACCTCCGGAAGACAGCCCCGAGCTGAACTATATGCGCAAACAGCGGGAAGCTCTTGGCGGCTATTTACCTTCGCGACAGACTGAATTTACCGCCTTGCAAATACCGCCTTTGACGGCTTTTGCCAAGCAATTGCAAAGCACCGGTAAGCGATCCATTTCCACCACCATGTCTTTTGTCAGAATCTTATCGACCCTGGTTAAAGACAAAGAAATTGGTCAGCGCATTGTGCCCATCGTGCCCGATGAAGCCCGGACCTTTGGCATGGAGGGCATGTTCCGCCAGCTGGGTATTTACTCCTCTGCAGGCCAGCGTTATGAACCCCATGACGCCGACCAAATGCTCTATTACAAAGAGGATAAAAAAGGCCAGATTATGGAGGAGGGCCTGACCGAGGCCGGTGCCATGTCGGCCTGGATTGCCCATGCTACGGCCTACAGTAATTACGATTGCCCGGTTATCCCCTTCTATATTTTTTATTCGATGTTCGGCTTTCAACGCATTGGCGATCTGGCCTGGGCGGCCGGTGATATTCAGGCGCGGGGCTTTTTAATTGGTGCTACTGCCGGGCGTACAACGCTTAACGGTGAAGGCCTGCAACACCAGGACGGACATAGCCACTTGCTGGCCAATACCATCCCCAACTGTCGTAGTTACGATCCGACCTACGGCTATGAACTGGCCGTAATTATTCAGGACGGTCTGCGCCGTATGTTTGAGGCCAAAGAAAACTGCTTCTATTACATCACCACCATGACCGAAAACTACATTCACCCGGAAATGCCTGCAGGTGCAGAAGAAGGCATTATTCAGGGCATGTATTTACTCGACGAAGTGGTTGCTAAAAAAGTTGCGAAAAAAGTGACTAAAAAAGTACAGCTCATGGGCTCGGGTACGATATTAAATGAAGTCAGAGCGGCGGCTGAAATACTTCGTGATGATTATGGCGTGAGTAGTGATGTGTGGAGTTTGCCCAGCATTAATCAGCTGACCCGTGAGGGGCAAAGTTGCCAACGCTGGAATTTATTAAATCCCCTCAAAGCACCGAAAGTGCCCTACATTACCCAGCAATTATCCGGGCATGATGGCCCGGTAGTGGCGGCAACAGATTACCTTAAAGCCTACAGCGAGCAGTTACGGGCATTTATACCGGCGGAGTTTTTAACGCTTGGCACCGATGGTTTTGGCCGCAGTGATACACGGGCGAAACTGCGTGACTTCTTTGAAGTTGATCGCCGCTACATTGTTATTGCCGCTCTTTACGGGCTGCACAAACAGGGGCAATTGAAGGGAGACATTGTGAATTCGGCTATTGAATCTCTGGGTATTGATGCGAATAAAATTGATCCGCTACTTTTATGATTCAGTTTTCTTCACGGACGAATAATAAGTATGAGGTAAAGTGTGGCTAGAGAAATAATTGTTGTACCCGACCTGGGTGGTGCTGAAGAAGTTGAAGTTATCGAAATTTCTGTTGCTGTTGGCGATAGCATTGAAGTCGAACAGACGCTGGTAGTGCTGGAATCTGACAAAGCGACGATGGAAATTCCCGCGCCACTCGCCGGCAAAGTGCTAAAGCTGCTGGTTAAAGAAGGCGATAAAATTACAGTGGAAGGTGTGCCGCTGGTTGAGCTAGAGGTCGTTGAAGGCAGTGATACTTCTGCGGAAGCGGAACAGCAGACTGATGAGCCAACGTCTGCTGGATCTACTGCGGAGCCAGAAGTACTCAGCCCGCTACCCGCATCTGCAAACCAGGAAATAAAACGAGCCCCGGTTGACGCTTCTACCCCTCAGAAAGAAGTGGTAGCGATTGTTGAAGCGCCGCCCCTTGAGCCATCGCCTAAAGAGGGTGAAGCCACAGCTTATGCTGGCCCGCTAGTGCGAAAACTGGCCCGTGAGATGGGTGTCGACTTTGTTAATGTGAAAGGTACTGGCCCCCGAGGCCGTATTCTGAAAGAAGATATCCAGGCCTACGTAAAGAAAACGATTGCACAGCAAAGCTTAGGCTCTGCTACTAGCGGGTCGGGTATTCCTGCTGTACCCGATACTGACTTTAGCCGGTTTGGTACTTGCGATGTAGTGGCCATGAGCAAGATTGAAAAACTCACTGCCAACAATATGCACCGAAGCTGGCTCAACGTGCCCCACGTTACCCAGTTCGACGATGCCGATATTACCGAGCTGGAAAGTTTTCGAAAGTCGCTCAAAGCAGAGGGCGAAGCCCGTCAGGTGAAGCTGACCCCGGTAGCCTTTATCCTCAAAGCCTGTGCGGTGGCGCTTGCCCATAACCCGGTATTGAATCGTTCTATTCACAGTGATGGCGCAAACTATACACAAAAGCACTACCTGCATATCGGCATGGCAGTCGATACACCTAGAGGTTTGATGGTACCGGTGATCCGAGATGTCGATCAGAAAAGCCTGTGGGAATTAGCTGAAGAAATAGCCTCGTTGGCGGCAAAAGCTCGCGATGGCAAGTTAACGGTTAATGAAATGCAGGGCGGCTGTTTTACGGTTTCAAGCCTTGGCGCAATGGGTGGGCAGGGCTTTACGCCTATCGTCAATACGCCCCAGGTTGCGATACTCGGTGTTTCAAAAGCGCAGATTAAACCGTTGTGGGATGGCAGTGAATTTGTGCCGCGTAATATGCTGCCGCTTTCCCTATCCTATGATCATCGTGTGGTGAACGGGGGTGATGCTGGTCGCTACATGACAGAGCTAGTGGCTCTGTTGAGTGATATTCGTGGTTTGTTGCTGTAATAGAGGCTCCAGGTTTTGTAAACCGTATCAATCAATCTTATATCACTAGGAATAGGGGCAATAAATATTACCCCGTGAATGAAATGAACGAGTTCTTTGAGAAATGTTACAAGACCTTCAAATATTACGATGAAATCACACGGGTTAATATTCGCAAAATGCGTTTTACAATGTCACCAGTTTCTCTTGTACAACCGGTCTTTGTTGTTGGTTGTAGTCGGGCGGGGACTACTTTAGTTTACAAAACTTTTTCTGAGTCGAAAGAACTGGGTTCTTTGCAAAAAGAAACACATGACTTCTGGGCTGGTCTTCACCCACCTGAAGAAAGGTCCTGGTCGGGTCACGAGATACCCGCTACGACAGCCTGTGATTTTGATAGAACAGAGGCATCTCGCTTGTTTTACAGTGGTACTGGTAGGCGACGCATTGTTGATAAAAACAACCAGAATGGATTGTCTATTCCCTATCTTTATACCTTATTCCCCGATGCACATTTTGTTTTTATCAAACGCAACCCTGGGGATAATGTTGATTCGTTGATCAATGGTTGGGGGAAAGCTGAGGAGTTTGGTGCCTGGTCGTCGGCGTTACCGGCTGAAGTAGATATTGATAACGGTGCTTATAAAAACTGGTGTTTTTTCCTTGCAGAAGGCTGGCGTAATTATTGCCATTCTTCGATAGAGGAGGTCTGTGCTTTTCAGTACGCGTCTATCAATCGGTCTATTCTTGATGCTCGCGAGGGCATCCCTGTGGAGCAGTGGCATGAGGTCAGTTATGAGACCTTGTTAATTAACCCTGTTAATGAATTTCGGCGTTTGTTTGAGTCATGCGGTCTTCAGTTTGATACTAAGCTTGAGAAGCACTGTGGGGAGGTGTTAGATAAGCCTTACAACACCTTTTCAGCAATAGGTGTCGATAAATGGAAAGAGGGAGAGAACAGGATGCGAGTGGATCGAGTGTTGACAACTCTGGCCTCGATTACTTCTGATTTGGGTTATTAGCGATTAATCCGCTGTTTCAGTTTGAGGGTGGCTCATGTCGATATGCCCATCACAGATTTATTCGTTATAGATTTCCTCTTTAATGATTGCTGGCCAGTTTTTTCAGCGAGTTCACGAAGGGCAAATTGTTTAATCAGCACTGCAATAAAGATGATGTGATACAAAATATCCCAATATGATAGACCCAAAAAGAGGGTGCCCACCATATAGGCGATCAAAGACGCCCTTAGCATGTAGCAGTAATTATCCACCCACTCCATACCTTCAATGTTCTTGGTCTTTCGGGGAAGGGATGTCAAGCTGAAAAGTGTCCCTAGTATTAAAGATAGCCATAGCGCGAAGGCAATAAAACCATGCTCGGAAAACATTTCTACATAGGCACTGTGCCAGTCACGTTGAGTTACCCAGCGCCAGCCTTCAAAACCTGATCCCATAAAGGGGTGCTGGAGTGTGTGGTTCCAACCATCTGTCCATGCTTGGATACGACTCATTGCCGATTGATCCTCTTGATATGTGTTCAATGTATCCATTCGCCCAAACCATTCTTCGGGCAAAAAACGCGGTGCCATGGCAATTGCACCGATAAGAATAGGCAGAATTAGAATCTTACGTTTGCTGTGCCAAAGCAGGACTATCGTGAGCACGCCCATTGTTAAAAAGGCGCCACGGGACCAGGACGAAATGGCACTGGCCAGCATTAACGGTATAGCCGCAATAATTCCGTAGCGTATCCATTGTCTTGGTGTTTCACGATACCAGAGCAGCATCATGGGTATGGCTATTAGCACGGCAATGGCAAAGGCGTTGTTTTCATAAAATTGCGTACCCGGTGGCCCGTAAACTCGATGAGCAAAGCCACTCTTTAGTGCAAAGAGACCACCTTTAGTGGCGACAAAGCCGATTGAGCACGCAATGGTGACGATCAGGTAGTAAAGTTTTTCACGGGTATTAATCAATATTAATGTAAAGAAAAGCGGGATAAATATTTTTGTAACAAACCAAAGTTTTGCCCAGGCATCGGCGGGGAAATAGGCTTGAGTGGTGGTCAACAAAAAGTAGAACCACAGTGTAATGAAAACAGGGACGCGCCAATCCTTGGGTATGGGCTGGCGTTCTTTAGACATGATAGTAGTGAGTACGACCACTAAAAAAAGAATTTGAAAGGCAGGGAGGGAACGCACAAAGCCCCAGGCAAAGGCATGGGGATTTAAGTAGCTGAAAATAGCCAGTGCTAGCACACCGTGCCAGGCGCAACGAAGGCTGGCAATAATGCAAGCTGCCAGAAAAATTAATACGGCAATATCACGCATCGGTTTTTTCTTTCTCCAAGGGGTAGCGTGCCTTTGATGGCAAGGGCTTATCCGAATTTCTCGATGTATTGTGCATGAGGGGATCGGCGGCAATCAGTTCGTTGAGTTGGTTTTTAAGGATGCTGAACACTTCTTCTTCACTTGCGGAAACATCATTATCGCAAGAAGGGTCTTTCTGTAGGTCATACAGGCGATAGATAACGCCCATTTCAGTTGGCATCGCTATTAACTTCCAGCGGTCATTGCGCACCGAGCGATCCTTTGCTTTGACCACCCTCGGATAGAATTCCGGTTTGATACTCAGCATTCCCGATTTTTTGTCGGGTATATCCAGGAGCTCTAGGAGGTTGGGGTAGCCTAGGTGTTGGGGGTGTGCACCAGGTACCTGACCCAGCCAGAGACCCGTTTCCTGGTAGGCGAGTAAATCGAGCTTGATCGTTGGCTCATCCATTGCCGCTACCAGACTTTGGCCGTCCCCTGTTTTTAGTGGTGTTATTGCCAGTAGCTCAAGCAGGGTGGGTGCGATGTCGATGGAGCGAACCGTTTGCTCGACGACATGGCTCTGCACTCGGCGAGGATCGTGAATGATCAGTGGTACGCGTCCACTGGGGTCATCGCCCATCAGCGTATTACCCTGCCCCCAGCTTCCGGTTTCAAAAAAATCAGCGCCGTGGTCACTGTAGATTACGACAATGGTGTTATCGGCTAAGTCGCAAGCCTTTAAGTGCTCAAGTAGCTTTCCTACCTCGTCGTCAAATTGAACAACACAGCCATCGTAAAGATTAAGAATTTGGGGTACGTCGAAGGCCTCAGGCCCGAGTTCCTGTTTTTCGATAATTTCTTCCGGGGAGGCGAGCTTGGTCATGATGAACTGCGAGTCGCCGGCATACTCTTTGGGTGTAAATAGATCGTAATAGGGGTGATCCGAGCCAAAGGGGACGTGAGTAGTGGCTGTAAACAGGTTAATGCAAAAGGGCTCTTCATTGTCCGCCATTTCGGAGATGAGAGCACGAGTGTCGCTGAAGAGTTGTTTTGTTAGAGGAATGCCCGCCAGATAGTAGAGTTCTGGCAAGAATTTTTTACCGAAACGATTATGGCAAAAAAGGCTAAGGAATAAGCGAATACCCGCAGGCCCCTGGCGCAGCAGGTATTTCAAGTTCCACTGGTCTTGCGGAACATTCAGTTGTTTGAAGCCAAAGTTTATTTTTCCAAGATCGGCCCCCGCCCAGTCGGTAACAGCCGCGGTGGTGTAACCCTCCTTGTTGAGGCTTTGTATTAGATTGTCGACAGGTAGGTCTAATTGTTCGTCGTAAGGGTAATTGGTACGTATGCCGTGATTGTGGGGCCAGGTGCCGGTCAACATCGATGCGAGGCTGGGGGCAGTACGGGCCAGGGGTGTATAGCAATTGCTAAAAGAGACACTTTGCTCGGCCAGTTGGTCGATTTGGGGGCTGAGGTTGCGAATGTAATCGGCGGAACCGAGGCGGTCGGCGCGCAAGGTGTCAGAGCCAATCATTAATAGGTTTGGCTTTTTATCGCGACTGCCGGGGGCCTTTTGCATCGAATCCTTGGATGCAGGTTGGATGGGCTTTGATGTGGAGTCTGTGCCCCAGGTGTAAATGGCGTAATACAAGCCAGCCTGAAGGCCATAGAAAAAAACCGCGCCCCACTGAGCGCGTAACAAGAGTTGATAGAGTCCCGGAAGGGCTATACCCGTAGCCAGTAATAATATTAGCCAGCGTAGAGTCCGCAAACGCTGGGGGCTGAGTTGCCGCCATAGGGGCATGAGCCGCGAAAAACGAAAGCGTACGGAGCTAATTAAAAGACTGGGAATGTGCAAGAGGTAGTGACAGAAAAGAAACGTGGATATCACCACGATACTCAGTAGTGTACAGAGCAATAGCAGGGGGAAGCTGTAATTTAGCCCCCAGCCCGGTATAGCGAGAAAGTACAGTGAGGCACCGGCCGTGGCCAGGAAAAAACAAATGACGAAGCTCCAAGTGCCCAGGCGAAGCAGTGCGTAGAGCAGGTAGTAGCTGTAGTGCTGGGCAATTTCTTCTTTGACCCGTGGGCCGGTACGGGTGTGGTCGCGCACTGAGAAAAAAAGCAGGGCGACGACAACCAAAGCGGCAGCGATGGCGGAACCCGTGAGATTGAGGTATATCTGCGAAGACAGAGGAAGCATAGTACTCATAACTTTACCGAGTGTGTCCCCAGTGCCCGGCAATTTCGCCCAGTGTCGAAGCAACACGCATCATATAAAAGCGCACCTTGGTTTGAGAAAAACACAATAGCCCTTGCGTCGAATATTCAAACAGTTTGCGCCATAGGTAACGAGGGGGCTGGCCGTGTTTGGGATGACGTGTCAGGGTGATGGAGCGTGTGCGCTGAAAGCTTTTTTGCAGTAGATAGCGCAACTGCAGGCGTTCAACATCGACCCAATGGTACTGAGTAATACTGGGCGCATAGCGCAGTTCTTGTTTGGCGGATAAAGCCCTTAGTACAAAATCACTATCCTCACTGCCGAGGAGGTTGTGACCCTTTGGGCCAAGTTCTGTGTTAAAGCCACCAATCTGCTTGAACAGCGTTGTATTGACAATCAGGTTACCACCGCCGGGGATACTGTGACTTTCATCCAGCACCATTGCCTCTGTACCCAGCTCAAAATGAGGAACCGGTAGGGGGTAGATACGGTACTGCCCCGAAATATGTACCCAGGGGGGCTCCTCACCCGTCCAGTCGGGAATAATGCGGCCGCAGAAAAAAGGGCAGTCAGGGTGTTCTCTAATAACCTCGGCAATGGCTGTCAAATAGTGGGAGTCGACCCGGTGGTCGTCATCCACAAAGCAAATATAGCCATCAGTCACTTTTTTAAGTGCCAGGTTCAGCGCGTGGGATTTTCCCGGCCTCGGCTCCTCTCTATATTGCAAAGCGATGGTGCCGGCTTTTTGCTGAAGCGCCCTATAGCGTTGTAATTGCGCTGTACTTTCATCTCGACAGGCGTTAGCGATAACCATAATAGCCAGTTCACAGTTTTCAGGCCGCAACGCTGAATTGAGTGACTGGATGGCCTGCATGAGTAACTCTGCACGATTGTGAGTGCAAATAACGACAGTGAGTTTTAAGGGCGACATAGGCTTGGTATGGGTTCAGCGTGGGTAACGCCACTCATAATAACGAGTGGCGAGTCTGTTATGTAAGTGCCAAAAAGCTCGGGTCGGCAATGAAAGTGCTTGTGCGTCGGTGGTCAGTGGGTAGTTACAGTTGCGCAAAGTCCCTGCCACGGCTCGTTCAAATATCTTAATTTGGGCAGGCTGCATTTGTGTTCGCCATTTTTCCTGGTTTTGTTTTTGTATGGGCTGCTGGAGTAATGGTGTTTTACCCGCTTCGCCAGATTTCTTGAAGTTCACAAGAGAGTCGCTGTAATCTTCATTTAAAAATTCACATACACCTTTCATAATGACATGAGGATTTTCTAATAAATCTTCATAACGGATTTCGTGATAATTTCCTGGGCCAATCTCGCGGCCCATCTGCTGGCCCCTCTCTATATATATTTCCCAGTACTTCGCGGCAAAGAAGGTATTGTAAACGCGAAAATCGTGTTCGCGTTGAAACATTGATAGGGCGCAGTCTCGACCGTCGCGTATTAAATGAATAAATTGTGCGCCTGGAAATTGTTCCAGTAAGCGTTTCATATGCAATACATAGTAAGGTGTTTTGTCACCCCAGCGGCGAGCATTTTCGCCAGCGGCATTGAGTTCAAAAAGTCCTGTAATTAACTGCGCCATACTTGTGCATTGTCGCTTGTGTAGCAGGCCGCTGAGTTGGTCAATGTTAAAATCGATACCGTGTAAATCAGTGTCGAGGAAGTCTGCGCTTTGTTGGTACATACGCTCCAGGACACGGCGAATATTTGCAAGTTGGCGTAAGTCGCCGTACTGCTCTTCTTGGCGAAGTAGTGGTATAAAAAAGTGCGATTCCCCCGTCGGTAAAGAAATATCGGGGTGAGACCTCAACATGTATTGCAGCAGAGTGGTGCCGGATCGAGGGGCGCCAACGATAAAAATGGGAGCTGTTGACCTGGGTTTATTCGGTGCTTCTGTCGTCATGGCTTTCGTTTTAATGAGTTATGGAAAAACAGTGGTGTAGGAAGATGCTTCTGCAGGCGCCAGTTGAAGGTATTCGATAAAAATTTGTGAGTGGAATGCGCAAAGAAAGTATTTCTTGGGCTGAGATTGTTGGCTAGACTTTCAAGAGAAGTCATTCTTACATGCTTGTTTGTAGTGATGTGTTCAATGATCTTTTCAAACCCCCTTAAATCAAACTTGGCATTCTTTTCATTACTTTCGACAAAATCATAGTGATGGATGACCGCAATAATCACTGGTGATAGCGCCGCGTAAACTCGATACTTGCGAACATCAAGTATTAGGTTAGATACTTGAGCTGTTCTAGGCAATATCTTTATTTCAGGTGCCCAGTCATTTAAAGGTAGCTCCCAGCCCGCGGATATAAAGTTGAAGTCGAGTTTCTTTGCGGCAACCATAGTCATTTTGTCAAAGCTATTCCATGGCGGTACAAGTCCTCGGTTTTTACGCTGAAATATTCCGTCAAGAAGTTGCTTGCCTGTACTAAGCAGATTCAGTTGTTCTTCAAAAGCACAGTTTTTGAACTCGCTCGGGCCTTTATCGGCAGGCGCTCGGTTTTGGTGTGAATACCCATGCTGGGAAATTTCTAACCAGCCCCGCTTTTCGCCCTCAACCAGATGTTGGGCTGCTATGGATGTTAGTGGCACATCTTCTTGGTCAATGATTTTATAAGGTATGACGGCAAAGTTAATTTTAACACCATGCCTGGAGCATATAGCTATCACCTCTTTTTCAAGAGCATGATTGCTGGTAATTGATGGGTCGTCGAAGCGTAAGGCAATATTGATCATTTACGATTGCTTTGATGCGGAACGGTAGGCTTGCATCATGCCAGTGAAGTAAGCGATATTCATACGTTTGCGAAAGGCGCTGTTTTTGCCATTGCTGAAAATTTGTCGTACATAGTGTCCAATCGATCTTAGAAATTGCGGGTAGACGAACAGAGGAATACCCATAATAGATCGTTTGTGAAGCCTGGTATCCTGTTGTGCTTTTAATATGCCTGCATTCTTGTGCAGGGTTAAAAAAAACTTTTTTTCTAACTGGTAGGGCAATATCTTATGCAGTACCAGCAGGTCGGGGTGATAACGGAAATGCCCACCTGTATCTGCCAGGCGATGAAAGAAATCGGTTTCTTCACCCTTAAACAATTCGTCGCTTTTATTGCCTTCTCCGCGACGGCCAAGCTGGGTGTTGAAGACGCCAATGTTATCAAATACCCGGCGATGTACGGCCATATTGCCACCAAAGGGGAATTCGTTATAGCCGTCCATTCGGTGAGCTTGTGCACCAAAATCCTGGTGGCCTAAGAAACCGTACATATCGGTGCTAATCCATTGCGGTAGTGACTGCGGGCTTTCAATATGAATTCGCCCACCCGCAGCATCACAATCGTGTTGTCGAAAAGTATCATGCAGGGTTTTTAGCCAGACATCACTGACGCGAATGTCGTCATCAATAAAGGCGACCCATGTGCCCTCTGCAAGTGCAATCCCGTGGTTGCGTGCATAGGACAGGCCTTGCTGGGCTTCAAAGCTGTAGCGGATATTCAGCGCCGATTCGTTGGCATATTTTTCAACCACGGCGCGAGTGTCATCTGTCGAATTGTTATCCACCAGAATAAGTTCCCAGGTAATATCGTCGCTATTTTTTTGTGCCAGCAAATGCTTAAAACAGGCATCTAGATTGTGAGCGCGGTTATAGGAGCAAATGATAAGACTAATGTCCATAATTATAGGCCGACCCTTTGCAGAACCTGTTTTGAATAATATTTTAAAGGAAATAAGCGCGCGGCGTCGTTCATACCAAAAGTCATTTTTTGCTTGAGCTTCCACACGGGATCAGTGCCGTATACCTCTATGCGGTGTAATAGAAGAGGATCCCGCTTGCTATTGTTAAACCCAGAACGGGTGGAGCAGGCCAGTGTAAATCCAGCATTCTTGACTATCTTAGGTGTTTGTTCCGTAAATAGCCCGTAAGGATAGGCAAAGTGGGAACAGGGCGTGCCCAGCTGGTCTTCGACCTGCTGCTTTGATTGGCTAATCTCTTCCTCCGCCGCAGTGGTATCAAGTTCAGAAAGTTTAGCGTGGTTAACGGTATGTGCGCCAAAGCTGATTTGATAGCGACTCATTTCATTAATCTGCTGCCAATTAAGCATCGATCGTTCGGGGAAGTCGCGCCCCTGCATCCATTTATTCGTTGCACCCATAAGCCCTGTTGCCAGGAAAATACTCGCGGGCATTTGATACTTTTGTAACAGCGGAAAAGCCTGCGTGTAATTGTCTTCAAATCCGTCATCAAGGGTAATAGCAACGGCATTATCGGGCAGAGCTGTGTCGTTTAGCAGGTGCTGTTCAATTTCATCAAGAGAGACGACGCAGTGATGTGAACTTTGAAGATAGTGCAGGTGCTGTTCGAACTGTTCGGGGGGGCAGGCATATTTAGCCTCGGCAATCGTGCCAGGCTGACTGATCATGTGGTACATCAAAATCGTGAATCGCTGCATCGTCCTCTTCCTTAAGGCCCTGTCAGGCGTACTAGCCCTCGAAAAAGGGGTGGGGGTAAAAGACTGGGCAGGATATATTTGAGGTCAGCTTTTTTCCAGTAGCCATTGCGCAATAATGCGCGAAAAAGATATTGGGCGGACACGAGGTCGCGTTTCCAAAATGCATCGTAGGCCTGCCTGGTGATAAAGCCAGCCGTTACATCGCCAAGTTGAGCCGGGCTCAGGTGGCTAAGTAATCGGTATTGGGCGGCTATAAAATCTGTTTTAACCCGGAGGGCATCAATAACTTGCCGCCATTTTATAGAGGATATTTGCCCCTGATTGTGCCAGCGATAAAAAGCCAGTACCTCGGGGACACGAACAATTTCCTGACTAATGGCCGAAAGACGAAGCCAAAAGTCATAGTCCATCGAGCTAAAGCAACGTGTTGAAAACCCCTCTGCCTGTTCAATAAGGCTGCGTTTGGTTAGCGCTGCATGAATCGGCCAGGGGCAACCTTTGAGGAAAGCTGCAAATATATCGCCATCTTCATAGGCCGGGGGAATATAGGGCGGCCCATCTTCCCCGCCCTCAACAATATTCTGCCAGCCGCAGTAGCTTAAATCGGCGTCACCCTCAAGCAGTGCCTTAAAAAGCTTACTGAGACAATCAGGTGCCCAATAGTCATCTGCGTCGAGAAAGGCAATTAATTCACCCTGGGCTTGTGCCAGGGCCAGATTTCGTGCCGGGTACGGCCCGGCATTTTCTTGCTGCAAGACCTTAAGCCGTGGGTGTTTTTTGGCGAGTTGTTGCAACAGCGCATAGCTACTATCACCAGAGCCATCATCAACGACGATAAGCTCGACCCTGGGATAGCTTTGCTTGAAGACACACTCAACGGCCTCTTCAAGATAGACTTCGGCATTAAAGCAGGGCATAACAACGGTGATGAGGGGGGAGTCAGTGTCGCTATTGCTGCTTGCATTCGTGGATGATGGCATAGCTGTGTTTATCGGCTTACTCATAATAGGGCAATGCCTTTTCAACGACCTTTTGCCAACTAAATTGGCGTGCGAACTCACGGCACTCTTCAGGCTTAAAGTGGATGTCTTGCGACAGAAAATGACGTAGGGCTGAGGTTATTTGATCGACCGTAGGCTCATCAACAAAGAAACCACTCTTGCCGTCTTCAATAGCTTCAATGGCACCGGCTTGTCGCGTCGCTAATGACGGTGTGCCACAGGCGGCAGCCTCCAGATAGACAATACCAAAACCTTCGTGGCTGTCAGCTAAAATGGATGATGGCAAAATGAACAAGTCCGCGCTATGCATCTGTTCAATCACATCAGGCAGCGATAAGCGGCCAATAAAGGTGGTTTTGTTTTCAATAGCCAGGCTTTTGGCCTGGGCCTCTAAGGTGGCTTTCAGGGGGCCTTCACCGACCACGGTGTAGTGAAAGTCGAAGTCATCCTTTAAGCGCTCTAATGCTTCAAGCACGCGGCCAATATTTTTACGGGGTTCTGAAAGCCGTGCGACACTCAATAATTGCGGTTTGTTGTTTTGCTTCGGGGCAATGTCAGCATTTAAAAAGCAATCGCCAACCCCGACTTGTGCGACCACTGTGCGGGCACGGCATTGAGGGAATTTGGCCAGAAATACATCTTCGGTATATTGGCTGTTCGATAAAATGACACGGGCCGCAGGCAGTGCGCGGGGTAAAAGCCTGCGGGTTAGAGTTTTTGCCAGCCAGCGATTTACAGGTTTAAGTTGTCCGGCAAAGCGCCAAAGGGGGGGGTAGTTGTGAATACCTGGCGAGCCCGTCAAGGGATAGGGGTTTAAAAAATCATTACCGTGAATAGAAACAACAACCGGTTTGTCGGTTTCTAGTGCGAGCCAGCTGTGGGCCGCATTCATCACATGCCAGGCATCCACTTTATACTGACGTAAAACCGGTGCATCGATACGTCTTGTATAGGCCAATACGGGGTGAAGGCTTAAGCCCTCAATAGCACCGCTTGTGTCGTGATGGCGTCCGACGAACACATCTACCCTGTGTCCGCAGGCGACCAGGGCTTTCGCAAACTCCACGGCATAGGTTTCGACGCCCCCAACATCGGGGGGGAATTCAGAGGTGACAATGCCAATATGCATAAGTATCCGACGCTATTACAGCGATGTTGAGCCAAGTAGCCATTGGCGCGGGGGGATTGTGAGCGGTTCATTGGCAAGGGGCTGCTGGGTGGCATCACACCAGTTCATGGGCATATCGGGCTTCCTGTCCCAGCGAACATCCACGGCTTCCTGGGAGTGATTGACGATTAAGAGTTCATAGCCCTGAGTCCGGCTAAGCACGGCGATATTGAGCTCGGGGTTGGCGGGCACCGGGTACAGGCTTTGTTGTGCAAAGGGCACAGCTTCACTATTAGTACCCAATAAAGAGGGTGCCATGCCGAAGCCCAGGTCGTGACATTCCTGCATCGCCTCAGCCAGCCACTGGCGATATTTTACATCATCTTTCGCCAGGCAACGGTGATAGAGGGCTTCGACCCAAAAACCTGTGGCATAACGTTTGCCCGGTGCTAGCTCACGATAGCGCTGAATAAGCCCGATGTCGTGAGTAAAGCCCATTGCCTTATCCAGAATTGTTTCATCGAATTCGCTGGGAAAGGCCCGAGCGTAGCGCGCTAAATCCATTAAATTAATGGTTTGATAATCAACAGCCCAAGTGCGGAGTGATAACTCACGATCAATATAGCCGTTGGGCATGACAATACGAGGGAAGCGCGCCTTAATATCGGGCAGCTTTTTGATTAAATAATCAGCGGCGATACGCTTAATGGCTCTCACGGGTGCAGCAAGTTGGCGGGCTTTATCGGTGGGTAGCATGGTTAGGCTTATTGCCCAAAACAAGGGTTTATAAAGCCAGTTGGCAGGCTGCAGGGCAAGTACAGTGTGTGTGGATACTAAGGCAGATTTTATCAATTCTGAATATTGCCTGTCGCCCGTGAGTGTCTGGTAGCGATTAATGGCAATAGTCGTGTCAAGGTGGGTGTTGAGTACCAGCATATTAGAGGGCCGCTTGCCCAGTGTCCCATTGCTGATCCATTGAAAAGGCCCGCTGTTCATTGCCTCATCGTTAAGCTCAAGAGAATCGTGTAAAAACCAGATGCCGCAATCGAGCTGGTCGTGGGTTTGGGCGAGAAAGGCCACCCCCTTTTCCAGTGCCGTTTTGACCTGCTCGCAGCCGCTGCGGTCAAACTCGTCCATAAGCAGATGCACGGCACTGGTATGTAAACGATAATGGCACTCCGTCTCATCCGTCCACATGCCGTGGTACCAGGCGCCATCATCGGCCTGGCGTTGTATAACAGAGAGCACAATTTGCTGTTGAAAGTAGCGGTAAAGTGTTTTCCCCGTCGCTTTCTCAAGGCCAGAATACGCCGTGTATAAAGCATGCGCCTCGTTTTCAGAAAAGCACTTTTTATTGTGCGGCCAGGAATAACGAAGATCATAGACCGCACCGTGAATAAGATGACGGTATAAGTCACTGGCATCAGTAATACAGCCGTGAGAGCCCCAGAGAAATGTACCGTGGCTCTCTATAGCCGATTGTGATGTGAGTTCCTGGATGGGGAAATCGGGAGTGAGCAGCCAGATAACGAGATCGTTTGTAGAGGCATCATCCCTTGTCAAATCAAACGTGATGCCCTCATCGGCCGAAAATGCAAAGTTTGATAAACGGCAGGGTTTTTCCTCGAGAATTGCGTTTGAAGAATTGACCCTTCGGCTAGTCGGGAGACAAGGTACCCATATCAAGGGCTGGTTGTCGTTATCAGGTATCCCCAAAAAACCGCCTGCGGCAATTGTAGAGAAGTGATAGCTAGCATCTAGCTTAAATTGTTGGCTGACACTAACACGTACAAAAATAGCACTCGCATTACCGAAGTCATCAATAACACTGCTGTAGTTAGCCGTATCGACGATATGGCGAGTAGCGCCTTTGGTGGACGTAGTAATGCTGCCTTTTTCTGGGCCAGGCACATTGTTGAGTAGCAGAGTGGAGGTCATGTTATACCAAAGAGGTGCGGGGCCTGAGACTAGCGGAACAGCTTGCGTAAAGCGCGAAGGGCTTTCCACAGAGGGTTGTTTTGGGCGAGATCAGCAAAGTTTTCTAAGCGTTTGATCCTGTTTTCCAGCTCCACATTTTTCTTGCCTAAATAGCCAAGTTCACGGCAGTTCTGAATAAAAAGCTCCGTTGCAATTGAGCCTGATGATTGCCTGGGCATAGCGAGTAAATTTTCGTAAGCCTCTATTAGAGAGTTCGCTGTTTTGTCAGCAGTGAAGGACGACACAATTTTGTTGCGTGCAGCACCCGCAAGTTTGGTCCTTAGTGGCGCATCATCAATCAGTAAGCGTAATTGCCGGGCAATAGCGTCGTGGTCACCAATAGGCACAATAAACCCCGTTTCACCCTCGTCAATCGTTTCCTCAACCCCCGCGCAGTTACACGCAACAATGGCACACTTTGATGCCATCGCTTCAAGCATGACGTAGGGGTGCCCCTCTTTACGGGATGAGAGTACAAAAACATCGCTGGTGGCGAGTATATCGGGCACATCATCACGAAAACCAAGAAAGTGAAAATGCTTGCTAATATCGTAGTCGATTATTTTCTGCTTGAGTTCAGCCGCATGCGCCTGGTTTTCTTCGCTACCCACAACAATAAAATGAATGTTGCCACTGGTATTACCTAACACCTGACGTGCAGCATCGAGTAGGTAATCGAAGCCTTTATCGGGGGCAATACGGCCAACAGCGGCAATCAAAATGTCACTGCTCTCAATGCCAAGCTCTGCTCTAAAATTATTGCTCTGCTGGTTGAGAGCATGGTCAAAGGTCTGTAATTCAAGACCGTTGTGAATAACCTGTAATTTTTGAGTTGGAATATGTGAGCTGAGCGTCGAGGCAACGGATTCAGAAACCGCCACTACATGGTCAGACAGTTCGCCCATTAATTGGGCATAACTGGCCAGTGAAAGGGGTAGCCGTTGGAAAATGGGCATGTCGGGCTGAAATTCAATATGGGCAAGGTATAAGTGGGGTATGCCCGCCAAGCGCGCAGCGAGAGCGCCTTCAAAACGTAGGTTTGAATTGGTATGAACAAGGTCAATCTGCTTTTCACTAATGATACTAACTAGCGCTTTAACGCGATCTTGCATGCCGGCCATAACCCTGTACCAGGCAATATCAGGTTGCAGCCAGCTGTAGTCTGCTTCGACAACAATCACTTCAATACCCAGCGCCTCAAGGGGGCTGCGAAGGGATCCATCACTTGGCAAAACGACAATGGGTATGATTTTTTGTAAATCAATATTACGGAAAAGGGTGAGTAAATAGTTTTCACCGCCAGCCCCCTTGTCGCCACGGCTGGCGATATATAAAACAGAGGTAATCTCTTTCATTTGTGGAACCAACGGTTAATTTTTGAGTGATACCAGGATAATTTTTGGCGCTGAGTATCAGTGAGAATATAATATAGCCAGCGTATATAAGCGCGAATATAGAGTGGCTTTTGTCGAATTGATACCAGGTAATGCGAGCGAGCCTGCTTGAAATCTTTGTTTTTCCAGGCATACCAACCAGCAAGTTGTGTATTGAGTTCGAACAAGCGTGCACGAATGGCTGCCGGGCCAATGATGGGCTTCGCTTCAGGGTGGCTTGAAAGAAATGTCGTAATTGTCTCCAGATCACGGATGGTCATTTTGAAACTATCTAAACTGACATTCGTATCATGCAGCCGATACTCGGCCAAAATAGTGTTATCGAAATGTATCGGGTGCTTCAATAAAATGCGCATCCACATCTCGTAATCATCGGTGCCGGATAAGGCTTCATTAAAAAAACCAACCTCATTGATGACGCTTTTTCGCACCAGAGTGGTCAATATAGTAATTTGGTTGCGTTGAAATATTTCACGAAGACAAGAACCCGTTACCCCGGTGGGCCAATCAAAACTAAAAGCGTGGCCATCAGTGTCAATCACCTGTTGCTTGGCGTAATGCAGGGCCGCATCCTTATGGCCCTCCAGGTACTCGACCTGTAAAGCGAGTTTATTCGCTAGCCACTTATCATCCTGGTCGAGAAAGGCAATGTATTTACCCTGAGCATGTCGCAAGGCATAGTTTCGCGCGGAAGCTACGCCACCATTTGTCTTTTCGAAATAGTGTATTCGTGGGTCTCTAAGATAGGGTTCAATAATCTGTCGGCTATTGTCTGAAGAGCCGTCATTAACAATCAAAAGCTCAAAGTTAGAGTAAGTTTGCGAAAGAGCACTGTCAATGGCTTCAGCCAGGTAGGGCTCCCCATTGAAAACTGGGGTAATAATAGAAACGAGTGCTCCAGGCATGTCAGGCATCGTACTTCGCTATTATTGACAATAGCTTCTCGATCCGGTGTGGCCACGTTTCATTTTTTGCGGCGGCAATACGCTGGATAGACAGCTTTGAATCTTCAGTTAATGCACTATCAATTTTTAACATAAAATCGTCGTAGTCGTCTGCAATATAGATTAAGTTTTTCCAGCGTTCAGTCCCTGCAACTTCGGTAGTGACAATGGGGCGGCCAGAGGCCAGATACTGGAATAATTTCAAAGGGCTCATAGACTGGCTAAAAGCAGAGTGAATATGCGGAATTAGACAAACATCTAAGGATTGAATAAACCCAGGTGCCTGGTTGTACGGCACATAATCTATGGCTGAAATATTGGGTAGATCAAGCAGGCCATGAGAGGCGAGCAGTTGATCATTGTCTGGGCCAGCGATAATGATCTCATAGTGGGGGCGCTCAACAGCCAGTTTTTTAAGTAAAACAAGATCTGTGCGCTCTGAAATAAAGCCCAAATAACCCAGGCGTGGTTTAGATGGCGTATCGCTGCAGGGCAGGTGTGTCGGCTGCGATATGAATGCACTGTCGAGGCCATTTTCTACCAGATAGCAATTTGAACTATTTTTAAAAAACGTAAAATTAAGCTGCGAGGATGTAATTGTTATGTCGGCTTGTCTCGGTAGTTTTTCGTACTGTCTTGTGACAAGCGCCCTGGTGCTCTCGCTGATATCGTTTTTATTGAGTACGTTGTCAACGATTTGCGTAATCAGACGATGGTGAGGAATATGTACAATCAAATCATCGATGATTTTGTGGTGTGGAAACACCCACAGTATCGTGTTCGATTTTTTAAAGCCAAGCAGCCGGCAATAAGCCTTAATGGCAGATAGGGGAGAGAATTTATGGTTAAGCCATTGCCGGGCTTTATAGAGGCCGCCCGTTGAATTTATAAACCGGGGGTTGGGTGTGATAATAAAAAGCTTGTTGCCTTCTTTTTTGTGCTCAAAGGCGCGCCAGCTCTCAGCAGTTTTGTTAGGGGGCAACATGCAAATCACCCTGTTAACGTCACTATGCTCTGCTAAACCCCGCGCAATGTTCTCGTAAGTTCTGCCATAGAGACCCCAATCGTTCATATACCAAAATAAAATAATGTTATATTTTTTCATTGTGATCAGTATTTTTGTTACAAGAAATGGTGCTTGAATCACATGTCAATGAGTGAATGGCTTTTGCGATGGGGGCAACAAGCTGACTCCATGCATAGGTGTCGGCAAGCGCTTTAGCGGAAGCATTCCTTATGTGATGAGGGATGGCCAAATAGAGTTCAATGCTATCAGCTAATTTCTGCGGGTCATTTGTGGGTGTTAAAGCTCCCGCATTTGGATGTTGTTCAAGTATTTCTCTGAAGTACGGCAGGTCTGAAGCAATGACTCCACGAGATAAGGTTAATGCTGCAAGTAAGGCGCCGCTACCAGTGATTTTTTTATAGGGCATGACTAGACAGTCGCTAACAGAGGTGAAGTCTGAAAATTGTTGGTTGGATAAGAAGTTTGGCACTAAGACTGCGTTGGGTAAGGCATTGATGGCTTCTCCGAGAGACTGAAGATCAAAGCTGGGATGGGGCCACCCTGCGCAAAGAAACTGAACCTTGCCAGTAAGGAGGGCGGCAGCCTTTACTGCAGTATCTAAACCTTTGTATGTGCGTAGCATGCCGAGGCAGCTGATGATTGGCAGCTTATCTGTTAGCCCTAGTTCAGTGAGTATTGTCTTATATTGGCGTGCTGGTGGATAAACACCGTCATAATTTCCGTGGGGCATTATAAGTGTTTGGCACTTCGGATTGTATTTTTTGAGGAAATCTTTTTGTGCAATGGAGCTGTGAAAAATTACCAGATCACTCATTGACGCTAAGGCCTTATAACCTAGACGGTCAATAAAATCGCTACCCTCGTGTATTTCGGCATTGTGGTATGTCCATATAATACTAGTGTTGTTTTTCTTGGCGTGAGCGATAAATCTTGAAAAGTGATAGTAACCTTTTACTTTATCAAGAGTTCTTAGTTGTTTCTTATACCATTTTTGGCTGGTAAGCATATCGAGGTATTTGATGGTTCGCCAGCCACCAGGTATTTTTTCTCGGATAAATGGGCGGAAAAATCTGGGATTTTTCGATGTTGAATATTCGCGCCATACATTCTCAGGCCAGTGAAAGTGAATGGCGTCAGGTTGGCTGTTGTTTAACCATGTATTTTCGATTTCTATTTTGCCGATTAATTCAATGTTATGTTGGGTCAGTGCATCATAAAATAAGTCGACATAGGGATTGTTGGGGTTCCCTCTAGCCGGTAGGCTGGCGATTTTAATAGTGTGCATAAAGGTATTTATTGTACATCCGTATTAATCAAAATTGCTCTTAGCTAGAGATAGCACATGGGGTAGTTTTTTTTCTATTTTTGTTTTTAGTTCTTGAGTTTTTGAAAGTAAATTAGTTGCAGACTTTACTAGGCTTTTCGATTTGAATGCCTCGTTAGGTGAAATGACCATATTTTGCAAGTCAAAGTGCTCGTATAATCCTTCCATTTTACCTTGATAACCTATGCACAAGGCTGGTGTGCTTTGACCCAGGCAGGCAATTGCCAGATGCATTCTCCCAGTTATTGCAAGGTCTAAATGACCGCAAACAGATTTCACTTCGGCAGCTGTACATGGGTTGGGCATTATGTAAAGTTTATTTCTAAGAGTGGGGTTGGCGAAGCACGAAATCTCGGCGGCTATGCGATTAAGCATGAAGTCATTAAATTGGCCTCTTGAGTCATGACTGATCATTACAAACCGTAAGCCTTCATCTGCTTTGCTTAATTCGTCGATCGTGTGTGCTATTCCTGTTGCTATTGGCAGAGGATCTTTAAAATTATCAAGCGCAAGGAGTGGGTTAGCATTGATGCCTATTACTCTTGCTCCATCCTGTTTTTGTTTTTCAATCCAATCTATGGTCGGCCTTGCTGACTGACCCGACGAGTTAGGCTGGAGTAAAAATGCAAGGTCAGCTACGAGTCGAATGGGGCGGTTTAGTTTATCCTCTAATCTGCCTTGTGATACGGGGTCGCGTGCAAGCAATTGAGTTGCTTGTGGTAGCCTTTTTAGTGCGGCGACAACATCTTTCTCAGGGTTTTCGTTAAAGCTAAATCCAAAAACCTTGGTTGGAAGGCCCAGGTCTGATGCGAGTTGCAATAAATGTATTTTTCGTAATGTGCTGGTTTTAGAGTAATAACCATCCATTACATCCGCCCCAATGATAAACAGCCCGTCATTTGAGGCTAAGATTTTTTGAAAATGAAAAGATTTTTTTGTTGTTCCCTCGAAATAAAAATTTTGATTTAGTAGTCTTTCAGGGGGTTCTGATAAATCAATTTCAGATGGCCTTTCAGGTGACAGTAAGGTTATTTCATTGTAACCCTTTTTCTTTAACCCTTCGGTAATACATGTGTACATTGCTTGATCGCCCAAGCTTCCAAAATTTGCAGCGGCATATTGTACGATGGCACCTTTCTTGTTGTTGCTGTCCGACTTTACAAATGGCAGGGCTAGTTTTAGAGATGTGTGGATTAGTCGTTTTTTTAGTAAATTGTATGCTGAACCTGGAATTATAGTATTGATTATTTCAGATGAATCGTAAGGTGATGGCATGATTGGTTACGCTTTTTTAGTGGCTATTTCTTTATCGAAGGCCCAATTCGCATTTACATCAATGAGGCCGACTTCTGGTAGTCTTGTAATGTCGTAGCGGCCAGCAGTGATTAATACAGGGATAATATTTTCTGCATACCATAGCATCTGCCGATGTTGGTCTAAAAATGCAACTCTCAGACTGTAAGAAAATGGCCTTAGTGGGATGTCTGTTAGTTGGCAAGTTACTACATGAGTGCCTGCTACTAGGCTAGGTCTAATATCTGGTAATGCATTGCTCACCGAAAGTACATGAACAAAGTCTGCAGTGTGTAAGCCGATTACGATTTCGGGGCGCTCAAGATCTTGTGTGCAACTGAACGTAACTTTAACTGTTAGCGCTTCGTGTAACCCAGTGCCATTTTGTTTGATTCCGTCACTATTAAATAATTCAACCTCATTAACGCTGATTATTCCAGAATCACGTTGAGGCGTTATTTTACCTTCTGTATGTTCTTTTCTATTAAATGTTTTCTCTTGTGCTTGTTTGAAAAATAATCCGCAGACTTTCCTAGGTAAACCATCGTTAGTTATTGCCCCATGATCCATGAGCATAACGCGTGTACAAAGTCTCTCTAATTGACGAATATTATGCCCGACAATTAAGACTGTTCGGCCTTGGTTTTTGATCATTTTTTCCATTCGTTCGATGCATTTTTGTTGAAATGCGATATCTCCAACTGCAAGAACTTCATCAACGATTAAAATTTCAGCATCCATACTGGTGGCGATGGAAAAGCCAAGCTTAACCGTCATGCCGGAGCTGTAGCGTTTTACAGGCGTGTCTATAAATTGCTCAAGTTCCGAAAAGTCGATAATTTCATCAAGCTTACTTTGAATAACTTTTTTGGGTATACCGAGAATAGCGCCATTAAGGAAGATGTTTTCTCGCCCCGTAAGCTCTGGGTTAACACCTGCGCCGACTTCGATGAGCGGGGCAATGCTGCCGCGAACAATGACTTCGCCACGGGTGGGCTTGGTGATATTAGCCAGGTGCTTTAGCAGGGTGCTTTTACCCGCACCGTTATGGCCGATAATGCCGACCACTTCGCCTTCTTCAATGGTGAAGTTGACGTCATCCAATGCCTTAAAGCGCTCTCGCTTCCAGGTGTCTTTACCCTGAATTTTTGCCAGGGTGTGGCGCAGGCTGTCTTTAATGCCGGTGACTGCCCCCAGGTTGTATTCTTTGGTGAGGTGTTTGACTTCAATAATGGGCATATGCAGTTCTACTAGTTGAAGAGTCTTAGAGTTTTTTCGCGCTATGACTAAATAATGTCAGCAAACCAGTTTTCAGCTCGTTTAAAAAACAGGTAGCTAATGGGTAATAAAACACTAATAAGAATAAAACCCGGTAGTAGTGCATTAAAATCAGGGGGGATGCCTTTCAGTAATACGCGCTGGAAGCTATCAATTATACCGGCCAGGGGGTTGAGGGTGTATAGCGTGTAAAGCTGGTTCGACCAGTCGCCAGCCATTTGTTCGTCGAGCAATTTTTTCCTTACCAGGCTTAGTGGATAGATAACAGGTGAGCCGTACATTAATAGTGACAGGGCTATAGGCAGTAGTTGCGACATATCGCGGTAGTAGACATTAATGGCTGCACCAAAAAAGCTGATGGTTAAGGCGATGATCATGGTGTACAAAATGATTAGCGGTACCCATAAGATATAGATGGTTGGCATCATTTGGTAATAGGCCATTAAGCCGGCGAGTATAAAAAAGCTGATGGTGAGTTCAACCAATTTAGTGACCATGGCGGTCAGTGGGAAGACTTCTCTGGGGAAGTATATTTTCTTTATAAGAGCTGCGTTGCTGGTCACACTACTGACGCCTTCAGAGGCTGACTCTTGAAAGAAAATCCAGGGCAGTAGTGCCGCAAATGTGAGTATGGGGTAAGGGGTGCCATCGGTTTCAATGCCAATAAAGCTTCTGACCAGAGTGAAGATAGCCATTAACATTACGGGCTTTAGTACCGCTAATAATAGGCCTAGATAGGATTGCTTATAGCGTACGACTATATTTTTTCGGGCCAGGGCTACGATTAATTCGCGATAGGCGAATAAGTTAGATGTTGTGGTGCTCATAGTGCTTCTGTGCTCGCTAAGTATCTATTTGGACTGCGTCAATTTGTTAAGCTTTGCCTGCCTTCGTTTAAACGCCTTATGGGATTTGATGGCCATGGCTTTATCGAGATAATACTGGGCGTTGTCATATTGCTTGAGGTCTATAAAGGCGTCGATAAGGCTTTTATAGGCTTTCAGGTATTTGGGGTTCTTCTTGATGGCAAGCTGGTATTCCCTAATGGCTTCAGGCTTTTTACCCATTTCAAAATAAAGCTGACCAAGCCCTGTGTGCAAGTAGGGAAGCATGCCGAACTTTGGATTCTTTGCGTGGGAAATCCAGTAAGTGTAACCCTCGGTAAAATGGTTGAGACATTCGAAGCGATCCTTGCCGAAATAGGTGCGACATATTGGGATTTTAGTAAGGGCACCGCACAGGTGGTTTCCCCAGGTCATATCTTTAAGGTAGTTGGGGCCGTTAAAAGGCGCACGTTGTTTCACATTTTTGGCGCAAAAGGGGGGTAGTGTTGCGCGGTGTTGTTTCCAGTCACCCCGTACTGCTTCCCGCCAGGGTCTTTTGTTTGCGTGCAGGGTGGTGCTCGATAGTAGGGTGCATACGACGAGTAAGATAATTACGTGTACGTTTTTCATGAGTTGATCAGCGCAATGATTGAATAAGGGACTTTGCAAGGTTGGGGTATATCAGGCGGTGAAACCTGTTTTCTCCTACGAAGTGAACGAAGGTAGCATCCTTTGCAAGGTCAGCATTTTTTTGAGTGAAGACGAAGTAATCATCAATAGGCAGGGCTTCAGCGCCCTTCGAGCATAGGAGTAAACCATGGGTGGTTTGTTCTGAGCCCCATTTAAATATTTTGTCGTCAAATTTTTTGTAGAGCAATGAAAAAAGCTCATTCAACTCGTCCATTTCTATTGTTGAGCTATCGTAGCCGATGAAGCCGGAGCAGAAACCTTGTTCTATCTGGTAGTTTTTATTCAATGTGGCATTAATGTCATCGAGGTTTTTCATGATCAAGGTTTGAATATGATCTTTTTCCGGTGCAACTTTATCACTGCTTGTTTTGTTGCTGCTCTTTGGTGCCTTGTCTTTACCCTTCATTTGGCCTTTTGGGGCCAGGTGGTACCAGGGCTTACCGCCATTTTCTATCCAGTCAATGATGGCGTCGGGTCGCTTTAAAAACAGGGTGTCGGTGTCAATGATGATAACCCTTTCTGATTTGCTGGAATAGGTCGTATCAAACAGTTTGATATAGCTGGTATAGCTATTGCGAACTTTGGATAAAAAGGGGTTGTTTAGTTTCTCAAAGGCGGCATCGGCGCTGAGCCTGTCGATCACACGGCAACCGGGCAGGTGAAATGCGAGCAGGTCTTTGTCGGCTTGTTTTAAGCTGCCATCGTCGTGGACGACGATTGACAGGTCAGCGTGATATTGCAGTAACGATTTAATGGCGACGAGATAGGCGTAGATATAGCGATGGGGCACTGCCGAGTGAACTTCTGTTTTTGCGTCAGGATTGGTTGTAATAGGCTTTGTTTTTGCTACATTGCCAAATAAAAATTTATCACCGTAGGTGTTTAAAAAAGGGTTGATCCCTCGAAAACTCCAGGGGAGTAAGTTGATGGGGTTCATTTTGTAGCTCCAATAAAGCTGGAATAGAGGGTTTGCATTGCATGCGTATGTGTTTCTACGGCAAAGGTCGCTAATGCATGCTGCCTGGCTGCGGTGCCTAAGCTGTTGCGTGTTTCTTCCGAGTTGTAAAAGTCGTTAATATTACTTGCTAAACTTGACGCATCGCCCGCTTTAAACAGCAGTCCGTTTCTTTCATGAGACATCATTTCCGCCGCGCCTCCGTGATCAGGGCCAATTAAGGGTCTGCCCAGCGCCATTGCCTCAATAACAACAGTGCCCAGGGGCTCGGGGCTGGTTGAGGCGGATACCACAATATCGAGGCCATTATAAACTTTTGGCATATCCTTTACGTGGCCAGTAAATATGATGGTGGATTCAAGCCCCTCTTGTACGACTCGCTGCTTGAGCATTTTTTCGTAGGATGCACAGTCATCGGGTGTACCGCCGATGATCAGCATTTTCAGGTTGGGAATCTTATCTTGGAGTTCTTTAGCTGCATCGAGAAAAATCTCCTGACCTTTCCAGGGGATAAGCAGGCCCACTAGTCCGACGGCGAAGTCATCATCATTGAGTTGATACTGCTGACGAAAGGCTGTGCCATCGGTGGTGGGGTCGAGGCCATCGAGTTCAAGGCCATCATAAATCACCGTGATCTTATCTTCGGGGACGTGAAGCTTGCTTTGTATGCTCTTTGAGACCCAATGGGAAACGGGGGTGAAATGACTTGGCAGGGTGAATGCCCAGCGCATGAGTCGTGATCCATCCTGATCGCCTCGCACATGGCAGACACTGGGAATGCGTAGAACTTTGGCAACCAGCAGTGCGGCACGATTACACAGAGGTTCGTTATTGGCGTGTATTAAATCGGCTTTAAAGCGCCAGGCGGTGTACAGCAGGTGGAGGAAAAAGGGCAGGAAGTTAAACAGGTCGTCGGCGCGGGCCAGTACCTGGTTAACGATGAAGCGCAGGCCGGGGATTTTATCGATCCAGGCTATGGGGTCTATTTTTCTGTGGGCGCCCACGATGTCGACGTGCCGGTCGGGGATGTGCTGCCATTGGGCTTCGTTGGCGATTTCCCGGTATTGGGGGCCGGTGCGGCCAGTGACAACCATGGGGGTGAAGCGTGTGCGGTCGAGGTTTCTCACCAGATGCCGCAAGCAGATGATAGCGCCGCCATAGCCGATGCCGTTTTCAACGTAGAGAATTTTTTTGGGTGCGTTGCTTGGCATTATTACTGTCTGGGTTTAATTGAGCACCCGGGTTCCCTGTTAGTGGTTGTGCAATGCCCATCTCTTTACTTCTATGAGCGTTTAAATCATTGCGACTTGCGCGGAATTCTATGGGATTGTCTGCGTTAAGTCATGCCCCAAAGCTATAACCGGGCCACATTTTAGCAGTCTGCATACTCTATTCTCATAATATTGCGACCGATGGCTTTATCTGGAAAATTATTGGGCTGGGCTGGTGTTTTGTTGCTTCAGTGTTTTTAGTCTTCTAATCAAGAATTTTGGCAGCAGGCATGCGACGGCGTAAAAAAGAGTGCGCTTGCTGACTTGCTCTTTTAAGCTGGATGCAAAAACGTTTCGAGCCTGCCTGTAGTTACCCTGACTAAAGTGCCAATAGCCCAGGTCGGTGAGCGCAGAGGCGCGCAGTGTACCGGGTCTTACATCTTGCTGCTTCAGTTGCTCTGCGCCGTAAAGGCTAATTGAGCCCATGACTTTGACCAGGTCTTCCAGCATCGGGCCGGTGTTTTGCGTGGCATTAGCGCCGTGTTGGCGGCGATACATAAGTCGTTGGGGCAGGCAGGTGATGGGGTGGCGGCAGGCTATTTTGGCCCACAGCTCAAGGTCTTCACCAAAACGAATGTCGGGGTTGAAGCCACAGGCTTCGTTGAGTGCAGCTCGTTTGACCAGTACCGTACCGGTGGGAATAAAGTTTTTTTTGACTAGAGCAGTAAGTGCATTATTGAGAGGTCGCCCAGCAAGGTTTTGGAATTGTTCAAGTAACTGATGCTTTGCCAGCATAGATTCAATCAACACATTGCCCCGCTCGTCGGTTTCTGCCATGTCACCGGCGACGAGTTGCAGGCTGGGTTCCTTTTCCAAGGCCGCTATTTGCCGGGCAATTTTGTCCTTTGGCCACCGGTCATCGGCGTCAAGAAAGGCAATCCAGTCACCACTGGCCGCTTCAATACCCCGGTTACGTGCGCTGGAGGGGCCCTGGTTTTGTTGTTTGATGTAGATGAGCTTGTCGGTCTTTTGCGCTATTGCTTTAACCAGGGCTTCGCTGTGGTCACTCGAGCCATCGTCGACAACGATGATTTCGTCGACGGGGTGCGATTGCGCAAGAATGCTATCAATAGCTTCTGTAATAAAAGCAGCATTGTTGTAGGTGGGGATAACGGCGCTAATTTTCATCGCTCAGTTAGCCTTCGCCGGTGTAGCCATCGGGTAGCGCCACATGGCTCACTACATAGCGGTGCTTGCCCGATTTTTCCGGTGGAATGCTATCCCTTTTATTTAAAATGATCTCGGTACTTTGGCCCAGGCGTTGCTTGAGTTGAGTGGTGATGGCCTGTTCAGCCATTTGTTGCCAGTGGCTATCGTTAGCGCACTCATCGGCAGGCACGAACTGCACTTCGAGTTCGGCCGTGCTGTGCTGGATAATTTTGAATTCGCCCATGCCTTCAATGGCGCGCAAGACATAAATCACGGCCAGGGCGTGCATGATGGTGCCATCGGCGGCGATGATGAAATCGGTGGAGCGACCGACCACTTCATCGATGACGTGTAAGCTGCGCCCGGCTTTGCAGTGTTCGGCGCTGGCTTTGAGCATGTCGCCGGTGCGATAGCGGATAAAGGGCTGGGCCTGAGAGTGAAGGCCGGTAATCACGGCTTCACCCGTTTGCCCTGCGGCGACGGCCTGGCCATTGGCATCGAGTATTTCAAGAATCATCGTTTCGCTGGAGGCGAGCATTTGACCCTCGGGGCTTTCGTGGGCGATAAATCCGGCGTCTCGGCTACCGTATTCGTTCGCGACCGGAACGCCAAAGGCGCGTTTAATCGCGGTACGTTGGTTGGGGTAGAGGGGTTCGCCGGTGGTGCAGACGGCTTTTAATTGCGGTAGGTGCAGCGTTTTATCGTTGGTTTCTAAATAATTGGCAAAGAGGGTTAAGCTGCTGGCGTAGCCATAAATACAGGTTGGCTGGAATTTTTCGATGGCTTGGGCATAAAGCCCCATGTTCTTGGCTGACATCTCAAAGGCATTGAGTAGCAGTTGGTTCATCAGTCGGTCGCGAAACTGCTTGATGCGGTCTGTTTTAGCCAGCTCAACGGGTGCGCCCCAGAGGAAGACTTCTCTTTCACCGAAATCAACGCCCCACCAACGTCGAGCACGAATTCTGTTGGCAGAATCGGAGGCCTGCCGTTCTTTGCCGTAATAGAAGATGAGTGGCTGGCCGCTCGAACCGCCCGTGTTGTATAAGCTGCCGCCGCCGGGCACACCGGGCCAGGCTATTTGATCACGATGGCTTTGGGCATCGCTTTTGTCCATGGTGGGTAGGCGGGCGAGGTCTGCAAAGGTCGGTGTTTGGCTAGCACCCAAAGGAAATTGTGCGTCACGAATACGTTCGGCATGCCAGGGTGAGTGCGCAACAGCGATGTTGAGTAGGGCTTTTAGCTTGTCGAGCTGTAGTTGTTCAAGCGCCTCGCGACTGAGCCACTGGGTTTTTTCAAGATCAGCGGCAAAGCTGAAAGTGGGACGCTTCATTATTTTTTCGTGCAGAGGGAAGAGCAGGTTCCTTACAATTTTTGAATACATGCACTTTCTCTGTTTGATGGTTTCATTGGCGCTTGTTGCATCTATGAACGGCGGAGATGTTGCTGAGCATTGTAACAAGGGGGCTTTGTTAGCGGATAGGCCGGCATCACAGCGCTGATGCTTAAGGAACAGTGCTTTTTCCTGCAAGGGTTTGAATGAGCCGGGCGGGCAGTGCCAAGCCAGTGAGTATAGATAGTTTGCCCAGTTTCGCATGTCGGTGCTGCAGGCGAGACAAAAAGGCGGCAACTTTAGAGAGGCCTTTTAATCGCTTAAGCGGTGCAGATTGCTCGTCGGAAAAGGGATTGTTGAGGGCAGAATGGGGAGCCTCAATGGCTTGCGCCAGCTCGGGTGAGGAGAGAAAACGGGTGTGGGGCAGGGTGTTTAATTTTTGCAGTAAAACGTCGAGCTCGGCAAGTGAGTCTCTGTGTTCCGCCTCACTGCGTGTGAAGTTGTAACGATGGGTCGAAATAGACACGGGTAGTGCCTGGGCGATAGCGGCGCGCGTTTCCGCCCAGGCGGTGTCAGCATTGGTGTTGCCGTCCGTGGGTTCAAACATCACATTGCGCACCAGATAAGTTTGCCCTTTGGGGTTGTGCTCGCCAGGGCGAATGAGGGGCTTGTCTTGATGGTAATGGCCAGTACTGTCACGACCGGTACAGCGGTAGCCTGCAGTTTGGATGGACTGTATGCCGTGCTCGAACCATATATCCTCTATCTCGCTATTCCAGAGATAGCAGGGGGCGACAGTGCTGTAACTGGGTACGCCAAAGAGTCGTTCGAAATGCGCGGTGGCCAGTTTAATAATGTTGCTGGCCTGGGTGCGGCTAATCGCCTGGGTGGGGAGTGCCCCCCCGTCGACATAGTGACCCTGAAGCGGGGAGTCCAGGCTTTCCCAATCCCACCAGCCGGGGCTGGAAAAAGCGTGTGTTGTTCTGGGGTCAGCAAGGCTTTGCAGACGAACAAGAGCCTCTCCGCTGTAATGCTCCATGCCATGCAGTTGAGGTACAAAGCTGCCGTCTTTGGCGGCGCTTTGAAAGGCTTGGGAAAGCTCGGGAAAACCCTGGTCAAGTAGCAGACGGTGGTAGTGCTTGTTATCGCCCTGGCTTTTTTCAATATCGGGAACGGCGAGCACCATATTTGCCGTCAGTACGGCGCTTCTGCCCTGGCTGTCAGGTTGTTGTTTGAGTGTGCTGAGAAGATCGTTTAAGCGCTCGATATGAAAAAGCCCGCCAGGCCCCCAGTCGTCACTTTCAAACAGGATTGGAATATCAGCGAAATAGGGCTCGCGCCATGTTTGTTGAAATAACGTTCTCTTCCACAGCCCAAGTAGGATTAGGCATAGAGCCCACCAGGCTAACAGGAGAAGGGGTAAAGCGAAGAGAAAATCCATATTGAATCGCGCTGAAAATCATCGGGTGAGGGGGAGGTTTAATGTTGATTATAACCCTAAGAAGCAGTGCGTATTTATTGGGTTTTTAAAATGTGGCGTTATTAACTGTATCAGAAGGTCAGCTGCTAGGGTGCGGAGTCTGGGGGCAATTGGTTATAGTGAAGAGGGATTATCTACTGTGGCGATGAAATGCCATTGAAGGTTTGCACCAGTACTTACTAAAAGGATGTGTTTTGTCGCAAATGCGTGAGCCAAAGAATACTTCAGTCCTCCCCATTCTGTTCTATCTGATCTGTAGTCTTATCATTTACGGGTCGATGTATCCCTTTGAATTTTCATCGACAGTCAGTCGTGAGTTAATGCAGGACTTCCTTCGTTCTTGGCGTCAGAAAAGTGGGCGAGGGGATATTCTCGGTAATATTGCCCTGTTTGTTCCCTTTGGATATTTGGGTTATTTGTATTTGGGCAATGGACGCCGGCTGTTTCAGGTATTGCTGCCGCTGGGTGTGATTGGTTTTACTTTGGCAATGGCTTGTCAGCTTGTGCAGCTCTATATTCCCGCGAGATCACCGAGCCTATTTGATGTGTACGGCAATGGCCTGGGCTTTCTGCTTGGCTTTGCTCTGGCTTTCCGTTCAGGCGATCGCCAGCTGATCGCCTGGCGCAGTAATGATCTGTTTAAAAATTTCGCGTTGCTGCTTATCGGCTCGTGGATGTCGGCTCGTTTACTACCTTTTGTACCCACCATTGACTGGCAATCTTATAAAGATGCCGTCAAGCCGCTGTTACATACACCACAATTTGTGTGGTCAGAGTTTCTATTAATGAGCGTTAGCTGGCTCGTTGTCGCATGGATGGGGAAAAGTATTCTCGCTGATCGCTGGCGAACTGTTTACCTGCCGATAAGTATTGTTGCGGTTTTGGGTTCAGAGGTCGTGGTTGTCAATAACACGGTTTCTCTGAGTGATGTCTGTGCTGGCGCTATGGCGGTTTTGATGTGGCGGGTGGTTTCTCGTCAAAACCAAAGGCCAGGTTCAGGTTTACCCTGGTTGTTATTGCTGACTTATGCGCTGAGTACTCTTTTCCCATTTGCGATGACGACTGGGCCATCCACCTTCCACTGGTTACCGTTTGCCGGTTTTCTCGAAGGCTCAATGCTCATTAACTCTACTGCACTGTGTGAAAAAGTCTTTGTTTTTGGCGCCATTTTTTGGTTGCTCAACCAAATGCGGTCACTCTCATTCCCTAAAATTGCTGTTGTCACGGTCATCGTTTTAATGACTGAGATTGCTCAGCTTTGGCGCCTGGGTAGTACGCCTGAGTTAACGGATCCCTTACTGGTATTGTTTATCGGCTATCTTATTTTACGTTTGAGGGAAGGGGATAGGTCAGCGCTTTCTCGGGCTGATGGAGTGACGGCGGCGATGTCACCCCGAAGTTCGTCGCAAAATGAGTCTGGCAGTGGCGAGCGAAGGATTGGCGTTGGCAGCCAGGAGCCGAATGGAGGATCTTCCCCGGGTAAAGTTCAAGTGCAAGATCCAGATCCAGCTGTTGCAATGGGTGTGCAGATTTTGCGTGAATCGGGGGTTCTTGCCTCGCCTGTCAGTGTTGATCCGTTCGTGGTGGGCTCTTCCGGCTCCCGTACTGGGCAGCGAAAAAAGGTCTTGTGGCTTGGAGGCGGTGCCTCTTTGCTCATTATGGTGACGGCTTTTGTCGTGCTGCGTTTGCCCGGCGTGCCCTATAACCTGCGAGAACTATTTCTATTCGGCGGTAATGGCATTGATTTGTTTTTTTTCAGCCTGGCGCTGCTGAGTTTTGGTGGCTGTTCCGCATGGGTGGGGCAGCGGCTAGCCGTCAGTCGTAAGGCCGTAATCGCCGGCCCATTAGCGGCCATGGCGGCCTCAGTTGTCGTCTATGTACTCTTGATTGTTAGTGTGACTCGCGAAAGTATTATGGATGTTTCCGGTTCTTCGGTGGTTGTCCATCGTGTGGGTAGTCGAGGTGTTCTGGGCCAGCCGGGAATAGATTTTGTGGCGATGGTCGGTGCTGATAACCTTCGGGTGCTTACTGATATTTTTGAGCCGGTGATTCGTTTTGGTGCGCTTATTGGGCCACTTATTATCTTTCTGGGTGTGATTTTAGCCATTCATTTTTATCGAGCACGCATTTCCGCGAGTTCTTCACCGTTGCGAATAACCTCGATCATTGGGCGCTTGTTTTTTTATCTGTTGCTTATGTTGCCGTGGCTCTATTTTTGCAAGGTCATTGCTTTTGATTGGTCTTCGACAGATAACCTGAATGAATTGATTGCCCCCGACGGTTATTTTGGCTGGGGCGGGGGCGGCTATCTCTATGCTTTAGTTGCATTAATGACAGCATGCGCCGGGTTTCTGGCCAGGTCTGGCGAGGGCAAAAGAAGTACCGTGCTAAAGGCACTCGCTGTCACCGTGTTGTCGTTACCTCTGGCATGGTGGTTGCTGAATATGGGGTTGGACGCCAACGTGAATAAATACGGTCTGGAATTTTCTGGCGTCGATTTTCTATTGGGGCCAGATCGCGCTCATCTGCTGACTGAGTTGGAGCTCTTTTGGCGTTGGGCCTTCCTCTACCTGTGTATGGTTGGGGGGCTGGCATTCGGGGCAGGGCTTTATTTACGCTGGGTGCGAGATAGTGCGGGTTTGTACGCCACTAAGGGCCCTGCACAACAGATTGATAAAACAAAGGCCATCAATGGCGATCAAACGATAGCCCTGGTTGTCCGTCTGCATCAGCATCAACTTGATTATTTAAGTCGATTGGCAGAGCAGTTAAATACTAGCGTGCCCTTGGCGGTCGGTCATATTATTAATTGCCTGGGGCGGGAAATACGTCTTTCATCCAGCGTTAAAACCTATATTCATTATCAGCTCGACAGGGACGTTGGTGAGATACCGGAGGGTTCGATGATGCGTTCCTGTGACTTCGATTTATCTGAATCGCTAATGGCGGTTGTTAGTGAACTACAGCAACAAAAAGACATCAGTTCCTCACGGGTAGTACGCAAATTAGTGGATTCTTTTATGCTGATGTCGCAAGAGTCTTTGAGCACACCTTCTTAGCTGCCATGCATAAAAGCAAGTGGCTACAGGTGTTCATCCAGCCACAATTCCAATACCGTCAACACCCAAATTAACTCACCGTAATAGGCCGCATGGCCGTTGCGGTGCAGGTCGATCAGTTCATCAATAAAGGCGGGGTTCAGCCATTGTCGTTTTTTCAGCTTGAGTAAATTGTCGTAGGCCATTTGCTGCAGGGGCTGGTGGCTTTGCATCCACACGCCGAAGGGAAGGCCAAAGCCTTGCTTTTTCTTATTGATGGTTTCGTCGGGTAGCCAATTGTGCAGGCCTTTTTTGTAAAAGTGGCGCAGGTTTTTACCTTTTATTTTCCATTGGCCGGGTATCTGGCAGGCAAAGGCAATGAGTTCGTCATCGAGCATGGGGTAGGTCACGTCTACACCGGCTACTGCGCACATGTGGTTAACTTTACGCAGGTCATTGTCGGCCAGGGTGAACTGCCAGTCGAGATAGAGCATGCGGTTGAGGGTTGAGGCATCGGTTGGTAGTTGGTAAACCTGTTGTTGCAGGGCCGCTGGTGAAGCGGTATTTATTTGGGCGAGAAAGTCGCTGGAAAATATTTCTTCCGGGCGGTGTCGATTGAGAAAGTTGTACGTTTGTAGGCGGTCGGGCAGGGGCACATTGGCCTGGTCGATATAGCTTTTCGCTTTGGCTGCCAGACCGATTTGGTTTGGCAGTGCCTGGGTTAGCGGCTCGATAAAGTGGCTGCGTAGCGCCATGGGTATTTTGTGGTAGGCCTCGAACACATCCTGTTTGGCGTAACGCTCGTTACCGGCAAATATTTCATCACCACCGTCACCCGCGAGCAGACATTTGATACCGTCTTCGGCAGCCAGCTTGGCGCAAAAATAGGCGGGCAGAGCTGACGAGTTACCGAAGGGTTCATCGTAACTGGTGGCAATATCGGGCAGGGCGTCGACGACATCGTCGGGGGTGACGTAGTACTCGTTGAGTTTAACGCCAAATTTTTTCGCGCTAATACGGGCAAAGGCCATTTCGTCATAGCCTTCGGCGGCAAAGCCGATGGAGTAGGCGCGGGCCTGGTGTTCACTCAATTCAGCGAGCATACCGGTGACGCTCGAGCTATCGAGCCCACCACTGAGAAAGGCGCCGGTGGTGCTGTAGTCGGTGACGGCTCGGCCGACAGCTGACTTGAGCTGGGGCCGCAGCTCTTTGGCCATGGCGCGAAAGCTCTTGTCTGATGTTTCTGAGAAGTGGGGCTGCCAGTAGTTAAGTATTTCAATTTTGCCCTTGCTGTATTTCAGGTAATGGGCGGCGGGCAGTTTGGCCAGACCCTGATAGATAGAGACCGGGCTGGGCACCATGTGAAAATAAATAAAGTCGTAAATGCCCTGGGGCTGGATTTTGCGCTCGATGCTGGTATGAGCAAGTACTGCACTGGCCGATGAGCCAAATACCAGCCCGTTATCCTGCTGAGTGTTTTTTGGCTGAGAGTAGTACAGCGGAAAATGACCGAGTCGATCGACCCCGGCAAGTACTGTGTCTTTAGCACTGTCAATAATTACAAAGGCGAAGTTGCCGCCGAGTTGCTCGAGAAAGTTGTCGCTGTCTTGACGATAGGCCGCCGCGAGTGCGGCACTATGGCATGACTCTGCAGCCAGGGTGGCTAGGCGTGCATTTTTCCACTGGGGGTGGCCAATAATAGCGACCATACCCTTGTCTTCATTATTGTCGCTGAGTGAATACAGCCTGTCTGTTGCCGCGCAGGAATACACATTGCCGGCATGGGTATCGGTATCTATCGAGGTATTTAAGCCCGCCAGCATGGCGTCGAGCTCAATATAGGCATTGCGCGGTACGGCGTTGGGTCGATACCAGCCCGCAAGGCCACGAGTGAGCGTGGGGCGGCGGAGGCTATTGGGACTGCGAGTGTTTTGCATGTTGAGCGACAGAGCCTTTGGTAGTGGTTGTTAGCTTAAATAGTTGCCGGGTGAGTACTTGCTGACATCAGCCTTTAAGGGCAGAACCTAAGGGCAGAGTCGGCGAGCGACTTACCTTGTTGATCCTTACCCGACAGAGAGGGCGTACCGTCGATTCTATCCAGTGGCCAGTCAATGCCGATGGCCGGGTCGTCCCACTGCACACAGCCTTCATCGGCAGGGTGGTAGAGGTCAGTGCATTTATAGGTGATTAATGCCGTTTCACTGGTGACCAGAAAACCGTGGGCAAAGCCCTCGGGTATCCACAGTTGGTGATGATTGTCAGAGGATAAAAAGCGCCCCACCCAGCGGCCAAAGGTGGGGGAGTCGGCACGAATATCCACCGCGACATCGAAGATCTCACCCTGCAGTACGTAGAGTAATTTGCCCTGGGGGTTGGGCCATTGGTAGTGCAGGCCGCGCAGTACACCCCGGCTGGAGAAGGACACATTGTCCTGCACAAAGTGTCCTTTTATACCCAGCTCGGCGTAGCGTTGCTGATGGAAAGTTTCTTTAAAATAGCCTCGCTCGTCACCGTAAACAGCGGGCTTAATCAGCAGGACTTCGGGTATTTCTGTTTGTTCAACGTCCATCAGTAACCCTACTTAACAGTGATTATTGTTGGCTATTTCTTTTTAGTAGCCAGTTAAAAAATATCTTCTTTTAAAATTTGTAGCAGGTATTGACCGTAGCCGTTTTTCTTCAGGGGTTCGGCCAGCTTTTCAACTTGCGCGGCATCGATATAACCCATGCGATAGGCGATTTCTTCGAGGCAGGCGATTTTTAGGCCCTGCCGGGTTTCGATGGTTTTAATAAAGGTTGATGCTTCAAGCAGAGACTCGTGAGTGCCGGTATCGAGCCAGGCAGCGCCGCGCCCCAGGTTCTCAACATTCAGCTGCTGTCTGTCGAGGTAGACCTGATTAACGTCGGTGATTTCCAGTTCGCCTCGGGGGCTCGGTTTGATCTGTTCTGCAATATCGACCACTTGGTTATCGTAAAAATACAGGCCGGTTACCGCGTAGCGCGACTTCGGTTCGGTCGGTTTTTCTTCAATGCTCACCGCTTTACCCGTGGTGTCAAATTCAACCACGCCGTAGCGTTCGGGGTCGTGTACCGGATAGGCAAACACTGTGCTGCCGCTTTCCACTTCGTTGGCACGCTGTAGCAGTTGGCTGAGGTTGTGGCCGTAATACAGATTGTCGCCCAGAATTAAAGCGGAGGGGCTATTGCCGAGAAACTCTTTGCCAATAATAAAGGCCTGGGCGAGCCCGTCGGGCGAGGGCTGAACGGCGTACTGAATATGTAAACCCCACTGACTGCCGTCGCCGAGCAGTTGCTCAAAGCGGGGCGTGTCTTGCGGGGTGGAGATCAGCAGAATATCTTTTATGCCCGCCAGCATCAGCGTCGACAGGGGATAGTAAATCATCGGTTTGTCGTAGATCGGCAGTAGCTGCTTGGAGATAACCTGGGTGATGGGGTAGAGGCGCGTGCCCGAACCACCGGCGAGAATAATACCCTTGCGTTGACTCATGTTCTGTTCGTTCCTTGTTTCGCTTTATATGCTTCTGGGTACTTTCTTTAATCGCCAAGATTGGCAAGCCTGTTAAGCGTTTGCGCTGAATTCCTGGAGCAGGTGTTCTAGAGGCTCCTGCCAGTCGGGCAAGTGTAACTGGAAAGTGCGCGTCAGTTTGTCGGTATTCATCACTGAATTTGCCGGTCGTTGCGCCGGGGTAGGATAGCCTGAAGTCGATGTCGGTTTGATGTCCGCAGGTTTAATTTTTAGGGGCATATCCAGCGTTTGCGCATGGCGGACTATTTCTTCTGCCAGACCGTGCCAGCTGGTTTGTCCGGCGGGTGCTAAATGATAAACCCCTTCCTTGCCGATACCGGCGGCGAGCAACAGCAAACAGTTGGCGGTGACATCGGCAATCAAACTGGCCGATGTCGGGCTGCCGATCTGATCGCTGACAATACTTAATTCATCACGCTCAGCGGCCAATCGAAGAATGGTTTTAATAAAGTTACCACGCCGCGCCGAGTAAACCCAGCTAACGCGAAACACCAAATGCCGGCAACCGCTCGCTTGTAAAGCCTGCAGGCCTGCCAGCTTGCTGGCACCATAAATATTGGCCGGTGCAGTGTTGTCGTGTTCGAAATAGGGCTCGCTTTTACTGCCATCAAAAACGTAGTCGGTGGAGTAGTCGACGACGAGAATATCCCGCTGCCGGGCCAGCTCGCCAAGCAGGGCGGGCAGGTCTCGGTTGAGGGCATAGGCCTGCTCGCTTTCACTCTCGGCCAAATCAACGGCGGTGTAGGCGGCGGCATTCACAATAATGTCGGGTTGATGGCTGGCCACGAGAGCGCTAACGGCCGCTTTGTCAGTGAGCGAGCAATCTTGTCGGGTGATGGCGGTGACTTTACCGACGCTGAGTAGTGCGCGGCGTAACTCCCAGCCCACCTGGCCGTCGGCACCGAGTAGAAGAATATTAGTCTTCATAGTGCGTCTCCATCCATTGCTGATAGGCGCCGCTGCTGACGTTTTCAACCCAGGCAGTATTGCTGATAAACCACTCGACCGTTTTCAGTAAACCGCTGTCGAAGGTTTCCTCCGGCTGCCAGCCCAGCTCACGCTGTATTTTACTGGCGTCGATGGCATAGCGCAGGTCGTGACCCGGGCGGTCGGTGACATAGGTAATCAGGTCGATGTAGTTCGCCACCCCTTCAGGTTTTTCCGGTGCCAGTTGTTCGAGTATCTGGCAAAGGGTAGTGACCACCTCGAGATTGGTTTTTTCGTTATGGCCGCCGATATTGTAGGTCTCGCCAATTTTCCCCGTGGTCAACACGCAATACAGGGCGCGAACGTGATCCTCCACATAAAGCCAGTCGCGAATTTGCTGGCCGTCGCCATAAATAGGCAAAGGCTTGCCCGCCAGAGCATTGAGAATCATCAGTGGAATCAGTTTTTCGGGGAAGTGGTTGGGGCCGTAATTATTCGAGCAATTAGTGATGAGCACGGGGAAGTCATAAGTGCGCTGCCAGGCGCGTACCAAATGGTCAGACGCTGCTTTACTGGCGGAATAGGGCGAGCTGGGTGCGTAGGCGGTGTCTTCGGTAAATAGCAGGCCAGGTTCCAGGTCGCCGTAAACCTCGTCGGTAGAAATATGGTGGAAGCGAAAGGCCGCTTTGCGCTCACCCTCCAATCTATCCCAATACTGCCGTGCCGCTTCGAGCAGGGTGAAGGTGCCGTTTATATTGGTCTCGATAAACGCAGCGGGGCCGCTGATGGAGCGGTCGACGTGGCTTTCTGCTGCCAGGTGCATAATGGCGTCGGGCTGATAGTGGGCGATGAGACGGGACATCGCAGCGGCATCACAAATATCTTCCCGCTCAAAATGATAGCGCTCGTGGTTGGCGACACTGGTGAGGGATTCGAGATTGCCCGCGTAAGTGAGCTTGTCGACATTGACCACGCGGCAGGGTGTTTCGGCTATCAAATAGCGGATTAGGGCAGAGCCGATAAAGCCTGCGCCACCAGTAATAAAGAGAGTTTTAGCAGTCATTCCAAGTGTTATCCCTTCTCTTGTGAATTGTCGTGAGTAGTTTTGGTTTTTCAATTGTTCAGAGTGATGGGGATTGTAATATAATTTAGCGCTAGCGATTTTATTATCAGTGGGTCAAAGCGCTGATTTTTGGTGCAGTGCTACTCAGTTATAGGAAGAGCGTATTAATGAACGGAAACAAAACAGTATTAGTCACTGGTGGCGCGGGTTATATCGGTAGCCATGCCTGTGTTGCCCTGCTCGATGCAGGTTATCAAATTGTGGTGGTCGACAATTTGGTCAATAGCTCGCCGCTGTCGATGGCGCGGGTGAAAACCATTACCGGTAAAGACTTTGATTTTATCGAAGGCGATATCTGCGATGTCGAAACCCTCGACAGACTCTTTACTCAGTATGCAATTGATGCGGTGATGCACTTCGCTGGTTTAAAAGCGGTAGGCGAATCCTGCACTAATCCATTGCTGTATTATCAAAACAATGTTGCCGGAACGCTGACTCTCTGTGAGGCGATGCAGCGCTACGGTGTCGGCCGCATTATTTTCAGCTCTTCGGCAACAGTCTACGGCGAACCCCATGCGGTGCCGATTGATGAATCCTTCCCCCTGCAAACTACCAACCCCTACGGCACGTCGAAGAAAATGGTGGAAGATGTCTTTCGCGATTTGGCGGTGGCCGATCAACTCAGCGATAAGGCGTTTTGGCAAGTAGGCTTATTACGTTACTTTAATCCGGTTGGCGCTCACCCCAGCGGCATGATCGGCGAAGCGCCCAATGGCATCCCCAATAATTTACTGCCCTATATGTTGCAGGTAGCGCTGGGTAAGCAGACCGAACTCACGGTTTACGGCGATGACTACCCGACCCCCGATGGCACCGGGGTGCGCGATTATATTCACGTTGTCGATCTTGTCGCCGGCCACGTAAAGGCCTTGCAGTTTTTGTTTGATGAGACTAGCGATGTCGGTTGCCATACCTGGAATCTGGGCACCGGGCAGGGCTACTCCGTGCTGGAAATGATCAAAACTTTTGAAGCGGCAACAGGTGCCAAAGTGCCTTATAAAATAGCCGCCCGACGCCCTGGTGATATTCCCGCCTGCTGGGCTGAGCCGGGTAAAGCGCAGCGGGAAATCGGCTGGCAGGCAGAGCAAAGCTTGCCGCAAATGATGAGAGATAGCTGGCATTGGCAGTGTCAGAATCCTGAGGGTTATGCGGGATAGAGCCTATCTGGGCGCCCTATAAATATTATTACGGTACTGTTGAAGGAGGATAAGAAAACGTCAAAGTGTCAGCTTTTTTTACACATGAGCGGTTGATTTTACTGACCAGCAACCTTGATTTTATCCAGCCTGTTGAAGTAAATAGGTTATTTTATTCTGGTATGTTTTTTTGCTTAACAGAAGAGCTTGCGTGTTTTGGTAACACCTGAAATCCAGAGCGTTGCAAATAAGCATTTTCTTATTTTTCTTTATACAAGGATTGACATGATGTTAAGTAAAAACATAATGGGCCTGGCATTAGCCGCTTCATTGACAGCGGGATCAGTACAGGCCGCGACAATAAGCGATGATGCTTTTTTTGGTACTTTTGGTGATGCTACCAGTATTTCAACAGATATTAGTGAAGCGCTTTCTGTTGATCTGTTTGGATCTACAATTGGTGCTGGTAACGTACTAACCAATGTACAGGTTGAAGTACGTGGATCGATGAGCACTTTTGGCGACTACTCAAACAATGGCCTAACTGCTGCAGATGTGAATGCTGTAATTCTTGCAACGGGAGCTTGGACTGCTACCGAAACGACAGCATCTTCTGCTGCAGATCATGAGTTTGCTGCGCTTTTCTCCAATATTATTAATGAGGTTCTCGGCACAGTAGCTCCTGATGTATCTGGCAATTTTGGTCTTTTTACCAATGACAGTGGCTGGCTAACTGTTTTCAATGGTTTAGATGCCTTTTTTGATGGCGCGGGTACTCTGGATTACTTGTTTGATACAACCACTATTAGCACCATCACCGGTGGCTCTAACTTCGCCTCTTCATTCACAACGGGTACTGCAGGTGTAGTGGCATAGTGAATTTGGCCACCTGATAAGAGGTGATAGCATCACTTCAATAGAAAAACAGGTGATCAATGAATAAACGAACTAGGCCTACTTTTAGCCCTGAATTCCGACT
>MAAS01000002.1 GCA_002162755.1 Gammaproteobacteria bacterium 50_400_T64 | reverse complement strand
AGCAAAGACGAAGGTGGTCGACACACGCCTTTCTTTAAAGGCTATCGTCCCCAGTTCTACTTCCGTACCACAGACGTAACGGGCGCTTGTGAGTTGCCCGAAGGCGTTGAAATGGTTATGCCTGGTGACAACGTACAAATGGTTGTTACCTTGATTGCCCCTATTGCCATGGAAGACGGTCTACGCTTCGCTATTCGCGAAGGTGGTCGTACTGTTGGCGCGGGTGTTGTGGCTAAGATTTTCGAATAAGTCTTTAGCGCTACCCCATAAAAAAGGCCGCCAATTGGGCGGCCTTTTTTATGGCTTGATTTTACTGATGTGAAGATCCGTTGATATATTCCGCGAAATGCAGGCAATAAAAACCCCGCTGCAAAACCAGCGGGGTTTTTATTGAAAAAGCGTAGTTATTTTGCCGCTTTTCTTTCCTTGGCTTCTGCAATGACGTCTTCAGAAACATTTTTCGGGCAAGGTAGATAGTGGGAGAATTCCATGGAGAACTGTCCGCGGCCTGATGTCATGGTGCGAAGTGAGCCGATATAGCCGAACATTTCTGCCAGTGGTACGTCGGCTTTAATGCGTACGCCGGTGACGCCCTTTTCCTGATCCTTGATCATGCCACGACGACGGTTGAGGTCGCCAATAACGTCGCCCACATGGTCGTCGGGTGTATAGACGTCTACTTTCATGATGGGCTCAATTAGTTGAGGGCCAGCCTTGGGCATGGATTGGCGGTAGGCGCCTTTAGCAGCGATTTCAAAGGCAACAGCCGATGAATCCACGGCGTGGAAGCCGCCGTCGTAGAGCTCGATTTCGACGTCTAGAACAGGGAACTCGGCCAGTGGGCCTTGATCCATCATGCCTTTGAAGCCTTTCTCAATAGCAGGGAAAAATTCCTTGGGTACGTTACCGCCGACAACAATGGAATTGAAAACAAAGCCAGTTCCTGGCTCGCCGGGCTTGATACGGTAGTCAATTTTACCAAACTGACCGGAACCACCCGATTGCTTCTTGTGGGTGTAGCTGTCTTCGATGGCCTGGGTGATAGTTTCGCGATAGGCAACCTGAGGCTGGCCTACTTCAAGCTCAACACCGTAAGTGCGCTTGAGGATGTCGACTTTAATATCGAGGTGCAGTTCGCCCATGCCCTTGAGGATGGTTTCGCCAGAATCCTGATCGGTTTCAACACGGAAGGAGGGGTCTTCAGCAATCATCTTGCCAATAGCGACGCCCATCTTTTCGGAGCCACCTTTGTCTTTCGGGCTAACCGCAATGGAGATTACGGGCTCGGGGAAGATCATTGGTTCAAGTGTTACAGGGTCTTTAGGGTCGCAAAGCGTGTGACCAGTTTGAACATTTTTCATACCGACGATGGCGATAATGTCGCCAGCCTGGGCGCGATCGATCTCGTTGCGATCATCGGCGTGCATTTCAACCATGCGGCCAATGCGCTCAGTCTTGCCGGTGTAGGAGTTGAGAATGGTGTCACCCTTGTTAAGAACGCCGGAATAGATGCGTACAAAGGTGAGTGCGCCAAAGCGATCTTCCATGATTTTGAAGGCAAGAGCTTTTAAGGTTTCTTCGGTGGAGACTGTAGCGACGTCACCGGTTTCTTCACCTTCGTCATTGGTTAAGGGTTGGGCCTTAACTTCGGTGGGGCTGGGCAGGTAGTCAACAACGGCGTCGAGAATTACTTGTACGCCTTTGTTCTTAAAGGCAGAGCCGCAATAGGTAGGGAAGAAGTCGAGAGCGATGGTGCCTTTGCGAATGCAGGCTTTAAGGTCTTCCATTGAGGGCTCTTCGCCTTCCATGTAGGCCATCATCACGTCGTCGTCTTGCTCAACGGCCATTTCGATCAGTTTTTCGCGATACTCTTCTACGAGCTCAACCATATCTTCGGGAACGTCGGTAGTCTCGAAGTTCTCAGGCAGGCCGCTGTCATCCCATATAAAGGCTTTGCGGGTAAGTAGATCGACTACGCCGACAAAGTCTTCTTCAGTACCGATAGGGAGAACCATAACCAGGGGGTTGGCGCCAAGAACCTTTTCGACCTGGCCGACAACGCGCAGGAAGTCGGCGCCCATGCGGTCGAGCTTGTTAACGAAGATGATGCGGGCAACTTCTGATTCGTTGGCGTAGCGCCAGTTGGTTTCAGACTGGGGTTCAACGCCGCCTGAGCCGCAGAAAACGCCAACGCCGCCATCAAGTACTTTAAGTGAGCGGTAGACTTCAACAGTGAAATCTACGTGGCCAGGTGTATCGATAATATTAAAGCGGTGATCTTTCCAGTAGCAAGTTGTGGCTGCTGACTGGATAGTAATGCCTCGTTCTTGTTCCTGCTCCATAAAGTCAGTGGTAGCAGCGCCATCGTGCACTTCACCCGTTTTATGAATTTTGCCCGTTAACTTCAAGATGCGTTCGGTAGTGGTAGTCTTGCCGGCATCGACGTGGGCGAAAATACCAATGTTTCTATAGAGGCTTAAGTCAGTCATTGTTTTGCTCGAGTTAATGGGACGAAAAATAGCGCGACATTGTAGCGAATATAAGACGGAGGTAGAACAGTTAATAAGTAAGATGTGCTGGATTAGGAGAAATAAAAGGACTAAATGAGAGGGGTTGAGATATTAAGGGTCGTCATATCCGGAAATATGACGACGCTGGGTGTGTGGTGAGCGCGCCTCTTTCTGTCGTTGTTGTGTGTGAATTGCTTTTAATATCGAATTATTTCCCTTTCGATTAGATTTTGTCTTGACACTCTTGTAGATCAGCTATAACATTCCGCCTCCGTTTTTCGAGCTACTAGCAACTATTTGCTGGGGCTAAATGACTAGATCTGGAGATCTGATTTCAATGCAGGGTCAATCGATTAGAATTTGTCTCAAGGCCTTCGATCACAAGCTGATCGATGCCTCCGCTGAGGAAATAGTGGCAACTGTACGCCGTACTGGTGCGCAGATCCGCGGGCCAATCCCGATGCCGACTCGCAAGGAAAGGTTCACGATTTTGACCTCGCCGCATGTGAATAAAGATGCGCGGGATCAGTATGAGATTCGTACACACAAGCGCTTGCTGGACATCGTTGAGCCAACAGAGAAGACTGTTGACGCCTTGATGAAGCTGGATCTCGCTGCCGGTGTAGATGTGCAAATAAGTTTAGGTTAATTGTTCGCCGGGCCTGGCCCGGAAGTGTAACGCTCTGAGAAGGGCGGCCATAGCGGGTAATAGCCCCGTACGCGAAGAGGTTAAAATGAAGATTGGAATAGTAGGTCGTAAGTGCGGCATGAGTCGTGTCTTTACAGATGAAGGTGCTTCTGTGCCGGTGACGGTGATTGAGGTTGAGCCTAATCGGGTTACTCAATTAAAGTCCGAAGAAGTTGACGGTTATACCTCTGTGCAGGTGACTACAGGTTCTCGTCGTGTGTCTCGAGTGACAAAAGCGCAAGCAGGGCACTACGCCAAAGCAGGTTCTGAAGCCGGGCGTGGTCTCTGGGAGTTTCGTCTAGAGGCCGAGCAGGAAGCCCCTGAGGTTGGTGGTCAGCTAACAGTTGAGCAATTCGAAGCTGGTCAGAGCGTTGATGTCTCAGGTGTTTCTAAAGGCAAAGGTTTTGCTGGCGTGATCAAGCGCTGGAATTTCCAGATGCAGGATGCGACCCACGGTAACTCGCTTGCTCACAGAGCGCCCGGTTCTATCGGTCAAAACCAAACGCCTGGTCGTGTCTTTAAAGGCAAGAAGATGGCTGGTCACATGGGCTCTCGCAATGTGACGACGCAGAATCTCGAAGTTGTTCGCGTCGACGCTGAGCGCAATATATTGTTGGTTAAAGGTGCTGTGCCTGGCGCGACCGGCGGAACAGTCATCGTTCGACCAGCTGTAAAGGTCTGAGGGGTTAGCTATGGAGTTGAATATTGCGACACCGGCAGGCGCAAATGGCACGATTAATGTGTCTGATGAAGCCTTCGGTAAAGAATTTAATGGTGATCTGGTGCATCAGGCAGTTGTTGCCTACATGGCCGGCGCTCGTCAGGGTACTCGTGCACAAAAAACCCGCTCCGATGTCTCGGGCGGCGGTAAGAAGCCTTGGCGTCAAAAAGGTACTGGCCGTGCGCGATCAGGTACTATAAGAAGCCCGATCTGGCGCTCAGGCGGTGTGACATTTGCCGCTCGTCCACAGGATCACTCGCAGAAATTGAATCGTAAGATGTATCGAGCCGCGATGCGCTCAATACTTTCTGAACTTGCACGTCAGGATCGCCTGATCGTTGTTGAGTCTTTCGATATCGAAGAGCCCAAAACAAAAGCATTGGTGGGTCGCCTTGGTGAATTTGGCCTGAGTGATGTGTTGATTGTTACTGAAGAAGTTAACGAAAACCTTTATCTTTCTGCTCGCAATCTGCACAAGGTTGAAGTGCGAGATGCCCTCGGTGTTGATCCGGTGACATTGATTCGTTGCGAAAAGGTAATGGTGACTGTGCCTGCGCTTAAAAAGATTGAGGAGATGCTGGGATGAACAAAGAACGCATCTTCAAAGTATTGTTGGCACCACACGTAACAGAAAAAGCCAGTATGGTAGCCGACGCAGGTAATCAGGTGGTTTTCAAGGTGGCGACCACTGCCACTAAGCGCGATGTCAAAGCCGCAGTAGAGGCTTTGTTCGAAGTGCAGGTTAAAGATGTTCGTGTAGTGAATGTCAAAGGCAAGACCAAGCGCAATAAGAATGGTCTTGGCAAGTGTTCTGACTGGAAAAAAGCCTACGTTAATCTGGCTGCCGGTCAAGATATCGATTTCATGGCGATTGGGTAAGGAGCGTTTACTATGCCAGTAGTTAAGAGAAAACCGACCTCCCCCGGGCGCCGACATGTTGTTAGTGTGGTGCACGCAGATTTGCATAAGGGTGCGCCCTACGCGCCTTTGCTTGAGAAGCAAAGCAAGAGTGGTGGTCGTAACAACGCAGGTCGAATCAGCGTTCGACACATCGGTGGTGGTCACAAGCAGCATTATCGCGTTATTGATTTTAAGCGCAATAAAGATGGTATCCCCGCGACAGTAGAGCGTCTTGAATACGATCCTAATCGCACCGCCAATATCGCGCTACTTTGCTATAAAGATGGTGAGCGCCGCTACATCATTGCTCCAAAAGGTCTAAAAGCGGGCGACGTGATTGAATCCGGTGCTGCTGCTGCCATTAAAGTTGGCAATACCTTGCCGCTGCGTAATATTCCAGTGGGTAGTGTTCTGCACTGCGCGGAAATGAAGCCAGGTAAAGGTGCTCAGCTTGCTCGCAGTGCTGGTACTTCATTGCAACTGGTAGCTCGTGAAGGTCGACATGCCACTCTGCGTTTGCGCAGCGGTGAAATGCGTAAGGTTTTATCCGACTGTCGTGCGACACTCGGTGAAGTTTCCAATAGTGAGCATAGTTTGCGCTCGCTGGGTAAGGCGGGTGCATCTCGCTGGCGTGGCGTTCGTCCCACCGTTCGTGGTGTGGTAATGAACCCCGTTGATCACCCACATGGTGGTGGTGAGGGTCGTACCTCAGGTGGTCGTCATCCTGTGAGTCCATGGGGTATGCCAACGAAAGGGTACAAAACCCGTAAAAACAAGCGAACTGACAGTATGATTGTTCGTCGTCGCGGTAAATAACGCGCTATTAATACGAGGATATAATTGTGGCACGTTCGCTTAAGAAAGGACCATTCATTGATTTTCACCTGATTAAAAAGGTGGAAGTTGCAGCAGAGACGAATGACCGTCGGCCCATTAAGACTTGGTCACGTCGCTCAATGATTCTGCCTCAGATGGTAGGTTTAACAATCGCTGTTCATAACGGGCGTCTTCATGTCCCTGTAATGGTCACCGAAGAAATGGTTGGGCACAAGCTGGGTGAGTTCGCGCCAACACGAACTTACCGCGGACACGTTGCTGACAAACAGGCGCGGCGCTAGTCGCTGGCTTGAAAGGGGTAATTATTGTGGAAGTAGCTGCAAAATTAAAAGGCGCTCAGTTATCAGCGCAAAAAGCTCGCCTGATCGCAGATCAGGTGCGTGGTAAGCCGGTAGAGCAGGCGCTCGATATCCTTTCTTTTAGTAATCGCAAAGGCGCGACTATTGTAAAGAAAGTACTTGAGTCGGCTATTGCTAACGCCGAGCACAACGAAGGTGCAGATGTTGATGAGTTGAAGGTTTCAACGATCTTCGTCGATGAGGGTGTGACAATGAAGCGTCTTATGCCCAGAGCAAAGGGGCGCGCTGATCGAATTCTGAAGCGTTCGTGTCATATCACCGTAAAAGTTGCTGGATAATTAGGCTTAGGAGCTGACATGGGTCAGAAAGTACATCCAATTGGTATAAGACTTGGTATTGTTAAAAAGCATACCTCAGTCTGGTACGCCGACAAGGCAGACTACGCAGTAAAGCTTAATAGCGATTTGCGTGTGCGCAGCATGATTCAAAAACGCTTGGCTCACGCCTCTGTTAGTCGTGTTGATATTGAGCGACCCTCGGCATCTGCCAGGATCACCATTCATACAGCTCGCCCCGGTATCGTTATCGGCAAGCGCGGCGAAGACGTTGACAAGCTGCGTGTCGCTGTCTCCGCCGAGATGGGTGTTCCGGTTCATATCAATATTGAAGAAATCCGCAAGCCGGATCTCGATGCAACACTGGTCGCGCAGAATGTGTGTCAGCAGCTAGAGCGTCGCGTTATGTTTCGTCGTGCTATGAAGCGCGCCGTGCAAAACGCCATTCGCCAGGGTGCGAAAGGTGTGAAGATTCAAATCGGTGGTCGTTTGGGCGGTGCTGAAATTGCTCGCTCTGAATGGTATCGCGAAGGCCGCGTACCGTTGCACACCTTCCGTGCTGATATTGATTACGCACATGCTGAAGCGGCAACAACCTACGGCATTATTGGTGTCAAGGTTTGGATATTTAAAGGCGAAGTGCTGGGTAGTGACGAAATAGAGCCTGCCCAGGCTAAAAAGAAGTAATTTTCGAATAAGGGTCGAGCGAGATGCTGCAACCAAAACGAACAAAATACCGCAAGATGCACAAAGGCCGAAATCGTGGTCTGGCGCAGCGCGGCAGTAAGATTAGCTTTGGCGAATACGGACTTAAGGCTGTGGGTCGAGGCCGACTGACAGCGCGCCAGATTGAGGCGGCACGGCGTGCCATGACACGTCACGTTAAGCGTGGCGGTAAAATTTGGATACGTGTTTTTCCCGATAAGCCAATTACTCAAAAGCCTCTCGAAGTGCGAATGGGTAAGGGTAAGGGTAACGTTGAATACTGGGTTGCATTAATTCAGCCTGGGCGCGTTTTATATGAGATGGAAGGTGTTACTGAAGAGGTCGCCCGTGAGGCTTTCGAGCTGGCAGCGGCGAAACTACCTATCCAGACAACCTTTGTTAAGCGGACGGTAATGTGATGAAAGCGAGCGAACTTCGTGAGAAGAACCCCGAAGAGCTGAATACAGCCCTCCTCGGCGAGCTGGAAGCTCAGTTCAAGCTGAGAATGAAGCGCTCGACTGGCCAGCTTAATGAAAGTCATGAAATGAAAATTGCACGACGTAATGTGGCGCGTATTAAGACCGTCCTTACCGAGAAAGCCAACGAAACAGCAGGTGGTCAGTAATGACAGCAAGCAATACGGCGCGGACCCTATCCGGCAGAGTCGTCAGTGACAAAATGGATAAAACCGTCACGGTTTTGATTGAGCGGCGGGTTAAGCACGCTCTCTACGGCAAATATATCAGCCGATCCACAAAGCTGAAGGCACATGATGAGGCTAATGAGTGCCGCGCTGGTGATCTCGTCACCATCGCAGAAACTCGCCCTCTATCTAAAACCAAGTCCTGGGCTTTGGTTAACATCGACGAGCGCGCTACCGAAGTTTAACTCGCTGCGTAGCACTGGTTTGGAGTAGAGAATGATACAGACACAAAGTTATCTCGAAGTGGCCGATAATAGCGGTGCGCGTAGAGTTATGTGCATCAAGGTGTTGGGCGGTTCGCATCGTCGTTACGCTTCAGTAGGTGACATTATCAAGGTCACTGTGAAAGAAGCCATCCCTCGGGGTAAGGTTAAAAAAGGTCAGGTCATGAACGCTGTTGTGGTTCGAACCCGTAAAGGTGTGCGTCGCTCTGACGGTAGTCTGATCAAGTTTGCTGATAACGCAGCTGTGCTTTTAAACGCGCAAAATGCACCGATTGGCACACGCATTTTTGGCCCAGTGACACGCGAACTGCGTAGCGAACGCTTTATGAAAATTATTTCATTGGCACCCGAAGTACTTTAGGTTAGCAGGCAAATATTATGGCGATGAAAAAAATCAGACGCGATGATGACGTAATCGTTATTGCCGGTCGTGATAAAGGTAAGCGAGGCAAAGTCCTCCAGGTATTGTCTGATGGCCGTTTGTTGGTTTCAGGAATACAGATTATCAAGAAGCACCAGAAGCCTAACCCTCAAATGGGTGTTCAAGGCGGTATTATTGAAAAAGAAGCGCCGATCGATGCGTCTAATCTGGCTGTTTTTAATCCAGAGAGCAGCAAGGCTGACAGGGTCGGTTTTAAAGTGTCGGATGACGGCAAAAAAATTCGAGTATTTAAATCCAACGGCCAGGCCGTGGACGCCAAGTAGGGTAATGCAGATGGCAAGGCTCAAAGAATTATACAAAACAGAAATCGCGGCCAAGCTCAAAGAAGAGCTGGGTCTGGACAATGTGATGGAAGTTCCACGCATCACCAAAATCACACTCAATATGGGTGTTGGTGAAGCACTGGCTGATAAAAAAGCCCTGGATCACGCGGTGCGGGATCTTGAAACCATCGCTGGCCAAAAGGTTGTTGTTAACCTGGCGCGCAAATCTATTGCTGGCTTTAAAGTACGTGAAGGCTGGCCAATCGGTTGTAAGGTGACTTTGCGCAGTGAGCGTATGTATGAATTCCTTGAGCGTTTGGTTGATATCGCCATTCCTCGGATTCGCGACTTCCGCGGTATTAGCCCCAAGTCCTTTGATGGTCGTGGCAACTTTGCCATGGGTGTTACAGAGCAGATCATCTTTCCCGAAATTGACTACGATAAAATCGACAAGTTGCGCGGGCTTGATATCACTATTACAACGACAGCTCGCAATAACGACGAAGGACGCGCCTTGTTAAGAGCGTTCAACTTTCCCCTTAAAGGTGATAAATAGCCATGGCTAAAACATCGATGGTAGAGCGTGAGAAAAAACGCACCAAGTTAGTTGCCAAATACGCTCAGAAGCGAGCCGCAATTAAAGCTGTTATCGCTAATGTAGAGTCGACGCCTGAAGAACGTTGGGAAGCACAATTACAGCTGCAAAAGATGCCGCGCGATTCCAGCGCTTCACGTCAGCGACGTCGTTGTCAGATCACTGGGCGCCCACACGGTGTCTACAGAAAGTTTGGTCTTTGCCGCAATAAGCTGCGTGAAGCAGCGATGCGTGGTGATGTGCCTGGTCTTGTTAAGGCTAGCTGGTAGAGCCGGGAAGAGGAATTACACATGAGTATGCAAGATCCTTTATCAGATATGCTGACCCGCATCCGGAACGCTCATTCGCGCTCCAAGGTCAGTGTCACTATGCCGTCTTCCAAGTTGAAGTTAGCGGTAGCTAATGTGCTTAAAGAAGAAGGTTACATCGACGGTTTCAGTGTTGCCGATGGCACCAAAGCTGAGCTCAGTATTGCGCTTAAATATTTTGAAGGCCGTCCGGTTATTGAAGAAATAGATCGTTTCAGCCGCCCCGGTTTGCGTCGCTATGCCGGTGCTACTGACCGACCGCGCAGCACGCAGTGCTGGCGTTGGCGGCGAAGTGCTTTGCACCGTCTTTTAACGGGAATTAACTAAGATGTCTAGAGTAGCAAAAAACCCAGTGGCGATACCCAAGGGCGTCGAGGTCAAGCTGAGTACTGGCGAAATCTCTGTAAAGGGTTCCGGCGGGCAATTAAATCTGGCTTACAACCATGCTGTCGCAGTTACTGAAGCTGATGATTTACTTGGCTTTAGTGCAAAAGACGGCAGCCGTACAGCGTTGAGCCAGGCTGGTACAGTTCGGGCTCTGGTCAATAACATGGTCATCGGTGTCTCTACAGGCTTTGAGAAAAAGCTGCAGTTGGTTGGCGTTGGTTACCGTGTGGCTGTCCAGGGTAATAAGCTAAATTTGACCCTCGGCTTTTCTCACCCGGTTGCTTACGAGCTGCCCAAAGGTGTTACCGCCGAGGCGACAAGCCAAACTGAGCTGGTTCTAAAGTCTGCTGACAAGCAGTTGCTGGGTCAGGTGGCATCAGAAATTCGTGCCTACCGTCCACCAGAGCCCTACAAGGGTAAAGGTGTAAGGTATGCGGACGAGCATGTTGTTCGTAAAGAAGCGAAGAAGAAATAGGTTCAAGTGATGAGTGATAAAAAGCAAACAAGATTACGCCGTGCGCGCCGTGGGCGAGCAAAAATCC
>MAAS01000023.1 GCA_002162755.1 Gammaproteobacteria bacterium 50_400_T64 | reverse complement strand
CATTGTCTAACCCGCTTTTTAATCAAGCAGGCACCCAAGCCAATGTGTCGGTAAGTGTGAGTCGTTAAAGTTAACCCCGGTGGCCATTCCATCGGGGCGCGCTTTATACCACAACTGACACCCCATTAGAAGAACTTGGGGCAATTTACAGCACCGCACCAACGACGCCATCCCCCTCTGATTTATTAAGAGACTCACTGACGGAATTCCCATTGCCTCGGTCAAAATGGTTACAATGCTCCGCTTATTCACTGTCGTTGTCTGAGCCCATGTCCGTTAGTATCAAAACACCTGAAGAAATTGAAAAAATGCGCGTTGCTGGCAAGCTGGCTGCCGATGTTCTCGAAATGATTGCCCCCCACGTACAAGCGGGCATCAGCACCCTTGAGCTCGACACCCTTTGCCATAACTACATGGTCGATGTGCAAGAGGCTATACCCGCCTGCCTCAATTATCGCGGCTTCCCGAAATCAATCTGCACCTCGGTGAACCAGGTAATTTGTCACGGTATTCCCGCACCCAATAAAGTGCTAAAAAGTGGCGACATCATCAATCTCGACATTACAGTGATTAAAGACGGTTATTTCGGCGACACCAGCATGATGTTCTGCATTGGCAAAACACCTAGCCATGCAGACCGGCTCATCAAGGTTGCCCAGGAATGCCTCTACCTCGGCATCGAACAAGTCAAACCCGGCAATCGCCTGGGCGATATTGGCCAAGTAGTACAACAACATGCCGAGGGCATGCATTATTCAGTGGTGCGCGAATACTGCGGCCATGGCATTGGCAGCGAATTTCACGAAGAACCGCAGGTACTGCACTACGGTAAAGCGGGCACTGGCCTGGTGCTGGAAGAAGGCATGACCTTTACTATCGAGCCCATGGTCAACGCGGGCAAACAGCACACTAAGCTCAAGTCCGACGGCTGGACTGTAGAAACCCGTGATGGCCGCCTGTCAGCACAGTGGGAGCACACCTTGCTAGTCACCGCCACCGGGGTCGATGTACTTACAGCCCGCCCTGACGAGTCATTTTAAGCGCCGACTTGCACGCACGCATAATGCACCTTCCCTCATAGATAAGCATTCACAGACACCATGAATACAGCTCCCGAACCGCGTCCCCTACCCCTTTTTTTTGACGAAAAACGCTTTCTCACGGATCTTGCTACGGAGGACGCACAAACTATTTTTCGGGACGCCATCCATGGCGCTGACACCTGCCTCAACAACCGCTTTGAGCAAGGTGAGGACATCGAAACACTGGTACACGAGCGTGCGGATTTTATCGACTGTATTCTCTTTCACGCTTGGCAGCGTTTTAGCTGGGATAAAAACATCAGCCTGCTCGCGGTCGGCGGCTACGGCCGCGGCGAACTCCATCCTTACTCCGACATCGACTTACTGCTTTTAACTAAGCGTAAAAACCACAAGCCCTACAAATCAAGCATCGAAAGCTTCCTCACCTTCCTCTGGGACATTCAACTCAATATTGGCCACAGCGTACGCTCCCTCGCACACTGCGTTGAAGAGGCGAAAGCCGATATCACGGTCGCCACCAATTTAATGGAATCCCGCACGCTTGCTGGTAATACTGAACTACGTCTGCAGATGAATGAAAAGACAGGGCCCGCGAAAATATGGCCCGCCGAGCAGTTTTTTCAGGCTAAGCATGACGAGCAAAACCAGCGACACGAGAAACACGGCAATACTGAATACAACCTCGAGCCTAATATAAAAGAGGCCCCCGGTGGGCTTAGAGACATTCAAACCATTGGTTGGGTAGCAAAACGACATTTTCACAAACGCACACTGGCCGAGCTCGCTAACACCCACTTTCTCGCTGCTGAAGAATACGAATTACTGCGTAAAGGCCAGGCCTTTCTGTGGCGCGTACGCTATGGCTTACACCTGATCGCCGGGCGGCCTGAAGAACGGCTACTCTTTGATTCACAGCGTAAACTGGCACAAATGTTTGGCTACCAGGACACCAAAGAGCGCCTGGCTGTTGAGCAATTTATGCAACGCTACTATCGCGTAGTGCTGGCCATGCGTGAACAAAACGACATGCTGCTGCAGTACATGGATGAAGTCGTTAACAGGAATAACAAGAAAAACGTCATTCGCACCATTAATACGCGCTTTCAAGTACGTGACGATTATATTGAAGCCGTCGATGACCATCTGTTCGCTGATCAGCCCTCTGCCCTGCTCGAGATTTTCGTTTTACTCGGCGAGGACTCGTCAATTCAAGGCGTGCGTTCAACTACCATTCAACAAATCCGCCAATATCGTCACCAAATTGATGACAGCTTTCGTAGCGACCCCAACAACCACAAACTGTTTATGCGCCTGTTTCGCTGTAAGGGGCGGTTAACTACGCAACTACAACGCATGACCCGTTACGGCATACTCGGCAAGTATCTGCCCGAGTTCGATAAAATCATCGGCTTGATGCAGCATGACCTATTTCATATCTATCCGGTTGATGCTCACACTATCCAGCTGATTCGCAATATTCGTCGACTGGGTAATGCCGAAGAGGAAAAGAAGTTCCCCGTCGCTTCCCATGTATTAAAAAACCTGCCCAAGCCCGAACTGCTGCTCATTGCCGGCCTCTATCACGATATTGCCAAGGGCCGCGGCGGCGACCACTCAAAACTGGGTGCTGTTGATGCCAGAAAATTCGCCCAACAACACGGTTTTACCGAGCAGGAAACCGACCTGGTTTGCTGGCTAGTCGAGAGTCACCTGCTAATGTCGAGCATCTCCCAGCGTGAGGATATTTCCGACCCCGATGTCATCCACAAATTTGCCCTGCTGGTCGGTGATCAGATACACCTCGACCACCTACTAACACTGACAGTCGCGGACATGAATGCCACCAATCCCACCTTGTGGAACAACTGGAAAGGCGCATTAATGCGGCAACTCTATTTCCAAACTCGCGATGCCTTACGACGCGGACTGGAAAACCCCATTAACAAGCAAAAATGGATTGAAAACACCCGTAACGAAACGGTAGCGCTACTCGAACAAGAAGGCATTACACAGGAGCAAAGTACCGCGCTGTGGAGCGACATGGAGAGTGATCTTTTTTTACGAGAAAGCGCCAGCGTGATTACACGGGGGGTTAAAGCCGTCATTACGGCCGAAGACCCCAACCTTCCCGTCATTTTGATCGAAGATGCCGGCATGGAAGACGACAGCGTGACGCGGATTTTCATTCACACAAAAGGGCTAAGTAATGTGTTCCCCATTATCGCCGCCACCCTCGACACATTGCGCCTGAATATCCTTGATGCGCGGCTCTACACCGGCAACGAAAATCACACCTATGATATTTTTTATGTGCTCGATGATCAGGGCCGGCCTTTTGCCACCCGCGGCAATAAGGTCGAAACAGTAATCCGCAAACTCAATGAAGCGTTGCTCACCAAAGATAAGCATAACGTTGAGGTTAACCGCCGCACACCACGACAGCTTAAACAGCTAACCATTGGCACCTCCGCCCATATCGATCACAGCCACGACTCCCGCACCACCTATCTTGAAGTTATCACCCCGGATCGCCCTGGCCTGCTCGCCCAGCTCGGCCAAATATTTATGCGTTTCAACCTGCACCTACACAGCGCTAAAATTGCCACTTTGGGTGAACGGGTTGAAGATGTTTTTTATCTTACCGATGAAAATAATGGGGCGATTGAAGATCTGGATTTATGCAACGAAATTGAGCAAACCATTTGTCGTGAACTTAACACTCGAAACCTCGAAGAGGAAAGCTCGGGCACGACGATGGAGTTGATAGAACAGCGCGATTAAACCTGCAGTGCGCAATTGAATAACTTAATTTAATAAAATCACTGCCACTGATCAGCATTTAGCGAGACGACAAACCGCAAAGAGAAAACAATGAATCCCGACCTACAGCAGCTACAACCCTACCCCTTCGAAAAGCTAAAGACTCTGCTCGCAGGTGTAAAAACACCCGATGTATTACCCGCCATCAGCCTCTCCGTTGGCGAGCCAAAGCATGCCGCACCACAGCTCGTTATCGACACGCTACTTGCTCACATCAACGGCATCGAACAAACCAGCGGCCTTAGCGCCTACCCCGGCACCAAGGGTATTCCGGAACTGCGCCAGGCAATAGCCGAGTGGCTGAGCCGTCGTTTTAAGCTAAAGGCGACACCCAATCCGGAACAACATATATTGCCCGTTAACGGCACCCGCGAAGCTTTATTCGCCTTTGCTCAGGCGGTCGTAGACCCCAGCAAGAATCCCACGGTGGTAATGCCCAATCCCTTCTATCAAATCTACGAAGGTGCTGCCTTGCTCGCGGGTGCCGAGCCGGTATTTTTAAACTGTACAAAAGACACCAATTTCGCGCCAGACTTTTCCAGCCTCAGTGAGGCTGACTGGCAACGCTGCCAACTGGTTTACATCTGCACACCGGGCAATCCGACGGGCTCTGTACTCGGGCTCGACACCCTGAAAGAGCTCATTGCTCTGGCCGACCGCCACGACTTTGTCATTGCCAGCGACGAGTGTTATTCCGAAATCTACGCTGATGAAGACCAGCCACCACCCGGTTTATTACAGGCCTGCGCCGAACTCGGCCGGGATGATTTTAAACGCTGCATGGTTTTTCACAGCTTATCAAAGCGCTCCAATCTGCCCGGCCTACGCTCCGGCTTTGTCGCCGGTGATGCCGATATCATCCAACAGTTTTTGCTCTATCGCACCTACCACGGCTGCGCCATGCCCATTCAACACCAGTGGGCCAGCGTTACGGCCTGGGGTGATGAACAACATGTGCTCAACAACCGTCGACAGTACCGCGAGAAATTTAGTGCCGTAACGAAGATACTCAAGCCGGTAATGACATTCAGCCAGCCCGATGCTGGCTTCTACCTCTGGCCGCAAACACCCATTGCCGACGACATATTCACCCGCGAGCTACTCGCCACGCAAAACGTCGCCGTGGTACCCGGGCGCTATCTGGCCCGTGATACGGCAACGGGCAACCCTGGTGAGCAGCGTATTCGCATGGCCCTCGTTGCACCGCTCGCCCAGTGCGAAGAAGCTGCACAGCGCATCAAATACTTTATTGAGACGCTGTAATGCTGAAACAGCAACGAGTCGCTTATATTCTTGAGACGCTGGCCAAACATTACCCGACCCAGCCCATCCCCCTCGACCACAGCAACAATTTCACGCTACTGGTTGCCGTATTACTTTCTGCTCAATGCACTGATGCCCGGGTTAATACCGTGACGCCTGCGCTCTTTTCTCTCGCCGATAATGCCGATGATATGTGCCATGTGCCGGTCGAAACCATTCTCGGCATTATTCGCCCCTGCGGCCTTTCACCCCGCAAATCAAAAGCCATTGCCGGACTTTCTAAAATCCTTGTGGACGACTACGACGGCGAAGTGCCTGAAGATATGGAGGCGCTGGAAACCCTCCCCGGCGTCGGCCACAAAACGGCTAGCGTGGTGATGTCGCAAGGTTTTGGCCACCCGACCTTTCCCGTCGACACCCACATTCACCGGCTAGCGCAACGCTGGGGGCTCACCAGTGGAAAAAATGTCGTGCAAACGGAGAAAGATCTGAAACGGCTTTTTCCAAAAGAAGAGTGGAACGCCCTTCACCTGCAAATTATTTACTACGGCCGCGAATACTGCTCAGCACGGGGCTGCGATGGCACGGTGTGCGAAATTTGTACCACCTGCTATCCAAAACGTAAGAAGGCCGCTATCACTAAAAAGGCCTGAGCATTGTTTTGTAAATCCATAAAAGCACAGGAGAATGGTGCTGTGGATGCACAGGAATTTTTGACCTTACTTTCATCGCTTCACCCTGACAAAAAATAAGTTTAATGAGCTTCTTCTATGAAACGCGCTGAGCCAGACAATAAAACATCAAAAATGATGGTGTCGCTAGCTTGGGTTGATTTTCTTGCTATGTTGGTTATTGGCTTTGGCCGTTATTTGGATAAAAAAGTTAATCCAAATGAGCGCCCTGATGATGAGATAAAAGTTCTTCTTGTTGTTCTATTTCTTTAGAAAGAAGGTCAAAGTGTCGAAAAACTTTACACTTCATTTGTTTTGACTAACTCAATAAAAAATATTTCTATAAATATCAGCAGGTTATAACTCCGGCATGCTTTATGCTTGGTGTATGATGTACAAATCTATATAACTTTTAAACGGGAAAGATAATGAAATACAAGGTATTAAAATTAGCTAGTTTAGTCGCTGTATCCTTTATATCAGCAAGCGCATCTGCCGTTCCTATACTTTTTCAAGGCTCAAGCACGCTATCCGCAACAGTTACACAATCACCGGCACAAGCACGTGCAGATTGGGAATCACAACTTCAGTCATTTGGCATTGATACTCTTGCCGGAGCCTCTGGAAATGGTTCATTTACGTCAACCTTTGGTAACATGTTTTCTGAAACTGGAAATGGAAGTCAGATACGAAGTTTTGGTACTAATATTCGTGGCAACCGAAGTAACGCAACTCACATTGAGTTTGATGTGACTTTTCCACAAGCTGTTAACGCCGTTGGTTTTGATGTGGTTGATAATGACGGTGGCGGTATGCGCATATCACTTACCAACGCTATCACTCAACTTGTTACTCATTTTGATTTCACGTCAGTATTTGGCTCTAACAGAACAGAGTTTTTCGGTGTGATTTTCGAGCCGACTACATTCATTTCAGCTTTACGCGTTTCGGGAACTGATCCTGGTGGAATAACTTCATGGGATAATTTCACTACCGGAGTGGGTGAACATGCAATAACTCCCCCTCCTGCAGGTGTTCCTGAGCCTGCATCATTGGCCTTATTAGGGCTTGGGTTAGCAGGGCTAGGGTTTTCCAGGAAAAAGAAAGCTGCCTAAGTAGCCTTAGTGAGCAGAAGATAATAAAAAGCCCTGATAAATCAGGGCTTTTTATTATCTGGTTGGTATTCGAATATTAACTGTTTTCCCCTGTTCATGGCCTTTTTCTCTTATTCTCTAATCCGCTCGGGTCATACGCTGTATCAATGCACCAATTCATGCAAGGTCACTTTTTTATGACTTAAGCAACGCTCTGCTAATTGATCACTACATTCTAAGGTAAATAAAAAAACCCTGCTAAAGCAGGGTTTTTTTATGGGGTATGCTAAAGAGGCGCATAAACAGAATGTACTCGAGAGTCGCTTTTGCTATCCTAGCCCCGTTTTTCAAGACTCAATTGATTTCAAAAAATGGAGGCAATAACTTGTGGCTGCACTTTTCGGCATTAAAAATTGCGATACCGTCAGAAAGGCTCGCCGCTGGCTGGAAGAACACAATATTGACTTCAACTTTCACGATGTGCGTGACGATGGCTTAACGCAAGCACAGGTCGCCACCTGGATCGACGCCCTCGGTTGGGAAGTGGTGCTCAATAAACGTAGCACCAGTTGGAAGAAGATCGATCCAGCAAGGCGTGAAAACCTCGATGCAGACAGTGTTAACGCACTCCTGCTCGAACTACCAACGCTTATCAAACGCCCCGTACTTGAAATCGACGGCGCGGTTTATGTCGGCTTTAAAGCAGACACATACAGCAATATTTTTACCACTGGCAAATAACAATCAAGTAACGAGGCACAACAAATGACAAAGCTCTACAGTGTAGGTATCGGTGTTGGCACCCAGAACAAAAAAGGCGAATGGCTCGAAGTATTTTACCCAGCCCCCCTGCTAAACCCCGATGCTGCAATCGCCGCCGCACTCAGTGAAGCCCTCAATTACAGTGAAGGCAATGTGGTAATTAATCTCGACAACAATACACTGCAAAGCCTTGCCGATGTGCTGGATAAACAGCAGCAAAGCGCCCAGGCCGATGCCGTTAAATCCCTGCTCAACAGCAAGCGCTCATGTGTAGCGACTATTCTCGCCAGCGACGACGAGCCCGGTTCCGTGCCCGAAGCCTATTTAAAGCTTCAATTAATTTCCCACCGTCTGGTCAGGCCTCATGGCATAAACCTGAGCGGTATTTTTGGCTCTCTACCCAATGTCGCATGGACCAACGAAGGCGCTATCGACCTCGCCGAATTACCGGCTCGACAGATAGCTGCGCGTATTAATGGCCAGAACCTCAGCGTCGACAGTGTTGATAAATTCCCCAAAATGAGTGACTACGTCGTTCCCGCCGGTGTCAGAATCGCCGATGCCCGTCGCGTGCGACTCGGCGCTTATATTGGCGAAGGCACCACCATCATGCACGAAGGCTTCGTCAACTTTAACGCCGGTGCCGAAGGCCCCAATATGATCGAAGGTCGCATTTCCGCTGGCGTTTTTGTCGGTGCGGGTTCCGATCTCGGTGGTAGCAGCTCGACCATGGGCACCCTTTCAGGCGGCGGTAATATTATTATTTCTGTCGGTAAAGAATGTCTGCTCGGCGCCAATGCCGGTATCGGAATACCTCTGGGCGATCGCTGTATTGTCGAAGCCGGACTTTACATTACGGCCGGCACTAAAGTAGTGATGCTCGACGACAGCAAACAAGTCGCCGGTGAAACCAAAGCGCGAGAGTTAGCCGGAAAGTCCGATTTGTTATTCCGTCGCAACTCCGTTAGCGGTGCGATTGAATGCTTAACGAATCAGACCGCCGTTGAACTTAATGAAGCGCTGCACGCCCATAACTAAGCGTACTCCTTAGAAAATCAAAAATAGAGCAAGCTGACCTGAATGCAGGGTCGGCTAGCTCGTTAAAGATCACGCTTTCCAGTATTAACGCAGAACAACGAAACCAAAATCATGACGCAAGACAACGAAACATTATCCGCCACATTGAGTCTGGCCTGCGACCTTATCAGCAGGCCCTCGGTCTCACCTCTCGACGGTGGTTGTCAGGACGTAATGATTGAGCGCCTGCAAGCCCTCGGTTTTGCTATCCATCGTTTGCCCTTTGCTGATGTCGATAATTTTTGGGCCGTCAAAGGCGAGTCCGGCCCCGTACTGTGTTTTGCTGGCCATACCGATGTCGTACCAACGGGCAAGCTCGAAGACTGGCAGCAGCCCCCTTTTGAACCGACAATTGCGGATGATATTTTATACGGGCGCGGTGCAGCCGATATGAAAGGCGCACTGGCCGCGATGGTAACGGCCTGCGAACGCTTTGTTGAAGAACACCCCAATCACACAGGCCGCATTGCTTTTCTAATCACCAGCGATGAGGAAGGCCCGGCTATTAATGGCACGGTTAAAGTCGTCGACTGGTTGCGCGAACAGAAAACCATTCCCAACTGGTGTGTTATCGGCGAGCCATCGAGCAATCAACAATTAGGTGATATGGTTAAAAATGGCCGCCGAGGCTCCCTCAACGCCATACTCACTATTAAGGGTACGCAGGGGCATATCGCCTACCCTCACATGGCCGACAACCCCATTCACCGCGCTGCCCCTGCACTGGCTGAGTTAATGGCCCAGCACTGGGATGAAGGTAATGACTTTTTCCCGGCCACCAGTTTTCAGGTATCGAATATTAATGGCGGTACCGGCGCGACCAATGTTATTCCCGGTGATGTGACGGTTGTTTTTAACTTTCGTTTTTCAACCGAAGTCACCGCGCCAGAGCTGCAGCAAAGGGTCGAAGCTATTCTTGCGCAACACGAACTGCGCTATGACATTGAATGGAATTTGAGCGGCGAGCCCTTTATTACAGAGCCCGGCGATCTAGTCACAGCCGTCGTTGACAGCATTAAAAAAGAAACCGGCCTCGACACAGCGCTATCGACTAGTGGCGGCACTTCTGATGGTCGCTTTATAGCCAAACTCGGTACCCAGGTGATTGAACTCGGTACAGTTAATGCGACCATTCACAAAGTCGACGAGCAAATCGTTGCCAGTGATCTCGACAAACTCAGCACTATCTATCAAAGCATACTCAAGAATTTACTCTGTTAGCCGCCCTCTGTTTTCAATACAATATAATTAATAGCAGGAAAAACCTTGCAGGTATTTTTATTATTTAGTGCCACGGTGTTAATTTGGGGCTCAACCTGGATAGCCGTCAAACTTCACCTCGGTGTTGTCGACCCCAGTGTTTCCGCTTTTTACCGTAACGCCATTGCCGCCCTGGTACTCTTCGCCTGGTGTCTTGGAAAAAACCTGTCCTTACGCTTTCCTATCAAAGATCACCTCAGCTTTTTATTACTGGGGTTTTTTCTTTTTTCCGGTAACTACTATCTGGTTTATCAGGCAACGGGCATGCTCACTAGCGGTCTTGTTGCCGTGGTTTTTTCAACCATTGTTTTTATTAACATTTTTACGGCACGGATTATTCTCGGCAATAAAACCAGCTTACCTGCATTGACAGGTGCTCTGGTGGGTGTTGCCGGCATCGCCCTGGTTTTCTCGGCAGAATTAACGGGTATATCCTTTGCCAATGACAGTATTCGAGGCTTGTTACTGGCTTTGCTGGCCACCTTCCTTGCCTCTATGGGCAGCATTACGGCCACGTGGATGAGCACACAACGACAACTACCCGTCGTGCAATATAATGCTTGGGGCATGTTTTATGGCTGCCTTCTGCTGCTTCTCGTCGCCCTATTTGGCGGTAAAACATTTAATTATGAATACACCCTGCAATATTCCGCAGCACTGATTTACCTGGCCGTATTTGGCACTGCTTTAGGCTTTGGTTTTTACCTGCGCTTACTCGAACTTATTGGCCCCGATAAAGGCGGCTACACCTTCCTTATTTTCCCCATTGTCGCGCTTCTAATATCCACCGTTTACGAAGATTATGAATGGACAATCAACGCCTTTATCGGTCTTGGGTTAATTGCAGCGGGCAGTATTTTGGCCTTACGTAGTAAGACACCCGTAAAATTGAAGTCAGATTAAAACGCAGAAAAAAGTTTTATGACGGCATTTTTTTGAGGGGATAAACATCAAAGCGTGTCGACTTCCCTTCAAAACATAGCCCCGGTTCCATATCCGCCAAAGGTGGCGCATGGCGAGGCCGTTTAACCACTACCCGGTAGCGAGCTGTAGCCAGAGCCAGGGGTAATAAAGCAGCAGCGTCATCATCACTCCCGACCAAATGATGAAAAAAAGCCATCGACTTTTTAACCTTGGCTGTTTTCCCTCGCTCAGGAAACATCGGATCGAGATAAATCACATCGGGCGCTTCTTGCTCAGCAAGTCCCGAAACACAAGTGAGGCTATCACCCTGATGGAGAAATAAGCGCTGAGCAATGGCTAATTCCTGCTCATCACCACCGCTTCGCAAGCGTTGCAAACCATCGGCAAGCAATGCGGCAACAATGGGCTGGCGTTCAAACATCGTCACCTTCGCCCCGGCTGTTGCCAGCACATAGCTATCGCGGCCCAGACCTGCGGTTAAATCCATTATTGAGGGTTTGTGCTTATTAAGGCCAGTGGCCTTGAGGATCATCTGGTTTTTACCACCACCGTAGAGGCGGCGATGACGTAATTCACCATTAATAAAATCACAGCGTACATCTACCTTTATCTTATCTTTTAGCCCTCTACGGGCTGCCTTTCTGGTTTTCGCAACAGCCGCTTCACTTGAAAGAGACTGCTCCCGTAAGGAGAGCCCTTCAGCGCCCAGCCGCAATTCAAAATCAACATTCTCAGAAAGCGACTGATCACTACTGAGCAAGGGTAATTGCAGAGTCTGCGCAAGCTCTTTGGCATTAGCGAGACAATCCTGATCGAATCTTAATACGACTCGCAAAGACGATGTACCTCGTTGTTGGTCGTATTGTTTTCCATTGATTTATTAAAACGAAACCAGTTCGAGTTCAACCCGACGGTTAGTCTCACGCCCTGCTGCAGTGTCATTACTGGCAGTAGGATAGCGCTTGCCATAACCCGCTGTGGATACTCGCCCCGACATCACGCCCTGAGTGATCAGGAACTGGCCAACACTGTTAGCTCTTCGTTCTGAAAGTGTCTGATTGTCGCTATCATTCCCTGTGGAGTCTGTATGGCCAGCAACGCGAATATTCGTTTGAGTAAACTCTTTCAGAATAATAGCAACGGACTCAAGGGTCGCATAAAACTGGGATCTCACATCATAGCTGCCAACATCAAAGGTAAGATTACCGGGCATTATCAGGCGTATATTATTGCCCTCACGAATTACGCTAACTCCAGTGCCTTCAAGCTTGGTACGTAACGCGGCCTCTTGCTTATCCATGCTATGGCCAACTCCAGCACCAGCTCCACCACCAATGGCAGCACCAATCAATGCGCCTTTGCCCCGATCTGATTTACTGGATACAGCCATACCCACAAGAGCACCGGCAATCGCACCAATACCCGCACCTTTTGCCGTATTGCTGGTTTTTTGCTCACCTGTATAAGGATCAGTCGACGTGCACCCACCCAAGACGATGGCAAGACATAGTATTAGTACTTTGTTCATAGCTAGCTCCGTTACAACATCAAATTTTATACAACGACTATTACGTAAAAATACCGATTAAACTTAAACTATAAGTTAAAGGCCCATCTATATTTAGCAACTAAGATTAAGACCTGGAATATCAGGGCTGTCTCCATCGCTGCTTAATTAACCGGTAAAAAAAGGGGGTTTATCTATTAAATGTATCCACTATAAATCAGCTAAAAAATGGAGCCTTCGTCAATCAACGTAATTGCAATACATTTCGTTGACAGAGGTGAAGAGGATAATTAGTTGTACTCCGACAACCTTGTATTGGCGGAGCACTGGAAGTCCACCCGTTAATGGCGAGCCCTAAACTAAATACCGCCGATCAAGCGCAGCACCTCTGGCTCCAGACGAGTGAGCCCCCAGGCTTTACCCTTTGCGATTGCCTCATCCTTATCTTCACCATAAATCAGCGCAGAACGCAGTGCCATTAGCGCACCCACCCGATTACCACTGGCACAGTGGAGGAAAACCTTCTCGTCTCCGGCCTGCTTAAATAGCTGATCGAGGGCTTTTACATTATTCAAGGTCAAGCCCGCTGCGCCATCGACAGGCAGTAAGTGGTAGATCATCCCTTTATCTGCCACCAGGCTGGCTTCATCAAGTTTTGGTGTTTCCGATGCGGGCCGCAGATTGATGACATGCTTTACGCCCTCACCCGCCAGGGCTGTGAGTTGCTCGTCTGTGGGCTGCCCACCCGAAAAATAATTGGCCGCAGGCGTTTTAAGATTTTTAATACCGGCGATAATGCTCGTATCGTCAGCAACAGCTTGAATACAAAGCAATAATACAGCGACTGTAATTAATACCTTTTTAAGCAAAAAATTTGTATTTTTCATATAAACACCTTACGTTAAAAATTAGATAATGGTTGAGTAACCACCTTACATACTGCGCGTTTTTTCAGCGAAGTCGATAAAATAATCGATCGTCTCCGGGTTGCGCATGGAATCCCTATTCACCGACTTTTCCAGATCAAAACCCATCAATATTTTCTTCACCGGCGTTTCGAGTTTTTTACCGGTCATAGTGTAGGGTATTTCATCAACTTGAAAAACCTCATCGGGCACATGGCGCGGCGTGAAGTCTTTACGCAGGGCGACTTTAATTTGTTTCACAATATCGTCGTTTAAAGTCAGCCCCGGTTTTAGTTGCACAAATAGTGGCATGTAAGCGCGACCACCGGATAGCTCAATGCTAACCACCAGACTGTCGGCAATGGCATCGACATTTTCAACACCGCGATAAACTTCACTGGTGCCTATGCGAATACCGCCACGATTAAGCGTCGAATCGGAGCGCCCCATAATTTGCAGCGTGCCCTCACTGGATAAAACCATCCAGTCGCCGTGACGCCATAGACCGGGGTACTCTTCAAAATAACTTTCTTTATAGCGTTTATCGTCAGTATCGTTCCAGAAATAAATCGGCATAGACGGCATGGGCTGAGTGATCACCATTTCACCCACTTCACCAACCAGCGCATTGCCATCGTCGTCGAGGGCGCGCACATCGACACCGAGCATGCGGCATTGAATCTCTCCAGAATACACCGGTAAAAGTGGTGATGGCCCTATAAAAGCAGAGGCGATATCGGTACCACCGCTCATGGAAGTTAGCCAAATATCTTCTTTAACGCTGTTATAAATCCACTCAAAACCTTCTTCTGGTAAAGGCGAACCCGTGGAACCCAGGGTTTTTAAACGGCTTAGGTCAAACTTTTTACCCGGTTCCAGCCCCGCTTTCATGCCCGCAATATAATAGGCCGCTCCACCACCAAACTGTTGGAGTTGTGCTCGTTCGGCCAGTGACCAGAGCCTGTCTACCTCGGGGTAGGCCGGATTGCCGTCATACATCACCAACACCGAACCCGCCAGCATCGATGAAAGGCAGAGATTCCACATCACCCAGCCGGTGGTTGAAAACCAGAAGAACCGGTCGCCCGGTTGAATATCACAGTGTAAAGCCAGGTACTTGTATTGCTCGAGTAAAATACCACCATGGCCGTGGGTAATAGCCTTGGGGATGCCGGTGGTGCCCGATGAATAAAGCGTCCAAATGGGGTGGTCAAAGGGCAATTGCTCAAAGACGATTTCAGTGGCTGTATTATCCAGCGCCTGCTCCCAGTCGATAAAGGCATCGCCCTGAATTTTATTGTTATCAACACCCTCGCTACTCACATAGTCGAGCGTAATCACTCGTTCGAGGCTGGGCAATTGCTGCTGTAATAAAGCCACTTCCCCACAGCGATCAATATTTTTGCCATTGTAGGTATAGCCATTTACGGCAAAGAGTACCTTCGGCGATATTTGCTGGAAGCGGTCAACCACACTGCTGGTGCCGAAATCGGGCGAGCAGCTGGACCACACCGCGCCGATAGAATTAGCCGCCAAAAAGGCGATAACGGTTTCGGGAATATTGGGCATATACGCCACGACCCGGTCGCCCTTCTCAACACCTAGTTCGCGTAAGTAATGGGCGAGCTTGGCGACCTTCTCCTGCAACTCGGCCCAGCTGACTTCATAGAGTTCACGAAACTCAGACTCCGCCATGATAGCCGGACGGCTATCGTCACCGGCACGAAAAATGTGCTCGGCAAAATTGACACTCGCCCCTTCAAACCAGCGGGCACCGGGCATGGTCTTACTCGAAAGCACTTGCTGATAGGGAGTTGGCGATTGCATCTCGAAATAATCCCAAATGCTTTGCCAGAACTCTTCAAGGTTTGCTATCGACCACTGATAGAGACTGTCGTAATCGCTAAAGGGCTGCCCGGTACGCTCACTGAGCCAGCTCATATAAGCGCTCATGTTAGAGGCTGCCTGACGTGCCGCTGAGGGTTCCCAAAGTTTCTTCATTGTGTCATTCCCATCATTAAAACGCGTGTTGTGGTCTTTACTCTAATGCCTTAAGGGCATTTAAACCCGCTCAATAATCAGCGCAATACCCTGCCCCACCCCTATACACATAGTGCAAAGTGCATAGCGCCCACCGGTGCGCTGCAGTTGATACATGGCGGTAGTTGCCAGTCGCGCACCACTGGCACCGAGGGGATGACCCAGTGCAATGGCACCACCATTGGGGTTTACATGGGCGGCATCATCGGCCAAACCCAGTTCGCGAGTGACCGCCAAACCCTGGGCGGCAAAGGCTTCGTTCAGTTCGATGACGTCCATTTGCTCAAGCGTTAAACCGGCACTCGCCAGCACTTTACGCGTTGCCGGCACCGGGCCTATGCCCATGACTCGAGGGTCAACACCGGCGCTGGCCATGGCGACAATCCGTGCTTTTGGCAGCAAACCGTACTCCGCCACTGCCGAGGCTGAGGCCAATAACAGGGCACAACTGCCGTCGTTAATACCGGAGGCATTGCCCGCAGTAACCGTGCCATTCTCTTTAAAAGGTGTACCCAATTTAGCCAGCGCTTCAGGGCTGGTGGCGCGGGGATGTTCGTCTTTATCGAAAATTAAAGGTTCCTGTTTACGACGGGGAATGGTCACCGGGCAAATTTCCTGGGCCAATATGCCATTGGCCTGTGCCGCTGCGGCTCGCTGTTGGCTGGCCAGCGCAAACGCATCCTGAGCTTCCCGCTCAATGCCGTAATCGGCGGCGACATTCTCTGCGGTTTCAGGCATGGAGTCGGTGCCGTACTGACTCTTCATCAGTTTATTCACAAAGCGCCAGCCCAGTGTGGTGTCGTAAATTTCAGCATTGCGGCTAAAGGCGCTATCGGCTTTTGGCATCACCATCGGCGCACGGGACATGGATTCAACACCACCCGCAATGACCAGATCGGCCTCGCCACAGCGGATGGCCCGCGCAGCGCTGCCCACGGCATCAAGACCCGAACCACACAGGCGATTAAGCGTCACGCCGGGCACCGCGCTATCGAGGCCCGCTAGCAAGGCACTCATGCGCGCCACATTGCGGTTGTCTTCGCCCGCCTGATTAGCACAGCCGTAGTAAACATCGTCCACCGCCGACCAGTTAACCTGCGGGTTGCGCGCCATTAAAGCTTTGATAGGAATCGCCCCTAAATCGTCGGCACGAACCGAGGAAAGGGAGCCACCGAAACGGCCAATGGGTGTGCGAATGGCATCGCAGATAAATGCATCTTTCATGTTTGCCTCGTTGCTGTACATAACTGTCTATTAAAAATCAAATAACGATTAAAGGGGTTTTTTCGGACTTAAATTTACGAAATTTAGCCCACTTCACTTTCAATAAAAGGCTGGTCAAAATTATGAGAGCGCCCATGGAGAAAAGCGATTTGCTTACCTTTTTGATTCTCGACAACCACCTCAACCAAACTCGCCGACCGCCCCTGATGGCGAACTGTCGCAGTAGCGGTGAGCTCATCACCTAGCATTCCCGGACGAATATAATCCATTGCTGCATGAGCACCGACACCCGCCTGATTGTGCGACACACTGGCACAAGCAAAGGCGGCATCAGCCAGGGTGAAGCTCATGCCACCGTGACACTGGCCTAAGGAGTTGAGCATATCTTCACGCACGGTCATGGTCAGCACGGCTCGTCCCTGCTCAGCCTCTACCAAACGAATACCCAGGCCATTGACAACATTATCGTTGCCGATGATTTTTGCCACACACTGCTCGGCAATGGTTTGCTCTGTCATTGTTGTTCCTTATCGTTTTTTACTGACTGGGCGCGTACTTGTTTTTCAGCCGCTATTTCCACACCGAGGGGTTTGTTGCCTCATCGCTGCGGCGGTATTTAAGCTGTACGCCCTTGAGGAAGTTACGCAGAATTTGATCGTGACAGGTGCGGTAGTGTTTATGCCCGGGCTTACGGAAAAAGGCACTGAGCTCGTGCTTGCTCATGGCAAAGCCCGCTAGCTCGAGTATTTCTAGTACGTCTTCCGCCTTTAGATTAAGCGCAATTTTCAATTTCATAAAAATAGCATTATTGCTTAAGCGCTTTTCAGGCTCGGGCTGGGGGCCTTCTCTTTTACCGCGCCGGTCATTAATTAAGCCATTAAGAAACATCGCCAGGTACGGGTCTTTACACACTTCACCTTCGGGGTCTTCGTCTTTTTTAAGCCAGGCGCTAATTTCCGCCCGTGTCGCTTTGTAGTCCGCGAGGGCGAAAATCGCTATCATTTTGTCATCGCTAAAATCAAAGGTGTAGCGGATACGGCGTAGTACATCGTTATTAATCACAAAAAAGTTCCGGTCGATAAATACAAATCCATGCCGCAGCAGCTTTAACAACACAGCTGGCTTGGGCGACACATACATGAAACATTGTACTGCAAGACTCGCCCCCCACAAGCAGTGGCAAGCTGTGTTTATTGCATTCAGCACACAGTCATACGCCTCATTTTACCCAGCAAAGGGCCTGCAAACCATTACAAATAGTTGTTTTTACTGTAGAATCCGCCCCGGGCTTTTGTCTGCCCTCCCATTGATGTGAGTCATTGATAGCCCCGCGCCCGGTCACCACCGCAGTGGGTAAAGCCAACCAATGAATGAAAGGAAAATTACCGTGCTAGAAGCATACCGCAAACACGTAGAAGAACGCGCCGCAGAAGGCGTACCCGCGAAACCCCTGAGCCCTGAGTGGACCGCCGACCTGGTTGAGCTGCTAAAAGCGCCACCCGCTGGCGAAGACGAATTATTACTCGACCTCATCACCAACCGCGTACCACCCGGCGTTGATGAAGCCGCCTACGTTAAAGCCGGTTTCCTCTCTGCCATTGTTAAAGGCGAAGCAACATCTCCTTTAATCGACAAAGCCCACGCCATTAAGCTACTGGGCATGATGCTCGGCGGTTACAACATCACCACATTGGTCGATGCTCTGGACGACACTGAGCTCGGCGCACTCGCAGGTGAGCAACTGAAGCACACCCTGCTGATGTTTGACGCCTTCCACGATGTCGACGAGAAAGCCAAAGCGGGTAATGCCAACGCGAAAGCCGTGATCCAGTCATGGGCCGATGCCGAGTGGTTCACCGCTCGCCCCACCGTTGCTGAAAAAATTGTGACCACTGTCTTTAAAGTGGTTGGCGAAACCAACACCGATGACCTGTCACCGGCACCCGACGCCTGGTCGCGCCCGGACATCCCCGTTCACGCCAAAGCGATGTACAAAATCCCCCGCGAAGGCATTCAGAACAACGAAGAGCAAATCAATGAATTAAAGAAGAAAGGCCACCCTGTGACCTTTCTTGGCGATGTTGTCGGCACCGGCTCCTCGCGTAAATCAGCCACCAACTCTGTACTTTGGTACATGGGCGACGATCTGCCCGGCGTACCTAATAAGCGCGGCGGCGGTATTTGCATCGGTGGTAAAGTGGCTCCCATCTTCTTCAACACTATGGAAGATTCCGGCGCACTGGTTTTTGAAGCCCCGGTTGAAAAAATTGACTACGGTCAGGTGATCGAGATCCGTCCCTACGAGGGCAAAATCCTCGACCACGACAGTGGCAATGTACTGTCTGAATTTGAATTCAAGTCCGACGTTATTCTCGATGAAGTACAGGCTGGCGGACGTATCAACCTGATCATCGGCCGTGGCCTCACCAAGCGTGCCCGCGAAGCTCTCGACCTGGCAGAAAGCGAAGCTTTCCGCGCACCGGCTCAGCCTGTCGATACCGGCAAAGGTTTCACCCTGGCTCAGAAAATGGTTGGCAAGGCCTGCGGCGTTGAAGGTATTCGCCCCGGCACTTACTGCGAGCCACTGATGACTACCGTTGGTTCACAGGACACTACTGGCCCAATGACCCGCGACGAGCTGAAAGATCTGGCTTGCCTGGGCTTTTCAGCCGATCTCGTAATGCAGTCTTTCTGCCACACCGCGGCCTACCCCAAGCCCGTTGATATCGAAACTCAGCACAGCCTGCCCGACTTTATTAAAAACCGTGGCGGTGTTTCTTTGCGCCCCGGCGACGGCATTATTCACAGCTGGTTGAACCGTATGCTGTTGCCCGACACTGTCGGCACCGGCGGCGATTCACACACGCGCTTCCCCATGGGTATTTCTTTCCCCGCGGGTTCTGGTCTGGTGGCTTTTGCTGCCGCCACCGGCGTTATGCCTCTGGATATGCCTGAATCTGTACTGGTGCGTTTTAAAGGCAAAATGCAGCCCGGCATTACGCTGCGCGATCTGGTTCACGCCATTCCCTACTACGGTATTCAGCAGGGTTTGTTGACCGTTGATAAAAAAGGCAAGAAGAACATCTTCTCTGGCCGCGTACTGGAAATTGAAGGTATTGAAGGTCTCACGGTTGAGCAGGCCTTTGAATTATCCGATGCTTCTGCCGAGCGCTCCGCGTCCGGTTGCACCATTAAAATGGACGAAGACGCCGTTGCCGAATACCTGCGCTCTAACATCACCATGTTGCGCTGGATGATCTCTCAGGGCTATGGCGATATTCGTACTCTCGAACGCCGCGCCGTGAAAATGGAAGAGTGGCTGGCCGCACCTTCATTGATGGCTGCCGATGCCGATGCAGAATACGCAGCGATTATCGAAATTGACCTCAACGAAGTCAAAGAGCCCATCATTTGCGCACCCAACGATCCCGACGATGCGCGTCTGCTTTCCAGCGTTGCGGGCAGCAGCATTGAAGAAGTGTTCATCGGTTCGTGCATGACCAACATCGGTCACTTCCGCGCTGCAGGCAAACTACTTGAGCAAACCAAACCTGGTGAGCTGAAAGCGCGCTTCTGGATTGTGCCGCCCACACGTATGGACGAGCACACCCTGATGGAAGAAGGCTACTACAACATCTACGGCCGCGTTGGTGCTCGCACCGAAATGCCCGGCTGCTCGTTGTGCATGGGCAACCAGGCGCGAGTTGCACCGGGGTCGACGGTTATCTCCACTTCAACCCGTAACTTCCCCAACCGTTTGGGTGATGGTGCCGATGTCTTCCTGGGTTCAGCTGAACTGGCTGCGATTAGTGGCATTTTGGGTCGTTTGCCTACGCCAGAGGAATACCTCGAGAAAGCGTCAAGCATCGATTCAATGGCTGATGAAATTTACAGCTACATGAATTTCGATCAGATTGCCTCCTTCCAGGCAGCGGCCGATGACGGCAAGCTGATTGCGGCAGAGCAGATTGTTGAAAGTGCTTAAACTTGGGCGTACCTGGCTTGAGAGTACCTAGGTAGGCTACTCGCCCTACCTTAACAAGCGCCCTAAGAAAAGCCCTGCATTTGCGGGGCTTTTTTATGGCCGTCTGTTTTATCCCCACAACGCTTATACGGTAAACCTAAGGACAAACAATAAGTACAAGTTATACCCCGCATAACACTGGTTGCACTATCAACGTTGCACTATCAACGTTACAATCCACGCCCTGACCCAACCCTTCCTAAAAGCAAAATAAACACGACTTGAAACGCGTGAAATATCACCTTGTTTCGAGTCATGTTTTAAAACGGTAAGAGCCCCTATGAGACGTTCCTGGAGTCTGTTAATTGTCATCCTACTGCTTAGCGCTGTGAGCTATGTGGTGATGAATTATTTAGATAATCGACACTTTGTCGCGACCGACAATGCCTATACTACCGGCGACATTATTACCGTCAGCTCACGCATGGAAGACATCGTGTTGTGGCTCGGCGCCGAAGAAGGGGACTATGTCGAGGCCGGCCAGGCTCTGGTCAAGCTCGACGGCGGCACATCACGAAGTGCCCTCAACCGCGCACAAAGCCAGCTGGCCCGTGCGGTACAGGAGGTCGCAGCCTTAAAACAAAAAGTCAAACGCCGCCAGGCAGAAGTCATCGAATATCAAGCCGCCCATGCACTGGCCAAGAATGAAGCCGAACGGCGCAAGACGCTGGCAAAGAAAAATATGATCTCCAAAGAGGAGCTCGATATGTCGGTACTGCGCATGGCCGTCACCGCCGCCGCATTGAACACTGCACGTCAGGCTCTGGCAGAGGCAGAAATCAACGCCACCAGCCTGCCCATCGCCCAGCACCCCGATGTCAAACAAGCTGCGGTCGGGGTCAGAGGCTATAGCTCCGACCTCAATAAAAGCAAGGTCGTTGCACCGGTCTCTGGGCATATCGCCAAACGCTTTGTCTCCCCCGGTGACATCGTCAAAGTCGGCAAGCCCCTGTTTCAACTCGTGCAATTAAATAAGGTGTGGGTGGAAGCCAATTTCAAAGAAACCAAGTTGCGCAATTTACGCCTCGGCCAGCCTGTCACAATCACCTCCGACCTCTACGGTGAAGAAATACACTACGAGGGCAGAGTCATTGGCGGCGGCACCGGCACTGGAGCCGTCTTTTCACTGTTACCCGCACAAAATGCCACCGGCAATTGGTTGAAAATCGTTCAGCGTGTTCCGGTACGCATCGAACTGGTGGGCGACACCGTACGAGAGAAGCCTCTGCCCCTGGGCACCTCGTTACATGTCTCCATCGACACCAGCCAGCGGGACGGCCTGCAATTGAATCAAACACCGAAAGCCACCCCAATCGATGTCAGCGGCGTCTATGCCTACTGGAAAGCCGACGGTCAAGCTATGGTCGATCGTATTATTGCCGAGAACTTACCTGTTGGTAGCCAGCCCTAATGGCGATACCAACAACCCGACTACCGCTGATGCTCACAGCGGTCGCCATATCCACCGCCAATTTCATGAATATTCTCGATACCACGATTGCCGTGGTATCCCTGCCCGCTATCTCCGGCAGCTTGGGTGCAACACCCTCCCAGGGTGCCTGGGTTCTCACTTCCTACGCTGTTTGCCTGGCCATTATGCTGCCTCTCAGCGGCTCGGTGATTAAGCGCTATGGTCAAATTAAGACCTTCACGATTGCGATTGGTCTTTTCACACTCACCTCCTGCCTCTGTGGCATGGCGACCAATTTCGAAACGCTGATTTTCTTCCGCGCCCTGCAGGGGCTATCCAGCGGTTTAATCGTGCCACTCTCGCAAACCGTATTACTGCGAATTTTCCCACCCCAGCAACATGGCTTTGCCCTCGGCTTATGGGCCTTGACCTCCGGCGTGGCACCTGTGCTTGGCCCTATTATTGGCGGCTATATTACCGATACCATTGGCTGGCCATGGATTTTCTACATGAATGTGCCGGTCGGCATATTCTGCGCCTGGGTCGTCTGGGCCAGCATGAAACACGATGAAACCGAGACCAAAAAGGAACCTATCGATGTGGTCGGCATGCTGCTGCTCGCTATTGTCGTGCTGCTCGCGCAACTGGTAATGGACAAGGGCCACGAGCTGGACTGGCTCGGTTCGTCAGAAATCCGCCTGATGTTGAATATCGCAGTGATTGGCTTTATCGGCTTTATTGTCTGGGAGCGGCGCGAGCCCCATCCTATTGTCGACTACACCCTGCTGAAAATACCGAGTTTTGTTATTTGTTCAATTATTGCGGCCATTTTCTACATCAGCTACTACACCACCACCGTGCTCTACCCCATCTGGATGCAGTCGGTACTCGGCTATACAGCCACCTGGGCAGGGCTCGCCATGGCTGGCACTAGCCTGGTGCCCATTTTTGGCATGCTCATCGTCGGCAAGCATCTGGCTAAACTGAACCTGCGCCACTTAATGATTGTTGGCAGTGGTTTTATCGCCTACGGCATTTACCTGCAGTCTCTGTGTACCGTTGAAACCACCTTTAGCTCCATGTTCTTCGCACGGGTGATTATGGGTATCGGCTTTGCCTTTATGTTTCCACCACTCATGGCCTTGTCACTGATCGGCGTGCCCCCTGAAAAAACCCCTTCCGCCGCCGGTTTTTTCAACTTCTTCCGCATGTTCTCCTCAAGTCTAGGCATCGCCATTGGCATTACCGTGTGGCAAAACCGCACTATTTTCCATCGCCAGCATTTAGTTGAAAACCTCACACCGCTCGAGCACGGTAAAGATATTGCCTTTCAACCCTTAATGGCACTGGCCGGCGATAACGAAGCAGTAATGTGGGCAATGGCTGAACGGCTAAGTACCTTGCAGGCATCGACCCTCGCACTGAGTGATACCTTTATTTACTGTGCTCTGGCCTATATCCCCGTTGTACTATTAACCCCCTTTATTCCCAAGCGCCTGCCTCAGCGGCAAGCGACTGAGGACACAGCTAAAGATGACAAGGAGCTAGTCTTAGCCAATGATTGATCTCGCGGATAACGTGGTACGACAAATTGGCCTGCTCTATCGGGCCATGATGAAAGCCCTGGAAGCGGAAACGGCACCATTGGGTATCGGTTCGGGGCGCATCTCCTATCTCTTTATGCTCTACATCAACGAGGGCCTGACCCAACAGGAAATGGCCAATCGCCTGCAGGCCGACAAGGGCGCCGTAGCCAGAACCCTCGCCCAATTAGAAGAGCAGGGCTATGTCAGTCGTCGCGCCGACCCCACAGATAAGCGTGTAACGCGGGTTTATTTGACCGACAAATCGAAAGCCCTGCAGAGCGATCTGGAAAAAGCTGTAGAGAGAGTTATCAATCGATTAAATGAAGATATTGCGGCGGGAGATGACGACATGATCAAGCTTCAGCTGGCGCAAATGCTCAAATCCTTAAGCGCCCACTACTCGCCTTCACGATCAAAAAAACAGCAAACCAACAGCCATTAAATAGCATTTAAAAACACTATTTTGCTATCACCACACCCTGCGCTGTCTCTGGATTAAAAGCACCAGAAAAATGGTATGAGCCCGCTTTTAAGGGGCCTATTTTAATTTTCTCCGTCTTGCCAGCGGCAATAATTTTTCCCCGATGAAGGTCTTTGCTCGTAAATTCCTCAGCACTATCACCTTTATTTTCAATCACCAGCCAAAGCAAGCTATTCGCTGGTACCTGCACTTCTGCTGGGCTAAAGCGATTGTTTTTTAACACTACCTGAAACTCTGCCCGCTCTGCATTTGCGCCCAGCGCCAACCAACAAAAAACCACCGCTAATAAATACTTATGCATAGCCTGCCCTCATTTTTATTGTTTATTTTTTACACATCTATTGCCTGATTTCTAACCGGCTATTGAAATGCAGGCCTGTCTTTATCCGGCAGTCATATCCGCTAGTAATGGCACATCTATAGGCTAACGTTAACACTTGCTGAAGCCTTCATCGCCTTCGCTCTGGCATCATCGATAGACTCGCCCCGCGCCAGACAGACACCCATACGCCGCCGGCCTTTGACCTCGGGTTTACCAAACAAGCGAATCTGGGTATCGGGCTCAGTTAAAGCCTGTTCAAGATTGGAGAAACTAATCGCATTCGAATCACCCTCAACTAATATGACGGAAGAAGCCGATGGCCCATGCTGTTGGATATTCGGCAGCGGCAAGCCAAGAATAGCGCGCACATGGAGGGCAAACTGGGAGAGATCCTGAGAGATCATCGTCACCATACCCGTGTCGTGGGGACGCGGAGACACTTCACTGAAAATCACTTCATCGCCCTTAATAAACAACTCAACGCCAAATATCCCCCAACCACCCAGGGCCGTTGTAACTTTCTCAGCCATTGCCTGAGCTGCCGCCAGTGCCTTGTCAGACATCACCTGGGGCTGCCAGGATTCCCGATAGTCACCCTCTTCCTGGCGATGACCAATCGGCTCACAAAAACGGGTGCCGTTACGGTGACGTACGGTGAGCAGAGTAATTTCATAATCAAAGTCGACGAAGCCTTCAATAATCACTCGCCCCGCGCCAGCACGGCCGCCTTCCTGAGCGTAGGTCCAGGCAGCAGCGACTTCACCGGCCTCGCGGATCAGGCTTTGTCCTTTGCCGGATGAGCTCATAATTGGCTTTATCAGGCAGGGAATGCCAATTTCAGCCACCGCTGCCTCGAAGTCTTCAAGCGTGCTGGCAAAGCGATAGGTCGAGGTTGCCAGGCCCAATTCCTCACCCGCCAGACAACGTATACCCTCCCGATTCATGGTGAGTTTTGCCGCTCGCGCCGTAGGTACAACATTCACACCGGCAGCTTCGAGCTCAATCAACGTATCAGTCGCGATAGCTTCAATTTCGGGGATCACATAATCGGGCTTTTCTCGTTCAATGATGTCGCGCAGCGCGGGGCCATCGAGCATTGACAGCGTATAAGAGCGATCTGCCACCTGCATCGCTGGGGCATTATCGTAACGGTCGAGAGCAATAACCTCTAGCCCCATACGTTTTAACTCAATAGCCACTTCTTTACCCAGCTCGCCAGAACCGCAGAGCAAAGCTTTCGTTGGGGACGGGGAAAAGGGTGTACCGATGCTCAAAGAATCTGCTGATGCTGTACCAGAAATAGCCATTGTGCGGTTTCCTCTGCGGGCGAAATAGGTGGGCGCACATTATAAGCTATGAGCACAGCAAGTCGTTTACTTCTCGGTAAAAAACTCAGCCACGCGGTAGCAATACTCGACTGATAATAATTGTTATTTCAAAGCCTTATATAGGCTAAAATAGCGCCCCATTTTATTTTAACGATAGTCCTCATCATGCCAGCTATGCCCGAACTGCTCTCCCCCGCCGGAACCTACAAAAGTATGCGTTACGCTTTCGCCTATGGGGCCGATGCCGTATACGCCGGACAACCACGCTACAGCCTACGCGTGCGGAACAACGAGTTTAACCACCTCGATATTATGGCCGAGGCCGTTGCCGAGGCGCACAAGCAGGATAAAAAGTTCTACATCGCCAGCAATATCTCGCCCCACAACAACAAGGTAAAAACCTATATCCGCGATATGGCCGAGGTTATCGCCATGGGTCCGGATGCACTGATCATGTCGGACCCCGGCTTGATCATGCTGGTACGTGAGAAATGGCCCGACATGCCGATCCACCTCTCGGTGCAAGCCAATGCGGTGAACTATGCGTCGGTAAAGTTCTGGTATAAACAGGGCCTCAGCCGGGTGATTTTATCCCGCGAATTGTCCCTCGATGAAATCGCCGAAATTCGCGACGAGTGCCCAGAGATGGAGCTTGAAGTATTTGTCCACGGCGCACTGTGCATTGCCTATTCGGGGCGCTGCCTGCTGTCGGGCTATATGAACCACCGCGACCCTAACCAGGGTGCCTGCACCAATGCCTGCCGCTGGAAATACCAGGCCCACGAAGCTACCCAGGATGAAACCGGTAACATCACTCCCCTTGACCCCAACATACATGATCCTAATGTACAGTCGTGGAATCCGGGCGATTCGACCGAGCAAGCCGGTGAACCGGCCAGCACCCAGGGCTTTGATGAACCACCGCTGGTGCTATTGCAGGAAGCCAATCGCCCCGGCGAATTTATGCCCGCCTACGAAGACGAGCACGGCACCTATATTATGAATTCGAAAGATCTGCGCGCTGTACAGCACGTGCCGCGCATGATCGATCTCGGCATTCAGTCCCTGAAAATTGAAGGCCGCACCAAGTCCCATTATTACGTAGCCCGTACTGCACAAACCTATCGCCGTGCCATTGACGAAGCCGTTAACGGCAAACCCTTCGATATGAGCCTGATGGGTGAACTCGACCACCTCGCCAATCGCGGTTACACCGAGGGCTTCTATCGTCGTCACGTACCCGAGGCTTATCAAAACTATGGCAAGGGTGCTTCCAGTAATAGCCAGCAACAATTCGTCGGTGAAATTATCGATACCGACACGCAAAATGGCTGGTTGACGATTGAGGTGAAAAATCGCTTTGAACGGGGCGATACTCTCGAACTCATTACCCCACAGGGTAACCACACCTTTCAGCTTAACGACCTTGAGAATACCGAAGGCGTTGCAATGAGTGCCGCCCCCGGTTCCGGCCATGTGGTGCGTATTCCCATTGCCGATACGAGCCTGACTAATGTCGACTCCCACGCTTTATTGATGCGTTATTTACCCGGTTAATACGAGCGCGCTGCACTGCCAGATAGCTGTACGCAGCAGCGCCAATCAACAGTATAGTAATGACCCCCAATAACTAACGATCATTTATGCCACGTTTAATTCTACTTATCGCCGTCGCTTTTATTGTTTGGTACTTTATTCAACAAGCCAAAGCCTTACAGAAAAAACCCGAAAAAGAGCGCAAGGCCGCCCTGTGGCGCTTGATCTTTATCGGCCTGTTTGGCGTGACCCTGGCGCTGGTACTCAGCGGCCGCGCCCACTGGCTGGCCGCCGCCCTCGCCGGCCTTTTACCCCTATTGAAAAACTCTGCAGGCCTGCTGATGCGCGCCCTGCCCATGCTGCAGGCCTGGCAACGCAGCGGCGGCCCGAAATTTGGCCCGACACTACGCGCCGAATCGATAGAAATTAAAGTTAATATCGGCAATGGCAGCATTGACGGCAAAGTACTCAAGGGGGAATTTACGGGGCAGGCTCTATCCTCTTTGAGCCGCGAACAGCTCGATCCCCTACTCGCCCAATGGCGCAACGAAGATCCCCAGGCCGCCCGCTTACTCAGCGCCTACCTGGCCCGCCGTTTTCACAACAGCGGTAACGAGCAGTATCAGCAACAGTACAGCCAGCCCGATACTGCCACGGCAAAAAATGAAGCCTGGCAAATTCTCGGCCTTGAAGAAGGTGCCAGCAAAGAAGAAATCATTAAAGCCCACAAACGGCTGATTCAGAAACTTCACCCGGACAGAGGCGGCAATGATTACCTGGCCGCTAAAATCAACGCGGCAAAAGATACACTGATTGGCTAAAAGCAGCCTATTGTCTAAACGTGCTCATCGTCATATTCGACTGACTAACCCGACCTATCATCCCGTGCTGGTCATAGAGCACGGTCTCAACCATGGCGATACCGTTGGGCTGAGCACGGGTGTACGCGTCAATAACAATCCAGTCGTCAACCGGCATGCGGTGTAGATTCAGCGTAATGTCGGCATTAATAAACCCTTGTTCGGGGCTTAAATACAGCTGAGCAAAACCATTACTAAAATCAGACAACGTGGCGACACTCACTAGCGGTGAATTTTCAATACCCTCTCGTACATTTAACGGCAGCCGCACCCAGGAACAACCTCGCCCCACACCCAGGTTGAGAAATATTGGCTTTAAGGGGATTAAAGTATGCAGGCCCGGTGGATACTCAACCCCCGACGCTGTATTAATAGCATTAATGCCAATCACCTCATCCTGGGCAAAGGCATCGATAATTTTTTGAGGTGGCAGCTCGGGTAACTGAGCATGAGTGGGTAATACGATATCTTGCTTCTCGACGATCAATGCGTTGCTACGACATATCTCTTTTCCCTCGTTAAACAAAGACACCTCCAGTACTTTTATCCGCTTGCCATCGCGAATAATACGGCTGCGTGGTTCTAGCGCAGCCATTGGCACGGGGCGGAAAAGATCCACCGTTAAGCGCGCCAATTGCATGGTATCTGTAGGGAACTGCTCCTCTATTAAACTCGTCATTAAACCGGCAGAGGCACCACCGTGAATGGTGACTGGCCCCCAGGGACTAGCCGCATGTTCTGTGGGGATGTAACAGCCATTTTTTTCAACAAATAAAGATTTCAAAAAAACGCCCTTCGTCATAGTGTGATTATTTATTAGCCGCACCACTTCTGGCAATCGAAGGGTATATTGAATGGCTGGATGGACTTTCTACACGTTCTAAGCCGCTAATTAAAGCAAAAATATCGCCACCCCATACAACAACCCTTTGCTCAGCAAGGGATTTCGGCCCGCACGTAGCACGCATGCCAGACATGGCATTCCCACTGCCTGTGGTTTATGCTCTGACGAATAAATATAAATAAAAACTGTGGCGTGTCGACAAATGAAGTACTCAGCCTTGGTAATCCATCAACCTTGTATGAATGGATTGCAAATCTGACGTCATCGTATTTATCCAATAATGTCTTTAACTGGCGATGCTGCAGAGCATCGGGAGCAATAATAATGAACTATGATTTAATCATCAAAAATGGCGCCATTATCGATGGCTCTGGTGCTGCACGCTTTAATGCTGACATTGGCATTAAAGACGGCATTATCACCACCGTTGGCAGTGTCGATGGTGATGCCACGGAAGTTATCGACGCCAAAGGGCAAGTCGTCACGCCCGGCTTTATTGACGGCCACACTCATATGGATGCACAAATTTCCTGGGACCCACTGGGTACTTGCTCGGTATGGCACGGCATTACCACTGTCGTCATGGGCAACTGTGGCTTTACGCTGGCCCCCTGCGCCGCCAAAGATAAGCACTTTGTGGTACGTAACCTCGAGCGTGCGGAAGACATTTCCGGTGCGGCGATGGAAGCCGGTATCGACTGGACCTGGGAAACCTACCCCGAATACCTCGACGCTCTGGAAGCGCTACCCAAGGGCATCAATTACAGCGGCTACGTCGGCCACTCCGCCCTTCGCACTTACGCCATGGGCGAGCGCGCCTTTACCGATGAAGCCACAGAAGCCGATATGGCAATTATGAAGAAGGAACTGGCCGACTCGATTCGCGCTGGTGCCATCGGCTTTTCTACCTCTCGCACTCGCAATCACCAAACCCCCGAGGGGCGTCCGGTCTCCAGCCGGCTGGCTACCTGGGATGAGGTCAAAGAACTGGTCGGTGTAATGAGTGAACTGGACGCCGGTATTTTCGAAATCGCCAGCGAGGAAGCCGGGCGCGACCCGGCGTCACAACGTGAATATCAAGTACGCCTACGTGACCTCGCCGTGGAATCGGGCCGCCCCGTGACCTGGGGTATGTTTAGCGCCCGGCGCGCTCCCGATATCTGGCCTCCCTATTTCGACCTGTTAAACGAAACCGCAGAGCTGGGCGGCACCATGTTTGCCCAGGTACACAGCCGCGCCCTCAATGTGATGATGTCTTTCGAAACGCGCCTGCCCTTTGATAAATTCCCGGTGTGGAAAGAATTCCGCGAGTTGTCATTGGCCGAACAAAAAGTGGGCCTGCAAGACCCGGTCATGCGCGCCCGTCTCGTCGAATCCGCCAGCGCTAGCCATCAGGAAGGCAAAGCAGTCGGTGCGGAAATGCGCCGCCCCGATTACAACTGGCTACTGGTGATGAATACCATTAAAGGGCCGCACAAAACCGTGGCTGAAATTGCCGAAGAGCTTCACCTTGACCCCGTCGATGCAATGATAGAAATCGCCCTGCAACACGACTTGAAGGTCTTCTTCCGCCAGCCCCTGTTTAATGAAAATCAGGATCACGTACTGGAAATGATGCGTCACCCTCGTTCAGTCGTCACCTTTTCCGACTCCGGTGCTCACGTTTCGCAGATCATGGATTCATCTCTGCAAACCCACGTGCTCGCTCATTGGGTACGTGAAGAGAATGCTTTCACGCTGGAAGAAGCCATCAAAATGATTACCCATGACACAGGTTCAGCCTGGGGCTTTGACGACCGAGGTTTGATCAAGGAAGGTATGGCGGCAGACATTAATGTTTTCGACCCCGATACCATTAACCCTTTGATGCCAGAAGTGAAACACGACCTACCGACTGGGGCGCGACGCCTTGTTCAAAAAGCCGAAGGTATCTCATCGACCATCGTTAACGGCGTGGTTTTGATGCGCGACGGTGAGCATACCGGCACCTACCCGGGCAAGCTCTTGCGTGGCCCTCTGGCCAAAACGTTATAAGGGGTAAAGTGATTTCAGGCTCGATTCGTAATTATTAGCATAGTTATTAGCGAGCTCTAAGAAAGGCTATCATTTTGTTAACCATAATCACCCACGCATAAAAAAGCCCGCAAACAGCGGGCTTTTTTATGCGTGGGTCAAACCTTATTTTTTAGGCTTTGGCTTACGCGGTATATAACCAATCATCGCTTTCGTTTCGAGGTAATCCTCTAAACCCCACTGGCCATGTTCACGGCCATTGCCCGACTGACGATAACCACCGAAAGGTGCGCCCTGATCAAAGCGAGCACCGTTTAACTCGACGTGGCCGGCACGCATTTGACGACCCACTTTACGGGCGCGCTCAATATCACTCGACTGAATGTAGCTCGACAAACCATAGGGACTGTCATTAGCAATGGCGATAGCCTCTTCTTCCGTGTCGTAGGGAATCAGGCACAGAACAGGACCAAAAGCCTCTTCCTGAGCACTGAGCATGTCATTACTCACATTGGTGAAGATTGTAGGTTTAATGTAGTAACCCTTATCGCAGCCTTCTGGTTTATCAGTACCACCGGCCAATACCGTAACGCCTTCATCAATACCGCGCTGAATAAAACTTAATACACGCGTGTACTGAGCCTTGTTGGCCAGCGGGCCCATGTAAGTGTCATCTTCTAAGGGGTTGCCAATCTTAATTGTTTCGATGGCCTTAAGGGCAATCTCTTCAATTTCAGCCTGATCTTTACGGGGAATAAGCATACGCGTGGGGCCGTTACAGGCCTGCCCGCTATTAAACATGGACAGGCGCACGCCGCCTTTTACAGCACGAGCGTAATCGGCATCGTCGAGAATAATGTTCGCTGACTTACCGCCCAGCTCCTGACAAACACGCTTAATAGTCGGCGCGGCGGCAACAGCAACGGCAGCACCCGCACGGGTTGAGCCAGTAATAGAAACAACATCTACTTCTGGGTGGCTAGATAATGCTTCACCAACCACAGGGCCAGCACCAACAACCAGATTAAAGACACCGTTTGGCAAACCCGCTTCATCAATAATTTCAGCGAGAATAAAAGCATCAAGCGGTGCCAGTTCACTCGGCTTTAAGACAACGGTACAACCTGCCGCCAGTGCCGGGGCAAGCTTGCCAGCGATTTGATTGAGTGGAAAATTCCACGGCGTAATTAAGCCGCAAACGCCAGCCGCTTCACGTACCACGTGGGTACTGCCGTGATCGCTTTCAAATTCGTAGTTACGCGCCAGCTCGGCCGCTTCTTTAAAGGTAAAGACGGGGTTGCCAATTTGCGCCCCTTTACACAACATAACGGGGACGCCCATTTCAGAGGTAATAGCATCGGCCAAATCGTCCGTGCGCGCTTCTAAACCCGCAACGATTTTATCAAGATAAACAGCTCGCTCTTCAGCCGGCGTTTGTGACCAGCTGTCAAAGGCAGCGCGGGCAGCGCGTACTGCAACATCAATATCGGCTTCATTTCCCAGGCTGACTTTAGCAACCACTGCTTCTGTCGCCGGGTTAACAATCTCTGCAACACTGTCGCCAGCAGGCGTTTGCCACTGGCCGTTCACATACATTTTATCTCTAGTGATCATCGGATAAGCCTCCTAAGCCCATAATTATTTATACAGTTTTACGTTCTAATTAAAAGGTGTTGGCCAACAGCACAGCGACCTTTATCAGGAATTCTTCAGCGCGGCAATATAACATGAGACGTCGCTCGATTCACTGGGCTTATACAGGGTAAAATGCATTGCATTAAAGCTCAGGTAAACGATCAACAGCGATGACCGAAAACACCTCTAAAACCAGATTAACGGGGGATATCCAGCCCCCAGTTCAACGGCGTATTTGCGTCGCCCCCATGCTCGACTGGACAGACCGTTATTGTCGCTATTTTTTGCGCCTTATCAGCCAACACAGTTTGCTTTACACCGAAATGATTACCACCGGAGCCATCTTGCACGGTGATGCGGACTATCACCTCGCCTTCGATGAAGCCGAGCACCCTGTTGCGCTACAGCTGGGCGGTAGCGACCCCACGGCCCTCGCTGCCTGTGCCAAAATTGCCGCACAATACGGCTACGATGAAATCAATTTGAACTGCGGATGCCCTAGTGACCGTGTGCAAAAGGGCCGTTTTGGCGCGTGCCTGATGAAGGAGCCAAAATTGGTCGCCCAATGTATTGCCGCGATGAAGGATGCCGTCGAACTCCCCGTGACCCTGAAACACCGTATCGGCGTTGACAATCAAACCAGCCACGGGGAATTAGAGGATTTTGTCGGTATTAATAGCGATGCTGGCTGTGATGCTTTTATCGTCCACGCCCGCAACGCCCTGCTCCAAGGCCTTAGCCCCAAAGATAACCGCAGCATACCGCCACTGATTTATGACGCTGTTTACCAGCTCAAACGTCGCTTTCCCGAGTGTGAATTTATTATTAATGGTGGCATTGACAGTATCGAACAAATTAACAGCCATCTTCAGCACGTTGATGGTGTGATGCTGGGCCGCGAGGCTTATCACAACCCTTACCTGCTTGCTGAAATGGACTCTCTGTTTTATCGACAGAATAAAGCATCCCTAACACGCCTCGAAATTTTGGAAAAATTTCTACCCTTTGTAGAGCGGTCGCTATTGAGTGGTGCCCGCCTGCACTATCTTACTCGCCATATACTGGGTTTATTCCACGGCCAACCTGGGGCAAGAAAATTCCGCCGCTTGATTAGTGAAAAAGCCCATAGAGATGACGCTGATATAAAGGTGCTACTTGAAGCGCTTGCGTTGATGAGTAACTATGCAGCAGACCGATCAAATACGTAAGCGACTAAGACACACCTGCCACGCGAACCGATGACCCTGTGAGGAATGATGAGCACAAAACTGCAACAGCTTAAAACCATGACATCAGTAGTCGCCGATACCGGCGATATTAACGCCATTGCCACCTATCACCCTGAGGATGCGACGACCAACCCCTCGCTAATTTTAAAAGCGGCACAAATGCCTGAGTATCAGCCGCTATTGCAAGCGACCTGCGCCCAGGTAAGTTCGAGTAGTCGTGACCCCATGGCCGATGCCTGCGACCAGGTCGCGGTTCGCTTTGGTTGTGAAATCCTCAAATTAATTCCCGGCGTAATTTCCACTGAAGTCGATGCCCGCCTTTCCTTTGACACCAAAGCAACCATTGTGCGCGCCCATAAATTAATCGATCTGTACCAGCAACAAGGTGTTGAAAAAGACCGTGTGCTAATCAAAATAGCCGCCACCTGGGAAGGTATTCAAGCCGCGAAAGCACTGCAGGAAAAGGGGATCAACTGTAATTTAACCTTATTGTTTAATCTCGCGCAGGCCGCGGCTGCGGCAGATGCAGGTGCCCACTTAATCTCACCCTTTGTTGGTCGCATACACGATTGGTATAAAGCCCGCAGCGAAAACGGTTTTGCCAGTGCCGAACTCGACCCGGGCGTTATGTCTGTTAGCGCTATCTTCGACTATTACAAATCCCATGGTTATAACACCATCATCATGGGTGCCAGCTTCCGTAATATCGGTCAAATTGAAGCCCTCGCAGGTTGTGACAAGCTGACCATTAGCCCCGCTCTGCTCGCTGAACTTGAAGCGGAAACGGGTAGTGTAGAACGTAAGTTATCCAGTGATAAACTCGACAATAAAACCCCAAAATTAAACTACGACCCCAGTAGTTTCCGCCTCGATATTAACAACGATGCGATGGCCAGTGAAAAACTCGCTGAAGGCATTCGCCTGTTTATCCGCGACCAGGTGGCACTGGAAAATATGCTCACCCCTATTATCAAAGGGCAAGCCGCATGATCAGTAAAATAAAAACTTTCTTTCAGGAAAAAATCTTAAATCCTGAAACGGAAGGGGGAATTGATAAGCCGCTGAAAAACATCCAAAAAGCCAGTGCCGCACTGTTGATTGAAACCATGCTCAGCGATAATTTGATCGACGAAAAAGAGCAGGCGTCTGTCAAAGCCTTACTAACAAGCACCTTTGATCTATCCACAGAGGAATGTGAGGAGCTATTCAGCCTGGCCCAGAGTGAAGTCGCAGACTCCACCTCACTCTATGAGTTTACCGGGCAGGTTAATCTACATTTTTCCGCCGACGATAAATTCGAGCTCATCAAACACATGTGGCATGTCGCATTTATAGACAATGTTCTCGATAAACACGAAGAAAGTTTGATTCGCAAGGTGGCCGATTTAATCTATTTGCCCCACAGTCAATTTATCAAAGCAAAGAGTCTTGTTAAACATGAATTAAATAGAGTTTAGTCCCGTGTCCGAATACGAACCCTATTTCAACCCAACAAGCCATAACCGTAAATGAATATAAGCGCAATACAAAAGACAATAAATTATGGTTTCGTCAAAGCTGTACTTTTTTTCATTATCTGCCTGCTCACAAGTGTAGCCAATGCCAGCAATACCGATGATTCAAAACATAAACACGCCATTCTCCAAGCGCAAAGCGGTCACTACTCACCGGCCTTAACAACACTTAAAGGCCTGGGAAACAAACACGAAAAACCCAATCGATTTTTTTATGATTATATTTCTATTCTTGGCTGGGCTGGAAAGCACCCACAAATAACAAACCACGCCAAAGACATCCCATTAAAACAAGCGCCTAGATATGTCTTAAACACACTCGCAATCGCCTATCGGCAACAATTAAATTATGCCCGATCTGAAAACGTATATCGAGTAATGGGCAGGCGTTTTCCAGGCTTCCTTGATGGGGAGATTGGTCTCGGTCTCGTTTATGTTGATCAAAATAAAGTTAAATTGGCAGAGGGTGTTTTATTACCGCTGGAAAAAATGCACCCGGATAACATTGAGCTACTTAATGCTCTTGCTTATTTACATAAAGCACAGAACAAGCGTATTGCCGCCCTATCCATTTACCAACGCCTCCTTACTATCCACCCCAACGACCCGGTCATTCTTCGAAAAAAAATACTAATCCTCAATAGCATTGGCGCATCCCACCTGGCCGACAGCATGATCAAAGACCCGTCTCTATTTAGCAAAGACGACCTTGCACGTATTCGAACGGACATGGCTGCCCATCAAATTCGCTGGGCAGGAATACCGACCGAACAAGAGAAAGACCATTTCGATGAAATTGAAATAGCCATTCGCGAGCTGAAAACAAATATACGTGACTTTCACTCTGAATTTGGTGATACCTCCCCCTTCACACTAAACGCTCAATTTGATTTATTAGTCGCATTTAGAAACAGGCTACGGATGAATGAAACAATTAACCTGTACGATGAATTAATCGCTGCAAGTATCAAGGTGCCTGCTTATGCTCAAATAGCAGTGTGTGACGCCCATCTCTACCTTGAAGACCCTGACAAAGCCGAGGCGTGTTACTTAGATGTAAAACAGGCGGTGTCGCAGGAAAATGTCAATCTTGACCTCTCCCTCTTCTATGCCTACATAGAGAATGAAAAACCAGATACCGCACAAGCCTGGATTAAACAGGTAGCCGCCAAACAGCCCCCTTATATTTGGGGCAAAGGGGAAAGACCTCTTCGCAAACCCAACCCTAGAAAAACACAATCTGAAACTGTCTCAGCGCTGAGTCTCGCTTATGCGGACAACTTGCAGGAGGCAGAGCAACAGATAGAAACACTCCACCAACTCGCCCCCTACAACACGGACCTTCGTAAAGAGCTTGCTAATATTGACTATTGGCGCGGCTGGCCACGCAAAGCCCAGGGTGAGTATGATATTGGTCTCACTCAGGAACCAAAACATATTGGCTTACGCATGGGGCAAGCCCGAAACCAGCTTGCGCTTAAGCAATACGAACAAGCAGAAATCTCAATCGAGTCATTGTTTAACCTCTATCCAAAAGATAAAGGCATTGCCACGCAAAACAAATTGTGGGGCATCCACAATATGCGTGAATTTAAAACGGAGATCAGCACCTCAGATAGCTCCAGTAACGGCAACAACATCAATGGTATTAACGGTAGTCGAAGCCTAAACATTAACAGCTACCTTTATTCCCGCCCCCTGGATTACAACTATAGAATCTATATCCATCAACGACACAGTCAGGCAAAATTTACCGAAGGCGATGGATTACTCAATCACGAAGGCATCGGCCTTGAATACACAGCGGCCAACATATTTTTAATGACTGAAATTCACTACGACCATTATAAAAAAGACCGCTTTGGTGTCAGCTTGAATGGTGTCTATGAATTTGACGATCATTGGAGTAACTCCTTTGCGCTAGAATCACTAAGTAGTCAGACGCCACTCCGTGCATTGAACCAAGGTATTTATGCAAAATCTGCTTCATGGGGCGGGCAATATCGCTGGCATGAATCCAGGTTGACAGGATTAAACCTGTCCTACCTGGATTTCTCTGATAGTAATGAGCGAAAAAGTATTAGCGGATTTTGGCAAGAACGATGGTATAGCCAATATAACTATAAGTTTTCAACCCGTGTTGACCTCTACTCCTCTCGCAATTCAAAATCAAATGTCATTTATTTTAATCCAGACAGTGATTTAGCAGGAACGATTGCACTTGAAAATGACTGGTTGAGCTGGAGAAGATACGAAGACTCTTTCCATCAACGTTTAATTATTAGTGCGGGGCTCTACAATCAGAAAAATTACAGCGCGGGTGAAACATGGGGCCTGCAATACGAGCACCGCTGGACAGCAGACTACAGGTTTGAACTTATTTATGGCATTAAACGAGCAAGTAATCTCTACGACGGGGATGACGAGCTATCCTGGAGTTACTATTTATCACTCAACTGGAGGTTTTAATGGCTTTTAAGCCTCTTATTTTTCTATCGCTATTCCTTGTCAGTCAACTAAGCCTGGCCGCCAATAGCTACCTGTCACTTTGTTATCACGATATTCGCGATGATGTCGACGGCATTGTGGACAAGGACCAAATGGCCGTTAGTACGGATAACCTGGTTGCACAGTTTGAGTGGCTGAAGGCACACAACTATCACGCCATCAATCTTGACGATATTATTGCGGCTGAGAACGGTGATAAAGAATTACCCGAAAATGCCTTTTTATTAACTTTCGATGATGGTTACAAAAGCTTTTACACCCATGTATTACCGCTGTTAAAAGAGTACCAATACCCCGCCATTGTCGCTCTAGTCGGAAAATGGTCAACAACAGCCGCTGACCAACAAGTCAGCTATGGTGCGAAAGAATTAAAGCCTCGTGATTTTTTTATGAGCCCGGAAGAAATCCGAACGATTAGCAAGTTGACGCTTGTTGAGATTGCCTCACACAGTTTCGATTTACACCGTGGCGTTTTATCTAATCCACAGGGCAATACCCAGCCTGCTGCCGTTACGTTTCAGTTTGATAAGAAAAGGCACCATTACGAGAATGAAGTTCAGTATAGAAAACGAATATTTACTGATTTACAACAAAACAGTCAGTTTATTAAAAACCTAACAGGGATTAAACCTCGAGCGATCGTATGGCCTTACGGGGCTTTCAGCCTACTCACCGAGGAAATAGCAACATCCTTAGGCCATAAATTTTCATTAACACTTAACGATGGTCGTAACGAGTCTCCACTTAAAGGCTCAATAAATCGCATACTGATTCAAGGCAACCCCCCTCTGACTGACTTCGTCTATTCACTGCGCCATGTTGAGGCAGCAGAACCCGTTCGCGTTGCCCATGTCGATCTTGATTATGTCTATGACGAAAACGTTTCACAAGAGGACAGGAATTTAAGTCAGCTACTCGATCGTATTAAAGCCATGAAAATCAACACCGTTTTCTTACAGGCATTTTCAGATCCCGATGGCGATGGCAATGCTGACGCCCTCTATTTCCCCAATCGTCACCTCCCAGTCCGGCGCGACCTCTTCAATCGCGTTGCCTGGCAACTTAAAACCCGTAGCAATGTTAATGTCTACGCATGGATGCCCGTACTCTCTTTTCAGATACACGGCACAGAGAGCATGCGAGTACAGCGTCTTGAGAAGGACAAGCTAGTAAGCAATGGGGCCGGCTACTTAAGACTATCGCCCTTTAATAATACTGCTCGAAAATTAATTACAGATATTTACGAAGACCTTGCTCAACACACTAACTTCGCGGGGCTTCTTTTTCATGATGACGCTTACCTCAGCGACTATGAAGATTTTAGCCCTGCTGCACTTCGTAGCGCTGCAAGTACTCTAGGCATGGGTGATTTAACGATTGAAAATTTAAGAGGCCCTTTAAAACGTGAATGGCAGGCCATTAAAACCCATCAAATAACACAATTGACTATAGACCTTGCTGAGAAAGTCAAACACTACAGGCCAACTATAAAAACAGCGCGAAATATTTATGCGAATGTCGTTTTAAATAAAAATAGCAGCGAGTGGTTTAATCAAAGTTATCCAGATATGCTGAGAACTTATGACTATACTGCGATTATGGCAATGCCCTATATGGAGCAATCCAAAAACCCTCGACAGTGGTTATTTAATCTCACTAAAAACGCAGCCATTCACGATCCCTCATTCGACAAAACACTCTTTGAACTTCAATCTGTAGACTGGAGAACAAGCAGTCCGATTCCAAACGACACATTGGCAAGTCAATTTAATTTACTGATGCGCCTCGGTGTAAAGCACATTGGCTACTACCCCGATAATTTTTTAGATCAACACCCCAGCTTGCACACCATAAGGTCCAGCATTTCATTAAACACCTCACCCCTGGCATTGTAAGTCGATGATTGAACTCGCTACCATCAGTGACATTCTTTTTGGCTTCGCCCTCTATTACCCGCTCTTTATGGCCTATTTATGGATGTCGGGTGCGCTCATTTATTATTTTCGCTGGGAGAGGAAAGAGCAGGCATCGCCCCCTCAACTCGAGACACCGCCACCCATTAGTATTCTCGTGCCCTGCCATAATGAAGCTGAGAATGCTCTCGAAACGATCGAACAACTTCTACTGCAGAATTATCCGAGTTTTGAGATTATCGCTATCAATGATGCCAGCACAGACAAAACCGGTGAAATCCTTAATCAACTCGCGTCAATACATAAACAAGTGCGTGTCATTCATTTTCGTAAAAACCTGGGGAAAGCTGCCGCGCTCAATATGGGTGCTATGGCCTCAAACAACGAATTCCTAATTTGTATTGACGGTGACGCCCTGCTGGATGAAGATGCCGCCAGTTGGATGATGAAACACTTTATTAATGGCCCGCGAGTTGGCGCTGTTACAGGTAATCCGAGAATAAGAACGCGATCATCGCTATTGGGGAAAATTCAGGTTGGCGAATTTTCGGCAATCGTTGGGCTTATTAAACGGGCCCAACGGGTTTATGGCCGAATTTTTACGGTATCGGGTGTCGTCGCCGGCTTTCGAAAATCCGCTTTACACCGAGTTGGGTATTGGTCTACCGATATGATCACTGATGATATTGATATTAGCTGGAAGCTGCAGCTCGACCATTGGGATATCCGCTTTGAGCCAAGAGCAATGTGCTGGATTTTAATGCCTGAAACGTACTCGGGCTTATTACGCCAAAGAATACGTTGGGCGCAGGGCGGCATTGAAGTTTTTCTAAAGTATTTTAAAGACCTGGGCGTCTGGAAATCACGGCGTATGTGGATGGTTTATATTGAATTTATCACCAGTATTTTTTGGTCATTCAGTATTGTTGCCACTATGGCACTTTGGGTTGCAGGTTATTTTATTGATCTACCCGAAGAAATCCGAGTTCACTCCTTATTACCTAGCTGGGGCGGCGTTCTATTAGGGATTACCTGCCTTATACAATTCGCCATTAGCCTCTCTATTGAGTCCCGTTATGAAAAAAATATATGGAAATATTATTTCTGGATGATCTGGTTCCCCATTGCTTATTGGCTGATTAATGTAATAGCCGTTGTCCTGGGTATTCCACGCGCTTTATCACGAAAAAAAGGCGCTCCCGCCACCTGGGTTAGCCCAGACAGGGGGCTTCGTGATGAATAAATTTATTATCGACACGCCAAAACTTCAGACTCTACGGCTAAAATATTCATCAGCCTTACTCACACTCATATTTTGGGTTATCTGGTTTTATTTGTGGGTACCTCTTATCACCGTTGCTGGCTGGTGGTTTCAAATTCGATTTTTCCAGAAAGAGCTGGTCATGGCGGATGGCTTCGATGCCTTCATTCAAGCTTTACCCACTTTTATTGCTATTACTCTCGCTCTTACAGGCACCCTTGCTCTTTGGGCTTTCTATAATTTTTCACGTTTCAAGGGTATAGACCGCCGCAAACCCTTACCACCTGTTCAGAAAAATGACTTTCTGCAACTGCTCAATATTTCGGAAATAGCGCTCGATGCTGCTCAATCGAATAAAATCTCGACGATAGTCATTTCAGAGAAAGGTGAGATCACACTAAGAGAGACTAAACTCGACAATATTTACAGCTCTTTAGAAACAGCATCTGAAGGCGACCGACTGACATAGCCTTTATTGAGAATAACTCTGCGCCATGCCCTATTTACAGTTAGCTCTGTTTGCCAACCTCATCTTCGAGGTAACGAATCAAGTCAATAAACTCCGGCTCACACTGTGGGTTAACCTCAACTAACAGGCGATGCGCCTCTAGTACACTACGCCGAGCTTCAGCTTCATCACAATCATCACAGGGTAGCTCTTCAAGCGCCTTTGCATCATGACTCGTAGGCGGCCCCTCTCGAATAATCGTAAAGAGCTCATCAAGAGACATCGCTTCAAGGGTTTTTAAAATACCGGGGTTTTCACAAAATAGAATTGGGACGATGCCGTAATGACGCTTGGTGGATAACGCAAGCTTGGTAAGCAGGCCTAACGTTGTGCTATCAACACCTTCTGTTTCTAACAAATCAACCAGCACACTTGTTACATTGTCATGCCCAAATATGCTTTCCACATAGTGATTAAGCGAGGCGCACAAGGTGACCCTGACATCACCGCTCATTCTGATCAGATAATTGCCGTTCGTCTGACCAACAAAAATTTTGCCTTTATCCATGCTGCCTAATTACCGTCATCACCGACACATCATCCGGTGCCTTTTCTATTTTATCAATACCCAGCTCTCGACAGAGAGCATCGTGTCCACCTGCCGGCCCAACACGCTGACACGCGGCTAATATCGCCTGTTCTTTTTCATCCATTGAGTCACCGCTGATACAGTCAAACAAACCATCGGAGACAACGAGCAAGGTGAAGTTCTCAGGAAGTGCCATTTCCTCAACTGACCAGCTGGCATCTTCAAACAAACCGACAGGCTTACCTTTACCCGGCAAAAACACCACTTTTTCTTCAGTTATCACTATTGGTAAAGGTAGCTGCGCACCTATAACGTAACGTAGAACATGGCGTTGCGTATCGATAGAACCGGCAAAAATGGTCAGATGCTTATCAAGCTCCAGAGCCATAATATGCCGATTAACGTGCTCTACCAGCCCTTCAGGCGCATTCAATAAAGCCGAGGGGTCACCTTCATTAATATGCCGGCGAATAATCTGGCGAATAATGTAGCTAAGCATGATGGTAACAAAGGCTGAAGAGGCGCCATGACCTGACACGTCGGCCACATAAAATAATATAAACCGATCGAAGGCGACGGAGTAACCAACAAAATCACCGCTGAGAAATAGCGAGGGGACAATTTGATGAGAGATGGTGTATTCACCCTGGGTAACTGGCCCAAAGGGTAATAAATTAAGCTGTACCTGCCGACCCGCCATCTGATCCATGCGCAGAGTATTCAGGCTATCCTGTAATTCTTTATTTGCCCGTTCCAGCTGCCCTCGATAGCCCATGTTCTGTTGGTAAAGATCTTTAAAATCGCCCGCCCGGGCAATTGCCTGAAAGAGTTCATCTCTACCAAAAGGTTCTATCAGCACATCAATGGCGCCGCGGCGAAAACTCACGGCTATATCTTCTGGGGTTGGTTGGCTAAAGATAATAATGACAGCTAAACCGGAATCTCTGCAGCGCTGAGCAAAATGTTCGTCTATTTCACTCGTATGTTCATCGGCGAGGACATCCAGCAACATCAAAACCGGCAGGAAGTCAGGGATAGCAACAAGGGCTTCATCCCGACTTTCAACGCAACGTACCTGCCAGTCTCCCGACAGCAGATCCTCCTTCCACTGTTTCCTACGTTCGATACCTGAGGAAACAATTAAGGCGCGGCTATTTGACACCCTTACACCTCTTTACTGACCAATTGAGATAACGGTTAAATACTGACTAATTATAGTCATCATCACCGAAATCATCTTCGACTTCGCCATCATTAACCAAAAACTCACGACGTTGCAAATAAACATCTCTAACAAAGCTATATCTGTCACCGCTAATTAGCTTTTCAGCTTCAAGCAAATCGGCTCTTAATGAAACAACTTGAACACCATAGACCTGATTACGTGTCGGCACATGGTTAATTACCCCAACGGGGTCTAAGAAAATATCCAGTAGAATTCCTGGCGTATCTCTCAGTGTACGCGGCCCCAACAGGGGCAATACAAGATAGGCTCCTTCCTCAACGCCCCAGACACCAAAAGTTTGGCCATAATCTTCGCCATCTGACTTTTCGAGACCCGCATGTCGTGCCACATCAAAAAAACCTGCGATACCAAAGGTCGAATTGATCAACAACCGGCCCGTATCATTTCCGGCCTGCCCTGCTTTACCCTGTAATACATCGTTAACAATATTGCGTACTTCACTAATATTGGAGAACATCCGCGATACACCACGTTCCAAAAAATCAGGCGTAACAAAAAGATAGCCTTTGGTCACTGGCTTTAGCACCCAGCGATCAACCTTATCGTTAAAGGAGAATATGACTCTATTGTAACTCTCGAAGGGGTCGTTTTCAGTTGATCCCGCAATCACCAGCCCCGGCATCAACAAAGCAAGTAACAACATATGCCTTATTACACTAACTTTCAGTAACATCTAGGGTTCCGTCTCGTTTATTTATAATAACTTCAGTTTAGATTGAGGCACATTTTAGTCAAACTTTAGGCCGGATGATAGCGGCAAATAATGATGCAATTCCACCGTCCTTGCGCCCATAAAAAAGCCCTGCTGTTACAGGGCTTTCTTACTCAAGATGCTAACCCGCTAGTACTCAGAAATGGGCTGCCTCAGAGGATAGCCACGATGCGGTACCCCAGCCTTTTGCTGGTTACTGGGCAATATCTGCACAAGTGAATTCGTAGTGTAGGTAGTAGTCTGCCTCAACAGGGCGACTCCACTGACGCTCCAGCTCCCAACCGTAAGGACAGTAGGTCGCCATTTGCTGGTGCAGCGGTGCCAAAGCCGCTTGAGGAGTATCCAGTTTATAAGCCGAACGGATAATAAAGGTAGTTCCGGGCAGATGAACCGGCGCCTCCACAATCACAGTGCTTGTCCCACTCCGCTGCTGTTTTTCATAGGTCTTTAGAGGCAAAGCCTTGCGAGTCATAAACTTTTTATGCGATGTTTTATCGTAAATAATCACAGCTTCATCATTGCATTCGATAATATTATCGGCAAAGTTCATGTCATCAGCCGCATCGACACTTTCTTCACAATTGACTTCAGCTGGAGCACTCTTATCCCCACTAGCCGCGAATAGACTGACGGGGTACAGAGCGCAACATAACAGGGTAGTAACTAGACAAACTCTCATGAATTTAAAACCTCTATCGGCACACGAAGTAATCATACAAATAAAACAGCCGGAGATTCTGCAATCTCCGGCTGTAGAACGCAACATCTAAAAGATGCTACATATCAGATACTCGACCTAGAACTTATGCTCAAGTCCAACACCAATCCAGTCTGAATCGTCAGCCGCTGTGCTTTTATCCAACGTGGTATAAAAAGCGAAGACCTTGGTTTTCTTACCCAGCTTCTTATCAAGACCGAAAGACATCATGTCAGCATCGTTGTCAGACACGTCATCATCCGACTCAGTGTACTGAGCTTTCAACGTGTATCCGTTACCCACTTTCCACTTGGCACTAACATGCCAGCTGTCTTCATCCAGCTTTACACCGGTTGCAGCACTGTCGCCTTCTTCAGCATTCTGCCACATGGCACCCAAAGTGACGGGGCCGATGGGAAATTGACCGACAACACGAAAGATGTTGACGTAATCCTTACCCATGCCTTGAGACTTACTGCCTGACTTAACATTTTCATCAATAGCGACAGCGACATACACGCCATCAACTTCATATTGAGCAACAGCTGAGTAGCTATCGAAGAAGCCATCTTTATCATTATCGCTACGATCTTCACCGAAGATAGTCGCAACAGAAGCAGAGAAGCCACTAAATTTAGGGGTGGTGTAGTTAACGATGTTGGAGGCACGAGTCTCACCCGCCATCACCTGCTTGATATCGCCTTCGAGATCGTTAAACAGGTCAACCTTCTTCTGTGCCAGCTTAGTTGGGGTATCGTGCCTACCGCCCCAGATAGTACCGAAGTCACCTTTTAAGCCACCGATAATATTTCGCTGGCTAAATGTATTGCCGTTCTTGTCACCATCGTCCCAATAAGACTCGTACTCAGCCTTATAGATAACATAAAGCGTATCCGTCAATTTAGCTTTGCCTTTAACACCAATACGCGAGGCATTGCTGTTCAATTCCATTTGGTCATCAGTACCATTGTCATCGTTAACAACACTGATATTTACTTTACCGTAAACACTGCCGTCGATTGGGCCAACCGCGTAGGCTGAAACAGGAAGTGCCAGTGCTGATGCCGATGCAATCGCTACGGCCAAAGTGGTTTTTCTCATCATAGTCCCCTCTTAAATTGGACAATTACGCTAGTAATAGAAGTCTTAGACCTCTGCTTTGAACTGGGCGCTATTGTGGGAACTTAATATGACAGGGGGCTTGCTTTTTTATGACAGTTTGGTGACAAGGGCTGTTTATTAAGCGTTTATTCTTAAGGCTGGTGATAGAGAATGGATAGATCCAATAACTGCTGAATAATGCTTTCACCCATAGCAACAAGGATTTCAGGCTCAGGGTGCTGTAGTTCAATGGCTACTTGTTGCAGCGCCTGGCGAGCACTTAGCTGCCCGTCTTCTAGCAGTTGCAATAGTCGCATCGTTACTGCATTACTTTCAAAGAAGTGTATTTGCTCATCGGGACCGCGATAAACCACCAGCGACGTTGGCTGTTCTGGCGCTTCCAGGGGCTGGTTATCAACACTGATTTGGTGCACTGGGTAGTTGTAGTTTAGGCGCCAGGCCAGGGGTGATATTTGCAAACTGGCATCGAGTAAAGCGACCGATAAAGTAGTGTCCGTTGTTTGCTCAGGTAATATTTCGGGCGACACATCGAGGGCCAGTTCAACCCATTCATAGTGGGCAAGCTCAAGAATAAAAGGGAGTTGATCGGGAATGCAGGCCTTACCTTCACGGAGATAAAGTAAGAACTCCTGACTGATCTCAAGAAAATAAGGCGTATGACAGCGGTGATCTTTAACAAAGCCACGCACCAACTGATGCCAGCTATCGTCACTCATTAAGCTGCGCAACACAGGAAAGCCACCACTCAAAAAGGCTTCTATATTATTGTAAATAAGGTCTCGATAAATCGCCACGCGGCGGTCTTCAATATCAGCCGGTGCCGGGTTTACTGCGGGGTCACGCAGATGTGCCGCAAAGGCAAACTGGCCTGATTGAAAAGACAGTTTGGCGTTATTTTCACTGCGCTCATTCACATTAGTCATCGTCAATAACGCTACGCTTGAAGCTCACGCTGATCGCTATCAACGTTTTCAGGCAAGGCAATAACAGCGCCTTTTTGCCGCATTTTAATAGCGTCTACTTCAGCCAGCAATTCATTGACCGGGGGTAAATTAAAGTCCCGTTCAAGCAGCGTGGGGAAAACCCCGAAGTGTTGATAGGCGCTATCGAGCAAGCGCCAAACCGGATCGATCACATCCGCGCCATGGGTATCAATCAATAAATCTTCAGCCTCGACAAAATGGCCCGCAATATGGCCGTAGGCGATTCTCTCACCCGGTAATGCGGCGAGGAAATCGTCCGCATCGTAACCGTGATTAATGCTGTTGACGTAAATATTATTGACATCGAGCAACAAATCACAGTCAGCCTCTTCTAGCACAGCACAAATAAAATCAATTTCACTCAGCTCTTGCTGAGGGGCTGCGTAATAAGAAATATTTTCAATGGCCATGGGTTGTTCTAAGAAGTCCTGCACCTGACGAATTCTATTGGCAACAAACTTAACCGCATCGCCAGTAAAAGGAATCGGCAAGAGGTCATAGAGATGACCATCGTCACTGCAATAACTAAGATGTTCGGAGTAGCAACGCACCTGATGGTCGCGCATGAACTGCTTAATGTTTTTTAACAGCTCCCAGTCCAGTTCAGCGGGGCCGGCGATGGACAGGGACAAACCGTGGCATAACAAGGGGTAGCGTTCGGTGTATTCGCGCAACTGGCGGCCGAAACGCCCCCCTACATTTATCCAGTTTTCAGGGGCCACTTCCATAAAGTCGACAGCGTCATCAGCACTTGAAAGTGCCTCTAACAAGCTGCGCCGTAGGCCCAGCCCTGCCCCTGTTACTGGATACTTGTTGGTCATGAGAAGTTACGACTTACCGCCGCATTTGCCTTCGCCACATTTGCCTTCACTTTCTGCTTTAGGCTTGGCTTCGCCGCACTTACCTTCACCACACTTGCCTTCTGTTTCTGCTTTAGGCTTGGCTTCACCGCACTTGCCTTCGCCACATTTGCCTTCTGCATCTTTACCAGCGACTTCATAGCCACTGCTGAGCTCGCTCAGTTGAAAGGGGTTGCTAGCCGCAGAAGCGACGGGGGAAAGGGCTACTGATACCATAAATGCCGCACCAACTGCCGCCGCGAGAGGTTTGATTTTTTGTTCTGACATTTGTAAATCTCCTAAAAAGACTGTTATTACAATGATTGATTACAACATTGGTTTCAACATTGCCGTTTATTTAGCCCGCCTCTGTCACCTTGCAAGCTGCAATATATGACCAAGCACTGGACACTTAGTTTCCGCATAGCGGAAAATTTATAATAACGATAAAAACGACCCACTGACAAACAACACGCTAACGATGTTGACGCCGCAATGGCTCAATTAACTGTTGTGCAACGTAGCCTGCACTTTCGCCAATTGTTTTTGCAAGCGCTTACCCGATACTGGCGCGATGGTTTTCAACTGCTGAGCAAAGACAGAGACCCGGTATTCTTCAATCATGTAACGGAAGGCTTCCAACGCAGTCAGCATCTCTTCTGGGTACTCCAGCGCCTCTACCTGCAAGGCCTGCCACTCCTGCCAAAAGCCCTCTATTTCTGCCATTACAGCGCTATCTTTACTGCCTTCGCCAATCCGTCGCTCCACACGTACTAACGCTGCTTCAATGTAACGCGGGCACTGACGTAGCCAGTGCAGGGAGGTTTGACTAACAAAACCTGCGCCGTAAAGAGCTACCAGCTGCGCCCGTATATCATTTACCACGACGGGGAAGCGCTGTTCATTCTCTCGCAATAGCCCGTAGAGGGTCTTTAAGCTTACCGCTTGTTTTAGCAACAAAGATTCTAATTCACTCGCAATGGCGACGATATTGGCCTTGCCCTGCTCGACGCAAGCGGCGTAGCTTTGCTGATCACGGGGTATCTCCTGCCCTTCGAAACAAGCCGTGCGAAATGCCGCAAAAATAATGCCTTCATTGAGCACATCACGCCCCGGTAAATGCGCCGCTTTCAACTGCAGGTCTTTACCCTTTAAAAGTGACTTGCGTAAATACTTCACCGACGTCGTGTTTTCGAGTATTGCCAGGCGCACCAGGGCCGTTCTCGTTTTATTATTGGCCAGTTCTGGCGTGTCATAGACACGAACAGATACGCTGTCACTATCATCATTTAATGCGGGATAAGCGCGTATTTCATGCTTATCTTTTTTGATGACACTGAGTGCTGGCAGCTCGCCAAAATCCCATTTCGTAAGCCCAGACTTTTCCAGACCAGCGCTGCTATCACTCTGGCGAATAGTTGCCTGCACGCGGTCTCGATACTTGGCTTTCAGTAGTTCTAAATCGCGTACGCTTTCGAGTAACTTGCCCTGCTCATCGAAGAGCCGAAAGTTCATTCGATAATAGGCTTCGAGCTTATCGGGCGTCCAGCAATCGAGGGGCACCTCAACACCGCTCAAACGCTTTAATTGCTTTCCCAGCCCTTCGTGCAAGGGCCTATTGTCCGGCGTTAACAAAGGCAAGACCTTGTCGACGAACGACGGCACCGGCACAAAACTCTTGCGCCACTGCTTGGGCAGACCCTTCATTAGGGCAATACACTTTTCACGTAATAGCCCCGGCACCAGCCAGTCAAAACGATAACGGGGCACCTGGTTAAGATGTTCAACCGACAGGTCGACACTCACGCCATCCTGCTCATTACCGGGTTCAAACAGGTAATGCAGTTGATAATCGTGATCGGCCCAGCTCAACGTTTTAGGGAATTGCGCCTCTTCACTTTCCAGCGGCTGGTTCTGTGTTAACTGCTCACGACCAACATAAAGTAATTGCGGCTGACTCTGCTCGGCCCGCTTGCGCCAGCGTTCGAAGCTGGCAAGACCGATAATTTCTTCCGGCAATATTTCATCGTAAAACTGCTGTAAAGCAGACTCATCAGCCAAAATATCGCGCCGTCGCAGACGGTCTTCTAGCGCGTGGAGCTCATTGAGAATAGCCGTGTTATGGGCGAAAAAAGCGACCTTTTTATTGCTTGTGCCCCGTCGACCACCAGAGCGACTATTACCGTAAAGCCCCTCCACTAATGCCGACTGAATAAACACCGCACGCGCCTGCTTGCCATCGATCGTGCCAAACTCCACCTTCTGACGCTCGACAATAGTCAGGCCATACAGGCTTTGTTTTTCATAGGCCATCACCTGACCACGGGCCGCGTGGTAATGGGCTTCACTGTGGCTTTTCTTCACCAGATGAGCAGCCAGCTCCGGCAACCACTCCTCATTGAAGCTGGCACAGTGATGGGCAAAAAGGCGGGTCGTTTCAAGTAACTCAATCGCCATCACCCACTTCGGTGGCTTTTTAGCGAGGCCGGAACCGGGGAAAACATGGAACTTACGATTGCGTGTGCCGAGGTACTCGCGACTCTCGTGGCGAAAACCAATGTGGCTGAGTAAGCCCGTTAACAATGCTTTGTGAATCTTATCAGCGTCGGCAGGCTGTTTATTAGATTCAAGGCCGAGATCACGGCAGGCTGTGTGTAGCTGATGGTGCAGGTCGCGCCACTCAACCATGCGCAGATAAGAGACAAAAGATTTTTTACAGTATTTGGCAAATTGATTGCGCGTCAATGCCTGGCGCTGTTCTTCGAAATGCTGCCAGAGATTCAAGATACTCATAAAGTCTGAATCTTTATCGAGCCACTGGCGATGCTTTTCATCCGCCGCCTGACGTTTATCAGCCGGACGTTCACGGGGGTCCTGGATACTCAGCATGGCAACGATAATGAGCACTTCGCGCAAGCTGCCCTGCTCTGCCCCCGCCAGCAACATCCGGCCCATGCGCGGGTCGACGGGAAACTGCGATAGAGGCTTACCTGTAGGCGTTAATTGTTCCTGCCCATCAACAGCATCCAACTCTTTGAGCAATAAAAAACCGTCATTAATTAAACGACTGTCGGGCGGTTCAAGAAAGGGAAAGTCCCGCACTGAACCAATACCCAGGCGCATCATCTGCAAAATAACCGCCGCCAAATTAGTGCGCACAATTTCGGGGTCGGTAAATTCTGGGCGCTGTAAAAAGTCTTGCTCACTGTAAAGGCGCACACAAACACCTTCACTGACACGACCACAGCGGCCCGAGCGCTGATTGGCGCTAGCCTGTGACACGGCCTCGATAGGCAGGCGCTGTACCTTGGTGCGATAGCTATAGCGGCTAACGCGGGCATAACCGCTATCAATCACGTAGCGAATACCGGGCACGGTTAAAGAAGTTTCAGCAACATTAGTGGCCAGCACAACGCGAGTACCGCGATGGGCTTTAAAGACTTTAGTCTGCTCGGCAAGGCTCAAGCGGGCATACAGCGGCAGCACATCGAGATGGGGGAAATTGCGCTGGCGTATTTCTTTTGCCGCTTCACGAATTTCTCGCTCGCCACTGAGGAACACCAGCACATCGCCCCGTTGCGGCAAACGCAGCAATTCTTCAACCGTATTGGCAATACCGCTGGCCAGTTCTTCGTCTTCAAACAAAGGTCGGTAGTTAATCTCAACCGGCCAGGTACGGCCTGAAACTTCTATCACCGGGGCATCATTAAAATGTTTGGAGAAGCGCTCAACGTCGATGGTTGCCGAGGTAATAATGACTTTTAAATCAGGACGTTTTGGCAATAACTGCTTGAGATAACCGAGCAGAAAATCAATATTCAGACTGCGCTCGTGGGCCTCATCGATAATCAGCGTGTCGTAACGATTGAGAAAACGGTCGTGCTGAATCTCCGCCAGCAAGATGCCGTCGGTCATTAACTTGACCAATGTATTGTCGTTACTGTGATCCTGAAAGCGCACCTGATAACCCACCAGCTCACCCAGCGGCGTATTCACCTCTTCGGCAATGCGCTGGGCGACGGTACGTGCGGCGATGCGACGTGGCTGGGTGTGGCCAATAAGCCCGGTAATGCCCCGCCCCATTTCCAAACATATTTTTGGCAGCTGGGTGGTTTTACCCGAACCGGTTTCACCAGCGATAATTATCAGCTGATTGGCAGCGATGGCATCGCGTATTTCTTCGCGGCGCGCACTCACCGGTAAGGCTTCGGGGAAACTCAGGGGTGTAAGAAGTTGACGGCGCTTTGCTACCAGCGCTTCAGAGGCCTGCGCCTGTGTTGCCAGTCGCTGCAAATCACGGTCGACGGACTTGCCCTTACGACGACGCTGTTCGATATTTTTAAATTGGCGAGAAAAGCGAAAGCGATCCCGGCTCATGCACCCGCGGATCGCTTTTCGCAGCGTCTTTTCATCGACGCTGGTTTGATCTACATCTTTGTGAGCAGTCTCTTTATGAGTAGCGTCTGTCACTTAGTTAACAGCGCCATACCCTCTTCAAGGCCACCCAGAGTTAATGGAAACATACGATTGTCGACCAGTTGGCGAACGCGTTGAATTGAAGGGGTGTGCTCCCAGTAATCCTCGCGCACCGGGTTTAACCAAATAACCCGATCCCAGGAATTGGTCACACGCTCCATCCATTCAGAACCGGACTCTTTGTTGTAGTACTCGACACTACCGCCAGGGCTTTCGATTTCATAGGGCGACATGGAGGCGTCACCAACAAAAATAATTTTATAATCGGAGCCATACGTGCGCAGCAAATCATAAGTTTCTGTCTTTTCCTGAAAGCGACGAAAGTTATCGCGCCACACAAAGTCGTAAAGCATGTTGTGAAAATAATAATATTCCAGATGCTTAAACTCTGTTTTAGCCGCAGAAAACAACTCCTCACAAATCTTTACATAGGGGTCCATCGAACCACCGGCATCAAAGAAAATTAACACTTTTACAGCGTTTTTCTTTTCGGCCACCATTTTAATATCGAGCAGACCCGCGTTCTTTGCCGTGGAGCGAATGGTGTCATCGAGGTCTAATTCTTCCTCAGCACCCACCCGCGTAAATTTACGTAAACGGCGCAGGGCGACTTTAATATTGCGCGTACCCAGTTCGACAGAATCATCAAGGTTGCTAAACTCCCGCTTTTCCCAGACTTTAAGCGCTCTCTTTTGCTTGCCCTCGCCGCCAACGCGAATACCTTCGGGATTGTAACCGTCGTTACCAAAGGGCGACGTGCCTCCAGTACCGATCCACTTGTTGCCACCTTCGTGCTTACCCTGTTGCTCTTTGAGCCGTTCTTTAAAGGCTTCAATCAGCTTTTCAAGACCACCGAGACTTTCGATCTCTGCTTTCTCTTCATCCGTTAAAGACTTTTCAAATTCCGAGCGCAACCAATCTTCAGGGATCAGTGCTTCAAGAAAATCCTCAAGGGTGTCCAGCTCCTTAAAATACAGCGAGAAGGCGCGATCAAACTTATCGTAATTGCGCTCATCCTTCACCAAACAGGCACGGGACAAAAAGTAGAAGTCTTCCATATCCGCAAAAGCGATACGTTGCTTCAGGGTTTCCAGCAAAGTCAGCAACTCATTAATCGATACCGGCAGGCCACCCTTGCGCAGTGCGAAAAAAAAGTTGAGTAACATTACTTGGCATCCCTGCGGGTCATAAAGGCCAGTCGCTCGAGCAGATGCACGTCTTGCTCATTCTTCAACAAAGCGCCGTACAAAGGCGGAATCGCTTTGGTGGCGTCGCGCTGCTTAAGAATGCCGTCGGGAATCTGATCCGACATTAACAGCTTCAACCAGTCGACCAGCTCTGAAGTCGATGGCTTCTTTTTCAGACCGGGAATCTTGCGCACGTCGAAGAAAATGTCGAGAGCTTCGTCAACCAGATCTTTGGTGATGTTCGGGTAGTGAACGTCAACAATTTCCTGCATGGTTTCACGACTGGGGAAATTGATGAAGTGAAAGAAGCAGCGACGCAAGAAAGCATCGGGCAATTCTTTTTCATTGTTACTGGTGATAATCACAATGGGGCGACGTTTCGCAACAACACGCTCGCCGGTTTCGTAGACGTGGAATTCCATTTTGTCGAGTTCAAGCAGCAAGTCATTGGGGAATTCAATATCAGCCTTATCGATTTCATCGATCAGCAGTACCACCTGCTCGTCGGCAGTGAAGGCCTCCCAAAGTTTACCTTTTCGGATGTAGTTGTTGATGTCGTGAACATCATCGTTACCCAACTGAGAATCACGCAGGCGAGATACCGCATCGTAGTCGTACAAGCCCTGTTGGGCCTTGGTGGTCGACTTGATGTGCCAGGCGATAAGCGGCATGCCAAGAGCCGTTGCCACCTCTTCTGCCAGCATGGTTTTACCCGTGCCTGGCTCGCCCTTAATCAGCAGCGGCCGCTCTAATGTCACGGCTGCGTTAACGGCCATTTGAAGATCACTTGTCGCTACGTAGCGTTCTGTCCCGGTAAATTTCATTATATTCCCCCTAATTAAGAATGATGTATTCGAATGCTAATTGTACTTTTCAATTGATAAGCGAAGCCGGCCATTCTAGCGGCTCCACTGCATTGACGCCATCCCCTGTATATAAGCAGTCTTCGACCACCTTACTCATCACTGCTAGTATGCTCTCGATCGATTCATCACCCCAGTTATGAACCAAGCATCACCACACCAATAAGCAAACACACTGGATCAGACAATATGCCCGTAACACCCACCAACAAGGCCTCGGCGGATACCGCCTTCTTCGGCCACCCCAAAGGTTTATTCGTCTGCTTTATGACCGAAATGTGGGAGCGTTTTTCCTATTACGGCATGCGCGCCCTGTTGATTTTCTACCTCACCCAGCACTTCCTGTTTAGTGATGAAAAGGCCTTTCTTATTTACGGCGCCTATTCGGCACTGGTCTATGTCACACCAGTGATTGGCGGTGTATTGGCAGACCGTTATTTAGGTTCACGTAAAGCCGTCACTTTTGGTGCTATTTTATTGGTGTGCGGGCACTTAGGCATGGCAATAGAAGGGCCAATCGCAGTCGACTCATCCAATGGTATCAGTCGTGATCCTTTCTATTTGCAAATATTTTACCTCTCTCTTGCCTTCATTATTTGTGGCGTTGGCTTTCTAAAAGCCAACATTTCCACTGTGGTTGGTGCCCTCTACAGTCACGACGACCCGCGCCGTGACAGCGGTTTTACCCTGTTTTATATGGGCATTAATATCGGTGCTTTTTCATCGTCTTTACTCTGCGGCTGGCTCGGCCAAACCTACGGCTGGCAGTACGGCTTTGGCCTGGCGGGCATCGGCATGCTATTCGGCCTTGTGGTCTTCCTCAGGGGGCAACAGCACCTGCAGGGCAAAGCTGAACCACCAAGTACTGCACAGCTCACCACTCGTATTTTTGCCGGACTCAATCGCGAACAGCTCATTTACCTGGGCGGTTTCGGCGGCGTATTCGCCATCTGGCAACTGGTGCAACATCAGGCCCTGGTTGGCCAGGCTCTGAGCGGTTTTGGCGGGCTGATGCTCCTCGTCATCCTCGCCTATGCCTTCCTCAAGTGCGAGCCGGTGGAGCGCCACCGCCTCTTCGTCGCCGCTACACTGATCCTTTTCTCCGTGCTTTTTTGGGCGCTATTCGAACAGGCAGGCTCGTCACTCAACCTCTTTGCCGATCGCAGCGTTGACCGCGTTCTATTTGGATATGAACTACCTGCCTCAGTATTTCAATCCTTCAACGCCTTCTTTATCTTCCTGCTGGCCCCGGTATTTTCCATCCTCTGGACACGCCTCGCCGCTCGCGGACGCGAACCCTCGACACCGGTGAAATTTGCCCTCGCCCTGTTTCAGGTCGGCCTCGGCTTTCTGGTATTGGTCTTCGGCGCCCGACTCGCCAGCGAGGGCCAGGGCATAGGCATGATATGGCTGGTACTGATCTACCTTTTCCACACCACGGGCGAGCTCTGCCTGTCGCCCGTCGGCCTGTCGATGATTACCAAGCTGAGTGTGCCGCGCATTGTCGGCATGATGATGGGTGTGTGGTTTCTCGCCTCGGCGGGTGCTAACTTTATCGCCAGTAAAATCGCCCAGCTGACTAGCAGCACAACAGTTGACGGCGAAGTACTCGATCAGGCTAGCGCACTGGCAAGAACCCTCGATGTGTACAGCAATGTCGGCTGGTTTGCGGTGGCTATTGCCGTGTTTTTATTGATGCTATCGCCGCTGTTGCGTAAAGGTATGCACGGGGTACATTGAGAATGCTTATTTCAGGAAGAAACAAAACCCTCTTCCTGCTCATCACCAGTGTCACTCAGGGCTTTCTTCTCAGCTCGCGCTTTCAACAACTGCCAAACACAGAGGTTTAAAGCGTAGAGGACGAAGAAGCTGAAACCTATCGGGATCAGCACACGGCGCACACCGTGCTCCATGGTTGGCTTTATCAATTCAAAGGCTGCGATGGCCCAGGCCGGCGCGAGATAAGTCATGCCTTCATAGGGGAAAGCAGGGGTTAGTAACAGAGCCAAACTTAACATGCGGAAAAAGGCTCTGAGCGGATACCAGGGTATACGGTGCGTCGCCCACCAGATAAATGGCGCGGCCATTAACACGCCAAGAATATAAGCCACACAGCCCCAAAAATAGTTTTCCGGTGTATACATAATTATCCTTTCTGGCCCCTTTGGGTTTTATTATAGCCCTGCAAATAAAGCGGCCGCTAAATTCTCTTAATCAACCCAGTAGACAATATGCTCTTCAATACTGTCGGGGTGAACATGGGCTTCGGAGGTCACCCGCCCACTCACCGATATACCCGCCTCGCGGACTGATTCGGGATTCCCCGATACCAGCGGATGCCACTCGGGCAGTGGTTCGCCCTCGTGTCGCAGCCGATAGGCACAGGTCGATGGCAGCCAGTTAATACTTTCTACTTTTTCAGCGCTAAGCTGTATGCAGTCTGCCACTTTATCAAAACGCTGGCTGTAATTTGCACAGCGACAGCTTTCCGTATCGAGCAGCTCACAGGCAAGACTGGTGAAGTAAACCTCATCGCTATCAAAGTCTTCGAGCTTAACCAAACAGCAGCGCCCGCAGCCATCGCACAACGCCTCCCATTCCTGGGGGTTGAGATCATCCAGCGGGCGGTTTTTCCAAAAACCCGGCGCTAACTCTGCCACTAAAGTTTCTCGTTGCGCGCGCGAACAATCTGCATATATTCGTCAGTGGTCGATGCCATTTGCAGGTAATAGCCTTGCTCGTCAAGCTGCGATAGCACCTCTTTAATATCAGCCTGGGCCAATTTTCGCTCTGGCGTTAATTTCAAAGTCATCGCCGACTCGAGCTTGCCTAAATGTTTCAGCAATGCATCAGGTACGTCCTCAAGATCTTTCTCAAAAGGCACGTAAAGATAGCAGTCACTTTTGTTCGCGCTTCTATAAATTTTACACAGTACAGTCATAGCAATTCTTTCTTCATTTCCCATCAGTTTTTATACCAGCCTGCAATTCAGAGGCATGGCTCAACAGGCTTTCACCGACCGCCTCATAACGCCAGCCGCTTGCCAGCACCTCGGGCAATTGCACTTCGCCGTAGGCGATGGAGCGCACCAGAAACTCCAGATCGACTTTACGCGCTAACACCTCAGGTGCCAGCTCCAGTTTTTCAGCCGCAGCCACCACCAGCTTGCGGCAAGATTTCAACATCGAGCCATGTTCACGGGGAATGGCCTTGGGCAATAATGCGGGGAAACCTTTGCCGTCGTTGCCGTCAATATCAGCGAAAACAGAGAGTATTTTCTCACCGTACAAACGCAACTCTCGCGGGTGGAGCACATTCGTCCCTTTAAGCTGCCCCATATTCAGCGGCGGCTTTAAGAATGAAATTGGCAATAAATCTTTATCTGCAATAATGCGTCCACGGGGGCGATTCTCTTGCCGTGCCTCGCCTTCTCGCCAGGTAGTCAGGGCCTGCAAAATAGCCAGCCCGCGCCCATCGAGTTTCCACGCACCTTTGACACGGGTGTAATACTTTTCTGGCGGCTGGGCACGACGGGAGTTCGCCAATTTGCCGAGCATTTCATCTTCCACCCAGCTCAGGCGTTGCTGGCTTTTAAGTTGCTCGACCAGAGCCTGATAAACAGGTAATAAATAATGCACGTCTTCTGCTGCGTAACTTAACTGCGAATCACTCAGCGGGCGCTGCAACCAGTCTGAACGCGTCTCGTGCTTGTCCAGCTCAACACCGGCCAGTTCTTTAACCACACCGCGATAGCCAACGGAAAACCCCAGCCCGCAATAAGCCGCTGCGGTTTGTGTATCGAACAAAGGATCGGGCAACTGCCCAAGACTGTGGGCCAGTGTTTCCAGATCTTCCGAGCAGGAGTGCAAAACTTTAACGACCTTGGGATTCGCCAATAAATCGATCAAGCCCTGGGGCTTAGGTAGCGCTATAGGGTCAAGCAACCAGGTGGTTTCACCATCACACAACTGCACTAAAGCCAGTATCGGGTAGAAAGTGTCAGTGCGAATAAACTCTGTATCCAGAGCGATAACGTCAACTTCCTGCCAACGTTGCGCAGCTTTTTCGAGCGCCTCGTTGTCGGTGATCATAATGGCGGGGGAATTAATGGCCGGGGAATATTCGCTGCTCAAAAGGGTCTACTCAACATTAATTTTGGAGGGGGTTTTATCCAGGGAGCCTCTGAACAAGCCATGAACTCGTATCTGACGGCTAAAATAATCAGCTTCTTCGTTGCAAAACTTCGCAATAGCTCGCTATTACGTGCGTTTTGCGCCTTGAATCTAATGATTTTAGCTCGCCATCTACTTCGTCCAGACTCATTCAGAAACTCCCTAGATCTATAAATATAAAAAGCGCTGAATTTAAATTAAGGTACGACTACTAAACGCATGGCTCAAAGTACCACCGTCAACGTATTCCAGTTCACCGCCGAGCGGCACACCGTGGGCTATGCGCGACACACCAACGCCTAAAGCCTGAGCATGGGTGCCGATGTAGTGAGCGGTTGCCTCGCCTTCAACGGTCAGGTTAGTCGCCAGAATTAATTCTTTAATCTCCTCATCAACCAGACGCCGTAGTAACTGATCGATGCCAATCGATTCGGGGCCGATGCCATCAATCGGCGACAAATGCCCAAACAAGACAAAATAACGCCCACGGTAAGAACCACTTTGCTCAATGGCAAACAGATCCGCCGGGGTTTCAAGCACACACAGCAAGTCGGGCTGCCGCCGCTGATTGGCGCAAATTTGACACACCGAGGCTTCCGTTAACATACGACAAAGCTGACAGCGCCCGACCTTTTCAACCGCTTGTTGAATAGAGGTCGATAAACGACCTGCTGCACGGGGATCTTTATCGAGCAAATACAGCGCCATACGTTGGGCCGACTTGGGGCCAACGCCGGGCAGGCAACGCAATGCATCAATGAGTTCGTCAATAACGGGGCCAAACATCAGTCAGCGTGCCTTACTTGTAAAAAACAAACGTAAACAAATGTTCGTAAAATATACGTTCTCAAAATAAACGCTCTCAAAATAAAGAGGTCTCGCATTAAAAAGGCATTTTAAAGCCAGCGGGCAAGCCCATGCCCGCCGTCAAATTACCCATCATGTCGCTATTTTTAGCCTCTACTTTACGCACTGCATCATTCACTGCGGCAGCCAATAAATCTTCAAGAATTTCTTTATCTTCTGTGAGTAAGCTGGGATCAAGCGTTACCTTGCGCACATCGTGACGGCCGGTCATTACCACCTCGACCATGCCCGCACCGGACTCGCCTTTGACCTCAATATTTTGCACTTCTTCCTGCATCTTCTGCATTTTGCCCTGCATTTCCTGGGCCTGTTTCATCATGTCGTCGAGCTTCATGGCTTACTCCTCAATTCATTTATTCTATTCACATTTTTACGGATACTGTAAATACGCTTTATTAACAGACTATTTCTACTCATGCACTTCGTCAATCGGCACCACGGTGGCTTCATTCAAGCTCGCACCAAAACGCTGCTCGAGGGCTTTGGCCACAGGATCATCACGCAAGGTTTGCACGGCCAGCGCCTGTCGTTCGGCACGTTTGCGCAGGCGGTAAAGATAAGGCGTTTCAACACTGACCTGCCCGATAACAATTTCAACGTTTAACGCTTGCTGAAAATGTTCACCCAACGCATCCGCGAGGCGCTGTTGATAGGCGGGATCATAGACCGCATCGTGCCCCTTCTCCAGGCGGAACAACAGCCGCTGGCCGTCGTTTTCTTCCACCACAGAGTTTGCTGCCACCGTCGCGAGTAAACCTGAAATAGGCAAGGCATTACACAACACCAACCAGCGGTCATTATCGAGACTGCTTAAAGGGTAATCACTAACAGGCAGACTGGCGGGCTGGGATTTATCGACAACCTTAGGGGCTGCTGCAGTCGCAATTGATTGCGGGCGAGTCGATAAAGCCTGGGGGGGCAAATTTGTAGCTATAGAAGGTGCAGGTGTAGTGGCTGCGGCTTGTATTGGCTCTGCCTGTATCGACGCTACTGAAGATGGCGCAGCAACAGGTGCTGGATTCTCACTCTGCCCAGGCACGACCGGTGGCTTAAAAACAGGGGCTTCATTGCGCGGTGCGACATCAGGGGCTGGGGCTGGCGCAAGTCGCAGCTCTGCTTCAGCTTTAGCTACTGCCTTTATTTCAGGCTCAGACACAACGTCTGCAAGGGGCTTAACGGCTGGCGCTACTGGCGTGGTGTGCGCCACCGCGTCCAGCGCTTCAGGCTTTTTTACAGGCTCCACCACCTCCTGGGCGAGAGCTGTATCAGCCGTCATAGCAGGTGCGGTCGCTTGAGGTGTTGGCGTAACGGGCGGTGTGGCCGTCGCCTGCGCAGTGGGTACGGGCAGTGGCTTCATCGCCATTTCCGGTGCAGGCTGAAAGGCCAGCAAACGCAGCATCACCATTTCAAAACCACTACGCGGATCGGCCGCCAGGGCTAAATCTCGCTTGCCGAGCAGACAAATCTGGTAGTACAGCTGTACTTCTTCACGGCCCAGGCTAGTCGCCAGACTGGTGATCATCTGTTGATCACCGAGGCTATTATCGGCAGCTTCAGGCACAACCTGTGCAATAGCGACACGGTGCCACACCGAAAGCATTTCACTCAGAGCAGCACCGAAGTCTGGCGCATGCTCGGCCAACAAGGCGACCTGGGCCAGAACCTGCGAGCTATCGCGCTCGGCGAGGGCCTGACAAATCGCGATAATCCAGCTGCGGTCGATACTGCCGAGCATGGTGCTTAATTCAGTCTCGCTGAGCTTGCCACCACCGTGAGCAATGGCCTGATCAGTCAAACTCAAAGCATCGCGCATACTGCCATCGGCGGCGCGGGCTAAAGCCCATAGAGCAGCTTCTTCGAAAGGAACTTTCTCTTCACCGAGGACAAAGCTTAGATGTTCAACAATGCGCTCAGGGCTAAGGTTTTTCAGATTGAACTGCAGGCAGCGCGATAAAATCGTCACTGGCAGTTTCTGTGGATCGGTCGTCGCCAACAAAAACTTAACGTGAGCGGGTGGCTCTTCCAGCGTTTTTAACAGGGCATTAAAACTGTGAGTCGAGAGCATGTGTACTTCATCGATCAGATAAACCTTGAAGCGCCCGTGAGACGGCATGTACTGCACGTTGTCGAGCAGCTCGCGGGTGTCTTCGACCTTGGTGCGCGACGCCGCATCCACTTCAATCAAATCAATAAAGCGGCCATCGGCGATCTCAGTACAGGCACTGCATTGGCCACAGGGGACCGAGCTAACGCCCTCCTCGCAATTCAAACACTTGGCGAGAATACGGGCGATGGTAGTTTTACCCACACCCCGAGTACCCGTAAACAAATAGGCGTGGTGTAAGCGGTCATTGTCGAGGGCGTTAATCAGCGCCTGCAGTACATGCTCCTGCCCCGCCATTTCGGCAAAGGTACGCGGACGCCATTTACGGGCCAGCACCTGATAGCTCATCGTTTATTTGCCTCAATAGAAGTCGGCGATTGAAAACCGCACATTATATGCAGGGCATTATACGGAGATAGGGAATACGTAGATAGAGAATACGGAGATTCGGATAGCCTATTCAGCGGGAGTTATCATCGCGCGCGAACAAGGCGTTGGCGCAGTGCATAGGCAAGAGAGAATTAGGTGGCAACCCTCATCAGCCACACCCCAGCACACGAATTATCTGCTACCGTTGCTCCCTTCCGGGCCTGGCGGAGTTTACAGACGTTCATTGCGGGGGGACCGACAAGGGTCACCATAGCGGTGCGGATTATGGTGATTTC
>MAAS01000003.1 GCA_002162755.1 Gammaproteobacteria bacterium 50_400_T64 | reverse complement strand
TTTACCGTCCTGGTGGCCACATTGCTTGGCGTCAGATACCTGATTCTCAAGCTGGATGCAGCAAGCACCGGCTTCAATCATTTGCTTGGCCAGCAGGTAAGTGGCTTCTTCGTTACCGAAACCGGCGTCGATGTCAGCAATAATCGGTACAACATGTGTTTCGTGGTTGTCGATTTTAGACTGAACAGCGGCTTCAGCAGCGGCATCGCCAGCTTCGCGGGCAGCGTCGAGTTCGCGGAACAAACCACCGAGCTCGCGGGCATCAGCTTGGCGCAAGAAAGTGTAGAGCTCTGCAATCAATGCAGAAACCGACGTTTTCTCGTGCATAGACTGATCGGGCAATGGGCCGAAGTCAGAACGCAGAGCAGCAACCATCCAACCTGAAAGGTAGAGGTAGCGTTTGTTAGTCGTCTGCAGGTGCTTCTTGATGGCGATCATTTTCTGTTGGCCGATAAAACCGTGCCAGCAACCCAAAGACTGCGTGTAGCTAGAGGAGTCAGCGTCGTACTCGGCCATATCTTTACGCATGATGGCGGCAGTGTACTTGGCGATGTCGATGCCAGTTTGGAAGCGGTTCTGGGCGCGCATACGAGCAACATACTCGGGGCTGATGGCGTTCCATGCACTGCCTTGCTCTTTGATCAAGCTAGCAGCTGCGTCGATGTCTGATGAATAGGACATGGTCGGTGACTCCTTAAATAAGGTGGTAGTGAAGTAGCCGCTTAGCTGAAGCTGAGTGTCTTGCTAGAGATCTAGCCAAACGCTCAAGCTTGCTGAACGGCTGTTGTTTTCTAACGGTGAGCATATTAACCAAAGCGGTGGAATAAATTAAATCAATAATTTCTATGTTCGGTATTTATTGGCTGAATGTGAACTGTGTTCGATAGTGGCATTGAATACCGATCAATGGGCTCAACGCGGGTGTCGTCCACGCTCTTAATGGACTGAGGAAAGATCCAAAAAATGCCGAGAGCGACAGAAATAGTGCTGTTTTATCCCTCGCTTGAACCCATAATAGCCGCCCACTAATGAACCTGCCTATGGGCCGGTATCTGCGGTGGTACAGCCAGGCCCCCGAATCGAGTTCAACAAACGAAGAGTGAAGAAGTGTATGGAAAGTATTACCCAGCGGATTGCTAATGAAATTGGTGCCAGGCAGGAACAGGTCGTGGCAGCGATTGAAATGCTGGATGGGGGGGCAACAGTGCCTTTTATTGCCCGCTATCGAAAAGAAGTGACCGGCGGACTCGACGATGGCCAGCTGCGTACCCTTGAAGAGCGTCTGCGCTACCTGCGTGAACTTGAAGAGCGCCGTGAAGCGATTCTCAAAAGTATCGATGAGCAGGGCAAGCTCACTCCTGAACTGGCTCAGGCCATAAAGGCCGCTGACACCAAAACTCGTCTCGAAGATCTTTATCTACCCTATAAAGTGAAGCGCCGTACCAAGGGCCAAATTGCCCGTGAGGCCGGCCTTGAGCCGCTGGCTGATGCGCTGTTAGCTGAGCCTACGCTGAATCCAGAAGATGAAGCGACGAAGTATCTCAATGGTGATGGCGAAGAAGGCAAGAAAATTACCGATGTGAAGGCCGCACTGGACGGTGCCAAATTTATTTTGATGGAACGCTTTGCTGAAGATGCGGAGCTGCTCGGTCGCTTGCGTGCCTTCTTAAAAGAGGAAGGCCAGGTCAGTGCCCGACTGGTTGCCGGCAAAGAAAATGAAGGTGCGAAGTTTCGCGATTATTTTGAATATGACGAGCCACTGAAGAAGGTGCCTTCGCACCGGGCGCTGGCAATTTTCCGGGGGCGCAATGAAGGTGTGTTGAGCATTGCCATTACGGTTGGCGATGCCGAAGAGGCCGAGTCCTTGAAAGTGGCTCACCCCTGTGAAGGCATGGTCGCCAATTTCTGGGGTATTAATAATGAAGGCCGAGCCGCCGACCGCTGGTTGAATGAAGTGGTGCGCTGGACCTGGCGGGTGAAATTACTGACTCACCTCGAAACCGACTTGCTGGGTGAAATTCGCGAACAGGCGGAAGAGGGTGCGATACAGGTCTTTGCCGATAATTTGAAAGACTTGCTGCTGGCCGCACCTGCGGGGCAAAAAGCTACGATTGGTTTAGATCCCGGTTTGCGGACCGGCGTTAAACTCGCTGTTGTCGATGGCACCGGTAAAGTGCTCGACCATTGCGCTATTTTCCCTACGCCGCCGCAAAAACGTTTGCAGGAAGCAGAGGCGGTATTGGTGCAATTGTGTGAAAAGCACAAGGTCGGTTTAATCGCTATCGGTAATGGTACCGGTTCCCGTGAAACGGAAAAGTTTGTTAAAGATGTACTCAAAACCCACAAGCAACTCAATGTGCAAAGTGTCATGGTGAATGAGGCGGGGGCATCTATTTATTCGGCCAGTGAATTTGCCGCGAAGGAATTCCCCGATCTCGACGTCACCATTCGCGGCGCTATTTCCATCGCTCGGCGCTTACAGGACCCCCTGGCCGAGCTGGTGAAGATTGATCCCAAATCTATCGGTGTTGGTCAGTACCAGCACGACGTGTCGCAGTTTCAACTGGCCCGCTCGTTAGATGTGGTGGTGGAGGATTGTGTGAATGCGGTGGGCGTAGAAGTGAATACGGCGTCGGCACCGCTGCTGGCGCGGGTCTCAGGGTTGAGCCAAAGTATTGCCAATAATATTGTCGAGTTTCGCGACACTAATGGGGCTTTCAGCAGCCGCAATGATTTGAAATCGGTACCGCGCCTCGGTGCTAAAACCTACGAGCAGGCAGCGGGATTTTTACGCATTGCCAATGGTAGTAATCCGCTCGATGCCTCCGCGGTGCATCCCGAGTCCTACGCCGTGGTTGAGAAAATTGCCGAGCGCAATAGCCTCGACATGGCTAGCCTCATCGGCAATACGACCTTTCTACGTAGTGTTAAAGCCCCCGATTTTGTCGATGAAAAATTTGGCCTGCCGACGGTGACCGACATTATTAGTGAGTTGGATAAGCCCGGCCGCGACCCGCGCCCCGATTTTAAAGCAGCACAGTTTCAGGAAGGCGTCGAAAAAATCAGCCACCTTGAGCCGGGTATGACGTTGGAGGGGGCAATTACTAATGTCACCAATTTTGGTGCCTTCGTCGATATCGGCGTACATCAAGACGGTCTGGTACATATTTCTGCACTGTCGAATCGTTTTGTTAAAGACCCTCGCGAAGTCGTTAAAGCCGGTGATGTGGTTAAAGTGAAAGTGATGGAAGTCGATGTGAAGCGTAATCGCATTGGTTTGACCATGCGCCTTGACGATGAATTACCCGATCCACAGGAAGAGGGCGCTGACGCTCGTCGGCCGAGCCGAGGAAAGCCAGCCGGGCAAAAACAGCGAAAACAGGGGCAGAAACAACACGCTGGCGAGGCGAAGGGAAAAGCCAAAGTCGGCAGCATGGGTGCTTTGTTGCAACAGGCAATGAAAAATAAAAAATAGTGGGTGTGGTCTTCCGCCTGTATGGAAAACTCAGGTGGTATACGGCCCACAGCTGCAAACTCAATATTAAATTTTAATGACACTTTTAAGTAGCGAAAACTAAGTAGCGAAAACTCACTATGCGTCTATTCGATATTATCGCCATTCTTATCAGCCTTTCAGCCGTATTTAGCTGGCTTAATTACCGTGTGCTGAAATTACCGACCGCTATCGGTTTAATGCTCAGTGCTCTATTAATGTCGCTGGTATTACAGTTGCCTTTCTTCGGTGGGCTTGAGCATCAGGCCGAGGAGATGTTGGCGAGTATCGACTTTGACCAAACCCTGCTCCACGGTATGTTGAGCTTTTTACTCTTCGCCGGTGCACTGCACGTTAATCTAAATGACCTGGCCCAGCAGCGCTGGGTGATTGGGATACTCTCGACTGTCGGAGTTGTGGGCGCCACCTTTTTAATTGGTGGTGGCGTATATTATTTATTTGCCTGGCTCGATCTGGACGTGCCTTTTATTTACTGCCTGTTGTTTGGTTCTTTGATTTCACCCACCGACCCCATCGCCGTATTGGGCATTCTTAAAAGTGCCGGTGCCCCGAAAACCCTGGAAACTAAAATCACCGGGGAATCTCTTTTTAATGACGGTGTTGCCGTCGTGGTATTTTTAGTGCTGGCTGACATTGCCACGGGTGATGCCGATGTTAGTGCTACATCGATCGCGACGCTGTTTTTTAAGGAAGCCGTTGGTGGGCTGGTGTTTGGCCTGCTCGCTGGTAGCCTCGCCATCTATATGTTGAAAAGGGTCGATAACTACCAGGTTGAAGTACTGATAACACTGGCGCTGGTCACTGGCGGTTACGCCGCCGCAGAACATCTGCATTTATCAGCCCCCATTGCCATTGTCGTCGCGGGTTTATTTATTGGCAATCACGGCCGTCGTGCGGCGATGTCCGACAAAACCCGCGAACACCTGGATACCTTCTGGGAGCTGGTTGACGAAATATTGAACGCGGTGCTGTTTGTGCTGATCGGTCTTGAAGTGCTGGTGATATCACTGCGTGATGATTACTTGCTAGCAGGTGCATTGGCAATACCCTTAATACTACTCGTTCGTTTATTTAGCGTCGGCTTGCCGATAGGATTGATGCGTCCTTTCCGCACCTTTACCCCGGGTGTAGTGAGTATTTTGACCTGGGCTGGTTTGCGTGGGGGTATCTCTGTGGCCTTGGCGCTTTCACTACCCAGTGGTGAAATGCGCGATTTACTACTGACCGTAACGTATGTGGTTGTGGTGTTTTCCATTGTGGTGCAGGGCTTAAGTTTAGGGCCGTTGGTACGACGGCTTACAGGCGATAAATAAAGCGATTGTAGGCGCAGAGATTACAGCTAACCTAAGTATGCAGATGAAAATAAAAGAGTTGATGCTTGTGCCGAATGCTGGCACTCGTAAAAACGGGGCATAACTATTTATAAATAGTTATGCCCCGTTGCTGTTTTTCTGAATTAATAATTAGGCTTTATGGCGTGACAATATTGAACCAGAAGTTAAAGTTGTCAAGCATGGAAAGGAAGCCATCAAAGACTGCTTTATCACCATTAAGCTTAACTTCGCCGCTTTTAATGGCCTCGTCGAAGGTGGTTTCTTTTAGTTGAATAGCATTCATCGTTGCCATAGTCATCGAGACGCTAACATCAGCTTTCTTGACTTGTTTATGGCTGTGATTTAACACTGAGTTTTTAATACGAAGCATGTGATGACTGTCAATATCAGTAAAGTCAATATTGATAGTGAATGCTTTCCCGGCTGCTTTTTCTGCATTTAAACGAACCGCCATATAGTCAAATAGCATTTCCGGACTCATGGCCCGAATGGTATCAGGTGTGGCAGTTACCAGGCCGCCACCATCAGGTACGCCATTACGCAATTCGAAAGCGCCCTGTAAATACACTGAGCGCCAGGGGCCTGATTCAGACTGATAACCCATTTGCTCTAATGCGTCGGCGAGTAGCTCTTTTGATGCTTTGCTTTTTGGGTCGGCAAAAACGGCATGTTTCATAACTTCTGCGACCCAACGATATTCACCTTTGTCAAAAGATTTTTGCGCCATTTTGACGACTTTTTGCTCGCCGCCCATAAATTCAATATATTTTTTTGCAGCCATTTCCTGAGGTAAATTATTCAAATCAGAAGGGTTGCCGTTATACCAGCCCATGTAACGCTGGTATACGGCGCGGCTGTTATGGCGCAAAGTGCCGTAATAACCCCGTGTTGCCCAGTTATTTTCAAGCTCTGGTGGCAGGGTGATCATTTCAGAAATTTCTTCACCGTTGAAGCCCTGGTTCATTAAGCGAACGGACTGATCGTGAGTGAATTTATAGATGTCGCGCTGCTTCTCGAGGTAGGGAATAATGTTGTCATTACCCCAAACTGGCCAGTGGTGGCTTTGAAACTTGACCACAGCCTTATCGCCCCAGGTCTCGATAGTTTCATTAATAAAACTTGACCACTTGAGGGCATCACGGACTTGCGCTCCTCGCAGTGTCAATATGTTATGCATGGTGTTGGTGGTGTTTTCAGCCATCCATAATGCATTCCATTGTGGAAACCAGGTGTTCATTTCTGCTGGCGCTTCGGTCCCCGGTGTCATCTGGAAAACCATTTTAACGCCATCAATGGTGAGTTCTTCACCTGTTTTTTTGATCTCGCGGGTAGGGACTAGCAGGCCAGCCATACCAGTCGAGGTGGTCATTCCTAAACCACCAGATACACCACCCCTGTCGTTGCGTGGCAATAATGCGCCGTACATATAGATTGCCCGCCGCCCCATGGCGTTACCCGCGATCACATTTTCCGATACGGCGTGCTCAGTAAAGTGCTCGGGGGCAATAATTTGCACCTTGCCGCCATCAATATCTGCTTTGGTGACTATGCCGCTTGCACCACCGTAATGATCAAGGTGGGGGTGGCTATAAATTATGGCGACAATAGGACGTTCCCCCAATTCTTTATTGACGAGTTCCAGCGCTGCTTTGGCTGTTTCTGGGGAGATCAACGGATCAAAGACGATCCAGCCTTTTTTACCTTTAATAAAGGTGATATTCGAAAGATCATAACTTCTAACCTGGTAAATGTTTTCGGTAACTTCAAACAGGCCGTATTGCATCAGCAGCTGGGCATTGCGCCACAAGCTCGGGTTCACTGTGTCGGGGGCGGCCTTGTCTAATTGAATATACTTTTTATATTCTTCGAGATCCCAGACGGGCTTGTCGTCACTTGATTTTATTGTCAACACATCAGGTTTTGCAATGAGCCCTTTTTGGGCATTTTCAAAATCTGTTTTGTCGTTAAAAGGTAATAATTTTAGAACCTTAGCATTAGCTTCAATTGTATATTTTGTAGCTGGTTTGGCTTGTGTTGATGCAATTGCATGCGGGGAGGAAAAGACAAAGGCTAATGCCAGTGCCAATGGAGCTGTAAGCTTTTTCATGGGCATCCATATCTCAGTTATTAGAGTTTTAATAAGGTGTACAGATAAATACTGTGAATTTAGGATGGGGGAGGTATATACGATTTCCATCCTTGGATTCACAATCCATGTATATATAGATGCAGGATATTAGTCAATCGTTATCAAAGGGTTGTAGAGATGACTTTTTGTAAGAAGTCGGTCTATGATGAAACCACAAATAAAAAGCTATAAATTTTATGAGGGTAATCTAATGCCTAAATACAGTGTTGGTAGTGTCAATGATATTCCACCGGGGCAGCGTAAAGTCACAAAGATAGAGGGCAATAAAGTGATTGTCTTTCATCTCGATAGCGGCTTCTTTGCGACAGAGGCGAGCTGCCCTCACTTGCGATTGCCGCTGGGTAAGGGGGATATACTCGATGGTGATGTATTGCAATGCCCCATTCATCGCGCCAAGTTTTGTGTCAAAACAGGTGATGTAAAACAGTGGGCCTGCTTTCCGCCGGGCATTCAGTTACTGAATGTAGTGCGTGGTGAAAAGGCGCTGAAGACTTATCCGGTGCGCATAGAAAACGACGAGGTGTTTGTCGAACTTTAATTCTTTAGCTCGAATGACTTCGCAACAGGCTTAGTGCCGGTTGTTGTAATGCTTTACGACTGGCTAGCAGGCCACAAAAGGTGACGATTAAAGCTAGCACCAGGGGTAGGGCTTGCCACGGAGAAAGGCTCAGGCCTTGCTGAAATAAACGTTCATTTAAGGGGTAGAGGGCGAGCAGTGAAATAATTGTTGCGCCCAGGGCTGCGCTGCCACTGAGGCAAAGAAACTCTATCCACAGGATACGTTTGATCAATTGTTGTTGACCACCCAGTGCCCGTAAAAGGGCATTGTCACGTCCCCGTTGTTGCTGACCACCGAGCAAACCCGCCGCTAATACCAGCAGTGCCGAAAACATCAGTAATGCACCCAGCAGGGCACTTGCCTGACTGGCTTGAGCGATAATGTCCTGCGCTTTATCGAGCAGGGTTTTGACATCGAGCAGGGTGATATGGGGTAGCTCGTGCAGTAGCTCTGCGAGACGAGCGCCGTCGCCATCGGGTAGCCAGAAACTGGTAATCCAGGTGATATCTTCGTTGGCCAATTCATTACTGGCGAAAATAAAATAAAAGTTGGGCTCGAAACTATTCCAGTCGACCTCACGCAGGCTGGTGATAGTGGTGCTGAGCATGCCCCTGCTGGTGACAAACTCTAGCTTGTCACCAAGTTTTAAACCGAGTCTGTTGGCAATTTCCTGCTCCACGGAAACCTCATGCTGTGTTGGCTTCGTCGGCGATGCATTCACTGTAGTGATGCCGTGCCATTGCCCGCTGTTTATTTGATTACTGGCAGGCAGCGTGCTGGCCTCAGTGAGTATTAAATCCCTGTTTAAATGCCGTTGGCTGGATTTTTTCTCTTTCGTTACCGCTTCACGTACCGGCACACCGTTGATCGTACTCAGTCGGCCACGCACCACGGGATAGAGAGGCTGGGCGAGGGCTTCGTGCTGTTTTAGCCACTGCTCAAAGACGGGCATGTCTCGGTCAAACAAATTGAGCACAAAATGATTGGGGGCCTGGCTGGGTAGTCGAGTGCGCCAGTCTTTGAGCAGCTCTGAGCCCGTTTGCCCCGCTAGTGTCAGTACTGTCATTGCCAGTGTGAGTGATACCAGCAGAGGGAGGGTCAATGCGGGGCGACGGCTGAGGCGGCGAATGGCGAGTCGGGCGGGCAGGGATAGCCGGGCACTGGCCAGATCGAGTCCTTTAATCAAGGGCCAGAGCAGGGCGGGTAGCAATACGCCGAGGGCGGCAATTAATCCGAGTACTTTGCCAAGCTCGCCGAGTGAGTCAGTCAGTAAACCCGCGAGTAATACCGGTGCGCTGAGGGCGGCGAGCAGCTCAATATTGGTGCTGAGCAGGCTGCCTTGCTCACGCTGGCGTAACACTTCAATGGCTGGCACACGTACCAGCGCGCTGAGCCGGGGCAGGGCAAAAGCCAGCCACAGTAGCAGTGGCGCGAGCAGAGCGGTAAGCCATTCAAAGGGAGTGGCGGCGATTATTGTCGTAGCTGCGTTTGAATTTCCACTGCCCATTGCGCCGCTAATCAGGCCAATGCCGAGTGCGCCACCGACGATAACGGCGGGCAGCACGGCGAGAAACTCCCAGCCCAGCAGTCGCGTCATCACCTGATAGCGACTGGCACCAAAGCTGCGCAGTAGTCCGGCCAGTTTTGCCCGGCGACGCACCCGCTGGGATGTCGCCAGATAAATGGCCGCGCCGCAGAGTAAGCTAATTAAGAGTACGGCGAGATTCGCCCACAGGCTGAGTTGGCGCAGGGGCCCCATGCTGCGCAGTGCAGCGTCGTCGACAGTTTCCAGGGTTTGGTCTGGGCGTAAGTTAAGGTCTAGCTCAAGGCTGATTCTTGCGATGCTGCTGTGCTCAGCGGCGACGACAGTTTGTTGTCGAATACGCGTGCCGGGGCCCATTACACCAGTGGCGGCAAGGTCGGCACTATTGAGAACAATACGCGGATTCATGCTGTAAAAGCCGGCGTTTTGATCGGGCAGCTGGCGAATAATAGCGCTGATTTTAAGTGATTTGTTACCCACAGTAAGCGCTGTGCCAACGCTGATTTTTAGCCGGTCGATAACCTGATCAGCCACCCAGAGTTCGCCGGGGGCTGGGCCGTGTTCCTGTGTGTATTCATCGGCAAAGCGATTGTCGGCAAGCTGTATTTTTCCGTAGAGGGGGTAATTTTTATCGACGGCCCGGGCGCTGACCAGTAGCAGGGTATCGTCGTGTACCAGCACGGTGGAGAAATCGATAATTTGCGATACTCGAAGCTCAGCCAGTTGTGCGAGTTGTTCGGGTTCGGGTGTTCGACTACTGGCCAGCACCAAATCACCGCCCAGGGCTTCAGCGGTGCTGACGCTAAAGCGGTGTTCCAGCTCGGCGCGCAAAAAAATCACGGCGCTCAGAGCGAAGGCGGCAATAGCGAGGGCCAGTGCCAGCAGTTGAAAGCTATGATCTCGCCAGGGGCGAAACAGCTTGCTCATGTGTTGCTGCTTTTCTGGATGTGTTTTTCGATCACAGACTTGTCCTGAAGGTTTTTATCGGCAAAGGTTTTATTAATGATTTTACCTTCGTGCAATTCCAGATGGTGCTGACAGAGACTGGCGAGTTGCGGGTCGTGGGTCACTAATACCAGTGCCGCACCGCTGTGTTCATTTAATTCAAATAAGAGGTCGATGATCCGCTTGCCATTGGCATGGTCGAGGCTGCCGGTGGGCTCGTCGGCGAAAAGTAGCCGTGGCTGCACCGCAAAGGCGCGAGCCAGAGCAACGCGTTGTTGCTCGCCGCCTGACAGGGTCGCCGGGAAATGCCGGATTCGATGGCTGAGGCCAACTCGCTCGATCCAGTCTTTGGCGATGGCTGCAGGTTTCTCCCGGCCCGCCAGCTCCAGTGGCAGCATGACGTTTTCAAGCACGTTCATATCGGCCACCAGATGAAACTCCTGAAACACAAACGCGCAGGTGGCACCGCGTTGGCTGGCCCGCTGGTCTTCGCTGAGTGCGCTAAAAGCACTACTATTAAGACGTATTTCACCCTTCGTGGGGGTATCGAGTCCAGCGAGCAAGCCGAGTAGTGTGGTTTTGCCACTACCCGAGGGGCCGGTAATGGCGAGGCTTTCTCCGCGAGATAGCGTAAAATCAATGCCTTCAAGAAGAGTAAGTTCCCCTTCTGGCCCCTGCACCTGTTTGGCAATGTTGCTGACTTCAAGCAGGGGCGTTGCCTGCTGAGGCATGTCGGAGGAGGGAGCGGCAGACGTAGAGGGTGACTTCATGGGCTATCGGGTCCTGGTAACAGCATTGTTTTTATACGGGCTTTTGTTCGGTTCTGGTTTGTGGGCCAGCAGCGAATCTCAACACCCTGATACTGGCATATCAGTACTGGTGCTGGGCGATAGTATCAGCGCAGCCTATGGAATAGACAAGCGGGATGGCTGGGTGGCGCTGTTGGAGCAACGCCTGGAGCCACAGTGCGCGAGTGTCAAAATTCACAACGCCTCGGTGAGTGGGGAGACCAGCGCCGGTGGTTTGCAGCGTTTGCCGAGTTTATTGGCTGCGCATCAGCCCCAGTTGCTGGTGATTGAATTGGGCGCTAATGACGGCCTGCGAGGTCTATCGCCTAAGCAAATGAGCAGAAACCTACAGCACATGGTTGATCTGGCGGAAGCAGCAGGTGCGCGGGTTGTATTGCTGGGCATGTTGATGCCGCCCAATCTTGGTGCCGCCTATGTGCGTCTGTTTGAGCAGGCCATGAGTGATGTCGGAGACGATGAGTCGGTATTATTTCTGGCATTTTTTCTAAAAGATGTGGCAGGTAATCGACGTTTGTTGCAAGCCGATGGGCTGCATCCTACTGCTGCTGCTCAGCCCCGTTTGCTCGATAATGCCTGGGAAGTATTGCAGCAGCCCCTGACGGCAATATGTCACGCCACTCTTGCTGTTACCCGCTTGTAGTAGCGGGAGTTAGTGGCGGGATTTAGCAGCCGGGTTCGCTGGAAAGGCTATTGAATGAGAGAAAGAAACTCGCTGCGAGTCGGCTGATTGCTACGGAACACGCCGCGCATGGCCGATGTTTTCATGCTTGAGTTTTGCTTCTCAACACCGCGCATCATCATGCACATGTGCTTGGCTTCGATAATCACGGCAACGCCGAGAGCGTCGGTAATCTCTTCAATCGTTTTGGCAATTTGGGTGGCGAGATTTTCCTGAATTTGCAGACGCCGGGCGAACATATCGACAATACGAGCAATTTTTGACAGGCCAATCACTTTGCCGTCAGGAATATAGGCGACGTGACACACGCCGACAAAGGGCAGCAGGTGGTGCTCGCACAGAGAGTAGAGCTCAATATCTTTAACGATGACCATTTCACTGGAATCGCTGGGGAACAGGGCACCGTTGACCACTTCATCCAGATCGAGGTGATAGCCCGAGGTGAGAAATTTAAAGGCCTTCGCGGCGCGCTTGGGGGTATCGACAAGGCCGGGTCGGTTTAAGTCTTCGCCGATAGCTTCGATGATTTTAGCGTATTGCTCTTCCATAATTCTGTCCGATCATAATTGTAAAAATTTTCGTTATAATTTACTGGCTACCTTTGCGATCACTCCGCAGGGCTTAATAAACGCACTTAAATAAAGTGCTATAAAATAAGGGGCTATTCAGCCCTGCGTGACTAATCTTTTGGTATTGATGTGATTATAATGGCCGCCTCTGAAAAATTACAGTGATGGCTTGTTGTCATCGTTTATTGAGGCAAATTCCTATCTTGAAATCAACAGTGACTACGATTGCGAAAATCACCCCAGAACTTGTCGAGCACTTACACAGCGTACGCGACTATATTCGTTTTGGCACGAGTCGTTTCAACGAGGCTAAATTATATTTTGGCCACGGAAACGATAATGCCTGGGATGACGCACTGGCGCTGGTTCTGCATGCCTTACATTTGGGGCGGGACGGTCGCGAAGAAATACTTGATGCCCGCCTGACACCGGGTGAGGGCCGGGCGATACTGGCCCTGTTTATTCGTCGTATTGAGGGCCGTATGCCCGTCCCTTATTTAACCGGTGAGGCCTGGTTTGCCGGGCTTAAGTTTACGGTTGACGAAAGAGTGCTGATCCCGCGTTCGCCCATTGCCGAATTAATAGAAGCTGGGTTTTCACCCTGGTTGGCTGATGAGCCCACGGCTATTCTCGACCTTTGCACCGGCGGCGGTTGCATCGGTATTGGCTGTGCCTATGCTTTTCCCGCTGCAGAGGTCGTGCTCAGTGATATTTCTGCCGATGCCCTGGTAGTTGCCGGTGAGAATATCGAGCAGCATGAATTAGCCTCGCGAGTGACGGCGGTCGAATCCGACCTGTTTGAAAGCATTGATCAGCGCTTTGATCTTATCGTCTCCAATCCGCCCTATGTGGATGCGGCTGATTATGGCGCGATGCCAGCGGAATACCATTGCGAGCCGGCTCTGGCTCTTGAGTCGGGCGAAGATGGTTTGGACTTTACCCGTCGACTTTTACGTGAAGCGCCGACCTATCTTAATGACGGTGGTGTGCTGGTGGTTGAGGTGGGTAATAGTGCGGCACATCTGGAAAAGGCTTTCCCCGATGTGCCTTTTACCTGGCTGGAATTCGAACGCGGTGGCTACGGTGTTTTTGTTCTTACGCAAGCTGAGCTGGTCGAGCACGGGGCCATTTTTGCTGAATGACAGTAAGTAGTCGCTAGATAGCGGTAAGCCCCATTTTTGTTGATGCGGGGTTTATAATAGCCGCATAATTTTTACGCAATATATGATTTGGAGTTACTCTTGCCCGGCAATACGTTTGGAAAATTGTTCACCGTTACCACCTTTGGCGAGAGTCACGGGCCTGCACTGGGTTGCATTATTGATGGCTGCCCACCGGGGCTGGCACTTTGTGAGGCTGATTTACAGGTAGACCTGGATCGGCGTAAACCGGGCCAGTCACGCTACACCACTCAGCGCCGCGAGGCTGATCAGGTGCGGATCTTATCGGGTGTTTTTGAAGGTAAGACCACTGGCACTTCTATCGGCTTGTTAATTGAAAATACTGATCAGCGCTCAAAAGACTACGGCGATATTAAAGACATGTTTCGCCCGGCCCATGCGGATTACAGCTATTTTCAAAAATATGGCGTGCGTGACTATCGTGGTGGTGGGCGCTCATCGGCCCGTGAAACCGCGATGCGTGTGGCTGCGGGTGGCGTCGCCAAAAAATACCTGGCTGAAACCCTGGGTATTAGTGTGCGCGGTTATTTAAGTCAGCTCGGCCCCATCACTATTGATAAAGTCGACTGGAATGAAATCGACAATAATCCTTTCTTTTGCCCCGACGCTGATAAAGTCGATGCAATGGCAGAGTACATGCAAGCCCTTTCTAAAGAGGGTAACTCCATTGGCGCAAAAATTACCGTGGTCGCCGAAGGTGTCACCCCAGGTTTAGGCGAACCGGTGTTTGATCGACTCGATGCCGATATTGCCGGTGCTTTAATGGGCATTAACGCGGTGAAAGGCGTGGAGATTGGCGACGGCTTTGCCACTGTTGAGCAAAAGGGTACTGAGCATCGCGATGAGATGAGCCCCGAGGGCTTTTTGTCGAACCATGCTGGCGGTATTGTTGGCGGCATTGCTACCGGGCAGCGGATTGTTGCCCACCTCGCCTTAAAGCCAACGTCGAGTATTCGTCTGCCCGGCCAGTCGGTGAATGTGCGCGGCGAATCGGTTGAAGTGTCGACCACTGGCCGCCATGACCCCTGTGTCGGTATTCGCGCTACACCTATTGCCGAAGCAATGCTGGCACTGGTGCTGATGGATCACGCCCTGCGCCACCGCGGGCAAAATCAGGATGTCGATAGTCAGCTCAAACCACTGCCGCCTGAAGTTGCTGAATAATTGCCGACAGTTAAGGGTTCTTTAGAAAAAGGTTCTCAAGAATCGTCGCCCGAGAATAATAATCTAGCTCTACCGTACTGGCGGCTTTCTGGTTTTTATTTTTTCTATTTCGCCCTGCTGGGCGGAATGTATCCCTACTGGCCACTGTATTTACAGCACCTGGGTTTTACGCCGGAGCGAATAGGGCTACTGCTCGCCGTGCCGATGATCACCAAGTTGATCGCACCTAATCTCTGGGCCTGGTTGGGTGATGTCACCGGCCGCCGCCTGGCGATTCTTCGTCTCGGCTCCTTTCTCGGTTTATTGTGTTTTTTAGGCATCACTATCAACCAAAGTTTTTACTGGTTAGCGGTGGTGATCGGTGGTTATAGCTTTTTCTGGAATGCCATTCTGCCCCAGTTTGAAGTGATTACCCTGGGGTTTTTACAGGATAAACCCGAGCGTTACAGTCTGGTGCGAGTGTGGGGCTCGATCGGTTTTATTTTCGCCGTTATTGGCGGCGGCTATTATTTCGAACACCTCAGCATTGATCTTTTCCCCTGGGTGGGTATTAGCCTGCTGGCCTGCATTTTTATGAGTAGTTTAGTCATCCCCCCGTCGAGTGTTGAGGTACGTGAACACAAGCGCGAAAGTCTCTGGCAGGTGGTGCGTCAGCCAACGGTTATCGCCTTCCTCATCGCCGGTACATTGCTACAAATGGCCCACGGTGCCTACTACAGTTTTTTCAGTATTTATCTTGAAGAGATGGGGTTTTCCCGTACTGCCATCGGCTTTTTGTGGTCCATTGGCGTGGTCGCCGAAGTCTTTATTTTTATGGTGATGCATACGCTGTTATTAAAGTTTGGTGTGCGACTGGTGCTTATCGTTAGCCTGCTGCTGGCGGCCCTGCGCTGGTATATGATCGGTAACGGCAGTGAGTGGCTATGGGTGTTAATACTCGCCCAGTGTTTGCATGCCTTTACCTTTGGCACCTTTCATGCGGCATCGATTGAATCCATTCGTCGTCTGTTTAAGGGCGGTACGCAAGCGGGAGGGCAGGCGCTGTACGGAGCGATTAGTTTTGGCATTGGCGGTGCTAGCGGCTCTTACCTGGCTGGTCATTTCTGGCAAGAGGGGGCGACACAAATATTTAATGTGGCTTCGGGGCTTTGCCTATTGGCGGCGGTCATCGCCTGGTACGGTTTTCGCGATCCACGCTTACATCGCAGTGTTAGCGGGGTATAAACAATTAAGCCGTTTTTATATTTCAAACTATTGGAGAATCATTGATGAAACGTTTAAGCCCATTATTTTTTTTCGTACTAGCCTTCAATTTCATCACACTACCAGCCGTCGCTGAAAACAAATCACCCGCTGTGGATAAACGCGAGGTCTTAGTACTGACGCCCATGCAGCGGGAACACGTACTCGATGAAATGCGGGCTTTGTTAACGGGAATACAGAATATTCTTGGTGCGCTGGCCGAAGATGATATGAAGGCCGTAGCCGATATTGCCCGCCCTCTGGGTTCTAGTATGGCAGGTAAGGCGGAGGATCATCTCAAGGGTATATTACCGAAGCATTTCATGCAGCTGGGTATGGCTGCTCACCAGGATTTTGACAGCATAGCCACACTCGCAGAATCGGGTGCGGATAGTAAAGCCGTGCTGAGTGAATTAAACCGTTCGATGAATAAATGCCAGGCCTGCCATGCGCATTATCAAATATATCCTTTAAAAAGCAGTGCCAGGGAAGAGAAAAACTCACATCACGGCCATTGATCGATGGGAGCCTTTTCTTTTAGAGGCTCAATTAGTGGGTCAATCGCTACAACGGCTTAAAGTATTCTCGTCGGTGTGCTTGAAAACCTTACCGTAAATATCGAGCACGGTTGTCTCTTTGTAACGCAGTGCAGTGGCATCGACATTGATCTGGTGTTCAAAGCCGATGGTTTTGGCATTGTCGCGCATAAAGGGCGACTGGACGATTGACCAGTCAGGATCGTCAATTTTGGCGGCGACCTTTAATTCAATATCTGTCGCTGATCTGTCGCCGGTAAAAGTACCCCCAGCGAGAATACCCACGGCACGGGGTACGAACAGGGAATGCATAATGATCTGCTGTACTGCATCCCACATCCAGTAGCCAGTTTCATCGTGAAATACGGCATCGTCGCTAAGTCTTTTCACCACCTGGTGATAGCGCAACACAGCCAGGGTTTGCTGCCCGGCATTGGTGACAGTTCCCGCCTCTGCAAAGTCCAATGTTTCGTAATAGGGGGTGCTCTCTTCACCCTCGGGTTCGGGTGCCAGGTCTGTGCCTTTGTTGCCCTCCCAGCGACCGATCAATAATTGAAGCGGGCCGTAGTCCATTGTATTGCTGCTATCACTCATGATTTTCGTCGTCCTGAGGTGTGGGTGGCTGTTAATTGTAGCGCTTATTGTTCTGCGTCGAACGGATCATAAAATCAGTGGGGATTGCAGTGCTAGACTATCCTTTTAACTGGGTATTCGTTACTCCGTTATTGGCGGCTCACGGACGCCCGTATTTAAAAATCAAGTACACCCTGAAATACAACGTTTTTGAGAGGATAAAATAATGACAGATCAACCTAATGCGGGAATGGCTGAGTTCTGGAACGGTAAGGGCGGGGAAAACTGGGTCAGCCGGGAGGCGAGACTTGAGGCCAGCTTACGACCCTTTGGCCAGCTAGCCATGGTTGCCGGCGCAATTAAAGAAGGGCAACAAATTTTGGATATCGGGTTTGGCTGTGGTGACAGCACTATTGAGCTGGCCGGAAAAGCGGGGCCAGAGGGGAGCGTACACGGAGTAGACATCTCGGTCGCTATGGTCGAAGCGGCAGAAAAGAAAGCGACACAAAAGGGTGTCAGCAATGTCTCGTTTGAATGTGCCGATGCGCAGATAAAGCCCTTTCCAGTTGATCATTATGATTTGGTTTTCTCACGTTTTGGCGTGATGTTTTTTGATAATCCCATTAGCGCTTTTAAAAATATTTACTCAGCTTTAAAGCCGGGTGGTCGCCTGGCCTTTATTTGCTGGGCACCACGGGCGGAAAATGCCTGGGTCGGTTTGCCATTACAGGTGGTGGCCAAACATCTGAGTTTGCCAGCACCTCCGGGGATCGATGAACCGGGGCCTTTTTCTCTGAGTGAAGAGGCTCGTGTTAGCGGCATTCTTGGCGCAGCAGGCTTTGCCAATATTGCCGTTGAGCCATTTCAAACACCCTTTGTATTGGGTGGGGGTGTTGATGAGGCGTTGAGCTTTTTGATGCAGCTTGCCCCCTCCGGCAGCGCTATTAATAGCGCAGAGGCTGATGAGGAGACTCGAGCACGGATTGCCATTGATATGACGGAATTACTCAAGTCCTATGAGAGCAGTGGAGGTGTGAGTATGAATGCGGCAGCTTTGCTGGTGACTGCTACGAAGGTCTGATAAATAGGCATTCTCTGGAGAGAGCCTGATCGGAAAAATAGTGGCGCATTTATCAGAGGGGGGTTTTAGACAGGGCGGGTTTGCTGTTAAGTGATGGGCTAGCGCCGAGGGAGCTAGCCCATGATGAATTATTTCTTGTCGAAATCTCTGGCGGTGGGCGATAACTCGCCAAACTCGCCACCTGTCGGCAATGCAGGTTTGAAGTCGAGATGACAGCCTTCACAGATCTCAACAATACGATCACCTACCGTTGAAATCTTATCCAGATCGCGAGCCTTGACAGCAATTACGGCACCGGCTCCAACATCACGTAGCTGACGTGACCACTTTTGCCACTTTTCGCTACTGGCCCATTTGTCATCCATTGGTCCTGTACCCGGTATGCCTAACAAAGTACCACCAAGTTCAAGTTGTACAGCACGACGTTCCAGCTCGCGCCATTCTTTATCTGTTTCGGGGTGATGCCAAGCTGCGACCCATATCGGATCCGCAGCCTGATTTACCATCGCCACCATTACTGAATTTAGACTGACTGGTAAGCGCATGGTGGCTTGCTCTGATGCTTTTGGCTCCGCATGTGCCACTGTTAAGAAGAGACTGGCGGCCACCAGAATCAAAGACTTTTTGCATATATGCTTAATTTTCTTCATCGCTCTCGCCTCTTTATTAACGTTGCTTAGGTTTTGTGTCCCGGTGCAGTTATAAAGCTCTGGGTGTTTAAACGTGTAAATTGCATTAGCCTAAAGACCGCACAGATACCAATGATAAGAATAATTACCCTTTCTACTTAAGGCAAGCTGCTATAAATATAAGCACTGGCGAGTTGATATGTGTCATTTTAGGGGATGCTACTGATTACCGAATAATAAAGTTTCTCTATCAAGTACATTGTTGGGACGTGTATATTTATTTTAGTAGAATTATGAAAGTCAATAATAAAAGAGGCTAACAACAATGAATCAACCCCCAAGCTATACACCGCCCAAGGTCTGGACATGGGATGCCGAAAGCGGAGGTCGTTGGGCAAGTATTAATCGGCCAATAGCGGGTTCGACCCATGAAAAGTCTTTACCTGTGGGGCAGCACCCAATACAACTTTACTCCCTAGGCACACCGAATGGCGTAAAAATCACAGTCATGCTGGAGGAGTTATTAGCTTTGGGTAAAAGTGGGGCAGAGTACGACGCTTATTTAATTGATATCAGCGAAGGTGATCAATTTAGTAGCGGTTTTGTAGAAGTGAATCCAAACTCCAAAATTCCTGCCATGCTTGATCAAAGTACAACGTCACCTACGCGTATTTTTGAATCCGGCGCCATGTTGCTTTATTTAGCGGAAAAATTTGATGTCCTGTTGCCCTCTGATCTGTCTCAGCGTGCGGAATGTCTGTCATGGCTATTTTGGCAAATGGGTAGTGCTCCCTACCTGGGTGGTGGCTTTGGCCATTTCTACGCCTACGCGCCGATCAAAATTGAATACTGCATTGACCGTTATGCCATGGAAGTTAAACGGCAGTTAGATGTGCTGGATCGTCATCTTGCTGACAAGCAATACATGTGCGGTGATGAATACACGATTGCCGATATTGCCATTTGGCCCTGGTATGGCTTATTGGTACTCGATGGTATTTATGATGCCTCGGAATTTCTCGACACAGATTCTTATCGTAATCTCAATCGTTGGGCGCAAAAAATAAGTGAACGAAAGGCCGTACAACGCGGAAGAATGGTGAATTGCACCTGGGGGCCAGCGGAAGGGCAGCTTCATGAGCGGCACAGTGCCAGTGATTTTGAGCATGAAACCCAGGATGAAATTGCCGGGCAATAGTGACTGCGGGACGAAATCAGGGCATTGCCGGCCCGTACCCGAGGGCGAGAATGGATGGAATAAAAAGGTTTCGCGGCGAGAGGTTTTAGCAATCCGTAGCCTGTGTGGAACAGGCGTTGCGGTGGGCTGTTAGGGCTTTGACGAGGGGTAGGGCTTTACCGGGTACGTTGCTCTTAAATTTTTTAGGTGGGGCTTGTCACGGCATTCTGCCCGGTAATGACAGACGAATAATTGACGGCTATGTCAATTCAATCCAGGCCCCGTAAAACAGCCAAATAATGGGACCCTAAGTCTCGTATAATTAGACCTGTCATTTTCAGCAAAACTATGAGGTCTACAATTGGCAAAGAAATACTACGTTGTATGGGAAGGAAGAAAAACGGGGATATTCACGGATTGGAATGCCTGCAAAAACCAGGTTGAAAAATTTGCCGGTGCGAAATATAAGTCCTTCAAGACATTGGGGGAAGCTGAAGCCGCTTTTCATGGCACGAGCGCAACTCCGGTGAAACAAACCCCGACAAAAGATGCCTTATCGAAAGGCTCATCGACCAAGAAGAAAACATCGGTTCAAGGCCTTAAAACGTATACTGCTGATGAAATTGCGGCCTTGCTCATCGATACAAAAATATTTACCGATGGCGGCTGCGAACCTAACCCGGGTGAAGCCGGTTCTGGCGTTGCGGTGTATCGTAACGATGCCGTCTCTGAGCTTTGGTATGGCTTGTATGACCCGAAAGGCACTAATAATACGGCGGAGTTAAATGCATTAAACCAGGCACTGATCATGGCGCAAAATGAAATTGAAAATGATCAATCTGTCGCGATTTTTTGTGATTCCAAATATTCCATTCAATGTATTACCCAGTGGGCTCTTGGCTGGCAGAAGAAGGGCTGGACAAAGAAGGGCGGTGAGATTAAGAATTTGGCGCTGATCAAAGAGATGTTCGCTCGACACCAGTTGCTGAAAGATAAGGTTCAAGTACTACACGTCAATGGCCATGTCGGGGTTGAGGGCAATGAATTAGCTGACCGTATGTCGATTGTAGCGATTCAGTCCCGAGATACTCACTTTACACGCTATCGTGAAGAACTTGATATCTGCGCTATTTTGGCAATGCGAACCGGGTGATTTGTACCGCGTTTTAGAGCAGGAGCTAGGGTCGCGATGCCATTCTAGCCATGAAAAAACTCTAATGCTCGAGCCGTTTGCCTGCATGGGGCTACTGTTAAGGTTTATGGTGAGCGGCAATGTGATTGATGGCGTAGGGAGTTCAAGGGCTAAGGTTATCTTAGCCCGGTGCTTACATGCTCTCTATTTTCAGTGCTCAAACGTAGTAGCCCCAATACTCGATTGGTTTAATCCTTAAATTGAGGCTTGCGCTTGTCGATAAAAGCCCCCACCCCTTCACGCCCGTCGGGGCTGCCGGCGAGTGATGAAATAGCTCGACCCTCAAGCTCCATTTGCGATTCAAGACTTTCGGTGGCACCCGCCAACATCAGCCTTTTAGTTTCACCGTAAGCTGTCATTGAACCCTGGGCCAGCTTGCGGGCCATTTCCATTGCGCTGCTCATCAGCTCGTCATCGGGAACCACTCGATTAATTAAACCCCAGTCGAGAGCTTGCTCAGCAGTGAGCACGGTATTGAGCAGAGCCATTTCTTTGGCACGGCGCATGCCGATCATTTTTGCGAGGTAAAAACTGGAGCTACCATCGGGCGCTAGCCCCGCATTGGTATAGGCCATAGTGAATTTTGCCGATTCGGCTGAAATGGCCAGGTCGGTGGTAAGTGCCAAACTCAGGCCACCACCGGCTGCAGTGCCGTTAATAGCCGCAATCATTGGCGGTGCCATGCGATTAAATTTGGAAATGGCACCGTGAAATAACTGGGTCACCAGTTTTAAATGACGGGTGATATTGTCGCCCTGTTCGGCAAAATCTTTGAGGCCACCGCCGACACAGAACATGCGGCCCTTGCCGGTTAGCACTACAGCGCGAATGGCGGGGTCTTCGTCGCAGATGATGGCTTTGTCGAGTAACTCTTCGACCATGCCGTGTACGACGGGGTTGCCTTCATCGGGTCGGTTGAGGGTGATTAGACCAACGCCGTCGGCGACTTCCAGGGTCATGTGATTATCGGGCATTTTTACAACTTCCTTAAGTCAGTATTTTGATGTCAACTTTCAACAAAGGATTTATATTCAGGTAAGCCTTCATCGAGCTGCACGCCAGTTGTATTTAAGGCCATGGAAACCATGTTGTACTGGCCGACCGCAAAGACGATGTCGAGTATTTGTTGTTCATCGAAGTGTTCTTGCAGCTCTGCAAAGGAGGCATCGCTGATAAAGGCGTCGGCATGTAATTCGTCGGTGGCTTTGATTAAAGCTTGCTCGGCTTCAGACCAGTTGTGGGCATCGGCACCGACCGCAATGGCTTTTATCTCGCCATCGTTTAAGCCGGCATCGCGGCCGATAACAATATGCTGACCAAATTCATAACCTGATTGGCAGAGCCAGCCGATACGTAGAATAACAATCTCTCGATCTCTGGGTTCCAGACTGGAGTTGAAGAGCACATGGTTGGCAAAGCCAAGCCAGGCTTTAAAAAGAGCGGGATAACGGATTAATGTTTTAACAATATTAAATATTTTGTCGGGCGATCCAATACTGGCCTGCAGGGCTTTAATATCCATGCCTAATGCCTCTAACTGTTCTTTCGTCCAGTTTTCAGGCTCAACAGGGGTGATGCGAGGTGTTGTTAGTCTCATGGTTTTCTCCTTGGTTTTATTTATGGTGACGCTAATTAATTTTGTTTTTTAATGAGTTAGTGAAACTGACTGGTCGCTTTTATTTAAAGGTTTGTCGACTAGCTGGTGTGCTAATGAGTTCGAAGAAGGCAGTGGCTTTGCGTTTTCGAGCGTCTAAATCCCGCAGACTCTTCGCGTTCCTGGTTTTTTATTGTGATTTTATATTTCACTTAATTAGAGAGCTTTTTATCGTTTTAATCAAGTGATTGGAAATAAGCTGGAAAGGGCGGGCAAGACGATTAATGCGGAATAGTATTGGGTTGTGTAGGCGTTAAAGCCTGGAGTTATATCAAAACCCCTCTAGATTCGAGGCGGGATAAAAAGGCAAAGAGGGCTGGAGAGCCCTCTTGTTACGTGATCTTGTTACGTGATCTGAGTTGCCTGAGTTTTAAGTAGGCTGGGAATTACATCCCCTCTAGGATAACACCTAAATTAGCGGCATCTGAGCGAGTCAGAGTAATGCCGTCTGGGTGTTCATTGCGCGCACTTTGGTTGCTGTCGACGGGTTGAATATCAGAGTCAATGCTGGTGACAATGTCGCCGTTTTCATCTTCAAGGGTGACGTTTCCGTCGAGGTCCATGCGTCCGTACAGTTGGCCGGTAGTTGATCCGCTCATTTTCAGTTTCCTTAATTAGGTGTATTGCTACTGCAATATCAGTTTTAGTGGGAAAATTAATAGTTATGGGTAGCGCGATCATAAAGGTGCAAGTTGGCTTGAACAAGGGAAGGGTGTGTCGGATTTGATCCGCATCAATGCTGACTTTGCGCGTGTCTCTATTGTTTGAAATATGCCAAATGGCAGGGGTAATCACCACAATAATATCCTTTCAGCCCGAGCGTTTTGTCTAATCGTTTCGAGAGTGGTGCTGAAACACGCCATTGACCTGTTAACGCCTGTCGCGTCATAATCGTGCGCTAATTATAAATTTAAGCCATGCGTCTATTAGTTTGCGTTCCGTGTTCGTACCTGCTCTCAAGTACCTGTGTCGCCTGCAACACAGAAGCTTGGCTTAACCATTTACTCACCGAATTTTATAACCTTAAGGTAGCTATATTATGGCGAAATCAAAACAGGAGTCTGGGAAAGATGGTGTTGCCCAACTCAGTTCTTTCGAACCAACATCGGACAAAGGGGGGAAACCCCAGTCCTATTACGATGAAATAAAGCAAAAGTTCGCTGATGAGCGTGATCTGCGTTTGAACTATCGCCCCGAGGGCACAGGGCAGTTTAACTCTAATCTGGACGGCGATTTATCCCACTTTGGTGAAGACACCTACAATCGCGATGTTAAAGAACGCGATGTGCTCATCGATACGGTTGAAGTGCTGTTTATTGGCGGCGGCTTCTCTGCACTACTCACCACGGCGCAGTTGCGTGCCGTGGGTGTTGAGAATATCCGTATTGTCGAGCGCGGTGCTGATGTGGGTGGCACCTGGTATTGGAACCGTTATCCGGGCGCGGCTTGCGATGTGGTTTCTTACGACTATCTGCCTTTGCTTGATGAAATGGATTATGTCCCCAAAGATCGCTATGCCAAGGCGCCTGAAATTTACGAGCACTGCCAGGCGATTGCGAAGAAATATGACCTCTACGATCTCGCTGTTTTCCAGACAACTGTCACCTCGACCGTTTGGGATGAGGACGAGAAATTGTGGCATGTGAAAACCGACCGTGGTGATCACATGAAGGCGAAATTTGTGGTTTGTGCGAACGGTCCAATGTCCAAGCCCAAACTGGCGAAGATTAAGGGTATTGAGCGATTCAAAGGCCACTCTTTCCATACCTCGCGTTGGGATTATGAGTACACGGGTAAAGACCTTGAGAACTTGAAAGATAAGCGCGTTGCCATTATTGGTACCGGTGCAACAGCTGTTCAGGCCGTGCCTCAGTTAGCGAAGATGGCGAAAGAGCTGTACGTCATCCAGCGCACGCCATCGTCCATCGATATTCGCAATGACTGGCCGACCGATCCCAACTGGGCGCGTAAGCTGCAGCCAGGTTGGCAGGCTAAGCGTCGTCAGCGCACCATCGACGGGCCAAAAATGACGGAAAAGCAAAAGAAAGTCCGTGATGAAATGTCGAAGGATGAAAGGGTTCAAAAGCAGGAAAATGCCAACATCGATTACATGATGTGGATTCACTCGCGCATTGATGACATCGTCACTGATAAGGCGACGGCTGATGCATTAAAGCCCTGGTATATGTTTATGTGTAAGCGTCCGTGCTTCCACGATGAGTATTTGCCTTCTTTCAATCAGCCTAGTGTGCATTTGATTGATACCCATGGTAAGGGTATTCATGAAATTACTGAAAAAGGTCCCGTGTTTGACGGCAAAGAGCTTGACGTTGATTTGATTATTTATGCCACGGGCTTTGAGGTACAGAAGACGGGTATTTACAACAAGATCGTTGGTCAGAATGGCCAGGAAATTAACGATAAGTACAAAGACGGTATTCGCACGCTGTTTGGCATTCAGTCTGCGGGTTATCCGAATATGTTTATCATGGCCGGTTACCAGGCCTCGTTCCAGTTCAATATTACCGATGTGCTTCAGGTGCAGGGTGGTCGTATTGCGGCCTGTATTGATTATGCGCGTAAGAACAATTGTGCCTCCATTGATATCAAGCCAGAGATAGAGGAGTGGTGGGTACAGGAGGTGATCAATCATCGTGGTAAAACAGATCGCAATAAGGACTGTACGCCAGGTTATTACAACTTTGAGGGCGAAGATAATCGCCGTCAGGATGGTACCTATAACGGTGGTTTCAAGCGCTATATTGAACTTATCGATGAAATGAAGGGTAAAATTGGTGATGCTTTTGTTACCACTTAAGCTTTTGTGTTCAGTGGACTAATAGGCCTCTGAAATCAAAAAGCGCGGACAGTCGTTGACTGTTCCGCGCTTTTTTTTGCTTGTAATTTTGATCGATAGCAAGTGACAACCGTCTATAATGCGTGTGCTTGATGTCAGTCCCGCTAACATAGCTTGCCCCGTCTTTGTATTTTCACCATAAGGGTCTATGAGTGGCTGTGATACGTTTCTTCAAACGCCGAAATAAGGTATAAAAAGCCTATGAAAATACCTAAACGAATTAAGCCTCTGGTTGAAGATGGCATAGTGGATGAGGTCATCCGCCCGTTAATGAGTGGCAAAGAAGCTGACGTCTTTATTGTGCGCTGTGGCCAGCATATTCGTTGCGCCAAGGTCTATAAAGAAGCGGCTAAGCGTAGTTTTAAGCAGGCGGTTAAATATCAGGAGGGCCGCAAGGTTCGCAATAGTCGTCGTGCTCGGGCCATTGAGAAAGGCTCCAAGTTCGGTCGCAAGCAGCAGGAGGAAGTGTGGCAGAACGCTGAGGTTGATGCCCTCTATCGCCTTGACCGGGCTGGGGTGCGAGTGCCTGAGCCTTATGGTTGTTTTGATGGTGTACTCCTCATGGAGTTGGTGACCGACGGCGACGGCGATGTGGCTCCGCGACTCAACGATGTCGCTTTAACTGAAGAGCAAGCGTTGGAAGATCACGCGGTGATGATGCATTACGTCATGTTGATGCTGTGCGCGGGTTTAGTACACGGCGATCTTTCAGAGTTTAATGTGCTGGTCGATGAATACGGCCCAGTGGTTATCGACTTGCCCCAGGCTGTTGATGCGGCCGCTAATAATAACGCGGAAGCAATGCTGACTCGTGATGTGGACAATATCACCAACTACTATGGCCAGTACGCACCAGAGCTACTACAAACTCGTTATGCAAAAGAGATATGGGCGCTGTTTGAAGACGGTGCTTTACATCCAGAAGTAGAGCTCAGTGGTGAGTTTGAGGACAGTGATGAGCTTGCCGATGTTGATGGCGTACTACTGGAAATTAAAGAGGCTCTGGCGGAAGAACAAGAGCGTCAGGAGCGTCTTCGAGAGGCAGAGGAAGTCTGATTGTCAGAGCGGAGAGGCGCTAGTCGACTTAACTGACAGCGCTTAGTGATCCAGATTAACCGGCTTTCTGAGAGACTTCGTTCTACCGTGTTTAGTTTTACTGTCCATGCGTTTGCGCTGCGAACTACGTGTTGGTTTTGTAGGTCGTCGGGTTTTGGGTGCCTGGGCTCCCGCTGCGATAAATACCTGTAAGCGTTCTAGTGCTGCAATGCGGTTTTTTTCCTGGGTTCTAAATTGCTGGGCTTTAATCACCAGCACACCTTCTTTGGTAATTCTGTTATCACGACTGTTCAATAGACGCTCTTTCACCTCCTCAGGGAGTGATGAGGTCTTGATGTTGAAACGCAAATGCAGGGCGGAAGACACTTTATTGACGTTTTGCCCACCGGCACCCTGGGCGCGGATGGCTGTGAATTCCACTTCCTGCAGAGGAATACTGAGTCGGGGTGTGATGGTTAACATGGGATTCGAGGCCTGCTTACCACATTAAATCGTCGGGAATTTTGTAATCCGCGTAGGGGTCATCTTCTTTGACTATTTCCGGGTCTTTATCGGCTTTAAAAATGATGCGCTCAAGATCGCGTTCAGCAATTCTCTCGGCAACAGGGCTGGGTACGATGATGTATTTATCACCCAGTTTCACAATGGCAACAACCCCGCGACTTAAGCGGCCGATCTGGGCGGTATCAACGTAAATGCGTTTGATGTGCTTACCATCGGTGAAGTTGAACGGCTGATCGCCTGTTGCTTCAATAGCATTCATTTCGATTAACTGTTTTATCTGTGCAGCAAAGGCTTTGCGCTGAGCTTTTTCATTGCGCTGCTGGTTGAGTAGCTTATCTTTCGCTGCTTTGTCCGCTTTAGCCTGGGCTGCCTGTGCCTTATTGTCATCGACTATCGGCTGTTTGGTGTTGCGCTGGATTTTATCTTGCTTACGCTTGGCTTTGACGGCCTGCTTGGCCTTTTTGCTATCAACCAAGCCAGATTTTTGCAGTTGATCGAGGAGTGAATTTGCCATGTGAACTCAAAGCGGGGACGGGGCTAGCCATTGTAATTGAGATTGCTACACTTTTTCTAATACACATTCATTTACGGCGTGAATATTTCAATATCTGCCCGGAACAGCGAGGTTGATTTCAACCAGCAATAATTGAGACGGCAAGTAATAATGGCGTCAATATTGCTGCGGCGACATTACTTGCAAGGTATTTTGGGTGCTGGCCAATTTGGGAAGAATGCCGATATGCACCCGTCAGTGCATACAATGAAAGTATTAATGGCGCTACGGCAATTAGACAAAGTTCAGGTAGCTCTCCTGTCATCACAAGTAACACAATTAATGAATACGCGACTAGTATAAAACCCGCATAAGCCTGGCTGCTTTTTCGAGTGCCGTAGGCGATAGGGAAGGTTTTTCGCCCCACGCTCTTATCGGCATCGATGTCGGGATATTGGTTCAATAAAAGAAGGTTGTTTATCAAGCAAAAGGGGGTAAGGGACACGAGCCAGGGCAGGATCGTGAAGGAGTCGCTGATCAATACGTGAGTACCGACAACCATTAATACGCCGAAGCCCAGACCGGGTGCAATGAGGCATAAAAGAGGTGAGCGATTGATCCAGGGCGTATAACTAATGATAAGGAGGGTGCCGATTAAACCCATAGGCAAGATGTGAATGCCATAGGTCTGAATAAAATAGAGGCCAATGCCAATCGTTAGTGACAGCGTTAAAAGTCCAGAAAAGAGGACTGCAGCGGCCATTTTTGGTTGCTCAGGTAATGCACCACTGCCGCCACTGAAAGCTGTTTTTACCGTTAAAAAATCGAGACCGCTTTTATAATCAGCGTATTCATTCAATGTATTGACACTGATATGGGCGGATATAGCCCCGATCAATATGAGTGCTACTGACAAAATATTTATCGGTGTTTGTGCGGTGAATGCAGTGCTGAAACCCAGAAAAACACAAACGGGAGTGAGGATAAGGAATGAGGGGCGAAATGTCTGAAGTAGAACGTTTAAGGCCATATTCGCTTTAAGCTCTCAGTTGAGCGTGTATATTAACGGCTTGAGGTCTTTTCTGCACATAGTAAATGTAGGTAATAGAGCTGTTAAAAAACCCTTGTTCTAAAATACCCCGTCAATTCAATCCAAATAATTAATAACCCTTCAAATGGAGAAACCCAATGATTACAGGTATGCCTCGCATTGCTATTGCTGTCCATGATTATCCCGCTGTTGTGAATTTATTTAGAGATAAGTTCGGTATGCCCGTTATTGATTTGTCGAAAAGTAGTGCCTCTGAATACGGTGCGGCGCTGGGTATGTGTGTGCCGGAGGGTGGCAGTAATATCGAACTAATGTCTCCCGTTGACCCGAATACGCCGCTGAGTAAGAGTCTGCAAGGCTTTCTCGACCGCCGGGGTGAAGGGCTCTTTGCCCTCATGCTAGAAGCTCCCATTCCTGACGAGGAGGCCGAAGTGCTGGCGGAGCGGGGCCTTAATGTCATGCCCCTAATGCCTGGGGCTTTTGGCCGAGATGTTCACCCCAGTTCGACCCATGGCGTGTTGATTCGTGTTTACCCGGTGGACTCTTTCAACGCTCAATATAAGGGGCCAGTTGACAAGCGCGTCGGCCCGCGTGTGTCGGGTGTTAGTCGCGTCATCATCGCGGTGGAAGACCTGGATCACGCCGTCGAGGCCTACGGCAATCAGTTTAATATGGCGATGGACGAAACCCAGCGCGATACTGAACGTGGTGTGCGTTCGGCGATTTGCCGTCCGGCATCCGGTGGGGTGATAGAGCTAGTGGCGGTCGATGATCCCGCTCGTCCCTTCGCCAATGCCATTGCCGCGTTTTTGGACAAGCGGCGAGAGGGTATGTATGCGTTGGTACTGCAGACCAGTGACGTGCCTGCGACTCAGAAGATGCTTATTGAGCGGGGGCTGAAGGTGAGTGTTTCTGCCGACTCCGACAATGTGCTAGAGGTGGATCAGCAAGCGACATTTGGTGCTTTAATTCGCATTGAAGCCGAGTAGTTCAGGGCTAGGCATTTTGTTATGACGCCATAAAAAACGCTAGTGCCTCGCTTGTCCGTTGTCACATTATTGTCACGAAAGTGGACTTAATATGTAGGATTTAGCTGGCTTTTTTTGTTCATTGCTTGCGATTAAAGCACTGTATTTATACGGACAAATGCTACGTTTTTATTACTTGTAAGATACAAAGTCGGCGGGGTTTTAGTCTTGTTTTTTTACCTTAAATGTTGGTTTACATGTGTATTTTTTCATATATAGTGAATGCAGCCTGAAAATATAACTTTTCTTGTGACTGGAATTGTGATTTTTTTATTTATTGTTCGATTACTAGTCATCAATAAAGATTGCGTTTAACGGCTAAGGACAGCCTGACAACGGCTTAAATAAACAGTTTTTTACTCCTAAAGAGTAAAACTTAAAAAGGTTTTAGAATATGTCTAGTGCAACTGGTACGGTAAAATGGTTTAACGCTGATAAAGGTTACGGTTTTATCGAGCAAGAAAACGGTCCCGATGTTTTTGTTCATTTTCGCTCTATTGTTGGTGATGGTTTTAAATCACTCAATGAAGGCCAGCGCGTTGAGTTTGATGTGACCGATGGTCAAAAGGGTCCACAGGCGGAAAATGTAACACCTCTGTAGTTTTTCAAGGGTTCCACTATTTTCAACGGTTCCAATAATAGTTCTCTTGTTGAACAACCTATCCGGGTTGGGCTATTTCAGCTAGCCCGGATGTATGGTTTCATTCGGAAGAGATGTTGTTTTAAAGTACTCACCAAGCAGGCGGTATTCACTGTCTCTGGGGCTTTCGCGCCATAAAAGTTAAATTTCACGCCATATAACACTCTCCGTAAACTCTTTTGTTGAGACACTTTTTGTGCCTGACAATATACCCTCATTCAGTGCCATTTCAGGCGGTAGTAAAATCCCCAACCCGTTGGCCACCATGGGTACGATGGTGTGCAGGCTCGTTGCATCAAAACTCAGGGCTGGTAAAACAGTACGTCAAGTTCGCTTTGCAGCAGTAAGCTGGCCAGGTTTTCTGATAAATCCTCGTGTACAGGTTGGGTAGTAACTAGGGGAGAATAAAAGATGCGATTGCCGGGATGTGCCAATTCGCACTGAGTTACTGAGAGGGGTTCGAGCTTTGACTACGTCTTCTTTTAAGGCTTCGATTTCACTGAAATTATACGGTTGGCGCGCAACAACTTTGGGATCCATATCGATCAGTACACCTACTTATTACTGCGTTCAAGCAGGACAGCAACTAGGGCTTGTTCGAGTTTATTAATACCTGCACTGTAGGGTTGATCGAGTGACAAAATAGGCTTCGGCCGCCTTGCCAAAATACAGGCTTTGCGCCACGGTAAAAAGGCAGCGGAGTTGTTTTAGAGTGGGGTGTGATGCCATTGAAAAAAGCGATCAGTTACTATCAAAAAATTCATTTTACCGATCGTAGGTCAGGCGGATATTGTGCCGCAAGTTCATTAAAGAGCTGGTATGCTGATAAAGCTACACAAAAGCTTTATCTCTGAATAACAACTGAAAAAGGAGAATCTTGATGTCACTTAAAGACACTCAAACCGAACAGAATTTAAAAGATGCCTTTGCGGGTGAATCTCAGGCTAACCGTCGCTACTTGTACTTCGCTGCCAAAGCGGATGTCGAAGGCTACAATGACGTTGCTACTGTTTTTCGTTCAACTGCTGAAGGTGAAACTGGACATGCTCACGGCCACCTTGAGTATCTTGAAGAGACAGGTGATCCTGCTACTGGCCTACCAATTGGTGCTACTTCAGATAACCTGAAAGCAGCGGTTGCTGGCGAGACTCACGAGTACACCGACATGTACCCCGGCATGACCAAAACGGCTCGTGAAGAAGGCTTTGACGAGATTGCCGACTGGTTTGAGACGCTGGGTAAAGCGGAGCGTAGCCACGCTAACCGTTTCCAGAAAGCGCTCGATACCCTCGACGACTAAGACCAATTTAAGGCTCGCCAGGTTTCTATACTAGCGAGTTTTTAACTGATCGATTACAGGGCTTTGGTGTTACACCAAGGCCCTGTATTTTTTAAGGCACAAATTGACACACAATTTTGATAGGTAACTGGAGGGGAATAAAATGCGAGAAGGTAGCCTGGAAGCGCCAACAAGACATCCACTCGACTGGCAGTCAGAGTCTTTTTGGGATAAGCAAGATCTTGAGACCGAACTTGAGCGCGTTTATGATATTTGCCACGGTTGCCGTCGCTGTGTGAGCTTATGCGATTCCTTCCCGACCTTGTTTGACCTTGTTGATGAGTCCGAGACCCTGGAGGTCGATGGCATTGATAAGGGCGATTACAACAAAGTTGTCGATCAATGCTTTATGTGTGATATGTGTTACATGAGCAAATGTCCTTATGTGCCTCCCCATGAATGGAATATTGATTTCCCCCATTTAATGCTGCGCGCCAAAGCTCACAAATTTAAGGAGCAGGGTGCCTCTTTCCGCGACAAGGTGCTCACCAGTACGGATACCGTGGGCAAGCTTGCGACTATCCCCCTGGTTGATATCACCGTTAACGCCTTGAACAGTAATACGCTGTTTAGAAAGGCCTTTCAGTCGGCCATGGGTGTACACAAAGATGCGCCTGTTCCCCAGTATCACAGTAAAACCTTGCGTAAATCGGTAAAAAAAATGGGTGATAATATTAGTCCCAAAGCCGTTGGTGAAACGACCGGTAAGGTGGCTTTGTACGCGACTTGTTACGGCAACTACAACAGCCCTGAACTGGGTGAAGATTTTTACCGGGTGTTTCAGCACAACAATATTCATATTGAACTGGTGCCCAAAGAGCAATGCTGCGGCATGCCCAAGTTAGAGCTGGGTGATCTCGAGGCCGTTGCCCGCGCCAAAGAAGTCAATATTCCGGTACTGGCAAAGTTAGTTGATCAGGGCTTTGACTTGATTGCCCCGGTGCCGTCCTGTGTGCTGATGTACAAGCAGGAATTACCCCTTATGTTCCCCGATGATGCGGACGTCCAAAAGGTAAAAGAAGCCTTTTATGACCCCTTTGAATATCTTCACCTGCGCCACAAAAAAGGCGAGTTCAATACTGCGTTTGTTCGCAGTCTGGACAATATTAGTTATCACGTCGCCTGTCATTTACGGGTGCAAAACATCGGCATGAAAACCCGCGATATTTTGGCGTTAGTGCCCGACACCACGATACACCCTCAACAGCGCTGCTCCGGTCATGATGGTACCTACGCCGTCAAAGAAGAAACCTACGATAAAGCGGTAAAAATTGCCCGCCCGGTAGTACGTAAAGTGAATGCATTGAAGTCAGAGCACTTGTCCAGCGATTGTCCGATGGCGGCTGCCCATATTGCTGATCTGGCTGATACTGGTGAAAAACCCGAACATCCCATGACGTTGTTACGCATGGCCTACGGTATTTAGGAGTAGTCAATGAAGAAGTTAAGTAGAGAAGATTTATGGTCGCTAGAAGAGTATTCCGAGCGCCGCATTCAATTTCGAAGTGAGGTAATGGCTCATAAGAAAAACCGTCAGGTGGCCCTGGGTGATCACGCCCGTTTGTATTTTGAAGACCAGACAACCATTCGTTATCAAATTCAGGAAATGCTGCGCATTGAAAAAATCTTTGAAGCGGCTGCCATTCAGGAAGAGCTTGATGCTTATAACCCCCTGATTGGTGATGGCAGTAATTGGAAGGCGACTTTTATGCTTGAGTATACCGATCCTGAAGAGCGCGCCATCGCACTTGGTCGCCTGCTGGGGATCGAAGACAAAGTCTGGGTTCAGGTGGGTGAGTCGGCCAAAGTCTATGCCATTGCCGACGAAGATATGGATCGACAGAACGACGTTAAAACATCTGCTGTGCACTTTATGCGTTTTGAGTTAAGCGCCACGATGGTTGCCGGTTTGAAGAGCGGAGGGCAACTACAAATGGGTATCGACCATGCCAATTATCCTCTGCCACCCGTGACAGTAGCGCCTGAAGTGAGCCTTTCTTTGGCAAGTGATCTCGATGATGTTTCCATTAACTGATCATTAAATTGCCTGCAGTCCTTCTCTGTGAGGGGCTGTAAGCACGGGTGATATTTGTTTTACAATTTCATATAAATTTATTTATTCCGTTTTATAGCTCGAATTTGTTTCTCCCTAAAATTTTTATTATTGCCGCCTATTTTTACTAATTTAAAGTGAGTGTCATAACTACGACCTCTGCTGATAATTATTTTGTCTATGCCTTTATTCTCCCGCTCCAGCAATCATTGAATGGCTGAACTACACTCAAGTGAATGCTGAATTTTACAGGGTGTTTGAAAATAAAAAGGGGATAAATAATGGATCGATATTTTTTTATAAGTGGTGATCTCGATGACATGGGTGTGGTTGAAAAGGAACTTGAAAATGCCGGTGTAACTACCGCGCAAATTCATGTGTTGAGTAAGGATGATGGCGGGGTGGCGCGTCGTGATTTACATGAAGTGCATGCTTTTATGCGAACCGATGTCGTGCGCTCTGCTTTAAGAGGTGCCTTACTCGGTGTGATCGCGGCAGTAGCTGTTCTGCTTTTCGCCCATTATTCATCGGCAACGGAAAATGTAGGTTGGTTACCCTTTGTGTTTCTGTCGATTGTTTTACTGGGTTTTTGCACGTGGGAGGGCGGCTTCCTTGGTTTTCAGATGCCCAATGTTCAGTTTAAACAGTTTGAGGAGGTATTGTCTCAGGGCTGGCATGTGTTTTTTGTTGATGTCAATGAACGTCAGTTACCCGTGCTACAGGGTGTAACCGGTCGTCATCGAGGTTTGAAGCCTGCAGGTATTGGCAGCTCTACACCCCACTGGCTTATTGGCTGGCAGAATCAATTTCAGAGATTCATTCGCTGGGCGCCATGATTATCCATAGATAGACAAACTATTGTTAAGTAAAAGGGTGCATATTTATGCGCCCTTTTACTATAGGGAGTTTATATAAAGTATTTGTTTGTTGATGGTTGTGTGAGTCGATACTCACTACTCAACAGCAAACAGGGTTGCTGATTGAGTTGTTTTTTACTTTCAAGTATCTTTTATGCGCTTTTCTGTAAAGCATATTACAAGGATATATTCTCTGAATGCCTATTGTTTACTACAGTTGGCTAATCAACATAAGGAATGGCACCGCGTGGCTATGGATAATTCAAGCAATGATTCAAATACCGTATCAATAGCAGTTGATACTGAGACGACAGATTATGACTTTAGTATCGGGGTTGTACTGAGTGAGGCCTGGGAAAAGACCAGTGGCATAAAAGGGTCTTTCTGGGCGGCAGGGGCAATATTTTTTGTAGTGGTACTAATTTTGGCTACTGTTGTTGGTGGTGGTAGTGCTTTGCTCTTTGGTAACGGAGAAACGGGTGCTGGGATGCTAATGCCACTGATCATACAGCTTGTGATGATGGCCGTGATGTATCCGTTTATGGCGGGTATTGTGATGTTGGGTATTGAACGCTCGGTGGATTTACCACTGAGCTACAAAAGCGTGTTTGGCTATTTTTCATATACTTTGCCTTTGCTCGGGGTTGCGGTGTTGATGTCAATTCTGGTGGCTATTGGCTTTATTCTGCTGATTATTCCCGGTATTTATTTATCGTTGGCCTATATGTTTGCCGTACCACTGGTGGTAGAAAAAAACCTCGGTATTTGGGAGGCAATGGAAACCTCTCGAAAAGCGGTAACCAGCCATTGGTTTAAGTTGTTTTTTCTCTTTTTGATTATGGGCATTCTTGTAATGATCAGTGCTATACCCTTTGGTATTGGCCTTATCTGGACCTACCCGATGATGGTTGTGATGCTGGGGATATTGTATCGTGATATTTTCGGCGTTGACGCTGAGGGATCTTTGATTCAGGAATAGTTTTCGGTGTTTCGGCCGCTAGTGGTTTGACTGCTAGCGGCTTTTTTTATGCCAAAAATTAGTCCTCAATGTTTGTTCCAATTTCCTTCCCCGTTCAGCGCGTTACTCGAGGGGGCGAAACCTCAAGGCTTAGATCTGGTGCCAGTTGGCTTAAATAGCGGGTATGGCCTCAATCATCTCGCGAATACGTGGTGCTGGGTGGTGAAAAATATTTCTCGATATAGGCTTTTATCTGAGTGGTGAGACTGCGAATAAAGCGTCCCCGAGAATAACCATTGAGGTCGTTGCCTATTGCCGTAAGGTTGAGGGGGTTATGTCAAAGGCTACGGCTATAGAGGTCATTGGGTCGTTCGCCATCAACTGTCATCCTTCTTTTTCTTTTAGTTATTGTTTTACAGGTAGCTTGCCGCAGGCCAGATGATCCTGTCCTGTGGCTGGTCTGCTGACAAGACCTTGCTACTTAATGTCATTCTGGCTGCGATGACAATATGGTTGCTCCATGTTAGATTACGGCACGGCCAATGAGGTCGTACTCATTGAATTATGTAGATTTAAAACCAGTATTGAGGAGTAAATTATGGGACGCGTTCAAGATAAAGTTTGCCTGGTAACAGGTGGAGCATCTGGAATAGGTCGTGAGACAGTTTTGTTAATGGCTGAACAGGGTGCGCGCATTGTATTGACGGATCTTAATGAAGAGGCTGGACAGTCAGTAATCGGCGAAATTGAAGCCATTGGCGGTGAGGCTATTTTCATTAAACATGATGTGTCCTCGGAAGAAGACTGGATACGCGTTGTTAAGACGGCTGTTGAACGTTTTGGTCAAGTTGATGTGCTGGTCAACAACGCGGGTGTGTTCGTGGTTAAGCCGATTCAGGAAACAACAGAAGCCGATTGGGACTTTGTTAACGATGTGAATACCAAAGGTCTGTTCTTCGGTGTTAAACAAGTACTACCGGCAATGAAGAAGTCTGCAGGCGGCTCAATTATCAACATTTCATCAATCTACGGTATTGTCGGTGCTTCAAGCGCTTCGGCCTACCAGGCTTCAAAAGCTGCAGTGCGCGTATTTACCAAGTCTGCTGCTGTTGAGTATATCGAGCACAACATTCGTGTTAATTCCGTACACCCTGGTGTTATCGCAACACCTATGACGGCCGATATTATGGCTGATGACGCGGCGGGCGAGGCTCTGTTAGGTGGTGCTATTTTACGTAGGCCGGCACATCCTAAAGAAATAGCCTGGGGTATTTTGTTTCTTGCCACGGATGAATCTTCTTTCATGACGGGTTCAGAGCTAGTTATCGATGGTGGCTATACAGCTACCTAAGAAGTATCGACAGACAATGCTTTCGATAGTGTGCCTGCTTTACTGGGCCGCTATCGGATACCCCCATCAGCCCGTCTTCCTGACAATAGAAAAACCATATCCACTCCTTTTGATCTTTGCTCAAGATGCTATCTTTTATTTTGAATAAAGGGTCAAATAACGCATTACTCTGTTGAGTCATGAAGGCGAAGTTGAGATGCTGGCTAAAACAAAACGTCTTTTTTTACGGCCCAATATTAAGTTGTTCATTGCTTTTCTGCTCTATCTGAAAGACAGGTATAAGCGTGATGGCTGCCAGGAAAGCGCAGCTGCCTTGACGTATATGACGCTTTTTGCCGTTGTCCCTCTGATGACTATGATGTACAGCATGTTTGCTATCGTTCCTGCATTTCAGGGCTTTGGTGATCAGGTTGAACAGTTGATTTTTGAAAACTTGGTGCCTTCCAGTGGTGTTGAGGTACAGGCATATTTACGCGAGTTTTCCACTCAGGCACGTCAGTTAAGTGCCGTGGGCGGTTTGATTCTTATTGTTACTTCCTATCTGATGTTGTCGAATATCGAGAAGACGTTCAATCGTATTTGGCAGACGGCGGGTGGCCGCGAGGGTTTGAGCGGTTTCTTGTTGTATTGGGGCGTGTTGAGTTTTGGACCCTTATTGATTGGTATTGGCTTGCTGATGCACACTTATCTGCTGTCATTTCAGTTGCTGGTCGATGAGTTCGATAGGTTTCAAGTGAGTGCCGCTCTACTCCAGTATCTACCCTGGCTTATGACCTGGGCAGGCTTTACTTTATTGTTCGTTGCCATGCCCAATTGTCGTGTTAATTTCCGCCACGCTTTGTTGGGCGCTTTTATAACCACGCTGTTTTTTGAAATTGCCAAAGGGCTTTTTGCACAGTTCGTGGTGAACTCTACTTATCATACTATTTACGGTGCTTTTGCCATGGCACCGATGTTTTTATTGTGGGTCTATTTGTGCTGGGTGATCGTCTTGGCTGGGGCAGAGTTGATACGTGCATTCGAGACGTTTAGTGCAAGCTATAAACCGTGTTACTTTCCCGACCTGATTGCGCTGTTAGTCATTTGTGTGCAGTGCTTAGACCTTCAGAGTCGTGGTGAAGCGATTGCTGATCGCGATATGCTAAAAGCAGGTCTTGATGAGGATCAGTGGTCCCGTTTACGTGGCTTGCTATTGCAGAAGAAAATTCTCATGTCCACAGCCAGCAACCGCTATGTCTTCACCCATGATCCAGCAAAAATGACCTTGTGGGATCTTAACAGCTTGCTGGGTGACGGAATTTTTAGTCCGCTTTCAGACCTCGGTGGTGAGATACTCGAAGAATACCCCTGGTCTAGTGACTTATTGGCGAGGCTTAATACGGTGAATAGTCAGGCCGATGGGCAATTTTCTCTTTCATTGCAGGAGTTGTTTGATGCTCAAGGTAACGTGTCTATCGGTAGCGATGCTACGTCGTAAAGCTGAAGGGCTTCTTTTACTGCTGATCCTGTTGTCTTTGTATGGCTGTGGGAAAGAGGAAATACGCTATGGTTTACTTGCCGGTGGTTCAGTCAGTTTTGAGGAGCTACAGGGCAAGGTTGTACTCATTAACTACTGGGCGGAATGGTGTCGCCCCTGTCGTATAGAAATCCCTGAATTAAATCACTTTGCTCAGCAGCACCCTGACAATGTACGCGTTTTGTCCGTTAATTTTGATGGCGTTGTCGGCGAAAACTTATTTGAACAGGTGCAGGCACTGGGTATTGAGTTCGATACCCTTCTGCAAGACCCGCGTATTGATCTTGCTGTACTGGCTAGTAGTGGTCTGCCGGAAACGATTGTTTTGAATCGTAAGGGTGAAGTACAACAGGTCTTATTTGGGCCGCAAACGCTACAAAGCCTTGAAGCTATTTTGGACGCGCCTCGCTTATAATAGCCCCGGTTTAGCACATGTTTTGTGTTTTACGCTTTTATAGCAAAAAATATCTTAGTTCGTCATAAATCCTTAACCAAGTGAGCCCAAACAACTGATGACACCAACAACTGTAAAATTTCATAAAGGGGAAGGTAGTCTCGAACTGGCTTACAGTGATGATAGTCACTTTACCTTGAGCGGTGAGTTTCTGCGAGTTCATTCGCCAAGTGCTGAGGTTCGAGGGCATGGGCCGGGTGAAGAGGTTCTACAGCACGGTAAAAAGAGCGTAAAAATCTCTTCTTTGGAGGCGGCAGGGCACTACGCGTTATTGATCCATTTCGATGATGGACATAACACCGGGATCTATAGCTGGAGTTATTTGAAAGAGCTTTGTGATCAGCAGGTTGAATATTGGGATAAATATTTACGACTGTTAAATGAGGCTAGTCTAAGCAGAGACCCAGAAGAACAAGCGTTGAAGTTTTTTACCCCCTGATATTACTCGTGGGAGGGGTACTCTGCTCGCTTAGTCTTCTTCGTTGAAGTCGTAGTCCATTTTAGGGCTAGGGGTTTGAATATAGTGACCTTGAATATATTCGATGCCGCTCTGCCAAAGTGTTGGTATTAATGTTGGGCTTTCAATAAAAGGCGCAACACAATGTTGTTTCATTTCTTTGAGTAGAGCGATCAGTTGTTGTGTTTCTTCCTGCTCCTCCCCTCCGGCTTTGATTTTCTGTATAAGCTCTCGATCCAGTTTGACGAAGTCAAAGTCTAGTTTTTCCAGTACCAGAAGCGGGCTGCTTGATAATCCAAAATGCGTCATCGCAACTCTACAGCCCATTGTTCTTAGCTGTGATATCAGGGTTTCACTTTGTGCTATGTAGCGTCCGGTATCACTTTCGCGCAGTTGAAGGGTAATGTTGGCCGGGGGCGTTTTAGATGTTCTTAGAGCCAGTTGTAACCAGGAGCAAAATTTTTCGTCTTGAATACTGGCGGCACTGAGGTTAATAAAGAGGCAGGTTCTCGGTGCGGTTTGTAGTTTTTCAGCAAGACTTTTAATAGTTTCCAGGATTACCCAGCGGTCAATTTCTGTTGCAATAGCGCTATCAAAAACCTTGCTGATAAAATCTGGAGGAATATTCTCTGGGTATTCCTCAATTTTTGGCCGCATTAATACTTCATAAAACTCTGCGGAATCATCATTGAGGCCGACAATCGCTTGAAAGGCGATGCCAATAAGTCTTTTTTCAAGCAGCTGTTGGCCAAACAGAGTGACCTTTTCCTCGGAGTTAACACTGAAGTCAGTTTGACTCATTGCATCCATGACATAGACTTTCATATCAGTTTCAGATGCGTTTGAATCAGCTTCATCAAGTGTTTTCAGACACTCGTTAATGCAGACTTGTGGGGAGGCTGTATTTTTAGTGATTAAGCCGATGCTGAGGCTAATTGACATGAGAATACTTTGCGCACCCACTTGAAACGTATGCCCGGCAACTTGCTGGCACAGGGTTTCAGCAAATTGCTTTCCTTCCTGTAAGTTAAAGTCGGCGATAACAAAATTGATAACATCTTGCTTATCGCGGCTAATGGCAACCGGTTTGTTCGTTTGAGCCACGATGAAATCGGCTAGTGCTAATAGTATTTGATCTGCATTACTCTCATTTGTGTCTTTACGGATCTGCGCATCTTGCTCAGCAAGAGCACATAGGATTAGGCTATCTTGTCCGTCACTGCTCTGAGCCGAGCTAATAGCTAGCCCAATGTTGTCGAGAGTAGCTTGTGGATTGATGGAGAGAGGAGTTTGCTCTTGAGTTGGCATTTCTATAGGTGTCAGCAATTCATCAATTTCTAGCACTTCGTCAAGCTCTAGTACTTCCTCAAGCTCGAATACATCGCTTTCTGCCTTAAGGACGGCCGGACTATCCGTGGTTACAGATATTTTGTTTTTAACAAGAAATTGTAGTGCAGTATCGCCCTGGTATTCGACTTGACAAATATGTGTCTGGAGGTCGACTTTTTTACCATCTGTGGTGACGAAACTGAGGTTGATAGCTAGTTTGTTGAATTCACTGTTTGGGTCGAGGGGTTTAAGGAAGGGTTTTATGTCTTCCTGAAAACTAGAGTCGATAGTATCAATGACGGGTGCCATGAGCATGTCATCGGGATCGCTGTAACCTATCAGCTGGCTAAAGGGTTCATTGGTGTAGATGTAGGTGCCATCCTGAACAAGGGCAATGGCATTTTTTGAGGAGTCCATCAGCTCTTCACAGCGGATTTCGGCTGAGCTATAGCGCTGTTTCCAATCCTCTTGAATACGGCGTTGTTCGAGTTGTTCCAGAGTGCTGGCTGTGGCGAGTAGAAAATACTGGTCTTCATCCATCGGGATGACATGGGTAGCCCCCATACGAAGACCTTCAACCACATCGACGATTTCACGACTATTACTGATCAGTATGGCGGGGATATCAAGTTTCTGACTACGGATGCCGGCCATCAGCTTTTTTGCGGGCAAGTTGTTCGATTGTAGCTGGCCAATGGCCAAATCCCAGGAGCGGCTTTTTAGTAACGGGGCCAGGTCTTCATCAGAATCAATTATGTGTGCATCCACCTGATAGGATGCACCTTCAAGTAAGCTGATTAAACGATCTGCATCATCGCTATTATCGTGTGCGATGAGTAGATTCAAGTTTCCCTCTTCTACCATAGATGGTCTTCTCTAGCCTATTATGATGATATGAATGGCGCCAGTTCTGGCCGCTATTACCCCTGCGGTTATTCGAGCATTATACGATTCATTAGAGGGTTCTTGTACGCCAACTGGCTCACATAATGCCTGTTGTTTAGCAAAGTGAGGACTAAGTAGCTGTAAATATATCGATTAACTGTATCGGGGGACTGAAAGAATTACCTGGCAGTGGCCTCTGTTGATAATGGCAGAGGGAGTTTCGATAGCGCCCCCGCTTGTTCACAAACAAATCGTGGTACTAGATAGCCGGGTAAAGCGTTCAATAGCGCCTGTTGTAACTGCTGTATCTTGTTGTCACTAACCTCAAAATGGGCGGCACCGCTAACCTTGTCCAGGCGGTGAATGTAATAGGGCATGATGCCTACATCAAAAAGCTTTTCGGATAACTCGGCTAGTGTGTATACCGAGTCATTAACCTGTTTTAGCAATACTGTCTGATTGAGTAATTCAATGCCGTGGCGCTTTAAGCGTTGTGCCGCTTGGCTGACCGCCTGATCAATTTCATTGGGATGATTGATATGCCAGACCATCACGACTTTTAAGCGTGTCGCGGTCATCCAGTGTAGGCAGCTTGGGTCGATACGAGAGGGGATCACCAGGGGTAGGCGAGTGTGTATACGCAGGCGTTTAATATGGGGAATGGTTGCTATTTGCTGAGTGATCCACAGTAAAAAATTATCGTTGGCGGCGAGGGGGTCACCACCACTGTAAATCACTTCGCTGATGCTCTTATCGCTGGCCAGGTAGTCCAGCGCCATCTGCCATTCTTTCCTGCCAAGTGTATTGTCCTCATAGGGAAAATGACGGCGAAAACAGTAGCGACAGTGAATGGCACAGGCGGGACTGATGATTAACAGGGCGCGCCCTTGGTACTTATGGACAACACCGGGAACTGGGTTGGCATCCTCTTCGCCCAATGGGTCACGACTAAAACCGGGTGCGGCGAGCATCTCCGCGCCAAGGGGCAAGACCTGTTTGAGTAGGGGATCGTCGATATCGCCTTTGTTCATGCGCTGTACATAGGGCAGGGGTACACGCAGAGACCAGGCTTGTTGAGCGACGGGACTAGCGTCTAGTTGCGCCGGGTTTAATTCGAGTCGCTCCAATAAATCAGCGGGTGTGCGGATGGCCGCAGCGAGTTCTTCCTGCCAACATGGCTGATGCGCTTCGGTGCTCGTGTGGGGTATGATGTCGGCCGTCAAAATGGTCCCTGAATAACGTAACGAGGTAATAATGGCCAACTATTCTACCAATGAATTTCGCTCCGGTCTTAAAGTCATGCTCGATGGTGATCCCTGCTCTATCGTTGAAAATGAATTTGTAAAACCCGGTAAGGGCCAGGCCTTCAGCCGTGTGCGCTTGAAGAACCTAAAAACCGGCCGTGTTTGGGAGCGTACTTTTAAGTCGGGTGAAAGCCTTGAAGCTGCCGATGTCAGCGAACAAAACATGCAGTATCTCTATAATGACGGCGAATATTGGCACTTCATGGAGCCCGATACTTTCGACCAGCACCAGGCCGATAAAACCTCGGTGGGGGATACTGCGCTGTGGTTGCGCGAGCAGGACACCTGCATCGTCACCCTGTACAACGGCTCTCCTCTGGCAGTTGCTGCTGCGAATCATGTTGATCTTGAAATCACTCAAACTGATCCGGGCCTTAAGGGTGACACTGCTCAGGGTGGTACTAAGCCTGCGACCCTCAGCACCGGCGCAGTGATTAAAGTGCCGCTGTTTTTAAATGAAGGCGAGATCGTGAGTGTGGATACGCGCACCGGGGAATACCTCAATCGCGCCAAAAAATAGTCGATTTGTTTTAAACGGGCAGTTTTTCTCGTGAGCGATCGCCAGATAAAAGTGATAGTAAAAAGGGCTGCTTAATCATGCCGAATGATGGCGATATATCGACTGAGTGGCGGCCAACAACTTCAAACGACACCTTGATTAAACGGGCACGCCTACTGGCGCAAGTGCGCGAATTTTTCGCATTGCGCCGTGTTCTTGAGGTCGATGTACCGGTGCTGGGTGAACGTACGGTCAGCGACCCCCACCTCGATAGTTTGTACACCGAGGCCCCTCGGCGTTATTTGCAAACCTCTCCCGAATATTTTATGAAACGCCTGTTGGCTGCGGGTAGCGGGCCAATCTACTCCCTTGGCAAAGCCTTTCGTGCCGGTGACAAAGGGCGCAATCACAACCCTGAATTTACTTTGCTGGAGTGGTATCGCCCGGACTGGGATGAAAATCAGCTGATGGCAGAAATAGCGGAGTTGCTGGAAAGTGTAGGTTGTGCGTCCAGTGCCGGTGCACAGCGTGTCACCTACCGCGATATTTTTCTGGCCACGGTAAATCTCGACCCCCATCAGGCAAGTCTTGTGGCCTTAGCCAAATTGGCGAGCGATATTGCCCAGCGAGACATGAGCGATGAAAGTCGGGCCACCTGTCTGGATTTAATTTTTAGTTTTGAAATCGAGGCGCGTTTGCCCCAGGGAATCGTGTTTGTACACGACTATCCCGCATGTCTGTGTGCCTTGGCTCAGCTCGGTGTCGATGATCAGGGTGTGACAGTGGTGCGGCGCTTCGAGGTTTTTCTTGACCGTACAGAATTGGCCAACGGCTATTTTGAATTGCTCGACGCCGCTGAGCAGCGCCGTCGTTTTAGTGAAGATAATCGTCAACGTAAAGCGCTGGGTAAGCCTGAAATGCCTGCTGATGAAAAGCTATTGGCGGCCCTTGATGCGGGCTTGCCATCTTGTGCGGGTGTGGCGCTAGGTATTGACCGTCTTTTAATGTACCTCGTCGGCGCACAGTATATCGAAGAGGTTATTGCCTTCCTCGATTGAAGAGCCGATTAAAAGAGCTGATGAAATCAGTCGGGCTATTCAGTCGGGCTATTTTCTGCAAGTAGGAGCAGGCTACTCACTGCCGCAGCCTTCAAGGCCATGATCCATTTTTTCTGCCGGGTCGTCATCACTGGTTGAACCGACCACTTTTGCCGGTACACCGGCGACAATAGAGTGGGGAGGCACATCTTTCAAAACCACGCTAGCAGCAGCAATCTTTGAACCCTCGCCAATCTCTATATTGCCCAGCACTTTTGCCCCCGGGCCGATCAATACACCGCGCCGGACTTTCGGATGGCGGTCGCCAGATTCTTTGCCGGTGCCGCCCAGCGTCACCGATTGCAGAATTGATACGCAATCTTCCACCACCGCCGTTTCACCGATCACCAGGCCCGTGGCATGGTCAAACATAACGCCCTTGCCAATTTCTGCGGCGGGGTGAATGTCGACGCCGAGCACCACAGAAATGCGGTTTTGCAGTACTAGCGCTAAGGGTCGGCGCTGGTTATGCCATAACCAATGGGCGACCCGATAGGCGGTGAGGGCGTGAAAACCCTTGTAATACAAAAAGGGGGTTGAGAAGTCGTGACTGGCTGAATCCCGCTCGTAAATAGCAATAATATCGCAGCGCGCTTTATCGATAATAGAGGGGTCACTGGCAAAGGCATCGTCAAAAACTTCTCTTATTAGTAATGCCGGGGTGATGTCGCTGTGCAATTTGTTGGCGAGATGAAAGCTCAGCGCTGCGCCCAAATTATTGTGATTTAAAATGGTCGAATGCAAAAAACCCGCGAGCACAGGCTCGTGGCGGGCGGTCACCGAGACCTCATTAACCAGCTGCTGCCAGAGGGTTTCGTTGCAGGGCTTGGCGAGGGTTTGCTTTGCAGATGTCATCATGGGGCCACTATTCTGATCAGTTGTGCATTATCCGAATCCTTGGCCTAATTATCCAGTGGTGTTCGAGCCAGCAGCCAAACTTCCACCGACTTTGCCCGCTGTTTTATTAATGTGCGGCTCAGTGCTTCTACGGTACTACCCGTGGTTAATACGTCATCGACTAAGGCAATACGGGCTCCTTGTAGCAGTTGGCTTTCTCTACCGGCGACAAATGTATTATGGGGGATTTGTTGGCGCTCTTTGCGCGAAAGGTGATGCTGGGCTGGTGTGTTGATGACGCGCTTTATGGCATGCCGGGAATAATTAATATTTAGTTGCCCGGACAGCTCGCGTGTGATTATTTCACTTTGATTAAAGCCGCGGGAAAAACGTTTTTTCCAATGTAGAGGAACAGGAATCAGTAGGTTGGGCAATGGGGATTTTTCACTCTTCATTCTATCTTTGATATGTTGTATTAAGAGTTGTGACAGTACTTTCCCAGCAGCGAGTTGGCCGCCAAATTTAAAGCGTTGTAAAAGTAGATCGACGGGGTATTGATAGAGTAGGGGCGTTTGTACTGTGCTAAATGTTGGGCGTTGACTGAGGCAGCGTCCACAAATGCCGACGGTATTGAGAGGGTTGGCGCAAATATCGCAATGTAGCCCGAGCTGGGGCAGGCTTTGCTCGCAGGTGCTGCAGAGATCGATATCGTGCTGTGCTGATAAGCCACAAAGCAGGCAGGCCCCGGGTAAGAGTTGATAGCTGGCGGCTGTAAAGATGCGCGGTAGACTAAACCCCCAGCCCGTGTCAGTGGGTGTTTTTAGCATGCGGTGTAAAGCCGTCTTCCTTGTATTCATATCAAAAAATCCTTTTTTTGATGCTTGTTGGTGATGTTCTTTTACAGGTTTTACTGGATCGTGGCCAGGCTATCTATTGACGAAAAAATGATCCTGGGAACTCCTTTCCCGCCAGTCTCTCAAAGGCTCTATGAAGTACTCAATACATAATAGCTTAGTACAGAATTCATATTGGCGACTAGCCGCAGATAATAAGCGGACGAAACTCGTTTTGATTATTTGCCTGTTTGTTTTGGTGAACACAGTGACAGCAGAAACCAAAAATGGTTTTGATCTGAAGGGTAGCCTGGTACCGGTAGAGGGCATCCTGCGGGGCGGGCCACCCCGGGATGGTATTCCGGCAATCGATAAGCCGGTATTTATAAAGGCAGCCCTGGCAACTCTTGCCGTCAACGAAAGGATTATGGGCGTGCATTTTAAGGGTGTCGCCAGGGCTTATCCCATCCGCATGCTCAATCGTCATGAGATTGTTAACGATACTTTTAATCAAACAGACGTGGTTGTTTCTTATTGCCCGCTGTGTGGCAGTGGTGTGGTGTTTCTCTGGCCTCAGAGTGAGAGGAGAAATACCTTTGGAGTTTCGGGCTTGCTCTATAACAGTGACGTGCTGCTCTATGATCGCGAGAGTGAGTCCCTTTGGTCGCAACTTATGTTGAAGGCAATTAGTGGTTCGCGTCGCGGTGAAACGCTGACCCTGCTGGCGGCCACTTATACAACCTGGGGTGAATGGCAAACGCGTTATCCCGAAAGTTTATTGCTTTCCGAAGCCAGTGCCCCGGGTGTCAGCTACCACAATAACCCCTATGCCGATTATGAAAAGTCAGAGCAACTGTGGTTTCCCGTGCAGCACAAGAGTGCTGACTTGCGAAACAAAGAGCGAGTGCTGGGGCTTTCCATTAATGGTGTTGATAAAGCTTATCCCTATTCAGAACTGAGCCGCTCAAAAGGGACTGTTGACGATGTTGTGGGTGGCCAGAAAATACGGATAGTTTGGTCAGAAGCTTCGCAAAGCGCCTATGTGCTCGATAGTGATGGGCAGCAGTTACCGACGGTCAGTGCTTACTGGTTTGCCTGGTTTAGTTTTCACCCACAAACGCAGGTTTATCGCGATAGCCATCAATAGGGGCATAGCTAGGTTCGTTCATTACTACGGTATTAGCGAAGCCCTTTACCCCATGGCATAATTCGCAGAATTTATTCTATCTGCCAAGCTTATTAATATTATGAATATACGTCGTATAGATTTAAATCTGCTGGTTTATCTTGATGTTCTCCTCCATGAGCGCAACGTTACCAAGGCGGCAGCGCAGTTGGGTATTACTCAGCCAGCGATGAGCAATGGCCTGCGTCGCTTGCGTGATTTATTTGAAGACCCACTGTTGATTCGCACCAGTGATGGTATGAGTCCCACTCAGCGCGCATTAGAGCTGCAACCCCAGGTACGGGATATCCTCGCCAATATCGATAGAGCGGTGCAGCCGCAGAAAGACTTCGATGCCCTCACCGCGCAGCGCGTGTTTCGCATTATGGCCAGTGACTACGCCGAGTCGACGTTGATTGCGCCATTGCTCAGCGAGCTATCCCGACTGGCACCGGGTATTACCCTCGATATTCTCACGCCCAGTGATGTGCGTCTGCAGGACGTGGAGCAGGGTCGGGTCGATATGTTATTGAATCGCTTTGACGAAATGCCCCAGTCCTTTCATCAGCTCACGATGTGGGAAGACGATTTTTCCTGCTTGCTGAGTGTCGATAATCCCTTGCTGAGTGAATTTAATCTCGATAATTACCTGCTCGGCCGCCATGTCTGGGTCAGCAAAACGGGCATGGGTGCCAGTGTTGGCATGAACCCCCGTGACGCCCAGCGTGTTGGTCGGGTCGATGAGGCCCTTAAGAATATTGGTAAAACGCGGCACATCGCTGTGTTTACCCGCCATTATCAGGTGGCGGCCCAGCTTGCGCAGCAGCCGGATTTAATTGTGACTATTCCCACACGACTGGCACGGCTGCAGTTGAGTAACCAGCGAGTCGCTTTGCGATCTCCGCCTTTTGAAATCCCCAGCTTTGAATTGAAAATGGCCTGGAGCCCCTTGTTGCAACACAACTCAGATCATCAATGGATACGGCGTTTGTTGGCCGATATTGCTCGTAGAGAGGGGCAGCTTTAATCGATAACTGGCGAGGCAGAATACGCCTCGTGAATACCGAGAATAAAAACGATAAATTAGATAAATCACCCCACTGCGTACTAGAATATGAGGTTAACGTTACAGAAACGCCACAGCGGAGAGCAGAGCCCATGAACGAACGAGTCCAGATCGGCGGATTACAGGTCGCCAGTGAACTTTACCAACTTGTTAATGAGCAGGTTATTCCGGGTACAGGAGTCGATAGCGAAAAATTCTGGGCGGATTTTGAGTCTATTCTCAACGACCTGGGGCCGCGCAATGCCGAGCTGTTGGCTATTCGCGAGAGCTTGCAAACGCAAATTGACCAGTGGCACGAGGCGCGCGCGGGCCAGGCCCATGATGCTGCGGTTTATCGTCAGTTCTTGCAGGATATTGGTTATTTAGTCCCCGCAGGCGAAAACTTCTCTATTACCACCGAAAATGTTGATGCCGAGATTTGCTCCATCGCCGGCCCGCAATTGGTGGTCCCGATCACCAACGCACGCTATTCACTCAATGCGGCTAACGCCCGCTGGGGAAGTTTGTACGACGCGCTTTACGGTAACGACGTGATTAGTGAAGAGGGCGGCGCTAGCAAGGGGCCAGGTTATAACTCGGTGCGCGGCGCCAAAGTTATCGCCTACGGTCGTGATCTACTCGACCAAAGTACGCCTCTGGCGAGTGGTTCTCACCACGATGCGGTGGCTTACAGTATTGAAAATGGTGCTCTTGCCGTGACGCTGAAAAATGGTGATGCCACCACACTTGAGCGTGCAGAACAGCTATTGGGCTATCTGGGAGAGGCGACAAGCCCCGACAGTATTCTACTAAAAAACAATGGCTTACATATCGAAATGCAATTTGATGCTAGCCATTATGTCGGCCAGGACGATGCGGCAGGCGTCAAGGATTTATACCTTGAGTCGGCCATCAGTACGATTCAAGATTGCGAAGACTCCGTTGCCACGGTTGATGCCGAAGATAAGTGCATGGCCTACGGTAACTGGCTGGGCTTGATGAAGGGTGACCTCAGTGACTCCTTTGACAAGGGCGGTAAGACTGTCAGCCGTACTCTGAATGCTGACCGTGTTTTTACCGCTCTCGACGGTGGCGAATTGACCCTGCCGGGCCGTAGCTTGTTGTTGATTCGCAACGTTGGCCACTTGATGACCAATAATGCGATTCTGTATGACGGTGGCAAAGAGGTGCCCGAAGGCATAATGGATGGCGTGATCACGTCATTGATTGCCCTCCACGATTTAAAGGGTAATAGCCCCCACCAGAACTCGCGCACCGGCAGTGTTTATATTGTTAAGCCGAAAATGCATGGCCCCGACGAAGTGGCCTTTACTGTGCAATTGTTTGCTCGCATCGAGCAGGCATTGGGCATGGCCGAGCGCACGCTGAAAGTCGGCATTATGGATGAAGAACGCCGCACCACGGTGAATCTGCAAGCCTGTATTCGCGAAGCTAGCGACCGGGTTATCTTCATTAACACCGGCTTTCTCGATCGCACCGGTGATGAGATGCACACCAGCATGGCGGCGGGCCCCATGGTGCCCAAGGCCCTGATGAAGCAGCAAGCCTGGATTAATGCCTACGAAGACTGGAATGTCGATGTCGGCCTTGCCTGTGGTTTAAGTGGCAAAGCGCAAATTGGTAAGGGTATGTGGGCCATGCCCGATTTAATGGCCAATATGATGGAGCAGAAAATTGCTCATCCACAGGCCGGTGCCAACTGTGCCTGGGTGCCATCACCGACAGCGGCGAGCCTGCATGTTATGCATTATCACCAGGTGAGCGTTGCTGCGCGTCAACAGGAGTTGATCGGCCATCCTCGTGCCAGCCTCGACGACATTCTAACCATTCCTCTGTTGGGCGATATTCAGCTGTCTGCTGAAGACATTGAACGGGAGTTGGAAAATAACGCTCAGGGTATTCTTGGCTACGTGGTGCGCTGGATCGACCAGGGTGTGGGTTGCTCCAAAGTCCCCGATATCAACCATGTCGGCTTGATGGAAGACAGGGCGACTCTGCGTATCTCCAGTCAGCATATTGCTAACTGGCTGCGCCACAATATTTGCTCTGAAGAGCAAGTGCTCGCGGTGCTGAAAAAGATGGCCGTGGTGGTTGATGGGCAGAATTCTGGTGATGCTGCTTACCAAAATATGGCGCCAGACTTCGATAGCAATATCGCCTTTCAAGCCGCTTGCGAACTGGTCTTTAAGGGTTGCGAGCAGCCCAGTGGATATACCGAGCCGGTATTACACGCCATGCGTCGTCGCGCCAAAGCGTCTGCTTAATACCCGGTACTTCCTGACCCCGTCGTCTATGTCAGGCATAGCGGCGGGTTTTAGTTTGTTGAAAGTAGCGTGTTGTTTTCTGCGTCAGCTTGAATGTTAGCTTTTTTAGAAGCTGACCTTAAGGCTCAGGAAGCTCATTTGTTCAAACAGATTGCCCACCTGGTATTCAAGATATTCTTCATCGGTAATATTTTGCAGAATAAGCGCGAGATCAATATTGGCTCCATTGATTGCCCATGTCTTACCAATCTTTAGGTCATAGCGGTGCCAGCTAGGTACCTTGCTGCCCCGGTGCCAATTTGTTGCGGATTGATGGAAGTATGTGCCGCTAAGGCTCCAGCCCTTTGGTAGCTGTTTGCTCACGAGCATACTAGCGATGTGGTTTGAGTGGCGTTTAGTCTGCTCTTTTCGGGTATTGCGATATTGAGCAGATAACAGCCAGCTTACGTCTGGGTGCCATTGGATTTGCGTGTCGTAGCCGCTGGTTCGATCACTTTCGGCATTTTCTAATTGGCGAAATTTGCCATTAATGTCATTGTTGGGGTGTTTAATGTATTTGACGCCATCATCGAGATATTCCCTAAAAAGGCGATAATCAACACTGAGTTTATTGTCAAACCAGTAACCGATATAGGCAAGTTCGTAGGTTTGGAATTTTTCTGAATCAAGCTGAGGGTCGCTGACGAAAAGCAGGTCGGCTACTGCCCCTGAATCGAGTTCACGTTGAATAAGCCGTTCTTTCTCGTAGAGGGAGGGCTGGCGGTAAGCGACGCTGCCGCTGATACGAAAATGATGGGCCTGATTGAGATGGTATTTAAGGGAGAGCCGGGGTGAAAACTCTGTGTCGTTTTGTTCATGATCTTCGGCCATCACGCCCAGGTTGGCCCCCCATTGCTGATTGAAATCCCAATTGACATTGCCAAACAAGAAGTAAATAGTTTCGCTGGAATCTGAATCGTTACCGAATTCAGCAGGCGCTGTTAAATCTTGATAGCGAATACCGACACCCCAAAGAAAGTCTCGCCCGGTAGCGATATTAATATGATGCTGTAATTCGAGGTCGTACTGCTTGTATTTGCGTTCACCGTCTTCTATTTCGATGAGTTTGTCTGTTTGTCCGGGGTAGAGGGTCGACAGTTGCAAGGGAGTAATGTCCAGCTCTGTACTGAGTAGCACCCGCTGGCTGCGGTCATAGCGGCCAAGATTGGCTGAAGTATTGAGCCTGACTTCATTATTTTCCCACTGATGCTTCCAGCTGAGCGTAAACCATTGTGTGTCTATTTTTTCATCGGAGAAATCTTCGGGTCGGTCACCATCGCCGAAGCCGAAATTGCCATCGCTGTAGCCTAGCTCCCATTGAAATTCATCGAATAAAGAGGGGGTATAGACACCTTGTAGTGCCGCGCTATCGACATAACTTTGATCATCTAAGGTCTCAAAACCCTGGTTTTCTCGGTAATGTGCACGGAATGTGTAAGCGGCGGCATTCGTTTTGACCGAGTGGCGTACACCGATATTGTGCGTTTGCCAGTCGCCAGCGGTATAGCTGATTTCAGTGCCGCTATCGGTAAGAGGGTTCCGTGTGTGTATATTCACGGCCCCTTGCACGGCATTGGCGCCGTAAGCGGCAACATTGGAACCTCTTACGACTTCGATATAGGCGATATCATTGCTGGTGAGGCCTAGAGACTCCCAGGACACGGATGAATTGATGGGTGTGTAAACTGTTCTACCATCTACGCGAATTTCTAGCCGCCTTGGAAAGCGACCGCTTTGGCCATTCACGGTGACGGCTTGAAGGGAGGCATTGGCAAAAAAAACTTGAAATCCGGGTACTAATTTCAAGAGATCGACAAAATTGACCATGGGCATGGCATCGATCATTTCGCGGGTGATCAAGGTTACCGAAGAAGGTGATGACGACAGTGGCATACTGTAGCGGGTAGCGGCTTCGGTCGTGGGGATGTGATCTAGAAAATCACGTTCAGAATAGGCCGTTGTGTCATTTGCCAATGCAGCCTGCGTTGAAAGGATAAGGCTTGTTAGTAGAAATGGAAGGAAAGATCTAATCACTATTTTACTGACCGCCGCTTAAATGTTCACACAATTCATGATTTGAGGGAGCATGTAACTATAACGTATCCCTATAAAGAATATGACTCTTGTAGATTAATGGTCGTTAAATTGAAAAGGCGTTTTTTATTTGTACTCGTTTTGGTGCTGTTGGGCCACATTGATCGCTCCTTCCAAAGCGTAATTTTTTGACTCAGGGGTAATTTTCTTGCGTAAAAAGGCTTGCTGAGACAGATTCACATAGGCAGGTTGCGCAGTTCTGGGTCAGGTTCGCTGGCATTCCATAACCCATCAAATTCATCGGCCAGCTCTGTCGCGTCAAGTGGCGACCAATACACGGCGTAACCTGTATAGCGGTTCAATGACTGTTTATAAAGAATGCCTGTCTTATCAATGAGCATGAACTCGGTAGGGGAGGTTTTACTTTCTGGTTTGAGGGTCCGCATCTGCACGCGGCTCGGTAGCCGGTGGTAGAGATGTAATAAACGATGGCTGTTTTGCACCAGCGATTGTGGGTTTTGTATCAGAATATGAATTTCAGCATAGGGATGCTGGCTGGCGAAATTGAATAAACTCGCTCGTAACTCTTCGTTGTCGAAAATAGCGGGATCCAGTCTCGGGCTGAAAATGCGCACTTGGCGCTGGGCTCTCTGAGCGAAGATGTTGGCCTGGTCTCGGAAGTCATCAACGCCATCCAGGCTGATATGGCGACGTTCTTCTTCACTAATGTTGGGGGGTGTGGGGGCAACGCAGGGGTTTAAAAAGTGCTGCAAGGCGAGGGTCATGTGTTGATGGGGAATGCCAACATCGTCAAATACGGGGCCGTCGACTTCAAACTTCATGCCTTCGTAAAAGGGCAGGGCATGAACCTGGGCATCCAGTTGAAGACTATCGAGGCCTACGGTCTCTGCATGGCGAATAATGTGGCGTATCAGTGCAGAGCCGACACCCTGTTGCCGGTATGATTTTATTACCGCCATGCGGCCGACTTTGTCGTCCAGTAATCGAGCTGTGCCCATGGGGATATTGTCAGCGCCATAAGCGATCCAATGTGTCGCGCGCTTATCTTCCTCGCCGAACTCCTCTGACTCTGGCACACCCTGTTCGTCAATAAAGACCTGGCGGCGGATGTCCATTAATACTTGTTGGGATGTCTCCCAGTCACATTGCTCAACATCAATAGGGAAAAACTCGATGTCGCTTACATGGCGGTCACTCACAGCTTATCTCCGTTGTTACTTGTTTAGTTGAACAGATTTTATTGAGCCGGGTACGGGCTAAACTCCATAACCGCGATTATTTAATAGTCGTGCTTTTTATAGCATGTTTCCACGAATCGCTGGTTTGCTCTTTATCACGAAACCGGAGCTCTCTTTATTACAGCGGGCATGCTGTTGCTGGCTGATCATTTCCGGGATAATGCGCCAATAAAATAACGCCCTACAGGTGCCCTGTGTCGACATTACTTCACCGTTTTCTCTTTCTACTTATACTCCTGCCCATAAGTCTTAGCGCTTACTCGCAAGCCCCTGCGATTATTGATTATGGTTCACGCTTTCACCCTGTTGTCAGCAACAAAGGCATGGTGGTTTCGCAGTCAATACTAGCCAGCCAGATCGGTGCCGACATGTTGGCTCAGGGCGGCAATGCGATTGATGCAGCGGTGGCCACCGGTTTTGCCTTGGCGGTGACTTTACCCCAGGCCGGCAATATTGGCGGTGGTGGCTTTATGCTGGTTTATCTTGCCGAGCAAAAACGTACCATTGCTATTGATTATCGTGAAGTCGCACCACGCTCTGCTGGTAAAGATTTATTTCTCGATGAGCTGGGTGAGGTTGATGTGGCCAAAGCGCGCTTTAGTCATGCGGCGGCGGGAGTGCCGGGCAGTGTCGCTGGCCTGGTTCACGCTCTTGAAAGCTACGGTAATTTGCCGCTAGCAACAGTATTAAAGCCTGCTATTACACTGGCTGAACGGGGCATTACCGTTACCCAGCCCCTGGCTTATTCTCTGGCCCATGCCGAGCAGCGCCTGCGCAAATGGCCTGTGTCACAGGCTTATTTCTTTCACAAAGATGGCAGTTTGCTGCGTCCCGGTGATCACTGGCAGCAAAAAGACCTGGCCGCAACGCTGGACAAAATTGCCCGCCAGGGAAAGGATGGTTTTTACAAAGGCGAAGTGGCCGATAAAATTGTTGCCGAAATGGGCCGGCACGGGGGCTTAATTAGCTTAGCTGACCTCGCTAATTATAAGGTGATTGAGCGTGAAGCTGTCACGGGTACTTATCGTGGCTACACCATTGCGGCTATGCCGCCGCCCTCATCGGGGGGCGTACATTTGGTGCAGATGCTGAATGTTCTCGAGGGCTGGGAACTCGATAAACTGGGCCACAATAGTGCCGATTATTTACACCGTTTAATTGAAACTATGCGCCGGGCTTATGCCGACAGAAGCGAATATTTGGGTGATCCTGATTTTCATCCCGTGCCTGTAAAAGCGCTGACCGACAAAGCTTATGCAAAAACCTTGAGGGCGGGTATAGATTTGAATAAAGCGAGTGCCTCCAGTGATATTGCCCCCGGATTAAAACAGCCTTACGAAAGCCCACAAACCACGCATTTTTCTGTTTGGGATGATGCCGGTAATGTGGTGAGTAATACCTACACCCTCAACTTTTCCTACGGCAGCGGTATTGCTGTTGAGGGCGCGGGGTTTTTACTCAACAATGAAATGGATGACTTTTCTGCCAAGCCCGGCGAACCTAATGCCTACGGTCTGATTGGTGGCACGGCTAATGCTATCGAACCGAACAAGCGGCCTTTGTCGTCGATGACACCGACCCTTGTTTTTAAACAGGGCAAGCCCGTATTTACTACCGGTAGCCCGGGGGGCAGTACGATAATTAATACGGTGTTGCAGACCGTGTTAAATGTTGTCGATTTCGATATGAATATTGCTGAAGCGGCTGCAGCACCGCGTATTCACCATCAATGGCAGCCCGACAAAGTGTTTGTTGAGCCGGGTTTGAATATTGATACGCGCCGTTTACTTGAGGCGAAAGGACACAAGTTAGTGCCCTCATCGCGGGTGATGGGTCGTACACAAACCATCAGTAGTGATGGTGAGTATACTTATGGGGCCAATGATACGCGCTGGCCCGGAGGTGGGGCAGTGGCACAGCCTTAGTACTCCAGCAATTTTGTATTGATGGAGTACTGGCTATCCTGCTATTCGAGCTGATGTGCTTTCGAGCTTAAGAAGTGGCTTCGTCCAACATCCGATTAAGTTCTGATATAGCAACTGAGCCCAGGCCGCTGGCAAAGTTCATCATTGCGTCGAGATGAGTACGTCGACTGTAAGCCACACGAACACTGGTTGCTGCAGCGATAACAGCGATTTTGTAATAAGAGAAAACGTGGAAATAGAAGAGCTTCTCCATGTCGACCTTATTGCCACTAGCGCGCTCGTAACGAGCGAGAAAGTCTTCCTGAGGCATGAGGCTGCTTGACAGGGGTTTGCCCTCTTCATCGCTGCCGCCAAACAAGGACAGGCTCGCCCAGGCCAGGTCGTCGTGGTAGTCGCCGTAGTAGGCTAGCTCCCAGTCAAAGATGGCGTTAATTTCAAGATCATCCGTGTACATGAAGTTGCCAGTGCGGTAATCGCCGTGAACGATGACTGGCTCGCCTACTTCGGGCATATTTTCTTTTAGCCATAGTACCGCTCTTTCCATCACGGGATGGGCGGATAAGGTGTCTTCATTCCAGGCGCGCTCCCATAGACCAATGGCCCATTCGTTAGCTTGTGTTGAGTTTGACTGAGGGATGTCGAAGGTGGAAAGGTCTTTCGTGCTGCCATCAATAGAGTGAATCTTTGCCAGAATATCGACAAATTGCTGGCTGAGGCTGGCGCGTAGTTCGGGATTGAAATACATGCCGATGCCGCTCATCTTTTCACTGTCTTCAGGCTGCTCTGGTTGAACAGTGCCTTCCAGAAAGTTGGCAATGAGTGCGGGGTGCCCCAGTTTTTCACCGAGAGGGTCTATCCATAGCACCTGTGGTACTGGGACTTCACCCGACATGGCACGTAATACCTGGCACTCGCGCAGTCGATGGGTTTCGACAATAGACTCGGTCGGATCCATACGGATCATTAAGTGCTGGGTTTCCTGTTTTCCGGGTTTAGGCTGCCAGGTGAGATCAAACGTAAATTGCTCTTTTGATGCGCCGCCCGGAAGACGTTTCAGGTTTTCGGCTTTAATATCAGCCTGACCTGTTTCATCTTTTAAAAAACGCTGCAAACGTTCCTGTAGCTTGCTGAAATCCATCGTGTGCTCAACGGGTTTGAGCCGATTGTGCAGTTTGCGCGTAAAGACTTCGTCAATAGCCTTTTCGACGGGATAGCGGGCACGTATCTGCTCTATCCATTGCTCGGAGGGCTGAGCCCGTTCAGCCAAGTTGGGGGTATAGTTATTCATTATTTGTACGCCCTTGTTTACTTTTATTATTGATAATACGTTGCTTTTTTAACCGCCCTGGTCGAGCAGGCGTTGTAGTGCGGATGTTCCCGTGTAGCCAAAGCCACTGAGTAAATTCATCATCGCATCGAGATGGGTTTTACGTCCGTAGGCCGCTCTTGAACTTGTGGCGACAGAAATAACGGCGACTTTGTAATAGGAAAAGACGTCAAAATAAAACAGACGCTTCGGGTCAACGGTATTGCCACTGCATTGCTGGTATTTATCGAGAAACTCATTTTTCGATAATAAGCCGCTGGTGAGAACGGAGCCGTCATCCATCGGGGTGCCGAGTATTTGGCAGGTGGTGTAGGAGAGGTCCTCATGGAAGTCGCCAATATGTGAAAGCTCCCAGTCGAGAATGGCATTGATTTGGTGATCGTCGGTGTACATGAAATTACCGGAGCGATAATCACCGTGCACAATGACGGGCTTTTCGACGGTTTGCATATTCTCCCGTAACCAGAGAGCCGCATTTTCGATGATAGGGTGAGCTTCTACCGCATCCTCATGCCAAACGCGCTCCCACCAACCGAGAGACCACTCATTGGCTTCCAGATGATTTTCCCGTGGGGAATCGTAGGAAGTTAGCCCTTTATTGCGCCAGTCGATGGTGTGAATTTTTGCCAGATGCTGAACAAATTGTTCTTTTAAGTCGGCTCGTAAGCGGGGTTCGAAAAACATACCCAGGCCGCTGGCTTTATCGCCACCCTCGGGCTGGACGGTGCCTTCAAGAAAGCCGGCGATGAGGAAGGGGTGGCCCAGGTTTTCGCCTGCGGGGTCGACCCAATGCACCTTTGGCACAGGTACTTCGCCCCACATGGCATCGAGCATTTGTGACTCGCGCAGACGGTGGGTTTCGACAATGGATTCAGTAGGGTCCATGCGCAAAATTAGTTTTTCACTGCTGCGTGCTCCGGATTCCTGATTCCAGGTCAAATCAAAAGTGAACTGTTCTTTCGAGGCGCCACCGGAGAGTCGGTGTAAGTTCTCCATGACAATGTCATCTTGCCCTGTGGCCTTTTTCAAATAGGCAAAAAGGCGGGTTTCCAGATCACTGAAATCAGTTTTGTGTTCTGCCGTTTTACTGCGGTTACGGAGTTTTTTGGTCAGTACTTCGTCGAGAGTGGTCTCGGTCGGGAATTGCTGGCGGATGCTTTCTATCCAGGCATCGCCTGGTTGTGCTCGGTTTTTTAAGGTCGGTGTGTAGTATTCGCGCATGAGTTTGACTCAGAGTTTATTGCTTAACAACGATCAATAATGATGTCGATTAATACGGTTTTTTTAGATAAAAGTTAACTAGGGCTTGTCGGTGTTAAGAAAACCATCTTTGTAGAGTAGGTCGGCAATATCAGCCTGTTGTTCGGCCTCGGGGTCAAATCCCAGGGCCTTAACCCACGAGCGCTCGCGTAATTCGATGGATTTAAAGAAAGGCTTCATCAGTGCTTCGAAGGCGGCTCGTAACTCGGCAGACATTTCGGGCTGTTGCTGAATAAACTCGCAAAGTAGTTCTTTCATGACTTCATTGCTGCCACGAATAAACTTGTAGGGGCGTAGGTGAGTAGGGTCATCCACTTTGTCGGTGACAAAGTGCTCGGTGACTTTACTTGTCGTCTCTACGATCGACTCGGGTGCTGAAAAGGTATTATTAAGTAGCTCGCAAACGTCCGTTAATATGCGCTTATATTCCTGATTTTCGAGTAGTTCATAGTGGAAGGCTTTATCCTGAATAAGACCGAGAAAACCGAGGGAGGCGGCGACAATGCCTGCTTGCTCCTGGGCGAAGCGGTCGGTGAGATTGGGCATGACAACTTCTTCAATCGTTTTTTTCATGCCGGATAAAAACTGTTCTATTTCAGGGCTCATGAGGCTGGCTTTTCCCGTTATTTATTGTGTTTGTTCGAGGGTTTGTTCCCCCATGCCTATCATTTAATTAAGGTAAGTCAATTCAGGCATGGGAAACAGAATGGCGAGATTTATTTGAGCTTGTCGTTCACTGTTTCTTTACAAAGGTCCTGTACTTCACCCCAGCCGATAACGCCCTGCATATCCCAGCGGCACAGTGACTGAACAAGATACATCAGCGGCCATGCCATCCAGGGATTAGAGGTCATTGGCGTGCCGGTGAACTTGTGAACTTTGCCGCGTACATCTTCGACTTCCAGTTCGAAAAAGTGATGCAGATAGCCATTGCGGCGGATTTTACCGGTGCCGCGTTTCAGGCCGTAAACTTTGTCACCTTCGCGCACATAGCCGTGGACGATGGCGGGGTAGGTATCAAGATTCTTTGGGTCGACGAGATAAAGGCAGTGGATGCTCATGTCGTTTTCAAAATTGGCGTTCATCCAGCAGAAGTTTTTCAGCTGCTTTTCATCGCGCAAGCCCCAGCTGTGATCCATGCTGGCGACACAGTCAACATTGTAGGTTTTGTCGTTGATGGTGAGGCTGCCAGTGACTCGACCACTTTGATCCCAGTGCCCGGCGTAGGCGTTGTCACTAATAACATCGCCAGACTGGTGCTGGTTGGCGAGAGGGTCCATGTCGGGATCGTGAATATCGTAGGGAGCCATCAGCCCTTCATATTTAACATCGAGACTGACACCTTCGCCGCCATCGTAGCGAATGTGATAATCCATAACCGGCTTGGTGCATTTGATTTTAAGGCCGTTTTCCAGCTCAAAGTCATCGAGGTTGCCTTTGGGCATGGGTAAAAATACGTGGCAGTCGTCATAGAGTACTTCGTGGGGTGTGTTAGAAAAGCCGTCGGTGATGTGTATGCTTGATAGTACAGAGCCCAAATTGGCGCGGGGCTGGGCATAAACGCCAACCAGGATGTTTTCCTCAGGGATATAAAATCCGAAATAATTGGTCTCTGCCCAGCTGTAGTGGTCAGATGTGGGCGTGTGGAAGTACATGTCATTATCATTAATCACGGCTTTTTCCCTTTGGTTTTGTAAGTGTTCGATTTCTAAAGCTTACTTTGTGCCGCCTGGTTTATTAATGCTGGTTATTGACGGCATAAGCCAGGAGTATGCCCTCATCATAAACCGAAGGGTCGTGGCGGGGTCAAGAGAAAGCTGACTTTTTATTGCTTTGTTAGCGACAGCAAAAAGATGCTTTCGGCCTTCTTGCGTAGGGTGAGAATAAATTTACTTATCATCTGTTCGGCATAACAGTTACGCTATCATTTGTGAACAGCCAAAATTTATAACAACTTTATAAAATTTTAATACTGTTAATAATCCAGGGGAAGCAGGCTCTATGACACGTTTTGTGCCTATTGGGAAAACCATGAACCTCCGCCATATGGGCGGCTATGACACCGACAATGCCCGTAGAACGAAGGAAAATTATCTCTATCGTTCTGGCTTTTTACACTTTACGGGCGATCAGGATTTAGAAAAATTTGAATCTCTGGGCGTCAGTACAATCTATGATTTTCGCAGCCCGATGGAGCGGGTAAAAAACGATCTGCAAGTTGGCGATAGTATTGAAGTTGTCGAGCTTGGTATGTTGGTTGCCAGTGTTGAAAATCTCTGGGATATGCTGATGAAAGAGGGCTTAAACCCCGAAGGCGCAGAAAAAATCATGGGCGATCGCTACCGTGAGCTGACCGAGGAGGAGGTGCCCGGTTACCGCAAAATGTTTGATCACATGATGGAAAGTGAGGGCGGTATTCTAGTGATGTGCTCCTTTGGTAAAGACCGAGCGGGCATTGCCTCTGCTCTGTTACTTAGCGCTCTTGGTGTTAAACCTGAGCAGGTTGAGCAGGACTACTTGTTGTCGTCTGAAGCCTATGCCGACAAAGCCCTGGCCATTGGTAAGTTTGAGCAGTTTTTCAATTCTGAAGGTCTCTCTGTCGATGAGAGCATCGTCGTGCCGATTCTTGATGCGCGCACTAAATACCTGGCAACAGCCTGGCAAGTAATGCGAGAAAAGTCAGGCACGGTGGATAACTTTATGCGTGAAGAGCTGGGCATTGATCAAGCGGCTAAAGACTACCTGCAGCAACGTTTTACTTTATAAAATGAGAGGCGGTGTCTTCATTGCAATGCTTAATAGCAATGCATATATGTGCTGAATGATGGTGCCTTTGAATTCCGTCGCACTGGCTATGGCTTGTTTGAGCTGGGTTGTCGCCTTGGTGCAAATGTAAGGCACGTGTTCGGGTTATTATGGGCGGCGACGAAATAGCCCCTGTTTCATAGGCTGAAAATTCAAATAAATACCCGTAGGGTAGTAAAGAAACCTTGTAAATTTCCAGGCTCGCTGCTACATTGTGCGCCCTTCGTAGCAGGCACGTAGCTCAGTTGGTTAGAGCACCACCTTGACATGGTGGGGGTCGGTGGTTCGAATCCACTCGTGCCTACCAATTCTTTTGGTAGCAACACCCTTGAAAGTAATTACCCCGGGTCGTCTATGACTTCGGTGTTTGCGAAGTTGTTACCTGATTTTGAATGACGCAAGTGGCCTTTAGTAGGGGTCACCACTGAGATAAAGGAAAGCAAGATGCCGCTTATTACCCTGCCTGACGGTAGTCAACGTAGTTTTGACGCCGCCGTGACTCTTCACGATGTTGCTCTCGATATTGGTCCCGGCTTAGCCAAGGCTGCCCTTGCCGGCAAGGTCAACGGCTTTGTTGTCGACACCTCCTTTTTGATTGAGCACGACTCCGATGTCGCCATCATCACCGAGAGAGATGAAGAAGGCCTTGAGGTTATTCGCCATTCCTGCGCCCATCTGCTGGCGCAGGCGGTCAAAATTCTGTATCCCGAAGCTCAGGTCACCATCGGTCCAGTCATTGACGACGGCTTCTATTACGACTTCGCCTACGAGCGTCCTTTTACCCCGGAAGACTTGCTGGCCATCGAAAAGAAGATGAAAGAGCTGAGCTCTGCCAGCCTTGAGGTGACGCGACAGGTCAAGAGTCGCGATGAAGCGGTCGAGTTTTTCCGCGATCTCGGTGAGGACTATAAAGCAGCTATTATTGAATCCATTCCCAGCGATGAAGATCTCTCGCTGTACAGTCAGGGCGATTTTACCGATCTCTGTCGTGGCCCCCACGTGCCAAACACCAGTAAAATTAAAGCCTTTAAACTGACCAAGGTGGCCGGTGCTTATTGGCGCGCTGATTCCAATAATGAAATGCTGCAGCGCATTTACGGCACTGCCTGGGCTAACAAGAAAGAGCTTAAAGCTTACCTGCACCGCATCGAAGAAGCGGAAAAGCGTGACCATCGTAAAATCGCCAAGAAACTGGATCTCTTCCATATTCAGGAAGAAGCGCCCGGCATGGTGTTTTGGCACCCCCGTGGCTGGACGGTTTACACGCAGATTGAAGAATACATGCGTAGTGCGCAGCGGGCTGCGGGCTATAGTGAAATTCGCACCCCTCAGTTAGTGGATTACTCATTGTGGGAGCGCTCGGGCCACGCCGATAAATTTGGCGATGACATGTTCGCACTGCACATCGACGAGCGTGACTTTGCCGTTAAGCCGATGAACTGCCCCTGTCATATTCAGGTCTACAATCAGGGCTTGAAAAGCTATCGCGACCTGCCATTGCGCCTTGCGGAGTTTGGCTCCTGCCACCGCAATGAGCCCTCGGGTTCCCTGCACGGTATTATGCGTGTGCGCGGTTTTACTCAGGACGATGCCCATATTTTCTGCACCGAAGATCAGGTGCAGGCAGAAGTGTCGCAGTTTATCGACTTTCTGCATGAGATTTATGCCGACTTCGGTTTCAGTGAAGTGATTTATCGCCTCTCGACGCGGCCTGAAAAGCGCGTCGGTGCCGACGAGGTGTGGGACAAGGCGGAGAAAGCCCTGGCCGATGCCCTCGATGCCAAAGATTTACCCTGGGAGTTGCTGCCGGGAGAGGGCGCTTTTTACGGCCCGAAGATCGAATTCTCACTGAAAGATTGCATCGGCCGGGTCTGGCAGTTGGGCACAATTCAGGTTGATTTTTCGATGCCGGGTCGCCTCGACGCACAGTATGTTGCCGAAGATGGTTCGCGCCAGGTGCCGGTGATGTTGCACCGCGCAGTGCTCGGTTCTTTCGAGCGTTTTATCGGTATTTTGATCGAACAGTACGAAGGCGCATTTCCTGCCTGGTTGGCGCCGGAGCAGGCCGTTATAATGAACATTACGGATAAACAGGCCGATTATGTGCATTTAGTGACCGAAACCTTGAATAACAAGGGCTTCCGGGTGATAAATGACTTGAGAAATGAAAAGATCGGTTTTAAAATCCGCGAGCACAGTATGCAGCGCACACCTTATCTTCTGGTTGTCGGTGATAAAGAGGTCGAAACACAGACCGTCGCCGTACGCACTCGAGGAGGTGAAGACCTCGGTAGCCTGGCAATTGATGCCTTTGCCGAATTGTTGAATGGGGATGTGCAACGTCGCGGGCGTGCTTTAGAATCATAAGCGCCTGAATCAAAGAAACAGTGGAGAAACACTATTAAGAAAAGTTACGCCAAGAGCTCAAGCAAGCGATCCAAACTGAATGATGAAATTGAAGCGGCTGAAGTACGCTTAGTCGGGGCGGAAGGCGAACAGATCGGTGTGGTAAGTTTAGAGGAAGCAAACCGTCTGGCGGCTGAAAAGTCCCTCGACCTGGTTGAAATTGCGCCGGATGGCCAGCCGCCCGTATGCAAGTTAATGGATTACGGTAAGCATGTGTTTGAGGCCAAGAAGCAACAGGCCGCGCAGCGTAAAAAGCAGAAGCAAACACAAATTAAAGAAATGAAGTTTCGCCCCGGTACCGATTCGGGCGATTACGATATCAAGAT
>MAAS01000010.1 GCA_002162755.1 Gammaproteobacteria bacterium 50_400_T64 | reverse complement strand
TGGAAGCGCAAAGTACTGACGGTACTTTTGAAAAGCTGACCAAAAAAGAAGGCCTGATGCGTCTGCGTTTGAAAGAGAAGCTCGAGCGTTCCATCGGCGGTATTAAAGATATGGGCGGCCTGCCCGATGCATTGTTCGTGATCGATGTTGACCATGAGCGCATCGCTGTACAGGAAGCCAACAAGCTGGGCATCCCCGTTATCGGTATCGTCGATACTAACAGCAACCCCGATGGTGTTGATCTGGTCATCCCGGCTAACGATGATGCGATCCGTGCGGTCAAGCTCTACGCTATGGCTATGGCTGACGCCGTGCTGGAAGGTAAGGCCGGTGGTGCTGTTGCCTCTGAGAAAGATGAGTTTGTAGAAGTGACTGAAGCTCAGGCCGAAGCTGTTGTTGCAGAGGCCGAAGCTGCCGCTGCACCCGCTCCTGAAGAAGCCGCTGCACCTGCTGTTGCTGCAGAGCCTGCGCCCACTACAGAAGCTTAGGCTTTTAATGGTTGGCTCGCCGCTGGCGACTAATCACTGATCAATAAAAAGGAGGCGTTGCCTCCTTTTTATTAACTATTAACATCAGGTTTTATCGGTTTGATACCGAAATAAACCGCCTTTATTGAGAGGATTTCCCATGGCAGCGGTTTCTGCTTCCCAGGTTAAAGAATTACGTGAGCGTACCGGTCTCGGCATGATGGAGTGCAAGAAAGCACTGGCTGCAGCCGATGGCAACATAGACACAGCCATTGAAAATTTACGTAAATCCAGCGGTATGAAAGCGGCTAAAAAAGCCGGTCGTACTGCAGCCGATGGCGTAGTCGTTGTAAAAGTGGCTGACGATGCTTCCTATGGCGTATTGGTCGAAGTTAATTCCGAAACTGATTTCGTGACTAAAGATGAAGGTTTTAAAGCTTTTGTTGCTGCCGTTGTCGATAAAGCCTTTGCGGACAAGCTAAGCAATATTGAGACTCTTGCTGCGGCGATGGAAGATGCGCGCCAGGCATTAGTACAAAAGTGTGGTGAGAACGTCAATATACGTCGCGTAGAGCTGGCTGAAGCTTCCACCGTTGGCGCCTATGTGCATAGCAATAGTCGCATTGGTGTGTTGGTTGCTCTTGAGGGCGGCACTACAGAGCTGGCCAAAGATGTTGCCATGCACGTTGCCGCTGTTAACCCCCAAGTCGCGACACCCGATGATATGCCTGCTGACGTAGTCGCCAAGGAAAAAGAAATTTATGTTTCCCAGGCCATTGAGAGTGGTAAGCCACCCGAGATCGCTGAAAAAATGGTTGTTGGCCGCTTGAAGAAGTTCCTTGCTGAAAGTAGCTTGGTAGAGCAGCCCTTTGTACGTGACCCTGATATTAAAGTCGGCAAGATGCTGGCCGATGCAGGTGCTAGTATTATCGGCTTTACACGCTATGAAGTTGGTGAAGGCATAGAAGTTGAAGAAGTTGACTTTGCTGCTGAAGTTGCAGCTCAGGTTAACGCTACTAAATAAGGTGTCTGCCACCGGCTGCTTCAGCGGCTGGTGGCCTTGATCAAATAGCGATAAGAAAAGTAGCCATAAAAAAGTTAGTATCGTGATTTAACGCAGATCAATACCGATGGGTGAATGCAGATGAATAATCCGAGTACAGATAAGAAGTACAAACGCATTCTCCTTAAGCTCAGTGGTGAAGAGCTGATGGGCGATGGTAAGTTTGGTATCGACCCCAAGGTGCTCGATCGTATGGCTCTGGAAATTGGCCAGTTAGTGGGCATTGGAGTGCAAGTTGGCCTGGTCATTGGTGGCGGCAATTTGTTCCGTGGCGCAGCACTCAGTGCCGCGGGTATGGAGCGAGTCACCGGCGATCACATGGGTATGTTGGCCACTGTTATGAATGGTCTGGCGATGCGTGATGCTCTCGACCGCAATAATATTTCGGCACGTGTTATGTCGGCCATCCCGATGAGTGGTGTGGTTGAGCATTATGATCGGCGTCGCGCTCTGCGCTACTTGGCTTCTGGTGATGTGGTTATCTTTAGTGCTGGCACGGGCAATCCTCTCTTTACGACGGATTCTGCAGCTTGCTTACGCGGTATCGAGATTGATGCCGAAGTGGTACTGAAAGCGACCAAAGTGGACGGGGTTTATTCGGCTGATCCGATGAAGGTAGCCGATGCAACACTCTATTCACGTTTAAGTTACGACGAAGTGTTGGACAAAAAGCTGGAGGTAATGGACTTAACAGCAATTTGCCTCTGCCGTGAACACAACATGCCAGTACGGGTTTTTAGAATGTCCAAAGCCGGTGCATTATTAAGTGTCGTGGTGGGTGGTGACGAAGGTACATTGATCGAAGAAGCTTAGCGGTATGCCTTAGTGTGAATGCGGTCAATTATGGGAAGTGATTATGATTAACGAATTGAAGGAAGATGCCCAGCAACGTATGGGCAAAACGGTTGAGGCTCTAGGCCAGGCACTGAATAAAGTCCGTACCGGTCGTGCTCACCCGAGTATTCTCGAAGGCGTCAGGGTTTCTTACTACGGTAGTGAAACACCACTGAGTCAGGTGGCTAATATCTCCGTTGCCGATGCCCGTACTTTGTCCGTAACGCCCTGGGAAAAAAATATCGTGCAGGATGTTGAGCGAGCCATTATGAATGCGGGTCTTGGACTCAACCCGTCCAGCGCCGGAGAGGTGATTCGTATTCCCATGCCCGCGCTTACCGAAGAAACGCGCAAGGGTTTTATTCGCCAGGCGCGTAAAGAGGTTGAAAACTCTCGAGTTTCAGCCCGTAATATTCGTCGCGATGTGCTTTCTGATATTAAAGAGCTGTTGAAGGAAAAGGATATCTCCGAGGACGAGGAGCGCCGTGCTCAGGATGATATACAGAAAATCACCGATAGCTTTATCAAGAAAATGGACGACATGCTAGTCGTCAAAGAAAAAGATCTGATGGAAATCTAGTGTGAGATTAAGTCTCCAGTTTGAAAGACCTGGCAAGAAAACTCGGTAAAATAACACCAGGAAAGCAGAGTATGGCGGAACCTTTGGCTGCTGATAGCGCCCAGCCACTCAGGCATGTTGCAGTAATTATGGATGGCAATAATCGCTGGGCTAAAGCTCAGGGTTTGCCCGGCCACGAAGGTCATCGTGCCGGGGCCGAGCGTGTTCGCGATATGATAGAAAGCTGCCAACGTCACCATGTTGAAGTCGTTACCTTATTTGCCTTCAGTAGTGAGAACTGGCAGCGTCCGGCCCTTGAAGTAAGGGCTTTAATGACACTCTTTTCGACGTATATAAAGAAAGAGGCGAAAGTCCTCCATAAGCGGGGAATACGTTTGCGGGTGATCGGTAAACGTGATCGTTTCAGTTCGCGCTTACAAAAACGTATTGCCGATGCCGAAGCACTAACGGCTAATAACACTGTAATGACCCTGGTTCTAGCTGTCGACTACGGTGGACGGGGGGATATCGTTGTGGCGAGTCGCAAGCTGGCGCAGCAGGTCTTAGATGGCTCTTTGGCTGTTGATGATATCGATGAAGACTTATTTGAAAAAAACCTTTACCTGGCCGAATTACCACAACCTGATCTGTGTATAAGAACAGCAGGGGAGCAAAGAATCAGTAACTTTTTACTCTGGCAGCTGGCTTACAGTGAGTTGTATTTTGCCGATTGTTATTGGCCTGATTTCGACCCTTCAGCTTTCGATGATGCGGTGGCTGCCTATTATCAACGCCGGCGCCGTTTTGGTTTAAGTCAAGATCAACAGCCTCATAGTAAAGAAGATCAAAGGCTTGACCCAGCCCAGCAGCGAGAAAGCGCTTAATGCTAAAACAGCGGGTTATCACTGGTATTGTTCTCGCCCTTAGTTTTCTCGCGGCTCTGTTTGTTCTCCCCGCTTTTGGCTTTATTGCACTGATGGTCGTGGTGCTGGCTTATGCCGCGTGGGAGTGGGGTCGTTTGGCGGGTCTTACTAGTGCCGCTGGGCGTGGCTTTTATATGCTTGCAGTTATTGCTGTAGCTGGCGCGTTGGCAGCTTATCTGGGTTTTGAGCAGAATATTCTATTAGCAGAAAAACCCCGCTTCTTATTGCTCCTTGCCTGCACTTGGTGGGCGATAGCGATGCTTTGGGTGCAAAGCTACCCCAGCAGCGCAATTTTATGGGGTCGACGCTGGCTCTGCTTGTCGATGGGCGTCTTTGTTTTATTGCCCATGTGGCTGGCCTTCGCGGGTTTAATGTCTCTTGCAGAAGGGCCGAAATTAGTTCTGGCTGTTGTGTTGTTGGTCGCCCTGGCCGATATCGGTGGCTACTTTGTTGGTCGTGCTATTGGTCGTACCAAGCTGGCACCTAAAGTAAGTCCCGGAAAAACCTGGGAAGGCCTTCTGGGAGGCCAGTTGGCAATTTTTCTTGTGGTAGGTATGACCGGCTGGTTTCTGGGCTTTGACGCCTCTCGTATTGGTTTATGGCTGGGTTTGGCCATGGTGACAGGCCTTGCCTCGGTGCTGGGTGACCTCGTTGAAAGTATGGTTAAGCGCCACCGGGGTGTTAAAGATAGTGGCACCATCTTGCCTGGTCACGGTGGTGTTCTCGATAGAATTGATGGTTTAACGGCTGCTCTGCCGGTGTTCAGTTTACTACTGTCCTTATTGTACAATCGCCTTTAAATAATTCTTTGTTTAGTGTCGCCAGTAGGGCCCTCTAATTACCTGTAACCAGCATTTTTATTAATCACGCGGTCGAAGTTACTTTTGTTATGAAGCCCCTAATGCAAAATCTCACTATTCTCGGCTCAACCGGATCAATCGGTGTCAGCACTCTTGATGTTGTTGCCAGGCACCCCCAGCAATTTCAGGTTTTTGCTTTGACCGCTAACCAGCGCGTTGAAGAACTCGCCGCGCAGTGCCAGCAATTTCATCCGCAATACGCTGTTATGGGTTCGGAAGCGGCAGCGGAGCGTTTACGCTCTTTGGTCGGTAGTGATGTTGACGTGCTGTGGGGAGACGAGGGCCTGGCGCTAGTCGCGGCTCACGAAGAGGCTGATACCGTGATGGCAGCCATTGTTGGTGCGGCGGGTTTGTTGCCGACACTGGCGGCGGTTAAGGCCGGCAAAAAAGTGTTGCTAGCCAACAAAGAAGCCCTGGTGATGGCGGGGCAGTTATTTATGGATGTGGTATCTCAGTCAAAGGCGACACTCTTGCCCATCGATAGCGAGCACAATGCCATTTTCCAATGTTTACCGGCGGACTATAGCGGCCGTGAACAGGCGGGCGTGCGGCGCTTACTATTGTCAGCTTCCGGTGGTCCTTTTCGTACTACGCCGCTGACCGATTTGGCGGCAATGACTCCGGACCAGGCCTGTGCCCATCCCAATTGGTCGATGGGCCGTAAAATCTCTGTCGACTCTGCGACTATGATGAATAAGGGCCTCGAACTCATAGAGGCCAGCTGGCTGTTTGCCGTCGATGCCAGTGATATCGATATCGTTATTCATCCGCAGAGTATTATCCACTCACTGGTTGAGTATAACGACGGCTCAGTGCTAGCACAGCTCGGTAATCCTGATATGCGCACACCGATTGCTCACGCGCTGGCTTGGCCGGAGCGGATTGAATCCGGCGTTAGCTCCCTCGATTTAATTGCTATTGCCAGTCTCAATTTCGAGGCCCCCGATGAACAACGTTTTCCGGCACTGAGCTTGGCGCGAGCAGCTGCTGACAGTCGCGGCGATGCGCCGGCAGCACTGAATGCGGCTAACGAAGTAGCGGTTGAGGCTTTTTTGAATAACGCGATTGGCTTTACCCGTATCGCCGAAGTTGTCGACAGGGTGATGCAGGTGTGGCTATTGGGTGAACCTCGGGAGCTTGCTGCAGTCCAAGATGCCGATAAACGCGCCAGGGCGATGGCGCACCAAGTGATAGTAGAGCAAGCCTGATACTAATTTTTACGGTGCGCGGCTAGAAATAAGACGAGAGCGAGTGATATGGCATTTCTACAAATGGTTTTTTACACCCTGATTGTGCTGGGTGTACTGGTAACTTTTCATGAGTTTGGCCACTTCTGGGTGGCGCGACGCTGCGGAATTAAAGTTGTGCGCTTCTCCATCGGTTTCGGTACACCATTACTTCGCTGGCGTGATCGTTACGATACGGAATTTGTTATTGCTCTTCTGCCCCTCGGCGGCTATGTGAAAATGGTTGACGAGCGCGAGGGTAATGTCAGTGAAGAAGATTTGCCTTTCGCGTTTAATCGCAAATCAGTCGGCCAAAGAATGGCGACGGTAGCAGCGGGCCCCATAGCTAATTTTCTGCTTGCAGTGCTGCTTTATTGGATCGTTTATATGCTCGGCGTGCAGGGTGTTGCACCGGTCATTGGTGGGGTTAAGCCCCATTCAGTTGCTGAGGCGGCGGGTTTGGAGGCTGGGCAGGAAATTCTGGCGGTTGACGGTGAACCGACGCCAACCTGGCAAACCCTTGGTGAGCGTCTGGTGCATCGTATTGGTGATGATGGAGACATTCGTTTCACTGCGTCCTATGCCAATTCTAACTTGAAGTACGACAGTGTGGCCTCGCTTGCGGGTTGGCAGGTCGATGCGAAAGTGCCCGATCCCATCGGTAGCTTAGGCATCGAACTATATCAGCCGAAAGTATTACCCGTGGTGGAATCAGTGACGCCTGATTCCCCGGCCGATAAAGCAGGCTTTGTCAGTGCTGACCGGGTTCTATCTGCCGATGGTATAGAAATGATCGACTGGTATGTATGGGTGGAATATGTCCGCGCCAGACCAGGGGAGGCGATTGCCGTGATTGTTGAGCGTGAAGGGCAAAGCCTCGAGCTGAATGTGACACCGGGGCGCATTGAACGGGGTGGCGAAGTCTTTGGCCAGGTGGGGGTTAGTGTGGTCGCGCCCGAGTGGCCGGAGGATTTTTTCCGCGAAACCCGCTATGGGCCGGGCGGTGCTTTCATGAAAAGCCTGTCCCAAACAGGTTCGACAACACAGATGATTCTTAACTCCATCGGTAAAATGCTGACCGGCGCGCTTTCCGTCGAGCATTTAAGTGGACCGATTACCATTGCGAAGGTGGCGAGTACTTCAGCAGATTACGGCCTCGTACCTTTTCTACAGTTTATGGCCCTGCTCAGTGTCAGCTTGGGTGTTCTCAACCTATTGCCTGTGCCGGTGCTTGATGGCGGCCACTTGCTTTACTACTTTGTCGAGGCCATAAAAGGCAGTCCTGTATCCTTAGGTGTTCAGCAAGTTGGACAACAAATTGGATTGTTCTTAATTATTGGTTTGATGGTGCTGGCACTATACAATGACCTGCTACGGCTTTGAGTCGATAATTCATCTAACAACAAGAGTTACCTTACACGTCCATGAAACGACTTTTATTGCCGTTGTTACTTTGTTTGTGCCCTGCGTTCGCTTCAGCTGAAGTATTCCAAATAGAAGATATCCGTCTCGATGGCCTGCAACGGGTCTCGGCGGGCACTGTATTTGCTTCACTGCCAGTACATGCTGGTGATCTTATCGACGACGAAGGTGTCGGCGTTGCGATGCGAGCTTTGTTTAAAACGGGTTACTTTGACGATATTCACGTTGCCCGCGAAGGTGAGGTGCTGGTTGTAACTCTCAAAGAGCGCCCGGCAGTGGCTGAAATTAATATTGACGGCAACAAGGCGATTGAAACGCCCGACCTGCTAAATGCTTTGCGAGACGCAGGTGTCGCAGAAGGGCAGATTTTCAAGCAGACCGTGCTTGAAGGCATGAGCCAAGAGTTACGCCGCCAATATGTGAGTCAGGGGCGTTACGGTGCTTCGGTGGTCTCTGATGTTCAAATATTACCCCGCAATCGAGTGGCTGTTAACTTGACCATTGATGAAGGGCAGGTCGCCTCCATCAAGCACATCAATGTTGTGGGTAATAGTTTTTTTGATGACGAGACCTTAATTAAACTCTTTGAGTTGAAATCGACCGGTATGTTGTCCTGGATTTTTAATGATGACAAATACTCCCGAGAAAAACTCTCGGGTGACCTCGAGCGACTCGAGTCTTGGTATCTGGACCGGGGCTATTTAAAGTTTGCGATTGACTCGACTCAAGTATCGATTAGCCCTGATAGAGATGCTGTCTTTGTTACGGTTAATATCACCGAGGGCGATGTTTATACCGTGGGAGAGGTTGAACTTGCAGGTGAGTTGATTCTTCCCGAAGAGTTTTTGCGCCTGATGATTTTGACCCGGCCTGGCATGACGTTCTCCCAGGCCTTGATGACGCGATCAAATGAAATCATGATTCGTCGTCTTGGCGCTGACGGTTATACGTTTGCTGAGGTTGAGGCTTACCCTGATATTAACGAAGAAGATAAGACTACAAAGATCACCTACTATGTGACACCCGGCAAGCGATCCTATGTGCGGCGTATCGAGTTTCGTGGTAATACCAAAACAGATGACGAAGTATTACGACGTGAAATGCGTCAGATGGAAGGTGCTTCAGCATCTAACACTTTACTGGAGCGATCCAAGGTCAGGCTTGAACGTTTAAGTTATTTTAAACAGGTTGATATGGAGACCCGTGAAGTGCCGGGCACCGACGACCAGCTTGATGTTTTCTATACTGTGGAAGAACAGCCATCAGGTAGTGTAGGCGCTAGCCTGGGTATTGCTCAGGGTTCTGGCTTGATCCTTGGTGGTAATATTTCAGAGAGCAACTTTTTTGGTACGGGTAATGCTGTCAGTTTGGGCCTGAACAGCAGCAGTTACCGGGATAGCGCCTCGCTGTCTTTTAACAACCCCTACTTCACCAAAGATGGTGTCAGTGCTGGTTATCGCATTTCCTACACGGCGACAGATTATGGTGAGTTTGATGTTGCTGATTACACAACTGACAGTCTGAGTACGAGTGTTAATTTTGGTTATCCGCTATCAGAAACCTCGCGTATAAGCGTCGGTTTTGGCTATGAAAACCTGGAAGTTGATGTGGGATTGTTTCCAACGCTGGAAATCGTACAGTTTCTCAGAGAAAACGGTGATAACTATAAAATGTTTACCACCAATTTGAGCTGGACTCAGTCGACCTTGAACCGGGGGATATTGGCAACACGGGGTGCGTCACAACGGATTGGTGTTGAATATTCTACGCCGCTGGGTGATATGGAATACCTTAAGTTTAGTTATTCAGGGCAATACTTCCACCCTTTAACGCGTAGTTTGACACTGCATTTTAGGTCGGATCTCGGCTATGGCATTGGTTTGGGCGATACGGATCGCTTACCCTTTTTCAAGAACTACTATGGTGGTGGTTTTGGCACTGTGCGTGGCTATGAACGAAATACACTGGGCCCACAGGATACGCCAAACCCTTTTTACGGCGATGACTCAGATGCCTTCGGCGGCAATGTCAAAATTGCGGGTACGGCAGAAATTATCTTCCCGGTACCTTTTATGGCTGATAATCGCAGTGTCCAGGCTGCCTTCTTTATTGATGCAGGTAATATTTTTGATACCGAATGTAACCAGACTCAGAAAAATTGCTTTAAGCCGGAGTTCGGTGAATTGCGATATTCGGTCGGCATTGGTGGTACCTGGTTAAGTGGCTTTGGCCCAATTACCATCGCGCTGGCCAGGGCGATGAATGAGGGTGACTTTGATGAGACTGAGTTCTTCCAGTTTTCAATGGGTCAGGGCTTCTAAACACGGATAAACTATTTTTTAACAGTACTATAACGATAGAGTGGGAGAGTTAATGTGTGTAGTGTAAAACGTTTATTGTTGGTTTTGGCTTGTGTGATGAGCTTTGGTGCAGTAGCGGAAGAAAATATTGCTGTAATTGATGTTGCCAGAGCTATTTTTAGCACAGACCTTGCCAAGCAGCGACAGGAAGAAATGCAGAGCGAATCAGAATTTTCTTCTCTGCAAGCCAAATACGACAGTGTTGGTGCTGATATGCAGGCCTTACAGAAAGAAGTAGAAGGTAAAGCCTTGACCCTGTCTCAAGAGCAAGCGGGTGAGTACAAGAAAAAAATGGAGTACTTGCGTGCTGATATGGAGCTAGTTTCTCGCAAACTGCAGGCAGAAATCAAAGAATTACAGAAAAGAATTATGCAGGAGCTTCAGCCCAAAGCCATGGAAAGCCTTAAAGAGTTAGTCGAGGAAGGAAAAATCACATTGTTGCTACAGCGAGAGGCCGTAATTTCTGCGACACCAGATAAAGATTTGACCGGGAAACTGGTTGATCGTATGAACAAGAAAACCAAATAAGTAGCTATTCGATGACAAAATCCTACAGCCTACAAGAGATTGCTGATTTTCTCGGTGCCGAACTGCAGGGTGATCCAGCCTGCCGCATAAAGGGCTTAAATACCCTTGAGCATGCCGCAGCCAGTGAATTAAGTTTTCTTGCAAGTAAGGCCTATGAGCGTTTTCTGAGTACAACTGAGGCTGGTGCTGTGATTGTTGAGGCGCGTTTTGCTGAAACGTTATCTTGTAATGCATTGGTCATGGCTAACCCTTATCTCGGTTACGCCCGAATCAGCGCGTGGTTTGATAGCAGTAGAGAAACGATGAGTGGTGTTCATCCTACCGCGGTAGTTGCTAGTTCGGCGGTGTTGGGCGAAGGCGTTGCCATTGGGCCTCATGCGACCATTGGTGAACGCGTGAAGATTGATGCTGGCGCGAGTATAGGCCCTGGTGTTTCGATAGGTAATGACTCAACGATCGGCAGCGGTTCTCGCTTGTACAGTAATGTGAGTATCTACCACGGGGTTAGTATTGGCTGCAACGTGGTAATACACAGTAATACTGTTATTGGTGCTGACGGTTTTGGCTTTGCCAATGACGCCGGTAAGTGGGTGAAAATTCGCCAACTTGGCGGTGTCGAAATTGGCAACAATGTTGAGATAGGCGCCAGTACAACGATTGACCGTGGGGCTCTCGGGAATACGGTAATAGAAGACGGCGTGATTCTTGATAATCACGTACAAATCGCCCACAACGTACGTCTCGGTGAAAACACAGCCATGGCGGCTTATTCCGGTATTGCCGGAAGTACAACGATTGGTAAAAACTGTGTTTTTGCTGGACAGGCTGGAGCGGTGGGTCATATCACCGTGGGTGATGGGGTAGTGGCGATGGCTCGCTGTACTATCTCCAAGTCGACCAGTAAGGCGGGATCCTATTCTTCTGGGCTATTGATGTATGACACCCCAGTCTGGCGAAAAAATGCCGTGCGTTTTGGCCAGCTCGATGATATGGCTCGGCGCTTGAGAAAACTCGAGAAAGGTAGTCAGAAGTAGATCCATTTTCTATATTTAAGGACGTTCATGGATATTGATGAAATAAAGAAATTACTCCCTCACCGCTACCCGTTTTTATTGGTAGATCGTGTTGTCGAGATCGAGTTACATAAGCGCATACTTGCTTACAAAAATATTAGCGCTAACGAAGAAGTGTTTAACGGCCACTTCCCAGAAAGACAGATTTTCCCCGGTGTGATGATTATTGAGGCCATGGCTCAGGCCGCAGGTTTGCTGGGTTTTGCCTCGGTGAATAAACAGGAAGGTGACAACTCGTTGTATTTGTTTGCGGGTGTTGATGATGCTCGCTTTAAGCGACCAGTGGTGCCGGGTGACCGTTTGATGCTCGAGGCTGAAATTGATTCCAACAAACGCAATATCTGGCGTTTTAAATGCAGCGCAAATGTTGATGGACAACTGGTTTGTCGGGCTACTATCCTCTGTGCTCTACAGGGTGATAATGCCAAGTAAACGCGATTAGTTAGGCACGAATAAGTAGTACCGTTAAGGGGCGTACTAGGTCACAGTGCGATACTTGGATGTTGAATGGTGTGAATTGAAAATATGACAAAGATACATCCCGCAGCAATTATTGATCCCTCAGCCCAACTTGGCGAAAACGTTGAAGTTGGCCCCTGGACGCACATTGGCCCCAATGTTCAGGTTGGCGATAATTGCGTTATTCACTCCCACGTGGTGCTGAAAGGGCCAACGGTGATCGGTAAAAATAACCGCATCTTTCAGTTTTCAACCCTCGGTGAAGATACCCCTGATATGAAATTTCAGGGTGAAGAGACGCATCTCATTGTCGGTGACAATAATACCTTTCGCGAAGGTGTCACTGTACACCGAGGTACGGTGCAGGATAATGCCGAAACCCGTATTGGCAGTGATAATCTGTTTATGGCCTATGTGCATGTGGGCCACGACTGTGTAGTTGGAAATCATAATATTCTGGTAAATAACGCCTCTATATCAGGCCATATTCACGTTGGTGACTGGGTATTTCTCTCCGGGTATACGCTGATACATCAGTTCGTCAAAATTGGCTCCCATGCCTTTCTGGGTGCAGGGGCTTATCTGAATCAGGACTTACCTGCCTACGTCATGGCAGCGGGGCACCCGGCTATACCGCGCACTATTAATAAAGTGGGGCTTGAGCGCCGGGGTTTTACTAAACCGCAAATATCGGCGATTAATAAAGCCTATAAAATACTGTATCGCCAGGGTTTAAAGCTCGATGAAGCGATGACTCGTATTCTCGCCAATGAACAATACCGCGATGTATTGCAGCCCTTTATCGACTCGATTAACAATACCGAGCGCGGCATTATTCGTTAACCGTGGCTAATCGTCCTTTGCGTATTGGTATTGTTGTCGGTGAAGCCTCTGGAGACCAGCTTGGTGCAGGCTTGATAAAAGCCCTGCAAAGCTCTCACCCCGATGCCATCTTCGAAGGCGTTGGCGGTGTAAAGATGCAAGCCTTGGGCTGCACTTCCCTCTATCCCATGGAAACCCTTTCCGTTATGGGTTTTGTAGAGCCGCTGAAGCGCTTACCTGAATTACTGCGTATGCGTCGCGGTCTTGTTAAGCACTTTATCGCTCATCCCCCCGATGTCTTTGTTGGTATCGATGCCCCCGATTTTAATCTGGGCATTGAGCTGCGTTTAAAAAAGGCCGGTATTCCTACCGTGCATTACGTCAGCCCATCGGTTTGGGCCTGGCGGCAGGGGCGGATTAAAAAAATCGCTCGGGCAGTCGATCACATGCTCACCTTGCTGCCCTTCGAAGCTGACTTTTATCACCATCACAATGTCCCCGTAACCTTTGTTGGACACCCCTTGGCGGATGATTTGCCGCTAGTGCCGGACATGTCCTCTGCTCGTGCCCAGCTTAATCTGCCGAGCGATGGCCCGGTAATTGCCCTTTTACCCGGTAGCCGACAGTCAGAAGTCGCGCTATTGGGTCAGTTGTTTCTTGATGCGGCACGACTTTGCCTGAAAGCAAACCCCGAGCTGACTTTCGTGTTGCCCGCTGCTAATCCTGAGCGTCGCCAACAAATTGATGCCATGCTGGTTGACGTTGATGACTTGCCGATTACGCTGCTCGACGGCCAGTCTCATCTGGCGATGGAAGCGGCCGATGTCGTGTTACTGGCTTCTGGCACCACGGCTCTCGAAGCGATGCTGCTAAAAAAACCCATGGTAGTGAGCTATAAGGCCGGTTGGCTGACCTACGCTATTATTTCAAGAATGCTGAAAGTACCCTATGTTTCCCTGCCCAATCTTCTGGCCGATCGCGAATTGGTGCCGGAAGTTCTACAGGATGATGCTACTGCTGAAACGCTATCAATATTGTTATTAGAGCGTTTGGGTGACTCGACCCTGGCCGTGAAACTGCGCAGTGATTTCACCGAGATACATCAGCAAATAAAATGTAATGGCAATCAGAAAGCGGCTGCGGCTGTGCTTTCGATGATCGAAAAACAGGTTAAGGCCCACTGATGGCCCGGAATGATCGACAGATAGCCGTCAGCCCCGAATGGCAGAAGATTCGTTTACTCGCGGGTGTTGATGAAGTGGGCCGAGGTCCGTTGGCGGGGGATGTGGTCACTGCAGCGGTGATACTTGACCCTGAACGCCCCATTACAGGCTTGGCAGACTCTAAAAAGTTAAGCGAGAAACGACGTCAAAGTCTCTACCACGAGATTAAAGAAAAGGCCCTGCACTGGACATTGGGCAGGGCCAGTGTTGCAGAAATTGATGATGTTAATATTCTACAGGCAACAATGCTGGCCATGGTGCGTGCCGTCGATTCACTGCCCATCACACCGGCACTGGTGCTTGTCGATGGCAATCGACTCCCGCAATGGCCTTATAAAGCCGAAGCCGTGGTCGGTGGTGATGGCCGGATCGCCGCGATTAGTGCGGCATCCATCATTGCCAAGGTCACTCGCGATGCCGAACTGGCCGCACTCGATATTCAATATCCGGGCTATGGCTTTGCGGCGCACAAAGGCTACGGTACGGCACAACACCTTGCCGCCCTACAAAAACTAGGGCCGTGCCCTGTGCATCGCCAGTCCTTTCGCCCTGTCAGGGAAAGTCGCCGTTAAGACCGATTCGATGGGCGGCAGACACCGGCCCTGGCAATGATTCGAATCGCTATACTGTTTGAGTAACCTCTGGGAATTGATAAACCGTGCGTGATACCCGTCCCCTTTTATTAGACAGTGACTTCCCTGTGATACAGCGTGAAGTGCCGGAGATCTTACAGGTTAACCTCGGCTATCTTTGCAATTTGAGTTGCACCCATTGTCATGTCAATGCCGGCCCGAAGCGTACCGAGTTGATGGCGCGGGAGCAGATTGATTTGGTGCTTGAGGTACTACAGCAGCGCAACTTCAATACCCTCGATTTAACCGGTGGCGCACCGGAGATGAACCCCCATTTTCGCTATCTCGTCGAGCAGGCCCGAGCGCTGGGTATTACCGTGATTGACCGCTGTAATCTAACGATTCTTCAGGAACCCGGTTATGAAGGTCTGGCAGAATTTCTCGCCTCGCAGGGTGTTGAAATTGTCGCGTCACTTCCGTGTTACTCCGAACAAAATGTTGCAGAGCAGCGGGGCAAAGGTATATTTGAACGCAGTATCGACGCCTTGCAAACACTTAATGCGCTGGGTTATGGGCAGGGCGGGGCGCTGACATTAAACCTTGTTTACAATCCCAACGGGTCTTTTTTACCCCCACCCCAGGCAGCCCTTGAGCGAGAGTACAAAGTCCATTTGCAGCAAGATTTTAGCTTGCAGTTTGACCAGCTTTTCACTATTACGAATATGCCCATTAAACGTTATGGGGCGATGTTGCTCGCTAAGGGTGAATACGATACATACATGCAATTATTGAAAGACAATTACAGTGCCGATAATTTACAAACGCTGATGTGCCGACGTTTAATCAGTGTTGACTGGCAGGGCTATCTTTACGATTGTGATTTCAATCAAATGCTTGATTTACCCCTTCACAGGCAGGTTGATTCTCAAGAAGGGCGAGCTGAATTAATAGGCTCCGACAGTGCGCGCGCCCATTTGCGGGATTTGCTGAAAACTGATTTTACGGCACAAGCGATTACCGTCGGTGAACATTGTTACGCCTGTACCGCAGGGCAGGGTAGTAGTTGCGGGGGTTCTTTAAATGAGGAATAAATTACGCATGAACAAAGTTTCAGAGAACGATTCACTCGCTGATGAAAATGATTCGCTACCTCTTTCGATTGTTATCCCTGTGCTCAATGAAGCGGAAGAAATCTATCCTTGTCTGCGGCGTTTACAGGCGCTAAGAAAGCGGGGGGTTCAGGTTATTGTCGTCGATGGTGGTAGTGATGACGACACCATTGCCGTGGCGACACCTCTGGCCGACCAGGTGATAAGCAGTGAAAAAGGGCGAGCACGACAGATGAATGCCGGTGCCGCATTAGCCGACCGTGACTGGGTACTCTTCCTCCATGCCGACACGCGGCTGCCCGTTAACCTGCCTGATATTATGGTTGTGTGGGGGTTTACACCCTCGGTGTGGGGGTTTTTTGCGATTAAGGTAAGGGATGCCGCACCGCTGTTGCGTGTCGTGCAGTGGTTTATGAATCGACGTTCTTTTTCGACCAGTATTAGCACCGGTGATCAGTGTCAGTTTGTTAAGCGCAAGGTGTTTGAGCAAATAGGTGGCTTTGCCGATATCCCCTTGATGGAAGATATTGAAATGAGCAAGCGCCTGAAGCGTCAATCTCGCCCCCTCTATGTCAGTGCCAGGGTGGAGACCTCCGGCCGTAAATGGCAACGGGATGGTATTTGGCCCACTATTTTATTGATGTGGCGTCTGCGACTGGCCTACTTTTTCGGCACCTCGCCTCAGGCTCTCGAGCAACGCTACTATCCACCTGAAAAGCCTTAATTTAGCCATGCTGTGTTTGTGATAAAAGGCGTCTTGTGAAGGACGAATTCCCCGAGGCGCTGCTTATTCAATTCGCCAAAGCCCCGCAGTTGGGTCAGGTGAAAACGCGCATGCAGCCCGTGCTGAGCCTTGAGCAAAGCTTGGCATTGCACTGCCAGCTGGTGTTGCGCACCCATCAAACCCTCCACCGTGAAGCACTCTGCCAGACTCAGTTGTGGATGAGCGGCGAAGATAGCACTGGGTTTTTCCAAAGCCTCAAGCCTGCGCCGACAATCAAACATCAGCAGGGTAAAGACTTGGGTGAGCGCATGCACTCCGCCATTGCGACTGGTTTACAGCAGTACCAATCGGTGGTCTTAATTGGCAGTGATTGTCCGGCCATTACGAGCGACTATTTACGCGCTGCTTTACGGGCGCTCAACTCTGACGATGTTGTACTCGGGCCAGCTGCAGACGGTGGTTATGTCTTGATTGCTATGAAAAAGGCAGAGCAGGGCATCTTTGAGAATGTGGACTGGAGTACGCCCCGTGTGTTGGCGCAAACCCGGAGAAACTTGGCGGCTCTGAGCTTATCCTGCCTTGAATTGCCCGTGCTTAATGATATTGATCGCCCTGAGGATCTTCGACATTGCCAATGGTTCGCGATGCCACAGAAATAACTTATGAGCAGTAGTTCTTTTTATAAATTTAACTTCCTTGACGACCGGAGTTTATAGGGCTATTTTTCGCCCAACTGGCCTTTGCGTAATACCGCTATCGCGCCAGCAGTCGACGTACTTTGTTGGGTCAAGCTTTGTTTAACCGATTTTTTGACAAGCATAGACCCCGCTCGGGCGTTTCCAATTAATGGTATCGAGGTTGGGAGATTTCGGTATGAGTGATGATGATTTTGATGGGCTGGAAGAGCCCTACAGTGAACCCAGGGGCGAGCTTGCCGAACCCCGTGAGGACAAGCAAGCCAGCGCTATTTCCAGCGAGCAGCGACGACGCCTCGAAGAAAAGTTAGAGCAACGCCGTCTCGAACGCCAACTTGCTGATTACGAGTTTGATTAAGTGCTGTTGACTCGCCTACAGGCCCTGTTCAGCTCGCGCTAAGCTACCTGCACCGATAGTGCTTTTGAGGCATAATGCGCCCTTTATTTATGGGGGGCTTTGCGTTTGTCGTCGCAAGCACTGTTGGAGTTTCAAGCGCTGACTTTTGAGCGGGATGACTGGCCTCTGTTCAGTGACCTGTCCGGTGCCATTAAGGTGGGCGAAATCCTCCAAATTACCGGCCCCAACGGCTGCGGTAAAACTACTCTGTTACATATTTTGGCGACGATTCAGCCCATCAATGTCGGTACTTTGCGCTGGAAGGGCAGTGATATCAGCCAGTGCCATCAGTCGTATTTAGCCGATGTCGCTTTCATCGGACACAAGCCTGGCCTTAAGTTATCTCTTACGCCCCGTGAAAACCTGCAATGGCTGAGTAAACTCCAGCCGCTGAATCGCTGCACAAGCGCTGAAGCTCTGGCCCGTATCGGGCTGGCTGGTTTTGAAGATGTGCCCTGTTACACCCTGTCTGCCGGTCAGTTACGCCGTGCGGCACTCGCGGTATTGTGTATGACCCAAGCCCGGCTGTGGTTACTTGATGAGCCGCTGACGGCCCTGGATGTACAGGGTATTGCCGATCTCGAAACCCTGTTGCTTGCTCATGTCGAACAGGGTGGGGCGGTTGCCTTAAGCAGCCATCAAGCACTGACAAATCCCGCCGTTCGTACCCTGGCACTGGATGCTATGGCAGAGGCTGAGCTTTAAGATGACGACGCTGAGTGGTGCTTTCTTCGGTGTAATTCATCGCGATTTGTCTATCGCCATGCGTCACCGTGGCGACTTGCTCAATCCGCTGTTTTTTTTCCTGATTGTCGTCACACTCGTGCCCCTGGGGATTAGCCCCGAACCTGCTCGGCTGGCGGCAATGGCACCGGGCATGATCTGGATTAGCGCCTTATTGGCCACATTACTGGCCCTCGATAATTTATTTCAGGCCGATTTTGCCGATGGTTCTTTGGTGCATTTAATGCTCAGTCCCCAGCCTTTGTGGTTGTTGGTGCTGGCGAAAATTATTGCCCACTGGTTGGTGACGGGTTTACCGGTGGTTTTATTCTCGCCCTTACTCGGCTTAATGTTGTCACTGCCTGAAGCGGGTTTCCTGCCCCTGTTACTAGGGCTAACACTGGGCACAGCGGTGTTTAGTTTGCTGGGTGCCGTCGGAGCCGCGCTCACGGTGGCCCTGCATAAAGGCAGTGTTTTGTTGTCATTACTGGTCATGCCGCTCTACGTGCCAGTATTGATTTTTGGCACTAGCGCCGTGCAACGGGCGGTTGACGGCATGAGCTACGGCGGTGTGATGGCGATGTTGGCGGCAGCGTCGGCCTTTACTTTATTGATCGCGCCCTTTGCGGCAGCGGGTGCACTCAAAGTCGGTATTAACGGCTAATCGACGTTTAGGCGATTAGCGCTAACAGGACATTACATATGTGGCAGTGGTTTCATAAATTGGGTTCGCCGCGCTGGTTCTATCACATTAGCGGCAAATTTCTGCCCTGGCTGGCCCTGGCTTCCGTCGTGCTCATCGTGACAGGTGTGGTTTGGGGGCTGGCTTTTGCGCCGCAGGATGCACGGCAGGGCAATAGCTTTCGTATTATTTACATTCATGTGCCTGCGTCATTTTTGGCCCTTGCCGGTTATTATGTGATGGCGGCGGCAGGAGCCGTTGGCATGATCTGGAAAATGAAGCTGGCCGATATGGTGATGGTCGCGGCTGCGCCACTGGGTGCTGCATTGACCTTTATCGCCTTATTTACCGGTGCAGTCTGGGGTAAGCCAACCTGGGGTACTTACTGGATTTGGGATGCGCGAATCACCTCTATGCTGGTGCTGTTGTTTCTGTACATTGGTATTATTGCTTTGTCCCGTTCCTTTAGTACCCGGGAAACATCTGCGCGGGCCTGCGCGATTTTAGCTCTGGTGGGCACGGTGAATATCCCCATCATTTATAAGTCGGTGGACTGGTGGTACACCCTGCACCAGCCCGCGACGATTAAAATGACGGGGGCGCCATCGATGCACCCCGATATGTTTAAACCACTACTGGTGATGATTCTCGGCTTTTACTGCTTCTACGCACTGGTATTGTTACTGAATACGCGCACAGAGATTCTCCTGCGTGAAAGCCGTACTACCTGGGTTAAAGAGCTTGCTGAGCCGAAGTAGGTTTTTATGAGTGCCCCGCGAATCACACCCCGAGAAATACAGAGAAAATAACCAATGTTCCAATTTGAAAATTTCGACGCATTTATCGCAATGGGTGGCCACGGCCCCTACGTCTGGGCTGCTTATGGCCTTAGTTTGACAATAATGGCCGGGTTGGCGCTTGCGCCCCTGCGTCGCCAGCGAGCACTGCTTGCCGATTTACGTCAACGTCTGCAGGCACAGCGACAGAGAGGGCAGAATTAATGAAGCCAGCACGCAAACAACGTTTACTGATCGTGGTGTTTATTGTGGTGATTGCGGCACTTGTCGTCGGATTACTGAGTTACGCTCTGCGGGAAAATATAAATTTGTTTTATACCCCGTCGCAGGTTGCGGCGGGCGAGGCGCCCACTAACGCGCAGATCCGCGTCGGCGGCATGGTGGTGGTCGATAGTTTGCAGCGGGCGTCGGATTCTCTGGATAGTACCTTTCTGGTTACCGATGGCACGGCTACACTGCTCATCCATTATTCGGGTATTTTGCCCGACCTATTCGCCGAGGATGAAGCGGCTGTTGCAACCGGCGCACTCGGTGATGACGGAGTGTTTGTCGCCCAGCAAGTCCTGGCCAAGCACGATGAAGAATATACGCCGCCCGAAGTCGCCGATGCGATGCAGCAAGCGAAAGATAAAAAAGCGAAAGCGGCGTCTGCTACGACTAAGCAAACTGACATCAATCCAGAAAACACCCCCAAGGCTGCCTACTAATGGTCGCCGAGCTGGGCCACTTCGCCCTCATCCTGGCCTTTTGTCTGGCCTTCGCCCAGGCACTCATTCCATTGGCGGGAACACTCGCGAACAAAGCCTTATGGATAGGTACAGCTCGACCACTGAGTTGTGGCCAATTTGTCTTTGTCGCTATCAGCTTCGCCTGTCTGGTGACACTTTTTTTACAGGATGATTTTTCCGTTGCCTATGTCGCCAACAACTCGAATTCGCTTTTACCCTATTACTACAAGGTTAGCGCTGTGTGGGGAGCCCACGAGGGATCACTACTACTTTGGGTGTTGATACTGGCAGGCTGGACGCTAGCTGTCGCTATTTTTAGTCGTACCCTGCCAGCCGATATGGTGGCGCGAGTGCTGTCGGTGATGGGCATGATTGCCGTGGGCTTTTATTTGTTTATGTTGCTCACCTCCAATCCCTTCGAACGTCTGCTGCCGTTCCCTCCCGTAGACGGTAAAGACCTCAATCCGCTACTACAGGACATTGGCCTGATTATTCATCCGCCCATGCTGTACATGGGATATGTCGGTTTTTCGGTGGCTTTCGCCTTTGCCGTCGCCGCATTATTAGCCGGCCGCATGGACTCCGCCTGGGCGCGCTGGACTCGCCCCTGGACTAACGCGGCCTGGTCGTTTTTGACGGTCGGTATTTTCCTCGGCAGTTGGTGGGCCTATTACGAACTTGGCTGGGGTGGCTGGTGGTTTTGGGACCCGGTTGAAAATGCATCCCTAATGCCCTGGCTAGCCGGCACGGCCTTAATCCATAGTTTGGCGGTTTCTGAAAAACGCGGGCTGTTTCGCAGCTGGACTTTACTGCTGGCCATACTCGCCTTTTCCCTGAGCTTATTGGGCACCTTTCTGGTGCGCTCTGGGGTGCTGACCTCGGTTCACGCTTTTGCCAGCGACCCCACGCGAGGCGTGTTTATTCTGGCTTTTCTTGGGGTGGTGATTGGTGGTTCGCTGTTGCTCTTTGCGCTGCGCAGCTCAACTATTGGTGCGAAAGCGAGCTTTGGCTGGTTGTCTCGCGAGGCCGGCATATTACTCAATAACGTACTACTCGTGGTCACGCTGGCGATGGTGCTGTTGGGCACACTGTATCCCCTGGTGGCCGATGTATTGGGTTGGGGGAAAATTTCCGTAGGCCCGCCGTATTTCAATTTCTTCTTTGTTCCCCTTGGGCTATTGCTCATCCTGTCGATGGGGATTGGTGCCAACCTACAATGGAAGCGCCAAAGCACGGGTAGCTTGCTTAGCCTGTTAAAAGCGCCGGTCGTTATTAGCCCCGTGCTGGCTGTGCTGTGGCTTGTATTAGCAGGCTGGGATTTAAAAGTGGCCTCGTTACTGGGGTTAACCGCCGCTTTATGGTTGAGCCTTTTTACCTTGCAAGATATCTGGCAAAAATCGTCATATTCGGGTGGTCGTCTAGCGGGACTCAGTCGTTTGAAACCGGGTTATTGGGGCATGATTGTTGCCCATCTCGGTATTGCCGTGCTCGCCATCGGTATCACTTTAACCAGTAATTACAGTGACCAGCGGGACGTGCGTCTGGTTACCGGTGAGCGAATTCAGGTTGCCGGTTATGACTTTCTGTTTCAGAGCGTTGAGCAAGTTCGTGGCCCCAATTACATCGCCCAACAGGGCAGCTTCGCGGTTTTTACAACTGCTGATGACGCCGACGCTGAGCCTTTTACCACCTTGCGGCCAGAGAAAAGGCGCTACCTGGCGACCGGAAATATGATGACCGAAGCTGATATCGACGGTGGGCTGTTCCGCGATCTGTATGTGGCCTTGGGCGAACCTTTGGGTGATGGTGCCTGGTCGGTACGGGTGTACGTCAAACCCTATATTCGCTGGATCTGGTTGGGTGCAATGATGATCGCACTGGGTGGTGTTATTGCGGTTTTCGACAAGCGTTACCGTAAAGTGAAGGTCAATAGCTCAGCATCTGTTAATTCGGCACCTGTTAATTCAGAGCCGAAGGAATCAACACCCGCTTTAGTACGCGCCAGTAAGGACAGTTAAGCCTGTGGACAGAGTTAAACTTTTTATACCGTTAATTATTTTTGTAGTGCTCGCCGCCATGTTGTATTGGGGGCTAGGGCGCGACCCCAATGCCATGCCATCGGCTTTAATTAGTCGCCCGGTGCCCACCTTTCAATTACCAGAGTTAGGGCAATTAAAAGATACTGAGGACACTAGCCTGGTGGTAACCGGTCAGCCTGAAATACTTGATGAAACACTGTTTCTCGGCCAGGTATCCCTCTTAAATGTGTGGGCCACCTGGTGTGTTTCCTGCCGGGTAGAGCATCCCTATTTACTCGATATTGCCGAGACTGGCGTGCGAATTATTAGCCTTAATTACAAAGATGAGGTTGAGGCTGCGCAACAGTGGTTGGAAAAATACGGCGACCCCTATGAGCAAACAATTTCAGATCCCACGGGGGGGCTAGGTTTAGATTTAGGCGTTTTTGGTGCGCCCGAAACCTATTTAATTGATCATCTCGGGGTGATTCATTACAAGCACGTTGGTGTCGTTGACGACAGAGTTTGGCGTACGACATTACAGCCAAAGTATCAACAGTTACGCAATGCCTTACCCGAGGCTGAAAAATGATTGTTGAGCCACAAAGAAACGCTTCGGTCTATTTTCTTCGGGGTCGATTCGTCACTTTAAAAAAGGCAACATTACTCTTATTACTGAGTGTTTTGTGCCTGCCAGTGTGGGGCGTTATTGAAGTCGATAGACTTTCAAGCCCCGCCTTGAGCGAGCGCTATCAGTACTTGGTGGCTGAGTACCGCTGCCCGAAATGTCAGAATCAAAATCTGGCGGAATCAAATTCCCCCATTTCCATCGACCTGCGCACTGAGATTCGCCGCTTGCTTGAAGAGGGCGCCAGTGATGCGCAGATCAGTGATTATCTCGTTGCACGCTACGGTGAGTTTGTCCTCTACCGGCCCAAAGTGAAGAACAGTACGTATTTACTGTGGTTGGCTCCCGCCGTGTTATTACTGCTGGGTTTATTGGTTATTGTCTTTATTGTGCGGCGGCAAAAGCGTGCTGTGAATACTTCGAAAACAGCCTTAAGTAGCACAGAGCAAGCGGCCTTACAGGCTTTGTTAGGCACGGCGGAAAAGCAGAATGATAAAACAGTGAACCCCAATGAGGCTGAATCAAAGTGACTTTCTGGTTGGTAATAAGTGCCTTTTTGGTAATGGCGCTGAGTTTTTTACTCTATGGTTTTTTGCCCGCCGTTAAACGACGTCGCAATGAAATACTGCTGTCTGGCGCTGTTAATCAACAGCAGGACGATCAACAGCAACAATTAAATATCGGCCTTTTTCGCGAACAACAAGCGGTGCTCGATAGCCAGCGGGATGCCGGCACCCTGGGTGATAGTGAATATGCCGAATTACTCGCCGATGCACAAAGACGTTTGCTACAAGATGTAAAAGGGAGCGGGGAGAACAGCACAGCCCCTGCTTCAATAGCCGATGGGCAGGGCGGTAGCTGGTTGTTGATTGTGACGGCTTTTGTCGTGCTGAGCTTCTCGCTGTTTCTCTACAATTATCTGGGTGCCGCTAATGATATGGACATTGCTCGGCTGATTAAACAAAGCCAGAGCCAGCAAGCGGCGGGGCAAACTAATAAAGGTGCCGTCGCCAATCAATTACACGCGGCGCTAAAGAAGGGCACGCAAGCCAGCCCCGACAATATTTATTACTGGGTACTGCTAGCGCGACTAGAGCAGGAGCGTAAAAACTTGAACGCGGCTGCTGCGGCCTATAAAAGCGCTTTAATCGTCGCCCCAAATGACGCCAATATTCATGGAGAATTGGCCCAGGTATTATTTTCCCTGGCGGACAATATGCCCACGGCCGAGATGCAAGCTCACGCTAGTCAAGCACTAGCCGCTGACCCTACGAATGCTAGCGCCCTCGGTTTATTGGGTATAGCCGCTTTCGCGCAGCAAGACTACCGTGCGGCAGCTACTTATTGGCAGGGCGCGTTGCAAAATACACCGCCCATGTCGAGTAGCGCCACAGCCTTACGTTCGGGTATTAGCCGTGCCAAAGCCTTATTGGGTGAAGATGTTAGTGACTGGTCGATGAGTCTCAATATCTCATTGCCCGTGCCAATCGTTGCCCCCGCAGATGCCACCGTATTCATCTATTTGCGCGAGTGGCAGGGCATGCCCATGCCACTGGTTGCCCAGCGTGTAAAAGTGGCCGACTTGCCCTTAACCATTAAGTTTGACGACACCATGGCGCTATCGCCCGAGCGACTGCCTAGTAGTATTCCTCAGATTGAAGCTGTGGCGCGCATCGCTATGTCGGGTAATCGACAATCGAGCAGTGGTGATTTAGAAGGGCGCTTGGGGCCATTAACGACGGAAGAAATAAAGCAGGCGCTACATCTTGAAATTAATAAACGCTTGCCATAACACAGGCGTTACTGGTTAAAAGTGAGTGATTAAATGATCTGGAATATCTATCTATCGGGTGAAATACACACCGACTGGCGACAACAATTAAAACAAGGCTGTGAGGCGCACAATTTATCGGTTGTCTTCACCTCCGCTGTTACCAATCATGAAGCCAGTGACAGTGCGGGCGATGTACTGGGTGGCGAAGAGAGCGGTTTCTGGCGTGATCACAAGTCAGCAAAAGTGAATGCCATACGTACAAAAAACCTGATTGAAAATTGTGATTTGGCTGTCGTACGTTTCGGTGATAAGTATAAACAATGGAATGCAGCATTTGATGCGGGTTACTGCGCAGCACTGGGTACGCCCTACATTACTCTGCACAACGAAGATGTGATTCACCCTCTTAAAGAGGTTGATGCTGCAGCGATGGCGTGGGCATCGACACCCGAGCAAGTGGTCGAAATACTCAAATACGTGATTAGTCAGGCGTGAATATCAGCACCTCAATTCAATGAAAAAAACCGATAAGAAAAATGAAAAGCTAATTGTAGAAGCGCTGACTGCGGTGTGTGATATCGCCATCAGTCAAGTGCCTGGCTTCCAATGGCTAACGCACCTGGTTAATTACAGTCGCTTTCCTGACTCGCTGACAGTGGTTTGTGTCTTTGCGACTAAGAATGATTTAAACCAGGTATTACTGGCGAAGCAGGATGATTTCTTGCGCAGTGTAATTCGCGAAAAATTAAGTGCAGTGAATATCCCGATAAAAGATATCGCCCGGCAAGTCCGTTTTGATAGCGAAGAAGCCTGTGACATTGAGCATGGCGGTCGTTGGCAGGAACGCTTTAAATAATTCGTTGGATCTCCTGTTTGCCTGGAAATCCTGGAAAGTGATGCTTTTACAGAAGATTAAACCTTCCTGGCTGTAATTAAATAGAAGGGGGTTTCCAGATCAATTGTCTGTATCTCAATATTGCTGAAACCGGCAGACATTAGCAGGTTTCGGTAAATATCAGCGGGGCGATAAGAGCGGAAAAACAACAGGGTTGAGATACTGCCGTAAGCGGGACTGGTTGTAAAAGGCGGGATGGGGGCGCGCTCAAAAATAAGTAATTCACCATTGCTTTTCAGGCTGTCGTGGGCCTGCTCGATGAAGCGCTGACAAGCCTCCACGGGCCAATCGTGGAGTATGGATTTAAAGGTCACCAGACATTGGTTTTCGGGCAGTCGATCTACTAGCGCATCACCGGGAATAAAATGAATGCGCGAAGCCTGGGGATGACTGCTGACGTGCTGGGTTCCTACTTCACAAACCACGGGCAGGTCGATGACGGTGGCTTGTAGTTGCGGGTATTGAGCAGTGATCTGTAAAACAAATTCACCGCTATTACCGCCAATATCCATAATATTTTGATAAGCGGAGAAGTCGTGATGAGCCAGACAGGCACCGGCTTCATAGCGGGTCAGGGTGCTGGTCAATTTCATCCAGCGTGCGGTAAAGCGAACGTTTTCCGGTGTGCTGTGCAGTGCGCGGTGATAATCAAATAGCTCGAATAAATGTGAGCACTGCATGAATTCCCCTTCGTCGCTCAAAAAGGTGTCGATGTGCTCAAGTAGGTCAGGGGCGAGAAGGTTGGCAAAGAAGATTTTGGCTTCCAATAAATCGCGGTAATACAGTGCTTCTATGAAAGCGTCAGTAAGTTCAAAGTACTCTGCTGATTCTTTGACGACATTACTTTGAATGAGGGCGCTTAATAGAAATTGTAGCCCTGGGCCATCAGTTGCAGTGGCTTTTTGTAAGTTTGATAAGTTGCTGGGGGCTTTGGCGAGTGTGTCGATTAAGCCCTTGTCGAAGGCACCTTTCAGTAACTGAGTTTGCATGAAATCCTGTAGATATTGATCTATGCGCAGATAGTCTCGGTAGTCTTTCATTATGATTGTTCCGCCATACTGGCCTGGTATTTGGCAAAAGCGGCAAGAGCTTGTTTGGTAAGGGCATCTACATTCTGTTGGCCGTCAAGAATGACATCGGCAGCCGAAGAGAGGCGCTGGGCTTGTTGTGCCAGGGTGGCGCGAACGCTTTGTTGATAGTTTGTCAGATATTCCATCATCCATTGTATTTGCTGTCGGTGGTGCCCTTCTTCTCCTGCTAAAAAATCCTGACAAAAAGCCTGGATATTGCGTGCAAGTGCTATATCAAGGGGTGTTTCGAGCCAAATCATAAAGTCGATGTGCTGGCCAGTGGCGCGGTGTTCACGGCCGAAGTGGGTTTCAAAAATAATCGGGCCTGCTGCTGTACTGGGCTTCTTTTGCCCTGAAATCTGTAGGGTTTTTCCTCGTTTTAAATCGGCAAGATCATTGTCGAGTTGAGGGATTGTAAACGTGTTGTAATCGGCCTCACCCTCCATCCATTGTTCAATGTCTTCAATCGCCTGGTCGGTAAAGCTTTGGTATTGGTCGATATCAATGCGTACGACAGGGTTAGTGCCGGGTATAAATTCATTGCCATCAGTGAATGCTCTAGCAAGGAGTTCGGCAAGGGTACTTTTACCACTACCCGGTGATCCGCAAATGGCAATAATGAAATTGTTATTCTGCATTGTGGCCTCTAAATACAGTACTTTTTAGCATGATACGGGCTATAGTTTGATTTCGGAATGTTTATAATATTCTGCTGGAGTGGGGCCGCTGATAGCGAACTGATTGTTTGCCGTATTTGGCTTGAAATAAAGCCATCCTCCCCTTGATGTAAACCCTTCGTTCAATGAAACAGCTGGAGATTCTTTTTTTAATATGAATCAGATTAAGTACGAAGATAAAGCGACTTATCAGGCCATCCATACACCCGAGCAAATTGCTAATCGTTTACAGAGCGGCCCTAGTTCCGTCTACCTCAAAGATTTTGTCTACGGCGCTGTCGATGGTGCGGTGACTACCTTTGCCGTTGTCGCGGGTGTTGCCGGTGCAGGAATGTCAGCTGGGGTGATTATTATTTTGGGCTTTGCCAACCTGCTAGCTGACGGTTTTAGTATGGCCATCAGTAATTATTTAGGTACTCGTGCAGAAAACCAGTTTCGTGCAGAAACCCGCAAGCACGAGCAGGATGAAATTCATAAATGGCCGGAGGGTGAACGGGAAGAAGTACGGCAAATTTATGCCATGAAGGGTTTTGAGGGTGAATTGCTCGACCAGGTTGTCGAGGTGATTACGGCTGACCACGAGCGCTGGATTGATACCATGCTGCAGGAAGAGCACGGTATGACACTGCAAGACCATCATCCGGGTAAAGCGGGCTTTGCCACTTTTGTAGCCTTTTCTTTAATCGGACTCATTCCACTATTGCCTTATCTCTTCAACTGGATAAAGCCTGGTTCGGTGGCGGATGCTTTTTTCTGGAGCTCAGCTCTAACGGCGGCTGCTTTTTTATGGGTAGGGGCGGTGAAGGCTCGCTTTGTTAATCAATCACGATTGATTGGTGCCTTCGAAACAGTGGGTATTGGTGGTGTCGCCGCTGTGCTGGCCTATGGTGCAGGTGTATTGTTGAAAGGGTTGGTCGAATAACTGTCTTTTGGTGCTGCCATAACCGTGTCGTTACTTTTTAATATTGGGGGGCTCTGTTCATTGATGGTTGGTGTTTGATGAGGCCAATTGAAAGTAAGCAGGCGATAGCAATAAAAGCCGATGAGGCTAGCATGCAAGCTTCCAGACCTTGCCATTGATAAATCAAACCCGAGAGCAGAGAGCCCGCTAAACGTCCGGCGGCATTAGCCATGTAGTAAAACCCCACATCAAGTGAAACCCCATTGCGCTGGGCATAGGCGACGATAAGGTAGGAGTGTAGGGATGAATTTATCGCGAATAATATTCCATACACAGCCAGGCCAATAATTAAAATGGTTGCCGGTGCCGCTAGTGTGTAGTGCAGAGATAGGGCTATTGCAGCGGGAATCAGGCAGAGGGGTAATATCCAGTGCAGGGCTGTTTTGCCATCGGGGCTTTTACTTTGACCTCGTTGGGTCAGCTTTGGTGCTATTGATTGCACTGCACCGTAGGCGATAATCCATAGGGCTAATAGACTGCCAACGGCGGTGTGGCTCCAGCCAAGTACGCTTTGTAGGTAGACGGGCAGGGCGACGACAAACCAGATGTCTCTGGAACCAAAAAGAAAAAAGCGCGCTGCTGAAAGCCGGTTTATTGCGGGGCTTTTTGAAAATAACTCACGAAACTTTGGCTGGTACTGGCTTTTACCCATGCCGCGATCGAGGAATAGAAAGCTGGCAATGCAGACCAGCATCAGGCCAATAAATAAAACCAGAATGGCGGAGCGAAAGCCAATGCTGGAGAGAAGCAGCGCACCGATAAAAAAGCCTACGCCTTTTAAGGTGTTCTTTGATCCCGTTAACAGGGCAACCCAATGGTAAAGCTTGCTTTGGGCATTGTCGGGCAACAGCAGTTTAATACTGCTTTTCGCACTCATTTTATTCAGATCTTTGGCAATGCCCGATAGCGCCTGGGCGGCCATCACATAAAAAACCGAGAGCCAGGCGGGGTCAGCTAACAACATGCCCAAGGCAAGCATTTGCAGGACCAGTCCAATATGCAGGGTGGTGTTGAGTCCGGTGCGAGCGGCTAGCCAGCCACCGAATAAATTCGTCACCATGCCGAAGAATTCGTAAAACAAAAATAGTGCGGCGACTTCAAAAGGGCTGTAACCCAATTGGTGAAAATACAGTACAACCAACATGCGCAGGGCACCGTCGGTGAGGGTAAAACCCCAATAGCTCAGGGTTACCATAATGTACTGGCGTAGGCTGTGGCTCATCATAGTGGTGTTATCAAGCGGCTTTGATAGAAAGCCCAACTTTTACAGCTAGCTCCATCATGCGATTGACGTAGCCAATTTCATTGTCGTACCAGGCGAGGATTTTCACCTGGGTTTTATTGATCACCATGGTCGATGGGGCATCGATAATGCTGGAGCGAATATCGTCGGTGTAATCGACAGAAACTAAGGGTATTTCTTCGTAGCCCAAAATGCCGCTTAACCTACCATTTGCGGCCTCGAACAAAGCCTTATTCACGAACTCGACGCTGGTTGGCGTTTCAACTTCAAACACACAGTCGGTCAACGAGGCATTAGCCAGTGGCACTCGCACGGCAATGCCATTAATCCGACCCTTTAATTCAGGGAATATTTCCGCAATGGCGGTGGCAGAGCCAGTGGTGGTGGGGATTAACGACAACCCACTGGCACGCGCACGGCGCAAGTCACTGTGGTATTCGTCGAGAATACTTTGGGTGTTGGTGATGTCGTGAATAGTGGTAATGCTGCCGTGCTTAATGCCCAGTTCTTTTTGAATGACATCAATTACCGGTGCCAGGCAGTTAGTGGTACACGATGCCGCTGTAACAATATCGTGTGTCTGCGCATTGTAGAGATGATCATTAACACCCATGACAATATTCAGGGTGCCATCTTTTATGGGTGCGGAGACGACAATTTTTTTAATGCCGCTATCTTTACCGGTAGTCTCGAGTAGAGGTTCCAGCGCTTGTTTTGATTTGAATTTACCCGAGCATTCAAGCAGTAAATCGACATTCCGCTCGTTCCAGGGAGACGCCGTTAAATCGGTGTTTTGCGAATAAGTAATGGCTTTGCCATCAATAATAATCTTGTCACCATCAACGCTAACGTCGTGGGGCCAGGTGCGATGAATAGAGTCGTATTTTAGCAAATGGGCTGCAGTGGCAATATCGCCCGCTGGCTCGTTAATATGCACGAACTCCAGCTCTGGCCAATCACATGCGGCACGTAGGGCCAGACGACCCATGCGGCCAAAACCATTTATTCCAATTCTGATCGTCATTTTACTGGCCCTTGATAGATCTATTACGTACTAGCTGTATTAAAAACGCATATACGCATAAGCAAATGTACTGTTTTGAAATAGTGCCTTGTAATGAATGTAAATCGCTTAACGAGCGGTTTCCCTCACGTTAAAGGTCGTCAGCTACAGTCTCTATTGGCACAGGTGCTGAACTGTTTTAGATCGCTTTGCAATGAGGGCGAACTCTCACCGGATTGGTGAAATAAGGCTAACAACTTATCAATAAAAGGTGACACTTTAATGACCTTATAGTAAACCCAGACGCCTGCGCGGCGGGTGCTGAGCAAACTGTTATTGCGCAGATAGGCCAGGTGGCGAGACACCACGCTTTGCGACAGCCCCAGCGTGTCGACAATATCGCAGACACAAAGCTCACCCTTGTCGAGTAGTAGAAAGAGGATACGCAGGCGCACGGGTTCTGAGAGGCACTTAAACAGGCTGCTATATTCGTCAGTATTCATGGCGCAACTATATTTGCCTAGCCAAATATAGTCAAGGTGTCTTTAGACTTCAAATAACGCAACCTATTGTTGTAAATAAAGATCTATGGGGCTATAAAGTTGTGACATTTAATACTTGCTAGCGCTCTGGTTGGAATATGCCCCAAATCACCCCTTTGATTGCGACTTTGAAAAAACAGCTGAAAGCCCACGGTAAGACGTATGCTGATGTGGCTGCGTTATTACAGTTAAGTGAGGCGTCTGTTAAACGCCTGTTTGCCGAGCAGAACTTTACGCTGCACAGGCTTGAATGTATCTGTCACATGATGGGGCTCGAGATTTCAGATCTGGTGCAAAATATGACCAGCGAACAGCAAAAGATTGTTCAGCTTAGCCTGGAGCAGGAGGCAGAAATTGCCGCTGATCTACTGCTGTTAATGATTACGGTTTGTGTGATCAATGGTTATAGCTATGAAGAATTACTCGAGCAGTATGATATTCCAGCCCATGACTGCATTCAAAAGTTAGCGCTGCTGGATCGTCTGAAAATTATCGACTTGCTACCGGGCAATCGTATCAAGCTACTTGTTTCCCCAAATTTTTCCTGGCATGCCAATGGTGCTATTCAGCAGTTTTTTCAGGAAAAGGTCGAACAAGATTTTTTCAATTCTCGTTTTGATAAAGAGCATGAGCAGTTGATTGTCGTCAATGGTTTGCTGTCAAAAGCCAGTAACGCGGAGTACCAGAAAAAAATTCGCACGTTGGCCAATGAGTTTAATCACCTGGCACAAAAGGATAAGTCTCTACCCATGGAAAAAAAGCATGGTGCGAGTGCTGTGTTAGCGATTCGTCAGTGGCAATTCGGCTTGTTTGAAGCCTTTAAAAATAACACATAGCAGCACATATCTACCGAAGTAGCAGTGGGTAAGCCATCCGGTATTATCTGCCGCTACTTTTTTGCTAACGCTGTTCATCAAAACCCGGTCGTACCAGACTCCCTCTCGCCATAGATTTGGCCTGGTTTATTTATCCATAGAGGGCGTCACCATGAAGCGTAAAACACTGTTAAAAATACTCTGTACCACCATCCCCCTGTTGCTCAGTGGCTGGAGCAATGCGGCGGGTTTATTGAAACCCGTTAATAGCGGGTTAGCCGATCTGGAAATCCGTGAGCATCATGTTGATGTGCTGATTGAAGACGGTTATGTCACCACATCTGTGGAGCAAGTTTTTCATAACCCCAGTGTTAATGATTTGGAGGCTATTTATTCCTTTCCTGTACCAGAGTCCGCAGCAGTGGGCGAGTTTACTTACTGGATCGATGGCAAGCCGGTGATCGGTGAGGTTGTTGAAAAGCAAAAAGCGCGAAAGATTTATGAAGAGGAAAAGGCCGCTGGCCGGAAAGCGGCGATAGTCGAGAAGGACGGCTATAAAACCTTTGATATTAGTATTTACCCGGTACCAGCGCAGGCCGATGTCAAAATACGTTTGGTGTATGTGCAGGCAGCGCACGTCGATACCGGTGTTGGCCGTTATCTCTATCCACTAGAGGAGGGCGGGGTCGATGATGCCAAGCTCTCGTTTTGGTCGCGCAATGAAGTGGTGACAGAAAAGTTCAGCTTTAATTTACGCTTTCGTTCGAGTTATCCCATTGATGCTCTGCGCCTGCCCAACCACCCGGGTGCCCTTATACAACAAGTGGCTGAAGATGAGTGGACTGTGGCCCTTCTTAATCATCAAAGCAGGAATCATCAAGACGGCAACCATCAAGACAATAAGCAAATAGAATTGCAAGAGGGTGGCAGCGCTGTCATAGACAACGAAACAGGGGGCAATTTTACTGAGGACAAGCCAACAACCGGCATGTCGCAAAATGTTGTTTCCCTGTCTCAGGACATACTGGTTTACTGGCGACATAAGGAAGGCCTGCCCGCGACATTGGATTTGGTGACCTACAAGCCCGATGCTACTGGTCGGGGTACCTTTATGCTAACGCTAACCCCCGGCGGTGAATTAGGGAAAATAACCCAGGGCAGTGATTGGGTGTTTGTGCTGGATATTTCAGGCTCAATGAAGGGTAAATACGCCACTCTGATTGAAGGCGTTAGGCAGGGCTTGGCGAAGCTGCGCCAGGATGATCGTTTTAAAGTGGTGTTGTTTAATAACACCAGTGTTGATCTCAGTGGTGGTTTTCAAGAGGCTTCTCCAGCAAACGTCAATACTGTATTACAGCAACTTGAAAACTATAGTGTGGGCGGCGGAACCAATCTTCATGGTGGTTTAGTTGAGGGTTTAAATGGCCTTGATGCCGACCGTCCCACCGGTGTCATTCTGGTAACCGATGGCGTTGCCAATGTGGGTGAAACGGGTAAAAAAGAATTTCTTAAATTACTCAAAAATAATGACGTGCGTTTGTTTACTTTTATTATGGGCAATAGTGCCAACAGGCCCCTGCTGAATGAAATGACCGAGGTGTCGCAGGGCTTTGCGATTTCTGTTTCTAATGCCGATGACATTGTTGGTCAAATACTGTTGGCAACCAGCAAATTGACCCACCAGGCCTTTCGCGATGTTGAACTCCGCATCAATGGCGTCAAGGTTAAAGATATGACGCCGGAGAAAATTGGCAGCCTCTATCGGGGTGAGCAGCTCAATGTCTTTGGCCATTACTGGAAGCCCGGGCAGGCCGAAGTGGTGCTAAGCGCGAAGGTGGGAGGGCTTAATAAAGTCTATAAAACACGTGTTAAATTCCCTGATGTTAGTCACTTCAATCCAGAGATCGAACGGTTGTGGGCTTTTGCCTCTATCGAAGAATTGCAGGCGACACTCGATTACTTTGGGCAAGATGCAGATGTGGAACAGGCGATAAGCGACATAGCCGTTGAATACGGTCTGGTTACCGATTACACCTCAATGATCGTATTTGAAGAGGCGAGGTTCCAGCAACTTAAGATAGAGCGTCACAATAAGCAGCGTGTTGAGACTGAGCATGCAGCCCGAGATGCCAGAAAATCAAGAGCCGTTCAAAGTCATCGTGTAGATACACAGCAGCCAATGTTTAATAGTCCGCGTCCGGTCAGTAGTGGTGGTTCTTCGTCAGGTGGTGCCGGTGCTGTTAATCCTTCGTGGCTGATGTTGATTGTTGCGCTGATGATTCTGTCCAGCTTTCGTCGAAAGCATCAACAGGCAAGCTGAAGATGTTTCAGGGCTGTCAAACAAAACTGACTTGCTTCTCTAGCAAGTCAGTTTTTATAAAAAGGTGTGCTCAAATAATAAAGGGGGTTTTTTATCCCTTATTGTTTTTAATCGCATTAGTGCTACTGCAAAGTAATATGGCATTGTTTGTTTTTGATCGTGATGCCATTGGCCAGGGTGAGTGGTGGCGATTATTAACAGCGCACTTTATCCATAGTTCTGCCAGCCACGCTTTATGGGATGTGCTTGCCTTTACCGGCATCACTTTTTGGTTGAGCCAGTATTCAATTCAGCAAATGCTAATGTCTGTTTTTCTCGGCATAGTGGCAGTCGATATTTTACTGCTCTCGCCGTTTTCATCTATGGACTATTATTGCGGACTTTCAGGTATTTTGTTTTCTCCGCTGTTGCTCGTTTGCCACCATTTTTTTCAGGAGAAAAGAAATGTCGTGGGTTTGCTGCCTATGGCAGTACTTTGTACAAAGCTTGTTTGGGAGGTGTGTGTTCAACACACCTTGTTTGTCGATACTGCCTGGCAAGCCTACCCGGCTGCGCATTTGGCGGGATTAATGGGCGGCCTGATCTGTGTGGTCTTCAAATTATCATCCGTTAGTAGAGCGTAAGGCGGCTACTCAGCCCATAAAGGTATAAGAAACCGTGACGGTTAAAGAGCCTATTGATACTGTCGATTGGCCTGCCGCCAGGCACCCGCGATGACGGCAAGTGCCAGGGCGAGCAAGGTATAAAGTAGGCTTTTGTCGAGCTCGCTGTCCGTTTTGCTCGATTCGACCTTTTCCAGTTTTTGTCCTTCAATATTCTCCTGAGCGGGTTGGCTTTCGATAGCACCTGCTGGTGGCGGGGCAGGCAATTGCACATCAAGCCCAAAGCCTGCCGCCTGTTGATTCACATATTCCCGCAGTTTTTCGTTGTCGACCAGCAAGTCGTGTTGACTGACAAGGCTTTGATAGCGCTCGAGCATGGCTTCGAGTGTCGCTGCATCGGCATCCCAATATCCCTTGCGAACGGCTTCTAACATTCGCTCTAATAACTGAGCCTGGGCAGCGGGGTTAACCTTTTCAAACCATTCGTTGATGCCTAGTTCGAGTTTGTCTTCAACGTAGACTTCAAAGAATTCCTGCCATTGGTCTGCCCGTACGATATTGGGGTCGACCACCTGCCAGCCCCAGAAGTTGGCGATGCTGGATGCCATCACAACAGCGCCGCTGTAGCCTTCTTTCTGCATTTCTTTAATCCAGCGTTCATTAAAATTACGGGTGCGGAGTTCTTTAGCCAGGAAGGTCGAGGCCTTTTCCATTTTGCCGTTTTTGGCATCCCGAAGATTACTGATCATCATTTCGGGGCTTTTACCGTCGAGGTTTCGTATCGCCAGTGCCAGTGAGCCAAAATATTCAAAGGGGTCGTCTGAGGTGATCATTCCATAAAGATTGGAAGACCGCGAAAAGGCGACAATGTCGGTGCCTGACAGTTGCTTGCCGTATAAGCCTGCGGATTTTTTACCCCAGCGGGAATCGTCGGCGCCAAAGTAGTAGCCCATTTTGGCTAAATAATTGTCGGCAATTTTGGCATCGGTTTCCCAGGTGTCGCTGTTGAAAACAGGGCCGTCAACACCGGAGCCGTATTGGCCAGAGGTATTGGAAAAAATCCGTACGGTGGAGAGGTATTCGGCTTCCTCTTCAGTAACACCGTCGGCGATTAAATCGGCTTTAATGCGCTGGCTGTTATCCCACAATGAGTTGTTGTCTTCTTTTAACTGGGCAACTTGTTGAATCGCTTTGGCGAGTCGCTGCATGACGGCGGGGAAGGCATCGCGATAAAGGCCGGTGGCCGATAATACAATGTCAATGCGGGGGCGTTTTAACTCCGCTGCGGGAATGATTTCGATATCGACAACGCGGCCATCCGGGCTCCACACGGGTTTGACACCCATGGCGCGCATCGCCTGGCTTTCGAGGACACCGTAGTGACGCATCGCTTCAATAGACCACAAAGAGAAAGCCATTTTAGACGGATAGCGGCCATTATCCTGATAGTAATTGGCAATCATGTCTTCAACCAGTTCAATGCCCTGGGCATAGGCGGCTTTGGTGGGCAGGCGTGCAGGGTCAAAACCGTACAAGTTTAAGCCGGTGGGTAACGAGTCGGGGTGGCGAATGGGGTCGCCGCCCGTATTGACGGGAATATATTGCCCAGCTAAGCCAGCGACCAAATTGTCCAGCTCCTGAATGTCACCCATGTTGCGATAAAGTGTTTTACCGTGTTCGATAAAGGTGTGTAGTGTTTTATTAAGTACGCTTTCTTTGAGTGCAGCTGGGTCGGTATCACCAACGACAAAGTCGCGGACAGTTTTAAACCCCGCCAGCGATTCAAGGTCGCTGGACGTTTCGTGAAAATCACCGGCGTGCTGCTGGGTGTGGTTTGTATTGTTCTGCCCATCATCCGTTTGTTTGTCGTCATGGTGATGTGTGCTGTCTGCGTTATGACTGTGCTCTCCACCCTCATCGTGGCTGTGGCCAGCACGGTAATAATCGCTTTCAAAAAGGCTGGTCTCTGCAATAAAGTCGCTACCGAGCATTTGTACAAGGGTGGATATCAGCAGGTTTTTCTCGGCTAGTTCACCAAAACTGTGCAGGCCAAGGGGCTGGTTTTCAGCGGCAAGTTCACCCATGTAATCGTGCAGGGCGACGAGAAACCCGGCAAAGTCATCGGTGATTTTTTGCGCATTCCAGCCAAAGTCATCACACAGGTTTTCCTCAATACAGAGGGCGATAATTTGAGCGCCTGTTTTTTCTTTTACACCACCCTCATCAAGGGCATTGTATTGATGCATTAATTCGTGGATGTCAGCCGTAACTCCCTGGAGACCAGCGGCGGCAAAGGGTGGGGTCATATGGCTGACGGCAACGGCACCACCGCGCCGCTTAACCTGCATAGCCTCGCCGACATCATCGACGATGAAAGGGTACATCACGGGTACTGTGCCGATGGCCAGGCTGCCACCGTCGTAACGTGACAAGCCCCTTTCCTTACCGGGAAGATATTCCTGTGAACCATGGGTGCCCAAATGAATAAATGCGTTACTTTTCCAGATTTCACGGGCATAGAAATACGCGGCAAGGTAGTAGTGGTTCATCGGTATGGCGGTGGTGTGGTAAAGCGTTTGGTCCTGATCTTTACTGTCGCCCCGAGGCGGTTGACGCATCACAAGAATATTGCCGTTTTGAATACGGGGGATCACAAAATAGTGCTGGCCATCGCGCTCTACGACCATAAAGTTTTCTTCGGGTTCACCCCAGAAATCAGTAACGGCCTGAACAACAGGGGCAGGTAAGGTGTTGAGCCAATCACGGTAGTCTGTCATCGGTAGGAGAGCAGCGAGATTGTCAGCCAGTAATTTGTCGAGTTCATAGGCGCGGTAGAAGGGGTCGAGAATGCGGGAGGCACGGTCGCTGTAGTAATCGTGTTCATGGGGCTCTACTTTATAACCCTCGTTGTGTAGGCGATGACTAATGGTATGCAGACTATCGGGCACATTGAGAAAAGAGGCGCCCATGTCTTTGTCACCCCAAAACATAACGGTGAGCTTTTTCTCGGCATTTGGGGTGTTCACTAGCCGGGCATAATTCAGTGCTCGATCAATCAGATAATCGAGTTGGTAGTCAATTATCCGCGTCTCTCCACTGTCCTTATCGCGCGCTGAAATAATAATCGGATCTATGACCCCAGAGGTTTCAGGCAGTACCAGGGTAAATGCCATCATGCCGGGAGATATGCCCTGGGCACTGTCTTCCCAGGTTTTTTGATGGCCACCATAATACGTCATGGCTTGTATAACGGGGCGGCCTAATGTTTCAAATTCTATTTTGCGCTGATTGGCAAAGTGGATTACGCGGAAGTTAATAAGGGTATCGACAACAGTTTGGCCATCGACCTGGAGTAATGTGAGGTAATCATCGGGCGTAGCGGACGATTCGTAAAAAACGGGGAACACATCGATGCCTTTTTTCTCCAGCAATTCAATCGTGTCATCAATGGGCTGGGTTTCAGCAGACTCGATAAGTGCGCGGGGCATCAGTAGGGCGATGCTGGGTGCTACGTTTGATTCAGTGCCTGATGCCGCACTGGTTTTTCGCATCGTTGTTTGCCACGCTTTGTAGGCTGCCAACGAGTCGAAAATTCGCGTCTCATAGTCGGGATGATAAATGCCCGCTTGTGGGTAAATAACGGGGTCGGCAATAATATTTGAATCCTTGATAATGACCCTGTGTTGAATAAATTGCAGTAAGCGCTTGAAGTTTTCAACGCCGCCGTTGTCATAATACGCGAATAATTTTTCTGCCTGAGCCTCGCTTACGCCCTTGCGGAGCTGCTTGTTTTGCGGTGCTTTAATGGGGACAAAGCGAGCCGTGCTGGTTTTGATGAGTGATGCGTATTTACCAAAACTCCCTTGCGTTGCTTTAATGGATACGGCGTCAAACATCACTACGTCATAGGTGTTGAAAACGCTGAGGGCTTTATCGAGATCATCGAGATCACGTATCGATTGATGGCCAATATGTAAGCCTTGCTCTTTAGCCAGTTTTTTTATCAGGGTGACTTTGGCTTTGTTGCTATGGGCCGCACTGACAAAGAGTATTTTACTTTCATTGGCAAAAGCCTTGAGGTTTATGAGTAAAGTCAATGCTGTAACGAAAATAATAATGCCGGTTTTCATTAATTTATGTCTCTATATGGCGATGCTTTGATGTGGCTGTAAACAAGGTGTAACTCTATAGCGGGCGTGACTCAATAAATGACGTGTCGTTAGGCAGGTGCTTTATTCGGGAACATAAATAATAGAACCATCGGGCATTCGATAGGCGATACCGGCTTTAACGCCTTTGCCATTACCAATTTCACCGCGGCTTTTATAGGTTTCAATTTTCTCGCCTTTCTTTACAATTATTTCCATCTCTGGTGTTCCTTCATTTTTGATAACCGTGACATTCTCAGCCAAAAAGGGATTCATCGGATTCTGGGCGATGGCGATCAGTAATGCCGCAACGAGAACCAGAAAAACATCAACCAGGTTAACCAGTGACAGGGCAGGGTTGATCCCTTCATCTTCATCAAGCAGCTTCACGTTCTAGCTCCAGCGTGTCGAGGGCATCACCGTTAGTATTGGCTGTTTCGATCAGTGGCAGCAGATCCACAAGCTCGGTAGCTAACCAACGTTTCTGAATGCTGGCGATCCAAAAGGTGATCGATGCGATAACCAGGCCAAATATAACTGCAGAAAAGGCAACAATGAGGTTGTCACTAATCCCTTGTACATTGCCGTCGGCAAGACTTTTAAGCGCTGGCCCCATAGGCACCATCGTCGCTATCAAACCGAGCATAGGGGCAAGACGACTGACCGTTCTCACCGCTTCTAATTCTTTTAAAGCGGCAACATCCAGGCGGTCTTTGGTGAGTGGGGAGGGATGATGTATTGATACGCTCTCTTTTAAATTACTTTTTATCGAAAGGCTAGATAGCACCAGAGCTGTTAAGGGGTAGCCTTTAATGGTTTTACTATTATCAGTATTCCCATGAATGACTGTCGCATAATTATCACTGTATTGACGACGCTGCCAGGTCTGGCAAGCAAAGCCACCCAGTGCGTAGAGGCTGTAGAGAAACAATATGACAAGCAGTAGTAATACTGGGGCCAGGAAAAAGTCTGACAATTGATACATTAGGTTTTCGAGTGTTTGTATATTCATAGTGAGGTTACTATCTGAATTTAAGAGCCTGAATTTAAGAGCCTGAATTTAGGCGTCTGAATTTAGGAGTCATAAAAAATCGGGCTGCATAACGACCAGGTTATACAGTCCCGTTGCCCAGGTAGGCTTAGAGCACCCGTTTTGGTGCAAGGAGGTTTAGAAAGTAATGTCGAGAGCTGCGCGAAATGTTGTGCCTGATTCTTGCGCTCGATCAACACTGCTGCTAGTTGCAGAAAGGCCTGAAAGATTTGCCCACTGAGCATATTGTTTGTTAAATACGTTGAATACCCCGAGTCTTATTTTCACCTTGTTTGACAGGTTGTAATGGCCAAATATATCGGTGATGCCATAGCCGCTATTGGTCACGCGGCTATCATCTGAAACACGATCTTTCTTGTCGACCAATGTTAAGGCCGTCTCTACTCGCCATTGATCATCACTGGCGTTATAAGCCAGGCCAATAACGGCTGTTAAAGGGTCGACAGAATCGAGTGGCCGATCAGCGTCCTCATCCTCACCACGGGCATGAGCAAGGCTGCCATTTAATTGCCAGTTATTATTTAATTGCCAGATACTGGTTAGCTCAACGCCCCAAATTCTGGCTTCGCTAATATTGCTTTGCTGATACAAGCTGATGCCTGCGTTGTTACCAATATATTGGCTTTCAATGAAGTCATCATAATGATTGTCAAAAATGGCCAGGCTGACATAGCCTTCTGGTAAATCAGCTTTGACCCCAATTTCATAACCTTTACTGGTTTCCGGTTTTAAATTGGGATTGGGGACGGTTGCATAACCAAAGGCTAAATTAACAAAAGATTGATTGGCCTCATCAAAACTGGGGGGGCGAAAGCCTTCAGAGTATTGTGCGAATAAAGAGACTTGCTCAGTCAGGTCATAAAGTAAACCTAAATTGACCGAGACATCTTCCTCGTCAAAAGACTCTACGCTGTAGCCGGCTATATCAACGACGCCCTTAGTATTGGCATCCATATCGTAATAGTCATAACGAATGCCGGGGATAAGCCTAAAGCCACTTTCACCCAGTGTTATTTCATCTTGCCAGAAGATACCTGCGCGCGTAGTTTCCGTATCGGGAAAGGTTTTATTAGGGAAGGATTCAGCAGGCGAGAAGGGGTAGGCCAGAATATCGCAGCTTGCACTACCTGTCGCCAGGTCCGTTTCACAACGATTACGTGGGCGTTCAGTATCCGTGACTTCATAATTGAGCCCGTAGACCATTGCGTGATAAGTATTGCCAATATTAAAGGCTTTAACCAGGGTGCTGCCTATGCCCCAAATCTCCTGGTTAAATTCAAAATCAGTCTTTCGTATTGCTGCAGTACCAAAGGGTGCATGGGGGAATGAGTAGCTATTGCGGTGCTGCACGGTGTTTTGTGTGGCATCCGTTTTTTGCCAGTACAGCTGGTTGTCAATGTGATCTACAGCCGTTAAACCGAGTTGCCAATGGTGATTGATGCTTGCACGATATCGCTCAGTCTCATCTTTACCCGTCGAGTTGGTGACACTACGACCCACGTCTGTGAGCAAGTCGTAGTCAATATTTTCATCAAAGGCATCGAGTGTTACGGTCAGCTGATGGTTCTCATTAGGTGTCCAAACGGTTTTAAACATCAGCGCATCTGAGTCACCATCCTGAGGGTTTAGCTCACCACTGCCCTCAATATCCTTTTCGTTGAAATCCCTGTGGGTGTACTGCGTAACAAAGCCCCAGTCCTTTAATTGGCTTGCTGCGGTAAAACCTATTTTTCCTTCTTCATTAGCACTATCAAAACCACTACGGACGGCAAAATACGTGTCTTTGCTGTTTGACAGATAATCCCTTGGCGATTTGGTGTTGATAATCACAGCTCCACCCAGTGCGTCAGCGCCATAGAGTACGGAGGCGGGGCCTCTTATTACTTCTACACTTTTGAAGTCGTCGACTTCATAGGCGTCACGACCATAAGAAGCAGGCCCGGCGGAGTAAATGTCGCTGCTGCGAACCCCGTCAATCAGAGTCAACACTCTGTTGCCACCTATTCCGCGAATAATGAAGCCTTGATTGCCACCTCTGCCGGCAGTGTTTAATGAAATTCCGGGTTGATAGCGAATAATATCGTCTATATCACCAGCCATCTGTTGCTCTAATTCTTCTGCAGTGATGACACTAATTGTGCCGGCAATATTACTTAATGTGCGGGGCAATTTTGTGGCCGTCACAATGACGGTTTCTATCTCTTGTCCAGCAACGGGGCTTGCGTGCTTCTGCGTATTAATTTGGTTTTCTGCAAGTACGGTTGCTGGCGGTAAGCACGCTGTAATCATCATGAGTAAATATGTTTTTTTCATTTTAACAGCCTCTAAAAACGATGGCGGAGATAATAATGATATTCATTCGCATATGCAAATAGATCTCAGTATCGTTCTGGCGGTTAGATTCCTACAGGCTGGTCTTGTGTGTCTAGGTCTGCTCATTTATAGGGAGTGGAGTAAGTATTGAACTGACGATGGCTACTGTGCTTAAATTTGAAACCATGCAATTCACTCGAAGAATAAGCGGCTCATAATGAGGCTATCACTCTCTGCTAGAAAACAGCTCTCAATAAGGCAGATTCTGTCTTATGGGCTATGTTTACTGCTGGCTGTGTCGTTTAACCCGGCTCTGGCTAGCGCGGGTTTGATGAATATTGAATTGAATAAGGGCGATTCTGTTGTCACGTCTGTAATGAATATGCACCCCGAGTCACATCGCTCTGTATTAACCAATAGGGACACTCTTTTTTCTGCGGCGGATATGACCATGGCTGAAGGCGCGACTTGTCAGCCTGATTGTGACGATTGCTGCCCGGGCTTATGTTCAGTCTATTTACCCGCCAGGGTGGGTGTTGCAACCTTTCTTCCGGTTCGCGCTGCCCTGGCTAAATCGCTGTTTCAGCATACGGTCTCCTTCAACGCCCCCCTGTTTCGCCCACCTATTTCCCGCTAATACAGGATAGCTACGCCTGATAAAGGTGTTTCTTGTTGGTGGGAGCTATAATTTTGCTCCTGGATATTTCTATCGCTGATTAGCAGTGTTGTGCATTTATTTGTTATCACCGGTTTGTAAATGCCAGACGGTGGTCGAGGAAAAGAAATGAAAAGGGTGGACGTAAGAATGGCCGCGATAACCTGGCTGTTACTGTTATCGGGGTTTTCGAGTAATACCTGCGCTGCAGAAGCACCACTGAGCCTGGAGCAAGCCATTAGCTTTGCGGTCAACAATGACCCCTGGTTAAAGGGCAATAAACTGAACGAGCAGGCCTTGTTGGCGGAAAGTATTGCCGATGGTGAATTGCCTGATCCGAGCTTAAGTGTCGGTTTGCTAAATTTGGCGACGGACACGTTTAATTTTGATCAGGAGCCGATGAGCCAATTTGCAGTGGGTCTTGCCCAGACCTTCCCCCGTGGCGATACCCTGAAATTAAAGCGTCGACAGAAACGTGAGCAAAGTGCGGCTTATCCCTTTTTGCGGGCAGACAGAAAAGCGCGGGTCGCCTTAAAAGTAAGCTTGCTATGGCTCGACACTTTTTTGGCCCAGCGAAGTGTTGCCTTAATCGAAAACAATCGGTATTTATTCGAGCAGCTGGTTGATGTTGCCCATGCCAATTACACCGCTACCTCCGGCTCTACCCGCCAGCAAGATGTGATTCGTGCCGAGTTGGAGTTGAGCAGATTGAAAGACCGGCTGAGCAGTCTTTGGCAAGGTCACGATGCTGCGCAACAGGCACTGGGTGAGTGGTTATCGGCAGAGCTGGTGAATAGGGCCTTACCCGACAATCTACAAAATAATGACCTGACGGCCAGTAGTTTTGACGATCAGCAGCAGACGATGGCGCGCATTGTGCAACATCCCAGGGTGTTGGCGATTGATCGCAAAATTGAATCCATTAGCACTGGACTTGAGTTGGCCCATCAACAATATAAACCGGAGTGGGGCATTAATGCCGCTTATGCGTATCGAGATGATGCGCCCGGGGGCGATGATCGCGCGGATTTTTTCTCTATGGGTATTACCGTCGACTTACCGCTGTTTACGGCTAACAGGCAAGATCAACGAGTGTCGGCAGCAAGCCATCGACGAGCTGCTGTTCAAACGGAACGGGACCTGCTGCTGCGTGAATTACGATCGGGTTACCAGCAGGCCGGTGCGCAGTTACTGCGTCTGGATGAGCGGGAAAAACTTTATCAACAATACTTACTGCCACAAATGCATGACCAGGCCGATGCGACATTGGCAGCTTATACATCTGACGGCGGTGACTTTACCGAGGTAATGCGTGCGCGTATCGCAGAACTGAATACAAAAATCATGGCGTTGCAGCTAAAAGTGAAACGACAAAAAACCCTGGCAAAAATGCATTATTTTGTTGTGGCGAGTGTTGTCGATGAGTCGATTCAGGGAGAACACAATTGAAAAGTACCGGCATTTTTTTCCTGGCCCTATTGCTCGGCGTGCTTGGCACAGTCAGCTATTTTAATTGGCAGTCGGCGGAAACCAGGAAAACAAAAAAGCAGGCCAGTGATCCCCTCTATTGGCAAGCCCCGATGGACGCCAACTATCGGCGTGATGAGCCGGGTCTGTCACCCATGGGTATGCCCCTGGTTCCTGTGTATGACGAATCGCCAGAAGGTTCGGTAAAGGGGGCGGGGTTGGTAACAATATCTCCCCAGGTTGAAAATAATCTCGGTGTTCGCACGGCGGTGGTTGAGTTTAAGCCTTTAAATATAGCGATTAACACCGTTGGCTATGTAGGTTTTGATGAAGACCGTTTGATTCATATCCACCCTCGTGTTGAGGGCTGGTTGGAGCAGCTCTATGTGAAATCAGAGGGTGAGGCAGTGCACGCGGGCCAGCCCTTATATGCCCTTTATTCGCCGAAACTGGTGGCTGCGCAGGAAGAGTTCGTGCTCGCCCTGCAGCGTGGTAATCAACGTTTGATCCGCTCTGCCGAAGAACGATTGCAGACGCTTCAGGTAGCACAGGCGCAAATTGATGCTTTAAAAAAATCTCGTCAGCCAACAAAAACCATCATTGTGCATTCACCTCAAGATGGTGTTATCGCCAACCTTGGCGTGCGTGAAGGTATGTTTGTTAAACCCGGTACGGCTTTAATGTCAGTGGGTGCACTGGATGAAGTGTGGGTAACTGCCGAGGTTTTCGAACGCCAGGCGGGCGTATTGGCGGCGGGTAATGCCGTGACTATGTCGCTGGACTATTTGCCGGGTCGTCGCTGGGAGGGGCAGGTCGATTACATTTATCCCATTCTCGATAACAAAACGCGAACGGTGCGGGTGCGTTTACGCTTTGCTAATACCGATGTCCTGTTGAAGCCCAATATGTTTGCCCAGGTGATTATTCACAGTGGTGAATCGACGCCGACGCTGCAAGTACCTCGGGAAGCGGTGATTCGTACCGGCAGTCAAAACAGGGTTGTGCTGGCTTTGGGCGATGGACGATATAAATCAGTGGTGGTGAGATTAGGGCGGGTTGGCAGCAGTGAGGCAGAAATTCTTGAAGGTCTTGAAGCGGGAGACCGGGTGGTGAGTTCAGCCCATTTTCTGCTGGATTCTGAATCGAGTATCGATTCTGATTTTAAGCGCATGGCCAGAGACTGAGGGCCTGACAATGATAGAAAGAATTATTCACTGGTCGATTAATAATCGCTTCCTCGTGGTGCTGGCTACATTAATAGTCGTTGGTGCAGGTTTATTTGCCCTTAAAAATACGCCGATTGATGCGATTCCGGATCTATCCGATGTGCAGGTGATTATTAAAACCACCTATCCCGGACAGGCTCCACAGGTGGTGGAAGATCAGGTGACCTACCCACTGACTACCGCGATGTTGTCGGTGCCCGGCGCGAAAACGGTGCGCGGTTATTCTTTTTTCGGCGACTCCTATATTTATGTGATATTTGATGATGACACTGATTTGTACTGGGCGCGAAGCCGGGTACTCGAGTACCTCAGTCAGGTCGCGCCGACATTACCTGCAACCGCAAAGCCTCAACTTGGGCCCGATGCGACGGGCGTGGGCTGGGTTTATATTTATGCCCTGGTGGATAAAACCGGCAAGCACGATATTAGCCAGCTGCGCAGTTTGCAGGATTGGTTTTTAAAATATGAATTACAGACCGTGCACGGTGTCTCCGAAGTGGCTGCCGTCGGTGGCATGGTCAAGCAATATCAGATCAAGGTCGATCCGGAAAAACTTCGCGCTTTTGGTATTCCCCTCAGCCATATTCAAAAGGCAGTGCAGCGCAGTAATCAGGAGATTGGCGCCTCGGTGGTGGAGATGGGCGAGGCCGAATACATGGTCAGCGTCAGTGGTTATTTGCAGAATCTGGCTGATCTTGAAAGTATTCCACTGGGTATGAATGTCAAAGGTACGCCTTTATTACTGCGTGATATTGCCGATATTAATCTGGGGCCACAAATGCGCCGGGGCATTGCCGAACTTAATGGCGAGGGCGAAACCGTCGGCGGTATTGTGGTGATGCGCTATGGCGATAATGCCCAACAGACGATTAATAAGGTAAAAACCAAGCTTGATGAATTAAAACTTGGTCTGCCTGAGGGCGTCGAAATTATCACCGTTTATGATCGCTCCGGTCTTATCGAGCGGGCAGTGAATAATCTCTGGCATAAATTGCTGGAAGAATTCGCCGTTGTCGCTCTGGTGTGCATGGTGTTTTTATTTCATGTTCGTTCATCTTTAGTGGCCATTGTCAGTTTACCGGTGGGTATTTTGGCGGCCTTTAGCGTGATGCACCTGCAGGGCTTGAATGCCAATATTATGTCGCTGGGGGGTATTGCTATTGCCATTGGCGCGATGATCGATGGTGCTATCGTGATGATAGAAAACATGCATAAGCATATGGAGGGGGAAGAGCTCAGCGATAATAACCGCTGGCAAATCGTCGCTAAATCAGCCACAGAAGTGGGGCCTGCGTTATTTTTTAGCCTGTTAATTATCACCGTGAGTTTTCTGCCAGTGTTTACTCTCGAAGCACAGGAAGGGCGCATGTTTACACCACTGGCCTACACCAAAACTTATGCCATGGCAGCATCGGCAATATTGGCGATTACTTTGGTGCCAGTGTTAATGGGCTACTTTGTGCGGGGCAAAATCAGGCCGGAAGATAAAAACCCCCTCAATAGGCTTTTGAAAAAAATGTATTTACCGGCGCTGCGCAAGGTTCTCGATTATCCAAAAGCAACAATTGCGGCAGCCGCATTAGTGACGCTGCTCGGTTTGTGGCCGGTCAGCCAAATCGGTAGTGAATTTATTCCCTCACTTGATGAAGGCGATTTAATGTATATGCCGATTACCTACCCCGGTATTTCCATCGGTAAGGCGAGGGAGTTTCTGCAGCAAACTGATAAGCTGATTCGCACCGTGCCCGAGGTGAAAACGGTGTTCGGTAAAATGGGTCGGGCCGAAACGGCGACTGATCCGGCACCTTTAACCATGATAGAAACCTTTATTCAGTTTAAAGATCGTGATCAATGGCGCGAGGGTATGACGCCCGAAAAAATCCGTCAGGAACTGGATGAACGCCTGCAATTTCCGGGCATCACGAATGCGTGGGTAATGCCCATTAAAACCCGCATCGACATGCTGGCCACCGGTATTAAAACCCCTGTGGGTATTAAAATTGCGGGGCCGAAATTAAAAGAAATTCAGGCCATTGGCTTACAGCTTGAGACTATTCTTAAAGATGTACCGGGTACGGCTTCGGTTTATTCAGAGCGAGTGGCGGGGGGGCGCTATATTAAAGTTGATATTGATAGAGAGCGGGCGGCCCGTTATGGCCTGACGATTGCTGATGTGCAGCAGGTTATCGCCACGGCAATTGGTGGTGTTAATGTCACACAAACGGTCGAGGGGCTGGAGCGCTACCCGGTCAATATTCGCTATCCACAGGCTTATCGTGATTCTGTCGAACAACTGGCTTTACTACCCATTGTCACGACGCAGGGCCAGCGTATCGCCCTCGCTGATGTTGCGCGGGTGGATATTGAAGATGGCCCGCCGGGTATTAAAAGCGAAAATGCCCGCGTTAATGGCTGGTCATTTATTGATATTAAAGGTGTCGATATTGGCACTTATGTACAACGGGCTCAGCAGGCAGTGAATGAGCAGATAGACTTACCATCAGGCTATTCTTTAACCTGGTCAGGTCAGTATGAATACATGCTACGGGCAAAGGAAAAGCTGGCCTACGTGGTGCCATTGACTCTGCTTATTATTATTTTATTACTGTATTTGAACTTTCGTAATGCAGCCGAGGTAGCCATTATTATGGGCACACTACCGATGGCGGTGGCTGGCGGACTGTGGCTGATGTATTTGGCGGGCTACAATTTTTCCGTCGCTGTGGGTGTTGGCTTTATTGCCCTGGCCGGGGTGGCGGTAGAGATCGGTGTGATTATGCTGGTCTATCTTAATCAGGCCTGGCAGGCGGCAGCCCTTGCCTGTGAAAATGAAGGTCAGGCTCTTGATGGGACTCGACTGCGGCAGGCTGTAATGCACGGTGCAGGCTTGCGCGTGCGACCGGTGATGATGACGGTGGCGGCGATTATTGGCGGTTTGTTGCCAATTTTATTGGGTTCCGGCACCGGTTCAGAAGTGATGAGTCGCATTGCAGCGCCTATGGTTGGCGGCATGCTCAGTGCGCTACTGCTGGTTTTGTTAGTGTTGCCGGCAGTCTATTATCTGTGGCGTAAGGCTCAGCTTAAAGTAGCAGATCGCTAAGCATTTAATGTTCGGAGAAACACGATGGAAACAGTAGTGGCAGGCAGAGGCCTTATCTTTGCTCTAGAGCCTTACCCCCTGACAGCCTCTTTGGCGGAGCAACTTGCCTTTGAGCAGGGCAAAACCAGTCAGCGCTTATTTCCTGACGGCGAGTCATATTTGCGTATTGAAACGCCCGTGAAAGACAGGCATTGCATTGTACTTGCCGACTTGTCTCAGCCGAATAATAAATATTTACCTCTGGTTTTTTTAGTGGAAACCCTGCGCGAATTTGGTGCCGCTTCAGTGGGCCTGGTGGCGCCCTATTTAAGTTATATGCGACAGGATAAGCGCTTTACAGAAGGTGAGGCCATTACCTCTCGAATTTTTGCGCGGCACTTATCGGCACAGCTAGACTGGTTGGTGACCGTCGATCCACATCTGCACCGTTACCGCAGTCTGGATGAGATTTATTCCATCCCCAGTCGAGTGGTAGCCGGAGCACCCCTGTTAGCCGACTGGTTGAAGGGGCAGAGCAATTTATTGCTGGTGGGGCCGGATGCGGAGAGTGAGCAGTGGGTGTCGCAGATTTCTGCCCATAGCGGCCATCCCTTTGTAATAGGCCGCAAGCAGCGCTTTGGTGATCGCGATGTGCAAGTCAACTTGCCTGACCTGAGTGCTTATCAGCAGCACACGGCGGTGATTATTGATGATGTTATCGCCAGTGGCCAAACCCTGTTGAAGTGCATTGCGGCGTTACAGGCACAGGGTATTGAGCGCATAAAATGTGCGGGCGTACACGGTATCTTTGCCGATGGTGCGGATGCTCAATTACTCGCGGCAGGTCTCGATGAGCTGGCAACCACAAACACGATTGTCCACCCATCTAATGCCATGGATATTACCCCTCTGCTGATAGCGCCGATACGCGAATGCCTGCTGGATTCGCAAGAGCCTGTTACGAAAAGTTAATCTGCCATGACCTTTGTTTTGACACTGTTGCTTACTTTCATTGTCGTATCGATGGCGATGTGGGTATTTTTGCGTCTAGGTGCGCCTGTTTATCGTCTCGATAAAAATAATGTGATTACGCTTTTAGAACTTGTACTGGCTGGCGATGCCACGGAGAATGACTGGCATGTTTTTATGGGTATTCCGCTGCGTCATTGCGAGTTTCTGCAGGCCATTCAGCAGCGTTGTTCAGACCTCAGTGAAATAGAATATGTCGGTGAGGCTAGTGTGACCCTGTTTACCGAAAAAGGCACACAGGCTCTTAAATTAATTCTCGAAGAACTCAAGCATCAGGATTTCGATCAATGAATAATCTTTCAACAGCGGCTCGATTTATTTTATTAGCGGCCGCTTTCGTTATCGTTATTGCCGGGCTTAAAGCTGCCGAGGCCTTGTTAGTGCCTTTTTTGCTGTCAGTATTTATTGCCTTAATTTGTTCGCCGCTATTGGTGTGGCTCAAATCCAGGCGTGTGCCCAGTGGGCTGGCGATTTTACTCATCGTACTTGTTGTCATTTGTTTAGGCGCAATAGTGGGTGCGGTAGTGGGCTCTTCAATACAGGGTTTTCGTGCTGATTTGCCTGAATATCAGGCTCGCTTGCAGGTAATGAGTGGCGATATGCAGTTGTGGCTGGCCAATAAGGGTCTTCATTTTAACCCGGAAGTTTGGCAGCAAAGCTTTAATCCGGGTGTGGCGATGCAGCTCGCCGGTAATACTCTGGCATCGTTCGGCAATGTGATGACAAATGCATTTTTGATTTTGCTAACAGTCATTTTTATTTTTGCTGAAGAAGTAGGCTTCCGAGAAAAGCTACTTAATGCCCGGGGTGGTAGCGAAGATTCGTTAGATGGTCTTGAGAGCTTTACTCATAGTGTTAATCGATATTTAACGATTAAAACCTTGCTCAGTCTTGCTACGGGCGTGCTGGTTTTGTTAGTGCTATGGGTACTCGGTGTCGACTATCCTTTAATGTGGGCCTTGCTGGCTTTTCTGCTTAACTTCGTACCGACGATTGGCTCATTTTTAGCCGCTGTGCCGGCTGTATTACTGTCACTCATTCAATTGGGGCCAAGTCAGGCAGGGGTTCTTGCTGTGGCCTATGTGGTGATTAACTTGGTCATTGGTAATGTGGTCGAGCCACGTTGGATGGGTAAGGATTTAAACTTGTCACCTCTGGTGGTTTTTTTATCTTTGGTTTTCTGGGGCTGGATATTAGGGCCGGTTGGAATGTTGCTGTCGATACCGTTAACTATTCTGGTCAAAATTGCTCTGGAGAGTGATTCAGATACCGTATGGATTGGCGTCATGCTGGGTTCTGGAAAGGCTCAGTCGAGGGCGGTAAAGCGTCAGGAAGGCGAACTTTGAGTTCAGGCTTGCACGCCTACCAGCGTCAATTAGAGGCACATATTCAAAGCCTTTTACCCTCTGCACGGCTTAAGCTTTCTCCGGTTAATTTTGAAAATCCTGATTGCCAAAAGCTTAAGCTATGGCTCATTGATCCTGAGGGAATGGATGCGCCCCTCAAGGAACAGGAAACCAGTGCGATTTTTGCCGATCCCCCTTATTGGAGTTTTTGCTGGGGTAGCGGCCTGGCGCTGGCCGAACGCTTGCTGAATGGGACGCATGCCGTAAAGGGCAAAACGGTGCTTGATTTTGGTTGTGGCTCCGGGGTGGTTGGCATCGCCGCTGCCCTGGCTGGTGCCGCTAAAGTGATTGTTTGCGACATTGATTCTTTAGCCTTGAATGCAAGCGCACTGAATGCCAGCGAGAATGCTGTTGACCTGGAATACCTGAATGATTTTTTTAAATTCGATGGCAAAGTGGATATTTTGTTTGCATCAGATGTGCTTTATGACCCGGATAATAGGCCACTAGTACAGCGTTTTCGCGAAGTGGCTGGCGAGGTGGTGGTTGCTGATTCACGGGTTAAAGACTTTGCCGAGCAGGGTTTTACTTTGTGTGGCCAGGTGCGAGCTGTTACTGAGCCCGATCTTGGTGAGCTAGAGAGTGTGAAGCAAATTCGTTTTTATCGGAGCCGGAGACGCTAAGTCGAGAATGCCTGGCGTGGGTCGTAAGTGGGTTAGGCGTTAGTTTGTGGGTAGTGTTGCCTCGAATCCATGAGGCAACACGAGAGCCCTTTTATTTATTCGTCATCAGTTCCGGCTGTAGGGGCTTGTATTTTACCTTCTACATGCTCAACAGCTGTCTCTGCAGTGCTTTTAGCCTTGGAGGCAACGTCTTTTACTGCACCTCTTATTTTTTCGGCATTATCGGCGTCGGAGTCGTTTCCCCCACAAGCTGACAAACCAAAAATAACAAGGCTGAATAAGGCAGCGATAACAGCAGGTTTTTTAAATACTGACATGATTAAAACTCCAAGGTTGTGAGCTTAATGCGGCGTGCATTGAAGCAGGAGCATTAATAGTGCTTGTGAGGCAAAACGTCAACTGTTATTCAATGTTTTACTGCCCTGAAGCACCCTTTATTCTGATGGAGACTACTTCAAGCCTGTAGCAACTTTGTTAAACTACCGGCTAATTCAATAACTCAGGGCTTGTGGGTGATAAAACAGCTTGGCAAAGGGCTCGCTCAAGAAGAGGTGGTCGATCAGTTCTTATTGTCTGCAGACCGCTCACTGGCTCTGCGTTACGAGTTTATCCAATATTATTTACCCGGTGAGCCTGTTATCGACTTGCTGGCCGTTCTCTTTAAAGACGAAGCGGGTACGCGGCTGCTACTGACTGATAAGCTGGTAGATGCAGAGCACTTTCTCTATGTGTTACCTGAGCCGTTAACACCCGACGCTTTTAATGAACTATCGACCCGCCTGGCGGCCCCACTTTTTAATTTAGATGGCCCGCTTCTGCTTGAGCCTATTTCTATTGCCAAGCCCTGGGGCCAGGAAATTTGGTATACGGGTATTGAAGAGCGGGGGCAGTCCGGATTTAGTGATGGCACTCATAGCGCACCCATTCCCTGGTTGTTATCGCTAATACCTCATCGGCTACTTGGGGCGGGGCAGCCTAGTTTGAATCTGCTGAAAATTCTCGACCCATTGGCAGAACCTGTCTACGGTGATCTTTATTTTGAGCTTCACGAAAAAAAGCGCGAAGTGTATGTGGTTACGCATGTCGACAGGCAGAGCTGGCCCGATGGTGAAGGCGCAATTCGCTTTGGGTTTGATAAGCATGTTCGTGATGAGTTTTCTAGCCCTGATACATTTCGTCTAGCTTATCTACAAGCGGTTCGGGATTATGAGCGGGTAAGGCGAGCGATTGATCAATACTTTGATCAACAGCGTATTGATCACGGTATAGCGTTGAATCAAGCACTGGATAGCCGTTTATTAAAGCAATGGCATAAGGGTTTGCCGCCTAACCTGCAGGAGGAAGAAGCGGCTTTACGTAAGGCTATGAATCGCTTTACACATATGCGGGCTTTGAAAGAAGGCGATGTGGTTAAAGTGCCGTGCTTGTTGCCCCACGCGCTGCAGCACGGCGTACGTACGGTTGAGTTTCAGACACCAGTTTACGAGCGAAAAATACTCGCCTTTGGACAAAAAGTCTTAACCCAGGACAACTGGGATACGGAAGAGGCGGTTGCGCTGATGTCGCTGCAGTCAGAGGCCGAAGAGCAACTGGCCGTATTAGAGCAGGGGCAGGGCTTTTGTTGTGAGCAGGTTGTTGCCTTTGATGATTTTCAGGTACAGCGCATTACTCTATTACCAGGTGTTAGTTGGCAAATCCACCCAAGCGATAATTATAAATTGTTAATGGTGGTTGCTGGCGATATTGCACTTGATAGTGACGCCACAACGTTGAGCGCTGAGGAGGCAGTCTTTTTGCCAGCCCTTGGTACAGCCACTGCTATTCGCAATAGTGGGCAGGGGGATGGCATTGTTTTACTTTCTCGGCCCCTTACTTCTGGTTGATGTAGCTGGCTTTCACTGCTCGTTTCTTGCTGACCTTGCCATCTTGAACAGGAGTGTTTAGCCGCAGTTGTAAATGAGAAGAGGGAATATCGAGGTATCTTGTTGCCCCGGAGCAGGCGCTGTGGCAAAATCTGCGCCCCTTTGCGGGATGAGGTTAATTCTCACTCGCACAAGTGTGAAGTTTGTACCGACAAACTTGGCCTGGAAAGTACAGGTGACCTAGTCAGTACAGGTGGATCAAGTCGAGGCGATACTCGTCTCGAGCAGGTTTAGCGGAAGTGGTGAAATTGGTATACACGCTGGTTTTAGGTACCAGTGCCGTAAGGCGTGGGGGTTCAAGTCCCCCCTTCCGCACCAACTATTATTGAGTATTCCCAGTTTTGGGTACTTCAGACGTAATTCAATCATTTAAATGACAGTAGTGAGGACAATCCATGCAGGTTTCTATAGAGACAACCTCCGGGCTCGAAAGACGTATGACTGTGGGTGTTCCCGCTGAAGAAATTGATAAAGAGGTTGTTCAACGCCTGCAGAAGGCATCGCAGACGGCCCGCATTGATGGTTTTCGTAAAGGTAAAATTCCGGCTAAGGTTATCAAGCAACGCTATGGTGCTGGTGTGCGCCAGGAAGTTGTTGGTGAAGTGTTGAGTCGCACCTTTTATGAGGCAGTCTCTAAAGAAGAGCTACGCCCCGCTGGTCAGCCAGCTATCGAACCCGTTAAAGATGAAGAGGGCGCAGATCTTGAATATATCGCGACCTTTGAAGTTTATCCGGAAATCGACTTGCAGGACTTCGCTCAGATAAGCCTTGCTCGTCCTGTTGCAACAGTCTCTGACGAAGATCTCACTGACATGGTTGAAAACTTACGCAAGCAACGCGCCAGCTGGGATGCGGTTGAGCGCGCTGCAGCAGATGGCGATCAGGTCAATATTGACTATAAAGGTACGCAGGACGGTGAAGAATTCGCCGGTGGCACTGCGGAAGCTTCTGATTTGGTATTGGGTTCAGGTCGTATGATTCCCGGTTTTGAAGATGGCATCGTTGGTTTGTCCACAGGTGATGAGAAAACTATCTCCCTGTCATTCCCCGATGATTATCACTCTGAGGATCTCAAGGGCAAGGCTGTTGAATTTGCCGTAAAAGTAAACGCCATTAAAGAACAAACTCTTGCTGAACTGAATGACGAATTTTACGAGCAGTTTGGTGTTAAAGAAGGCGGCGAAGAAAAGTTCCTCGAAGAGATTCGTTCGAACATGGAGCGCGAGCTTGAAACTGCGATCAAAAATAAAGTGAAGTCGCGTTTGATGACTCAGCTGCAGGACTTGCATACCGTTGATATCCCTCAGGCTTTGTTGAGCAGTGAAATACAGGCTTTACGTCAACAAATGCTGGGACAGTTCGGTCAAGGTGCTCAGCAAATGGATATGTCTATTTTCCCCGATGAGCTCTTTGCAGATGAAGCCGGTAAGCGGGTTTCACTGGGCCTCTTAATGGCCGAGATTGTTAAAGTCGCGGAAATTACAGTCGATAACGATAAAGTAAAAGCTTTTATCGATGATAGGGCTGCGGGCTATGACGATCCTGAGCAAGTTGTTCAGTACCACTACTCGAACCAGGAGTTGCTCAATAGTGTGCAATCTGCAGTAATGGAAGAGCAGGTTGTGGATCATGTGCTGGGCCAGGCTAAGGTGTCTGAAGAAGCGACTGATTATAAAGGTGCTCTCGCACCAGACCCTGTTGAGACGAAAGAGTCTGACGATAGCGAAGACTAATTCTATCGGCGAGTGTAGGGTTAAGTGTTGTAAGGTGACAATTTAACCCAATGACATGGAGTACTGCCCGCACACATTGCGGGCTTTGTCGGCTGATGATTACTGATTAATCTGGGAATTTACTATGCTCCACGACGGTATGAAATATAATAATGAAACCAGGGCCGCAGGTGGTCTGGTACCAATGGTGGTTGAACAGACTGCCCGTGGTGAACGTTCATTCGATATTTATTCTCGCCTGCTTAAAGAGCGTGTCATTTTTCTGGTTGGCCCGGTCGAAGATTTTATGGCCAATCTGGTCGTCGCTCAGTTGTTATTTCTCGAGTCTGAAAACCCTGATAAAGATATCCATCTTTATATTAATTCCCCCGGTGGCTCTGTAACAGCTGGTATGGCTATTTACGATACCATGGAATTTATCAAGCCAGATGTCAGTACTATGTGTATTGGTCAGGCGGCCAGCATGGGTGCCTTCCTGCTGGCAGCTGGGGCGCCGGGTAAACGCTTTTTGTTGCCTAATTCACGCTGCATGATCCACCAGCCCAGCGGCGGCGCACAGGGGCAGGCTTCTGATATTCACATTCAAGCCCAGGAAATCCTTAAAATTCGTGAGCAGTTGAACAGAGCGATGGCCAAACATACGGGGCAAACGGTTGAGCAAATTGCCGCGGACACCGAGCGTGACAACTTTATGAGTGCGCTAGAGTCGAAAGAGTACGGTCTGGTTGACGAAGTGTTGGACAAGCGCGCATAGTCGATGTAGCCTGTTTTTTTAAGTTTTGGTGAAATCTAGCAATAAGTGCCTGTATCCTAAGCACTTATTTGTTGCGAGGAGAAAGTAGTGAGCGATAAAAGCGGCGATGATAAAGACGGTGATAAACTTCTCTATTGCTCTTTCTGTGGCAAAAGTCAGCATGAGGTTCGCAAGCTTATTGCCGGGCCATCGGTTTTTATCTGTGACGAGTGTGTAGACCTCTGCAACGATATTATTACTGAAGAGCTGCAGGAAGCAAAAACTAGCGAGACCGTTGAAAAGCTACCAACGCCGGTCGAAATTAGTGAGACTCTCAACGAATACGTGATTGATCAACTACGTGCCAAGAAGGTGCTGTCAGTTGCTGTTTACAATCACTATAAACGCCTGCAGTTAGGTGGCAAAGTTGCGAAAGGTGGCGTTGAGCTCGGTAAGAGTAATATTTTGCTAGTAGGCCCCACTGGCAGTGGTAAGACGCTGCTAGCAGAGACTCTTGCCCGCTTGTTGAATGTTCCCTTCACAATTGCCGATGCCACTACATTGACCGAAGCGGGTTATGTGGGTGAGGATGTCGAAAATATTATTCAAAAGTTATTGCAGAAATGCGATTACGATGTTGAAAAGGCGCAGCAGGGCATTGTCTATATCGATGAAATTGACAAGGTTTCACGCAAGTCTGACAACCCTTCCATTACGCGCGATGTATCGGGCGAAGGTGTTCAACAGGCATTGTTGAAGTTAATCGAAGGTACCGTTGCCTCAGTTCCACCACAAGGCGGGCGCAAGCATCCCCAGCAAGAATTCTTGCAGGTTGATACTTCGAATATCCTCTTTATTTGCGGTGGTGCGTTCTCCGGCCTGGAAAAAATTATCCGTGATCGTTCTGAAAAAGGTGGCATTGGTTTTTCTGCCAGTGTTAGCAGCAAAGACGAAGAGAGTAATATCGGCGATATTTTGAAAGACCTGGAGCCGGAAGATCTGATCCGCTTCGGTCTTATCCCTGAGTTTGTTGGTCGTCTTCCCGTTGTTGCAACCCTTGAAGAGCTTGATAAGGATGCTTTAATCAATATATTGGTAGAGCCTAAGAACTCGCTGGTTAAACAGTATTCTGCGCTTTTTGAAATGGAAGATGTTGAGCTTGATATTCGACAGGACGCTCTGGAGGCTATTGCTGAAAAAGCCCTGACTCGTAAAACGGGTGCTCGAGGCTTGCGTTCTATTATCGAGAATACTTTGTTAGATAGTATGTATGACATCCCTTCTCGTAAGGATGTACATAAACTTGTTGTCGATGCATCAGTTATTAATGGAGACTCTGAACCCTTACTGGTTTACGACAATCCAGAACAATTGAAGACAGCAAGCGACGAAGCATAAACAAAAACGGGCCCTTGAGGCTCGTTTTTGTTTATGGGTGCTTGTATTTGCTGGAATTGGCCCCATACCATTACCATTGTGCATTCACCCGAACCTGCACTGAGCTGGAATAAGAGGTAATAATGGGACAGGAAGTAGTAAAAGATTTATCACAGACTCGCTTGCCGATGCTGCCATTGCGAGATGTTGTTGTTTTTCCACAAATGGTTGTTCCTCTTTTTGTAGGTCGAGAGCGCTCCATCCTTGCTCTGGACGACACGATGGCGGAGCAGAAGAAAATTGTACTGGTTGCCCAGCGTGATGCGGCCTGTGATGACCCAGGACCCAAAGACGTTTATGAAATTGGTACCGTAGCGACGATTCTTCAGCTACTTAAGCTGCCTGATGGCACAGTAAAGGTGCTCGTTGAAGGTTCTGAACGTATCAATATAGAGGCTATCGAAGAGCACAATGGTTATTTTGTGGCTGATTACTCTGTTATTGATAGCGCTGTCACCGCAGAGGAAGAGCACGATGCTTTAGTCCGGACTCTTATTAATGCCTTTGAAGAGTATGTCGGATTAAATAAAAAAATCCCCTCAGAGGTGGTGACCACCGTTGCGGGCATCGATGAGCCTGGCCGCCTGGCTGATACCGTGGCGACGCACATGACGCTGACCCTTGAGCAGAAGCAGGAAGTGCTCGAGATCAGCGATGAAAAACAGCGTATTGAGCACCTTTTAGTATTGATGGAGTCTGAGCTTGATATTGCGCAGATCGAACAGCGTATTCGTGGTCGCGTTAAGAAACAGATGGAGAAGAGCCAGCGCGAGTATTACCTAAACGAACAAATGAAGGCTATTCAGAAAGAGTTGGGTGAAATTGATGATGTACCCAACGAACTGGAGCAGCTTGAAAATCGTATCAAAGAAATAGGTATGCCAAAAGAGGCCTTGAAGAAAGCCTCTGCCGAATTAAATAAATTGAAAATGATGTCGCCTATGTCGGCTGAAGCGTCGGTGGTGCGAAGCTATCTTGATTGGATGGTTAGCGTCCCCTGGAAAAAACGCTCAAAAGTTCGCCATGATCTGGTGTTAGCTGAAAAAATCCTTAATGAAGATCACTATGGTCTGGATGAGGTGAAGGAGCGCATTCTTGAGTTTTTAGCAGTTCAGAGCCGCGTTAAAAAACTCAAGGGTCCAGTATTGTGCCTCGTAGGACCTCCTGGTGTTGGTAAAACCTCCTTGGGTGAATCTATTGCACGAGCAACGGGACGAAAGTTTGTACGCATGTCCCTCGGTGGTGTTCGTGATGAAGCTGAAATTCGTGGTCACCGACGTACCTATATTGGTTCTTTGCCAGGCAAGCTAATCCAGAAAATTTCCAAAACAACGGTGAAGAACCCACTTTTTCTACTTGATGAAGTGGATAAGTTGGGTATGGATCATCGCGGTGATCCGGCTTCGGCCTTGTTGGAAGTTCTCGACCCTGAACAAAATAATAGCTTTAACGATCACTACCTGGAGGTTGATTATGACCTGTCTGAAGTGATGTTTATCTGCACCTCTAACTCCATGAATATCCCCGGGCCTTTGCTCGACCGAATGGAAGTTATCCGTATCCCTGGCTATACCGAAGCGGAAAAAGCTAATATCGCCTCGAAATACCTCCTGCCTAAGCAGCGGAAAGCAAATGGTTTAAAAGATGGCGAGCTTACTCTTGAGGAGACAGCCATACTCGATATTGTGCGTTATTACACTCGCGAGGCCGGTGTTCGAGGCCTGGAGAGGGAGATAGCCAAGATCTGTCGTAAGGTCGTGACAGGCTATGCCAAAAATGCAGATCAGCAGCCGGTCAATGTTGGCCCCAATGAGCTTGAAGACATGCTGGGTGTGCGTAAATTTGATTTTGGCCGTGCAGAGGATGAAAACCAGGTAGGGCAGGTAACTGGGCTGGCGTGGACTTCGGTCGGTGGTGAGTTATTGACGATTGAGGCTTCAGCGGTTCCAGGCAAAGGCGCTATTGTTAAAACTGGCTCCTTGGGCGATGTTATGCAGGAGTCTATTCAGGCAGCCCTAACGGTAGTGCGTAGTCGTTCTCAGGCACTGGGCATTCATCGAGACTTCCATCGTGGCAACGATTTACATATTCATGTGCCTGAAGGTGCCACACCTAAAGATGGGCCCAGTGCAGGCATTGCCATGTGCACCGCTTTGGTTTCGGTATTGGCGAATATTCCTGTGCGGGCCGCTGTGGCGATGACGGGTGAAATCACCTTGCGTGGCCAGGTGTTAAAAATTGGTGGCTTGAAGGAAAAGTTGCTCGCCGCCCATAGGGGGGGGATTACCGAAGTTATTATCCCCAAAGATAATGAACGTGATTTAAAAGAAATACCTGATAATATTAAGGCCGATTTGACTATCCACCCTGTGAAGTGGGTAGATGAAGTTCTGGAGCTTGCTTTAGAGCAAATGCCTAAGCCGTTATCGGATGAAGAGTATAGTAAATCACGAGGATCTACTCTGTCGCCAGAGGGCGAAAGTGGTGATCAATCAGCATCACGTATTAGTACACACTAAAATATCTGGCTGCGTGCTTGACCGTTTCATGGGCGGTTGGTATAAAGTGCCGTCTCAGCGTGTTAGTTAACAAGCTGTAGGATCTTCAATCAAATTTAAAGGGGTTTAATGTGAATAAATCAGAGCTTATCGACGCAATTGCGGAATCAGCTGACTTATCAAAAATGTCTGCTGGCCGAGCGCTAGATGCAGTTGTAGAAGCGATTACAGCGTCTTTACAGAAAGGCGACCCTGTTTCGCTGGTTGGCTTTGGTACCTTTGCAGTTAAGCATCGACCTGCTAGAAAAGGCCGTAACCCAAAGACGGGTGATGAGATTCAAATTAAAGCGGCAAATGTACCTGGCTTTAAAGCGGGTAAGGCCCTTAAAGAAGCAGTTAATAGCTAGCTAGACTGCTGCTTAAAGTAGCAAAATACGTAGTAAGGAAAGGCGCTTTAATGCGCCTTTCTTCTTTTTTAGCCTGGGGCTATTGTTCAGGAAAGGTAAGGAATAAAAATGCTGCAAGATTTTCGTGAAAGCATGAAAGGCATTGCTTTTTTCATAGTGATTTTGATCATCGTCCCCTTTGCTTTTGTTGGCATTGATTCAATTTTTTCAAATAGTCCCGCCAGTGATGCGGAGCTGGATGTCGATGGACACAGTATTTCTCGCCTCGTTGTTGACCGCGCATTGGCTATTCATAAACAACGCCTGTTACAGCAGCTTGGCGATATCGACCCCGCGCTTCTTGACGATGCAATACTCCGAGGGCCGGTTAAGCAACGTTTGATCAGCGAAAAGGCTGCGGAGCTGACCGCGTTAGAAAATAACATGGGGGTATCACCTGCCACCATTGCGTCATTGCTACAGACCGTTGATGTGTACCAAACAGAAGGTAGGTTTGATCGGGATAAATACGAGTTTGCCATTCGACAAATGGGCTACACCCCTCGAGAGCATCATAGCTACATGAGTAACGGTTTATTACTGAGTCAATTTGCTAGCGGTGTTGTCGATACCGGTTTTGTGACGGATGCCGACCTGGAATTAGCCGCAAGAATATTTGAACAGCGCCGTAACTACTACTATTTGACGGTGCCGATTGCACCTCTGGTAGCTGAGACCACTGTTGAAGAGGCTGATGTTAAAGCCTATTACGAAGAGCATAAGGAAAAGTTTCGTACTGAAGAAAGACTTGAAATTAGCTTTATTCAATTATCTACACGCAATCTAGTTGATCAGGTTGAGGTCGATGAGGCGATGATTCGTGAGCTCTTTGCTGCCCGTCAAGAGATGCAACAGGCTTCGGTGCGACGCCGCGTGGCACATATTCTTATTGAGGCTTCTGATGATGGCAGTCAGGCTGCGGAGATTGACGAAATCCAGGCCAAACTTGCGAGTGGGTCTGACTTCGCCGAACTTGCACGCCAGCATAGTGATGACCTGGGAAGTGCGGAGCAAGGTGGTGATTTGGGTTTTGTAGAGCCCGGCGCTTTTCCTGCTGAATTTGAAACGGCTGTACTTAACCTGAGCGAAGGTGAGGTATCCAACCCCGTTGAGATCGATAGCGGTATTCATCTGATCCGTTTGACTGTATTAGAAGAGAGTGAGTCGCTGGTCTTTGATGCTGAGAAAGCATCTATTGAAGCTGAACTGAAGCAGCAGTTAGCGGAGGACTTACTCCCTGAGCAAATAGAGCAACTACGTGAGTTGTCGTACAACGCTGAAACGCTTAGTGAGCCCGCTGAGATTATGGGTCTTACGGTGGGAAATACTGAGCCTTTTACGCGAAGCGGTGGTTTGGGCATTGCGGCCTACCCTGCGGTTGTTAGTGCAGCGTATGCAGAGGATGTTCTTAGCAATGGCTACACCAGCGATATTATTGAACTAGGCGAGGCTGGGGTTGTGGTTCTTAAAGTGAGTCAACATTATCCCGTAGGTTATAGAGCGTTTACTGATGCCTCAGTTGATATCACTACATTGTTAAAACAGGAGGCAGCAACATTGGCTCTAGTGCAAAGGGCCGATACTTTTAAGGCGCTCATTGCCGGCGGTAAAAGTATCGAAGCTGTTGCCCGAGACGAAGGGTTGAATTGGCAGGTTAGCCTGGGCACTTCACGTTTTGATACCGGTGTTGATGAGGCTATTCGAGATCATGCTTTCAGCTTGCCAGCAAGTAGTACTTTACCTTCGGTGAGCAGCCTGAGCCTTATCTCTGGTGATTATATAATATTGTCTTTGACAGGTATTGATTCAGGTGATCTAAGCTCTCTTTCAGCTACACGAAGAGATGGCTTGGCACAGTCTGCCAGTCGCCGATTAGCGCAACGTGAATACCAGGGTTATGAGTCATTAATCCTGGCTGATGCGACAGTGAAAATGGATAAGTAAAAGCGGGTTCGCAACTACAGAATTACTTGCAGGCTTATGTATTCAAGATCTTTGTTTCTTTTATTGATCTTGAATAGCCGCTTCTGTTGCATGGCTACTGTTGAATTAATCTGTGTTACGAGCGAGGGGAAAGGCTCAGGGTTTGTCCCGCTTTGATAAAACCCTGAGAGTTGAGTTTGTTCCAGCGAACAATATCGTTGATACTGACTTTAAATTGTTTCGAAATTAACGATAATGAATCCCCCTTTTTAATTTTATAACTGCGCTGACTTTGTTGGCTTACCAGTACTGGTGCTCGTATCTTAAGCCGCTTGCCAATTTTTAATGGCGCTTTAGGGTTGAGACCATTCCAGCGGGCCAGATCTCTTGTTTTAACCTGGTAGGCATGGGCGATTTTCCATAGGCTGTCCCCCGAACGAACTCTGTAGTACTGGGTAGGCCGGGCGAAGCCAGGTAGTGATGCGCGGCTGATACTCGGTATTTTTAATATTTGCCCTGCACGAATCCGACTTGAACGTAAATTATTTTGTGTCATTAGCGACCTCACGCCGAGGCGGTGCCGCTGAGCTATTTCACCGAGCGTATCGCCCTGCCGTACTTTGTACTCGCGTATTTTGAGCCAGCGATCTTTCGGTGTATTACTTAACTGTAATTCAAAATCGACTATTTTATGCCGTGGTATCAATAAACGGTGGGGGCCTTCTGGCGGTGTCGCTGACTGCTGAAACCCAGGGTTTAATCGATAAACACCATCTATGCTCATTTCCGCAAGAAGGCTAACTTGATAGAGGTCGATCTGCTGAGGAAGGTCGACAACCTCAAAGTAGATCTCAGTCGGTATGTTGGGTAGTGTCAGTTTGTAGTCCGCTGGCGAGGCCGTCACTTGTGCTATGGCGATAAGCTTTGGTACGTAAGCGGTGGTTTCTGTGGGTAAACGTAAGGACCAAAAGTCCGTAGCTTTGCCGTTTCGCCGGTTTGCCCTTATCGCCTTCATAACCGTGCCTTCACCAGCATTATAGGCGGCAAGTGTTAGCAACCAGTCGCCTTTAAAGCGTTTGTTTAAGTACTTGAAATAACGCGCGGCGGCAGCGGTAGAGCTAATGATATCTCGACGACCGTCATACCAATTGTTTCGTTTTAGTCCCAGATGATCACCTGTTGGAGGCATAAACTGCCAGAGACCTGCGGCACCGCTAGGTGAGTAGGCAAAGGGGTTATAGGCGCTTTCTACGAAGGGTAGTAGCGCAAGCTCAAGAGGTAGATCATTGCGTTCAAGCTCGACAATAATGTGAGCCATGTACAATTCAGCACGGGTACTGATACGGTCAAAGTAACGTTGTCTGCTGGTATACCAGTCGCGATATTTTTCGACCTTTGCGTTATTGATCTTGCGAGAAAAACTCTGGGCCTGCGCAATTTTTTGCCAGGCATCAATGGGTGTCGCCATGACTGTTTGTACTACTTCGCGGCTTTCTTTAATGTCTCCGGTGCTAATTACTGTAGTGCTAGCGTCGGGTAGGGTAGGCACCAGCAGTTGCGTGCTTTCAGGCTTAGAAGCCTGCTGGGCACAACCCGCCAAAAAACTAATATTCACTGCTAGAGCGAGTAACAAATATTTCATAATGACTCGATGGTACAAAGAGCAGCTATTATTGGGATAAATGACTGCAAAGGAAATAGCTCATTAATGGAGGCTGAGAAGGCCCGCACATCTATGGGGCGAGGTGGTTCCGGAACCCTTAGAAGCTGTCCTTCCAGAGGCGGATTTCACGCATTACATCAATGGGGTCACTTAATTGACTTGAGCTGTGTTGGCTAGCCGCGAGTGCAAGCGAGGGCAAATGGCAGCGTAGAAAGGGGTTGGTCTGGCGTTCGATCTCAAGCGTAGAGGGTACGGTGGGAAGTCCTTGTTGACGTTTGTTTTTATCCTCAGTCGTTTTAGCCTGCAGCGCGAGGTTATTAGGTTCGACGGCATCCGCGAAAGCAAGATTACTGAGTGTGTATTCATGGGCGCAGTAAACTTGTGTCGTGCCGGGGAGTGCGGCCAGTTTTTGCAGAGATTGGTACATCTGCTCGGCAGTACCTTCAAAAATTCGTCCGCAACCGGCGGTAAAGAGCGTGTCGCCACAAAAAACCAGCGGGCTTTGCCCCTCAGGTAAGGCTGTATAGGCAATGTGATCGAGGGTGTGGCCGGGTATTTCTAGTACAGAGAAGGTAATGCCAGCCAGGAAAAGACTATCCCCTTCGTAGAGGCGCTGGCTGATCTGTGGGATGTTTGGGGAATCGGGGCCGTAAACGGGCGCGTTGTAATGGGATAGCAAGGTTTTGATGCCGCCCGTGTGATCGGGGTGGTGGTGGGTAATTAAGATGCCCGCTAAATCGAGATTGTGTTTCTCCAGGCATTCCAGCACGGGTTGTGCATCACCGGGGTCTACTACAAAGGCCTCGCGTTCTCCGGCTTGATGAAATAGCCACAGATAGTTGTCCTGAAAAGCGGGGATGGTATGAATAATAAGGGGCATAATGGACTCTCCGATAACTTTTCAGTGCGTTTTTAGCCATGATAAGATGCATTGCTCCGCAAGTCATTACCGAGAGGCCTTACCTTGGGCAAAGACCGTTTAAGCCTGCGACAGTTGCTCAAACGGAAATACCGTGTTGCGCCTTTACCGCTGGTTCAAGACCAGCTGGCGGAGTGGTTCGATGAGGGCTTTGGTCAAAAGCTCTATCAGCAACAGAAAGCCTGCTGCGAGCAAAGCTTAAATCGCTGTTTTGGTTACCGCCTTGCTCAGCTAGGTGTGTCTCCTCGGCATAGCCTTTTATTAAATCTGCCGCCAAGCCATAAGTTTGTACTATCCCGTGCATCTGACGGTGCTTCCTGTCAGTGTGAATACGATGCGCTACCACTGCCCTCAGACACGATTGATGTGGTTTTACTGCATCATGTTCTGGACTTTTCTAGTCACCCTCACCGAGCGCTGATTGAAGCTGCGAGGGTAGTAACTGCTGGTGGTCATCTGGTAATTATTGGTTTTAATCCTTTTAGTGCCTTTGGGCTATACAAATGGTTTGGTGCTATTTGGTCAAGTAATGCAGTCTGGCGGCATAATAGCTTGAGGAAGGGTAGAGTTGTTGACTGGCTGCAGTTGCTAGGCTTTCAGGTAAGCTATAAACCGCTGGCTTATGACAAAATTACAGGAGAACAACTGCGAGAGTGGAAGCAAAAAATGAGCGGGCGGGATCTAAGTCGCGGTGCATTTTATATGATCGTTGCACAGAAGATGGTAACTCCTCTGCGCCCCGTTAAATCCCGTTACTGGCCCCCTTTGAAAGTGGGTTCATTGGCAGGACTTAAACAAGTGCAGGCAGAGGATAGTCGTTGTAACAAAAAGGAAAGGAAGTAATGAAGGTTGTAGAAATATTCACCGATGGGGCCTGTCGTGGCAATCCCGGGCCTGGTGGTTGGGGTGCGCTGCGACACAATGGCACTGAAAAACGTCTTTACGGCGGCGAGGCTCACACTACGAACAACCGTATGGAGCTGTTAGCGGTCATTCGGGGCCTGGAAGCAGTGAGTGAAAGCTCCCAGATTGATCTGACATCAGATTCGCAATACGTGCGTAAAGGTATTACCGAGTGGTTACAGGGTTGGAAGACAGCGGCTAAAAAGCCAGTAAAGAATAAAGACTTATGGCCGTTACTGGATGAGCAGGCTCATCGGCACTGGGTGAAGGGTCGCAGCGGGCATCGCGAAAACGAAATTGCGGACGATCTGGCTAATCTGGGCATTGACGATTTACTGGAGCAAGCGTGAGACAAGTTGTACTGGATACTGAAACCACGGGTCTTGAAGTTGCCCTTGATCACCGGATTATTGAAATTGGCTGTGTTGAAATCGTCAGTCGCAAGTTTACCGGCCGCCACTTTCATCGCTACATTAATCCGCAGAGAGAAATTGATGCCGGTGCGATGGAGGTTCACGGCATTAGTAACGAAGATTTGGCTGATAAGCCACTATTCGCTCAGGTGGCGAAGGAGTTTATCGACTTTGTCAGTGGTGCTGAACTGGTCATTCACAATGCCCCTTTCGATGTAGGCTTTCTCAATGCCGAGCTGGATAGGCTAGGGGCAGAATACCAAGCTCTGGAAAGCTACTCTGGCATTCTAGACTCCCTCTCTATGGCTCGTCAGATGCATCCTGGGCAGCGTAATAGCCTTGATGCACTGTGCAAGCGCTATGGCGTGGATAACTCTCAGCGCACACTACACGGGGCTTTACTTGATGCGGAGATTCTAGCTGACGTCTATCTGCTGATGACCGGTGGTCAGGTCGACCTTATGCTAGCCGGAGATAATACCGATAGCGAGCAGGACGAAGCAGCGTTTGCAATTCGGCGTATTAGTGCCCAGCGACAGCCTCTAAAAATCATTCGCGCCAACAATGACGAGTTTGCTGAACATCAGAAAAAGCTCGAGCAAATCTCGCAATCAAGTGGCCAAGCCCTAAGCTGGCTTTCGAATAATAGCGAATAAATTGCATTTAATAGAGATTGTAACAGACTGAAATATCAGGGTTTATACTTTTATTTATAGTGATTCTCTGTGTGATTTTTGTTACTTGAGCGACGTGCAAGCCACTGGCCGGCGTGCTCGTCCAAAAGTGCGACCTGTAACAGTGTGTATTTATAGTAGTCTGCTATAGTTCAGAAAATAGATCATATATCAGATCATTTAAGTAATTTAACACATTGATTTTTCGGGCTTTATGTATGGCCCTGCTAGAGAAATAAGCGAGCCTAGTATGCAAGATATAAACCCCCAGGTACTGGAGTTCATCGGTAAAGAGTACAAAGCGGTTATACAGTCTGTTTACGGCTTGGTACAGCGACTTACTGTGGCTCATTTGGAAGAACTGAATGTGCAGCTACTTGAGTTACGTGGTGCCGCACAAATTGCCCAGCTTTTGGGTATGAGGCGGCTGTTTGCTGAAATGTCAGCAGCTGTAGATGAAGTGATTACTGGCGATGCGGAGATCGACAAGCTTCAGCCATTACTTGCTCAGGCCATGCTGTTAGCCGAGGGTTTGATTACCACGATTGTTGACGAAAAAAGTGAAAACCCCTGTCTTTTACTGCCAGAAATGACAGCTCTCCGCCGCTTTAGAGGTGCCACCCCCCTTTATGAATATCACCTGTTGAGTGGTCTGGAGTGGCCGTCTTTTGGTAGTCTTACGCAGGACGAAGAGCTGATAGGCCCGCAAACTGAGGGCTTGAAGCGCTGGCATCATCTTTACCAGCTAGGCCTGCTCGATATTATTCGGAACAACAATCGACATAAGGCCCTGTTTAATTTATTTCGTGTTGCAGGCCGTTTACAGAAAGTGGCTGTATCAGCGAGAGAGAGTGACTATTGGTGGGTTTTCGCAGTCACTATCAAAGGTTTTGCTGAAAAGAAATTAAGCTTGCAGCCTGAGCGTATCAGGCTACTTGCCGCGGTTGAAAAGCAACTGCGCCTGTTAGCCGCGACGGAAAACAGAGGAGGTCGAAGTCCTTACCCTGAAGGCCTGTGGCGGGCTTTTGTGAGCTTGCTGGCGATGACTGATATGTCCAGTGATCCTCGAGCCAAACAAATTGGTGTGCCGGAGCTATTGTTTTCTGATTCGGCGATATCTTCGGTACGTAATGCCATTACCGGTGAGCTCGATGCCGATAAAAACATCTTTGAAGCCATGACAACAGCGGTATCGAGTTTACGAGTTTTACTTGATAGCGTTGATGAATCAGGGGATGTCATTAGTGGTGAAAAACTCAATGAGTTAAGCGCGGGTTTTGAAGGTTTAGCCGATGGCTGTGAACATGCAGGATTTCGAGGGCTGGCGCGTCAGTACAAACAGTTTTGCTCTCGCCTGACATCCTGTGATGAAGCCGGTTTACCGACCGATATGCTATCTGAATTTACTGATGCAATTCTTCATGTTGAATGTGCAATCGCCGACTTCTATGGAAAAACACCTCAGGTTGAACAAATTAAAGCCTGGGAAGATCAACCGCTGATGGCAATTTTACAAAAAAGCCTGCTAAAAACAGCGCAAGTTGCGGTTGTTGCTGAGACCTCTTCACGTTTGGGCGACATAAAGCAATTGGTCGATAATGTGGCTTCTGGCTATGCTTCAGCTGAGGTAGTCCCTGAGCTTGAATTAGCGTTCGCAGAAATTGAAGGTAGCTCCAATATGCTTAATATGACACGCTTGGCTAGCCTGGCACAGCGTTGTCTGGCGTTGGCGAAAGACGTGTTGTTTGAGGATGACAACAAAGAAAATGCTAAGGCTATTGAGGCCTTTGCCGATACAATTGTTTGCCTGGAATATTTCCTTGATGGCTGCATGATGGGTGATAATGCCGATGAAAGCTCACTCGATATAGCCAATGAATGCCTTTCGGCATTAGGTGCTTAGCGTCCCGCTATAAGGATCATTTACTTAAAATACTACCTATAAAACAAAACTGGACGGGCTCCCGGCCGGTTTTCTCTCTCCCCAAGCCCTGATTTTTTATGGCCTCTTTATCTGATTTATTTCCATATGCTCTGTGAGTGATGTCGATCGATATCGGGTAGTATTGCGCCGTGTGGATTTATATCTGCACCAGGTAAGTATTAAATACATACACAATGTCGACAGAGGTGATTTTTTTGGAATTTTTAAGTGAATACGGCTTGTTTCTCGCTAAAGCCTTAACGATGGTTGTTGCGGTGGTGCTTGTTGTGGCCGCAATTGCAAGTCTTGGCCAAAAAGGTAAAAAGCACGAGAAAGGGCACATTGAAGTGGTCTCTTTCAACGAAACGATTGCCACTATGAGTAACGCCTTGGCAGATGTCGTGGAATCTGACGAGGCGCGTAAAGCAGCCTTGAAGGCAGAAAAGAAGGCACACAAAGAGGAGCAAAAGGCTGAGAAAAAGGCCGTGAAAAGTGGCTCCGACCCCGTGGTCAAAAAACGTGTGTTTGTACTCGATTTTCATGGTGACCTGCGTGCTTCTGCCGTAGCCAGTTTTCGAGAAGAAATTACGGCAATACTTGCCCATGCAAACAATAATGATGAGGTCGTTGTTCGCCTTGAAAGTGGTGGCGGTATGGTGCCGAGCTACGGACTCGCGGCAAGCCAGCTCGATCGTATTAAAAAGAAAAGTATTCCACTCACTGTTTGTATCGACAAAGTTGCTGCCAGTGGCGGTTATATGATGGCCTGTGTCGCTGATCAAATTCTCGCTGCGCCTTTCGCCGTTATTGGTTCAATTGGCGTGGTTGCGCAGATTCCCAACGTACATCGTTTGCTGAAAAAGCACGATGTTGATGTTGAGTTGATGACAGCAGGAAAATATAAACGTACGTTAACGATGCTAGGCGAGAACACTGATGAAGGTCGCGAGAAATTTCGCGAGGAGCTGGAAGATACGCATGAGCTGTTCAAGTCATTTGTGGGTGATCATCGCCCTGAACTTGATATTGAAGAAATAGCGACCGGCGAAGTTTGGTACGGGGCGCCCGCCGTCAATAAAGGCCTGGTTGATGACACGCAGACCAGCGATGAGTATTTAACGGCTCAACTCGACAATGCCGATATTTATACCGTCACCTATGCCCACAAAAAGAGCTTGCCAGAGAAGTTTGGTCTGGCACTTGAAAGTAGTAGTGACCGCTTCCTGATGCGCTGGGTACGACGCTTGATGGGGCCTGCGCCTTTGGCTTAAAAAACTAGGTAAGCGACTCAATCTCGGCGCAACGATTCCTTAATGGCAATGGGGTTGGGAAAGTTAAAAATAACAATATAACTCGATAACAAAAAGGTGAGAATCGCTGCGGCCTGAATCAGGTGAGACGCCAGAATACCGATTAGCGATGCGTTAAAGGCAACATAAGCGATCAGCAGGGAGAACTCGCTGATTTGCCCCAGTCGGCAGCCAATGTCCCAGGCAAAGCGGTTTTTTTCACTCTGACGACGCAATAAAAAACGGAAGGTAAGCGGCTTGAGTATCAACATGCCAAGCCCCAGGGCGAGTACAGGGATGATGATTTCAGGTAGTAAGCCAAGGTTGAACTGAGCGCCGAGTGAAAAGAAAAACATGACTAAAAAGAAATCCCTAAGGGGCTTTAAGCTCAGCGCGATGTATTGAGCGATGGGGCTAGTGGCTATAGTAATGCCGGCGAGAAAGGCGCCAATTTCTGCCGATAAGCCGAGGGATTCTGCTATAGCAGAGACACCCAAGCACCAGCCGATAGCCAGTAAAAAAACATATTCGCCAATGCGATCAAAGCGTGTAAATAAGGGCAATAAAATATAGCGCACGGTGGCGATACAGCCGAGTACTAGTAAGGGCAGGGCCAACAGGGTGATGCCGATCTGGCCAATATCAATCTGTCCGCTCTCGCCACTGAGTAAAACGAGCAGTACAAAAATCGCAATAAAATCCTGCATTAACAACATGCCCACCATCATCTCACCGATATGGCGGTGATGGAGAATGGTGGTCGGTAATAGTTTGATGCCAATAATAGTGCTGGAAAACATCATCGCCGCACCAATGATCAGGTTTTCCAGGTGAGTGAAACCAAAGAGATAGGCGATGCTGTAGCCGGTGGCGGCAAAAACGACCGAGCTAATAAGGGTAACGTGGGTGACCTTTTTTAGCACGCTGAAGAGTGATTGGGGCTGCATATCCAGCCCCAATAAAAACAGCAGAAAAATAATGCCGATGTGGGATATTTCGGAAATCAGTTCAACATCATGAATCATGCCTGTGCCGAAGGGGCCAAGAATGGCACCGAGTACGATGTAGGCAACTAACAGGGGTTGGCGCCCGAACAGGGCGAGCGATGCAACAATAGCAGCACCACTAAAAATTAGAACGAACGAATGAAAAACATCACTACCCATAAACGACTTCCTCCCCGTGTTATTTTGCCTATCGTATGCGGGGGAGGGAAGCGCTGGTTTTATCGGTGAAGAAGCTTTATCCCTGTCGGCGACGAAAGAGGGGCTGCTGCTCGTTAACACAAGCCTGGTAGGTGACGCTAAAGGTCGCCAGGTAATCCTCAAGCTTGTGGTTTTCTTCGGCGGCATGATCAAGCGCCAGGGCATCGAGGCAAAAGGCATCAAATCCACAGCGCGATAAGTAAAATAGTTGGTCGGGAACAATGTGGCCAATGGCGCGCAGCTCACCGGAAAACTGGTAGCGCTCACGAATTAGTCGCCCAATGGAAAATCCGCGACCGTCCATAAAGGTAGGGAAGTTCACAGCTATATGCTGAAGGCTGGTGATATCGCCCGCGAGTGCTTCGGGCTCCTGTTCTGCGTCGAGCCAAACACCAATTGCCTCTGGGTTTTGCAGGTTCTGTTTATTTGCCAGCCAGTAGTCGAGGGGTACAAAGCAGGGGGTCTCAGGCAGTACACCGCCAAAATCTTTCGGCAGCACTTGCCAGCCATTATCGACAATGGTTTTGTTTTTAAGCAGCTTTGGCATAAATAAACTCCTTGAACGGGGCGATGCCGATACGGCGTTGAGTGTCAAGGAAGGTCTCGCCTTCAATGCGCTGGTCAACATAGATGTTGAGAATTCTTTCCAGTACGTCGGGTATTTCGTGGGCGTAAAAGGAGGGGCCGAGTACTTTTCCGAGCGAGGCGTCATCGAGAGCACTGCCGCCAAGCTGAACCTGGTAAAACTCTTCCCCCTTTTTGTCGACGCCGAGGATGCCGATATTGCCCACGTGGTGGTGACCACAGGCATTCATACAGCCGGAGATATTCAGCTTGATATCTCCGAGGTCGTAGAGGTAATCGAGGTCATCAAAACGGCGCTGAATGGCTTCGGCGACGGGAATGGATTTGGCATTAGCCAGGGAGCAAAAGTCGCCACCGGGGCAGCAAATCATATCGACCAATGTACCAATGCTGGGTGTGGCGAAGCCCTGTTGTTTCGCTGCTTGCCACAGTGCGGGCAGGTCGCTCAATTTAACGTCGCCCAGGACTAAATTCTGGTGGTGAGTGACTCTGGCCTCGCTGAACGAGTAGCGATCGGCCAAATCAGCGATGGCTTCAAGTTGGCTATCGGTGACATCGCCGGGGGCAACGCCCGTGGGTTTAAGTGACAGGTGGACGGCACAGTAGCCGGGCACTTTATGGGCGATAACATTTCTGTCACGCCACTTGGCGAAGGCAATGTGCTCGGCGGCGAGACTTTGTAGCTCGGTCTCACTGCTGTCGACATCGACAGCTTCATAAGCTGGGCGAGTAAAGAAGGCTTTGGCGTGAGCGATAACGGCGTCAGTCAGCGTTGAAGGGCTGTCGATTTCCTGTAGCCACTCCTCTTCAACTTTTTCGGCGAAAACCTCAGCCGTCCAGGCTTTGACGAGTATTTTAATACGCGCCTTGTATTTGTTGTCACGACGACCGTAGCGATTGTAAACCCGCAAAATAGCTTCGAGATAGGTGAGCAGGTGTTTGGCGGGCAGGAAGTCTTTAATCGCCACGCCAATGGCGGGGCTGCGCCCCAGTCCGCCACCGACCAATACTTTAAAGCCCACTTCACCATCAGCATTTTTTAACACCTGCAAGCCGATGTCATGTACTTGAATCGCGGCGCGGTCAGTCTTTGCACCCGTCACGGCAATTTTAAATTTGCGCGGTAAAAAGGCGAACTCAGGGTGTAGGGTCGACCACTGGCGGATAATTTCACACCAGGGGCGGGGGTCTTCAATTTCATCGGCGTTAATACCGGCAAATTCATCAGAGGTTACATTACGAATACAGCTGCCACTGCTTTGTATGCCCTGCATTTCCACTGCCGCTAGTTCGGCGAGAATATCGGGCACCTCTTCAAGCTGTGGCCAGTTGAGCTGGATGTTTTGGCGGGTAGTGAAGTGAGCATAGCCCTTGTCGTACTTGCGGGTAATATGGGCCAGTGCGCGCAACTGAGTTGCCGATACCATGCCGTAGGGAATATTGATGCGCAGCATGGGCGCGAGGCGCTGTACATATAAACCATTTTGCAGGCGCAGCGGCAGAAATACCGCGTCGGGGATTTTACCCGCCAGGTAATCGTCGGTCTGGCGACGATATTGGGCGACGCGTTCGCCGATCAGTGTTTTGTCGTGCTGGTCGTAAATGTACATAAAGTCTCGCTTCCTTCCCTAACTATCAGAAATCCCGAGTAATTCGGGTATTTCCAGCGGCGTGAATGATAGCCTTATCGAGCGGTGAGGTGAAAAACCCTTTCTTCATATTCCCGTCTAAAAAGGGCATAAGACGCCGGATAAGAATGAGGACAGCCAATCCTTTGGCTGGTAGAATACATCGCGTTTTAAACGTCTGCGGGGTGCTTGAGCTAAGCGCAGGTTTGAATATCGAGGCTCTAACAAGCTCGGTACTATTTCATAATTTATTGGGTAGATGTGTCTACCGAGGTTGAAAGACTATGAGTGATCAGGATAAAGCTGCGAAGAGTGATAGTTTTGTCGATGCCGTTGCCGCATTGGCCATTGTTTCATTAGCCGTATTAACAGCGGTTGTTTTCCTTAGTAATCAATAAGCTAGGGGTCTGTTTGTTGACGACGAGGTTCCTTAAACACGAGCTTTAAACGAGAGCGTTTGCAAGTAAGCAGGCAGGATGTATCAACACCTTTATACTGAATTAGCTGATCCGGCAGGGTCGGCTTTTTTATTGCCCCCTATTTATATTCTCTTTAATAAACCGCTTCAGACCATCGGCGTGAAGCTCTTTTGCATGCTACATTAGCGCCTGCTTAATAAAGGTTTTTCATAATGAAAATTGCAAACAATGTTTGGCTGTTTATGCTTTGTCAGGCACTGACCATGTCGATTCCATCCTTTGTGATTTTCGTTGGCAGTATTATTGGTAAGAAAATGGCATCGGATCCTGCGTTCGCAACCATGCCCGTTGCGGCTTTTATTCTGGGTTCGGCGCTCGCGACACTCCCCGTGATCCTCTCCATGCGTCGCTTTAATCGCAAGCGGGTTTTCATTTTCTGTGCTGTGATAGCGGGCTTCGGTTGTCTACTGGCAATGTATGCCCTGCAGTTACAGAGCTTTAGTGTTTATTTGTGTGCCGTGGTGGTACTGGGTGTTGGTTTGGCAGCAGGCCAGCAATACCGTTTCGCTGCCATGGAAAGTGTTGCTCCTGAAGATGCGCCTAAAGCGGCATCGCGCGTGTTAATTGGTGGTATTGGTGCGGCCTTTTTGGGGCCGGAATTGGCAGTTCGAGGTGAGCAATTAACGGCGACGGCGTATCAGGGGTCTTTCGCGTTGCTAATGCTAGTCGCGTTGATGATTGTATTCGCCCTGTTTTTCTACAATGAGCCGCAAAGGGTTGAATTGAAAGAGGGCGAAAAAGGTCGTCCTTTACGGCAAATTCTGGCGCAACCGGTTATTTTGGTGGCAATTATTTCCGGCGGCGCGGGCTACGCGATAATGAGTCTGGTGATGACATCAACGCCCCTGCATATGCATTTTGAAAACGGCCATAGTCTGGTTGATGCCAAGTGGGTGATCCAAAGTCACATTGTGGCGATGTTTTTACCATCTTTTTTCGTGCCGTGGATTATTCGACGTATGGGCGTACGGGGTTTGCTTAGCCTCGGCATTGTTGCGTTATTGATTATGGTTGTTGTGATTTTCTCCGAATATACGTTTATTAATTACTGGGTGTCTCTGGTGCTGCTGGGGATTGGCTGGAATTTCCTGTTTGTCGGCGGCACGGCGTTGCTGCCCGAGGGTTATCGGGAGTCAGAACGCTTTAAGGTGCAGGCCTTGAATGACTTTACTATCTTCGGTATTCAAGCTATTGCGGCACTACTGGCAGGGTGGATATTGAGTACCCTCGGCTGGCAAACCCTGTTGCTAATGAGCTTGCCGATACTGGCATTACTTGTAGTGGCACTGATATTTTGGCAGAAAAGTAAGCGGCAGCTTGTAGCCTCTTAAATAGCATAAAGGTGCCCCGACCTGAGTTTGTTTGCGGAGTGCTCTACAGAAGTGGCATTCAGTATGGCAGTTCATTTGTATAAACAACCCCGTCGTAAAAAGCGCGCATAAAAAAAGCTCCGCCCCTATGTGTATAGAGGCAGAGCTTCATGTGACGTCAGCTGATGATTAGCCAATCATGCTGTAGCCGCCGCTAGCACTGAGCACTTGCCCAGTAATGTAGCCTGCGACCTGCTGTGATGATAAAAACACAACAGCATTAGCGACATCCTGCGGCTTGCCGATACGCTTCAATGGCAAAGTCTTGGCAATGGCCACGAACTGCTCTTCAGTAAACATCGCATCTTTCTCTTTCCACATGCTGTTTTCACTGGTTTCGTCAGTGGTTTCGGGCACGGTGACGCCGGGGCAAACACAGTTGCAACGAATGTTGTAACGCCCATTTTCTTTGGCGATAGTTTTCATAAAGCTATTGGTTGCTGCTTTTAAACCGCCGTAAACGGCTTCTCGTGGCTCGCCCTGACGGCTGGCGTCGGAGCTGATAGAAACCATTGAGCCACCGCCGTTGGGTACCATATGGGCCAAGGCAACTTTGGTGCAGTTCAGCAGGCCGACGTAATTAATGGCGATCAGCTTCTGCCACAATTCGGGTGTGGTTTTGGTGAAGAACATCAAGTCGTCCCAGCCGACGTTGTTGACGATGGCTTCAGCCGTACCGAAGGTAGACGCAACGGTATCGAAGAGGTTTTCAACACTGTCCAAATCGGTGATATCAGTTTTAATGACCTGAGCATCGGCGGCACCGGCTTCTCTTGCCAGAGCGGCAACCTTCTCGCCAGCGTCAACGTCGAGGTCGGCAATGGTGACTTTAGCGCCTTCTTCGGCAAATTTCAGGGCGATGGCGCGACCAATGTTTGAGGAGGCGCCGGTGACGATAACTGAGCGGTCTTTTAAATCGAGATCCATAATAAAATCCTTAAAAATTAATTGATTGCAGAATAAACTTGATATTTATTTTACATACTTACGGAAGTCAGGCTTACGCTTTTCAGCCAGTGCATTAACACCTTCGCGGGACTCTTCCGAATCGTAGTACAAACGCAGAGCTTCCAGGCCAAGGTTGGCGATACCGCGAATATTCTCAGTCGCTGCATTAAACGAGCGCTTGCCAATGGAGATGGCGGTGGGGCTGCGTTGCTCGAGTTCGGCACACCAGGCATCAACTTCGGCATCGAGTTGGTCGTTAGGAACAACCTTGTTCACCAGACCCATTTCCTGAGCTTCAGCGGCGGTGTAGCGACGGCACATATACCAGATTTCTTTGGCTTTTTTGTCGCCGACAATTTGCGCCAGTAAAGCGGTGCCGAAGCCCGGGTCAATGGAGCCCATTTTCGGGCCAACCTGGCCAAATTGAGCATCTTCACCGGCGATGGTGAGGTCACAAATGGTGGCCAGCACGTTACCACCGCCAATGGCGAAGCCCTGTACTTTGGCGATAACGGGTTTGGGTACGTCACGAATCACTGTGTGCAGGTCTTCGACGGGGAGGCCAATGGTGCCACGACCATCGTATTGTCCGTCATGGGACGACTGGTCACCACCGGTACAAAACGCTTTGTCACCAGAACCCGCAAGTACAATCACGCCAATGCTCTTATCCCAACCGGCTTTCTGAAAGGCATGAATTAGCTCATCGCAGGTGGTGCCGCGAAAGGCGTTGTAAACCTCGGGGCGATTGATGGTGATATAGGCAGTCGCGCCCTTAACCTGGTAAATAATATCCTGATAATCCATGTGACTTCTTACCTCTGTTTGGCGCTCTGCGCGTGGTTGGTTGGGTGAGTGGATGCACTGTCACCGTTTGAGCAATCGTCCGGTGTGCAGTGTTGTTTATTGTAACGATGGAGAGTCGATGGAACGAGTCCTAATAATGCCTGTCTTTCGTCCGCTTAGCTCCCGTTATTAAGACGTGAATTTTGGCGTGCGCTTTTCTGCAAATGCTTTTAGCCCCTCGCTCACAGCCGGGCTGCGCAGCGCGGGCGTGGCCAGGTCGAGTTCCAGTGCCAGGCCTTGCTCAAGGGGCATATCTAAACCCCTGTCGGTTAATTGCTTCATCAGCGCCAGTCCTGCAGGGCTTCGCTGACTCAGTTTCTGGCAGTAGGCGAGAGCGCTGTCAAATAACTGTTCGTCTTCAACGACGTAGTTGACGAGTCCGAAGTCGAGGGCTTCCTCTGCCTTTAGCCAGCGGGCGCTGAGCATCAGTTCAAGAGCACGACGACGACCAATCAAGCGCGGTAAGCGCTGGCTGCCACCCCAGCCGGGTATCAGGCCAAAGTGGGCATGCTGATCGCCAAGTTGGGCGCTTTTCGCGGCAAAAACCACATCGCCGGCAAGCACCAGTTCCAGGCCGCCTGCTAATGCCAGGCCTTGCTGGGCGATAACCACAGGCAGGGGTGAGGTTTCGAGTTTGCGCAAGGTATCGAGACCGGTTTCCAGAAAGGCGCGGGTATCTTGATCGCTATCACGGAAGCCGCTGACTTCTTCGAGATCGGCCCCGGTGCAGAAGTTACTGCCGTTGGCGGCGATTAATATTGCGCGGATTGAGCTGTCCATTTCAAACTGCTCAATAGCCTCGTACAGCCCTTCGTGCACAGCCATGGATAAACAATTGAACTGCTCTGGGCGGTTGAGCGTGATGATGCCTACCGCATCCTGCTGGCTTATTTCAATAACAGGAGACATAAGTATTACCTTTTAAATAGTTGTGTAACTGATTGTTATATTGATGTTTAATTGGGATGGTTTTAGCCGGTTTTTCCGACATAACTACGAGCGATAACCATTTTCATAATTTGCGCAGTACCGTCACCAATTTGCATGCCGAGCACATCGCGTAGGCGCTGCTCAAAAGGTAGTTCATCGCTGTAGCCGCCGTGACCGTGGGTGAGCAGGCATTGTTGGGTGATATCAAAAGCCAGTTTGGGTGCCCACCATTTTGCCATCGCAGCTTCTTTGGTGTGGTCTTTGCCCTGGGCTTTTAGCCACAGGGCTTTTAGGCAAACCATGCGGGCGCCCTCGAGGTGGGTTTCCGCTTCAGCCAGGGGAAAGGTAATACCCTGGTTGACGGCGAGTGCTTTACCAAAGGTTTTACGTTCCTGAATATATTCCCAGGTTTCATCCAGACATTTGCGGGCAAGGGCGAGGCATTGCAGACCAATGAGGGCGCGGCTGAAATCAAAGCCCTGCATCACTTGTACAAAGCCTTTACCTTCATTGCCAAGCCGATATTTTTCGTCAATACGTACATCGTCAAAAAAGATGGAGCCTCTGCCCACGGATTTTTCGCCGATGTCGTTAAAGCGGGTGCGGGTAATGCCCGGGGTATTCAGATCGACAAGAAAGGCTGAAACGCCATGGGCTTTTTCTTCAACGGCACCTGTGCGGGCAAAAATCAAACAGATATCGGCTTGCTCGGCCATCGAGATAGATGTTTTTTCACCATTCAAAATGTAGCAATTACCTTCTTTCGTGGCTTTAAGGGCAACATTTGCAGCATCTGAACCACCGCGGGGCTCCGTTAAGCCAACGCAGATAATAAGTTCACCACTGCAAATACCCGGCATGACCTCTTCAATCACTTCAGGCTGTCCGTGACGGAGGATACAGCTACCGTTGAGTGAGGCATTGATGGGGACATAGGCTAAATTCATATCGCCCTCGGCGATAGCCTCGGTAATCAAGCCTGATGTCAGTGAGTCGAGCCCACTGCCACCGTACTCTTCAGGCGCTTCGGGCGCGATAAAGCCGAGCTGGCCCATTTCGGCGATGATTTTTCGGTTGAAGGCACAAGCCTTGTCTCCCGCTTTATATTCGGGGGCTATTTTGTCAGTGGCAAAACGCCGAGCGCTATCGACGAGTGATTGTTGAAAATCAGTGAGCCCGAAATCCATTTTATAATCCTTAAGTATTGGTTGTTACTGCCAGTTTGGTCATTAGCATGGCTATTGTTATGTGGTGTGGCTCTTACCCAATGATTTACATCATAAAAACTGAGCTTGCCAAGTGTCAACTGTGCTAGGTATAAGGTATATTAGCGACCATCAATAATACGATGATCAATGCTCCTCTGGTAAGGTTATATGGCAGAAACTGACGAACTAAGCTCGGACATCCCCCTCAAGTTGTTTTTTCGCTTATATCAAGCGATGAATCTATCGTTGCGTCGAGCGGCTGAGGTGCTCAGTGAGTTTGATATGAGCGCCCAGCAGTGGTCCATTCTTGATTCTCTAAACCGGCCGAGTTATGCAAAAGGCATGACGGTTAATGGTCTGGTTGAATATTTAATGGTGAGTCGCCAGAGCCTCAACGGTGTACTGCGTCGCATGGAAGAGTCGGGCTATATTGAACGTGTGGTTAATCCCGATGATTTACGTTCACGACAAATTCGGCTCACACCCTATGGTCGAGAGGTTTGCACCAAGGTTGAACCCAAGGTGAAAAAGTTTTACCACGAGAGTGTCAGGCATATGAGTGAGGAAGAACGGGTGAATAGCCTTAATATGCTTAATCAAATACTTGGTAATATGCGCAAAAAATAGTTTTTTATCCCCTTCTGTTTTCTCCTTCGTCTATTGAAAACAGATTCTTTGCCTCTTCCCTTGAGGCGTTGCAGAAATGAGATAGATGCCAAACGATCATAAATGGATGGCTCAGGCGATGAGCCTGGCTCGGCGTGCTGAGGTTGCTGAAGAAGTACCCGTTGGCGCGGTGCTAGTTATTAATGATGCCTTGGTCGGCGACGGTTGGAACTGCCCCATTGGAGAGTCCGACCCCTCTGCGCATGCTGAAATTCAAGCCCTGCGCGCAGCGGCAAAAGCGCAAAATAATTACCGTTTACCCGGGTCTACTCTCTACGTCACTCTTGAACCTTGCGCTATGTGTCTGGGTGCAATGATTCATGCCCGTGTTGAACGTCTTGTCTTTGCCGCTTATGAGCCCCGAGCAGGTGCTGTCGTTAGCCAATTACAGCTTTTGGATCAGCCGCACTTTAATCACCGTATGGAGTATTTAGGCGGTGTAATGCAAGTCGAGAGCAGTGAGTTGTTGAAAGGGTTTTTCCGGCGACGGCGGGGTAAGTCTACTAACTAATGGCCTTTTCGGGTTGTACGTATCGAAACGGAAGCCTTTTTAGGGTTTTTACAGAGAAAGAGGCAGGCTAGTCGGTGCCAGTGCCGATGTTGATGAGGTGGTTAAGCTCTCTGGTCGTGCCTTAAGTTGTGCTTGCTCAATGCGTGATTTTTCAATCTGATGCCAGCGTAGAATCGAGTGGAAGTGGCGAATATTTTGCACATATTGCACCGGCTCACGACCGCGGGCAAAGCCGTAGCGGAGCGTGCTGTAGTATTTTTTCTGTTGTAATAGGGGCAGATACTCGCGGATATCCTGCCAGAGGTCAGGGTCGCCGCCCTTGCGTTCTGTTAGCACTCTTGCATCTTCAAGGTGGCCCAGGCCAATGTTATAGGCCGCTAGCGCAAGCCAGGTGCGATCGGGTTCGGTAATGTCTTTCGGGATCCGCTTTCTGAGCTGTGATAAATACTTTGCGCCGCCACGTAGGCTTTGTTCGGCATCAAGACGATTGCTCACTCCCATTTCCTTTGCTGTGGGTAGTGTCAGCATCATCAGGCCGCGAACCCCAGTAGGGGATTTTGCGCGGGGGTTCCAGTGAGATTCCTGATAGGCAATGGCGGCAAGTAGCTGCCAGTCTATTTCGTATTGCTCGGCGGTCGTTTTAAACAGTGACTCGTATTTGCTCAGTCGACTATCGATACGGTGACGGAGGAGTTGTGAGCCGCCAACGCTAAAATTGTCAGTATGATCGAAAAAGCGATCTTGCAATTGCTGTAATTTACCGCTCGCGGCGTAGCTCGTTAGAAAGCGATTAGCGGCTTTGAGTAAGCTGTCATCACCGTATGTTGGGAAGGCCCATGCAATGGGCTCTGCATCTGATATATCAAAGGCTCGCCGGGCGCGGGGGTAGAGTCCGCGATTCACGTCAAAGGCAGAAGAGTCGACTACGGCATAGTCGACCTCACCATCGTGAACCATCTGCATCAAACCTAGCATTTCACTATCGGCGACAACCTCCCATTGTAAATCGGGGTATTGCGTAGCTTTCAGATTTTTGAGTTGTTCGATATGAGAGCTGCCAGGAACAACGACCAGGCGGCCCTCAGCGATATCGCTCAAGGTTTTTGGACGTTTATGGCCTAGCCGATAAATGAGCGTTTGACGAACAGTCGTATAGGCCTGGCTAAAACGCACTGAGCGTTCTCTCTCTTTGGTAGCGGTAAGGCCGGCAGTTGCAAAGTGGCCTTTAGGCCCGCCTGTGGCATTTAATATCGCACCGAGATCGTCCATAACGGTGAGCTCGAGACGAACATTAAGCTGATGCGCAAATTGTCTGGCTAAGAGGTATTCGAAGCCGTTATCACCTCGGGTATCGTGAAAGTAAATGGTTGGGCCTATCATCGAGATAACCCGCAACACACCTTTATCTAGCACCGACTCCAAGGTTGACGCTGTGCGACTTGTGCCCAACATCAGACAAAGTCCGATGATCGCTGCCGTTAAAGTAAGGCGGTGGAGGGTGCGCTTTAGGCGTATTAATACAAAGTTCATTACAGCGTTGGTTAATGTCCCTAGGTTAGAAAAACTGCGATAGATACTGTGATATTAGCACCTTAAAAGCCTGCTTATAGTCCGGCTTTTTGACAGAGTGATAGAGTCGTTGTTGTCACTATAATTGGCAACTTCTTGTTTATTCCATTATTCACGTTTTTAGAATCACAGAGTCAACTCTTTGCTGGTCGCTTGATATGTCACTAGCGTGACCATCAAGTCGAAAATAGTCATTGAGTCTTGATGGGTGGAGACTTATTCTGGCATAAGAGAATTTTGGTTAATACTCGATGTCGAAGCATCAATAATCGCTGCCTGAAGCGAAATTAAAATAACAATAGTGAGTAGCAAGTATTACTCAATAGGAGACGGTGTGGATTTCAATATAACCGAAGAACAGCGCATGATTCATGAATACGGCAAGAGTCTGAGCAAGACCTATGACCGTGCTTACTGGATGGAAAATGCAGCCATTCACCGCTTCCCCGAAGAAATGTACCAGCAAGTTGCTGACGATGGCTTTTTAGGTACTATGGTTCCCGAGGCTTTTGGTGGTGCCGGTTTGGGCATGCTCGAAATGCTGCTGTTTCAGGAAGGCATCGCCAATGAGGGCATTCCCCTTTTGAGCTTGGTGGTCGGTGCTTGCATGACGATGTCCGTACTGGCGGAACACGGTAGCGACGAGCAGCGCAGTAATTATTTACCTGCTGCCTGTAAGGGCGACATTCGTTTTTGCTTTGCCATTACTGAGGCTAACGCCGGTACTAATACCATCAATATTGGCACTCTTGCCAAGCCGACGGGGCAGGGTGGCTTTAAGCTGAGCGGGAACAAAACCTTTATTACCGATGCGGCAGAATCAGACTATGCCTTGGTTGTGGCACGTACGACACCACTGAGCGAAACCAAGCGTAAGACAGACGGCTTTACCCTGTTCATCGTGCCGACTAAAGCCAAGGGCGTAGAGATGCAGCCCATTCCTGTGAGTATTTCCCTGCCCGAATTGCAGTATCAGGTATTTTTTGATGACGTGGAGTTGGGGCCGGAGAATGTCCTCGGTGAAGTCGGCAAAGGCTTTAATATCCTCTTCGACTCGCTCAACCCCGAGCGCATACTTGGTGGTGCTATCTGTACCGGCATCGGTCGCTTTGCTATGGATAAAGCCGTCGCCTATGCTAATGATCGAGTGGTGTTTAATGGTCCCATCGGTGCCTATCAGGCTTTGCAGCATCCCCTGGCGATAGCAAAAACTGAAATTGAAATGGCATCATTAATGGCGCGTAAGGCGGCCTGGCTGTTTGACAAAGGTGAGCCCTGTGGAGCTGAGGCGAATATGGCCAAGCTGGCGGCATCCGAAGCCGGTATCAAGGCGGTGGATGCTTCTTTGCAGTGCTTTGGTGGCAACGGCTTCACCAAAGAATACGGTATTTTTGACCTCTATCCCTTGGTGCGTTTGACCAAAACAGCGCCCATTAATAATGAGATGATTCACAACTATATTGCTGAACACGTGATGGGCTTACCGCGTTCGTACTAAACTTCCCCCGAGACTAAATCACCAACCGAGTAGAGTGTAGACGATGGATTTTTCCCTTTCCGAAGAACAGCAGATGATCTACGGCTATGGCGCTAATTTAGCGAAAACCTTTGATCGCAAGCATTGGCTGGAATACGCCGACAAGGCACGCTTTCCCACTGACATGTATCAGCAGGTTGCCCAGGATGGCTTCGTCGGCGTTATGGTGCCCGAGGCCTACGGTGGTTCCGGTCTTGGCATGATGGAAATGGGTTTGTTAAACGAGGGGCTTTCCGAGCAGGGCATCCCTCTGCTAAGTCTGGTGATTGGTGCCACCATGGGTCTGAGCCTGATCTCAAGCTTTGGCACCGAAGAACAAAAACAGCAGTATTTGCCTGATGCGTGCAGTGGTAAAACCCGTTTTTGCTTTGCTATTACCGAGCCTAACGCCGGCACTAACACCATTAAAACCAATACCATCGCCAAAGCAACTAGTGATGGCCGCTTTAAAATTAATGGTGGTAAAACCTTTATTACCGACGCAGCCGAATCTGACTTTATGCTGGTGGTAACACGCACTACTCCTCACACTGAAGTTGAACGTAGCACCGACGGTTTTACCCTGTTTATTGTGCCTACTAAGGCAAAGGGTATTGAGATGCATCCCATCCCGGTCAGCATTAAAATTCCCGAAGTGCAGTACCAGGTTTTCTTCGACGATGTCGATGTCGGCCCTGAACATGTGCTCGGTGAGGTGGGCAAAGGTTTCCGCGTACTGTTTGACGCGCTTAATCCTGAACGTATTCTGGTCGGTTTTATTTGTGCCGGGCTGGGCCGTTATGCGATGGACAGAGCGGTCGAATATGCCAATGAGCGAGTCGTCTTTAATGGCCCCATCGGGGCTTATCAGGCACTGCAACACCCTTTGGCGAAGGCGAAAACTGAAATCGAACTAGCCTCTTTAATGGCCAAAAAAGCCGCCTGGCTATTTGATAAAGGTGAGTCCTGCGGTGGTGAATCGAATATGGCCAAGTTTGCCGCTGCCGAAGCCGCCTGCCATGCAATTGATGCTTCGCTGCAATGTTTTGGTGGTAACGGTTTTACTGCGGAATACGGCATTTTTGATCTCTACCCTCTGGCGCGCTTACTGAAAACAATTCCGCTAAATAATGAAATGGTACTTAACTACGTCGCTGAGTACGTCCTCGGCTTGCCCCGTAGTTATTAATCCTTATAAACACACCGTCCTATCTTTGGAGATTTGATCAATGGATTTTAATTTATCCGACGAACATAAAATGATCTACGAGTATGGCAATAGTCTAGCCAAAACCTATGATCGTAAATATTGGATGGAATGCGCCGAGCGCAATGCCTTCCCCGCAGAAATGTATCAGCAGTCAGCACAAGATGGCTTCGTCGGCACCATGGTGCCAGAGGCTTATGGCGGCGCGGGTTTAGGCTTGCTTGAAATGGAGCTGTTTACGGAAGGCCTGGCAAACAACGGTATTCCACTATTAACCTATGTTATCGGCTCGGTGATGTCGATGGGCCCCATTGGTGACCACGGGACAGAGGAGCAAAAGCAGCGTTACCTACCCGATGCCTGTGCGGGTAAAACCCGTTTCTGTTTTGCCATCACCGAGGCAGATGCTGGCACCAATACGATGAAGGCAAAGACCTTTGCGACAAAAACGGCAGAGGGTCGCTTTAAACTCAATGGCAATAAAACCTTTATTACCGACTTCGTTGAATCTGATTACGCATTAGTTGTTTCGCGTACCACCAGTCTCGATGACGCGGCAAAAAAGACGGATGGTTTTACTTTATTTATTGTCGACACAAAAGCAAAAGGCATTGAAGCCCAGCCAATTCCTGTTAGCGCACCGATTCCCGAAATGCAGTATCAGGTGTTTTTTGATGATGTCGATCTCGGCCCTGAAGATGTACTGGGCGAAGTGGACAAGGGCTTTGAAATTCTTTTTGAATGTCTCAACCCCGAACGTATTATGGTCGGCGCTATTGGCGCTGGCCTCGGCCGCTTTGCCATGGATAAAGCGGTGGCATACGCCAATGATCGTGTGGTGTTTAACGGCCCCATCGGGGCTTATCAAGCTTTGCAGCATCCACTGGCTAAGGCTAAAACCGAAATCGAAATGGCCTCATTAATGACCCGTAAGGCGGCCTGGTTATTCGACCGTGGCGAGCACTGTGGTGCCGAATCCAATATGGCCAAATGTGCTGCGGCTGAGGCATCCATTCATGCTGTCGATGCTTCTCTGCAGTGTTTTGGCGGTAATGGATTTACGAAAGAATACGGTATTTTTGATATTTATCCGATGGTGCGCCTGTTCAAAACGGCACCTTTAAATAACGAAATGGTACTTAATTATATTGGCGAACATGTGATGGGTTTGCCGCGTTCTTATTAAAGGCGCATTCATTAATGCCTGTGGCAATGCCCTTTTCAATCATAATGAGATTAACCAAGAGATAATGCTTTATGGATTTTTCCCTTAGCGACGAACAAAACATGATTTATGACTACGGCCAAAGTTTGGTCAAGTCTTACGATCGTAAGTACTGGATGGCGTGTGCTGACGAAGGGCGCTTCCCCGAAGAAATGTACAAACAAGTCGCCGCCGATGGCTTTGTTGGCACCATGGTGCCCGAAGCCTACGGTGGTGCTGGCTTGGGACTGGTCGAAATGGATCTGTTTATGGAGGGCCTGTCGAACCAGGGTATTCCACTGTTAAGCCTGGTGATCGGTGCCACCATGTCGATGGCACCGATTGGTGACCACGGTACAGAAGAGCAAAAGCAACAGTATTTACCCGATGCCTGTGCGGGTAAAACCCGTTTTTGTTTTGCTATTACCGAGTCGGGTGCCGGCACCAATACCATTAAAGCAACGACTATCGCTAAGCGAACACCCGATGGCCGTTTTAAGTTAAATGGTAATAAAACCTTTATTACCGACTTTGTTGAATCTGATTACGCATTGGTTGTTGCACGTACCACGCCGCACACCGAGGTCGAGCGTAAAACTGATGGCTTCACACTGTTCATTGTTGACACTAAAGCGAAGGGCGTTACGGCGAATCAAATACCGGTTAGCATCCCCATTCCCGAGCTGCAATACGAAGTGTTTTTTGACGATGTCGAACTTGGCCCAGAGCATGTGCTCGGCGAAGTCGGCAAGGGCTTTAATATTCTTTTCGAATCCCTTAATCCAGAGCGTGTACTCGTCGGTGCTATTTGCACGGGCGTTGGTCGCTATGCGATGGAAAGAGCGGTCGAATATGCCAATGACCGCGTGGTCTTTAACGGCCCTATTGGCGCTTATCAAGCATTGCAGCACCCGCTGGCCAAAGCAAAAACCGAAATTGAACTGGCTTCATTGATGACCCGTAAAGCGGCATGGCTGTTTGATCGCGGCGAAGCCTGTGGTGGCGAATCGAATATGGCGAAATACGCGGCGGCAGAAGCGGCATTACACGCTGTCGATGCCTCGCTGCAATGTTTTGGTGGCAATGGCTTTACCAAGGAATACGGTATCTTTGATATTTACCCGATGGTTCGCCTCTTTAAAACAGCACCACTGAATAGTGAAATGATCTTGAACTATATCGGTGAACATGTGCTTGGTTTGCCACGTTCCTATTAATGGGTTTTTACAACAGAGCCGTTTAATGACGGCAGACTTATTGGAGTTGATAATGGATTTTAATCTTAGCGAAGAGCAGGAAATGATTTACCAATACGGGACAAATCTTGCTAAAGATTTCGATCGTAAGTACTGGACGGATTGTGCCGAGCGCAACGAGTTCCCCACGGCCATGTATCAAAAAGTAGCGGATGATGGCTTTGTCGGCCTTATGGTGCCCGAAGCCTACGGTGGTGCGGGCCTGGGTATGACCGAAATGGTGCTCTTTCAGGAGGGTTTGTCCAACCAGGGTATACCCTTGTTGAGCCTGGTGGTTGGCGCAACCATGTCCCTGGGCCCCATTGGTGAGCACGGTACAGAAGAGCAAAAACAAAAGTATTTACCGGCGGGTTGTCGAGGTGATATTCGCTTTTGCTTTGCCATTACCGAGCCGACTGCCGGTACCAATACCATGAAAACCAACACCATGATCAGAGAAACGGGTGATGGTCGCTATAAATTAAATGGTGCCAAAACCTTTATCACCGATGCCGGTGGCTCCGACTACATGCTGGTCGTCAGCCGCAATAAGGCCTTTGATGAGGTTGATCGCAAGACCGATGGCTTTACGATTTTAATCGTTGACAGAAAAGCCCCCGGCGTTTCCGTACAGCCCATTGATGTCAGCATTCCCATTCCCGAATTACAGTATCAAGTGTTTTTTGATGATGTTGATATTGGCCCGGAACACGTGCTGGGCGAAGTCGGCAAGGGTTTTGATATTCTCTTTGAATCACTGAATCCCGAGCGTATTATTCTCGCCGCCGTAGCCAACGGTTTAGGACGCTATGCGATGGAGAGGGCGGTTGAATACGCCAATGAGCGTGTGGTTTTCAATGGCCCGATAGGTGCCTATCAGGCCTTACAACACCCCTTGGCGAAGGCGAAAACTGAAATTGAAATGTCATCGCTGATGACCCTTAAAGCGGCCAGTCTGTTCGACAATGGCGAGCCCTGTGGTGCAGAGGCAAATATGTCCAAGTACTCGGGCGCAGAAGCGGCAATGCATGCCATTGATGCCTCGTTACAGTGTTTTGGCGGCAATGGTTTTACCAAGGAATACGGTATTTTTGATCTTTACCCGGTCGCTCGTTTGCTGAAAACAGCGCCGCTGAATAGTGAAATGGTGCTGAATTACATCGCCCAGCACGTGATGGGTTTGCCCAAGTCCTATTGATGCATGCCCTACTAAGCCATGTCTTACTGGTGCATAGATAACGTCGTTTGATATTAAAAACCCCGGTCCGAATAGTGGCCGGGGTTTTTTTATGTGAGTTCTTTTATGAAGGACGTATTTTAAAGCGGTGTTAATAAAAAAGGGCCGCGTATCAGCGACCCTTTGAGGATTACGCGGGCTTAGTGAGCCAGCGCCGCGAGCCAGCTCTTATCCACAAACCACTTGCTGTTCAAGGTGTCTAGCAGACCGGCCTTGGTATAAGTATCCAGATAGTTGTCGACCAGGTTGAGGAATTGAGGGTCCTTCTTGCTCACGGCAATACCGAAGGCCTCCATTGTTACCGGCTTACTCAGGGTGGTGAGACCGGCTTCGGGATGACGTAAAACGGAGAGCACACAGGCTGGCATATCGGCAACCATCGCATCCGCTTTGCCATCGATAATCAACGCCACACCTTCTTCGTAATCAGTGACTTCAATTAAACCGGCATCGGGCGCCGCGACAGCGATGAACGAGGCGCTGGTCGAGTTTTTCAGCGCAACGAATTTAAGATCTTTACGATTAAACTCTGCGCTAGAAGTGATTTTTGCTAGTACAGAATCCTTGGTCAGTATCGATTTTCCGGACATTCTATAAGGACCCACGAAGGAAACTTTCAGGGTGCGTTCTGGGGTAATGGCCATGCCGGAGGCAATCATATCAATTTTGCCTTTTTCGAGGCTCGATATGAGATCACCAAAAGGGATCTTGACGATTTCGAGTTTAACTTTCATCGCAACGGCCAGTGATGCAGCAAGGTCTACGTCGTAGCCCATGTACTTGCCCGATTTACTGACGCCATTCATTGGTGGCTGATCTGCAGACATACCAACTTTTAATACTTTGGCATCGACAATTCGCTTCAGGGTGTCACCCGCCAGGGCGCTTGTGGCGACGATCAGACTGCAAGCCAGAAAGCTGACCATTATTAAACGTTTCAATATAGACATAGAATACTTCTCCTTGTAATTAAGGCGATAAACCTTAAAAGTTATTTTAAATAAAACTTCTCTCCAGAACAAAAGCGACTAAAGAGCTTGCCAGTGTAATTTTGTTTGTTGCAATAGCAAGATCTTTATCAAAAACATTTTCAGTAAAGTTCAATGTTTTTTATTGGGTGTTTTCATAGTGTTGGTCAATACCATGAGGGTTATTTATTTTTCAAGAAAGAAAGCATGTCTCGAGAAATTAATCAGGCCGGCCTGGATTTTCTCAAAAGTTTCGAAGGCTTTTATGCCGATGCCTATATTTTCCCCGCCGGAGTTCTGACCATTGGCTATGGTCACATCGGTGATGATGTCGCTGAAGGTCCGTGCATCAATAAGACGACAGCGGAAGAGTTGCTGAGCAAAGACATGGAGTCTGCCGCGACGAGTGTTGAACGCTTGGTAACAGTGCCGCTGTCTGCCGCCTTAGCCAGTTTCGCCGGCTAAGCGGGGTGTCAGCACCTTGCTGAAAAAGCTCAATCTGAGTGATTACGATGCGGTGCCCACAGAACTTTGCCGCTGGGTAAAAGCCACGGATCCAGCAATGGGAAAGAAACGAACACTCGCGGGTTTGGTGCGACGTCGCTCTGCCGAAGGGGCGCTTTGGTTGGCGCCCGGGGAGTCAAGGCCAGGACTTGAGTCACCGATGCCCCAGCGCATAGAGCCCCCGGTAGAGTCCGATTGTTGACGGCTGGGTATTTGCCACTTACCTACAGGCTGTTGCATAGGAAGTCTCTAAGAGGGATTAAAAAGTAGAGCCCTGCTGAGAGCTGATCACAACAGGGTTCTATCGATAATGATCGCCGTTTATCGTTAGCGGAGCGTGCGAAAGCAGTTGCGAACTTCCTTAATAAAGGTTTCTGGTACTTCAAAGGCGGCAAAGTGTCCGCCCTTGTCTAACTCATTCCAGTGGATGAGATCTTTAAAGCGCCGTTCCGCCCAGCGCCGTGAAGCGCGGAATATCTCCTTCGGATAGACACTGCAGCCGGTAGCGAGAACAATTTCGTCCCGCGACAAATCATTAAAGCTTTCCCAGTAGAGACGGGCGGAGGAGGCGGCACTGGCGTTACACCAGTAGAGCATAATATTGTCGAGCAGTTCGTCTTTGCTGAGTACGTTTTCCGGGTGGCCATCGCAATCCATCCACGCCCAGTACTTTTCCAGTATCCAGGCCATCTGTCCGACGGGTGAGTCACTCAAACCGTAACCCACGGTCTGGGGGCGAGTACTTTGCTGCTTTGAATAGCCCGAATCGTGATCCTGATAGTGCTGCATGCCCGCGAGAGCACTTTGCTCCAGCGGCGTGAGGTCATTCAGGGTTGCCGGGTCGGGTTCAACAATCACCATATTGAGATGAATGGCCTGACAGTTGCCCAGATTCTGCATGCCAATAGCGGCCGTCACCGCCGCACCCCAGTCACCACCCTGGGCGAAATACTTATCGTAGCCGAGTCTCAGCATCAGCTGATTCCAGGTCTCGGCAATTTTCTCAATGCTCCAGCCAGTATTTGCGGGCTTACCGGAAAAACCATAGCCGGGCAGGGCGGGGCAAACCACATGAAAGGCATCTTCAGCATTGCCACCGTGGGCCACCGGGTCGATTAAAGGGCCAATCACTTTCTGGAATTCGACCATAGAGCCGGGCCAGCCGT
>MAAS01000017.1 GCA_002162755.1 Gammaproteobacteria bacterium 50_400_T64 | reverse complement strand
CCAGTCGGGGAAAATATATGGCCTATTCATACACAGAGAAAAAACGGATTCGCAAAGGCTTTGGCAAGCTTTCGCAGGTGATGGATCAGCCCTACCTGTTGGCAATCCAGCTCGACTCCTACCTCAAATTTACCCAGGACGGTGTTGCCGCGGCTGACCGCAAGCCTGCAGGCCTGCACGCTGCGCTCAATTCAGTATTCCCCATAGAAAGTTATTCGGGCAACGCTCGATTGGAATATGTTGACTACAAGCTGGGTAAAGCTGTTTTCGACGTTGAAGAATGCAAGCTAAGAGGCGCTACTTACGCAGTACCCTTGCGCGTACGCGTGCGACTGGTGCTGGTCGATAAAGACTCGGCCAACAAAACGATTAAAGATATTAAAGAGCAAGAAGTCTACATGGGTGAAATGCCCCTGATGACTGACAATGGCACCTTCGTGGTTAACGGTACTGAGCGAGTCATTGTTTCTCAGCTGCACCGTTCACCAGGCGTGTTTTTTGACCATGATAAAGGTAAGACCCACTCTTCTGGAAAGCTGCTCTATTCAGCCCGCGTGATTCCCTACCGCGGTTCATGGTTGGATTTTGAGTTTGATCCAAAAGACATGTTGTACGTGCGAATCGATCGACGTCGTAAATTGCCTGCGTCCATACTTTTGCGGGCGATGGGCTATACCACTGTCGAAATGATCGACATGTTTTACGACACCGCGGTCTTTCACTTTACTAAAGATGATCAGATCACCCTTGAGCTCGAGCCCACTCGCTTGCGCGGTGAGATGGCTTTGTTTGATATTAAGGGCAAAAAAGGCAAGCTTATTGTCGAATCTGGGCGGCGTATTACTGCCCGCCATATTCGTCAGCTAGAAAAAGATGACATTACAGAGCTTGATGTTCCTGCAGAGTACTTATTGGGGCGCTCCTTAGCAAAAGACATTATTAATGAAGAAACCGGCGAAATTCTCTTTGAGTGCAACACTTTAATCAGTGAAGAAGTGCTCGAGCAGATATTAGAGGCCAAGCTAAAGACCTTGGAAACTATTTACACTAACGACCTGGATTGTGGGCCTTTCCTTGCGGATACACTGCGCATCGATGCGGCCCGCTCAGAGCTTGACGCGCTGGTCGAAATCTACCGCATGATGCGTCCCGGTGAGCCGCCAACCAAAGACTCGGCGGAAAACCTGTTTAAAAACTTATTCTTCAGCTCTGATCGCTACGACTTGTCTGCTGTGGGTCGAATGAAGTTTAACCGTCGTCTTGCACGTGAAGAAATCGTTGGCGAAGGTACGCTGGCGCGCGAAGATATCGTCGACGTATTAAAGGTACTGATTGGTATACGTAATGGCCAGGGCGTGATTGATGATATCGATCACCTCGGTAACCGCCGTGTGCGTTCTGTCGGTGAGATGGCTGAAAACCAGTTCCGTATTGGTTTGGTCAGAGTTGAACGCGCAGTTAAGGAACGTCTTTCTGTTGCTGAATCTGAGGGATTAATGCCTCAGGATATGATCAATGCCAAGCCTGTCGCTGCGGCAATGAAAGAGTTCTTTGGCTCCAGTCAGCTTTCGCAGTTTATGGACCAAAACAACCCGCTGTCAGAAGTGACACACAAGCGCCGTGTTTCGGCTCTTGGTCCGGGTGGTTTGACGCGTGAGCGCGCCGGCTTCGAAGTCCGCGATGTACACCCTACACACTACGGTCGTGTTTGTCCGATTGAGACACCCGAAGGGCCGAATATTGGTTTGATCAACTCCCTCGCTAACTATGCGCGAACCAATGATTATGGTTTTCTCGAGACGCCCTATCGCAAAGTTATCGACGAAGTCGTTACCGATGAAATTGAATATCTGTCGGCTATTAATGAAAACGATTTTGTTATTGCTCAGGCCTCTGCCGCGATTAACAACAAAGGTAAACTGACTGATGATCTGGTAACAGTGCGTTATCAGAGTGAAACCACAGTTAAGCCTCCTGAAGATGTTCAGTACATGGACGTCTCGGCGCGGCAGGTTGTTTCAGTTGCGGCGTCACTGGTGCCCTTCCTTGAGCACGATGATGCGAACAGGGCCTTAATGGGCTCGAACATGCAGCGTCAGGCTGTACCAACGTTGCGCGCCGACAAGCCCCTGGTCGGTACTGGCATGGAAAGCATCGTTGCCGGTGATTCCGGAGTCTGCGTGGTTGCAAAGCGCGGCGGTACAATCGAAAGTGCGGATGCCGGTCGTATTGTTGTGCGTGTGCACGATAGTGAGGTCGATAGTGGCGACGCCGGCGTCGATATTTACAACTTGACCAAATACACCCGCTCGAACCAGAACACCTGTATTAACCAGAAAGTGATTGTTGAGAATGGCGATGTGATTGCCCGTGGCGATATTCTCGCCGACGGCCCCTCGGTAGATCTCGGCGAGTTGGCTCTGGGCCAGAATATGCGCATCGCGTTTATGCCGTGGAACGGCTATAACTTTGAAGATTCGATACTGGTTTCAGAGCGCGTAGTTGATGAAGATCGCTTCACTACTATTCATATTCAAGAGCTAACCTGTGTCGCTCGTGACACCAAGTTGGGCTCAGAAGAGATTACTGCCGATATCCCCAATGTGGGTGAGTCAGCGCTGGCCAGACTCGATGAGTCGGGTATTGTTTATATCGGTGCTGAAGTGGGTGCTGGCGATATTCTTGTTGGCAAGGTGACGCCCAAGGGTGAAACTCAGCTGACTCCGGAAGAAAAACTCCTGCGTGCCATCTTTGGTGAGAAGGCCAGCGATGTAAAAGATACCTCGCTGCGTGTACCCGGTAGCACTAAGGGTACAGTGATTAACGTTCAGGTCTTTACCCGCGATGGTCTCGAAAAAGATACCCGCGCCCAGGCGATTGAAAAAGCTGAACTCGACCAGTTCCGTAAAGACGTTAACGACGAATACCGCATTATGGAAAATGCGACCTTCGAGCGTCTGCGATCAGCTCTCGTTGGAAAGGCCGTTGTTCGGGCCTCTGAACTCAGCAAAGGTGAAAAGCTAACAGATGCTGTAGCCAAAGCTTACACAGCTGAGCAGTGGTTCAGTGTGCGCATGGACGATGATGAGCTGAATCAGTTGCTCAGTCGTACCGAAGAACAATTAGCTGAGCGTCGTAAGCTTCTTGACGAGCGTTTTGAAGATAAAAAAGGCAAGCTTGAAACCGGCGACGATCTGGCACCCGGTGTGCTAAAAATTGTCAAAGTTTACCTGGCGATTAAGCGACGTATTCAACCCGGCGATAAAATGGCGGGTCGTCACGGTAACAAAGGTGTGATCTCAGTGATTATGCCTGTTGAAGATATGCCCTATGACGAGCACGGTGATCCAATCGATATTGTTCTCAACCCACTTGGTGTTCCCTCACGAATGAACGTGGGTCAGATTCTGGAAACCCATCTTGGCCTCGCAGCTAAAGGTCTGGGTAATCAGATCAACCGTATGATCAAAGAGCAGCGTAAAACGGCTGAAATTAAAGGCTTCCTGCAGGAAATTTACGATGTCGGTGAGAGTGCCAAAAAGGATGATTTAAAGCCTTTTACTGATAAAGAAATTATGTCGCTGGCAGAGAACCTGCGCGGTGGTGTGCCAATGGCCACTGAGGTTTTTGACGGTGCGACTGAAGCAGAAATTAAGGAGCTGTTGCGACTCGCAGGTCTGGCGGATAGTGGTCAAATGACCTTGTACGATGGCCGCTCTGGCGATGCCTTCGGTCGTCAAATTACGGTGGGCTACATGTACATGCTGAAACTCAACCACCTGGTTGACGACAAAATGCATGCGCGTTCTACGGGTTCTTACAGCCTTGTTACCCAGCAACCACTCGGCGGTAAAGCCCAGTTTGGTGGTCAGCGCTTCGGTGAGATGGAAGTATGGGCGCTCGAGGCCTACGGCGCAGCGTATACGCTGCAGGAAATGCTCACCGTTAAGTCGGATGACGTGAATGGCCGTACCAAGATGTACAAGAATATTGTCGATGGCGATCACCAGATGGATCCGGGCATGCCTGAATCCTTTAATGTACTGGTTAAAGAGATTCGATCGCTGGGTATCAATATGGAGCTGGAATACGAATAAAGACGCTGTTGTTAGTTAAAACGGCCGGGTGATAACACCCGGCTAAACAGCATCCACTGGAGGAAAAGTCTTGAAAGATTTATTAAATTTGTTGAAGTCCCAGGATCAACGAAGTGATTTTGAGGGCATTCGTATTTCGCTGACATCACCGGATATGATTCGGTCGTGGTCATTTGGCGAAGTAAAGAAGCCAGAAACAATTAACTATCGTACGTTCAAACCTGAACGCGATGGTTTGTTCTGCTGCAAAATTTTTGGCCCAGTAAAAGATTACGAATGCCTCTGCGGAAAGTACAAGCGCATGAAGCACCGTGGCATTGTCTGCGAAAAGTGCGGTGTTGAAGTCACACTTGGTAAAGTGCGCCGTGAGCGCATGGGCCACATTGAGCTTGCTAGCCCGGTTGCCCACATCTGGTTTTTAAAGTCTTTGCCTTCGCGCATTGGCTTGATGCTGGATATGACACTGCGCGAAATTGAGCGCGTGTTGTACTTTGAATCATTCGTCGTTGTCGACCCCGGTATGACCACTCTCGAGCGGGGTGAGTTACTGACCGACGAGCAATACTATGAGGCGATGGAAGAATTCGGCGACGAATTCAGCGCTTTGATGGGTGCTGAGGCGATCCAGTCGCTGATGAAAGACCTTGATCTCAAGCATGAGATTGCCGAGCTACGCAACGAGATCCCCAATACCAAGTCTGAAACCAAGATTAAGAAATTCTCCAAGCGTTTGAAATTACTTGAAGCCTTCTTAAACTCTGGTAATAAGCCCGAGTGGATGGTGCTGGAAGCGCTGCCCATTTTACCGCCGGATTTGCGTCCTCTGGTGCCACTCGATGGAGGTCGCTTTGCCACCTCTGATCTTAACGACCTCTACCGCCGCGTTATTAACCGTAACAACCGTTTGAAGCGTCTGCTTGAGCTCAATGCTCCCGATATTATTGTGCGCAACGAAAAGCGTATGTTGCAGGAATCAGTCGATGCTCTGCTCGACAACGGGCGTCGCGGACGAGCCATCACCGGTTCTAATAAGCGACCGCTGAAGTCCCTTGCCGATATGATCAAAGGCAAGCAGGGTCGATTCCGTCAGAACCTGCTCGGTAAGCGGGTCGACTATTCCGGTCGTTCGGTTATCGTGGTTGGCCCAACACTTCGTTTACACCAATGCGGCCTACCTAAGCGAATGGCGCTGGAGCTGTTTAAGCCCTTTATTTTTTCCAAGCTGGAATCCCGTGGTTTAGCGACCACGATTAAAGCTGCGAAGAAAATGGTCGAGCGCAGCGAAGCCGTTGTCTGGGATATTCTTGAAGACGTGATCCGCGAGCATCCCGTATTGCTTAACCGGGCGCCAACCTTGCACCGTCTCGGTATCCAGGCTTTTGAGCCAACGCTGATTGAAGGTAAAGCGATTCAGTTGCACCCGCTAGTTTGTGCGGCTTACAACGCTGACTTTGATGGCGACCAAATGGCGGTACACGTACCGTTGACGATCGAGGCGCAGCTTGAATCCCGTGCCTTGATGATGTCGACCAACAACATCCTCTCGCCTGCTAGTGGTGAGCCGATTATCGTTCCCTCGCAGGATGTTGTTTTGGGTCTGTATTTCATGACTCGCGAATGCATCAATGTGAAGGGTGAGGGGATGGTTTTTGCCAACCTTAAAGAGCTGTCACGAGCCTACTATGGCAAGTGCGTCGACCTGCAGGCGAAGATCAAAATTCGTATCAGCGAGTCGACCATCGGTGACGACGGTGAGCTGACTGAAACCATTACGTTAAGAGAAACCACGGCCGGTCGTGCCCTGCTGTGGGAAATCGTGCCTGCGGGCCTGCCCTATGAGCTGGTCGACCAGCCGATGAATAAAAAGGCGATTTCGCGCATTATCAACCAGTGCTATCGCATCGTTGGCTTGAAGGCGACTGTTATTTTTGCCGATCAGCTGATGTATACCGGTTTTGAATTCTCCACGCGTTCAGGTGTTTCCATTGGCGTTAACGATTTTGTTATCCCTGATGCCAAGGCTAAAATCATTGACAAATCTTATGCCGAAGTCGCCGAAATCGAGTCGCAGTTTGCCTCGGGTCTGGTGACTCAGGGTGAGAAGTACAACAAGGTGATCGATATTTGGTCCCGCGCCAACGACCAGGTCGCCAAGGCGATGATGGATGTGTTGTCCACAGAGACTGTGGTTAATAGCGATGGCGAGACGGTTGAGCAAGAGTCCTTTAACTCGGTTTATATTATGGCTGACTCCGGTGCTCGAGGCTCACCCGCTCAGATTCGTCAGCTCGCCGGTATGCGAGGCCTGATGGCCCGTCCGGATGGCTCCATTATTGAGACGCCCATTACGGCTAACTTCCGTGAAGGCCTGAACGTACTGCAGTACTTTATTTCGACACACGGTGCGCGGAAAGGTCTCGCTGATACTGCTTTGAAAACAGCAAACTCCGGTTATCTGACGCGCCGCCTGGTTGACGTATCTCAGGATCTGGTCGTAACTGAAGATGACTGTGGCACGCGCGAAGGGCTTTTGCTTACGCCGGTGATTGAAGGTGGCGATGTCATTGAAACCCTGGGTGATCGTATCCTTGGTCGTGTTGTGGCCGATGACGTCTACAAGCCGGGTACTAAAGAGGTTGTAGTCCCCGCCGCGACAATGATTGATGAAGCCTGGGTAGAGGCTATCGAAGCGGCGAGTATCGACGAGGTGTTCGTACGTTCGCCCATTACTTGTACTACGCGCTATGGTATTTGTTCGCACTGTTATGGTCGTGATTTGGCTCGCGGGCATATTATTAATGCCGGTGAAGCCGTTGGTGTTATTGCTGCGCAGTCGATTGGTGAGCCGGGTACTCAGCTCACTATGCGCACTTTCCACATCGGTGGTGCGGCCTCTAGAGCCACTGCTGTCGATAACATTCAGGTTAAAACCAAGGGCGTATTGCGACTCATTAATGCCAAGGTTGCCGAACGTGAAAGTGGTGAGTTAGTCGCCGTATCGCGTTCCTCCGAGTTGGCGATTGCCGATGAAAATGGCCGTGAGCGCGAGCGTTATAAATTGCCCTTTGGTGCCGTGATTAAAGTGAAGGACGGTAGTGCTGTTGCCCCCGGTGATGTGATCGCTAACTGGGATCCCCACACACACCCGATTATTACTGAAGTCGCTGGTAAGGCCGTGTTCTCGGGTATGGAAGAAGGCTTGAGCGTTAATCGTCAAACTGATGAAATGACTGGCTTGACCAGTATTGTGGTGCTCGATCCTAATGAGCGTCCCGCAGCGGGCAAAGACATTAAGCCGATGATCACCATGTACGATGAAAATGGTGAAGAGCAGTTCTTTGCCAACTCTAAAGTGCCGGCGCATTACATGTTGCCTGCCAATGCGGTTATTACCATTGAAGACGGTGCCGACATCGGTGTAGGTATGGTGATGGCTCGTATTCCCCAGGAAGGATCAAAAACTCGTGATATTACCGGTGGCTTGCCTCGGGTAGCGGATTTGTTTGAGGCAAGAAAGCCAAAAGAGCCTGCCATCCTCGCAGAAATCAGCGGTACGGTGACCTTTGGTAAAGAGACAAAGGGCAAGCGTCGATTGGTGATTACGCCAAACAATGGTGATGATCATTATGAAGCGTTGATTCCCAAGTGGCGTAATATGGGCGTTTACGAAGGTGAGAATGTTGAAAAGGGTGAGGTCATTTCTGAGGGTGCTTCAAGCTCACACGATATTCTGCGTCTTAAAGGCGTTGATGAGTTGGCGCGTTACGTCGTTAATGAAATTCAGGAAGTTTACCGCCTGCAAGGGGTGAAGATTAACGATAAGCACATTGAAGTTATCGTGCGTCAAATGCTGCGTAAAGTGGAAATTACCGAGATGGGTGATTCGTCCTTTGTTAAAGGCGAGCAAGTTGAATATAACCGCTTGCAGGATGTTAACGAGGAGCTGGTTGCTGCCGACAAGATACCAGCGAAATTCCAGCGTGTGTTGTTGGGTATTACCAAAGCTTCACTGGCGACTGAAAGCTTTATTTCTGCTGCTTCTTTTCAGGAAACGACACGCGTCCTTACAGAAGCTGCCGTTACGGGCAAGGTTGATAAGTTGCGCGGCCTGAAAGAGAACGTTGTAGTCGGCCGTTTGATCCCCGCCGGAACGGGTCTTGCGTACCACGCCAAGCGTCGCAAAGATAAAGAAGATGCACTGAAAGAGACCACGGTTTCTGCCAGTGACGTAGAAGCCGCATTGTCTGAGGCTTTAAGCGTAGAAGACGAAGGATAAGCGAGGCGTAATTTGGCTTGACTCGAGGAGGTGCGGTCTTTAGAATGCCGCCTCCCTGAGTTGTCGGTCTTACCTTAGCCTCATTTTAGGGTTGTATAGCCTTCTTAACGAAGGCATTTTTATCAGGAGAATTATTGATGGCAACGATCAATCAGTTGGTTCGTAAGCCGAGAAAGCGAAAAATTGTTAAGAGTGACGTGCCGGCACTTCAGGCTTGTCCTCAGCGTCGTGGTGTCTGCACTCGTGTTTATACCACTACACCTAAAAAGCCTAACTCGGCAATGCGTAAAGTATGTCGTGTGCGCTTGACCAGTGGCTACGAAGTAACATCCTACATTGGTGGTGAAGGCCACAACTTGCAGGAACACAGCGTGGTGCTGATTCGTGGTGGTCGTGTTAAGGATTTACCGGGTGTGCGTTATCACACCGTTCGCGGTAGCCTGGATACCTCGGGTGTTGATGGTCGTAAACAGCGACGTTCAAAGTACGGCACTAAACGTCCTAAGGGATAAGTGCCCTGGCGATAAGTACTTAGCATCTGAAGTTTTAATGTCGGCGTAAGCCGAGTAAGGCCGGACGGCATGTTGCCCGTTACCGGAATAACCTGAAGAGAAGAGAAGAATATGCCAAGAAGACGCGTTGTTGCGAAACGAGAAATACTGCCTGACCCTAAGTTCGGCAATGTTACCCTCGCTAAATTCATGAACCACGTTATGGTCAGCGGAAAAAAATCTGTTGCTGAGCGCATTGTTTACGGTGCCCTGGACATGGTTGAAGAACGCCTTAAGTCAGACCCTCTGGAAGCTTTCGAGCTAGCGCTTGAGAATATTGCGCCGATGGTCGAAGTTAAGTCGCGCCGAGTCGGTGGTGCTACCTATCAGGTGCCCGTCGAAGTTCGCGCCTCTCGTCGTGGTGCTCTGGCCATGCGTTGGCTGGTTGATTACGCTCGCGCACGTGGCGAAAAATCGATGGCGCAACGACTTGCAGGTGAAGTTATGGACGCTTCTCAGGGTAAAGGCGGTGCAGTTAAAAAGCGTGAAGACGTTCACCGCATGGCAGAGGCCAACAAGGCTTTCTCCCACTTCAGGTTCTAATTACTCCTGGCGGAAAATACGATTCACACAAAAGGCGGCTATTTTTAATAGCTGCCTTTTGTGGTTTCAGGTGGTTCATTTTTATCAAGTTTAGCTCGTGGTTTTGGAGGCAGTTGTGGCGCGTAAAACGAATATTAATCGATATCGAAATATTGGCATCGTAGCGCATGTGGACGCGGGTAAAACCACTACCACCGAGCGTGTGTTGTTTTATACCGGGATGTCCCACAAGATCGGTGAAGTCCACGATGGCGCTGCCACCATGGACTGGATGGAGCAGGAGCAGGAGCGAGGTATCACCATTACCTCGGCTGCGACTACCTGTTTTTGGCGTGGTATGGACGGCCAGTTCGACGAACACCGCATCAATATTATCGATACGCCCGGCCATGTCGACTTCACAATTGAAGTGGAGCGTTCCCTGCGTGTTCTCGATGCTGCGGTTGTTGTTCTTTGCGGTTCCTCTGGTGTGCAGCCCCAGACCGAAACGGTATGGCGGCAGGCCAATAAATACGAAGTGCCACGCGTGGTCTTCGTTAATAAGATGGATCGTGCTGGAGCTGATTTTTTATCAGTTGTCGAGCAGCTTAAAGAGCGTCTTGGTGCTAATGCTGTTCCTATACAGATGGCTATTGGTGCAGAAGAGGAATTTAAAGGCGTCGTTGATCTGATAAAGATGAAGGCTATTCACTGGAATGAGGGTGATCAAGGAATGACCTTCGAATATGGTGATATTCCGGAGGGTATAGCAGAGGAATGCGAGGAAATGCACGAGTTCTTAGTCGAGGCAGCGGCCGAGGCTAGTGATGAGTTGATGGATAAGTATCTTGAGAGTGAGCAGCTCTCCGAGGTTGAGATCAAGCAAGGTCTTCGTACCCGCACCTTAGCGAACGAAATTGTACCGGTGCTGTGTGGTTCGGCATTTAAGAACAAAGGCGTACAGGCTGTTCTCGATGCGGTGGTTGAGCTCCTGCCATCACCTGTTGAAGTTAAGCCTATAGAAAGCATACCCGAGGACGGTGAAGCTGGCGATATCCGGAAGGCTGACGATGACGCGCCTTTTGCGGCCCTGGCTTTTAAGATTGCAACCGACCCCTTTGTCGGCACATTAACGTTTATTCGTGTTTACTCCGGTGTTCTGTCTCAGGGCGATGCCGTCTATAACTCGACCAAAGGTAAAAAGGAGCGCGTTGGCCGCATGGTGCAGATGCACGCCAATGATCGTGAAGAGATTAAAGAGGTTCGCGCCGGTGATATCGCGGCCGCAATTGGCCTAAAAGATGTCACTACTGGCGATACCCTTTGTGCGCTCAACGATATTATTACCCTTGAGCGGATGGAGTTTCCCGACCCGGTTATTTCAGTTGCGGTAGAGCCGCGGTCGCAGCCGGATCAGGAGAAAATGGGTGTTGCCCTCGGTAAGCTAGCGCAAGAAGATCCCTCTTTTCGTGTCAAAACAGATGAAGAAACAGGGCAGACGATTATCTCCGGTATGGGCGAATTACACCTCGATATTCTCGTCGACCGTATGCGTCGCGAATTTGGTGTTGAAGCGAATATCGGCAAGCCCCAGGTGGCCTATCGCGAGGCGATCCGCAATACCTGTGAGGTTGAAGGCAAGTTTGTACGTCAGTCCGGCGGCCGTGGGCAGTACGGTCATGTGTGGATAAAGTTTGAACCCCGTGGAGAGGAAGACGAAGGGCTAGAGTTTATCAACGAAATTGTTGGCGGCACTGTCCCCAAAGAATATATTCCGGCAGTGGAAAAAGGCATTGCCGAGCAAATGAAGAATGGCGTTGTGGCGGGTTATCCATTACTCGGCTTAAAGGCGACCCTGTACGACGGTTCCTTCCACGATGTTGACTCCAATGAAATGGCATTTAAAGTCGCCGGCTCGTTGGCGACAAAAAAGCTGGTCGAAGAAGGCGGTGCGGTTCTGCTAGAGCCAACTATGCAGGTCGAAGTGGTAATGCCCGAAGAGAATATGGGTGACGTGGTGGGCGATCTCAATCGTCGCCGTGGCATTATTCTGGGCATGGCCGATAATTCAGCCGGCAAGGTCGTTACGGCGGAAGTGCCGCTGGCGGAGATGTTTGGCTACGCTACTGATGTGCGTTCCGCAACTCAGGGCCGGGCGACCTTCACCATGGAGTTTTTAAAGTACAGCGAAGCGCCGCCGAATGTGGCGAAAGAAATTATTGCACGCAATGGTTAAATCTTTATACCGTGTGCGCATAGAGGGGTGCCGGATACATAGCGGCATATTGGATCGTTAATCATCAATTCATTTTAAAGGAGAGCGGCAATGGGAAAAGAGAAGTTCGAACGTAATAAGCCCCACGTCAACGTAGGTACAATTGGACACGTTGACCATGGCAAAACCACACTCACAGCAGCCCTGACGCGGGTTTG
>MAAS01000026.1 GCA_002162755.1 Gammaproteobacteria bacterium 50_400_T64 | reverse complement strand
CGCGAGACAATTTAGTGGCACCAAAGCCATCTTCTACTGTCTCCAGCGATACCTGCACTTCGTCGCCAATCGCTACAGCCAATTCGCCGTTGTCATCGAAAAATTCTTCTACGGCAATAACGCCTTCCGATTTCAATCCGGCGTGGACTGTTACCCAGTCCTTGTCTATATCGATAACAACACCGGTTACTATTGAACCAGGTGCCATTTCAACCGTTAATAAACTCTCTTCAAAAAGTTCAGCAAAGCTTTCGCTCATCCGGGTAATACCTCATTTAAAGGGCTAGTTGGCTCGCCGCTAATGCGCGTAACCAGTGCCCGCAGCCGAGTTGCCAGACTCTCGGGTCATTCACATTAAGAAGCCACTGGTGCAATACTGGCGTGAACGCCAGCGACTTCAGTTAAATTTTCGCTCAAATTTCTTTGTTCAACTTAGTGCCTAGTTAGCACCTGGATTTTTAGTCGCTGAGCAACGACATTTAACACCGCATCAAGAACCTCAGTGATACTCAGCGCCGTGCTATCAACAGTGACTGCATCTTGCGCGGGCAGTAGAGGCGCCACCGCGCGGGTTCTGTCGCGCTCATCACGGCTTTCCACCTTCTCAACGAGGTCGCGGAGACTACCACTTTCCCCCTTATCAATCAACTGCTTATGTCGCCTTTCAGCCCGTGCTTCAGCACTCGCGGTGAGGAAAACTTTAACCTCTGCATCCGGAAAAATTACCGTACCCATATCGCGGCCATCAGCGACCAAGCCTGGCTCTCGAGCAAAAGCCTTTTGACGCTGTAATAAAGCACTGCGTACCTCGGGAAATGCGGCAACCCTCGAGGCCTGCGCACCGACCTCTTCGCCACGAATCAAGTCGGAAACATCTTCCGTTTCCAGTACCACTTTGGGCGAACCACCTTCTTCATCCATTTCAAAGACAACGTCCATATGTGCCGCCAATACGGCCAAGGCCTCAACATTATCCAGCGCAACACCGTGGCGCTTTGCTGCCATGGCGACGAGCCGATAGAGCGCGCCACTATCCAGATAGTGGAAACCCAGCTTACTCGCCAGCAACTGACTAATCGTGCCCTTACCAGAGCCACTTGGCCCGTCGATGGTAATGATCGGGGCCTTAATACTATTCATTGATTTTCCTCACTCACCTTCAGGCCCAGCGTGTTTGCCAACTCGACAAAGCCCGGGAATGATGTCGCCACGTTATTACAATTGCGAATTGAAATTGATCCGCTAGCTCTTAAGCCAGCGATAGCAAAAGACATGGCAATACGGTGATCGCCGAGACTGTTGACTTCACCAGATTGTAGCTGGCCACCTTCAATAACAATGCCATCGGCGGTTGGCTCAGCGGATATGCCGAGTATTTTTAGGCCATCGGCCATCGCCTGAATGCGGTCGCTCTCTTTAACGCGCAGCTCTTCGGCACCGGTTAGCACCGTCGTGCCCTCAGCACAGGCCGCGGCAACAAAGATGGCAGGGAATTCATCAATGGCCAATGGCACCTGATCCTCAGGAATCGCAATGCCTTTTAAAACAGCAGAGCGCACACGAATATCGGCCACCGGCTCACCGCCAGCGAGACGTTCATTAAACAGGGTAATATCCCCACCCATCAAACGCAAAACATTGATCACCCCAATGCGCGTCGGGTTAATACCGACGTGGCTGAGGGTAATATCCGAACCCTCGGCTATTGATGCGGCAACCATGAAAAAAGTCGCAGACGAAATATCGGAGGGCACATCAATGAGCCCGCCCTGCAAAGTACCACCGCCACTCAGAGTGACTTCTCCGCCGTCAGTTTTCACACCGTAGCCAAAGCCTCTCAGCATGCGCTCAGTGTGATCACGAGTTGGTGCAGGCTCAGTGACACAGGTTTCGCCATTGGCATACAGGCCTGCCAGCAAAATGCAGGATTTAACCTGAGCACTGGCCATCGGCAATTTGTAATCAATGCCCTGCAAGGGGCGATTGCCTTTAATGCGCAAAGGTGGCGTACCACCCTCACCGGTTTCTATATCAGCACCCATTAGCGCCAGAGGATCGGCGACCCGCTTCATCGGACGCGTGGAGAGAGAGTCGTCACCCGTCAGCACGCTATCGAAAGTCTGGCCCGCTAATATGCCTACCAGCAGGCGCATAGAGGTGCCGGAGTTGCCCAAATAAAGAGGCCCCGCCGGCGCTTTCAAGCCCTGTAGACCGACACCGTGCACGACAACCCGGCCATTATCCGGCCCTTCAATCACCACGCCCATATCGCGAAAGGCCTGCAGGGTAGCGAGACTGTCTTCACCCTCGAGAAAACCCGACACTTCGGTTACGCCCTCAGCCAACGAACCCAGCATGATGGAGCGGTGGGAAATCGATTTGTCGCCGGGCACCCGGGCCCTGCCCTGCAATACGCCACCCGCCTCTACACGGTATTTAATTTCTGTGGAGCCCATAGTTTGCAGATACGCCTTGTTGTCGAGCATGATTTGGAAATGATGACGCGCTTCCTTTGCTCGGGTAAAAACGCCGAGCAGGTGTTCGCTATCACCTGAGAGAATGGCTGTGCGTACGCGTTGCAGGTGGTCGGCAACACTATCCAGCACCTCGACAATAGCCTCGCTATTGGCCAACGTAATGTCGTGCCACATAATGGGATCGCTCGCCGCTATGCGTGTAAAGTCCCTGAAGCCACCTGCGGCATAACGAAATATTTCGCGGTTTTCTTCCATCCCTGCCAGAGTATCGACCAGTGAATACGCCAGCAGGTGAGGCAAATGACTGGTCGCCGCCAGGACCTCATCGTGTTCTTCCACCGGCATTTCACTCACGGTTGCACCCACGCCGCGCCACATAGCCGCAACACGAGCCGTGTGCGCCTCACCCGTTTCAGACAACGGCGTAAGAATGACACGATGGTCGTCGTAAAGATCTGGCAAAGAGGCCGCAACGCCGCTTTTTTCCGAGCCTGCAATAGGATGGCCCGGTACAAATTGTGCTGGCACCGCACCGTAAATATCTTTAACCGAGGCAACAATACTGCCCTTAACACTCGCCACATCGGTGAAACTCACCTCTGGCGCTAGGTGCTCTTTTAATTGCGTAATGATATTGGGCACCGTTAATGTCGGCACGCCAACAACCACGATATCACCGGCCTCCATTGCCGCCAGTGCCGTCGGCAAATCACTTTCCACCCGGTCGACAATGCCCAACTCTAAGGCTTTCTGCAAAGTCGCCGGACTGCGTGAAGCACCAATCACCTCACGAAATAAATGGCGCTGCCGTGCTGCCAGCGCCAAACTGCCGCCGATCAAGCCAAGGCCAACCACCAAGAGTCGACCCATAGGCGCCGTCATATTCACTGTCGATAAATCAGTCATAACAAGGTATTCGCGAAATTTGCAGTACGTAAAAACCAGCGTTTAAAACATGGGGGGGGGGATTTACCCCTTATAAAAAGGTCAACAACGAATGCTTAAAGTACCGCGCTGGGGTAGGAGCCTAAAATGCGTAAATCTGCCGCTACTTCCCGTACCTGAGCCAACGCTGCCATGACATTCTCATCATCCTGATGACCGACAAAATCAATGAAAAACACATAGCTCCACGTGCCGCTGCGCGCTGGCCGAGTCTCGACACGGGTCAAATCGACACCGTGAGTCTGAAAGGGCTCCAGCAACAAATACAAAGCACCCGGGGCATTGTTGACTGAAACAATAATCGAGGTTTTATCATCGCCACTGGGTGGAATATCATCCCGCCCTATGACCAGAAAACGCGTCGAATTATCCGGGTAGTCTTCAATTTTTTCGTGAATTTTTTCCAGCGAATAAAGTTGCACTGCCATATCACCGGCTATGGCCGCCGAATTCCACTCACCCTGCACCCGCCGCGCCGCTTCGGCATTGCTGCTAACGGGAATGCGCTCAATGCCCGGGTAATTCGCATCCAGCCATTTACGACACTGGGCTAACGATTGGGAGTGGGAGTAAACCCGAGTGATATTCTCAGCTTTAGTATTGTCGCCGAGCATAAAGTGATGATGAATACGCAATTCAACTTCACCGCAAATCTTCAGCGAAGACTCGACAAAACTATCGAGGGTATGATTCACCACCCCCTCGGTGGAATTCTCAATAGGCACTACACCGTAATTCACTGCCCCCGACGAGACTTCACGAAACACCTCATCGATAGCTGTCATTGGCCGGCTCACGGCTGAATGACCAAAATGCTTTAACGCTGCAGCCTGAGTAAAGGTACCTTCCGGGCCGAGAAAAGCCACTGTGACCGGCTGTTCAAGGGCCAGGCAGGCCGACATAATTTCACGGAACAGGCGGGCGACTTCTTCATCGTCAAGGGGGCCAGCGTTAGCCTCCATTACCTTGCGCAGTACCTGTGCTTCTCTTTCCGGCCGATAAAAAACGGCATCGCCACAGGCGACCTTCACTTCGGCAACACTCTGGGCACAACGCGCCCGCTCGCTAATTAGCGTCAGTAATTGCTTGTCGATGCTATCAATCTGATCACGCAAAGCGGGCAGATCGACAGTCGTGCCAGCGGCACTCTTATCATCAGTCATCACTGCTGCCTGTATCTGTATCTGATTCAGAGCCGGGCGAAGCCGCTTCAGCGCCATTTTCAACCTCACCTTCTACAACGACTTCAGCTTCTTCTTCCTGAATATCCGCCACGCCGACGAGGGTTTCGTCCTCACGCACACGAATCAAGCGCACACCCTGGGTGTTACGACCCAGAGTAGGAATGCCGTCGACACGAGTACGAACCAGCGTACCCTGATCAGAAATCAGCATAATTTCGTGACTGGCATCAACCTGCACGGCACCAACTAAATGGCCGTTGCGCTCGGAGGTTTGAATGGCGATCACGCCCTGGCCCCCGCGCTTGTAATTGGGAAATTCGGTCAGCGATGTACGCTTGCCGTAGCCCTTGGCGCAAACGGTCAAAATCGTTTTGTCCTCGGCGGGGATAATCAGTGAAATCAACTCTTCACCTTCCGGCACACGCATACCGCGTACACCCTTGGCTGTGCGACCCATGGCTCGCACGTCGTTCTCGTTAAAGCGCGTCACTTTGCCACTGGAACAGAACAACATGACATCGCAATCACCATCGGTAATTGCCGTGCCTATCAAACGATCGCCCTCTTCCAGCGCCAGCGCGCGCAAGCCAACACTACGGCGACGGGCAAAAGCAGACAATTCAGTCTTCTTCACCGTGCCATTGGCCGTTGCCATAAACACATACTGGTCGTCACGGTATTCTTCCACCGGCAGCATTGAGGTAATGCGCTCACCCTCATCCAGGGGCAGTAAATTCACCATCGGACGACCACGGGCATTGCGGCTAGCGACGGGGATTTCAAACACTTTCAACCAATAAACCTTGCCGGCATTGGTGAAACACAAAATCGTGTTGTGAGTATTGGCAATCAGCAGGTGCTCGACGAAATCTTCGTCTTTCACTGCTGTCGCCGAACGCCCGGTGCCACCACGGCGCTGGGCCTGGTAGTCCGCCAGAGGCTGAGTTTTAGCATAACCGCCGTGGGAAATTGTTACCACGCGATCTTCTTCGGGAATGAGATCGGCAATGGTCAAATCACGGCGCGAATCAACAATTTCAGTCTTACGCTCATCGCCGAACTCTTCGTCGATGGCTATAAGTTCTTCTTTAATAACAGCCATCAAGCGACCGGTATCGCCAAGAATTTCCAGATACTCAACGATTTCGTCGAGCTTCACCTGATACTCCGCCAGTAACTTCTCATGCTCCATGCCCGTTAAACGGTGCAGGCGCAACTCGAGAATCGCCTGAGCCTGAGCTTCAGACAGGTAGTATTTGTTGTCGCGCAGACCGTACTGGGCGCTCAACTCATCGGGACGACAGGCGCCCTCGGCACGCTCTAAAAAGGGCAGTACTTCCGCCGCGCTCCAGCCCATATCGAGCAAGCCCTGACGGGCATCGGCAGGCGTTGGCGAACCTTTAATCAAGGCGATTACCTGGTCGATATTGGCAATAGCCACGGCCAGGCCTTCAAGAATATGGCCCCGCTCCCGCGCCTTGCGTAATAAAAAGGTGGTACGACGGGTGACCACTTCCATGCGGTGGCGCACGAAGATTTCCAGCAAGCGCTTGAGATTAACCGTTTGCGGCTGACCGTCGACGATGCCGACGATATTAATGCCGAACACACTTTCAAGCTGGGTCTGAGCATAGAGGTTGTTGAGCAGCACATCGCCCATCTCGCCACGCTTCAGTTCAATCACCACCCGCAAGCCGTCTTTATCAGACTCATCGCGCAGTTCGGAAATGCCTTCAATTTTCTTGTCTTTAACCAGCTCGGCGATCTTCTCAACCAGCTTGGCTTTGTTCAGCTGATAGGGAATCTCACTAATAATGACGGTCTCGCGCTGGGTTTTTTCGTCGACCTCAACTTCAGCTCTGGCGCGAATATAAATGCGCCCACGCCCGGTGCGGTAGGCTTCGAGAATACCCGCCCGACCATTAATGATACCGGCGGTGGGAAAGTCTGGCCCCGGCACCAGTGTCATTAACTCATCAATACTAATGTCTTTGTTTTCAATCAACGCCAGACAGGCGGAGATAACTTCACGCAGATTGTGCGGCGGAATATTGGTCGCCATGCCCACAGCAATACCGGACGAACCATTGACCAGCAGGTTGGGCACGCGCGTCGGCAGCACGTCGGGAATCCACTCCGACTCGTCGTAATTGGGGACGAAGTCGACGGTCTCTTTATCGAGATCCGCCAACAGGGAGTGGGCGATTTTCGACATGCGGATTTCGGTGTAACGCATTGCCGCAGCGGAGTCACCATCGACCGAACCAAAATTGCCCTGACCATCCACCAACGGATAGCGCAGTGAAAACGACTGAGCCATGCGAACGATGGTGTCGTATACGGCGGAATCACCGTGAGGATGGTATTTACCAATCACATCACCGACCACACGGGCCGACTTTTTATAGGGTTTATTCCAGTCATTATTGAGCTCGCTCATCGCGAACAGAACGCGCCGATGCACAGGCTTGAGACCATCGCGCAAATCCGGTAACGCCCGTCCAACAATCACACTCATGGCGTAATCGAGATAGGACTTACTCAGTTCATGTTCAATATTAACCGGTACTACTTGTTCGGCTGTTTCAACCATACCCACTTATATCCTGGAAATTCCCGTCTTGCCCGACCTGGGCAGCGCTCTACTGGCACCGCACTCTTTTGCCGACACATAAGCGCGAAATTGTAGCATAAAACTTCACCGACAGGCCTATTTTGACCGGCCCCGTCAGGTGCTCGCCCAGTAGGCTATACTCCGCATTTTTGCCCCATTGCCAACGCCGAGCACCCCCGACAAACATGCCTGAAGAAAACATCGACATTCTCATCAACGCCGGCTGGCTAATTCCCGTCGTACCGCGCAACACCGTGCTGCGCGACTGCAGCATCGCCATCCGCGACGGCAGAATTATCGCTCTTCTACCCAGTGGCGAAGCGCAACAACGCTTTAGCGCTGAGCAGCAATACGACCTACCCGACTCGCTATTAATTCCCGGCTTAATCAACGCCCACGGCCACGCGGCCATGTCGCTATTGCGCGGCTACGCCGACGACCAAAGCCTGCACACCTGGCTGAATGAATCGATCTGGCCTGTGGAGAGCCGCTGGATGAGCGAAGAATTCGTTTACGATGGCGCCGAAATCGCCATCGCCGAAATGCTCCTCGGTGGCACCACCTGCTTTAGCGACATGTATTTTTTCCCCGACCAAACAGCCCGCGCCGCCCGCAGCAATGGCATCAAATGCCAGCTGGCCTTTCCCGTGCTTGAATTCCCCAGCGCCTGGGCACGCAATGCCGACGAATACATCCACAAAGGTCTGGCCCTGCGGGATGAGTTCCGCGACGACAAGCGCATTTCCATCGCCTTCGGCCCCCATGCGCCCTATACGGTTAACGACCCGGCACTGGAAAAAATAGCGACGCTGGCCGGTGAACTCGACGCGCCGATTCAAATTCATCTGCATGAAAGTGCCGATGAAGTGGCACAAAGCATTGCCGATCACGGCCTGCGCCCCATTGAACGCATCAGTAAGCTCGGCCTGCTGTCACCCCTCACCCAGTGCGTGCACATGACCCAATTGATCGACAGTGATATCGCCCTACTGGTTGAAAGCGGCAGCCACGTTATTCACTGCCCCGAATCCAACCTTAAGCTCGGCAATGGCTTTTGCCCGATAGACGCCCTGCAAAAGGCCGGTATTAACATCGCGCTGGGCACCGACGGTGCCGCCAGCAACAACGACCTCAGCCTGCTCGGCGAAGCGCGCACCGCCGCACTGATTGCCAAAGGCGTGTCCGGCAATCCCGAACTACTGCCGGCCCACGAAGCACTGGAACTGGCGACTATTAATGGTGCGCGAGCACTCGGTATTGACACTGATACCGGCAGCATCGAAGTCGGCAAAGCCGCCGATCTAGTCGCCATTGATCTTTCCGGTATCGCCAGCCAGCCTCTGTATAATGCGTTTTCGCAGCTTATTTATACCGATAGCGCAAGCCGAGTAAGCCACACCTGGGTCGACGGCAAGTTGCGGGTCGAAGACGGCCAGCTACTCCACACCGACCAAAGCGAACTCGTTAAAAAAGCCCAGACCTGGCAAGCAAAAATACAGGCGGAGCGCTAACACTGCCCCCAACTTGTAAGCAAACAGCACAACAAAAGACACCCGGAGAACAAAGACGTGAGCAGCAACGATTCACCCAGCACACACAATGTTGATGCGGCGGAAATTGCCAAATTCGAAGCCCTCGCCAGCCGCTGGTGGGATCGCAATAGCGAGTTCAAAGCCCTGCACGACATCAACCCCCTGCGCGCCAACTGGATAGACCAACTATCACCAGTGGCCGAAAAAGCCCTACTCGACGTTGGTTGCGGTGGCGGCATACTCTGCGAAGCAATGGCCCAACGCGGCGCACAGGTGAAAGGCATCGACATGGGCAAAACGCCACTGCAAATCGCCCGCCTGCACAGCCTTGAATCGGGTGTCGATGTTGACTACCAACAAATCACTGCGGAACAACTGGCCGAACAAAGCCCAGCAAACTACGATGTGGTCACCTGCATGGAAATGCTCGAACACGTGCCCGACCCCTCATCCATCATTAAAGCCTGCGCGCAGCTGGTGAAGCCCGGTGGCGATGTTTACTTCTCGACCATCAACCGCAACCCCAAGGCTTTCCTATTTGCGATTGTCGGCGCCGAATACGTGCTCAACATGCTGCCCCGAGGCACCCACACCTACGGCAGTTTTATTCGCCCCTCTGAGCTAACGCGCTGGGCGCGAGAGGCCGGGCTTGAAGTGACTGAAATGACCGGCATGGTTTACAACCCGCTGAGTAAAAAATACAGCCTCAACGAGCGCGATGTCAGCATTAACTATCTAATGCATGCCCGCAAACCGGCTTAGCGAAACGCCGGCTTCAACCACCCGTCGTCAATTTTAAAGCCCGCTATATAAAAGGAAAGTCGTGCATGTCACCCGCAAACTATCAGGCCGTATTGTTTGACCTCGACGGTACTCTGCTCGACACCGCGCCCGACTTTACTACGTCGATAAATAGTATTTTAACGCGCCACCAACGGCCGACATTGGCGGAAAACGATATTCGCGCCACCATCACCCACGGCTCTGCCGGGCTGCTCGGCCATGCCTTTAATTGCAACGAGGGTGACCCCGGCTTCGAAACACTGCGGACAGAATTCCTCGATATTTATTTTGAGCATCTAGCGCAAAAAACCTGCCTCTTTCCCGGCCTGGCGCAGCTGCTCGACGCCCTCGGCCAGCGCAATATCCCCTGGGGCATTGTCACCAATAAACCACGCCGCTTTACCGACGCGATACTCGAAGGCCTCGCCCTGCAGCCCGCACCGCAATCCGTTGTCTGCCCCGACGATGTTGAGCACAACAAGCCCCACGCTGAGCCCGTGCTACTGGCCTGCAGCCAACTCGGCGTCGCCCCCCAACACACGGTATTTATCGGCGACCACCTGCGCGACATCGAATCCGGTCGCAACGCTGGCACCGCAACCATCGCTGCGGCTTTTGGCTATATCGACGAAGATGAAAACCCGCAAGACTGGGCCGCTGATTACCTGGTCGACGACTCCCGGCAACTCTATGATTTACTGATTGCCTGAGATTCGTCAGAATCATCACCAATACGACAAACCCGCTAACCTAAGTAAAAACTATGACCATGAGCACTCAAGATCCAAAAACCTATCAGCCAGCGGAAAACTGCCTGCACGACCGCGTGATTCTTGTCACCGGCGCTGGCAGCGGCATTGGTCGCACGGCGGCGATCAGTTTCGCGACCCACGGTGCAACGGTTATTCTGCTCGGGCGCACCGTCGAAAAACTCGAAGCGGTTTACGATGAAATAGAGAACGCAGGCTCACCGACCCCGGCTATTTATCCGCTCTGCCTTGAAGGGGCTACCGAGCAGGATTACCAAACCATGGCCAGCAATATCGAACAGGAGTTTGGCGGCTTACACGGCCTTCTGCACAATGCGGGGATGCTCGGCCAGCGCACCACTATCGCCAACTATCAAGCACCAATTTGGCAGCAAGTGATGCAGGTTAATCTCAACGCCCAGTTCCTGCTCACAAAAGCGCTGCTGCCGATAATAAAAACCGCTGATGACGCCGCCATTGTCTTCACCTCATCCGGTGTCGGGCGCAAAGGTCGCCCCTTTTGGGGAGCTTACGCAGTCTCGAAATTTGCCACCGAAGGTCTCGCACAAGTCCTCGCCGGTGAGCTTGAAGAAGTCAGCAATGTTCGCGTCAACTGCCTCAACCCGGGTGCCACCCGCACCCCCATGCGCGCCGTTGCCTACCCCGCAGAAGACCCCGGCACGCTGCTCACTCCCGAACAAATTATGCCTGCCTATCTCTACCTGCTGGGGCCGGACAGCAAAGGTATTAGCGGCCAGTCTTTTGATGCTCAGTAACCCACAATCCACTAAACACCTGGAATCCATTATGAAAATCAGAACTTTATTATTAGCCATCCTACTCAGCTGCACAGGCATCAACACCCACGCCGAAAGCAAAGCACCCGAACTAGAAAAATTCGTCGGTGCGTGGGTCGGCGAATACGCGCACAAAAACAAGAACCGTAAAGACAGCTGGCTACAAACCCGTAAAGCCGACGGCACTTTTCAATTGATTTATAAAAGTTATGAATACAGCGTCATCAAAAGCACAGAGACTAACGAAGGTACCTGGTGGTTAGAGGGCGAATACTTTTACGAAAAGCAAAATGGCGTCCATGACAAAGCCGACAAATATGCTTACGAATTAATCGGTGACAATAAAATTAAATTTACGGAAATCACCACTAACGAAAAAACATCAGAATTAATTGAAGGTTATTCGTTTACTGACACGCGAGTAGAGCCGTAAGTTATGACGATAAGGATCGCACTTAGCACGGGCAAAGTGCGACTCTTGTCCTTTAATTTAAAGAATGGGACTGAGAACAGCCAGGGTATTATTCACCAGCCTGCTGGATAGCGACCACGAACCGACAAGGTCGAGTGTAATGAGCTTGGCATGGCGCACATATTCTTCCTGCCGCGCCACAAGATCTGCAGTAACACCTTCGCTAAAAATAAGCATATTATTTTCATAATTAAGATCAAAACTTCGTCGATCTAAATTGGCCGAACCCAGCATCGTAAACTTACGATCAACAGTTAAAGTCTTTGAATGCAACAGGCCCTCGGTGTGCTCATAAATAATAACACCTGCTGCTAGTAACTCCTGATAATAACTACGGCTCGCCCGCTGTACGATCCAGGAATTATTTCTCGCGGGGAAAATAACTGTCGTTCTCACACCACGCCAGGCTGCCGCCTGCAATGCACTTTGAATAGCCTCGTTAGGAATAAAATAGGGTGTAGTAATGACCAGCTCTCTCTGTGCGGAGGTGATCAAGGCAACGATCATCTGAGACATGGCCAGGGGCCTATTACCAGGGCCTGTACCAAAAACCTGAGCCGTAAAGCCTTGCCCTAAACCAGCCGCTGGCAAGCCTGGCAAAACACGAATATCTTCATGCGCCCAGGCCATCCAGTCACTGACAAAGAGCTGCTCGTTTTGTTGCGCAACAGGCCCCTCAACACGCAGCATGACATCGACCCAGGGGGCAAATTTAGCTTCAGGTAAAAACTCGGGATCAGTACAATTCTGGCTACCGCAATAGGTAGTAGCACCATCTATAACAACGATTTTTCTATGATTACGCAGATCAATTCGACCCATAAAAACTTTAAATAAAGGGTTGCCAACGGGCAATGCCACAGCCAAAGATACACCCGCATTTTTCATTGCAGACCAGTGTTTAGACCGTATCAAAGTGCTAGAGCCAACACTATCGACGATGACCCGACATTCAAGCCCGCGAGCAGCCGCACGCTTAAGAGCATCAATGACTTTACAGCCATTATTGTCGATCAGCCAAATATAAAACAGCAGGTGAACACGGTGCTGCGCACGCTCAATATCAGCCACTAGAGACGCAATCATGGCATTTGAATCTGCCATTAAAACAGCGCTGTTACCGCCCATGGGCGAAAAGCCATTAATGGATTGTCCGAGCTTAAAAACCTGTTCAAAATTGAGTGGGATTTCTGCTTTATGCTGCTCAACCACCACAGAGGTATCCGACAGCCGGTTATTTTCAAACACAGCTTTAATTTTTATTTTCTGCCTATAAGCAATATTAACTTCACCGAAAAACAGATAAGCCAATACACCAATAAAGGGTAATGTCGCAATAACCGCTATCCAGGCAATTCGAGCAGCGGGCTCACGGTAGGGACGAAGCAGCACCCGCAATAGCGTCAAGGTCACAATCACAAAGTGGAGCAATATAAAGAACATATTGGCACTCAGATTAATGCCCTCAAACATTGCGACCACATGATGGCTTAGCGCCTTTACGGCTATACATCTCAGGCCACATTAATAAAGCAGCGACGAAAAAGCAGCAAGCGCCTAACAGAGTGAATATAACGGACCCACTAGCGGCCCAAGCGGCAACAAAAAAAGCGAGTAATGCCGACACCAGAAAGGCCACACAGCCGACAAAATTGATGTAGCCTATCCACCAATGTATCCCCTGACGGCGCCGGATTGTAGGCCAGCTCCACCAGCGGCCGGTGATTTCATACAAAGCCAAACTCCCCGACAGCTGAAATAACAGGGAGCCCATAATATTTGGCGTCCAGACCAGTAATCCCTCGGCAAACCACTGCAGCTCGAAGAAGGCATCAAAGGTATTGATATTGAACATTAAGGTGCCGACAAACTGGGAAAATGCAGACATCAACGGCACATCGATGGACTGTCTGTTACAGGCTCGACGTATTATCTCCCGTCGGGTTTTCGTACTTCCCGCCTCACCACCAAGCACCTGATGCAGTTGACTAAAAGCCGCTGCCGTAAAGAATATTGAGCCAACAAAAAAAATACTATCCAGAACAAAGGCATCGTCACTACCCAACAAATAGAGTGCGCAGCCCAAGGCAAAGAGGGCTGCACCTACCATAAATAAACTGGCTATCCAGCCATTCAAAAACCGGGAATCAAGCCTCCACACCCGCAACAACAGCGGTGCACGAGGCTCAGCCATGCTTAAAACCTCCCCCTTCATCTTCTGTCATGGGATTGGTAGCGGGGTGCTTCGCCAGATGATCGAGTGCTCTCTGACAGTCCTCTAACAACAAATCCGCCAAATCTCGGCTAAAACCATGGCGCACTAAAACTCGCTGAATCACCTGATCTTCAATGTCGGCGGGCAAGGCATAAGCCGGCACTTGCCAGCCACGCGCGCGCAGACGATCGGCAAAATCAAACAAACTAAAAGTGTGATTCATACCAGGTTTTAACTTCCAGCTCAGCGCCGGGATACCATCGCTGCCATCATAAATAATCTCAAAAGGCCCTAGCTCTGCAATAGCTTTTGAAAGATATACCGCCAACTCTCGGCACACCGAATGAATATTGCGATAACCCTCTTTGCCCAAACGTAGAAAATTATAATATTGGGCGACCACCGGACTGCCGGGCTTGGAAAAATTAAGGGCAAAATCAACCATGTCACCCCCCAGGTAATTAACCTTAAAGACCAGGTCATCGGGCAGGTCTTCTTTATTATGCCAAATCACCCAACCGACCCCGAGGGGTGCGAGACCAAACTTATGACCCGAAGTATTGATAGATTTAACCCGTGGCAGACGAAAGTCCCACACCAGCTCCGGTTCTAGGAAGGGTGCCAGAAAGCCACCGCTCGCGGCATCGATATGCATAGAAATATTGAGGCCGGTTTGTTTTTCCAGTTGATCCAGCGCCGCACTGACTTCTTCAACCGGTTCAAATTGCCCTGTAAACGTCACACCCAGCGTTGGGATGACACCGATAGTATTTTCATCACAACGAGAAACAACTTCCTCACCGTTCATAATATAGCGGTCACTTGCCATGGGAATTTCACGCAACTCGACGTCCCAGTAGCGACAAAACTTATGCCAGCAAACTTGCACTGGCCCGGTGACCAAATTGGGTTTTTCATGGGGCTTTCCCTGCGCCTTCCGGGCATCTCGCCAGCGCCACAACAAAGCCATGCCGCCCAACATTGCCGCTTCACTCGAACCGGTGGTCGAAGTTCCGGTGGCATTGGCAGAGTCAGGGGAGTTCCACAAATCGGCAAGGATATGCACACAGCGACTTTCAATTTCGGCTGTTTGCGGGTATTCATCTTTATCAACCAGGTTCTTGTCGACGGAGTGCTCCATCAAATCAAGCACTTCGGGCTCCAGCCATGTTTGGCAAAAAGTCGCCAAATTTTGGCGAGAGTTACCATCCAGCATCAATTCATCGGTAATCAAAGCATGGATCACCTGGGCGTTGTGTTCCTGCTCGGGCATTTTATATTTTGGCAGTCTTAAGGCGGCGTCTCTCGATGCATAAATATCATCGTCGAGCTGCTCTCTAACAGAATCTTTCTGGTGCAACATTTGGCGAACTCTCCCTGTAAATCAACGTGCCCCGAATTAAACAGCAGCACCCAGCTCAGCACAAGAGTGTAACCTGGCCGTTACCACCAGTAATCACCTCAGTCGATTCGACACGTAAAGTAGATATATTCGATTTCGACGCTCAGGCATTTGCCAGCGCCTGTTAAATAACAGAGAATCGCCCCATCTTGAACAACCTGATTTAAGCCAATGAATATTGCCGCCCTACTTGAAAAATCTGCCTGCCGCTTCCCTCAACACAGGGCGCTGTCCAGCGGGCTTGAGCCCCACTGCGACTACGCCACATTGGCACAACGTACTGCAGCCATTGCCAGCTATTTGAAAAACGAGCTGCAATGCCAGCCCGGCGAGCGCATCGCACTGGTGATGAAAAACTCACCCCAGTACATAGAAGTGTTGTTTGGTGTTTTGCATGCGGGGCTCACCGCTGTACCGGTCAACGCCAAACTGCACCGCCGGGAATTCGCCTATATTCTGGAAAACAGTGGCGCAACCCACGCTTTTATTACCGATGATTTCAACGATACGATTGGTGAATTAAACAACACCGTCGACACGCTAAAATCATTCATCAGCGTTAATTCCACAGCATTTCAACAAGTCTATGAATCGCCCCCTTTAGCCCTGCAACAATGCGAGCCCGACGCCATTGCCTGGCTGTTTTACACCAGCGGCACCACAGGCCAGCCCAAGGGTGCGATGCTCAGCCATCGCAATTTAATGGCGATGACGCAAAGCTACTTCGCCAGTGTCGACACCATCGAACCCGGTGCTACCCTGCTTCACGCCGCACCCATGTCCCACGGCTCCGGTCTTTACGCCTTTCCTAATATTGCCGCCGGTGCCCACCAGGTTGTTTCCCAGAGTGGCAGCTTTGAGCCAGAAGAAATCCTCCAGCTCATCAAGCACTATCCACAAGTGTCGATGTTTGCCGCGCCGACCATGATTAAGCGCATGGTCGAAACACCCCCGGCAAAAGATGAAAACACCGACAACTTAAAGGTAATGATTTACGGCGGTGGGCCGATGTATGTCGCCGACATCAAAGTCGCGATGGAGCGCTTTGGCAATAAATTTGCACAAATCTACGGCCAGGGCGAAACCCCAATGACCATCAGCTGCCTCAATCGTGCCGACCACCTCGGCCGGGACGACCTGCCACTGGACGAACTCCTCGCCTCTGTCGGCTGCGCTCAGGTGCCGGTTGAAATCCGCATTGCCGACGAGGATGGCAACAAACTCCCCGACGGCGAAGTCGGCGAGATACTCGTTAACGGCGATACCGTGATGCGTGGTTATTGGCAAAACCCCGAAGCAACGGCAAAGACCATTGTCGATGGCTGGCTCTTTACCGGCGATATGGGCATGCTCAATGCTCAGGGTTATTTAACCTTGAAAGACCGCTCGAAGGATTTAATCATCAGCGGCGGCACCAACATTTATCCTCGGGAAGTCGAAGAAATCCTGCTTGAACACCCAGACATTATTGAAGTATCGGTGATTGGCAAAGCCGACCCCGACTGGGGAGAGGTAGTCGTCGCCTTTGTCGTGCAACGGGAAACGGCTACTCTCGACAAAGCACAACTCGACGCGTTTTGTATCGACAATATGGCCCGCTTTAAACGCCCCAAGCACTATCACTTTGTGGCCCAGCTGCCAAAAAACAATTACGGTAAAATTCTAAAAACGCAATTGCGTATTTTGCTGGAATAAACGCTGTAAAATTAAGCAACCAATGCAATGCGAACAACAGGGATGAGGAATGACTAGCAACAAGCTACCTCTTGCGGAACCGGCCGGGACTTATCCCGGCAACACGCCAGGCCCAGGGTTTGGTAACATTGATTACCCTCGTCCCTTTAAAAAAAGAATCCCCTGGCATCAATCTCAACGCTTCCGCATTTTCTTTATCACCACCCTATTGTGTGCCAGCCTGGGCCTAATTTACGATTTTAGCCGACCGGCAATTTATGCGAGTTCAGCGGTTTTACTCACCGTTACGCCCAACCAGGTTGGCGCCGAAATAGCAGACCCAAGCTTGCAGCACGGCCTCATACAAAAGAACCTGTTGCGCGCCCGAGAGACCTTAGATACCACATTGGCACAACTTCGTGCCGAAGAATATGCAACAGGATCACTACCAAACGATAGTGCCGAATTCCAAAAAATGCTGAGCGTTGCGCCACTCGACGCAAGCAATTTGCTTGAGATTAGCGCCAAAGGCTACAACGCTGAAATACTCCCAATTCTGCTCAACACCCTCATAGCCACCTATGCCCAATCGCGTCGTGACGCTATTGAAAAAAATGTTGCCGAGACTACTAGCGCTCTATTAGAGCAGCAAACCCGCATAGAAAATGAAGTTGTCAGCAAGCGCGAAGAACTCGAAAAGTTCCGCGCCAATAACAACATCCTCTCTTTAGGCAGAGATGAAAATGAGGTTTACGCCAAACTCAAGGGGCTGACAGACGCTCTTAACACCGCACTTGAAAAACGCGTCACCACGAAAGCCGAACTTGACGCCATACAGGCTGCAGCCGCTCAGGGAAAAACGCTGATAGCACCCAGTGATGAACGCGCCTTCTCTGATTTACAGCTGCGCCAAAGACGATTACAGGACAAGCTCACCGAACTGGATAATAAATACACACGTGACTACATGGCCCTGCATCCGGAAATGAAAGCCATTCCCGAGCAATTGGCCGCTATAGAAAAAACACTTGCCGAGAAAGAAGCCGCCGGTCAATCCCTCGTGCTAGCAACGGCATCACGTAACTATCAAGCGGCAAAAATTGCCGAAATTGCACTGCAACGTCAACTTGACGATTACAAACAAACCGCCCTCACTTTTAGCAATAGCTTCTCGGCACACGAGGCGATGAAAGAAGAGCTGATTCAACTCGAAGAGCACAAGCGTGTCATCCTGCAACGCATCACTGATCTGCATATTGAGCAGCAGCAAAAATACCCGCAAATTCAAATTATCGAACCGGCTTACGCATCAGACACAGCGGTTTACCCCCTCTATTGGCGCGATGCCGGAATTATTGCGGTCTGCTCGCTGCTACTGGGTTTACTGGCCGTCTGGCTGTATGAATTCCTGCGCCGTACTCATGACGACAATCAAAACCAGGCACCAGCACCCAACTATGTCACCATCCTTGACTCACGCCTGGCTGCAAACCCAGAAAAACAAATACCTCAGGCACAATTATTAGATGAAGCCAGGAATGAGGGCCTCTCCCTGGAACAAAGTGCGAGCACACTTTTAGGCAAGCCCTCTGTCGACACTAGCGTCAGAGAACTTGAGGAAAGGGAAATCAAAGCGCTACTCGCTGCAGCAGATCTGCCAACACAACAACTCATCGCTCTGCTGTTATCGGGCATTAGACCCGATGAACTGGGAGCATTGAAGCCCGAGAGTTTTACGCTTCCCGAGCAAACCTCTCATCAACAAACCCCACAGCAAATACAACTCAACACATTTAATCCCAGGGCGCTAGCCATACCCCCAGCGTTACAAGAATTGCTGGCAAAAACCCAGGGCGCACCCCAATGGCTGTCTGCCGATGAAGAAACTGACGATACGTTTTTTAATGCCATGCTCAGCTGTGCCGCTATTGATGCGGGGCTGAGTGAGCCATCAAGTATCAACAGTACTTGCCTGCAGCAAAGCTATATCTACTTCCTCGTCCGATCGGGCATCAAGCTATCCGAACTTGGCAGTATTGTTGGCCCGCTGTCACCCGTGCAATTGACACAATACGGTCAGCTATCGCCCTCTGGCCCCGGTTTAGCCGCCGACGAAATTGAGGCAGTTCACCCCGCGCTTAAGAAATTGCCGTCCATTAAAAAGCGGACTCAGTATCACTGAACCCGCTTCAATAATGACAACTGTAAAAAATGCTGTATTAGGTGCGTGGTGCCGCCGGGTTTTTCAGCCCTTTAGCCAAAGTCTTCGGCATCAAGTCCTGTAATTGCTCCTGAGTCCAACGGGTATCGCTAAAAATACTGCGCTCTTTGGTGGGTAGAGAAACCAGGGTGATTTCACCACCGCCGACAATAAAGTCACGGCCATTAATATGCGAAGCCGCCTCGGTGCAGAGAAAAACCACCAATTGTGAAACCTGCTCGGGGGCAAAGGTCTCGGAGTCTTCCGTCATATCTTCAATTTCAAACATAAATTCGGGCAGCGGCAACTTGCCAGCACGGGCCATTTCCAGCGCCTTTTTCATATCCACAGCACCGGCCATGCGCGTACCGGCACGAGGGCGAATGGCGTTAGTAGTGACATTGTAGGGCCCAAGCTCTAAAGCCAGGGTACGAGAAAAGCCGACAATGCCCTCTTTTGCTGCAGCATAATTCGAGGCGGCATAACCGCCCAGACCCGCTTCAGACGCTGTATTCACAATGCGACCACTGCCCTGCTTGCGGAAGATTTCTGCCGCCTGCCTTGTTACTGAAAACAAACCTTTGAGGTGTACTGCAATGACGCTATCCCACTCTTCCTCACTCATTTTGACGAAGAGTTGATTGCGGATATTACCCGCGTTGTTGACCACAATATCGAGCCGCCCAAAGGCATCCAATGCCTGCTGCACCATGCTTTCGCCATCGGCCACGCTGGTAACATTGCCGTAATTGGCCACAGCCTCGCCACCAGCGGCGATGATTTCATTCACCACATCATCTGCCGGGCTAGCGTCATCACCCGCGCCGAGTACGGAGCCTCCGAGGTCATTAACCACAACTTTTGCGCCCTCTGCTGCTAGTGCTAGCGCATGTGTACGACCCATTCCCCGACCCGCGCCCGTGACGATGGCGACCTGCCCTGCTAATAAATTACCCATATTTAATTCCACCTTATTTAGTTATTGAAAAAAGAATATTGTTATTTGTGCTATCCCTTACGGGTGATAGCTCTTAAAATCTGTCACAGCATTCTAAAGGACTGGCTCAAGGCACTAAACCCCAAACAATTAATTATTATAAAGGTGGGTTAACCCTGGAAAAGAATACATTCTCGATGGCATTCGTGTGCTCGGTTTTCCCCAAGATGTCGCCAACCGAATAATGGCGGAGTATGTTCTAAAGTCATCAAACGCGAATGAATTCACCAAGCTGGGCTGAATATTAATGATCGCCGTGTTTATTTTATCCCGCTAAGCCGGGGCAAGAAAATTGTCTATAACAATAGAAAAAAACCAACGCGGGCCGCGAGCTTGTCTATGGCCTGGTTAAGCCGTGCGATATTGTCCTCGAAAATTTCCCCCGATAAGAATAATCAACTGATACCCACAACCTACTGTAAAGGAAAATTACTATGAATAAAGTTGCACTCGTTACCGGTGCCAGCCGAGGCATCGGCCGCGCCATTGCCATCGCCCTGGCTGAATACGATTTTAGCGTCGCTTGTTTTGCCCGTGATAAAACCAAGCTCGATGAAACAGCAGCACTGATTGAGACTGCCGGCGGTAAAGCCAGCGTGCATACCGGCGATGTCAGTAGTGATGACGACCTGCAAACATTGGTTGACGAGGTCAGCGCCTTGCACGGCGGTATTGATGTACTGGTGAATAACGCCGGCATTACCGAGGGCGCAGCGGTGAAAGATATCTCCCCCGATCGCTTTCGTGAGGTGCTCAACGTCAACCTCGTCGCCCCCTGGGTGCTGTCACGCGCCGTACAGCCGGTAATGAAGTCCCGTGGCGGTGGCGTCATTATTAATGTCGGTTCCACCTACGGCTCAAGCGGAGTCGCCAACAACTCACCCTATTGCAGCTCAAAAGCCGGTATCGAAGGCCTGACCCGGGCCCTGGCACGCGAATGGGCAAGGGATCAAATACGCGTTATCTGCGTAGCCCCGGGCTTTGTAAAAACCGATATGGTCGGCGATAACTTTGGCGGCACCGAGGTGGAAAAACGAGTGATATCGCGCATCCCCATGAAGCGCTTTGGCGAGGCGGAAGAAATTGCTCAGTTGATCGCCTTTTTATCGACCTCCAAAGCGGGCTTCGTAACCGGTGAAACCCTGGTTATCGATGGTGGCCAGCGCTCGCTGATCTAAGACCCAATGCTTTTTGGGCGTCGATATCTCTTTGAATGACTTCCCATTGACGTCAATTTTGGTCATCATTGTCGGCTGACAATTATGGGTAGCGGCCCTGTAAGCCGCTAAAACAAACAAATGAGCAAAGAAGAAGTTGGCGTTAAACGCTTTAGTGATAAAGAGAGTTCCAGCAGAATTGGCCGCATCCCCACGCCTACCGGCTATCCGGGGCTGGGCGACATCAATAGCTACCTTATTTTCCCCGAGCAAAGCGGTGATGAATTAATTCTCATCGATACCGGAATTTGCACCGATGAAGCCTGGCAGGCCCTTAATGACGGTCTCGCCGAGCTCGATCTGCAGGTAGAGGACATCGATAGAATCCTGCTCACTCACGGCCACACCGACCATTACGGCCAGGCCCAGCGCATTCACGAGTTATCCAACTGCCAACTCTGGGCCCACGAAAACTTGTGGCTAACCAACGAGCGTATGCGCCCACCGCCGGAACGCAAAGAACTGGAACTCTATTACTACGCCCTGTGGGGTGTCGACAGGGAACTGGCCGACAAAGCCATATTACGTCGGGCTAAAATCGCCGATGGCTACCACCCGATGGAGCCCGATCACCTGTTGAAAGATAACGAGATCATCGCGATTCCCGGCTTTGATCTGAAAACCATACACACACCGGGGCATTGCCCTGACGAGGTGGTTTATTGGCAGGAAGAGCTGCAGCTGTTCTTTTCCGGGGACCATTTGCTACCCGACATTACCCCTGTTTGCCTCTCTCAAATGCCGCGTAACAAGGGCGAAGTACGACCCCGTGTATTGAGTCAATATCAGGACTCCCTGGCCAAAGTGGCACCCTATCCCGCCCGTGTGACGTACCCATCCCACGGCGCACCCATTACAGACCATCTTGAGCTTATTAAATCTTATGGGCTGTCTACAGATCGTCGCCTGTTAAAGATCAGCCGTATTCTCGAAGCCAACGGCCCGATGACTCCCATGGCCGTCGGCAAAGAACTTTTCCCCAAAGCCTGGAAAACGCAAATCGTACCGGTGATGTCGGAAATTATCGGCCACTGCGACTTATTGGAAGATGCGGGCCATCTGGCTGAGACCGAAAAAAATGGCGTTATCGAGTATCACTACCGCTCAACACCCGTTCCTACTTAACGGGCATTAAAAGGGCCACTACCCATCGCGTCGATGCAAGTTTCATGTACACACCAATAAAATATATCGCCACAAAAATAATAAATAAATAAGGAAAATGAGTGATGAATTACGAAAACTTGGAATTTTGCCGTGCCGAAATTGATGGCCACATACTCACCGTAACCATCAATCGTCCGGAGGTAATGAACTCCCTCCACCCACCCGCCAATTTCGAGCTGGAACAGGTCTTTAATCACTTTGCAGAAGACCCCGAGCAGTGGGTAGCAATTCTCACCGGTGCCGGTAATCGCGCCTTTAGCGCTGGCAATGATCTTAAATATCATGCCAGTGGCAGTAAACGCGGCACACCCGAAACCGGCTTTGCCGGACTGACTTCACGCTTTGATTGCGACAAACCCATTATCGCCGCTGTTAATGGGGTCGCCATGGGAGGCGGTTTTGAAATCGCCCTGGCCTGCGACTTAATTATTGCCGCTGACAATGCCAAGTTTGCTCTGCCGGAACCGCGAGTGGGCCTCGCCGCACTCGCTGGCGGCCTGCAACGGCTACCTCGCCAGATTGGCCTTAAGCCCGCGATGGGCATGATACTCACCGGCCGCCACGTAAGTGCTGAAGAGGGTATGTCTCTCGGTTACGTCAATGCTGTCGTGTCCCAGTCTGAGTTAATGGCTGAAGCTCGACGCTGGGCCGAATTAATTTTACAGTGCTCGCCCGTCTCTATCCGCACCAGTAAAAATACTGTTATGCAGAGTCTCGACCAATTAGAACTGGAGGGGGCCATTCAAGGCTGCATGAGCCTGCCTTCGGTAAGAACATTGATAGACAGTGCTGATTTCGAAGAAGGGCCTGCAGCCTTTGCTGAAAAGCGCAAGCCAAACTGGCAAGGTAAATAATCGCAACATTTCAGATAAGGCAGCTTCTTAACACCAGAAGCTTAGCGGTACATTGACACCTGCGCTTTTTCAGTAAGTGACAAAATCCGATGGCTTTTTACCTGCCAAAGCTGGCACAATAGCGGCCCGCCGATTGGCGGGTTATAGATCCGCCTACGCCTCCGTAGCTCAGCTGGATAGAGTAATCGGCTTCGAACCGATTGGTCGGGAGTTCGAATCTCTCCGGGGGCACCATCTTTCTTGCAAATAACACGCTGTTATTTCAGTATCAAAAAAACACTCAATAGCATGCTACAAGTTCAGTAGCCGCCATAGACTTATTCCTGCAATACCGTCTCGGCCACCCAACATGTAAAGCCACCAACACAACACCCCATTAATACCCACAAAAAAGCCCGCCAAATTAGCGGGCTTTTTTGTGCTCTTCTAACTGTTAGTGGGCCTTAGAGCCACCGCCGTTGGCTAAAGCCGCCTGGGCAGCCTTGTATTTCGGCACCAGCAACCAGCGAGCTAGCGCGGGCATCACGATAATTGCCGCCAGCATATTAATGACAAACATAAAGGTCAACATAATGCCCATATCGGCCTGGAACTTGAGGGGTGCAAATATCCACGCACCAACACCCACGCCGAGAACCACACCAGTGAAAATAACGGGACGCCCGGTGGTGTGCATGGCATGGATAAAGGCCTCTTCGATGGTTTGACCCTCCTCAATATAATGGCCGAGCTTACTGTAAATATACACCGCATAGTCGACACCCACTCCCACACCGAGAGCAACAACTGGCAAAGTATTCACCTTTAGCCCAATACCCAAAATAGCCATTAATGCGTAACAGAGTATTGACACCATGGTTAGCGGTAGAACGATGCAAAGCATACCGCCAATGGATCTAAAGGTAAGAATCGTCAAGGCAATAATCGCTGAGAATTCCCAAAACATAATGGGCAGCTGTGCGTCTTTAACAGCATCGTTCGTCGCAGCGATAATACCAACATTACCCGTTGCCAATAGCGGGTTGAACCTTTCCAGAGGCAGAGTCGATTCAAAGGTACCAATACCCTTAATGATCGAGTTTATCGTTTCAGCCTTGTGATCCATGGTAAATATATTCATCGGCATGGCTTTACAGGCCGCATCCATAAACTCATCGCCACCGGCACCCATATGATAGAGGGAGGATGACATGGTACTGGCGTTTCGCGACAGGGCGAACCAGCGGGGACTACCCTCATTATTCGCCGTTAAAATCACCTTCATGTTGTCGACCAACGAGCTCACCGACTTCACCCCTGGCAAATTGCGCACATGCCAGGAAAAACGATCAATTTCATTCATTACATCAAAATCGACACAGGCATTATCTTGTGATTCGATCACCAGGCTGAGTTTATCCACACCCACCGAGAAACGCTCAGTGATAACACGACTATCGACGTTGTAACGTGCATCCTCCCGCAATTCAGGTATACCCGTTTGAGAATCACCGATCTTCAAATCGTTGTTGGCAATACCTCCCCATACTGTCAGAGAAGCACATATAACAAGAACAATAATCGAAGGCTTGGTATGAGTCAGCTTACCTAGCATTCGCCACCATCTGTCACGGCGAATTTCACCCCGTTCATGCTTGGCGCGCAACTTATCAAGATTGTTAGGATTAATGTAAGACAGGAGAATAGGCAACAGCACCATGTTGGTAAAGATGATCGACGCCACACCCAAGGTTGCCGCAATCGCCATTTCTTGAATAATACCGATATCGATTAATAGCACCGTTAAAAAACCCACCGTATCACTAATCAAAGCAATAATACCGGGAATAAAAAGGGCGTGAAATGCCCGCTGGGCAGCAATCATACCCGTGACACCAACGGCTTTTTCTGGTGGGGGGTCAACAGGATTACCCCTGTCATCTTCTACCCCGCCATACATAGTTTGCCAAAGCCATGCATTAATCTTCTGAATACCATGGCTAACTGCAATCGAAAACACTAGGAAAGGCACCAGAATACTCATGGGGTCAAGACTAAAGCCCATCAAAGGCAGCAGACCCATTTGCCAAACCACTGCCACCAGACCACTCAACAAGGGTAATAAAGTCGCTTTAACCGATCCGGTATACACATAAAGAAACAGACCGGTAAAAATAAAGGTTGCGCCAAAAAACAGCATAACCACTCTGGCCCCGTCAGCGATATCACCGGTAGATTTCGCGAAACCAATAATACGAACACTAATCTTGTCAGTCTCAATATTACGGATTTTATCTTCTAAGTCTTGCGAGACTTTTTGGTAGTCCAGGGGTTCCCGGGTAGAGGGATCCATATCCAGTAATTCAACTCGAATCAAAGCACTGGAAAAATCATTGGCGACTAGACTGCCAAGACGGCCCGACTTAATAATATTATTTCGCAGTACCGGCCACCACTCATCGGTAGGGCGGAATTCCGCAGGCACAACATTGCCTCCTGCAAAGCCGTCTTCAACTAATTCGATATAGCGTACATTGGGTGTCAAAATTGAAGTCACAGTATGACGCGCCACGCCCGGCAAAAAGAAAACTTCTTCATTCGCCGCTTTTAATGCTGCAAAAAACTCCGCGTTAAAAATATCACCTTCATCCTGAGTGAGGGCAATAATTAACTGATTACCACTACCAAACTCTTCTCTATACTTGACAAGCGTCTGCAAATATCCATGCTTTAAAGGGAGTAGTTTTTCAAAACCAGCTTCCATTCGCAATGAAGATGCGTGGTAGCCCATAAACAAGGTAACCAGGCAAAACATCGATAAAATTAAAATACGATTAGAAAAAAGTTTACTCTGAACCCACGCTGTTATTTTATTTTTTAGCATTACTACTACCCTTTTTTACTCTGCCAAATGGAAATATAGATAGCGCAAAGATATCTGAGGTGAAAATACCCCTGCCATCCCAGCGCACCAATTGAACAAAGAATAAATAATTATTGTATTGAAATAGTCTTTACACCAGCGCTACCAAATAGCAACAACTCACCGTCTCTTATTGTTTGTATTGACATCAGTGAATCAAAATGGGGGTAGGGCATTTTTTCTGCCGCCATTGCGGTCTTATCCATGCGTAAAACAGTACCACTTGCACCTGTAAAAACCAGCATTCCATCTGCCGTTTCAAAGCAATCAAAAATATTGGCTATCGTACCTGTTTCAATTTTATCCCAGCTTTTCGCACCGTCTGACGAACGATACAAATTCCCCCGCAAGCCATAAATAAATAACTCACCAGTACTCAACTCCTTTATACCAAAAAAAGAACCCGTGTAGGGGGAATCGATTATTTGCCAGCGAGCATCACCTTCAGCTGTTTCATCGAAAATAAGAATTGTGCCAAGCTCCCCCGCTATAAGCAGCTTATCTTGATAGAGAATCATACTGTTAAAGTTTGGCTCAGGCTCCATTTCCTTACTTTCCAGCAAGTCATAAAGACCGGAGGAGGTCTCGATCATATCCCAATTTTTACCGCCATCACTGGTTATTAGTATCAAACCATAAGCGCCAATCGCATAACCGTGATTTTTATCTTTGAAGACAATATCCAGGACTGGCTTGGGTATATCACCACCTGTAATTGGGTCTTCATATTGAATCTCCCAATTTTCGCCGCCGTCAACAGTATGTAAAATTAAAGTATCATGACCGCCAACCCAACCTTCTTTATCATCAATAAAAAAGATAGTTGTCAGCAAGGCTTGTGTCGGTGAATTAGACTGCGTCCAGTTGATACCGTCAGCCGAAGAAATAATATTGCCATACAAACCCGGCGCAATATAACGCTCACCACTATGAACCGAGTCGGTCAATAATATATGACTGGCCATTTTCGACTTCATCACTGGTCGCTGCAGCGACTGATCCGACCAAGCTAAACAGTTTAAAGACAACACCGTAAGGCCAACTACAATTCGACCCAGAAACCCAACACCAGATCGTTGCGACCTCGTGTTTTTCTCCAACAACTGGAAATACTTCAAGTTCTCCACCCCTTAAATTCCACTCAATCCATTTATACTCAGCAATCAAAAACTTACAGCTCAAGTCTTTATTAATACAGATTATTTTCGCCAGACCCGCAAATGACAACTGATTTACATAGTGTAAATTATTAACCTTATAAACTCTATTTATTTTCTCTTTAAATCCCTAATGCTTATAGAATCAACTCAGTCGAATTATCCTTAATTAAATTTAGTTATTATTAAATTTAAAACAAAAAAAGGCAGGTGTTTAACACCTGCCTTTTTTCAATCGCCAATATCAATACTACCTAACCCCGTTACGCCGAATCGAAGCAGGAGTAAAATATTTATCCTCCCAACGGCCCGTAAAGTCTGGTGGATTGGCTTTATCAAAAAGTAGCGCAACCATACGTCCGGCCTGCATGTCGTATTGAAACTCAGCTGCTGGCGCCTGAAAACCAATGTCATAGTACATAACATCGTGGTCTTCCCAATAACGCCAGATTTCACCACGGCGGTCATAGCCATCAGCTACCATAATAAAGTAAGAATCTTCATCAAGGTACATCACTCGTCGCGCATAGTCGTGGCTCGTGCCCTCTTTAAGCGTCCCCTCAAGAATCCATACACGATGCAGCTCATAACGAGCGTAGTCCTGATTCAAGCGACCTTCTGCGGTAATAACCTTATCGATTGTCGCGTCAGCTGAGTGCAGCTTGTAGGCATTGTAGGGAACATACATCTCTTTCTTACCGAGCATCTTCCATGAGAATCTATCATTAGGGCCGTTATAACCCCACTTCTGATCCGTCGTTGCCAGGCCATCTGTTGCGGTCAAAGGGTTGTCGTAAACAATCTGTGGCGCCCTTTTCACACGTCGCTGACCAGGACTGTAAGCCCAGGCACCACGGAACTTCTTGGTAAATGACACGGGGTCTTTCGCCAGTACAACCTGACCCGCAACCTTCGCCGGCGCTAAAAGAGTTTGATAGTAATGAAGATGATCTGTCTCGGGATCGAAGTCCTCAATATCAGGATCGCTGTATTTATAGTGCTGCTGAATAGAAAGCTGATTGACAGTAAATTTACCCGTTGAAGTAATCGCCAGGGTTTGCTCCATACTATCAACCCAGACATTCAATGGGCGAGTCGCCTGATTGATTAACAGCTCATTACCATTTTTGGGTATAGGGAAAGCCCAGGAGTGATGCGCATCTTTAAAGCCAACCACTCCCTGCCCCTTGTCAGGTGCCAAAACAATCTCAGCAGTACCTGCATTTTCCAGAGCAGCCTCGTAGATATAAGGAGCATAGACTGCTGAGCGCCGTGTTTCATAGACATTCATAAACCATTCGGGATAGGTTTTGAACATCGCGATTTGGCCTTCAGACAACTTATCAGTGTGATCTGTGTAATTCTTAGCCGTGATTGTAAACTTGATTTTATCATCACGAAACGGATCCGTATGATACTGACCCACGACGAAATCTGACGGTGCCTGTACTCGCTCATTTTTCCACTCGGGAATAGTGCCTTCGGCATTACCGGCACGAACAGCACCAACGGGTGTTAGCTCCGTACCTTCAAGGCCCAACTTTGCAATTTCTTCAGGTGTCGATTTAGCAAAGGCCAATGGCGCAGCTGCAAACAGGGCAAAAGCACCTGCAGCAACAAGGCCCTGAACCTTGCCTATTCTTTTTATTTCAGTATTTTTCAACATAATCACTACCTTCTGTACTTTATTTTTATAGGGTTTTCTATTTCTTACTGGGAGCAAGACTGTAGCTATACTTAGCTACAGTCTTGCTCCTCTAGAAACTACGCTTAAATACGATGGAGACGTTATCCTTGTCTTCACTTGTACCTGCCGTTCCCAACCAGGTTGTATATTGCAAGTCAACCGTCGTGCTCGTTAAGTAACTGAAGCCAACCTTGGCCACTATCACACGCTGATTTTCCACCATCGAACCTGCATTGAAAGGTGTATAGCCTTCGACATTGTGAACAAAAATCAGTGTTGGACTAACATTAACGTTGGCAAAGACATCGTTATACTCTAATGCCAAAACTGCAGTATATCCCCACGAAAAGTCAGTAATGGGTCGATCAAGTGCATCAACGCCATCAAACCTGCCTGTATCAACATTGGTATTGGTGTTATCTCTATCTGTTAGATCACCCCCGGATAAGCCATCAATCCAGACCATCGACACATCAAAAATAGTGCTCATTTTATCAGCGCCAAATATATCCGTACCCACAGAGCGAGTATAATTACCTAAGAAGGTATAAACATCAGAGGCCTCAATATCACAACCAGGAATGGTGCCTTGCGCGTCGTTATTAGCAAAGTCAGCATCTGTCCCTAAACCAAAAGCCGCTCCAACAGTCATACCGCCTAAATCGGGCACACCAACGCCACTTATACCGTGTAGATTACGACATTCACGCGTATCGTAAAAATCAGTCTTGAGGTTGAGCTCCACCGCAAAAGAACCATCCCACATGGCTTCACCATTGAGGGATATCGCAAAAGTATCCTGATCCTCAGCATAGATCCACTGGTAGCCCGCCAAGGTATCCGCACCAGGTCTGGCTGCATCTGGATGAACCACATAATCCTCATTCAGACCTAACCGGGGATTAAATGCATGGGATCTTACATAGTAAATACCCAGATCTGCATAATTCCAGGAAGGAATGATGAAGTGCATATTAATACCGTACTGACCACCACTTTCAGGCTCTTCTTCACCGGCTTTTTCAATCCCGCGGACAAAGAGGTCAGGGTTGTAACCTTTACCCAAAAAATCGAAGGGGCTAAAATAAGTACCTGCACCAATAAAGGTCGAATTGCGCCAATTCCAGGTGTAGTAGGCTTCCAGACTAATTTCGTCAGTAAAACCAAAGTTTAAGTAAACTGATTCTTGCGGTATTAAGGTTTCTTTAACATCGGTGCCCGGTGTGGTTGCCTTAGATAAATCCTTTGGATTCATCATCTGACTAATACCACCACCCTGAATATTACTTTCACCCCAGTTGATCACCTGTTTACCGACACGCACATTGAGTGGATGCCCACCAAAGACATCCCAGCTACCGTAGACAAAGGCGTCATAAAGCGTAAATTTGTTACCCGCCAAATTCTGCGCTGAGCTGTCAATACCATCTATGTACTCTGTTGCTGGTGTACCCTGGTTGAAGCCAGCTGGTGCATTTGGCCAAACATTGGGCCGCTCACAATTACTACAATCCTTATGCATAATGGTGTAATCATAGGTATAAGAAAAACGGGTAAGGAAACCAAAGCCGTCTTTATTCATACCAAAATCGGTCAATAAGGAAACCGGAGAGGAATACACATCCCCTGCATCGCGAAAAATCGTCGCATTACCGGTTGGATTTGCCGCACCAATATGTGACGAATTCTCCACTCTCATTGCGGCACTAGCTGAAAAGACCGTATCGAAATAACCATCCCACTCACCGGCCTCAAAACGAAATGCCTGCGCCTGAGTAGCTGCCAGTATTAACGCAGCTGCGGTAGTCGCTTTGGCAATAGCCGTGTAATTTTTAACAAAACTTTCTGAATTGAAGCTGGAATACTTCAAGATGACACCCCCATTTATGATTCTTATTTAGGTACGCGAAAATAATCTTTATTTTTATTATTAACGTTTGCGAAAGGTAATCTTTGGCAGTTGGGGTGTCAAGTGATTTGCCGGAATAAACGTCACCTCATTTACATATATTGAAAAATGCGACCTAGTCGCTTGTTTTTACTCTGTTTTATAATTCTCGGTAGAGAGATGAGAAAGTGATTTCACACACACCAATAACTGAAAATAATACTATTTATAACTGAAAATCACTATGTCTTCGAAAATCAAATGCTTCTAGCCCTCTCCAACACCACCCGCGCCTGGTGTACTGAGGGTCAAAATATCTCCAGCTTCAACACTAAAACTAGCCGTGGGGGACAATAATCGTCCGCTACCCCCCTTTTTTATAAGCTCATTTTTCCCGGTCATCCCCTCACCTCCACCCAACAAACCGAAGGCTGGCACTCGGCGATGGCCGCTCAAAATACTCACCGCCATAGGCTCAAGAAAACGCAGACTTCGTTTCACGCCATCACCACCAGGGTATTGACCGGCACCACCACTGCCGCGTCGAATGGAAAATTCCTCCAGCATTACCGGAAACCGCAATTCGAGTATCTCCGCATCTGTCAGGCGCGAATTGGTCATATGCACCTGCACAGCACTGGCTCCGGCAAATCCATCGCCAGCACCGGCACCCCCACAAATAGTTTCGTAGTACTGATAATTTTCGTTGCCGAAAGTCAGGTTATTCATGGTGCCCTGAGAACCTGCCAGCACGCCCAGAGCGCCATAGAGCACGTCAGCCACGTATTGCGAGGTTTCAACATTACCCGCGACCACCGCAGCGGGGTAGCGAGGGCTTAACAGACTGCCGGACGGAATAATAATATCGACCGGACGCAGGCAACCCGCATTGAGAGGGATGGGCTCTGCCACCAGAGTGCGCAGTACATACAACACGGCCGCCCGACACACTGCAGAGGGGGCATTAAAATTGCCCGGCAATTGCACGGAGGTGCCACTAAAATCAATACACATCCGCGCCTCAGCCTGATCAATACTCACCGCCACTTTGACGCGCCCCCCATCGTCCATAGCATATTCAAAGCTGCCATCGTGCAATGTCGTGATTACCCGGCGCACCGCCTCTTCGGCATTGTCCTGAATATGCTGCATATAGGCGATAACAACATCGCGGCCATAGTTTTTTACCAACTTTTTTAATTCGGCGAGCCCATAGCTATTGGCTGCCACCTGGGCCTGTAAATCAGCAATATTCTGCTCGATATTGCGTGCAGGATAGGAGCCACTGGCCAACAGTTCACGAATCGCGTCTTCTCTAAACTGCCCTGCCTGCACCAAAAGAAAGTTTTCTATCAGTACACCTTCCTCATCAATGTGGCGACTTTCGGCAGGCATTGAACCCGGGCTAATACCGCCAATATCTGCATGGTGAGCACGGGTTGCGACGTAGAAGTCTGGTTCGTGATTCAACTCACAATCCTGCGCATTAAACGCTGAACTAAAAACAGGACTCACCACGGTTAAATCGGGTAAATGGGTGCCGCCGGCATAGGGCGAGTTGACCAGATAAACATCACCCGGTTGAATATTACCAGTACGAGCTTTGATCAAACACGCGACGGTTTCACCCATTGAGCCCAGATGCACGGGCACGTGGGGGGCATTGGCAATCAAATTGGCATTGGCATCAAACAGGGCGCAGGAGAAATCAAAGCGTTCTTTGATATTCACCGAGTGGGCTGTATTGGCCAGCACCGCACCCATTTGTTCGGCGATGGCCATAAACTGGTAGTTGAAAATCTCCAGTTGCACCGGGTTGCGCGCAACAGACACCTCGCGCCGCTCACTCCTCTCCTGCGCTTTACTGAGCTGCAACACGCCGCCGGGTAGCATCTCAACCTGCCAACCGGGGTCGACAATAGTGGTCGAATTACTGTCAACAATCATGACCGGGCCGTGTACGACGGAGCCTGCCTGCAAACTGTCCCGCTGCGTAATCGGTGTCGTCAAATATTCACCGTCACTGTAGACCGGCGAAGTGCTCTCTGATTTAGCGGGCTGTGGACTCGTACTGGCATCGAAGGCCTGTCCTTCTTGCTCCAGCACCGCTTCAAGGGAAATACTTTCAATCAATAAGGCCTTACCACTTTGCAGGAAAGAGAAGCGCTCACGGTGAGCCTGCTCAAAAGCCGCTTGCATTACCGCACCACAGTCGTGGGCTACGGCGAGCACGGTGTCTGCCCCCTCGTAACGAATGTAGGCTTTCTCTACCAAACGTAGCTGGCCCTGCTTTTCCTCTGGCAGATACTCAAGTGCCTCCGCCTGCAAACTCACAAACTGCTCGGCCAGACTGTCTTCATTGAGCGATTGCATTGACCACCCCAGCGTTCGATCTGCCAAGGCAGAGACGGAAGCCAGCCCCATACCTAAGGCGGATAACACGCCAGCCAGCGGATGAATCAGTACCCTCTCCACCCCCAGCACCGCAGCCACTGCGCAGGCATGTTGACCACCGGCACCCCCAAAACAGGCTAAGGCATATTCGCCAACGTCGTAACCGCGCTGGGTGGAAATAGTTTTAATCGCACCCGCCATGCTCTGCACAGCAATGCCGATAAAGCCTGAAGCCACCTCTTCCAACGAAAGCGGCTCGCGATTATGTTGACGGATTTTCTCCGCCTCTACCTGCAACTTCGCCCGTGCGGCATCAACACTCAGCGGCTCATCACCTCCCGGGCCAAACACGGCGGGAAAGTGCTCCAGCGCCAACCTGCCCAGCACCAAATTACAATCGGTAACGGTCAGTGGCCCGCCGCGCCGGTAACAGGCTGGGCCGGGATCAGCACCGGCTGACTCCGGCCCCACGCGAAAACGCGAGCCGTCGCAATAGCACAGCGAGCCACCACCAGCAGCCACGGTGTGAATATCCATCATCGGCACTCGCAGCCGCACCCCGGCGAGTTGCGTTTCATAAACCCGCTGGTATTCGCCTTTGTAATGCCAAACGTCGGTAGAGGTACCGCCCATATCAAAGCCCAGCACTTTGTTACAGCCGACTTCAGCAGCAGTTATTACCGCGCCCACCACGCCACCGGCCGGGCCAGAAAGCAGACTGTTACGACCCTGGAAATTCGCCGCATCGGTCAATCCGCCACTCGACTGCATAAACAGCAAAGGGACATCCGGTAGTGCTGCAGACAGGCGCTGCACGTATTTCGCTAATACCGGGGAGATGTAAGCATCGACCACCGTTGTATCGCCTCGGCCGACAAATTTCACTAACGGGCTAACTTCATGACTAAGAGAAACCTGCTCAAACCCGGCCTGCTCAGCAATCTTGCCAATGGCCAGTTCGTGGGCAGGGTTTTTATAGCCGTGCATAAAGACCACAGCCACGGCACGTAAACCCCGCTGGTAAGCGGCCTTCAATTCACTTAGATAGTTCTCGGCCTGCAATGGCCGCACAACGCTACCATCGGCTGCCAGACGCTCGTCAATTTCCAGCACATCTTCATACAGTGGCTCGGGTAATTGAATATTGAGGGCAAAGAGGTCGGGGCGATTTTGATAGCCAATTTTTAAGGCATCGGCAAAACCCCGCGTCGTAACCAACAGGGTGGGCACGCCCTTGCGCTCGAGTAAAGCATTGGTCGCCACGGTGGTACCGATGCGAATGCTCTCAATTTGCGCGGTGGGGATAGTGGCGACACTGGGGGCTGCCAACAAAAGTCGAATACCCTCAAGCACGGCATCATCGTAGCGCTCGGGGTTTTCAGAAAGGAGTTTTAGACTGCGTAGCTCGCCAGCCGGCGTTCTGGCGACCAGGTCGGTAAAGGTACCGCCGCGGTCAACCCAGAACTGCCATTTCGACATTGGCTTGATACTTGTCGAAATGGCGTGAGGATGACTACCTTAGGCTTGCATTAATCGCAGCAAGAGCACGCGAGCCCGGACACAGATCAATCTCAGTAAGACTGTTTAAAGGCTGATCCACGGTCTGTTGAATATTGTGGAAATCGCGACTGTCAGGATCAACATAAAGCAGCCCAGTCAGTACCTGACCCTTTTCGCTGTATTCTGAAATCGCATTCAGAGCACTCTTACGATCCGTGCAGTCCAGCTTGCCATCTTTGTACAAGTGGATAACCGAACCATCGTGCAAGGTAATTTCTTCACTAAAGCCAGGCTTGTAGTCAGCAGTAATTTCAGAGCGCACCGGTACAAAGTCGATTTTCCCGGTGGCTTCCATATGGTCGCGAACGAACTCATAACCTTTACTGGAAGCAGCCGTGTTGTTAAACGTCACACAGGGTGAAATCACGTCGATAAAAGCAAAACCATTGTGGGACATCGCCGCTTTAAGCAAAGGTACGAGCTGCTCTTTATCGCCAGAAAAGCTGCGCGCGACAAAAGTTGCACCCAGCTGTAGAGCCAGCGCGCAGAGGTCAATGGGCTCAAAGGGGTTAGGGGCACCCTTTTTGCTCTTCGAGCCAATATCGGTCGTCGCGGAGTCCTGCCCTTTGGTTAAACCGTAGCAACCGTTGTTCTCAACAATGTAGCTCATATTCAGATTACGACGGGTCACATGGCCAAACTGACCCAGGCCAATCGAGGCGGTATCACCATCACCAGAAACACCGACATAAAGCAGATCACGGTTTGCCATGTTGGCACCTGTCGCGACCGAGGGCATGCGTCCGTGTACTGAATTAAAGCCGTGGGACTTGCCGAGAAAATAGGTGGGTGTTTTTGAAGAACAGCCAATACCGGAAATTTTTGCGACCCGATGGGGCTCAACACCCAGTTCAAAGCACGATTGAATAATCGCACTACTCACCGAGTCATGACCGCAACCCGCACAAAGCGTCGACAACGCCGCCTCGTAATCTTTGCGAGCAAAGCCTTTGGCATTCGCTTCGGCATTGGGGTGTCTGAATGAAGGACGAATATAACTCATGATTTTGCTCCAGCTTTGCCCTTGCGAATCGGGGTTATATTATTTTTACCGAGTACTTCGCCAATGTGCCCAGACACACCGAGGGCCGTCATTGGCATGCCGTCGTAATGAACGTAAGACAGCAGTTTTTTCGGATTCAGATCACACTCAATAATCAGCAACTTGCGCATTTGCGCATCGCGGTTTTGCTCAATCACAAAAATCCTGTCGTGGCTTTCGATAAAGTCCGTCACCTCTTTGCTGAAGGGGAAAGCACGCAGACGCAAGGCATCAAGATGCAAGCCTTGCTCGGCGAGAATATCCAGAGCCTCAAGACTAGCATCGGTGCTAGTGCCGTAAAAAATCACCCCGTCGCGCGTCTTTTTAGAGGCTTTATAAGTCACCGGCCCGGGAACATAGCTTTTTGCGGTTTCCATTTTCGCATTGAGGCGCTCCATGTTTTTCACATAAGCGTCGCCAAACTCGGTGTACACAGCATATTCATTACGCGAGGTGCCACGGGTAAAGAAGGCACCCTTTTCCGGATGAGTACCCGGTAACGTGCGGTAACAAATACCGTCGCCATCAACATCAAGATAGCGCCCGTAGCGCTCGGTCATATTGTCGAGGTCTTCTGCCGACAAGACTTTGCCTCTGTCGTATTCGCGGTTGTCATCCCACTCTAAGGGAGCACATAAATTATCGTTCATACCCAGGTCGAGATCGCTCATCACAATGACTGGCGTTTGCAGGCGTTCGGCCAAATCGAAACTGTCCGCAGACATTTCAAAGCATTCTTTCGGATCTGCCGGAATTAACAACACATGCTTACTGTCACCGTGGGAAGCGTAAGCCGCTGCGAAGATATCAGACTGCTGGGTGCGCGTTGGCATACCAGTGGAGGGGCCAGCGCGTTGAATATCAAACAAAACCGCCGGTACTTCCGCAAAATAAGCCAGGCCAAGAAACTCACTCATCAACGATAACCCTGGGCCCGATGTCGCCGTAAAAGAACGCGCACCATTCCAAGAAGCACCAATCACCATGCCGATAGCGGCAAGCTCATCTTCAGCCTGTGCGACACAGAAGCGGCGATCGCCACTACCCGGATCAATACGCAGGCGGTTGGCATATTTTTCAAAACCTTCAATCACCGAAGTGGAAGGCGTCAGTGGATACCAGGGCACGACAGTCGCGCCGCCGTAAACAGCACCCAGAGCCAGAGCATCATTACCTTCGAGCAGTACTCTGTCGCCAATTAAGTCACGGCGTTCAAGGCGGATACTCAGCGGGCAGGAAAAGTTGTCCTGAGCGTACTGGTAACCCAGCTCAAGGGCGTGAATATTAGAGGCAATCAGTTTTTCTTTGCCCTTAAATTGCGCGCCGACGAGATCTGTCAGTACCGAAAACTCAATATCCAGCAGGGCCGAAAGCGCACCGATATAAATCACATTTTTAAACAGCTGGCGCTGTCGTGCCTGACTGTATTCGCGACGACAAATATCCGTCAGCGGTAAGCCAATCAGGTTGACGTCATCACGATGCAGGCGTAAATCGAGCGCCTTGGTGTTGTCGTAAATGAAAAAGCCACCGGGATTGAGGTCAGTCATATCCTGGGCCATGCTTTGCGGGTTAATCGCTACGGCGATATCCACACCACCACGACGGCCAAGATAGTTCTTCTCACTGACCCGTACTTCATACCAGGTGGGCAAACCCTGAATATTGGAGGGAAAAATATTCTTCGGGCTGACCGGTATACCCATGCGAAAAACCGATTTACCAAACATCGCATTGGCACTGGCAGAACCGGTACCGTTGACGTTGGCAAAGCGAATAACAAATTCGTTAACTGCCTCTATGCTCTTCATAGTTGAGATGCCTTCGTTACCTGGTAGAGAAATTGTTGCATGTCCCATGCAGATGTTGGGCAGCGCTCGGCGCAAAGCCCGCAGTGCAGACACACATCTTCGTCCTTGACCATCACTCGTCCGGTCGGCAAATCACTGGAAACATAAATATCTTGCGTAAGATTCTCTGCAGGCATGCGCAAACTTTGACGTAGTGCTGGCTCTTTATCATTCTCGATAAAGTTAATGCAGTCGGTGGGGCAAATATCGGTGCAGGCATCACACTCAATGCACAGGGCCTCAGAGAACACAGTCTGCACATCGCAGTTGAGGCAACGCTGAGACTCTTCAAAGCCCGTCTCAGTCGAAAAGCCCAGCTCCACTTCCAATAATCGATCGCCCAGAGCAGCCGTCTTATCGGCGTGAGGCACTTTGAAGCGCTGGTCATCACCAACGGCGTTGCTGTAGCTCCACTCGTGAATACCCATTTTCTGGCTGACCAAGTTGGTCTGCGGCGCGGGGCGAACAGTCAGCTCTTCACCACGGCAAAACAGGTCGATGGAAATCGCTGCCTGATGGGCCTGAGCAACAGCGGTAATAATATTTTCTGGGCCAAAGGCCGAATCACCACCGAAGAAGACTTTGCTGTTAGTCGACTGAAACGTCACTTTGCTCAGTGTCGGCAGACCCCAGTTATCAAATTCGATATCAGTTTCACTTTCAATCCAGGGGAAGGCGTTCTCCTGCCCAATCGCGACCAGTACTTCATCGCAGGGATAGAGCACTGGCTCTTCACCGGTCGATACCAATTTGCGACGGCCTTTCTTGTCATACTCAGCGCGCACTTTATCGAAACGCATACCGACCAGCTTGCCGTCTTCAATAACAAATTCTAGCGGCGTGTGATTGTCGACAATCGGAATATCTTCCGCGACGGCGTCGTCTTTTTCCCAGGGTGAGGCTTTCATATCAGCAAAGGGACTACGCACGATGACCTTAACCTCGGCGCCACCAATGCGTCGTGCCGTACGGCAGCAATCCATCGCCGTATTACCGCCACCGAGAACGATGACTTTTTTGCCCACACTCGAACGGTGCTCAAAGGCAACACTGGCTAGCCAGTCGATACCAATGTGAATATTATCATCGCCTTCTTTGCGGCCCGGCAGGTCGGGCAGATCACGGCCTTTGGGTGCGCCGGAGCCAACAAACACTGCGTCGTAATCTTTATCGAGCAAGCTCTTAAGACTGTCGACACGGGTATTGTAGAACGTCGTTACGGCCTTGTTATCGGTGATGTAACCCACCTCTTCATCCAGCACTTCATCGGGCAGGCGGAAGGAGGGAATCTGGCTACGCATAAAACCGCCACCCTTGGCGTTTTCATCGTAAACATGAATTTCATAACCCAATGGCGACAAATCGCGAGCCACGGTCAAGGAGGCCGGGCCAGCACCAATCAATGCCAGCTTTTTACCGTTCTTTGCGCCGGCAGCGGGTAGCAGGTGAGTAATGTCATCTTTGTTATCGGCGGCGACACGCTTGAGGCGGCAAATGGCAACAGGTTCGTCTTCAACCCGACCGCGCCGACAGGCCGGCTCACAGGGCCGATCACAGGTCCGACCCAGCACACCGGGAAACACGTTCGACTCCCAGTTAACCATGTAGGCATCGGTATAACGCTGCGCGGCAATTAGGCGAATGTATTCAGGTACAGGGGTGTGCGCTGGACAGGCATGCTGGCAGTCGACAACCTTATGGAAATAATCTGGTTTACTTATATTTGTAGGCTTCAACCTCAACCCTCCCGGGGCCGTTAGTGAATTCCGTCAAGTTTTTTGACACACAAAAGACCGGCGATGTTATACCGGAAATACTGCCAATATGTAAATAGTTATTGACGGCACTTCTGTAAACAGGCTTACACAATAAGGGAAAGCCCTAGCAATTAACAGGCCGGCAAATTGGATATATGAAAAGCAATTTACATACCACTTCTAAATATTACGCCTTTACCGGATAACCCAGCGCCCCAAGCGCTTGCGTAATCTCATCGAGAATTGCCGGATCATCAATAGTGGCGGGCATTTTCCAGCTCTCCGCATCGGCAATTTTGCGCATAGTGGCACGCAATATTTTTCCCGAGCGAGTCTTTGGCAAGCGCTTAACCACACCGCAAAGGCGAAAGGCTGCTACAGGGCCGATCTTTTCCCGCACCAGCTGCACTACTTCAGTGCAAATATCGGCATCGGCACGATCAACACCATCATTGAGCACCACAAAGCCCAGTGGCACCTGACCCTTCATGGCATCGGCGACACCCACCACGGCACACTCGGCAACATCGGGGTGAGCCGCCAGTACTTCTTCCATAGCCCCCGTCGACAGGCGGTGACCGGCGACATTAATCACATCGTCGGTGCGCGCCATGACAAAAACATAACCATTCTCGTCGATGTAACCCGCATCACCCGTTTCGTAATAACCGGGGAAGGTCTTAAAGTAGGATGAAACGAAGCGCTCATCGTTGCCCCATAGCGTGGTAAATGATCCCGGGGGCAAAGGTAGCTTGATCGCCAGCGCACCGATATCACCGGCAGCGACCTCTTCGCCCTGCTCGTCGAGCACGCGAATATCGAAACCCGGCACCGGCTTGGTGGGCGAACCGGGCACCACGGGTAGCAGCTCAATGCCGCGACAATTGGCGCAGGCGGGCCAGCCCAGTTCAGTTTGCCACCAGTGATCGATCACCGGTATTTGCAGTTTTTCCGTCGCCCAGTGCAGAGTGTCGGGGTCACAGCGCTCACCCGCGAGAAACAGGCTTTCAAATTTAGACAGATCGTACTTGCTCAAGTACTCACCCTTCGGATCTTCTTTCTTAATCGCCCGAAAAGCCGTCGGCGCGGTAAAGAACACCTTCACCCCGTACTCTTCAATAATGCGCCAGTAAGTACCGGGGTCGGGCGTGCCGACGGGCTTACCTTCAAACAGAATCGTCGTGGCACCATTAAACAGCGGGCCGTAAACAATATAGGAGTGCCCCACTACCCAGCCCACATCGGAGGCCGCCCAGAAGACATCGCCCGGCGCTACACCGTAAACTTTTTGCATGCTCCAGTTGAGGGAGACGATACTGCCGCCAACATCGCGCACCACACCTTTGGGTTCGCCCGTCGTGCCCGAGGTGTAGAGCACGTACAGCGGATCCGTCGACAACATGGGCACGCAATCGACGGGTTCTCCAGCCGCTTCAAGTTCGTGCCAGTCTTTATCGCGACCGGCCTGCATCTCACCGGGTGACTGCTCGCGCTGTAAAATAACGCAGGTCTCAGGTTTATTTTTCGCGAGCTCAATGGCCTCATCGAGCAACGGCTTATAGAGCACCAATCGCCCCGGCTCGATGCCGCAGGAAGCGGCGATAACCATCTTGGCCTGCACATCATCAATACGCACCGCCAATTCATTGGCGGCAAAACCACCGAATACCACTGAATGCACAGCGCCAATGCGCGCACAGGCGAGCATGGCGATGGCCGCCTCGGGCACCATGGGCATATAGATGATGACCCGGTCGCCCTTCTCTATTCCCTCTGCCCGCAATGCACCGGCAAATTTCGATACCCGCTGCAGCAGCTCGCGATAGCTAAAGCGCAACTTGGTGTCGGTCACCGGACTGTCGTAAATCAGCGCATCCTGATCAGCCCGGCCATCGGCCACATGTCGGTCGAGAGCGTTGTAACAGGCGTTGGTTTCACCGTCGGGGAACCACCGTAAAAAAGGCGGCTTGCTGTCATCAAGAATGGTCGCCGGCTCTTTAGACCAGCTCACCAGCTTGGCCGCTTCGCCCCAAAAGGCCTGAGGGTTTTGTTGTGAGGCCTGATAGACCGCGTCGTAATTTTCAGCCATGTTTATGTTCCAATTTTTATGTATTTTCACACCCCGCCAAAGAATAACGACGCGGTGTCAACAGAGTTATTTGATGGCCCGCATTAAACACTGCCCGCGATAGCGCTTCAATCAGCGTTTTCGGAAAGCTCATCCGTCACCAGGCCCGCACCACAATGGCGACAATGATGGGCATCAGCCTCATGACTCGCCCGACCACAATTTTGGCAACTTCTTTCGCAGCGAACGCGGCTCATTTCACCGGCTAGCTCGGCGGTAATAATGCCCGTGGGGATGGCAATAATCGAGTAGCCCAATAGCATAGCAATGGTCGAAATAAACTGGCCGAGCACTGTTTGCGGGGTAATATCACCGTAGCCCACCGTAGTGATGGTGACGATGGTCCAGTAAATACTTTTCGGAATGCTGGTAAAACCGTGCTCGGGGCCTTCCACCACAAACATCAAACAGCCGAAGATAAAACTGAGCACAATGACGGTGACAAAAAATACCAGTATTTTACGCCGCGCCAAATACAGTGAGCGCGTTAATACGTTGGCCTCATCCATATAGCGCACCAGTTTAAGTACGCGAAAAACCCGCAGTACCCGCAGCATACGAATAATAACCAGATAGTTTGCCCCGGTTACCACCAACGCTAAATAGGAGGGAATAATAGAAATTAAATCCACCAGACCAAAAAAACTGAAGACATAACGCAGGGGCCGGTGGGAGATATAAATACGCAGAAAATATTCAACGGTAAACAGCAGCGTAAAAAACCATTCAATATAGGTGAACCAAATGCCAAAGCGCGTGTGCAGGCTGACGACAGAATCGAGCACTACGGCACCTACACTAAGTAGTATCGCGTAGATTAAAACCAGATCAAACAGCTTACCGGCAGGTGTATTGGTACCAAAAATCACTAGCCCAATTTTGTCTCTCACACTACTCATTTATCGCTTACCGTCTCTCTCAAAAACGCCTGCCCCGTCGGATTAAAAATTAAAACCGAGGTCATAAATAGTTCAGCTCAATTGACCCTGCGCCGAATATCACCCTTGCCGGGCTGATACTATCACGCCATGACAGCGCCGACCGCCAAGCCCACGCCTCTGCTGCGCACCCTTAGTCTGACGCAGATTACACTCTACGGCATAGGGACTATTCTCGGTGCCGGTATTTATGTACTGGTGGGTGAGGTTGCCAATATCGCTGGCAGCTTTATGCCCCTGGCTTTTGTACTGGCCGCACTGGTGGTGAGTTTTAGCGCCTATTCCTACGGACATTTATCCCGGCTTTATCCGGTCAGTGCTGGCGAACCCGTCTATGTACAACAGGCCTTTAGCCTGAAAGGGCTGTCGACCCTGGTCGGTTATGCCATTGTCTTTGCCGGCATCGTTTCTGCCGCGACCATTGCCCGAGGCTTTAGTGGCTATTTTGCCGTATTTTTCGAGCTGGCCGATACCCTGACGATTTCACTACTGATTGTCTTGTTAACGGCCATTGCCGCCTGGGGCGTAAAACTTTCTGTCAGCGTCGCCATCATCACCACTTTGCTCGAACTGCTCGGCCTCGCCTTTGTGATTTACGCCGGTGCCGACAAACTGCCCGCTCTTTTTACTAACGCCGACAGTCCGCTGATACCCACCCACTTAAGCGCCTGGCAGGGCGTTGGTGCCGGTGCCTTTCTCGCCTTCTACGCCTTTATCGGTTTTGAAGACATGGTCAATATGGCTGAAGAAGTAAAGCAGCCTGAAAAAAATATGCCGCGCGGTATTCTTATGGCATTGCTCACTGCCTGCCTGCTTTATTTCATTGTCACCCTCTGCGCACTGGCCGCCGTGCCCCTGCAAAAACTCGCCGCGTCAAAAGCCCCACTCGTACTGGTTGTCGAACACAACACCGCCATTCCCGTCGTACTGATGACGGCTATCAGCATCGTGGCCGTGGTTAACGGTGCTCTACTACAAATTATTATGGCCTCACGGGTGCTTTATGGCATGGGCAAAAAAAGCATGGGGCCGCGCTTTTTAGCGACAGTTCACCCCCGCACCCGAACTCCCTTAACGGCAACCCTTCTGGTCGGCGCACTGGTGTTGAGTGCCGCACTGCTAGCGCCCTTAGTAACACTCGCCCAAGCCACCAGCGGCACTATTTTGTGCATTTTTACACTGGTTAATTTGGCGCTGTTAAGGCTTAATTGGTGCGACCAGCGTCGCGACTTTCTCGCGCTGGCAATACCCGCTTGCGGCGCTGTTATTTGTGCGGTTTTTTTGTTGATGCAGTTCTGGCTATAACAGTGGGGTACACCACTGCAGGCGTCTTTTAGACCTTGACACTTCATTCACATTTCGCACAATAAGCTGAGGCCGCAAGCGAAGACAGCTCGTTTTACTGATGTAGAATAGCGGCCTAAATTTTGTCGACATCAAATGGCAAGATCCAACAACCACAGAGACCAATATGAAAAGCACTGTTCCAGAAATAACCTTTAAAACACGCGTACGTGATGAAAGTATCGGCGGTGACAACCCCTTCCGCTGGCAAGATGTCACTTCATCTGACATTTTCAAAGGCAAGAGCATCGTTGTACTTGCCCTGCCGGGCGCTTTCACCCCCACCTGCTCCAGTACCCACCTGCCCGGTTACGAAGCAAAATATGACGCTCTAAAAGCGCAAGGCGTTGATGAAGTCTATTGCCTCAGCGTCAACGACACCTTCAGCATGTTCCAGTGGGCAAAACAGCTCGACATCAGCAAGGTCAAAATGCTGCCCGATGGCAATGGCGACTTCAGCCGCTTGATGGGTATGTTAGTGAAAAAAGAGAACCTCGGCTTTGGTGATCGCTCATGGCGCTATTCTATGCATGTGGTCGACGGCGAGATTCAGCAATTGTTTGCCGAGTCCGGCCTGATGGACAACTGCCCTGACGACCCTTTTGAAGTCAGCGATGCAGATACCATGTTGAATTATTTGACCAGCAAATAATTCAGTTAGGCACCCAGCTTGCTGGGTGCCTGTTCTTTTTCATTCAGAACAGAACAGAACACCTCAACACCCCATCCAGTTCACTCACCGTACTAGCCCGTATTACGCATTCCCGCCGCAATACTGGTAATTGATATTTTCAGTACCTGCTCATAAATATCTTTCGCCGCTGAATGACTCTCCCCCGCTGCCCGCAAACGGCGCATAATTTCAGCCTGCAAAAAATGCAGGGGCATCACGTAGGGGTTTCTGACCCGTATCGAATGCTGTATCACCGGACTACTCTGCAAGAGTTTTTCTGAACCCCGCACCGTATTCACGGAGTCCACCACACTGGCCAAACGTGTGCGCAGCTGCGCGCCCACTGCCTGCAGAGTTTCACCCACCAGACGCTGCTCGTAATATTCAGACACCTGGGGCTCGGCCTTCGCCAGCACCATTTCCAGCATGTCGATAATCGAAGCAAAGTAAGGCCACTCTGCCGACATCTCCTGCACCAATTGCAGGTCGCCCTCTTTAATCGCAGCTTCCAGCGCACTGTCCGAACCCAGCCACGCGGGAATCAACAGCCGCGTTTGTGTCCAGGCGAAGACCCAGGGAATGGCGCGCAAACTTTCGATGCCGCCACTGGCTTTGCGTTTTGCCGGACGGCTGCCGAGGGACAGCCGCTGCAATTCCTGCTCCGGCGTTGCCTCGTGAAAATACTCGAGAAAATCCGGCGCATGAATTTCATTGCGATAACTTTGCAGTGAACAAGCCGTCATTTTATCCATCAAGTCGCGCCATGGCTGCGAGGGCTTGGGTGGTGGCAACAGCGTCGCCTCCAGCGTTGCGCAGGTATACAGCTCCAGGGTGCGAAAGGCGATACCGGGCAGGCCGAATTTAAAGCGAATCATCTCGCCCTGCTCGGTAATGCGCACATAACCCTCAACCGCACCGGGAGGTTGAGATAGCAGCGCATCGTGGGCAGAACCACCGCCGCGACTCATCGAACCACCCCTACCATGAAACAGGCGCAGCTGTATTTTGTGATTTTGGCAAATCTCTACCAACTTTTCCTGAGCCTGATATTGCGCCCAAGACGCCGCTAAAAAGCCCGCGTCTTTGGCGGAATCCGAATAACCCACCATAATTTGCTGGCAGTGATTAATCGAATCCGCATAGCCTTCAATCTTAAATAAGTTGTCGATAACCCCCGGTGCATTTTCAAGGTCACTCAGGGTTTCAAATAGAGGCATCACCGGCAGTGGCTCAGTCACGCCCGCCTCCCGTTGCAACAACATCACCGCCAACACATCAGAACCCGAGTGAGCCATGGAAATAATATAATTGGCAAAGCTACTGCGCGGGTGCTTCGAAATGGTTTGGCAGGTTTGTAAAACCTCGTAAACATTGTCGATGGAATAATCGACCTCCTCGTGAAAGGTCTCAAGCCATGCGGGATCGATTGTCTGGTTCAAAAAAGCCGAGGGAATCAGTGGCCGCTGCTGCTTTAACTCAGCACTTAAAAAGGCCAGCTTTTCTGTTTCGCTCCATTGCGAATAATGGCCGACACCAATGTAGCGCGTCACCGCATCCAGCACCTCGGCATGGCGCGATGACTCCTGGCGAATATCCAGCGGCGTTAAATTCAAACCAAAACAATTCACGCAGCGAATAATGTCCGTCAGCCGACCATCGGCAATGGTGGCCATGCCCTGCCCCACTAGCGAGTCATAACACAGCATCAACGCTTGCTTGAGTTCATCCACATCAAAATAAATCGCGCTGTCATCGACCGTTAACTCGCCATCGAGTTTTGCCTTTAAGCTATCCCGCGTCAGCACCAGCCGATCCCGCACCCCGCGCAATAATTGTCGATAGGGCTCCGGATGCTCACCCACCGCTGCGCGCAAGGCAGCGCTGCAGCTCGCCATCGACAACTCCGAACGCAGTTGCTCAATATCCCTCTGCAACAATTCCGCCGCCTGCCAGCGCGACAACCAGCACACCTCGTCCGTAGTTTTGGCCGTGACATTCGGATTACCATCCCTATCGCCCCCCATCCACGAAGCAAAACTGATCGGCACCGCGTCAAGACTCAGTCCCTCGCCCAACTGCTCCCGCAGACTAAAATCGAATTCGCGCAGCAACTCTGGCACCGTCGACCACAGGGTTTGTTCAATCGTCGCAATGCCCCATTTGGCCTCATCCACCGGCGTCGGCTTGTTGTGACGAATTTCATCCGTGGCCCACAGAGAAGCGATCTCCCGACGCAGCTCCTGCTTCAGCGCATTGCGTTTGTAGCCAGTGAGATTAACCCGGTCGAGGGTTTCAAGATGATCGGCAATACGGTCGTATTTTTGGCTCACCGTGCGCCGAGAAACCTCCGTGGGGTGAGCTGTTAGCACCAGCTCAATGGTCAGGTTTTCAATCGTTTCAGCAATGCGTGATTTAGAAATGCCCTGCTCACCCAGATGCATAAGCAACTGTGGCAGTGATTTTCGGTGGCTCGTCTCGCGGTGGCTAGCCTCACTCAAACGCCGCACCCGGTGATACTCCTCCGCGATATTCATCAAATTCAACATCAGCCCGAAAGAACGCACCACCGGAATTAAGGCAGCGTCATCCAGCCCCGCCATTACGCTTTCAAGCTGCTGATGCGCGCTAGCATCACCCGCCAGCGCCGCCTTGGAAAAATGGCGAATTTCCTCGATAAGCGCGAACACGGCCTCACCATCCTGCTCGCGGATCGTCTCGCCCAGCAGCCCGCCCAAGGTACGAATATCATTGCGCAGGGGGGCATGGCTGTCTGATGTTGATACTGACTGGTTCATAGGTAATCACCTTGATAGAGAGTGTCGAACGGCAAAGTATAAAAGTTTGATGGCAGGTGCAAGCTGAGGAGTATCAAGCACAATGACAACTATTCTGATACAAAGGGGCCTGTACATTATGAATTCTAAACTAGAACAGGTGTGAGGCTTTACCTCCTTCATGAATACAAACATAGCATGGTCGAATCCGGAAATAGACGCAGCTGTTCTTGCTTACTTTGAGCTATTGCAAGCTCAGGTGAATGCAAAGCCCTCGAACAAAGCGGCAATCTATCGCAAGCTTTCTGCAGCACACCCTTCGCGTACAGCTAAATCTTTCGAATTCAAATTCCAAAATATCAGCGCGGTACTTTATGAAGAAAAGCTAGCCTATGCTGATGGTTTACGTCCAAAGCCCAAATACCAAGCCGCACTAAAGACGGCAGTGCTAAACCACCTCAAACAAACTAATGTTACGGAACAAGCGCCTATTGATGTGCTTACTGGCAAGCTCAAGCGACTATATTCACGAGACTATTTACCAATACAGGGCAAGGGAAGCGGTCGATATGGGCTCTCGCTAGAGCACTATCTGAGCATTCCACAAAACAGTTCAAAAGAAGCAGATTTCATGGGAATAGAGTTAAAAACCAAGCACGGTAAAACTCTTCAGACGCTGTTCTCTCGTGTGCCATCACGATATCTAGCTTGTAAAGACAAAAACGAGTTGCTTGAAAAATTTGGTTACTACGATGAGAAAAAAGAACGGCAGGCACTCTATACCTCGTTCAACAATACAGCAGACTCTTTAGGCTTCTATCTTAGCCCCAATAAAAACACGATCACCATTAACAAAGAGAAACTTAAAATACTGGAATATGACAACAGCATCTTGGAGGATGCTGTACTTTCTAAACACAACGAAACAGCTTATATATCTGTGTCTATTAATCGTCAGAAAAATGGCGACACACGCTGTCGTTTTGACCGGCTTTTATATTGTAAAACACCCTCATTATTCCGCTTTATACGCATGGCACATGATGGCAATGTTTATCTAGACTTCACTTTGTCTAAAAAACATGGGCGCACCAAAGATCATGGTTTTCTATGGCGAATACCGCAGGAAGCCATAGAAAACCTGTATCAAGAAACTCAGTTAATCGACCTTTCCATAAATGAAAATTGATACTCAACTAGACTCTGATTTCAGCCACCTAAAGATCAGACGGGGAATTTAAAGCCCATGCATAACTATCATATTTTTGAATACCTTTACCGAGATGCCGGCAACTTCAAAGCTTTTGGCCAATTGTTACTGACTGGAATAATTTCTGAAAAATACATTGACGAATTAAGGTCATACCTTGAATTTGACGAGTGTTTTATTGCCGAACAGGTCAACATACCCACTTTATATTCACAGCTTTGGAAGTACAGTAATGGCCCGACACTAGAAGACCATTCTTACCATGAATTTTCCTCATTAATAAGCGCCTCGGATGAAGAAATATCATCTATGCCTGTCTGGGGAAATACAGAACATCTGCTAGACAACTTCCGACAGGCTCACCATCAATTGTGGGATTGCTCATTATCAGTACATACTGCTGTGGGATGAACAACCTAAGCCCCGGTATTCCCTATGGTTGTAGATCGTAAGGGGTTTGTGCCACAACACCGTGAACGTATTTATCTCGTTGGTTTTATCGATGATACAGATTTTTCATGGGATGCTTTTCGTGGGCAGGAACCTGACAGAATGAATATGGGAGATATCTTGCACCCAAATGATGGGAGCGAGGATGTAAGTCATGAAAACTACTCACGCTTTATCACCGGCCGGAAAGGTAAGGTGCTGGATAAATACATTCTAAGTGACAAGCTCTGGACCTATTTGTATAACTATGCGGCTAAACACAAAGGCAATGGTTTTGGTTATGGCATGGTGACGAAGAAGAGTGTTGCACGTACCTTATCTGCTAGGTATTACAAGGATGGCTCTGAAATACTTGTATCTCGAGGGTCGGGGAATCCAAGAAGATTGACCCCGCGCGAATGCGCACGTTTGATGGGATACGACAAGCCGGGAAGCTAACTTTAAAATCTCAGCGTCTGATACGCAGTCATATAAGCAGTTTGGTAATTCCGTTGTCGTGCCTGTTATCGAAGAAATCGCAAGAATTATGAAGCCGCATATAACAAGTCTCAAAAATGATGCTAGCGCACATGCCCACCAATATCCGCTGAGCTTGAGCTCTTAGGTATTCCTCAAGTACTTTTAAAGCTCAAACTGACGAAATAGTACTCCTCGTAAAAGTGCGCAATGGGCACTTTTTTCTTTCTATATTGAGATGGCAATCTTGAAAGCCTGTGTTCCAGGAGCCGTCTTAAAATTCAGGCCCTATTGCGAGGGACCGAATAAATGGTAGACATCGTCAATAAAGAAACCCGCAGCCGGATGATGTCGGGCATACGCTCAAGCAATACCAAACCAGAAGTTCTTACCCGGAAAGCCCTGCACCTGCTCGGTTATCGTTTTCGACTTGGCAGCAAGGTTGGAAGTATTAAACCGGACGTTGTTCTACGTCGCCATAAGGTGGCTGTTTTCACCCATGGTTGTTACTGGCACCAGCATGAAGGCTGCAAGCTTGCGTATTCTGACAGGAACTATTCGGATAAATGGAAGAAGAAATTTACCGACAATAAACAGCGAGATCAGCGTGTAATAGCACAGTTAAAAGAAGAAGACTGGCGTGTTGCGGTTATCCGGGAGTGCACAACACGGAGAGATATTGAATTTTAAGACGCGATCAAGAGACTGCATGAGTTTATCCAAGCGGATTCTGCCTGGTATTTTGAGACCCTCTATCGGGAAGTCAAAAGCAGGAGGCAAAAAATTGTTTCAGAGGAGAATCGGTAAGGCCGCAGGCTGAAGGTGAGCCTGCGAACCCCAACAAACATACCTATTTCATATTTCATTAACTGCCTATCAGACACATGTATATTCCCTATTGGACGGTGTGATTTTCCTTATTAGACGAAGCCAAATTCCAGTCTAGCCACCCCGCTTAGTCAAGTAGAGAGCATTTATTGCAGGCACTACAGCCACCCTTAACCACCCGGCTATTAAAGCGGCCGTTTATTGCAACAAATATCTGTATTTATTGATAAATATCCAATAATATAAATGACTTGCACCGCTTTTAAAGCGGCCATTAAAACGGCCAAAATAGCTCTACTTCTTGCTCTGTTACGCGCTGAGGAATGCGAATGACCTGCTCCATACTTAATGTTGCGCCCTTTATACCCAGTGATAAAGCACTCGCGCATTCGTCATTGCCCGATTTGGCGATGACCTTAAGCCAGAAATCGGCGAAGTTATCGGGACAGCTCGCAGAGCAAACACGCCTGACGCTTGAAACGTATATGCGGGTGATTAATTCCTATTACTCTAATTTGATAGAGGGTAATGCGACACAGCCCCATGAGATAAGGGCTGCTCAGCGGGGGGATTACAACACAGACGCTGCAAAGCGGGATTTACAGCAGGAATCACTCGGGCATATGGCGGTGCAAGCCTGGCTGCAGGCGCAATCGCCGGATGCGATGAAAGTCTTTAGCCCGGCGTTTATTCAAGAGATTCACCGGCAGTTCTATCTTAATATTCCCGAAAGTTTATGGGTGCTAAAGGATGAGCAAGGTGCGGTCGTGGGCAAGGTGGTACCCGGGGAGTGGCGAACGCAGCCGGTTGCCGTTGGCTTACATATTCCCCCCGCAGCAAAAGATGTAGAGGCCTTAATGACGCGCTTTTGCGAAACTTATCAACCCGCTCGCTTTAGTGGTGACAGGAAGCTGATTGCCATTATGGCGGCCCATCACCGTTTGGCATGGATTCACCCTTTTCTGGACGGCAATGGCCGCGTAGGACGGTTGGCAACAGATGCCGCCCTGAAGGCGACCGGGCTCGATAGTTACGGTGCCTGGTGCTTAAGCCGTGGCCTGGCAAGGGGGAACAATAATTACAAGACGGCACTAGCCCTGGCTGATCAGCCTCGACAGGGTGACTACGACGGCCGGGGGCAGCTGTCGGAAAAAGGCTTACTGGAATTTTGTCGCTATATGCTAGACACCGCCATTGATCAGGTGGATTACCTCAGCGAGTTGCTCGATTTGGCGGGGCTGCGTAAGCGTATTGATGGCTATGTTCGGGCCAGGAATGACTTTCGAGTAAGAGGTATGGATAAGCCGCTTAAACCTGTCGCGGGCCTAATATTACATACGGCTTTTATCTATGGCGAGATAGATCGGGCGCAAGCTCTGGAGTTGTGCGGCATGCCGGAGCGCAGTGCAAGACGCTTGTTGAGTCAGTTGAAAACTGAAGGGCTACTAAGTGAAACGAGTAGCAAGTCTCCACTGCGGTGGGCGATTCCAGAACATGCAGAGCCCTGGTATTTCCCGGATTTAGCACCTCAGATTTAGAACAGGAAAAACACAGCCCACACCCCATTACTAGCCACACCCTCTATAATTACGCCCAAACTCACCAGCCAATAGTATGTCGAGCCCCTCTATGAATCCATCAACCATGAAATGCATTGAAATCACCACCCCCGGTGGCCCCGAAGTCATGAGCCTGGGCGAACGCCCTCTGCCCGAATGTGGCCCCGATGAGGTACTCATCAAAATCGCCGCTGCCGGGGTTAATCGCCCCGATGTGATCCAGCGCAAAGGTGCTTACCCGCCACCGCCCGGCGCATCAGATTTATTGGGACTTGAAGCCGCTGGCGAAATTGTTGCTATCGGCAGTGCGGTTAGCGAGTGGGCTGTTGGCGATAAAGTTTGCGCCCTGCTTAATGGTGGCGGTTACGCGGACTACGCGGTGGCTCATCAGTCTGTTTGTTTACCCATCCCTAAAGGGCTGTCGATGGTCGAGGCTGCGGCCTTGCCGGAAACTTTTTTCACCGTTTGGCATAACGTGTTTGAACGCGCTGCGCTACAGCCGGGTGAAACATTCCTGGTACACGGCGGCACTAGCGGTATCGGCACCACGGCGATTCAATTAGCAAAAGCCTTTGGCGCAAGAGTATTTGCCACGGCGGGCAGCGATGAAAAGTGCCGTGTGTGTGAAGAGCTGGGCGCAGAGAAGGCCTTTAATTATCACACCGAAGACTTCGTTAAGGGCATTAAATCAAACACCAAAGGTGCTAATGTGATTCTCGATATGATCGGCGGGGATTACATTCAGAAGAATATTAAAGCCACGGCACCGAAGGCACGCATTGTGTCTATCGCCTTTTTGCGTGGCTCAAAAGCTGAGGTTGATTTCGGTGCAGTGATGCTTAAACAGTTGGTGCTCACGGGTTCTACCCTGCGCAGCCAGCCGATTGAAAATAAGATTCGTATTGCCACTGGCTTGAAGGAACAGGTTTGGCCACTACTGGATGACGGTACGATAAAGCCGGTCATTCACTCAGAATTTAAACTGGACGAGGCAAGTAAAGCCCACCAGTTAATGGAGAGTAATGCACATATTGGTAAAATCATTCTTATTCCATAAACCCTACTAATAAGGCTGTATTAAAAGCTGATGAAAAAGAATTCCCGACTGGTTTACTCCACCGACAAAGGCCGTATTAAAACCACGGATAACGAAACGGCAAGCACGCTGGCTGGTGATGGAATTGTGCGTATCCGCCGGGAAACCAGTGGTCGCAAAGGCAATGCGGCGACGACGATTAGCGGCGTACCCTTGCCTGAGCCTGAATTAAAAACCCTGGCAAAAAAGCTAAAACAAACTTGCGGTTCTGGCGGCTCGGTGAAAAACGGTATTATCGAAATACAGGGCGACCACCGAGAAAAAATACGCGAGCTGCTGACAAAAGAAGGTTATAACGTAAAGATGGCGGGCGGCTAAAATGGCAGACAAAATGAAAAGCAACACCGCATATGGCAGCTGGCAATCACCGATCAGCGCTCGACAGGTTGCCAGTGCAGCACCCTCAATCGATAACCTGTGTATTGATGGTGATGACCTTTATTGGCTGGAGGCTCGACCGGAAGAACGCGGACGCAATGCAATTGTTAGGCACGATGCCACGGGGCAAAAAACGGATGTGCTGCCCGCACCTTTTAGTGCGCGTAGCCGCGTGCATGAATACGGTGGCGCACCGTATATTGTAATTGCTGGTGTTTTATATTTTTGCGAACAAAATGATCAGCGTATTTATCGGATCGACACAGGGGTAAAAGGTGCAAGCCCCGAGGCCATTAGTCCGGCCAATCACAACCTGCGCTTTGCTGATTTTTGTTATGACACCCAACACCAACGCTTAATTTGCGTCGCCGAACAAAGCAGCGACGAACTTGATGAGCCCCGCAACTTTATTGCCGCCCTTTCCACCAACTCACCCTACGAATTTAGTGAGCTACACAGCGGCGCAGATTTTTACGCCTACCCTCGCCTCAGTCCCGATGGCACACAACTTAGCTGGATAAGCTGGCAGCACCCACAAATGCCCTGGCAGGGTAGCGAATTATGGCTGGCGAATTTCAATGACGGTGGTTTATTGGCCAGCCCAGAAAATATTGCCGGTGGCCGTGATGAAGCTATTTTTCAGCCCCAGTGGTCACCCGCTGGCGAATTGTACTTTGTCTCGGATCGCAACGAGTGGTGGAATATTTATCGCCATGAAAATACAGAGAAAAGCGTAGCAATATGTCCACAGAAAGCAGAGTTTGCCACGCCACTGTGGACACTGGGCATGTCGACTTATGGTTTTTGCAGAGACGGTAATTTGGCCGCCTGCTACACCACAGAGGGTTTATGGCGGCTCGGCCTCATTGATGAAAAAACCAAACAACTAACGACCATTGACCTGCCCTTCACTCAAATATCGGCTTTAGTCAGCAAAGAAAATTGCGTCTGGTTTATAGGTGCGTCGCCTTCACAAAGTGGCTGCCTTGTCGAACTCGACACACAATCGGCTCAATATAAAATCATTCATCAGTTTACCGCCCTGCCCATTGCCGCAGAAAACTACGCTCAGCCTCAAGCTATTACATTTACTACCAGCGGCTCTTCAACTAATGACAACGAACAAGCCCACGGCTTTTATTATCCGCCCTGTAATGCCGCGTATTCACAAAACACCGATGAAAAACCACCACTGCTGGTCTTGTGCCACGGCGGGCCAACCGGTGCTACCTCTACAGGTTTCAATTTAAAAATACAGTTCTGGACTAATCGTGGCTTTGCGGTGCTCGACGTGAATTATCGTGGCAGTACCGGCTACGGTAGACCCTATCGACAAGCGTTGGATGGTGCCTGGGGGATTAAAGATGTCGACGATGTGGTCGCCGGTGCCCAGCATCTTATTGCTCAAAACCTCGTCGACCCCGAGCGCATCATGATTCGCGGCGGCAGCGCTGGCGGTTATACCGTGCTCGCCGCCCTCGCCTTTCACGACTTGTTCAAAGCCGGTGCCAGTTATTACGGCATTGGTGATCTCGAAACTCTGGCCCGCGACACCCACAAATTTGAGTCGCGCTATCTCGACACATTGGTCGGCCCCTACCCCGCTGAGCAAGCACTCTATAAGCAACGTTCGCCCATTAACCATATCGATAAACTCAATTGCCCGGTAATTTTCTTTCAGGGTCTCGACGATAAAGTTGTGCCGCCGCAACAGGCAGAAGCAATGGTTGAATCTCTCGAGAAAAAAGGGCTTAAAGTGAAATACATTCCCTTTAGCGATGAAGGCCACGGTTTTCGGCAGGCAGGAAATACGGAGAAAGCGATGCTAGAGGAACTCAAGTTTTACAGTGAGGTTTTTGGTTTTGATCTGCCTGCTGTTTCACCCTCCACGTCGGCTTAGCCATGGGCCGCTACCGACCACCCAGAGAACCCTCCAGCCCCTACATTACCAGTGAGGGCGCGAAACAGTTGCGCGATGAATTACGACAGCTGTGGAAGGTCGAACGCCCCCAGGTGACCGCCGTGGTACACGAAGCTGCTAAAAATGGTGACCGCTCAGAAAATGGGGATTACATTTATGGCAAGCGCCGCTTGCGGGAAATTGATAGCCGCGTACGTTATCTCACAAATCGACTGGAAGATTTCACCATCGTCGATCGCCCACCGAGCAACACCGACAAGGTTTATTTTGGTGCCTGGGTAACACTGGAAGATGACGATGCTGAAAGCGTTTGTTATCGCATCGTCGGAGCCGACGAGCTCGATACTAGCAAAGGTTATATCAGTATTGATTCACCCTTGGCTAAAGCGCTGATCGGTAAAAACCTGGATGATGAAATAGCGTTTACCCTAAACGGAGAAAGCCATGATTATCTAATTATTGGGATTCGTTACTCAGAGTAAGCCGACAGCACTCATTAAAAACCCCACCGCAATATTTCTCGTTGGGAGAGGGGGAGGACATAAAACGGGATCACTATTATTAAATTGTGTGCTCTTCCAGTTTGATACCAAATGCCCCGTCCTTCAGAGAACAACGTATAAGATAACCCCTGTCCAGCTCTCCACTAGAGGTCAACGAAAGGTCGACCGCGCTTTCATCGATCTCCTCTTTTTCAGCGTTGCGAACAAGAATAGCCATTGGTAAGTGGCGAATTTTTCGCCGCCCCGAAAGCACAATACCCACCATGCCATTATGCAACTCAACAACAGTCCCTGGTGGGTAGGGGCCAATCGCCTGCAAAAATGAAAGTGCGTATTTTTCGTCAAATTGCGAGCCGCGGTTTCGGAAAATAATTCTTTGCGCTTCAACGGGCGACACCGCCCGGGAATAACAACGATTACTGGTCATCGCGTCATAAGCATCAACAATGGCGATAATCCTCGAGTATGCGGATATATCTTTGCCGATCAAACCATTTGGATAACCCTTGCCATCCGGCCTTTCATGGTGATTAAGCGCAACATCAATTGCCTGATAGGGAGCCCCACCTTCCTCAACGAGGAGCTGATACCCCTCGATAGTATGCCCCTTCATGATGTCAAATTCTTCGTCCGTCAATGAACTTGGCTTATTGAGAATTTCGTCCGGCGTTCTCATCTTGCCGACATCATGCAACAGCCCACAAAGCCCTAATATCTGTAACTTACCTTTAGAAAAATTCAAATGACGACCAAATGCAATGGCAAGAACACAGACGTTTAAACAATGCTCAGCCGTGTACTCATCTTCATGCTTCATCTTGCTCATCCAGAGCATCGCATCGGGGTTTTGTAACATACTGTCAACACAACCAGACACAATACCTTCTGCAGTGACCGTATTGAGCATTTGCCCAAACCTGGCAGAGCTAAGAATTTGGTTAATATTTGTTTTGCCCTTGCTATAGGCTTTCTTCGCGATCTTGTGCTCTTTACGCACAGCGACCAAACGCTCATTCTGCTTTATGATATTCGCTTTAGATTTTAAATCAGAACTAACAATACGATGTTTTTGAGGCTGCGTAGTTAGACTACTCGAGACCTTCAACAGTGTGCCCTTATTTTCGGTATTCAGCAGTCTTTGTCCACGCCTTGTTCGAGCACGAGGCTTGTCTTTTATGACTTCAGGCTGACGGGGTATATAAATATGCTGGCAATATTTTTTAAGATTCTCGAGATCGTCCTCATCACGCAGCTCAAAACCCTGTAACAAAAATGGTGTTTCCAACCAGGGGCGGTCTAGCTCGGCAATGAACATCCCCATCTCGATATCACTCACATCGACTCGTTCCAAATCACCTCTCTTTATATTTTGAACTGGGCCACCACCCCGACTCTCTCCATTAGAACTATCTTCCATCGACCCCATCCATTGATAATTTCGGCTGACGACGCAGCATCGTTTAATTTATCTCATGAGTATGATCGCTTTGCGATTGTCGTAAAGTGCTACAGTTAACAGATAGTGTCCCATAACGCCACGCCAGCCAGAATTAGAAGGGGCTATTGAGCATCACAGACCAAACACCCAAAAGTGGGCCCGTAAAGATCATCGTAGATGTGGAGCGAGAGTTTAGGTTTCCGGATCTTTATTAGAACCTAAGGTGTGATTTTCCAGACAGACACCGAAAGAGCCATCCGGCAGCGCACGTTGAATCAAATAGCTTTTATCTAAACGGCCGCTATCGGTCAGAGATAAATCCGTTACGTTATCGTCAATGGCTTTCTTATCGGTGTCTCGAGACAATATAACTGTCGGTAAATGTCTAAACTTGGTGTGGCCTGTCAGAACGATACCAACCATACCATTGCGCAGTTCCACGACAGTACCTGGAGGATAGGGCCCTATTGCTTGCATAAACTGTAGTGCATACTCCTCGTCAAATTGCTTGCCCAAGTTTTCATAAACTTCTTTATGAGCTTCCGCGGGGCCTTTTGCTTCCGCATAACAGCGCTCCGAAGTCATCGCATCATAGGCTTCAACCACAGCAATGATCTTCGCGTAATCGGATATTTCATGGCCTTTTAAATTACGCGGATAACCTAGGCCATCAGGCCTTTCATGATGATTTAAGGCGACGTCTGTTAGTTTCGCGAATTGCGTTTTATTGTCGCGTAAAAGTTTATAGCCATCTACTGTGTGCTGCTTTATCAAACGCAGCTCATCAGTGGTTAAAAGACCGCGCTTATTGTGTACATCGGTAGGAATTTTAACCTTGCCGATATCATGCAACAGTCCACACAAACCCAGCACATCGAGCTCAGACTCAGTAAAATTAAGATACCGACCAAAAACCATTGCCAAAATACAAACACTCAAACCGTGCTTAACAATATAGGCATTGTCATGCTGTATTCGGCTCATCCAGACAAGCGCATTCGGGTTACGCACGACACTCTCACGGCAAAGTCTAACAACCGCTTCCGCGCTATGGATATCGGGCGTAGACCCATATTCAACAGCAATGACAATATTTTCAAGCATTAACTTTGCCTGATCATATGCCTCTCGTGCAGCGGGATGCTCCTGTTCCGCAGACAGCTGTATTTCGTAACCCGTACTTTTATTTTTTTTAATCATTTCCCGCCTCTTCTTAATAAGAGGTTTTCGACCTTGCTTTTGCTTCTCCTGAATCGCGGATAAAGTTGTAAATGCCACGGGGCGGGAAGCCTTCTGCGCAAGTGATTCGATCGGCTTAACCATCGTTTTTTTACCTTGCCTTAACCCGGCCGGCGTCTCAGTAACATAGACGTGCTGGCAATACTCTGAAAACTGTCGAATTTGATCATGATGCTTAATTAACACACCCTCTGTAAAAAATGGGGTTCCCATCCAGGGTCTATCCAGTTCAGCGACAAACATGCCAACTTTAAGCTGACTTACCGGTGTGCGGACCCCTTTTTTACGGGTATCACTAAGCCAATCAGGGCTTTTACTCATGGGTTTTCCATAGGTCACGTTCATACAATGCATTATTTAAAATCCGCGAAACTTCCTGTTTGAATGGCCCTACAAGTCATCTCAAGTGAGCCGTAGGCAAGCTAATTCTTGAATCGCGATTTTACCAACTATTTTGTGATGCAGTTAACACTCAGCCGCCGTATAGCAGACCAGCGGTCTTATAACTCGACCCACTGCAACACCCCACTAGCCGTCACACGCGGTGTCGATGTGCGGGCATGCAAACGTACTTACATTCAAGCGTCATTCAACGCGGTCGACAGTACGCAACGATTACGCCCTGTCTCCTTAGCCTCATACAAAGATTTATCTGCCCGCTCAAACACCTGGTCAGCACTATCACCCTGACTGAAACTACTCAGACCACAAGAGACGGTGACACGCACATCCTCACCGCGATAATGAAAGCTACAGTTTTTAATATTTTCGCGTAAACCATTGGCTAATTTAAGAGCTGCCTGACCTTCGGTATTAGGTAGTAACATAACGAACTCCTCCCCCCCATAGCGGGCAAAGAAATCACTTTTACGAATACGTTTATTGAGTAGCTGGGCTATCGTTTCCAGCACTTTATCGCCAGCTTGATGACCAAAGTTATCATTAATTTTTTTAAAGAAGTCGATATCCCATACGGCAAGAACCAAAGGTAAATCCGTCCGTTGCCAACGTGCAAATTCCTCCTCCATTTTCTGCTCATAAGACAAGCGGTTGGGAACATTCGTCAACGCATCAAACATCGCCTGCTGGTTTTTTTCGACAATCACTTTTTTAAGAGACTCAGCTTCATTCTCCAGGGCCTGCATACGCTCATGCATGGATTCGACATCGTCTTTGGATTGCTGTGCTCTCTTTTCTTCTGCCACTCGATAAGCATTAATATGCTCAGAAATCACGGCAAGCTTATCGTCGACCAGCACCTTTAACTGGGGTAATTCCGTTGCCTGATTAACATCTTCTCGAATAGTCTTAACATTGCTTTGGATCTCCTCGTCAAATTGCTGGCCATCATTCTGAGCACTTTCCAGCTTCGTCGTTTCACTTTGCAGAAAGAGATCCATGTCTTTCAAGCGACCCGTTACCTGCTGCAAGAAATCTTCAAACTCATGCTTTTCAGCCTGCATACTCAGTCGTATTGAATTAATCAAATTAGCGACATCTTTCAGCAATTGCCTCCAGTCCCCAGGCGCAGCCATATTTTCAAGTTTTTGTTTCACTTTATCAGCTTCTGCCTGAAGGCTATTTGGCACAATGAGCTGCTCAAGCAAACGAATTAATAACTCTTGTATCGTCGGCTGTAACGATGCCTCTTCATTTAAGGAGGCATTCGTGGTCTCGGTACGACGTTCAGAAATTGGGTCTACAAAGGGCTTACCAGAAGAGAGCCGTTGTGTTTCGCTAGTACTAGTACCAGAATCAACACCCGGCTTAAGAAGTAAGCCAGACAACTGATGGGTCAGTTCCTCCAGCGCATCATCCTCAGTTGCAAGCTGAACACTGACTTTCAAAGATTCCAGATCACGCCCCAGCGGACCTTCTTCCAGGGCATCAATAAGATCAATCAGGCAATCTTTGTAAACAGCGCACCTGGAGCCATTGTCCTCACCTGCCTTTTCGACAGTGCAATCAGATACAGCATCAGCCAGTTGGTGAATGGCTGTCTGTAACTGATCCAATGTTTTCGCGGCTTTCATTGTGGCCAGACCGCTATCCAGCGCTTTTTTTTCTGTTTCTGGCCAGGGCAGCCCTGCAAAAAAATCATTAAGACTTAGAAGTAAGCGGGAAAGGTCCGGGGCTTCAGCTGCCCCTAAAAGTTGTTCGCTACTTGATTGCGTTTGCTCATTTTCAGCGGGCGCACTGGATAACATACGACTCAGAAATGATGGCTTACTACTAGCACCAGCTGTATCAGTAGTGATAATTGTTGTATTTAAAAAGCTCGCAGTATCAGACAATAAATTATCACGCTGCCCGTCATCTGACTTCTCGAGCTTTTTGATGATTTTTTTGCAGGCCTTCTGCTGACTATCCGAAAAGTTTAAACCTGCTATCAATTGCAGCAATGCATCTACAATCAGGCGATCCGGGGTGGTATTTTTTTCTTCTAGCTGCGCCAGTATGGCCGAAATATCGTCAATAATTAGCTCAAGCTGACGATGGTTAACATTGCTCTTAATAGAGCGGCGCAAGCTACCAAGGCAACCATCAAGCGCTTCATTCTGGCCTTCAGCCGCAATGCTCAAACGCCCAACAGCTCGCTTTAAAGTGGTTTCTAATTGCTCCCAGTCGGCTTCTTTTTTATCAAGCCGGTCGAGCTGATCGAAATATTTGGTTTTCCATTCCTCTATGGCTCTTGTATCGTCTGCCATTATTTTTGCTGCCTGCCTCAGTGTTATAGGGGTTACAACCATCAACGAGCCTAAATATAGTCGTCGAGAACAAGCGATACAAGCCAATCCCACACAGCCAAATTCTAATCTTCTGTTTTGTGGACTGGTGGTCTTTTAGTAGACTAGTACCCCGCTAACGCCTCAATAAATAACAGGATTAACACAATGCCCTCTTTTGATATGGTCTCCGAAGTGGAGACGACTGAAATCCGCAACGCGACACAAAACTCTGAGCGTGAACTCGCCACCCGTTTTGACTTTCGTGGCGTCAAAGCCAGTATTGATTTAAAGGATGATGTAATTACCGTTTCGGCTGAGTCAGATTTCCAATGCCGGCAGATGCTCGATATCGTCAGTAACAATATCGTCAAACGAAAAATTGACCCAAACAGTATCGATGCCGATGAAGACTGCACGCACACCGGAAAAACCTATTCCCTGGCGATACGGTTTGCACAGGGTATAGACCAGCCAACGGCGAAAAAAATCGTCAAGCTGATTAAAGCCGCAAAGACCAAAGTACAGGTTGCTATTCAAGGTGAAAAAATCAGAGTTACTGGTAAAAAACGCGATGACCTACAAGGTGCCATGGCCCTGGTGCGCGAAGCAGACCTGGGCCAGGCTTTTCAGTTTAATAACTTCAGAGATTAAGCAGCACTTTATATTGCTGGACTAGCTCCTACATTGCCGAGCCGCCACCGTCGACGGAATATACGCCGCCGGAGCAAAACGAGGCGTCATCACTGCACAAAAAAGCCATTAGATTGGCCACCTCCTCCGGCTCACCATAGCGCCCCATGGGCATCATTTGGCTGAGCTGGGCCTTGGCAGCTTCTTCCTGCCCCGGTGCAAAACCTGTTTCCAGTGAACGCATCATTCGCGTTTCAATGGGTGCCGGGTTCACCGTATTAATGCGAATACCCTGCGTCGCATATTCCTGCGAGACACTGCGCATCATGCCGACCACGGCGTGTTTACTGGTAATATAGGGCGAAATATTCGGCGTGCCTTTAAGCCCAGCCATTGATGAAGTCATAACAATACTGCCACCGCCATTGTCGAGCATGGCGGGAATCACATATTTCAAACCCAGCCACACACCCTTAATATTGACCGCCATCACCTGATCAAAAGCCTCAACAGGTGAATCAATAATCGGCGCCACCACGCCCTCGACACCGGCATTATTTAAGAAGTAGTCGATGGCACCAAAGCATTTCAATGTCGCCGTGACATAGCCCTGAACTTGTTCGGGCTTTGACACATCAGCCAGCTGGTAACTGACTCTATCCCCAGCATCAATTGCTTTCGCAGCTGCCTGCAAGGCATCTTCTGTCAAATCTACCAGCATGACGTTGGCCCCTTCACGAGCAAACAATTTACCCGCCGCCAAGCCTATGCCTCCAGCACCACCTGTAATTACGACTGTTTTATTATCAAACCTGGCCATCGCTGCCTCTCCTGTATCGAATGTAATTGCAGCCAAAGATACCCCCTTGCCCGAGTAAGTGCTAGTACCCGTAAGGCGTATTCATTAACCACTGTTCAACAGACATATCTAGCTCCACACACGGCAGTTTGTTATCGTTAGGCTTACGACTCATTCCCAAAATACGCCCTTAGTACAGCGTAAAACTCACAGCATCAGGACTAGGATTATGAAACTCGGCTTAATGACCGGCTATTCCGGCAACTCAGTAAAAATACCCCTCGATACTATCGGCCTCGCCGAAGAACTCGGCTACGACTCGGTGTGGACAGCAGAAGCCTATGGTTCTGACGCGGTGACCACCGCCACCTGGATACTGGCCAATACCAGCAAAATCAAAGTCGGCACAGCAATTATGCAAATGCCGGCGCGAAGCCCTGCCATGGCCGCAATGACAGCAATGTCTCTCAGCCAGCTCTCGGGCAACCGTTTTATTGTCGGCCTCGGTGCCTCAGGTCCGCAGGTGGTTGAAGGCTGGCACGGCGTGCCCTACGGCAAGCCAGTGACGCGTCTGAAAGAATATATTGCCATTATGAAGCAGATCTTCGATCGCGAAGGGCCCGTCACCTTCGAAGGAAAACAGTACCAACTACCCTATAAAGGTGAAGGCGCTACCGGTATGGGTAAGCCGCTGAAAAGTATTTTGCACATTCAAGAGCAACCGCCTATTTTCGCGGCCACAATTACTCCGGCGGGCGTGCGCGCTGCCGCGAGCCATGCCGATGGCTTTTTCCCGGTGTGGATGGATCCCGAGCAATACCACGTGTTTGCCGAGCCTATCGAAAAGGGTTTTGCCGATGTCGGTAATAAAACCCTCGACGATTTCGAGATTGCCCCCTTTTTACGGGTCATTATCGGCGACGATATTGAAGAGTGCATGAAACCATTAAAAGACAATATGGCGCTGTACATCGGCGGCATGGGTGCCCGCGCTAAAAACTTTTATAACGACTACGCCAAGCGCCTCGGTTTTGAAGACGCCGCTGTGAAAATTCAGGATTTGTATTTAGAGGGCAAAAAGGCAGAAGCTGCCGCCGCCGTGCCCGATGCATTGGTTGATGCCGCACACCTGGTCGGCCCGGTCGAACGCATTCGTGAACGTTCACAGCGCTGGATTGACGCCGGCAAAAAAGGCCACGTTTCAACCATGTTGCTCGGTGGTGAAACCACCAAAGAAGGTCTGGAATTAATGGCTGACATTATCTTATAAAGTCAGCGCGTTAGTACAAGCAAATAAAAAGGGGCTAATTAAGCCCCTTTTTATTTGCACTAAATTTCAATTTAACGCTGCATTCAAGCTTCCATTTCTTGCACCAGCTCCCAGGCTCTATCTGCCCGGTTGCGACACTCATCACCGTAGGTCAATGCCGACTCCGAACTGGCATTACCATCCAGTCCGCGTTTGTAAACGCCCTGCACAATAGCGGCGGAACGGAATAAATTGTAGACCACGTAAAACGTCCAGTTATCAATTTCATCCCGCCCTGAATTTTTACAATATTCGGCAACCATTTCTTCTTCACTGGGAATACCCAGACTTTCGCGATCTGGCCCGCGCAGGCGCACCTCTCCATAAAAGTCGGCATTAAACTCCATACAGCTGTAACCAAGATCCGCCAGCGGGTGACCGAGGGTCGACAGCTCCCAATCAAGCACCGTCACAATACGCGGCTCGGTGGGGTGAAAAACCATATTCGCCAGACGATAATCACCGTGGGCGATGGTCGTTTCGCTCGACTCTGGCAAGTGTTTTGGCACCCATTCAAGCAGGTTGTCCATACTCGCCAGCTTATCAATCTCCGACGCTTTATATTGCTTGCTCCAGCGAGAAATCTGCCGCTCGTAATAATTACCCGGACGCCCATAAGTTTCGAGACCCACCGCTTTGTAATCGACCGCGTGCACCGCTGCCAGTACGCGCATCATATCGAGATACATTTCCCGCCGGTCAGCCGGCGCCACATCGGGCAGTAAAATATCGGAATAAATACGCCCCTCAACCATGGCCATCACATAAAACTTGGTGCCGATAACACTGACGTCATCACACAAGCAGTGCATTTGCGGCACCGGTACGTCGGTTGTCCACAACGCTTTCATAATGCGGTATTCGCGGTCAACCTGGTGGGCTGAGGGCAGCAGTTCGCCCGGTGGTTGTTTGCGCATCACATAAACGCCGGAACCACAAAACAGCTTAAACGTGGGGTTGCTCTGGCCGCCATCAAATTGCTGGATTTTTAATGGGCCTTTAAAACCCTCGATATTTTGTTCGAGAAATGCCAGTAGCACCCCTTCATCAAATTCATGACCCGCACGTACCGCCGTTAATTCTGTGGTCGAGCTCATGCCCATCCCCCTGTAATTGTTTAAGCCCCAGCATACAGCTTGAACAAGCTGGCCGCAAAATGGGAAACTGCCTTTTTCTACTTAACGAATATTACTTAGCGAATGGAAAATTCATGTCATCCGTAAACACCCTGATCAAGCGCGTTGCCGTTACCCTGCCCGCCAGCCCTTTAATCAGCGAAACCATTGAGCGAGTAAAGTGGGCCGAGGCCGAGGGTTATAGCGACGCCTGGTTTGCCGACGGCGGTGCGCCCGATTCGTTAACCACCGCCGCCGCTCTGGCCGCTCACACCCAAACTATTCGCATCGGGGTTGCGGTGACACCTGTCTTCACCCGTACGCCCGTTGTATTGGCGGCCACCGCCAACGCACTGGGGCAAGTGCTACCTGGCCGTTTTATCATGGGCCTGGGTGCGTCGAGCCAAACGATGATGAACAACTGGCACGGCATTCCGCTGGAAAAACCCGTCACCCGGGTAAAGAACACCGCCATTATGGTGCGCTCAATGCTGGCCGGTGAAAAATCCAACTTTGATCTCGACGGCCTTTACAGCAAGGGTTATCGACAGGCTCCCATCGACCAGGCCCCACCCATTTACCTCGCCGCCCTGCGACCAAAGATGATTGAAATGGCGGCAGAGATTGGCGATGGCGTGATCTTTAATCTCTGGCCCCAGCGCGCCCTCGCGAAAATGATCGAGCACGTGAAAGTCGGTGCCGAGAAAGCCGGTAAAGATTGGCAGTCAGTCGAAATCGTCAACCGCGCCATGGTACTGGTCACCGACGATAAAGCCGCTGCCCGCGATTTATTCCGCGCCGCCTTCGCACCCTATTACGCCACCCCCGTTTATAACCGCTTCCTCGCCTGGGCGGGTTTTGATGATGCCGCTGAAGGAATCAACGAAGGCTGGGCCGCGAAGGATAGACAGAAAACAGCCGGTGCCATGAGCGATGCCCTGATTGATGAAATTGCCGTTATCGGCAGCGCCGAGGAATGTCGCGCCCGTTTGCAGGCTGATATGGATACTGGTATTCACACACAGATTATTGCGCCATTGGCCGGTGCTAGCGAAGCCGATATTCAGCGGACTTTGGAGGCGTTTACTGCGGCTAATTTTACGCCTGAATAAGTGCATCAAATCAATTGTTACTTATTACTAGAAAGAGGTGGCAACGGATGTCCTTTACTCATGACCCGCTGTAAATACATCCCTGTACGCTCGATGTCGGCATCCATGCCTCCGACGGTCATGAGTAAAAGACACCCCTCACCTTCGACTGAGCAATGACTCTGGAGATGAACAATGGCAATTGGCATCGGCCTAGGCCTCGCCCGTTTTCCCTTTCAACAGGTCGATAACTTCTGGCGCTGGATTGAGCTTTGCGAAGACGGCGGCGTCGATTCCATCTGGCAAACCGACCGGCTGATTTCCAACGAGCCTTTCCTCGAATGCATCAGCGCCCTCGCCGCTATTGCCGGTGCCACCCAGCGCATTAAATTCGGCATGAACGTCGCCTCCGCCGCCCTGCGTGACCCACTCGTGCTAGCCAAGCAATGCGCCACCATCGACTTTCTCAGTCAGGGGCGCATGTTGCCCGCCTTCGGTATTGGCAGCGCTCGTGCGCCCGAATGGCAAGCCACTGGCCGAGGCACAAAAGGCAGAGGTAAACGCACCGACGAAGCCCTCGACATCATCACTCAACTTTGGCGCGGTGACCCGGTCACACTGAGTGGCGACCACTATCAATATAAAGACGCCGTTATCTTACCCCTGCCAGCACAGAAAGAGTTACCCCTGTGGATAGGCGGCAGCAGCGAAGCGGCCATTAAACGCACGGCGCGCATCGGTACGGGCTGGCAGGCGGGGCTGGAGTCACCCGAAGCGGCCGGGCGAGCGAAAAAAGCGATTGTAGAAGCCTTAAAGCTGAGCGGACGCAGCATTGACGACGACCACTACGGTACCGGGTTCTTCTTCCGCTTTGGTAGTACAAGCGATGATATCGCCCAAAGGGAGCTGGCTCGTTTCAGTAAATTGGCACCGGGCAAAGACCTCAGCCACACCGTCGCTATCGGCGCAGAGCAAATTCACCAGCGTATTGAAGAATATGCCGAGCAGGGGATTTCAAAATTTATTCTGCGACCCATGGGGAATGATGACGCAGATTTGCTCGAGCAAACACGGTTCTTAATTAATGAGATTTTACCGGCGTTTTAAGCAGCCGCTACTCCACAAAGCGATTATTAATCAACACTTCACCGAGAGATAACTGACCCGCTCGAGGTGCTGGCTCAGCCGCTGCTTTACCAATAGCCAGCAGCATGACAATGAGGTGATCAGCCGGTAAGTTAATCAATGCCCCTACCGCATCTGCGTCAAAGCCAATCATCGGGCAGGAGTCGTAGCCCATACCCTTCGCGCTCAACATCAAGTTTTGTGCGGCAAACGCTGCAGAACGAATAGCCTCATCACGCTGTATCCACTCACGCCCCTGGTAGAACTCCGTCAGCATTGTGACCACCATTGCCTGGGTTTCGGTATCAGCGTTTTGCCAATAGCGTTCAGGGTTTTTCTCCCAGGCCTTTATATCAGCGGTAATCACCAATAATTCAGACGCCTGCACGACCTGAACTTGATCCCATGCAGCACTGCAAATATCTGCCCGCAGTACAGGGTCACTAATGCGAACAAAGCGCCAGTGCTGAAGGTTAAAGGAAGTCGGCGCGAGGACGGCCTGACTGATCAGTGTTTCAAATTCTTCCGCACTTAATTGATGCGCGGGATCAAATTGTTTAACTGTGCGACGCTGAGTAATGACCTGGCTTAATTCCATCGATAACTCCAATAATAATGTCTGATTATTTATTTCTAACTACTGGCTTCTAACTATTGAACGCTCACTATTGCAGAAAGGCTGCTTTCAAACGATTGAACTGAATCGACTCGGCAATTTCACTGGCATATTTTTCTGAACTTAAACGCGCCAACAAAGCAAAGGCAGCCTGATAACTGACGGGCCCACCATTAGAGGTAACCACACCTTTGTCTATCACCACGTTTTGGTCGTATTGCACGTTAATTGCGGGGTAGGCTTTCGCCAATTTTTTCTCACCACCGGCCCAAGTGGTTGCTCGCTTACCATCCAGCAAGCCCGCTTTGGCCAATAAAAAAGCACCCGAACAGTTACTGGCCAACCACTGGCTTGATTGTGCCTGTCTTTTAATAAAAGCGATTAACGGTTCGTTCTGCAACCAGGGGTCCATGTCATAGGCACTGGCAAGCAGCAGCACGTCCAGTTGCGGCGCATCATAAATAGTCCTGTCCGCAATCAAGGTTAGACCCTCTTCCGTCGTTATCGTTTTTTCGCGCGTCGCCGAAATCACTACAACTTCATAATCAGCAAACCAGGCTTTTTTACTGGCCGCACCAAATACTTCTATTGGTGCGGTAATGTCACTGGTTAATACGCCATCAAAGACAACAATACCAATTTTAGCGCTAGCTGCATGGCTTGAAAGTGCCAGGCTCAGTAATAATGGCAGGGCAATATAGCCCAATACAGCCGAGGTACTGGCCACAAAGCACGCCCGTAAATTTCGCAACAATTTCATGGCAATCCTCTTCTCGACTTGTAGTGTCAGTAAATTATGCGCAAACTGCAGGCACCTTAGAAGATCCACTTTTTGTATAATTAATAGAACCAGTTAATGACTAGCAAAGCACGCTGCAGTGCACCGATAAAGCAACGCTTTCCCCTTGAGGCCATCCATCTGGATCCTGCACTCAAGCCCCCCCTCTACCGCCAACTCGAAGAACAATTACGCCAGATTATTTGGCAGGGCACCTTAAAAACAAACGACCCTCTGCCCTCATCGCGCAACCTTGCCAGCACCCTCAATATTGCACGCAACACCGTCATCAGTGCCTATGAGCAACTAACGGTAGAAGGCTTTATTCAAGCCAGGCCCGGCGCGCCCCATCGAGTTGCCGAAGGGTTTCCAGCCCCGACCCTCAATAAGGCCAAGACCAGCACCAAGGCAGCAGTAGAGTTTATACCCAAGCTCTCCCAGCGCACCAACACCTTGCGCCAGGCCAGCGCCTTTATTGGCGCTCAGCAAAGTAACCCACCACCCCAGCCCTTTCGCGCCCATATCCCCGACTATAAAGAGTTCCCTGTAAAAACCTGGGCACAGCTGTACAACCGTCGCCTCAAACACAGCAGCCGTTTTTGGCAGCAAGCCGTTCACCCCTGCGGTTATTGGCCACTGCGCCAGGCCGTTGCCGATTATCTCGTTATGGCGCGAGGCATGCGTGTTGCACCCGAGCAAATCGTCATCACAGCCGGTGTGCAACAGTCCTTTGAGCTGCTAGCTAAAACCCTGATCGACCCTGCTGACAAGGTGATTTTCGAGAACCCCGCCTACACCCCGGCGGCTATGGTGTTTGAATTGGCAGGGGCAAAAACCGCCTATGTAGATATTGATAACGAAGGTCTCAAAGTAGCCACTCTTCCCGCAAGTGGTGCAAAACTGCTCTACACGACACCCGCTAGCCAGTTTCCCCTCGGTATTACTCAAAGCCAGTCACGCCGTAAAGCCTTGCTCGCATGGGCAACAAAGAGCTCAACCTTAATTCTGGAAGACGATTACAACGGTGAATACCGCTATCGTGGACGACCTCTCACCACCCTGTATAGTATGGCTGCACCGGGACAAGTCATCTATTTGGGCAGTTTCAGCAAGTTATTATTTCCCGCACTGCGCCTGGGTTATATGGTCGTTCCTGCAGCGTTAATCGAACCTGTCGCCAACGCGCGTTGGTTGCTGGACAGACATTCACCCCCGCTAGAACAAGCCGTATTGGCAGATTTTATTAACGACGGACATTTTCTGAAGCACCTACGTCGTATGCGTGTGTTATACGCCCAGCGTCAGGCCGTGTTAATTACCACTCTTGAGAACGAGCTAGCTGAACTTGTGCACGTCACGCCCCTTGATGGTGGTCTGCATTTAACAGCAGAACTACGCTCAACGGTTAAACCGGAACAGTTCTTTACCGCCGCAAAAAACGCTAGCGTGGCACTATCCAGCGTGGCGCAGTTTTCACCTCAAACAACCCCCCAGGCTGACAGACAAATCATTTTTGGCTATGCACCTTATACCGAAAAGGCCATGAAACTAGCAGCGCAAGCATTAATGCGAAGCTACCTCAAAACATAAGCTGTCAACTTTTTCTTGTGTAATAGACTTCCTGAATACTCCATCACAAAAGGCGAGAAGTTTGCGGATCCTGGGGAGGGGGCTCTAAATCTGGACAAAAAAACGACAACTCAGTATTTTTAGATTCACCGAAAATAGGTGCCGTAAGAAGACGTAGACGCTAATGACTTTTAGTCACCAAATACAAATCATGAATTGATCAGAGGCCGTTCTACTTATGCCTCACAAGCGATTTAAGTGGAATCCGCTTGCGAGGCCCAGCCACGATTGACTGAATGTTTCACTTATAACTTGAACTCAGCCCAGGTTCAGGCCTGAACCTAAAATCCAGGCACACTGACAAAATCAATAGCTCAACAGTTTAATGCCTTCAGCCACGATCAACTTACCCGGCATTCCCGCTGTCATACCCGGCAATAAATCATCCTTGGTCAATCCATGTCCGCCCATGCACATTGCACAAACCATGATTTCACCACCTTCTTTCATGAAATCTTCCATATGCTGGTGAACAGTCTGGCCACGTAATGACAGCATTTTCGCTACCGGATAATCTTTAGCGGCATAGGGCGTCACACTAAGACTCAGATAGACGGTAACGGGCACTTTCTCCATCGTTCGAAGCATAGTGCCGACTGCAAAAGCCCTATGGATTTTGAACATATCCGAGCTCGAAAGATCGATAAACACGCCTTTTGTTTCAGCTGATACCGCGCCTGCGATAAAAGTAAAACTTAAAACAACTGCCATCAACATTTGCCGAGTTTTTTTCATTGTGAAGCCTCTTGATATTAAGTATCGAACTCAGAGTATAAGCAGTACTGAAATTGGAGTAATTGACAATTGTCCATCAATAAAACCACTCAGGAGAACCTTTTTGACTACCGCAATTAATGAGCCCTATGTTTCATCAAGCTGCTGACTAAAATGGAAGCTAGCAATGTTAAAGCCTTGATCAAAATAAAACTTATGGGCCTCTGCTCGATGTGTTCCCGAGTCGAGATGCAAAACCTTGCAGCCCTGTTCATTCGCTTCATGTCGCAACCAGGCCACCAGCTGTCCACCATAACCCGCTGAACGCGCACTTTCCGTAGTCACCAAATCATCAACATAAAGATGCTTGCCCATAAATAAATTTGTCGAGATACGGTAGCCAGCGACAGCAACAACCCCCTCCATATCTTCAATGTAAGTTAACTTATAGCCCTCGCTTTCCATCGCCCTGACTGTCGCCAAAAAAGTAGCCTTCTTCAGATGGGGGCGCAATTCGGCAAGCACCTCAAAGCAGCTCTCGATTTGTTGGTCCGTCATTGCTCTTTTTGGCACTTTATTCTCCCTGTTTGAACGACAATTACTCGCTATGATACTGAAAATACCAGCAGACAGAAATCTGACTCTTCAGGTAAAACTATAAAAATGCACACAGGGAGAGGCCAATGGGCGCGATGACCCCAACCGTACGGGCCAACGTAAAAGCCTGGGAATGTGATGTCATGGAGCACATGAATGTTCAGTATTATTTGGCCCGCTCAACAGAAACCATTGGCCAACTGCAGGTCATGCTCGGTTTATCAGCCCACCCCAGGCTTGCTCTCATTCACCAAGCGGAGCGGGTTCTGTTTATGAGCCTCCTGTTTATAAAAAGAATGCGCAATGGCGAAAGTTACACTGTGTATAGCGGCATATTGTCGATGACCGATGACACACTGACGACGTTTAGTGAAATAAACAATCTCGATAACGAAACGATAGCCGCACGGTTTATTATAGATTTACAGTTAACTGATCTCGACAGCGGGCAAGCCGCCAGCTTCCCAAAGGGCGCTCATCTCGCAGCACAGGCGATCACTATTGAACCGCCCACTAATTTGCGTGCCAAACAAACGCTGCCCCAACCACAACAACATAACCTGAGCACGGCTGAACACTACGGTCTTTTTGACACGGCACGCGGCACCATCGAACCCTGGGAGTGCGATGCCCGTGGCAATTTGCACCCCCGCTTCTTTATGTCGCGCTGCTCCGATACTGTCACCCACCTGCAACGCCACTACGGCCTGACACCGGACTACCGTAAAGAACACGGTCTGGGTAGTGCCGCACTGGAATATAACATCGAGTTTCAACAAAACTTCCGCGCTGGCGATGTGCTAATTACCAAAAGCGGCCTGCGGGAAATGCACGGTAAAACCCAGCAATTTTTCCACTGGTTTATTAATGCCGCCACTGGCGAGACAGTGGCAACGGTTGAAACCACCGGCACACTATTTGACTTTGAAACCCGCAAGTCAGTGCCAATGCCCGATGACTTGCGGGCACTGGCCGAACCGCATTTTGTAAAGTTTTAAATTCTCTACCGACAAGGAATCTGTAAAGATAGAATTAGCAAAAATCAAGCGTGCGCGAAACATGCAACATCAGCAGAAGCGTTCCGACTATCAGCCCAATTCGCCGTAAGTCTTTGAAGTTGAAGAAATAAAACCACATGATCAGGCGAAAGAATTATTCAGAGCGGTGTTGCTGTTCTCACTATCTCCTTTCGGTAGTGGACGAAAATTACAGTTAAGCACTTGAAAAATAACATTAAGTTAGCACCCCCTTGCCGCAAGGAAATTGTGATAGTAAGAAAGATGATAGTCGGAAGGGTTCCGTTGAATAAACTGCTAGGCAGTGAAGCCAACAATGTCCTACTGATCTGTAAAATTTTTTTCAATCATACCTTAAGTTAGTGTCAGCTATTTTTACACTTTTCAAGTGTGTCGTGAAATACAAAATTATAACCCCTACAAAAACAACTGGTTAGCATTCTGGCATTAATATTGCGTGATAATATTTCTTGTTATGGAAATGAAATTTTAACTTTTGGAGAAGAAAATGAAAAAAATTGTTTGTTTGTTTGTTTGTTTGTTTGTCGGAACTGCGAACGCCTCATTGATCACAAACGGTGACTTTGAGACAGGAGATTTCACTGGCTGGAACACATCTCAAGCTGGGGGTTCCAGTCTTTTAGTTACTGCAAACCCTGGAGATCCAACTCTGGGTTCTTCCCCAACAAACAACTTCTATGCTTTTGCTGGAAATCAAGGCGGCCCTAGTCAGAATATCTTCTGGCAAAGTTTTGTGGTTCCAACCGCACTGACAGCGCTTACCTTTAGCTTCGATTATGCGTATGAGAATTTTGCTGGAGCTGGTTTTGTCAACCCAACCCCCGACACGCTATCTCATACGGGGGTTTCCAACCAGCAATTCCGAGTGGAGATTCTCAATGGAACCGCTCTCTTCGATACCGTAGATCCCACTGACATCATTTTCAGTGCAATCCAAACAGCACCAGGCTCTCTTGATCCACAACCTTGGGCCTCCTTTTCTCAAAACGTTTTCAGTGCGGTCTCTCCGTTTCAAGGGCAGAATCTTCAGGTACGATTTGCCCAAGCCGATAACCAGGGTCCTTTCGATATCGGTTTCGATAATGTATCCCTGAGTGCAAGCACAACAGCTGTTCCAGAGCCGGCTACTCTTGCTCTACTTGCACTCGGTGTTGCAGGAATCGGTTTTTCAAGAAAAAAGAAGACTGCATAATCAAACACAACATATGCATTATCAAAGCCCCGGTATTTCACGGGGCTTTTTTTATGTCTAATCGGGTAGCCGAGGGTATCTAACCCTCAGCCCCCACAACACCCTGCATGCGGCTCCGCACAGGGCGTTTCACTTAGGATAGTGAAGCTTGATCCAACCATCACGTAATTCGTACAACCCTTCAGATTTTAAATAGACATTCGATAGCGCCTGATTTATCCCTGGAGTTTTAGAACTACGCCACGGCCCTTCGCCTAAAGCGCCTACTGTTGGTGCTGGTAATACCGCACCCAACCGCTGTTTGTATTTTAACACCACGCTTCAATAAATTTCTTACTTTGGTGCGAGGCTTTCGCCACTGACGCCAATAATCCATACGAACTCTACGCCGTATCCAGTGATCTAGCAGGCTGTTGATTTTCTCCCCCGTAAACACTGGGTTCTATACACTACAAAAAACGACAATTAATAAAGGTGTCAATACAGTGCGCGGCGAAGATATTTTTCAGGAAGCTCTTTTTACGACAGTTCACCTTGAAACGTTTGTACCCGTCGATCATCCCTTGCGTCCCATCAAACGGCTACTTGATGAAGCCATGAGGCACCTGGACTGGCTCTTTTCCAGCATTTATGCCGATGCAGGTCGAGAGTCCATCCCCCCGGAACGTCTTATCAGGGCACAGCTACTTCAAGTGCTTTACAGCATCCGCAGTGAGCGACAATTGGTTGAGCAGATTAATTACAATCTTCTGTACCGCTGGTTTATCGGCTTAACGATTGATGATGTGGTTTGGAATCATTCCAGTTTCAGCACCAACCGGGATCGGCTGCTGGAAAATGATGTGGTGACGGAACTGTTTGAGGAAGTGGTTCATCTGGCGAGAAAGCAGCAGCTACTTTGCGAAGAACATTTCAGCGTTGACGGCACATTGATTCAAGCGTGGGCATCGCAAAAGAGTTATCGCCGCAAGGATGATGATCGCGGGCCACTCCAGGGTGGCGGCCGTAATAGCGAAGTCGATTTCAACGGCGAAAAATGGCGTAATGAGACCCACGAGTCCAAGACAGACGGTGACGCACGGAACGGAGGAAGGGGTCAAATCTTGATATAACATATTAAGACTCAACACTTCGAAAAAAAATGAACGCCACCCTTTTTATTTACCCCATCGCCACTGAGTGATAACGATAGCCAGTACTATGTACCACAAAAAGTCTGCTTAACCTCTTCCTCAGGTTGTGGTGGCATTGCAAATTGTTTGTTCTCGTCACTGTATTCAAAAGGATTCGCCAACACATTCATCAACTGATGAAACAAAGTAAATCCCTCTCCCCGTGTCGCCTGCACAATAGCGGCCTCTATTTGATGATTACGGGGGATATAAGCCGAGTTTTTACTCACCATTAATTGATAGGCCGTAGTAGCGTCAATTTTTTCTTTTGCTAATAACTTCTGCCAACGTTCGATCCAGCTGTTCAATGCCTCTGGCAGAATAAAAACATCTCTGGGGATTGTGGCTTCGCCTTCAGGGGCAAGTCGGTCGCCGAGGGCGCGAAAGGTCAATGTATAGTCGCAACCCTGTTCAGCCATCAGTTCTAACAAGTCACTATACAACTGACTGGTTTCAACACTTGATGTTACAAAGCCAATCTTTTCAGACATTAGCTTTTGATGGGTTTCGCCAAATACTTTAGAGAATTTATCTAACGCTGACTGAGCTTTTTTAATAGCCTCGGCCTCAACCTCATCCATTAAGGGCAGCAGCGCCTGAGCTAACCAACTGAGATTCCAGTGAGCAATTTCCGGTTGTTTGGCATAGGCATAACGACCGTGAGTATCAATGGAGCTAAACACTTTGCCGGGATGGTACTTATCCATAAAGGCACAGGGGCCGTAGTCCACTGTCTCACCACAAACCAGCATATTGTCGGTATTCATCACGCCGTGAATAAAACCCACAGACATCCACTTGGCAATTAAGCGCGCCTGGGCCTCTACGACACAGGCCAATAAAGCACTGTAGGGTTCCGTATTTTCACTATTCTGCAAAGCCTCAGGGTAGTGCCGATCAATTACATAGTCGGCCAGGGTTTTTACCGAATCGACATCCCCTTGTGCGGAAAAAAACTGAAAGGTACCGATGCGAATATGGCTGCTGGCAACGCGGGTTAATATCGCGCCGGGGAGGAATGATTCCCGCGCTACCTGCTCACCTGTCGTCACCGCCGCAAGTGCCCGCGTAGTGGGAATGTCGAGTACGGCCATTGCCTCACTAACAATATATTCCCGCAGCACCGGGCCTAAAGCCGAACGGCCATCGCCTCTGCGTGAGTAGGGAGTTTGGCCGGCACCTTTTAATTGAACATCGTAGCGCTTGCCATCTTTGCCAATAACTTCACCGAGTAAAACGGCACGGCCATCGCCCAGCTGGGGATTCCAGCCACCAAACTGATGGGCCGCATACACAGTCGCGATTGGCTGACTGTTTTGCGGCACAACATTTCCAGCAAAAATTTGCAGGGCCTCGGGGCTTTCCAATTCACTCCCTGACAAATTGAGCTTCTCGGCAAGTTCGGGGTTAACACTGATGAGTGATGGATCAGCTACCGGTGTTGGTCGTTGATCACTATAAAATTGCTCACCCATCTCGCGATAACTCTTTAATAAAGGCTTCGAGCCAAAAAGTGCCATATTATTCCTATAGAAATATTAATGTGTTTAGCCCGCGTCAGACTCGGGTATTTCCTCATCCACCAAAATGCCGCTGGCCTGTAATTGTGCGATTTTCTCTGGGGAATAATCGAGGTACTGTTTTAACACCTCGGCATTATGCTCACCTTTATAGGGCGCTTCGAGATCATTTTCAGTGGGATAACCCGCAAAGCGTAGGGGCATGCCGGGCATTTTAAAGGTGCCTGCGCCGCGCTGGGTAACGGTGCGCACTGTGCCGCGCTCAACCAGGTGGGGATGCTCCATCGCCTCCGGCAAACTCAGTACCGGGGCCACAGGAATGCGCGCTGCTTCCAGCTTGGCAATCGCGGCAGCATCACTTTCATGGCTCTGTAGCCACTCTTCGATAATCGGGATTAATTCTCTGCGGTGGCGAATTCTGTCATTGGGGTCAGCAAAGCGCGGATCGGTTTTCAGCTCGGGCATTTCCATCACATCGCACATGCGCTCCCATTGAGGGGGCGTGGCGATGATGGTGATATAACCCTCTTTACCGTTGAAAATACCCATCGGGCAACCGAGACGATGATGGGAGCCCGGGCGCTTGGGCGCCAGCTTACCGTCGCTTGCGCTGTAATAACCGACGTACATTTCATGGCAGTGAAAATAACTGTCGAGCAAAGTCACGTCGATAAATTCCGCCTCGCCCCCCATGGCGCGATGAAATAGTGCGGCATTAATCGCCGCCAGTGCGTGAGCGCCGGTCATGGTGTCGCCCAGGGCCGCTGCTGGAATACTCGGTGCTTTATCGGGGTCGCCAATCAAACCAGTAATGCCGGCGTAACTTTGACCGATATAATCAAAGCCGGGCAATTCCGATAACGGCCCGGTTTGGCCGAAGGTGGAAATGGAACACATAATGCATTCGGGGTTTAATTCGTGCACCACTTCCCAGCTGCAACCCAAACGGCCAATAACACCGGGGGCGAAGTTTTCAATTAACACATCCACTTTCTTAATTAAGCCGTGAAGTATTGCTTTACCCTCTTCCGTCTTCGCATCAATACACAGGCTTTTCTTGCCGCGATTTTGCTGCAGAAAATAAATACCCCGCCCGCCTTTTTGATAACCCATATAACGAATTTGTTCGCCGTAGGGTGCCAACTCGACTTTAATAATCTCCGCGCCCATCTCCGCCATCATGCGTGTGCAGGAAGGCCCTGCGACGTGCTGGGTTAGGTCGAGCACGGTGACACCATCCAGCAGGTGTTTTCTTTTCTTTGTCATGTTAAAGCCCAATCATTACGTTATTATTTTTAGTTTTTTTAAATCATTTTCTTAGCGCTAACTAAACTCGCCCGGAAGGTTTATCGCAAAATAGAATCGAATAATTGCACGCCAACCTTATCGCCTGTTTTCAATGCGTGATCACCCGCGTCAAGAAGAATAAAACAATTACTGCGGGCAAATGAACTTAAGGCACCCGAGCTTTGCTGTTTGTCCGGGGTAACAATTAACTCGCCATTGTTTCCCGTACTTAGCATCCCTCGCAAAAACTCAAGACGACTGCGATTACGTCGTATATCGCAACTTGCATGGGCTGTTAAAACTAAAGTCGGCGCTGCTTCCACACCCTGCATTTTCTGCAATATAGGCAGTACTAATTGATAGAAAGTTACCAGAGCTGACATGGGATTACCCGGCAAACCAAAAAAAGTACTGCTGGAAAGCTTGCCAAACATAAAGGGCTTACCCGGTTTTATTGCCACTTTCCAGAAACCAATATCGCCCTGTTCGCTAAGCAACTGGCGCGTATAATCGGCCTCACCCACCGAGGCACCGCCGCAGGTAATAACCACATCAGCCGAGGCATCGGCCTCTTTATAAGCAGTTCGTAACTGTTCAAGGTCATCGGGAATCACGCCAATATCAACCAACTCACAACCCAGGCGATCCAGCATGGCCCCTAAAAAGTAGCGGTTACTGTCGTAGATTTCTCCCGCCGCCAGCACTTCACCCGGGGCACGCAATTCACTGCCATTGGCAAACACGGCGACTTTTAAGCGCGGGCGTACCGCAGCTTCTGCAATACCCATAGTCGCCAACAAACCTATATCCACTGGGCCAAGTCGGTGCCCGGCTGTAAACAGGGTTTCGCCTTTGGCAATATCTTCACCGGCATAGCGCACGTTAGCCTGTGATTTAGGCGGTTTTACAAGGCTAATGATTTCACCGTCTGCTTTTACGTTTTCCTGCATTACCACTGTGTCGCAGTCTTCCGGTAATTCGGCCCCGGTCATAATACGAATGCATTGCCCCGTTTTAACAGCGCCCACATAGGGCTCCCCGGCCAAAGCTTTTCCCACTAATACATATTCGTCAGTGGCGCTATTGCCTGGGTAGCTGCACTTAAAAGCATAACCATCCATTGCAGAATTATTAGCCGGCGGCGCATTAATGGGTGATGTTATATCGGTCGCCAAAACGCGTCTGGGTAAATCAACCAGCGTCAGGGTTTCACAATCAGCAACAGGAACAACAGCCGCCAACATATGGGCTCGCGCCTGATCGAGACTTAATAAAGAACTGGCGCTTTTTTTCGATGGTAAGTTTTCTTCTTGGTTACTCATACTTCAATTGAATCCGTGCTGTTTGTACTGGAGGAATTAGTGCCGCACACCGGGCAATCTGACCACTGCTCAAGCTGGAAGGTTTGCCACTGACTATAGGCACCGTCAAACAGCATTAACTTACCAACCGGCACCGTGCCTGTACCACTTAATAATTTAATGGCTTCCAGCGCCTGCAAGCTGCCAACAATACCCACCAGCGGAGCCAGCACACCCGACTCCACACAACTCAATTGCTGCTCACCAAAACGCTGGCTTAAACATTCATAACACGGTGTTGATTGTTGCATGGTGTAAACAGCAACCTGCCCTTCAAAACGAATAGCCGCACCGGACACCAGTGGTGTTTGCGATTTATAACAAAGCCGATTGAGCTGTCGTCGAGTATCGAGATTATCGGAACAGTCCAGTACTGCACGACAACTAAGAATTTTCTCAAGTAGCGCGGCATCGTCCAGTCTTGTCGCCACAGCTTCGATAGATGCTGCCGGATTTAAAGCGAGCAAAGTATCGCGGGCAGATGCCACTTTTAAACGACCAATATCCCCTTCGCCGTGTAAAACCTGGCGGTGTAGATTACTCAACTCCACACAGTCATCGTCGACTAAGATTAGTTGCCCGACACCTGCGGTACAGAGGTATTGCGCCGCCGCACAGCCGAGACCACCAACCCCAAGTACCAGCACGGTGCTGGCAGCCAGTTGCTCCTGCCCATCGAAACCGAAGCTCGGTAGCAATAGCTGGCGCGTATAGCGTTTGCGTTGATATTCGGTAAGGCTTTCAGTCACCCTGCACTCCAACAATTAATAAAACAAATTCGTAACAGCAAAAGCCATCAATCACTTACTGTATCCATTTTAGAATGCTTAATCTAATATGAATAACGACCAACAAAACATCATGCTTAAACCCCATCAATAACAACGGAACAAAGCCATGAAATTGTACGATTTCCCCAAAGCACCCAACCCCCGCCGCGTGAATATTTTTCTTGCTGAAAAGGGTATCGATGTTGAAAGAGTACCCACCGACCTGTTCAAGGGAGAGCACATGAGCCCTGAGTACATGGCCAAAAACCCCGCCTGCGATATTCCCATGCTCGAGCTCGACAACGGCACCTGTATTAGCCAAATTCGTGGTATTTGTCGCTACTTTGAAGAGAGCAACCCCAACCCACCGATGCTAGGCTCGACGCCAGAAGAAAAAGCCGTGGTAGAAATGTGGGAACACCTCGCCTTTATGAATGGTATTTTGGCCGTGGCTGAAGTTTTCCGTAACACCGCTGAGGGCTTTGCCGGCCGCGCTGTCGTCGGCCCTCACAATTACAAGCAATTGCCCGAGTTAGCCGAGCGTGGTGCCCAACGTTTGCAGAACTTTTATACCGATTTTGACCAGCGCCTTGCCAGCAATGAATATGTCGCTGGTAACTTTTATTCCCTGGCCGATATCACCACTCTGGTGGTTTGTGATTTTGCCAAATGGATTAAAGAAGACATTCCCGCCAGCTGCACTAATCTGCAAGCCTGGTACGACAAAGTGTCACAGCGGCCCGCCGTTCTTGCCAATCCCTAGGCGACTGTCCGGCCAAAAAATATGTCAGCCTATTGACTCTTTCGACACCCCTGGCCCTGTGTTACATTAAAAACTTGGGGTATGACATCATGCCCATTAGAATAGAAGGCTATCACCAGCTCAAGTAGGGCTGGCACAGATGTCGCTCAACGCTAAAGCCCGTTAGCTCTGCTCGCGGGTTTTATATTGAACGAGACCTTTTCACATTCATTACCGATCTACTTTTACATTGACCACATTGGGAAACCTGACCATGACTTTAGATGCACGAGAATTTCGCGACTCCCTTGGCGCTTTCGCCACCGGTATTACTGTTGTCACCGCCAATGCTACCGACGGCACCAAAGTGGGTTGCACCGCTAACAGTTTCTCTTCTGTTTCCCTCGATCCACCATTGGTGATGTGGGCTATCGCGAAAAATGCCAACAGTTTTGATGCCTTTAATGAAGCCAAAGATTTCGCCATTCACATCCTCCACGAAGGTCAGGAAGATGTTTCCCGCCTGTTCGCCACCAAAGATGCCGACAAGTTTGGCCAGGCCGATGCTAGCGAAGGTCGTGCCGGCGTACCCGTACTCAACGATTACAGCGTACGTTTTGAATGCTCTACCGAGCACCTCTACGACGGTGGTGACCACGTTATTATCGTCGGTCGTGTTCACGAAATGGACAATGCTGACAAAGAGCCGCTGGGTTTTTATAAAGGCCAATACGCCAAAATCGACGTCAGCAAGTAAATAACGCTAACGCCGTTATTTCGAATAACGGCTTCGGGAAATCACGCCATGACCACACCGTTTAATGCCCTGATTATCGAAAAAAATGATAAAAAGGTCAGCGCTTCACTGCAGCAGATCAGCCTCGCTGACCTGCCGGATGAAGAGGTGTTGGTCGATGTTGCCTACTCCACCGTCAACTATAAAGACGGCCTTGCCACCACGGGCACTCTACCCATTTGTCGTAAGTTCCCCATGGTGGGCGGTATTGATTTGGCCGGCACCGTGGTCGAATCGAAAAACCCGGCATTTAAAGCAGGCGACCGAGTGCTGGTCAACGGCTTTGGTTTGTCGGAGCGCTACTGGGGCGGCTATGCCCAAAAGCAGAAGCTAAAAGCCGAATGGCTGGTGCGTGTACCCGAGGCCTTTAGCCTTGAAGAAACAATGGCCATTGGCACGGCGGGTTACACCGCCATGCTTTGTGTGCTGGCTCTGCAAGATTGGGGCGTGGTACCTGAAAGCGGCCCCATTGTCGTCACCGGTGCTGCCGGTGGCGTTGGCACCGTCGCCATTATGCTACTGGCAAAGTTGGGTTATGAGGTCACGGCTTCAACCGGTCGCGTCGAAGAAGCCCGTCCGCTGCTCGAAGCGCTGGGGGCAAAAAACATTATTGCCCGCGACGAACTGGCCCGCGACCCCGGGCCGCTGGAAGTGGAAACATGGGCCGGCGCTGTCGACACAGTTGGCGACAACACTCTCGCCAGCGTACTCGCGCAAACACGCTACGAAGGCATGGTGGCCGCCTGCGGTCTGGCGGGCAGCACCAATTTGCCCGCCAGTGTTATGCCCTTTATTTTGCGGGGCGTCACCCTGCGCGGCATCGACTCAGTAATGGCTCCCCTTGAACGCCGCCAACGCGCCTGGAACGAACTCGCCAGGCTGGTTGATCTCGACTTACTCCGCCAGATCTACAGCGTCGAGCCGTTGAGCAAAGTACCCGAACTCGCCGGTGATATTCTCGCGGGTAAAATCAAGGGCCGAGTGGTCATTGACGTTAATGCTTAAACAAGCTTTTAAAAGCGCACTCACCGCATTTGAATAATGCCTAATTAGTCACAAGGGCTTCACCGAGAATCTCCTGTAACTCTTCTGTAACAACGAAGAATGCGGAAATAGACTAGTTCCGCAAATGCACCCTGGATAGCTTGCTCGACGCAGCCGTAGAAAACGATAGCGACCGAGAAGCACTGACCTTCGGCAAGTAGCGTTTCAGCTATTGCTAATTAAAAACAGAAGCTGATCGCCTCGCCCTGTGAATGACCAACCGCCCTGAATGGCTCTACCTGATGTTCTCCATCGCCAAAATTGGCACTTGCATCGTGCCCCTCAACACCCACTATCGCAGCCATTAACGACGCAGCCTTAGCCACACGAAAGGCGTAATGCACAGCCATATTGCCATCCGTAATACCCTTTAACGCAGCAAAGTATTCGGCTACAGCGCCACCAATGTACGCATCAACTCTCTGCCAATATTCCACATTTATGTCTTCAGTGAAATTGCTATGGCCCGTGTGCTCTGCAGCGGCAAGCAAATCCTCATCGAAACCTTTGATACCGAACAGGCCCCCGGTTTAGTCGTTGCCGAAGGATGACAATACGCCACGGCTTTGAAGACCACTGGATAGACCTGCTCAACGCCCAGGCGAAACACCATAGGAATGCTGAATCCATCAATACAACGTTGATGGATGACTAGTGCAAGCCCGAAGCCACGCGGGAAACCATCGACACCGAGAGCTGGCTGCATACTGGTGACATGACACTGATCCGCGCAAACGATCATCTGGTTTTGCTCGGTTGCCGCGAAGATATACTCAAGGTAGACAGTGAAAACATCTTGCCCGCCGAGATTGAACAGCGACAACGCGACATGGACGAAATTGCCGATGCCTCCATCGTCGCCAAATTTACCTAAGGAGCCTCTGATTAAGTCTGGACGAAGAAGATGGTGAGCTAAAACATTTAGATTCGAGGCGCAAGGCGTATGTAATAGCGAGCTATTGCGAAGCGTTGCAACGAAGAAGCTGAATATTTTAGCCGCCAGATACGAGTTCATGACTTGGTCAGAGGCTCCTTGACCACTACACCCCGGCCCACGGCTCACAGAAGTGCCTCTTGCCTTCGTCACTTTCAAGCTCGAGCAGGTGCTTGAAGAGGAGGTTATTCTCTGGCGCATGAAGGGCCGCACCACCAGTTTTAAGATTTCCCGCCATGTCATCTTTGTCGGTGAATTCCCCATGACCTCGTCGGGGAAAATCCGTAAAGTAGAACCACGTGCGCAAACACAAAATATTTTAGGCGACGATTAATACAATAAATTAACACGGGGAATAAAGCATGACGACTCAAACTTTGAAGGGAAAAATAGCGCTCGTTACCGGTGCCAGCCGAGGCATTGGCAAGGGCATTGCCATCGCACTATCGGCAGCAGGCGCCCATGTGGCCTGTATTGCTACTAAAGCAGAAAATGCCCGTAGCATTGTCGACACCATTCAAGCCGAGGGCGGTAAAGCCATTGCGCTGGGCTGTAAAGTAGAAAATGGCGATGCAGTCACGGCAACCTTTGCTGAAGTTGAAAAACAGCTCGGCCCCGTCGATATTCTGGTCAACAACGCCGGTATCTCCAATCCTCAACCCCTGTTGAAAATGACGGAGGAGAACTGGAATAGCCATATGGACATCAATGCCAAGTCGGTATTTCTCTGCTCCCAGGCTGCCATCCGCCAAATGAAGACAGCGGGCAATGGCGGCTGCGTGATCAACATCGGCTCCATCGTCGGCCAAAATGCCATCCCCCAAACCCTTTCCTACTGCACCTCAAAAGCGGCCGTCGAACACATGACCCGCGTGATGGCGGTGGAATGCGCCAAATACAAAGTGCGGGTCAACTGCATCGCCCCCGGCTATATTCGCACCGAAATGATTGATCAACTCGTCACTGACGGCAAGCTCGCCGCTGAGGCTATTGAACAACGCACACCCCAGCGACGCATGGGCTCGGTGGAAGATATCGCCGCAGCGGTTCTTTTCATTGCAGGCCCGGGTGCCGGATTTATGACGGGCGAAACCCTCAATATAGACGGTGGCTGGACGGCCTACGGTTATTTATAAATCCCGATAAAAACAAGACATCACTATTGGGGCACGATACTGCCCTTGTATAAAAGACCCTAATTTCATAAGAGGTTTACAGCAATGAATCAAACTGGTTTGAAGTTTAATCTTTTCGTTTACTGCACCGTTGGCCGCCGCGCTGAACTGGAAGCGGGCATGGCGGGCAAAAATCCGAAGCTCTATCGCCGCATGCTCGAAGAGCTGGCCGACACGGCCCGGCTGGCCGATGAACTCGGCTATTTCGCCTTCGCCCATCCCGAGCACCATTTACAGATCGAAGGCTTTGAAGCTGCGAACGACCCCTGCCTCACCAGCATGTGGCTTGGCCAGCACAGTGAAAAGCTGCGCATTATTCCCTGCGGCTTTGTCTCAACCACCAACAACCCGCTGGTGACTGCCGAGAAAATCGCCAGCCTCGACTGCATGCTAAAGGGTCGACTGGGTGTTGGATTAGTGCGCGGCTACCAGGCCCGCTGGCTCGATAATTTTAAAATCCAGCCCCAGCTGAAAGCCGTCGGCCCCTGGAATGCCAAAACCCAGGTTGATGAAGATAATCGCGAGTACTTTGCCGAATTCGTCGACATAGTGCTGACCGCCCTCAAAGAAGACACCTTTCAACACCACGGCAAATACTGGGACTTTCCCTCAAAAGATTTTGTTAACCCCCACCAACACCCCGTGTATTCCACCTACGGGCAGGGTGTATCAGAGGATATGCAGGTGACTGAAATCGGCATTGCTCCCCGCCCATGGCAGGATGAGATCCCCCTTTACGGTGGTTTTTCCCACAGCCTGCGTTCGGCCAAATTCTGGGCTAAACACAAAGGCAAACCCATCGTACTGGCTGGCGACACCGACTTTCTGCAAATACTCTGGAAAGAATGGGGTGAAGAGGCCAAAAGCTGTGGCCACGATTTCAAGCCCGGTGACGAAGCCTGCTGGGGCGGTATTATGATTTGCGCCCCCACCGATGCTGAAGCCCAGGCGATGTACGAAGACATGGCCTGGATGTGGGAAACCTGGATGAAACCCTTCGGCCAGGGCGTGCCCGAATTACTGATCGGTTCACCCGAAACCTTAAAGCGGCGTATCGAGGAAGTCAGCAAGAAAGTACCCCTCGACGAAGTCTTCTTCTTACTACCCCAGGGCATACTGCCACCGGAGCAACTTAACGCCTCTATCGAACTTTTTGCGCGCGAGGTGTTGCCGCACTTTTCTAACAACAATTAAAGATCGTCAAACAAAACCGGGCACTTAATTTTTTGAATACGGCTGAGTCAAATGACTAACGCCCGGTTTACTTTAATAGAGCACTGCGCTAACAAAGTAACGTCGCTAGGCGCTTCGCAAGCCGAAGCCTTTCATCAGCATGGGGATGACAGTCAGGATAGGTGCCATCAGCGCAATACCGCCACTCAGCTCTTCTGTCGCCACCACTAACAAAATAGCAATTGGCACAAACAACAAAAATATAAAGGGTACTTTAAGTGCTTGCCAGGCACCTTTCTCTTGTTCATCCTGCTGCCAATGCCTAAATGTTTCAGGTGTCTCGGCCTCACGAATAAACCCAGCAAAACTATCATTAACCAGGCTGAGAGAGGGCTCCATCACTACCAGGCCTCGGCGCATCAAATGGCTAATAATTTCTATATTGAGCGTATTCACACAGCGTCCAGCAGCAAGCGCCTGTAATATCACTCGTTCGTTATGGGTACACTCCTCCCACAGCTTTCGGTAATAGGCGCCACCGAGTTCAGACGCTAGCGCAATAATATCTTCGGCGGGTATATCGTCATTCGGGCCATACAACCTTTCTTGCCGGGCTGAGAAAAACTTCTGCTTAAAAAGTGCTGCCATTTTACTTTCAGGGTGAAAAATGCGTAGTTCTCGCGCGCATACAGAGTTGCCTTCCCTACTCTCTTCCTTCCAGTCTAACCAGCCGGGATTATCACGAGGCGTCCATGCGTATTCCTTGGGGAACTTTGATAACAGGCTACTCCAGCGTAGACTTTCAATATCCCTCATCACCCCGCTATCGGCACTGGTATTATCACGGTAGGCATCCGGTCGAGTTAATCGATATAAGGGATTAAAATCTGCATAAAGCGTTATTTTAGTATCAATATTTTCTTTGATTAAAGACTCAAGAAGGGGGAGAACTTTACGCCGCTGTACCTCATCTCCAACCAAAGTACCCAGACATAAAACCTTAACCTCTACATTTAAGTCGGTATCAAGCAGCCTTTGAAGCTGGAAAAAGTCGTGCTCACTGGCAGTATCCAGCTTTAACATTTGGCATGTTGCCGAGGGGACGATAGGAGCCTTTGAATAAATATGTCTATCGGATGCGCGCAGCATCAATCGATGCTTGAAAAACAAATGGCCAAAGTCTAACTTACCCCCGTTAAAGCGGCGCATACCTGAGCGATGTAATATGAAAGGAATTCTAGTTCCCCCAAGTCTCGCCCCTGTAATGCCAACCTGAAAATATAAAATACCAAAATAGGGCGGCATTAATAATAGAAAAATAATGATATGAAATGATGAGTATTGGTGGAAGTTTTCTGAATTAAGTGCCAATACCATCCAGTTGCTGGTGCCATTACCTGGAAGTCCATTTTTGGTCAAATAATGAAGAGCCTCGACAGAAGAGGACTCATCACCCCAGCACCACTGGCCATCGCCTGCCCTCTGAGCACCTGCCAAATGAAGGCGAGCCATTCGCTCATCTATAGAAGATACCTTGTCCACAATAAAAGCAGCCAAACCTGAATTTTTTGATTTTTTTATTTCAGTTGGACATGCCTCACCAACAGCATAACTGAGACGTTTCTTTGATCTGCTCTCACTCATGACAGTCAGTAGATATTCCCCTGAGAAAACACCTCGATAGGGGGCATCAAGAAAAAAATCAGACGATGCTGTCCGGGCAGGAGCGTTCTGAATGCTTCCGTTTTTTTCCAGCGAACCTATATAGCGCCTTAACTCACCCCTCCTTCGATCAAGCGCCAAGGCTGCATCGATAGCACTATGGCGGAAAAGTAAATCCATATAGGTTTCATAGGCATCTTTAAATGCAGCTCCTGCTGGCAAACCTCCAAACATCAAAAGGCAAAGAACACCGGCTGTGATATGACGGGAACGTCGCAGAGACTCACATAGAATCGGCTTCCCCATATTTTTATCAACACTCACATCCCAAAGCTTACGCATCAGCCAGGGTGAGCCTACAGTTAGAGCTATCAAAACCAAAAGTAATGCCATGCATAGCTGAAATGGCCCGGTCAATAACTGTGGCGCTATATTATCGATAAAAGATCCGAATAAAACCCCTAAAATAATAACCAGCAAGATAGAAACCAATAGAATTAATGCCGGCGTACGCCATTGTCTTACTTGAAGTAAAGCAACATCTAATGGTTGAACAGACACCTGGTACATTAAATTAGCACCGCAAAGCATAGTGATCACCACCCCTATAACGAGCCCAAACCCACTCAGCGTTAAGATAACGACGATGCCGACAAAAATAGCAAAAGGCAGAGCAAATAAAGCCGCATAAAATACCGAAGGATGATCGTCAAATATTTTTCTCCGCATCGGCCACAACCACGTCCATGGAAGGCGTCGCCAAAATATTACGGTTGAAAAAATACAGACACCGATAACCATAAAAATAAGAAATAATTCACCAAGTGCGATCGCTGCAATTTCGAATCTGGCCATTTGCACTAACGACTTATCCTGTATTACAACGACACTCCAGGGAATATCCCGTATTGGCCGCGAGTGGAATAGACTTTGCAGACCGTGGTATTTCCCATGAATAATTTTATCCTGCCGACGCTTCACCGCAGCACGTAGCTCAGGGTTATCATCGGATTCACGAAAAAAATCTTCAACCAGCACTCGCCCAGCGTTATCGTGTGCAATAACGAGACCTGTTTCATCTTCAATAATGGCAAAGTGAAACCCCACTGGCAGAACCGGTGCAGCCAAACTTTGCAAAGGGCCACTGATAACGCCAACCCTTGCTCTATCGAGCAGAGATAAACTGCCAATCCCCGACTCCGGAATAGCCATGGCTAAAGAAGGAGAGCCCGTGCTATAACTCATAATCCGTTCAATTGCGAAGCTTGGCAATGTATCTTTTTCATAAAAACTAAAGAGATCCAAGCTATTCCTTTTCGCATCTTTAAAGTATTTTCTTTTGGCTATATCAACATTTTTAAGAGGGCTGCTACGGTAATCGAAGAAATATTTACAGTTATATTTTTCATTTTCACCGTCGATACTTTTACCGTCGATACTTTCACCATCGTTATCAACGAAAAACATAACTCGATAGGGTGGCCGGTATTTTATAGTTTTTTCTCTACAAGACGGAGGGGTAATATCTTCCACGCCAATAGCTTTATTTCTGGGCTCTGCTGAAAAACCACCACCCCATGATTTATTTTTATAATGCATAGAAACTTCATTTCTTAACGACTTATAAATCGACAACCTCTCTATTAATTCACCTCTCACATCTTCTTCAATATTGACGGACAACTGCCTAGCTGTATATTCACCAGCCTCCAAAATACTACGACCTAATGTTGCCCACAATATTAAAATCACTGCAACACCGGCACTCAGCACACCAGCACTGAGCAAAACCCCTGAAAAAAGCTGGCTAACGGATGAAAGTGGCCCACCCAGAGCAATTCGAAAATACGGTGCCAATAACAGAACAATGAGTGTAACCAGCACGATCGCAGCTACAATATTAGGTGGGATGCGCTGTACCCGAGCATCAAAGCGACCAACATCAACCACACCAACGATATAACCTGCTCCTTGATTTAACTTGCCGGCCCCACAACTCTCACCTTTAAGATAACAAAATATATTTTCTTGCTGAGGTAGATAGGGCTGAATAAATACAAGTTTTGTCGTATCACCGACATCAACCTCAACAAAGGCAGCCTGCCCGAGGCCAATATCATTATCACACGGCACACCTACTTTCGATTTATTGTTATTTTCCTGCAACTTACAACTTGCCAATTTTAATAGATATTCAACACTACTGTAGCGCTTTACACGCGATATCGGTTGTTTGTCTAGACGTCCAGAAAAGAAGTCTGAACGCTCTGTTTCAGTGCTATACATAACACCGCCATCTGGAAGTGCAAAAGCAATAACATCAAATTCTCGACGCCGACGAAGATCAGAAAGTAAATATTCAAGTGAGACTTGACTTCGAACAATAGCGCCTTTGCTTTTACCCTCTGCCTTTTCCACAAACTGGTGTGTTAACTTAATATTCCCATCAACGATCACAAGTTCTAAAGGATCAAGTTTGATTTCAGATCCGCCGCCGCCTGATTCTGTGGGCTCCCTCTCGAATTCAATATCAGTAAATATTGAATTATTCCTCAGCGACAAATCATAAGCTTTCGTTTTTGACTGTAACTTCATAAAGGCTGAAATGTTTCTATCGAGCAGGCGACCGGCCTCGTCAAGGGCACGAAAAGATCTTTTTTGATGATAGCTTTCCTGGTTTTGCAGATGAAAGTAATAGGTAGCTGTAGCAGGAATAATGATAATTAAAAAACTAAAAAAATAGGGGCCCAGCCCTGTTGCCCGTCGACGCTTAGAACTTAGCCCTGGAGCTACATCATTATTCACAAGATCATTCCTTCGATATTTATTGTTTTTTTACCGAAGAAACAGAAAAATAACAGGAGCAGCCGTATTGATGAAGATTAATCAAATACAATCAGCCGTTTATTAGTGGGCTCCATACCCTAGCGATAACCACTGGTGATTTTAATTCATATCGAGACAACCAATCACCTCGTCACACCTATCTGCAGATCTAGCTTCTTCGGTCGCATACTTCTATAACATATGCCGCCATAAAAAACCATTGCAAAAACATTTGAGGCACGATTTACAAATTTAGGGTTTATTAGGGGCTGAATTCAGCAGGTTTTAGATTGATGACTTCGCATAACCGCAAACACCCCGCCATACAAGCTACCGGCAAGAATCAGACATGCGCCCACAATATCGCTACGACTCAGTGTTGCATCAAGCAGAAAGACTGCTAAAACAATGGCATAAACCGGTATCACATTAAGGTAGAGGGCCGCCTGACTGGGGCCAATCAATTGTACGCCCCGGTTCCACCAGAATAGCGACAACACCGTTGGCCCAATGCAAACAAAAGCCAGTATCGCGACAACCAGCCCATTCACTTCTGGCTTAATAAAATAGAACCCTTCAACCGTCGCTAGTGATAGAGCCGGGATGACAGATAAAAACAAACCAATGGCCGTGGTTTCTAGCGCACTCATTGTTTGCATTACCCGTCGACCCGCTATGCCATAAATTCCCCATGACAATACAGCGAGTAACATCAACATATCGCCAACATTGAAATCTAGCGCGAGCAACGCCGATAGTTGGCCACCGCTCAATATCCAGCTAACGCCAACAATGGTTATGGCTGCCGCCAACCATTGGCTACGCTGTAAATTCTCACGCAGGAATATTGCGGCCAGTAAAGCGGTTGCCAGTGGCGTTAGAGAGTTCATCAAGCCGGCATTAATGGGCGTGGTATAGCGCAAACCCAGATACAGTAAAATCTGGAAACCAAGCACACCACTGAGTGACATCAGCATTAACAGTCGCCAACTTTTAACACCTGAAAATATATCGCGCTGGCCACTAAAGCGAAAAAACAGGATGAGAATAATACTGCCGGCAACGGCTCTGCTGGCGACAATAAACCCAGGACCGACATAGTCACTCAGCAGGCTGCCGGAAATTAGATTTCCGGCCCAGAATAATCCCGCTAAATTAAGAAAGAGTACGGCCTTAAGATAATCATTTCTTTGCAATTGAAGATCTCTGCGCTAATTTTTCATAAAACAGGAAATATTGAAGCAGGGTAGTCTCAGAACAAATCATTACAACAGGCTAGCCAATCGCGGGGCCACCCTTATCCGCCCAGGTTTTTAAATCGAAATATTCACGCCAATGACTAATTTTACCCTCAGCGTTAAATTCGAAGATGCCCAATACCGGCAGTTCTGACAAGGTGTTATCACCCAATGAAAAACTATCCAGCCTTTCGGTAACGACACGCTGCTCATCAGCGACAGTGGTCAATATTTCGAAGGTGCAAGAACTCGCAGCACCGAGAAAGGCAGTAAGAAAGCCCCGTATTTGATCCTGCCCCACCAGGGGCTCTAGCGGCACATTGTGATAAACCGCATCGTCGCTCATATAGCTAAGCACTGCGTCAATATCAAGATCTTCCCAGGCCTGACAGAACGCAGTCACTGTTTTTTGATGTGCTGGTGCAGACATTATTATTCTCCCGTTTTGAATCGCTATTTTAGTCGTTGGCTGAAACAGGTTTCATCACAAAAATGGGGATGTGCCGATCACCGACACGGCGTTTGTAGTGGGGAAAACCCATATAGGTATCGAGGGCATAACCCCAATAGCGCTGATATTCGTCGCCTTCTAATTCAGTCGCCACATAATCCTGCGACTGCCCGCGCAATGTACAACACGCCTGAGGGTTAGCTTTCAGATTGTAGTACCAGGCAGGGTTGTGACCCTGACCAAAGTTGCTGGCAACAATAGCAAAAACACCCGGCTCTGCTTCGTCTTCAATGCACAATAAGGGGGTATCGCGAATCACCCCGCTCTTCGCACCTTTGGCCGATAAAACCACGACTGACAGGCCCGTTAGAACACCCGCCATGGTGGTACGGCCACCCGATACGCTAAACACGATGCGGTCAAGGTGGTGCTGGGTGCGGGCCATAAACCACGCGCCCGCACTTGTCGACGCAACTTGATGCATCCCCCGATGAAAAGCCGAGAGTTTTTTAGGTGGCATTATTATTCTCTTTTTATTATTTAAGCCAACGGGGAAATTTAACGCGTTTGTGCCTCTAATTTAGCCACGACACGCTCGCCAAATTCCTGGGTATTAATCATGGTGACACCAGAACCTGGCTTACTTAAATCAGCGGTTGAAAAGCCATCGGCAAAAACACCCTGCATAGCAGCCCAAACATTTTCTGCTTCATCGGCCATATCGCAACTATTTTCGAGCATCATCGCCACCGAACCAATCATCGAATAGGGGTTGGCAATATTCTTACCAGCGATATCCGGTGCAGAACCGTGGGAAGGCTCGTAGTAAGCCTTATCGGGCCCCAGACAGGCCGAGGGCATTAAGCCTAGAGAGCCGAGAATACCGCCGCCCTGATCGCTGAGAATATCGCCGAACATATTTTCCATGACCATCACGTCAAACTGCGTGGGGTTTAAGCACAGCATGGTAGCGGCGGCATCAACCAAAATATGGATAACTTTAACTTCAGGATATTGCGGGGCAATTTCTTCAATAATTTCATTCCACAAAACGCTAGATTTCAGCACATTGCTTTTGTGAATATTGTGCAGCACCTTCTTGCGGCGCATAGAAATTTTAAAGGCTTCGTGAAGGATGCGACTAATTTGCCCTTCATCGTACTCCAAGGTTTCGCGCACATAGCGCAAACCTTCTTCGTTAACACCGACTTCTTTTTCACCAAAATAGAGACCACCAACCAGTTCACGCACCATAATTAAATCGATGCCTTCACCAATAATTTCTGGCTTCAGGGGTGAAAAATGGGCCAGCTCTTTCGGCAGAGACACAGGACGAAAGTTGGCAAAAGTATTATAACGACGGCGCATAGGCAACAGCGCGGCACGTTCGGGCAACATATCGACGGGGATTTTTTGCGAGGCTTCATGGCTTAAACCAATGGGCCCTTTGAGAATAGCATCCGCGGTATCGCAAATATCGATAGTGGCTTGCGGAAAAGGGTGGCCACACTCGAAGTATGCATTGGCACCAAAAGCGGCAGGCATCAGTTCAAAGCTCACCTCATTGCGCGCCTCGATTACTTTCAGCACTTTAAGTGCTTCGGTCATAATTTCCGGCCCGATACCATCACCAGCCAATACTGCAATTTTGAAATTTTTCACTGATTACTTACCACTCTTTTCTGTTGATTAAAAAATAATGTGTAAATTGAATTCAGACTGGCGCAAAAAACGGCACCGCCGTGCCTTCACCTGTGTCGATAAATGCCACTTTAACGGCCTGACCAATTTCGAGCTTATCGAAATCGCAGTCAATTAAATTAGTCATCATCGTCGGGCCTTCGTCGAGCGTCACATAGGCAATGGCCCACGGCTCTTTCGTTCGGCGCATAACACTGTAGGTGTAAATGGTGCCACGGCCCCTTGTTTCTAAATATTCGGTATCGTCACTAAAGCAAAAGGGGCAGAAGCTACGCGGGTAAAAATGATTTTCACCACAGCTATTGCAGTGTTTAACCAGTAATTTACCTTCGCCTGTCGCATCCCAGAAACCTTTGGTTTCATCATTTACACGGGGCGCACGCACTTTACTGGGTCGATTCATGCCGTTTAATTCACTCATGCGTCAGCACCTCCCATAATTAATGTTGCACTGCCCATGCGTGAGCCGAGCAAGCCGCCTGTGCCATGGGCCAGGGCGATGTCGCAATTAGGGACTTGTACTTTAGGGTGTGCTTCACCACGCAACTGGCGCACCGCTTCAATCACTTTGGTAATACCGCCTCGGTCAGTCGGGTGGTTATTACACAAGCCGCCACCATCGGTATTAAAGGGCAGTTTGCCGACTCCGGAAATCAAGTTGCCATCGGCAACAAATTTACCGCCCTCACCCTTGGCACAAAAGCCGAGGTCTTCGAGAGTTTCCACCACGGTGATGGTGAATGAATCATAAATTGAAGCGTATTTAATATCGGCCGGAGTCACACCGGCCTCTTCAAAAGCCTTCGGCCCGGACCAGCGAGCGCCGGAGTAAGTCAGATCAACCTTGCCACCATTGAGGTGTTTGATCGCTTCACCCGCACCCAGTACTTTGACGACGGGGCGCTTTAACTGGGCGGCAATTTCTGGGGCAACGACGATAACCGCACCGCCGCCATCACTCATCACACAACAATCGAGGCGGTGTAGGGGATCACTGATCATCGGTGAATTCACGACATCTTCTACCGTCACTACATTGCGCAACATGGCATGCTCGTTGTGCTGGGCATGGTGAGATGCTGCGACTTTCACCCAGGCTAACTGTTCGCTGGTAGTGCCGTATTCGTGCATGTGACGCATCGCCGCCATGCCGTACATATTGGTCACCACCGGGCGAAAAGGTGCTTCAAAGGCATAGTCAGCAGGGGGGCCGCCACCGGGGCGAGTGCGGTAATTCTCTTTGGCATCGGCGCGAGGGCGACCGGCCAGGGTAATCAATGCGACTTTGCAATGGCCCATAGCGATGGCCTGAGCGGCGTGATTAACGTGGGCGACATAGGATGAACCACCCACTTCCGTGCTATCAAACTGGGTAACATTCAAGCCCATATATTCCGCCTGATTCAGCGGGCCAAGGCCCGGCACGTCACCAGCACAATAGTAAGCATCGATATCGTCTTTGCTCAGACCCGCGTCTTCCAGTGCACCCTTGGCGACCTCGGCGTGCAACTGGGGTACGGTTTTACCTGTGGCCTCCCGCAGCGGGTGTTCGTACACCCCGGCGATAAAGGCTTTTCCTCTGATACTCATGGCTCACTCCTCATTTTAATCATTATTGTATTTTTTTGAGTGTGCCATCACCTATCAACTCTATCCCCTGCGTACCGATATCAATCGCCGAGCTTACTCGCCGATACTAACCACCGGTATTAATCACCAAAGGGGTGACGCAGTACAATAGTTTCGACGCGGTCGGGGCCGGTGGAAACAATATCGATGGGCACACCACATACTTCTTCAATGCGGGCAATGTAGCGACGTGCGGCAGCGGGCAGTTGATCGAGGCTTTTCGCGCCTACGGTCGACTCTGACCAACCGGGGATACTCTCGTAAACCGGCACAATATTTTCGTAATCATCAGCATGGCTGGGGGCGCTAATACATTTCCCGTCTTTATCTTCATAGGCCACACAAATGTCGATGCTTTCGAGGCCGTCAAGCACATCAAGTTTGGTCAAGCACAAACCCGAGACACTGTTAATGCGCACCGCTTGTTTAAGCGCAACGGCATCGAACCAGCCACAGCGTCGCGCACGGCCCGTGGTGGCACCAAACTCATGGCCTTTAGCGGCCAAATGCTCGCCAACTTCGCAGAACAATTCGGTGGGGAAGGGACCGGAGCCAACACGCGTGGTGTAAGCCTTGGTAATGCCCAGCACATAATCGAGATACAGGGGGCCAAAGCCGCTGCCCGTCGCCGTGCCGCCAGCGGTGGTGTTTGAGGAGGTGACGAAGGGATACGTACCGTGGTCAATATCAAGGAGTGTGCCCTGGGCACCTTCAAACAGAATGTTTTCACCGGCTTCGCGGGTTTCATGCAAGGCCGCGGTAACATCCAACACAAGGGGACGTAACTCTTCAGCCCACACCTGGCACGATGCCAATGTTGCGGCGTAATCGCTGGCCTTGGCTTTGTAGTAATTGGTCAGCATGAAGTTGTGATACTCCATCACTTCACGCAATTTATCGGCAAAACGACTGCGATCGAAGAGATCACCCAAACGCAAACCACGGCGCGCGACTTTATCTTCGTAGGCTGGCCCAATGCCTCGGCCGGTAGTGCCAATCGCTGCCTTGCCACGCGCCACTTCTCGCGCCTGATCGAGAGCGATGTGATAGGGCAGAATTAACGGACAGGCGGGAGAAATACGCAGGCGCTCACGTACTGGTACGCCACTCTCTTCGAGCTGACCCATCTCTTTTAACAGAGCATCGGGGGCAATCACCACGCCATTGCCGATCAAACAACGGACATTGTCACGCAGGATGCCAGAAGGAATGAGGTGTAAAACTGTTTTTTCACCGTCGATCACTAGAGTATGGCCGGCATTGTGGCCACCCTGAAATCGCGCCACCACAGAGGCCTGATCCGTCAGTAAATCGACAATTTTGCCCTTGCCTTCATCGCCCCACTGGGTGCCCAGTACTACTATATTTTTGCCCATCATTTGCTCTCATCGCCTGCTGCAACGGCGGCAGGTTCCACAGTAAATCCACAATCGGTTTCAATCAGCACTCGGTCGCAGTGCAATTCGTCATAATCTACGTGCTGACCCGCAAAGCCACGCACCACCCGTTCGCCACTGTCACGTAGCCGGGTAATTTCCTGAAGCCACGCAGTGCTGTTGGTATTTGTTACAGGAGCAGGCGCATAAATACCTGCCGCAACACTATGCGTATTCTCCACTAAACTGGCCAGTTTACTCAGGTCGATACCAAAGCCGGTTGCTGGACGAGCGCGGCCAAAAGCCTCGCCCACATCGTCATAGCGGCCGCCATTACCCAGAGCCAATGTTGACTCGCTGGTGTAAGCGGCGAAGACAATGCCGGTGTGGTAGTGATAACCACGCAATTCACTCAAATCCAGGAACAGGGCAACATTGGGCGCGCATTCGGCCAATTGGCTAGCCACGGCTTCCACTTCGTTTAACGCCTGTAATACCTCAGCGGGGGCATTTTCCAACACCTCTTGGGCGTGGCGTAGCATGCTGGCATCGCCCACTAAACCGGGCAGGGCTGCTAGCATCGCAGCCAAATCGGCATCGACAACATTGCTCGCCAACCACTGTTGTAAACCGGCATCTTTACGCTGCAGTAGCTCAAACAGCTCAGCACTTTGCTCGACACTCAGGCCGGCGGCCTGTTCCAAAGCACGATAAATGCTGACGTGGCCGATATCGAGATAGATATCATTGAGACCGCTGTAACTGAGGGTTTTCACCAACAGCGACATAACTTCAACATCGGCGTCTAAACCCGCTTCGCCAAACAGCTCAACACCAAGCTGAATCGGCGAGCGCGATTCCAGCGGCCCTCGTGCTCGGGTGTAAAGTACCTGACCGGCGTAGCACAAACGATTGGGGCTATTGCGCTGCAAACTGTGGGCATCCATGCGCGCTGCTTGCGGCGTAATATCGGCGCGCACACCCATCATTCGTCCAGTGAGTTGGTCGGTGATTTTAAAGGTCATTAAATCGAGGTCTGAACCTGCACCACTAAGCAGAGAATCGGTAAATTCGGCCAGCGGTGGTATTACCAGGTCATAACCCCAAGAGTGATAGAGGTCAAGTAAACGACGACGCAGGCGCTCTACTTTAAGCGCGCGGTCGGGCAGGATCTCTTCAATGCCATCGGGTAATAACCAGCGATCAATTTTCGTCATAAATCCCTATCTTCAATCTTAAGCATTACTTCACTACGAACAGCAGACCGGCACCCAGCAACATACTCACCAGGCCCAGCACGCGAATATTTTTGTCATCGGTTTGAGCCAGAGTCAGCATCATATTGCGCCAGGCAGAAGGTGCCAAAAACGGCATAATACCTTCAATAACCAGCACTAAACACAGTGCTGCGAGCAGATCTTGGGCCATCATTCTTTACCTTTGGCCTTACCTTTGGAGAATAGCCTTTAAAAAAGGCCTTTGAACAACTCTCTACCAAAAATCAGCCGCGACAGTCGCAAAAAAACCGGGCTGCCCCGGTTCTCCTACTATCTTACCACTCGAGACAATCGAGGGCTGTATTTTTTACTGTACTCAGTCCAGTGAGTGCAGTGCTATTAACACTACCTTCACTTCTTCGACTGCCCTTTTGAATTCTTCAAATAGCGGAAAAATTCGCTATCAGGCTCCACCAGCATAATATCGCCCTTCGATGAAAAAGCACTTTTGTAGGCTTTAAGACTGCGGGTAAAGGAATAGAATTCAGGATCTTTGCTATAGGCAGCGGAGTAGATCGCCGTGGCATCCGCATCGCCAGCACCGCGCAGTTGCTCACTCTCTTTGTAAGCATTAGCAACAATGATGGTTTCCTGTCGGTCGGCATCGGCACGAATTTCTTCAGCCGCCTCCTTACCGATGGAGCGCAGTTCACGCGCTTCTTTTTCCCGCTCGGCCTTCATGCGACGGAACACCTGCTCACTAACCTCGGAGGGTAAGTCAATACGCTTAACACGCACATCGACAACCTCAACACCCAGAGTTGCGGTGACAGTTTTGTTCAGCTCTTCGGTGAGATTGTGCATTAACACATCGCGCTCACCGGAGACCACTTCGTGAAGGGTACGCGTACCAAACTGGTTACGCAGACCATCATTCACCCGGTCACCAAGGCGGGAGTGGGCGACAGCTTCATCACCACCAGTCGCCTTGTAGTAGACCTCAACATCTTTGATTTTCCACTTGGCAAAAGAATCAACGATCAAACGCTTTTTCTCGCGGGTCAAAAAGCTCTTTGGCTCGGCATCGAGGGTGAGAATACGCGCATCAAATTTATGCACCTTGTCAGCCATGGGCCATTTGAAGTGAATGCCGGGGGGAATATCAGCTTCGGCAATACTACCAAAATGCAGTTTTACCGCCTTTTCCGTTTCCTTAACAATAAAAATACAACTATTGCCAAAGGTGATCGCGAGGACAATAAGCACTAAGAAACTGGGGAATTTCTGGTTCATTAGCGTGACTCCCGGCGCTGACTATTGGATGACTGATTGCGAATCCGGTCAATTACCGCTTCCGTAATAAGGTTGATATCAGCCGAAGAGAGCGACCTCATCTGGCCACTACCACTACCACTACTGCTTCTGCCTGGACTCGACGCTTGCTGCTGCATGATTTTATCCAGCGGCAGATAGAGCATATTATTACCGCCCTCAACATCGACCAAGATTTTCGAGCTGTTTTCCATCACCGATTGCATGGTGTCGAGATAGAGTCGCTGACGAGTCACCTCAGGTGCTTTTTGATACTCAGCCAGCAACTTATCAAAGCGCTCCGTCTCACCCTCGGCGTCGGCAACAACGCGAGCCTGATAGCCTTTAGCTTCTTCAAACACCCGCTTCGCCCGACCGCGCGCTTCCGGCACGATGCCGTTAGCATAGGCCTGAGCTTCGTTGATCACCCGCTCTCTATCTTCCCGCGCCTTGATGACATCATCGTAGGCTGCCTTTACCGCAGAGGGTGGCTTGGCTTCGAGAATATTCACTTTCACCACTTTAATGCCCGTGCCGTAACTATCGAGATACGTCTGCAGACGCTCTTGAACATCAACACTTAACTGCTCTCGGCCCGTCGATACCACTTCGTCGAGACCGCTGCTACCCACCACGTGGCGCAGGGCGCTGTCGGTAGCGTGGCGCAAGCTATGCTCAGGCGCTTTCACATTAAGTACAAAATCTTTCACTGACTTAATGTTGTAGTGCACGGTCAAGGGCAGCTCTACAATATTTTCATCTTCCGTGAGCATTTGCCCGCGAGTCTGATACTGGCGCTCTTCCGTCACCCGAACCCGGGTCACGAGGTCAACCAACGGTGGATTCCAGTGCAGGCCATCGCCAACAATTTCATGGAACTTGCCCAAACGCAGTACCAGCGCCTTCTCTTTAGCGTCGATCTGGTAAAAACCCAGCAGACCCCAAATCACCGAAATGATTAACAGGATGCCGACGATGGCCATACCACCAATACCGCCACCAGAGCCGCCGCCACTACCAGAGCCACCGCCGCCGAAGATTTTGCCAAATTTATCGCCAATATCTTTCAGGGCTGCGTCGAGGTCGGGCGGATTACCGCCTTTACCACTACCGTTACCCCAGGGATCTTTGCCGCCACCCGGTTCATTCCAAGCCATTACTCACTCCAGTGAAAGTACAGGGCGCAAATTCTAACAAGCCCTGATTGAAAAGCCAGTAAACATCAGTAACTAGCCCTAAAGAAAATACAAATCAAACACCAAAACGACAAGATACTAATCGACCGCCTTAGCTAAGCCCATCATCAGGCGTCGTAAGCTGCACCAAAATGTGTTCAGACTTTAGTCCCGATGCCTTCAACAAACGCTGCCACTCCACTTGCGGCAGTCGTACCTCGAGCTGACTCGCGCCATCCTCGCGTAGGGTTTCTTCCAGCACCGCACCCGCCTCAAACAGTTGTGATCGAAAACGCCCCTGCTCATGACTAAGAGTACAAACGCCGTGGATTTGGTCCTGGCCCAATAATTCGCGCAGTGCCAACGGCAGCAGATCAACGCCGGCATCGTCCTTGGCCGACAACCAGATAGCAATAGGTTTGCCATCGCCATTGCGCTCAATACGCGGCTCGACGCCATCCAGTAAATCAATTTTGTTATAAACTTTCAGCACTGGAATATCACCAGCACCAATTTCATTCAGCACCTCGTCAACGCGCTCGACATTCTCAAGGCGCTGCTCTGAACTGGCATCAATTATATGCAATAGCAGGGTCGCATTGGATGCTTCGTCTAAAGTGGCGCGAAAAGCCTCAACCAACTTGTGGGGTAAGTGACTGATAAAGCCCACCGTATCGGCAAAAATCACCGAACCCACCTCGGGTATTTTGAAGGAGCGCATGGTTGGGTCGAGGGTGGCAAAAAGTTGGTCAGCCGCATAAACATCGGCACCAGTAAGACGATTAAACAAAGTCGATTTACCGGCGTTGGTATAACCGACTAAAGAAACCGTGGGCACCTCGGCCCGCCGCCGTGAGCGCCGGCCCTGTTCGCGCTGAACGCGCACTTTTTCCAGACGCTTAAGAATGGATTTAATGCGCACCCGCAGTAAACGCCGGTCAGTCTCGAGCTGGGTCTCACCCGGCCCACGCAAACCGATACCGCCTTTTTGTCGCTCGAGGTGAGTCCAGCCACGGATTAGCCGCGTGCTCATATGTTCCAGCTGGGCAAGCTCAACTTGCAATTTACCCTCGTGAGTTTGCGCACGCTGGGCAAAAATATCGAGGATTAAACCGGTGCGATCAAGCACCCGGCAGGAAAGCGCATGTTCAATATTGCGCTCCTGACTCGGACTTAGATTGTGATTGAAGATGACCAGACCCGCGCCGCTGCTATCGACTTCCTGCTTAATTTCTTCAAGCTTGCCGGTACCGACAAAAAATTTGGCCGTGGGAACATCGCGACTGCCGGTAATAAAGGCAATCGGATCACCGCCGGCAGAAATCGCCAGTTCTTCAAATTCTCGGGGGTCTTCCGGCTCGCGCTCGCTGTTTAAATTCAGATGAACAAGAACAGAGAGCTCGCCGGATTCAGGCCGATCAAAAAACAAACAGCCTCCTAATCGTCCACATCCTCTTCACCGGGAACGGCCATAGGCAGCTTGACGGGGCGTGATGGTACGACAGTCGAAATAGCATGCTTGTAAACCATCTGGCTGACGGTGTTCTTCAGTAAAACAACGAACTGATCAAAGGACTCAACCTGGCCCTGCAGCTTAATGCCGTTGACCAGAAAGATTGATACAGGAATACGTTCTTTGCGCAAGACGTTGAGGAAAGGGTCTTGTAGATTATGCCCCTTTGACATAGTTATTCTCCAAAAAGGTTGAGCCACGAAAAGCGACTAATTTTAGCGGACAGCATGATGAGTAAAACAAAGAACCACTAAACAGTCGCAAAAAATATGACGATAGCACTAATACAGGGCCAAATAGCCCGTTCCACCACCGCCAAACTGAGCCGCGCATGATACTACTCAGCGGCGTTTATGTATATGGCGCTACTTTGCAAAATCTCCAGTGCCTGAGACAAAATATCAGTGCCTGGCTGGGCATCGTCGCCCTTGTTAAAACTGAGCTCCAGACGATGCAAATCAGTCCAGCCTCGCAGCCAGGTCAACTGCCGCTTGGCCAGCTGACGCGTAGCGGCAACACCCCGCGCCAACATGTCATCGTAAGTGCATTCGCCGTCGAGGTAGGCCCAGATTTGCCGATAACCCACCGCGCGCACTGCCGGTAAATCGGCGCTCAAATCGCCACGCTGACGCAGCATCTTCACTTCATCGATAAAACCTTGTGCCAGCATTATTTCAAAACGCTGTTCGATACGCTGGTGCAATGCGGCTCGATCCGTCGGCATTAAGGCCAGCTGCACAATGCGGTAGTCATTTTCGAGGGGCGGCACACCGCAGCCCTTTTGCAATTGCTGTTTTATAAGCTGCGACAGGGGCAGGCCGCTAACACGATAAACCTCAAGCGCCCTAGAAATACGCTGGGAGTGATTAGGGTGGATGGCCGCCGCGCCCTCGGGGTCAACCTCTGCCAACAAGTCGTGCACAAAGGGCCAGCCATTATCCTCTGCTTGCTGTTCAATCTCAGCACGGATTTTTTCATTAGCAGGGGGCAAATCGGCGATGCCTTCGCGCAGGGCTTTGAAATACAACATGGTGCCGCCCACCAATAAAGGGATGCGCCCGGCGGCGCTAATCGCGTCAATTTCACGGCGGGCATCACTTAAAAAGGCACCCACGGAATAGGCCTCTGCCGGATCGCAAATATTGATCAGGCGATGGGGGGCATCGCGCAACACATCCGCCTCGGGCTTGGCAGTGCCGATATCCATAGTGCGATACACTTGGGAGGAGTCGACACTGATAATATCGCAAGGCAAATTCTTACAAAGCTGAAGGGCGAGATCAGTTTTACCCGAGGCCGTCGGGCCCATTAAAAAAATAACAGATGGGCGTTGATCTGCCCCTGAGGTATCAGACACGTCTAACGCCCTCGCATAAACAGGGCATCGAGTTCGTTCATCGACAACTGAGTCCAGGTGGGGCGACCGTGATTGCACTGCCCGCTACGCTCGGTGGCTTCCATCTCGCGTAACAGCGCGTTCATCTCTGTCAGTGTTAATTGCCGACCGGCACGCACCGAGCCGTGACAGGCCATGGTCGATAATATGGCGTTAATTTTCTCTTCAATGCGCCGCGTGGTGCCGTGGGTGAGTAAGTCGGCGAGCACGTCTCTAATCAGCGGCGCAACATCAGCACCGCGCAATAACGCAGGTACAGCGCGCACCATCAAGCTTTCAGGCCCGGCGCGCTGCAGGGTGATACCCAAAGTTTCGAACAAGGCCAGCTGGCTCTCGGCACAGTCCGCTTCTTTTTCACTCACCGCCAGCGCTTCGGGTACCAGCAGGGGTTGAGCAGCGACACCGACACTCTCGTAGGCCGTCTTCATGTGCTCATAGGTAATGCGCTCGTGGGCGGCGTGCATATCGACCAACACCAGCCCCTCGCGGTTTTCGGCAAGAATGTAAATACCTCTTAACTGGGCGAGGGCATAACCCAGCGGTGGAATTTCTGTCTGTTCAGCGTCAATACCTTGCCCGCCATTATTTACCCCAGTCATCGCCCCAGCGGCTTGCTCTGGCAGCTGATAAACCGCCAGCTGATCGCGCACCGAACCGCGGTCACCCGCAGAAAAAGCCACCGGGTGCTGATAAGACAACGGCTGACCACCCTGCCCTAGCGTCGTCGTTTCAGCCCCTGAAGCGGCCAGATTTGTTACTGGCACACCGGTCAACACACCTGACGATTGCTCGCTTTCGTCCCGACCCGGCCCCATATCCGCAACAATGCGCGACAGTGAACCGTAGAGAAAGCCGTGCACCGTACGACTCTCGCGAAAGCGCACTTCGTGTTTGGTGGGGTGAACATTGACGTCGACATCAGTGGCCGGCAATTCAAGGAACAACACATAGGCCGGATGACGACCGTGATAAAGCACATCTTGATAAGCCTGACGCACCGCGTGACTCACCACTTTGTCGCGAATGCTGCGACCGTTAACAAAAAAGTACTGCAGGTCGGCCTGACTGCGGGAAAACGTCGGCGCACCCAGCCAACCCCACAAACACAGCTCGCCCACGTCGGTATTAAAAAAGCGCGCCTGCTCCATAAATGCCGGGCCGCAAACAGCCGCAACACGACGCTCCTGCTCCAGCTGCGTGGTAGCAGCAGGAAAGCGATGGGCGGGCTTACTGTTGTGGCGCAGATTAAAGGCGACATCAAAGTGACTGAGGGCCAACTTTTTAACCACGTCATCAATACGCGAATATTCAGTTTTCTCGGTGCGCAGAAATTTGCGCCGCGCCGGGGTATTAAAAAACAGGTCGCGCACTTCAACACTGGTGCCCTGAGGATGGGCAGCGGGTTCGACTTCCACCGTCATATCGCGCCCTTCACAACGGGCCAACCAGCCAGCGCCTTCGCTCTGAGTATTACTGGTCAGAGACAGGCGTGACACGGAGGCAACACTGGCCAGGGCCTCGCCTCGAAAGCCGAGGGTACCCACCGCCTCGAGATCTTCCAGCGCGAGAATTTTACTGGTGGCATGGCGACTAATGGCCAGAGGCAAGTCGTCTTTTCCAATGCCGCAGCCGTTATCGCGAATCCGCACTCGCTTAATGCCGCCCTGCTCAATATCGATATCGATGCTATCAGCCCCAGCATCAAGACTGTTTTCCAATAACTCTTTAACCACAGAGGCGGGACGTTCGACCACTTCCCCGGCAGCAATCTGATTCGCCAGGCGAGGGCTTAATAAATGAATACGTGACATTAAAAGATAATAAACTCAGAAATTTTTAAGAAGCCCCTGATTAAGAGGATATGGGGATTTTAATACGCTGACCAATCTTGATACGCGTTGATTTAAGGCTATTGTGGCGACGTAAATCATTGACTGACACCCGATAGCGATGGGCAATATCCGACAGAGTATCGCCTCGGGCAATAATATGTACCGTGCCGGATTTATGCTTGCGCTCGGCCAGCAAAGTACCCGCCGGGGGTCTGTGCTGAAAATAGCGCTCCACACCGCTAAAAATAGCAGTGGCCATTTTCCGCTGATAAGCGGGCTGTGACAGCCGGCGCGCTTCTTTGGGGTTGGAAATAAAACCTGTCTCAACCAAAATCGAGGGAATATCGGGCGATTTCAACACCACAAAGCCTGCCTGCTCAACCCGTTTTTTATGCAAGCGAGTCACACCATCCAGTGATTTAAGCACTTGTGTACCCACACCCAGGCTGCTCTCCAGGGTCGCCGTCATTGACAGATCGAGTAGCACACCCGCCAGCACTTTATCTTTATCGATCAAGCTGACCCCACCCACACCGCCGATCAAATCAGCACGGTTTTCCCGCTTGGCCAGATAACTCGCTGTCTCACTGGTCGCACTGCGTGTCGATAACGCGTAAACCGAGGCACCATTTGCCGAAGCCTGATTAAACGCATCCGCGTGAATGGAGATCATTAAGTCCGCACGGTGTTTACGGGCAATATCGGTGCGTTTGCGCAGGGGAATATAGTAGTCACCATCACGTACCATCACCGCACGAAAACCTGGCTCTCGATTGACCTTACCCTGTAAAGACCGGGAGATGGCTAACACCACATCTTTCTCACGCAAGCGTTTCGGGCCTGAGGCACCGGGATCATCGCCGCCGTGACCCGCGTCAATGGCAATCACAATGTCCCGCGCCTTTTGACCCGCCAATACATCACCAACCGTTTTCGCTGTTTTCTTATTGCGGTCATATAAGTCGATAACCAGTCGATCGCTGTATTGGTCATTGCGCTCCAGCACAAAGCTGCGAGGATTAATTTTTTCACGCAATTCGAGGACGATACGCAAGTTGTCACCGTCAAACTGCGCACTGCGCAATTCAGCAATCGGCGTATTAGCGAGTTTTAAATGAGAGGGTTTGGAGGCAAAAGTGGCATGTTTAACATCAATCACCAGGCGCTGAGGGTTGGCGAGAGTAAATATTTTATGCTCAACCCGAGCCGATAAATCAAACACCAACCGAGTGTGATCCGGCGCGCGCCACAGACGCACACCTTCAATCGTCGTTTTCGAGGCACTCGATCCGGCAGCCAAAGCTGACGTGGCACTTAACAAAGAACTAATGCAAAAAAGGCACAGCAACGGCATCAAACGCAAATAGGCCATTACACCTAAGCGGCCTGTGGTCGTTCCTTTTTCAGTCAAGCTCAGCATTGCGCGTCCTTACTGATGGTTATACCTCTAATACTACTCTCTGCAAGGCTAGAACGCACCCCGGCAACCACTGTCTCACCCTGACCGGTATGGGCCGTCAGAATCAGGTGTCGCCCTGCGGGAATCACCGAAATCGTCAGCTCCAAATCTGCGGTTTGCAAGATACCCTGCCCCTTATCCGGCCACTCAATCAAACAAATATTACCGGGCTCGAAATAATCCCTGATGCCCATATATTCCAGCTCTTCGGGATCACCCAGTCGATAGAGGTCAAAATGATAAACCGTGGCTACCGCCAATTCATAGGGTTCCACCAGGGTATAAGTCGGGCTCTTCACTGCCCCGCTGTGACCGCAGGCTTTGAGTACGCCACGACAAATCGTAGTTTTACCCGCACCGAGCTCACCCTGTAGATAGATTACGACTGCCGCCTGACGGCTCACCGTCGATAACACCCCACCCAACACCTCGCCAAAGGCGACCATGGCCGTGTCAGAAGCGACAGTAAATGCACAGCTTGAATTCACTGGCCGTTAACCAAGTGTCGCAAGGGAGCAAACAGATCGCTGGCCAGCAAACCTTTTTCACCATTTTCTACAGCGGCTCTATCGGCAGCGACGCTGTGTAAACAGGCACCCAGACAGGTCGCCGTTGCGGCATCTAAACCCTGCGCCAACAAACCACCGATAACACCTGCTAGCACATCACCCATACCGCCACTGGCCATACCGGGATTGCCATAGGGGCAGAGCCATAGCGGTTGTTTATCATCACTTCCTGCGGCATTAATTGGCGAACCGGTAATGCTCGTAATAAGAGTACCCGCGCCTTTTAATAACACTGTTGCTGAATATTTTTCAGCGATGCCACGACAGGCTACCAAACGGTCGGCCTGAATATCGGCATTACTACAGCCCAGCAGACGTGCTGCTTCGCCGGGATGGGGTGTCAGCACCCAGTTGCTCGCATCGGCGTTTGCTCCCACTCGCCCTTCGCTAATAATATTCAAGGCATCGGCATCGACCACCATGGGTAGTCCAGTCGCAATCGCCTGCTGTAACATTTGCTCCGACCAGGGCGAGCGGCCCAGACCCGGGCCGATAACGATCAGCGTCGGTCCTTCCAAATGCGGTTCTAGCTCCTGCCCCGAGGCAACGCCCTTAACCATTAATTCCGGCCGTCGCGCTAGCAGGGCGGGCACATGCTCCGGACGCGTGGCGACGCTGACCAAACCGGCACCAACCCGCAGTGCAGCTTCCGCAGCCATCGCCACAGCACCGCCGTAACCTTTATCGCCACCAATCACCAACACATGACCGAAGCGACCTTTATGGGCATCGCGCTCACGCTGGGGGAAAGTCGTCAGTAATGATTCTAGCTCGAGTCGTTGCGCTGCTGGGGCCATGGGATTACCGACTGAATCATCGGCTGAATCCTCATAAACAATCGCCGGAACGTCCAAATCACGATACTGTAACTCGCCGACCAGAGCAGGCCCTCGCCCGGTTAACAAACCGACTTTGACGCCAATAAAAGTCACCGTCATCGCAGCCTCGACAGCAATACCGAGCACCGCGCCCGTGTCACTGCAAAGACCGGAGGGGATATCGGCGGCCAAAACGGGTAGACCCGATTGATTAATATGGGCGATGGCGGCGCGGTAGTCGGCTCGCACCTCGCCACTAATACCGGTGCCCAACAAGGCATCGACAACAACGCCGCGGGCAAGCTCTGCCCCGCTCGAGGCATAGTTCTGCCAGGATTGCATCATCACGCCGGCATCATTGGCAAAGGCCCAGGCGCGCTTCGCATCACCGCTGAGCTTTTGCTCGTCGGCGAGCTGGATAATTTCAACCGGAATCAATTGTTGCTGAGCCAGACCCGCCATAATATAGCCATCGCCGCCATTATTACCGCCACCACAGAACACGGTGATTTTCTCCGGCTCCGGCCAACGGGCGAGTAGTGCCTCGAAAGCCTCACGACCCGCGCGCTTCATCAGTACAATGCCCGGAATACCCTCGTCTTCGATGGCTCTGCGGTCGAGTTCACGCACCGCGCTGGCGGTATAGAGCCGATTTGAAATTTTTGTCATTCGCTTTTCCCTGAGATCTGTCAGAATTATACGGTAACCGGAGTACGCTGCGACAATGTCAGCCAAGCAATATACGCCAGGCCCCATCAATACCCCGCCCAGCGCTGTCACACCCAAAGACCCGCACGCACCAAAGGACCTGCGCGAAGACATCCGCCGCTGGGGCCGCGAGCTGGGCTTTCAGCAAGTGGGTTTTACGCACATCCACCTTGAACAGGCTGGAGAGCAACTGCAGCAATGGCTGGCAAAGGGCTTTAATGGTTCGATGCAATGGCTAGCAGAACACGGTGACAAACGCTGGCGACCGGAACACCTGCTACCCGGCACAGCATCCATCATCAGCGTTAGAATGGATTACCTGTCACCCGACACCGACATGATCGCCCGCCTCAAAGACGGTGAAACGGCCTACATTTCACGCTATGCACTGGGCAGGGATTACCACAAGCTGATTCGTAAACGGCTGGCGACATTAGCCAAACGCATTGAAGAGCACAGTCAACAGCCAGTAATTCAACGCCCCTTTGTCGACAGCGCCCCGGTGATGGAGAAGCCCATCGCCGAACAAGCGGGGCTCGGCTGGATCGGCAAGCACACATTAGTGCTCAATCGCGAAGCGGGCTCCTGGTTTTTCCTCGGCGAACTCTACACTAGCCTCGAACTACCCGCCGATACCCCCGCGGAAGAGAAACAGTGTGGCAATTGCCGCGCTTGCCTGAAAATCTGCCCCACAGATGCTTTCCCCGAACCCTATGTGCTTGATGCCCGCCGCTGCATTTCTTATTTAACCATTGAAAACAAAGGCCCTATTCCCCTGGAGTTTCGTGAAGCCATCGGCAACCGGGTCTTCGGTTGCGATGACTGCCAGATAATTTGCCCCTGGAATCGCTTCGCTAAACCAACCGACGAAAAAGACTTCAGCCCCCGTCACAGTCTCGACAACAGTAAGCTCACCACTTTATTTCAGTGGACGGAGGAAGAATTCTTACAGCGCACCGCGGGCTCGCCTATTCGCCGCATCGGCTACGAAAGGTGGCAACGCAACCTCGCTATTGGCCTTGGCAATGCGCCCGCTACGGCTGAAATCATCGATGCTCTCGAGCTGGCCTTGCCCCAGGCCTCGCCACTGGTCAGCGAGCATATTCAATGGGCATTAAACCAACAGCACCAACGCCAATCAGGCCTGCCGTAGCTATTGATATAAATTGAGCCCCGCTGTAAAATGCCCGACCTCGAAATCAGACTCAACTTATTACGGAGCACGCCAGGTGGCAAATTCACCCCAAGCACGCAAACGCGCTAAACAAAATGAAAAACGACGTCAACATAACGCCAGCATGGGTTCTATGGCGCGCACCTATTTAAAGAAAGTGATTGCCGCGATTGAATCCGGTGATGTCGAAGCTGCCAAAGCTGCCTATGCTGCTGCCGTGCCTGTTATCGACCGCGTTGCCGACAAAGGCGGCGTTATGCACAAGAACAAAGCGGCCCGTCATAAAAGCCGTCTCAACACCAAAATCAAGGCGATGTCTGCTTAAAACAGTTTTGCAGGTCTCGCTATTGAATACACGAGACAGCACTGTAATCTTAAGATAGACCTGCATGGGTCGATCTTCGCAGAACTACCTTTAGCCTCGGCTCAAGCTATCAATGCTTGTCGCCAGGCCACCAATAAACCCTGCTCTTTAGAAGCGGGGTTTATTGTTTCTGCACATTGCTAATATGTCACATTATGTCCCCAGCAATACCCAGACAGGGGCTTAAGCATCACAAGTACAGCACCCCTTCCTCGAGAACCGAGAACCCCCAGTAAAAAATCACAGCCATAAAAAAACCCGCGTCAATTAACGCGGGTTTTTTTATGGCCTGGTTTTACCCAGGCACAAAACATTCAAATATTGATTAACCTTTCTTCGCAGAAGGGAAAACAGCAGGGCGTTTTTCCTTCACAGCAGCGATACCTTCGGCGGCGTCTTCACCGAGAAAGCAGAGCATTTCCATACGTAGTGAGTTTTCAAAAATGGGCGCGGCCATTTGCATCCAACCGTTAAGCGTGGACTTGGTACCACGAATAGCCTGCTGACTACCGGCGGCCAGCTTGTCAGCGATCTCCATCGCTTTCGGCAGCACCTCGTCGAGAGGCAAGCACAGGCTGACCATGCCCATACGCTCGGCTTCAATACCGTTGATAAACTCAGCGGTCATCAGGTAGTACTTAGCCTTGGACATACCGCAAAGCAGGGGCCAGATAATGGCCGCGTGATCACCCGCGCCAACACCCAGTTTTACGTGGCCATCGGTAAATTTCGCCGTTTCAGACATCACACTGATATCAGCCATCAGGGCAACAGCCAGACCAGCACCAACGGCGACGCCATTGATTGCAGAAATAACGGGCTTTTCAAGGGCCAGCAAACGGTAAACGATATCGGCAGCCTCTTTCTGAATCCTTTGCACGCCGGCAGGATCACCGACCTGACTTTCAACCCAGTTCAAGTCGCCGCCAGCAGAGAAGGCCTTACCCGCACCCGTCACAACGACAACATTCGTGTCATCATCAGCGGCAACGGTGTCCCATATTTGGGTCAGCTCCCAATGCAGACGCGCATTGGTAGCATTCATCACCTCGGGGCGATTAATAGTAATGGTCAATACACCGTTAGGCTTGAGATCAAACAATAGGTGTTCGTAATCTGAATATTCCATGGTATTTCCTCTATGAAGGCTTTTTGCTTAAGACCGCCAAAAGACGACCTGACAAGTGATTAACTGGCTCGCTTAGCGCACCAGATCGGGGTCGAGGGTCATACCCTCATCGAGCTGAACACCCAGGGTGTTCAAGGCCATCGACACCAGGTTGTACTGCCCTGCAGTAAACACGATATCCATAATTTGTTGCGTATTGTAGTGTTCGCATAGACCCTTCCAGGTCTCGTTGCCAATAAAGGCATCACCGTGTAGCTCGTCGGTGGCTTTAATCAACAGCGCTTCATTCTCTTTCCAGTGAGCGGCTTCGGCGCCCTCTTTCAGAAACTCCATCTCCTCATCGGTCATGCCACACTCTTTACCGATGACGACGTGCTGACCCCATTCATAACCTGACTTACACAGCCAGCCCATGCGTAGAATAACGATCTCTCGATCACGCAAGGTAATCTCTGACTTACCCATAATGTGATTGGCAAACACCATCCAGCGCTTGGCCAGGCCCGCGTGATTGGCTAACGTTTTAAATATATTCAGCACCCGACCACCCGATTCGGTCGCGCCCACCGCTTTCTTTTGCGCGTCATTCCATTCTTCAAAGGGTACCGGGTGTACCCGTGGTGTCTTCATTCGCATCGTATGCTCTCCAATAATTATTTAAATGCTCAACGTACTAACAGCATTTAAAACTAGCCATGTGAAACATCATCAATTTCATATTCAATATCGCCCGAGGGTGCTTTCACTACCACCACGTCGCCAATTTCTTTACCGATAAGCGCTCGCGCAATCGGCGACTGATAAGAAATTTTGCTCTGCTTAATATCGGATTCATCATCGCCTACGATGGTGTAAGTGACGCTGGCATCACTCTCGGTATTAATAATGGTCACAGTCACACCGAAGATGACTTTTTCACCTTCAGGGATTTTACTCACATCGATGACCTGAGCGTGGCTTAGCTTGCTTTCAACTTCCTGAATCCGCCCTTCAGCAAAACTCTGCTGATCGCGCGCCGCGTGGTATTCAGCATTCTCTTTCAGGTCGCCGTGGGCACGGGCCTCGGCAATGGCAGCCACAATGCGCGGGCGCTGTACCTTTTTCAAATCGTCGAGCTCTGCCCGCAGCGTTGCTTCGCCTGCCACTGTCATGGGTACTTTATTATTCATACTTATTTGCCTTCGTGAAGTTCTTGTAGCACGCGCACCTGCATATCACCCTGGTGGCGCAAAGCCATGCATACCGCATTACCGCCAGCCAGTGTGGTGGTGTAGTAGACACCCTTGGCCTCAGCACTAGAGCGAATCGTTGCCGAGTCTTCAATCGCAACACGCCCTTCGGTGGTGTTGACGATCAAATCAATTTTGCCGTTTTTAATCATATCAACGATGTGAGGGCGGCCTTCTTTCACCTTGTTAACAATATCAACTTCAATACCAGCATCCAGAATCAACTGCCCCGTACCACGGGTTGATACCAGCTTAAAGCCAAGGTCAGATAGCTGCTTGGCGACGTCGACCACCTCACCTTTATCACGCTTGCGCATACTCAGGAACGCCGTACCTGTACTGGGGATCTCATCGCCAGCACCAAGCTGTGCTTTGGCATAAGCTTCGGCGAAAGTTTCGCCAATGCCCATCACCTCACCCGTCGACTTCATTTCTGGGCCGAGGATAGGGTCAATACCCGGGAATTTATTAAAGGGGAATACCGCCTCTTTAACACTGAAATGCTCGGGCACAATTTCTTTAGTGAAGCCCTGGCTTGCCAGTGTTTGACCGGCCATGCAACGGGCGGCAATTTTAGCCAGTGACACACCGATGCATTTGGAAACAAAAGGCACGGTACGCGAAGCCCGTGGATTCACTTCAATCACGTAAATTTTTTCGTCCTGCCAGGCCAACTGCACGTTCATCAGGCCTTTAACACCCAGTTCACGGGCCATGGCTTTGACCACTTCTTTCATTTCTTCCTGCACGTCGGCAGGCAAGCTATAAGGTGGCAATGAACAGGCCGAGTCACCGGAGTGAATACCGGCTTGTTCGATATGCTGCATCAGCGCACCAATCACCACTTCTTCACCATCGGAAACCGCATCAATATCCAGCTCAATGGCTGAAGACAGGAAGTAGTCGAGCAGTACCGGCGAGTCATCGGAAACCTGCACCGCTTCACGCATGTAACGATTCAGCTCGTCTTCGCCGTAGACAATTTCCATCGCCCGACCACCGAGCACATAGGAAGGCCGCACCACTAGCGGATAACCAATGGCCGCTGCCTTCTCAACTGCTGCTTCAACCGAACGCACGGTGGCATTGGGCGGCTGCAGCAGACCGAGCTTATCGATCATTTGCTGGAAACGCTCGCGATCTTCCGCCCGGTCGATAGCATCGGGGGTAGTACCAATAATCGGCACGCCTTCGGCTTCAAGGGCCCGGGCCAACTTCAGAGGAGTTTGACCACCAAACTGCACAATCACGCCGACCGGCTTTTCAAGGGCGACAATTTCCAGCACATCTTCGAGAGTCACCGATTCAAAATAGAGGCGGTCTGAGGTGTCGTAATCCGTTGAAACGGTCTCGGGATTACAGTTGACCATAATGGTTTCGTAACCATCATCGCGCAGCGCCAGTGCCGCGTGTACACAGCAGTAATCAAACTCAATGCCCTGGCCAATACGATTCGGGCCGCCGCCGAGCACCAAAATCTTGTCTTTGTCGGACGGTGCCGCTTCGCACTCTTCTTCATAAGTCGAGTACATATAGGCGGTATCGGTCGCGAACTCCGCCGCACAGGTATCAACACGTTTGTAAACGGGCTTAATATTTAAGCCGTGACGATGTGTTCTAACCTCAGTTTCGCTAACGCCGAGTAAGTCAGCAATACGTTTATCGGCAAAGCCTTTACGCTTGAGGGCGTACATTGCAGGCCCATCGAGGCTGGCCACAGTGCTGCCCACCAAGCTCTGCTCAACCTGTACCAAGTCGGCAATTTGCACCAAATACCAACGGTCGATCTCCGTTAGTTCAAACACGTCATCGAGGCTCATGCCCGCTCTAAAGGCATCCGCTATATACCAGATACGCTCGGGCTGTGCGGAGGCAAGCTGCTCGCGAATAATCGCTTCAGCGCCATCGCTGGCCAAGTCAACATGAGGGTCAAAACCGGCGACACCCACTTCAAGGCCTCGCAAAGCTTTCTGCACCGACTCCTGAAACGTGCGGCCAATGGCCATCACTTCACCCACCGACTTCATTTGCGTCGTCAGTATTGGGTCAGCCTTCGCAAATTTCTCAAAGGCAAAACGCGGTATTTTGGTGACGACGTAATCAATACTCGGCTCGAAGGATGCTGGTGTTGCACCGCCGGTAATGTCGTTTTTCAACTCGTCGAGGGTATAACCTACGGCCAACTTGGCAGCGATTTTAGCGATGGGGAAACCCGTTGCCTTTGAGGCCAGCGCCGAGGAACGCGACACCCTCGGATTCATCTCAATCACCACCATGCGCCCATCTTCGGGGTTAACGCCAAACTGCACGTTGGAACCACCAGTTTCAACGCCGATCTCCCGTAATACCGCTACCGAAGCATTACGCATCAGCTGGTATTCTTTATCGGTCAGGGTTTGCGCCGGGGCCACGGTGATCGAGTCACCGGTGTGAATACCCATGGGGTCAAAATTTTCTATCGAACAGATAATGATGCAGTTGTCGTTCTTGTCCCGCACCACCTCCATTTCGTACTCTTTCCAGCCAATCAGCGACTCATCGATTAACAGCTCGCTGGTCGGCGACAGGTCGAGGCCACGCTTACAAATCTCTTCAAACTCTTCGCCGTTATAGGCGATGCCACCACCGGAACCACCCATAGTGAAAGACGGGCGAATAATGCAGGGGTAGCCAAACTGGTCTGGCACCTGCAAAGCTTCTTCTAAACTGTGAACAATATAAGAACGCGGTGTTTCGAGGCCGATGGCCTTCATCGCCTTGTCGAAGCGCTCTCTGTCTTCAGCCTTGTCGATGGCGTCACTGCTGGCACCAATCAACTCCACACCGAATTTTTCGAGCACGCCTTCGCGGGCCAGATCGAGAGCACAGTTGAGCGCAGTCTGGCCACCCATGGTCGGCAATACCGCGTCAGGGCGTTCTTTTTCGATGATTTTCGCTACCGTTCGCCACTCAACGGGCTCAATGTAGGTCGCGTCGGCCATCGCCGGGTCGGTCATAATGGTCGCCGGATTGGAGTTCACCAGCACTACCCGGTAGCCCTCTTCACGCAGCGCTTTACACGCCTGGGCGCCGGAGTAGTCGAACTCACAGGCCTGGCCAATCACA
>MAAS01000011.1 GCA_002162755.1 Gammaproteobacteria bacterium 50_400_T64 | reverse complement strand
CGTATTGGCTGCCGGGGTTACCCAGTCCAACCACGAGCCTCACTTGCGCGTCCAATGTCGGGGCCTAAAAGTAGAGAAGGAAGTCCTTCTTAGGACTCCTCGCCCTCTTTTTCATCTCCAGCATCGCCTTCTTCAGCGCTATCAATCTCTTCGTCTTCAATCGCTTTAGATTTAACAACTGCAGCGACGGGGAGGTCGTGATCTTCACCGTGTGTCAGGGCAACACTGGCCACGCCTTTAGGCAGTATGATGTCAGAGATATGCAGGGTCTGGCCCAGCGTGATTTCAGCCATATCGACTTCAATGTACTCTGGCAGGTCGCTAGGCAGACATTCAATTTCCAGATCATTCATGGTGTGAGAAATCTGGCCGCCTTCCATTTTGACACCGACACACTCTTCTTCATTGAGGAAGTGCAGGGGTGCGCGGATGGTGAGCTTCTGATTCATATCGACGCGCAGGAAGTCGATGTGCAGAATTTCAGCCTTGGCAGGGTGGCGTTGAATGTCTTTAAGAATCACGTTCTGCGACTTATTGTCGACGCTCAGTTCAATGATGTGCGAGTAAAACGCTTCATTGTCCAGCGCGTGGCTCAGTTGGTTAGCGGCGAGAGAAATGCTCTCGGGCGTTTCACCCAGACCATAAATGATGGCGGGTACTTGATTGTCCAGACGACGTAGGCGGCGGCTCGCACCTTTCCCTATATCGTTACGGACTTTGGCATTCAGTACAAAATCGACCATTTGCCTTTGCTCCTATTTTGTTCCGCTATAGCTGTTGCGACCCAGATTATAGCGGTGAGGTTAATCCCCGTCGCCAAATGCGGCGGGAAGTTTATCCGTGCCCGTTTTTGTTAGTTAAACATGGCACTGATGGATTCTTCATTGCTGACCCGGCGAATGGCCTCGGCGAGCATGTGTCCCAGCGACAGTTGGCGGATTTGCTTGCAAGCTCGCGCTTCGTCAGTGAGGGGAATACTGTTGGTGATGACCAGACTGTCGAGCTGAGAGCTGGTGATATTGTCGATTGCCTTGCCGGATAAGACCGGGTGAGTACAGTAGGCGACAACACGTTTGGCGCCTTGTTCTTTCAGCGCCTCGGCAGCCTTGCACAAAGTGCCGGCGGTATCGACGATATCGTCAACCAGTAAACAGGTGCGGCCGGCGACGTCACCGATAATATTCATGACCTGTGCCTGGTTCGCCTCGGGGCGGCGTTTGTCGATAATCGCCAGGTCGGTATTGAGTTGTTTCGCGATGGCGCGGGCACGAACCACGCCGCCGATGTCGGGTGACACCACGAGTAGGTCTTCGTACTTTTGCTTCTCTATATCGTCCAGTAATACGGGTGATCCGTAGACGTTGTCGACCGCACAGTCGAAGAAGCCCTGAATTTGCTCGGCATGCAGATCAACGGTTAAGACGCGATTAACGCCGACGTTGTTGATCATATCGGCGACGACCTTGGCGCTGATGGGTACTCGTGCTGAACGTACACGTCTGTCCTGGCGGGCATAACCAAAGTAAGGTACGACGGCGGTGATGCGGCCGGCTGAAGAGCGGCGCATGGCGTCGACCAGAAAAATCAGTTCCATCAGGTTTTTATTGGTCGGTGCGCAGGTGGGCTGGATGATAAAAACATCGCGGCCGCGCACGTTGTCGTTGATCTGTACGCTGATTTCACCATCGGAAAAATGGCTGACTTGTGCGTCGCCAATTTTAAGCCCGAGGTGTGCGGCGATTTCCTTTGCCAACTGTGGATTAGAATTTCCTGAGAACAACATCAAGTTGGGCATGGGGGGATCCTAGTGTCACGAATGCGAGTGCTAAAAACACAAGTACGATGGATGGCGCAGGGGGTCAGAAAATGGCTGGGGCGGGAGGATTCGAACCTCCGAGTGACGGGATCAAAACCCGTTGCCTTAACCACTTGGCCACGCCCCAATAAACTTATGCTAACGACTTACTCGACGAGCTGCTCGGATAGGCTGGAGAGTGGTTAACTCCCCGGGCAACAAAAGCCTGCCATCGTTGCGGAACATCGGCCAGTACCTTACGTGCTTGTGCTTCGTTCTCGAAAGAGGCGAAGATACAGGCACCGGTGCCGGTCATTCGAACATTTGCGTATTGCTCCAGCCAGTTGCGGGCTGTTTTTACCTCAGGGTAGAGCTTTTCCGCTATGGGTTGGCAAGCATTTCTGCCACCCTGCTCGAGAAAGGCGCGTATTGTGATAGCGCGTGCGTCCCTTGTCAATTGCTGGTGTGAGAATATTGTCACTGTTGAGACTTCAACGTTGGGTGCCAGAATAAGAAACCAGCATTGGGGCATGTCGATAGGGCTTAAAATTTCGCCAATACCTTCGGCCCAGGCCGTGCGCCCGTGGATAAATACGGGCACATCTGCGCCCAGTTCAAGCCCTATGGCGGCGAGTTGTTCGCGGCTGAAACCGAGCTGCCACAACTGATTGAGACCAATTAGGGCGGTTGCTGCATCACTGCTTCCTCCTCCCAGCCCACCGCCGAGGGGTAGGCGTTTACTCAAATGCATGCTTACACCGTAATGATGCTCGGGGTTGTGCTGTTGGGCCTGTTGCTGCAGGGCTTTGGCTGCGCGATAAACGAGATTATCTTTTTCGGCAATCGTTGGATGAGTCGGGCTGAGGGTGATAGTTGAGTCATCGCGTCGCTCAAAGTCCAGCTGGTCACCGTAGTCGAGTAGTTGAAACAGTGTTTGTAACTCGTGGTAGCCGTCGGCGCGTCGTCCGGTAATGTGTAGGAAGAGGTTTATTTTCGCCGGTGCTGGCAGGCTGAGCTTATTTTGTGTCACAGGTAAATTACTTGTTCAGTGAATGGTTTGGGTTTGAGGTGCATTACTGTGGGTTGCTCTCTGGAAAAGACCAGTCTTTTAAAAGCAGCGTAAACGTTAGTTTGTCACTACGGCCTTTGATTTTACCCGGCAACTGGCCGCGAGGCCCGTTCTGATAGCGGCTGATATTCAGTTGCCAGCCATCTTCTTGCAGGGTGTTGAGCAACCCTTTTTCATTGAAGGTTTTTATGACCCTGGCTGATGAGCTGGCAGGTAGACCTCTGGCCCAGGCGCGCATTTGCTCCACGGGCAGCTGCCAGCCAAAGAGTCGCTGGGTTAATATACTGGCAGAATGAGCGCTTATATCGGCCTTGCCCGGCTGGCTGAGCGTAATAGCTTGGGCGTTACCGTTGATTTGCACCGTGCCGACGCCGAAGGGGCCACTCAAATAAATCGTAAAATTGTCGTCGTGTTGGGTCCAGTCAAACCAGGCGCTGCCGGAATTTTCTTCATTATGATAGGCGAGCTTGCCTTTAAGTTGCCAGCTATCAATGGCTTGCATTGCTGTTTGATGTGCAGGCCACGTTGGGGGTGGGCGATAGATGGCGGGGTCAGGCTGCTTTTGTAGTGGCGCACAGGCGCCGATCAATAACAGAAGCAGGGCGATAAAGCCGCGGGCTGATACAGGGGGCCAGTTGATAGGGGCTGGGTTAGTCGATGTTGGCAAGCTGGACATCAATCCTAGGTGCTGACAATTCAGAGCCGGTTATTCTAAAGCATGATGGTCAAAGTTGGACATTTAGTCGCTTCAATGTGTTGATTAAGAATTCACTACTGGGATTGTTGTCGATGGCGTTCTGCCAGATGGAGCGCGCTTCATCCTTTTCACCGGTGGCCCACAGTACCTCGCCTAGATGGGCTGCGACTTCGGGATCGGGCATGGTGTTCATCGCCGCGCGCAGATGCCCCAGCGCTTCGTCGTATTCGCCGCGTTTGTAAAGCACCCAGCCGAGACTGTCGCGAATGGCGGGGTCGTTGGGCTTTATTTCCAGCGCTCGTTGAATAAATTCGAGGGCCTCATCGTAGCGCTCAGTGCTGTTGGCGAGGGTGTAGCCGAGGGCGTTGAGTGCGGAGGCATTATTGGTGTCGCGTTCAATAATGGCGCGCAAATCTTTTTCGGTAGCGGCGATATTGCCGAGCTTTTCATGAACCAGTGATCGGCTGTATAGCAATTCAATATTATCGGGATGCTCGGCAAGGCCTTCGTCGAGCAGGGCCTGAGCGCTTTGGTGCCCTTGTCGCTCGATGAGTAGTTGGCTCTCAATTTGATAGAAAGCACTGGCGTGATTGGGGTAGTCGAGACGCAATTTGTGCAAATATAGCCGCGCATCGTTGAGCTGGTCACGGTCTGCTAATATCTGGCTGATACGTACAGTCGCCTGTAAGAACAGATTGTTATTGTTGACCATTCGATAGTGCCGCAGGGCATCGTCAGACGCCTGGTTCTGCTCGGCCATAACAGCGAGTTGAAAATGGGCCTGTGAGACCAGATGTCCGTTGTCGATAAGGGCGTGGTAGATCACTTTGGCGGGCTCGGGTTCGTGGTTTTCACGGTGTAGCAGAGCAAGTGCTAGCTTGAATTTATCGTTGCTGGGCTCTTGATTAGCCAGGGCAGTCATTTTCTCGATGGCCAGAGGTAGATTGCTCTCGGCCATGAAACGAATTAATTGCAGTTGTAATTGCTGGCTTTTAGGCGCGTATTTGAGGCCCTGTTCCAATTCGCTAATGGATTCTCTGTGGTGGCCGGCTTTGTGCTGGATTTGTGCGGCGACGAGGCGGGCTGGCTGATCGTCAGGGTACTCGTCGAGAAGTTGATGGGCGGTACTCAGGGCTTCGTCGACACGGGCTAGTTGAGCCAGCAACAGCGTTTTGCCCAGTAATAAATCGCGGTTGCCGGGTTTGTTCTGCTCAGCGATAGTATAGAGTTCGAGCAGGTGCAGGCGCTGCTCTTCATCGAGATTGGCGGTATAGCTGGGCAATAAGACCATGTATTTGCCATTGTTCTGGCTGAGCAAATGGCGGGCGTGCTCAAAAGCGAGACTCAAATTAGCCTGTTGTGCCTGGGCGTAAAAAGCCATGTTGCGAGCTTGAATGCTATCCGGTTCCACCTCCGCCCATAAAATGCCCAACTCCTGTAATGCCTTATTATTTTTTTGATAAGAGGCGGTGCTAACGGCTCTGGCGATAACACCGGGGTCGCGAGTGACGAGCGCCTGGCGGCGGTAGTTTTCGAGTGCCAGGCCCAAATTACCGCGCGTACCGGCGACCTCAGCAACAAGTAAGTCGTAAAAAGTTTGTGTTGGGAAGGGTCGAACGGGATAATCGCGCCTGATTGATGATGCGTCGGTCTTTGTGTCGGCGACAGTCGGCGTGTTGTTGGTCTGTTGGCTGAGCTCAGGTGAGGCGCAGGCTGTCAGCAACAGGGCTGCAATCGGCAATACCGTTTTAAAGCGCAGCTTTGCGAATCGCTGTTTACCAGTCAGTTGAGACTTGTCGACCATAGTTGCGTCATTCCGAGCTGTTGCCGTAGAAAGTAGTCAGTATAATTGTGACAGCGATGAGACGTTTAGTTCATCGTTGTGACTGTGAAATATATCCACATTGGTCCTTTATGCCCCTGATTGCCCTAGGAATCAACCACCGTACAGCAAGTCTCGAGGTTCGCGAGCGGGTTGCCTTTGCCCCCGATCAAATGATTTTGAGCTTGCAGCAGGGTCTCGATGCCTGTGGTGCGGACAATTTGGCGATATTGTCGACGTGCAATCGCACCGAGCTTTACGCCACGGGTAGCGTAGCCCCCGGCACTTTATTAGCCTGGTTGGCCGATCATCATCACTTGTCGGCTGAGGCTTTGGACGACAATTATTACGTGCTGGAAGACGACAAAGCCGTGCAGCACATGATGAAGGTCGCCAGTGGGCTGGATTCAATGGTGCTGGGCGAACCGCAGATTTTGGGCCAAATGAAGTCGAGCTATGCCGTCGCGCAAAAAGCGGGCACGGCAGATGGGCTCTTGTCTCAGGTGTTTCAGGGCGTGTTTGCCACCGCCAAGCGGGTGCGCAGTGAAACGGCGATTGGTCAGAATCCGGTATCGGTAGCCTATGCGGCGGTGAGTTTGGCCCAGCGTATTTTTAGCTCGATGAAAGAAGTCAGTGCGCTGTTGATCGGTGCCGGCGAAACGGTTGAGTTATTGGCTCGTCATCTGCGAGAGCAGGGGGTCGGCGATATTATTGTCGCTAACCGAACCCTGGCCCGTGCGCAGGAGATGGCAGAGGTGTTTTCGGCCGAAGCCATTTTATTATCTGAGATTCCCGAGTATTTGCACCGCGCCGATGTCGTTATTTCATCCACTGCCAGCCAGTTGCCAATTTTAGGCAAGGGTGCGGTGGAATCTGCTTTAAAACAGCGCAAGCACCGCCCCATTTTTATGGTCGACATTGCCGTGCCCCGGGATATCGAACCTCAGGTCGCCCAGCTCGATGATGTTTATTTATATACCGTCGATGACCTGAAAGAGGTGATAGAAGCCAACCTGCGCCACCGTGAAGACGCTGCCGGGCAGGCCGAGGTGATCATCGAGCAGGGCGTTAGCAACTGGAAGAATCAATTGCGCGGCCAGCAGGCCGTGGGTACGATTCGCGCTTTTCGCGATAATTTTGGTGCGCTGCGCGATGCCGAACTTGATAAAGCGCTGGCCTCTATTGCCCAGGGACAGTCGGCTGAGCAAGTGCTACGCCAGCTGGCCCACGGCCTCACTAACAAGTTTTTACATGTGCCAACGACACGTTTGAAAAAGGCCGGTGAGCAGGGCGACAGTGACTATGTTCGCTGGGCCCACGATTTATTCGATTTGCCGGGAGCGAGTAAAATATCACCCGCTATTAAGCAGTCAGAGAATAATCAGCAAGGGGACGACTCTCGTGCCGATGATATTAATTCAGATGCCAACGCCGGCGTCAAAAAAAGGGACGAACAATGAAAGCCTCGCTATTAGAAAAATTGGATCGTCTTGCCGAGCGTTATGACGAGGTCGGGCACTTGCTTAGTGAGGCCGAGGTCATTGCCGACCAAAACCGCTTTCGTGGGCTGTCGATGGAATATGCCGAGCTGGAGCCGGTGACGAAAACCTATCAGCAATTTGTACAAGTGACTGAGAATACGGAAGAAGCGCGATCCATGCTCAAAGACAGCGACCCCGATATGCGTGAGCTGGCGCAAGAGGAGTTGCGTGAGGGTGAAGCTGAACTGACGGGTTTAGAAAAGGAATTGCAAACCCTGTTACTGCCGAAAGACCCGAATGACAAACACAATGTGTTTCTTGAAATTCGTGCCGGTACTGGTGGTGATGAGGCGGCGATATTCTCCGGCGACTTGTACCGCATGTATTCGCGCTATGCAGAATCCCGAGGCTGGAAAGTCGAAATTGTCAGTGAGCGCCAGGGTGATCACGGTGGCTATAAAGAAATCATCGTGCGGATTGTGGGTAAGGAAGTTTTCTCGCTGTTTAAATTTGAATCGGGCGCCCATCGCGTGCAGCGCGTGCCTGAAACTGAATCCCAGGGTCGGGTGCATACCTCGGCCTGCACCGTTGCAATCCTGCCGGAAGCCGATGAAATTGAAGCCGTGGAAATTAAGAAGGCTGACCTACGTGTCGATACTTTTCGTGCCTCGGGTGCGGGTGGTCAGCACGTTAACAAAACCGATTCGGCTATTCGCTTGACCCACTTGCCGACTGGCATCGTGGTTGAATGTCAGGATGAGCGTTCGCAGCACAAGAACAGGGCGAGGGCGATGTCTTTGTTACAGGCGCGTATTCTCGATGGGCTGCAGCAGAAGCAATCTCAGGAAGAATCGGAACTGCGTCGTAGTATGGTGGGTAGCGGTGATCGTTCAGAGCGCATTCGCACCTACAATTTCCCCCAGGGGCGAGTGACCGATCACCGCATTAATCTCACTCTGTATAAAATCGACGAAATTATGCAGGGCGATTTGGGGCAGGTGATCCAGCCTTTAATTACCGAACACCAGACTGAGCAGTTGGCGGCACTGGCAAAATAAAAGTCTTCCTGATAATGATTATTTGAAGAATATGGCAAGTGAAAAAGTCAGTATCGCTGAATTGTTACGTCTTGCTTCGCGGCTTGACGGTATCAGTGATACGCCTCGTCTCGATTTGGAAGTACTGCTTTGTCACGTGCTCGGCAAACCGCGCAGCTATTTATTTACCTGGCCAGAGAAAGAGCTCGATCAACAGCAGGTTAATTGTTTTAACGACTTACTGAAACGCCGAGCCCAGGGTGAACCCATCGCCTATCTGACAGGAGAGAAAGAGTTTTGGTCCTTGTCTTTAAATGTGGATACGACGACTTTAATTCCCCGGCCCGATACAGAACTACTGGTTGAAACAGCGCTCAATGTGCTTGATAAGCCCGATGCGCGGGTTCTTGATTTGGGCACTGGCACAGGCGCGATTGCTCTGGCATTGGCGAGTGAAAATTCAGGCTGGAAAATATTGGCTGTCGATACCGTTGTCGGGGCCGTAGAGCTGGCTGAACAAAACCGTCAACGCTTAGGCCTGGATAATGTCACCGTGATACGTAGTGACTGGTTTGAAAATATTCCTGCACAAAAATTTGACCTGATTGTGACTAACCCTCCCTACATCGATGAAGATGATCGGCACTTAAAAGAGGGTGATGTTCGCTTTGAACCTGTTTCTGCTCTGGTGGCGGATAATAAGGGCATGGCTGATATTGAATTTATTATTTGCGGGGCAAAAGAATATTTAGTGGATGGCGGGTGTTTGTTAATTGAACATGGCTATCAGCAGGCGAAAGCGGTGTGCACGCTGCTGCAAAATGAAGGCTTTTTATACATTGAAACAGCGTGCGATATGGCGGGTCTTGAACGCCTTACGTCAGGCTGTTTCAAAAAACCTTGTTAGATTTTGTTAAGCCGGATTGGTGTGGATGACGCAGTTGCCACCCTGTTTTTTTGCTCTATGCAGGGATTGATAATTAGAGGTTAGAGCGGCGGAAAGATCCCCATTTTCAATTTCGCAAATACCTGCGCTGAGAGTGATGTTAATTTCTTTGTCTTTATAGATTATGGGCTGGGTGCTGATAAAGTCACGAAAATCATCGCTTAGCCGGGCCGCTTTTTCAGCGCTAAAATTTGGCATTAATAAAACAAACTCTCCGCCACCATAGCGGGAAGATAAAAACATGCCGATGTTGGTTGTTAATGATTTTGAAAATTCGATCAAAAGGTGGTCGCCACAGTCATGGCCAAGCTCGTCATTAATGTCGTTAAAATTATCGATGGACATCATGCAAAGCGATGTTGTGGTGCCTGTTTTGTCATTCTCTGTAATGAGTTTTTTAGATTTTTCACTAAAATAACGGCGGTTATAGAGGTCTGTTAAATGATCCCTGTTTGCATAGTCCTGGACTCTCTCGAGTAATTCCCGCTCTTCCAGGTTGTGCATAATGCGGCAGTAGAACTCCTCGTGAATAAAAGGTTTCTTCAGGAAGTCGCTAGCACCATTCTTAATAAAACGTGCTGATAAATAACGATCACTCTCTGAAGACAGGGCGATGATAGTGAGTTGATTATTACCCATTTTTCGGCGTACGTACTTAGTGAGTTCGATGCCATCCATATTGGGCATATTGAAATCGGTAATAAGCAGTTTTATATCGGGGTTTTGTTCGAGTACGGTAATGGCTTCTTTACCGTCTTTAGCCTCGCTAACTTTAAATAGATGGGTTTTTAATAGTTTGCGAAGGTGGGCTCTGGCAGTAACGGAGTCGTCAGTCACGAGCACGTGAGTTTCTTCATTCTTGGTTAAGCGGACTAATAGTTTGACAGCGTATTCATAGGCGAAGCGACTTTCCTTTACAACATAGTCAACAACGCCTCTGGCGATTAATGACTTTCTGTTTTCTTCGTTGTAACTACCCGTCAGTACAATGGTCGGGATTTTCTTAGCCAGACAAAATTCGACGATCTCTCCGTTGGGCCCATCGGGCAAACCGAGATCGGCCAGGCAGGCAAAAAAAGGCGTAGTTGCACGGGCAATCAGTTCTGTCGCATGCCCCAGGGTTTCAGCAAATTGCGGTTTTAAATCGTCGTGTCGCGCAATGAATTGCTTGAGAACTTTCAACACCATGGGGCTGTCTTCGACGACTAGGATATGCTTCATGATTACTTCGAGCCTGTGCTTTTATCAGAGTTAGCAGCGCACTATAAATTGAGTCGCTACTTTGGACAAAAGGTGATCAGTCAAATTGACGATTGCTTCTCAAATTGTTGGCTCAGGACTTTGCGACAAAAAGAAAGGGCAGCTGGTGGGCTGCCCTTTAAGTTTCATACTTTATACGTGTAAAACTAGTCAATAATCGAGCGCTTTGAAATCTCCTCCAGCATCACCTCGGTGGCACCGCCGCCAATACTTTGTACGCGGGCATCTCGCACCATGCGTTCAATGGCACTCTCACGAATGTAACCAAAACCACCGTGGAATTGCTGGCAGGTGTACATGGTTTCGTTAACGAGTTCACAGCAGAATGCTTTTGCCATCGACACTTCTTTCACGCAATCCTGGCCCATAGAGTCGAGCCAGGCAGCGTGATAAGTGAGCTGGCGACCGGCTTCGACCTTGGCCTGCAACATGGCTAAACGCTGGCGAATGGTTTGTTTTTCCCACAGGGTTGCACCGAAGGCTTTACGCTCTTGTACGTATTGTAGGGTGATTTCCAAGGCTTTCGCTGCTTCACCGATAGATTGGGCGGCCAATACCGTGCGCTCGTTCTGGAAGTTGCGCATGATGGAGTAAAAACCCTTGTTCAACTCGCCGAGGATGTTTTCTTTCGGTACACGACAGTTGTCAAACACCAGCTCGGCAGTGTCGGAACTGCGCCAGCCCTGCTTGTCGAGAGCGCGGCTAACGGTGAAGCCGGGTGTGCCTTTATCGACGATAAAGATAGTCACACCGCGTGAGGCTTTAACCGAGGTGTCGGTTTTTGCCGCGACAAAATAAACGTCGCCTTTTACGCCATTGGTGATAAACATTTTCGTGCCGTTGAGCACATAGCTGTCGCCATCTTCCACGGCGGTGGTGCGCATGCCCGCCACGTCAGAACCGGCATCGGGCTCAGTGACACCCACGGCGCAAATCTTCTTGCCGCTGATGAGGTCGGGCATGTACTTGTCTTTCTGGGCTTTGCTGCCAAAGTTTTCCAGATGGGGGGAGGCCATATCGGTGTGGACCATGACGGTGACCGCGAAGCCGCCAAAGCTGGAGCGGCCCAGTTCTTCGGCTAAAATTACACTGCCCAGGGTGTTCATGTTACTGCCGCCGTACTCTTCACCGTAGCGAATGCCGAGAAAGCCCAGGTCGCCCATCTTGCGCAGTACGTCGCGGGGCACAAAGCCGTCCTCTTCCCAGGCTTCGCCGTTGGGAACAATCTCTTGTTCGACAAAGCGACGGATCTGCTCGCGCAGCATGTTTTGTTCTTCAGAAAAATACAGTTGGTTCATGGTAGTCCTCAGCGTATCTGCGTTGTGTGGGGGTTGTTCTGGGTTAGTGTGTAGATCGAATACTGGTCGTCATTCGTTTGGCTCTAGCTCAATCAATACAGCGCCGCCTTCAACGCTGTCGCCGACTGAGCAGAAAATTTCACCCACCACGCCATCGGTGGCAGCGGTGAGATTATGCAGGAGTTTCATTGAGTCGAGTACCACCAGGGTATCGCCACTGTTGACCGCGTCACCGGTGGCGACTTTAATTTCGACCACCTGTCCGGGCAGGCTGGCAGTGACATTACTATCACCGCTGCTGGCATCATGCCCTTTGCCCAGCGCAAGGTCTTGCTCGCTCAGGCAGCGATAGCAATGACTGCTGCCTTTGGCTGTGAGAGTAATAGCAGCGTCACTATTGTTGACGGCAAAGCTCTGGCTGTGGCCGTCAATTTCGACTTGTAGGGTGTGTTCGCCAATCCAGCCGGCGAGTATCTTGTGCTCACTTTGGGTGTTGCTGTCATCTATTACCTGAATTGTCAGCTGGTAGCCGCCTTGTGTACCACTAATGGTGACAAGCTGAATAGCGCCGTCATCACTCACTGCATCCTGCAAAATAACGCGGCTTTTTCCCGCCTGTCCTGCTCGCTCGAGCACGCGGAAGGCGCCGAGGGTTTGAAAGGGCGATTGATGAATCTGTGTGTCGCGTTTTTCAATCAACATGATACGAGCGACGGCAGCACAAACAGCGGTCTTGTCATCGGCGCTTTGGGTTTGCCAGCCACCTGTAAATGCTTCTTCGAGAAAGCCTGTCGTCAGGGCTTTTTCGACAAAGCTGGGGTGGCGCAGGATGTCGCCTAAAAAGTCGAGATTATTGCCGAGGCCGCTGAGGCTAAAGTTTTCAACCCCGCGTAGCAGTGCACTGCGGGCTTGTTCCCGATTGTCGCCAATGCCAATGACTTTGGCGAGCATGGGGTCGTAATAGGGGCCGAGTACGGTGCCGGCCTGCACGCCACTATCGACGCGAACATCGCTGTATTCAGGCTCGTTGTAGAGGGCGATAGTGCCGGTTTGCGGACGGTAATTATTGGCGGGATCTTCGGCGTTAACCCGCGCTTCAATGGCCCAGCCCTCACAACAAATGTCGCCCTGTGTGCTGGGCAGCGGTTCACCGGCAGCAATGCGGATTTGCCACTCGACCAAATCAAAGCCGGTAATGGCTTCGGTGACAGGGTGCTCAACCTGCAGGCGGGTATTCATCTCGAGGAAGTAAACTTCGCCATTGCTTTGGTCGAGTAAAAACTCGACGGTGCCGAGGGAGTCGTAGCTCACCGCCTGGCCGAGAGTGATGGCGCTGCTGAAAAGCAGCTCGCGTTGTGCGTCACTTAAAAAGCCAGCGGGCGCTTCTTCAATTACCTTTTGATGGTTGCGCTGAATGGAACACTCACGTTCGAATAAATGCACGGTATTGCCGTGATGGTCGGCGGCCAGTTGCACTTCAATATGGCGCGGTTCTTCAATCAGTTTTTCGAGCAGCACTTTGTCGTCACCAAAACCCGATAGCGCTTCCTGTCTGGCCTGGGGCAGTTCGCGGGCCAGTTGCTCGCTATTGTCGACCCGGCGCATGCCTTTGCCACCGCCGCCGGCGCTGGCTTTGATCATCAGCGGGTAACCCACTTTATCGCCTTCACTTAACAGGGTGGCTTCAGACTGGTCGGCCCCGTGATAGCCGGGAATGGTCGGCACACCGGCATTTTGCGCCAGCGCTTTGGATTCGATTTTAGAACCCATTACTCGAATAGCTTCGCGGTTGGGGCCGACAAAGATAATGCCTTCTTTTTCGCACAGGCTGATCAGCGCTTCGCTCTCTGAGAGAAAACCATAGCCGGGATGAATGGCGTTAGCACCGGTTTGTTGGGCTGCCGCGATAATATTTTCAGCTTTCAGATAAGACTGGGCGCTTTCGGCGGGGCCGATTAATACGGCTTCGTCAGCTTGTGCCACATGGCGTGCATAGCGGTCGGCTTCGGAATAAACGGCAATGGCACGGATGCCGAGTTTCTGGCAGGTGCGCATAATGCGTACCGCGATTTCGCCACGGTTAGCGACGAGCAATGATTTAATCATAATGACTGACACACCTTTAATAGGGGCAAGAGTGAGGCGTTTTTATTAAGCAGATGATGTCTTATCACATGCGATAAACCGGTGAAGGCCCGGTATTCGGCTCTTTGGCCGCAGCCAATGCCAGGCACAAACCCAGTACATCGCGAGTGTCGGCAGGTTCGATAATGCCGTCATCCCAAAGGCGTGATGTTGCGTAGTAGGGGTCGCTTTGCTCGCCGTACTGGGCGCGTACGCCGTCTTCAATTTCCTGTAATTCTTCGTCTGTTGCTGCACCGCCTTTAAGGCTGGAGCGGCGTAACTCAGTCATTACATTACTGGCGATGTCGGCGCTCATGGTGGCGCAGTTAGCTGACGGCCAGGTGAAGAGGAAGTTTGGCCAGAAGCCACGACCGGCCATGCCGTAGTTGCCGGCACCGTAAGAACCGCCGACGATAACGGAGAACTTGGCTACCCGTGATGTCGCCTGTGCGTAAACGAACTTGGCGCTGTTTTTGGCAATGCCACCGCGCTCGGCTTCACTGCCCACCATAAAGCCGGTGATATTGTGCAGGAACAACAGCGGCGTATTGCGCTGGTTACACAGCTCGATAAAGTGCGCGCCTTTTAAGGACGACTCTGAAAACAGCGCGCCGTTATTGCCAATCAGGCCAACCGGATAGCCGTGAATATAAGCGGTGCCGCAAATCAGCGTGTCGCCATACAGGGGTTTGTATTCGTGAAAGTCACTGTCGTCTACCAGACGGGCGATAATTTCCCGCACATCGTAGGGCATCTTCGGGTTGGCGCTGACCACACCGGGTAGCTCTTCCGGGCTGTAGCGGGGCGGCAGCACCGGGCGAGTGGCGGCGTGGCATTTTGTTGGCCAGTTGAGCTTGGCCATAATTTCGCGAATGCGCGCCAGGGCCTCGTCTTCATCTTCGGCTAAATAATCGCTAACCCCAGAGACTTTACTGTGCATCTCGGCACCGCCAAGGGTTTCACCGTCGATATCTTCATTAATAGCCACTTTAACAATGGATGGCCCGCCGAGATGAATGCGGGCATTGCCGCGCACCATAATATTTTCGTCCGACAGGGCGGGAATATAAGCACCGCCCGCTGTACAGCCACCAAATACTGCCGAGATTTGCGGCAGGCCCTGAGCTGACATCTGGCACTGGCGGTAAAAGGTATTGCCGAAGTGTTCTTTGTCGGGGAAGACGCGATCCTGTTCAGGCAGATAAGCGCCGCCACAATCAACTAAATAAATACAGGGTAATTTATTTTGCTCGGCAATTTCCTGAGCGCGGACGTGTTTCTTCACCGTTTCGTGGAAGAAGGAGCCCCCTTTTACCGTCGCATCATTGGCAATAATCATGCAGGTAATGCCACAAATTTGGCCGATGCCAGTGACGATGCCCGCCGAGGGTACTTCGTTTTTGTACTGCCCATAGGCGGCCAGAGGCGAGAGTTCAAGAAAGGCCGTGTGGCTGTCGACGAGTTGGTCGATACGCTCGCGGGCGAGCATTTTGCCGCGCTCGCGGTGGCGGACAATCAGTTTCTCGCGGATGCCCGTTGCCGCTTCGCTGTGGCGTTCTCGCAGCAGTTCGAGCAGCTTTGAGTAGTGCTCAAAGTTCTCTTTGTAAGCGGCGGACTGGGGGTTGATCGAGGATTGAATTTGGCTCATACGTCATCTCTTTAGGGGGTCTATTTGCCCCCGGGGAATCTAATAAATAGATGCTACCCGTTCAGTTTGGCAGCATTGCGTTGACGTTAACGTCAACTTTAGCGGTTGAAATTTAGCAAACCGTTTGTATGGATTCAACTTAACGTCAATGCATTTACATAATATCGGGTTGAGCGAGACGCTTGTCTAGCACTGGATGTTTGGATAAAAGCTTAAAAAATAATCCCCATAGCGGCTGTAACAAGCAGAAAAATATTGGCTAAAAACCCCGTCATCATGCCAGTACCCCGTGTCGTCGGGTCGGCAATATAGGCTTTGCGGTAGAGCACGCGACCCGCGAAAAAGACGAGCCCCATAATGCCCGCAAAACTGGTGCTGAAATAGTTAGCGCAAAGCCACATTGCTGGCAGAGTGACCATCAGCTGCTCCAGGGTGTTGAGCTGTACTCGCAGAATGCGTTCGAAGACCTCATCACCTGTCGTGGCAGGTGCCTTAATGCCCAGCTCGTCACGGGCTTTACCGGTCATGGCCATAAAATAGAGGTATTGGGAGACTAAAAGAAGAGTGACTAGGGCGACAAAAGACATGGTATTTCTCCAGTTTGATTTAAAGATTCGATAAACCGGTCAGGTAAGAAGCTCAGCTCATCTGACCGGTAGGTTTATATTGCCACACAACCGCCATCGACGGGCATCGCGTGGCCAGTGACGAAGGAGGCGTCATCAGAGCATAAAAAGGCGACCACCTTGGCCACTTCAGACGGTTCACCAAGGCGACCAATGGGTTGTAACTTGAGCAGTTGTTTTTCAACCCAGGGCTTTTCATCGAGGGCGCGCTGCAGCATTTCGGTGCGAATACCACCGGGGCATACGGCGTTAACGCGGATATTTTTCTTGGCAAACTCAATGGCCGCTGTTTTTGTCAGTCCAACAACGCCATGTTTGGCGGCGACATAGGCGGGTACACCTTTGGCGGCGACGAGTCCGGCAACTGAAGCGGTGTTAACAATAGCACCGCCATCACCCTGGGCGAGGAACTGGTTGATCTGGTATTTCATGCACATGAACACGCCCTTCAAGTTCACATCGATATTGAGGTCGAAGTTTTCGATGCTGCAATTGGGTGTGGTCGCGGCCTCGCCTTCAATCCCTGCATTATTGAAGGCGATGTCGAGTCGCCCGTAAGTGTCCACGGCTTTTTTGACCAGTGCGATAACGTCTTCTTCACTGGCGACATTACAGCGCTGAAAAACAGCTTCGCCACCAGCGCTAGCTATGCGCTCGACAGTCGCCTGTCCGCCCTCTTCATTAATATCGGAGACTACGACTTTCGCGCCTCTCTCGGCGAGTATTTCTGCTGCCGCTGCACCAATACCGCTGGCAGCCCCGGTGACCAGAGCGATTTTCCCTTCAATATTTCCAGACATAATTATTTCCTGTTTTGGTTAATTTAAAATGAATATTTGGACGCCAATTCAACACCAAAAAAACCTGTAGCTCAAATGAATATAGCCCCGCTTTGAGTGCCCCTTGCTGAATTCTGTCGTGCTAAGATGGCGCTTTATTTTTCTGAGTAATGATGAATGTCTGATAAATTTACGACGGTTGAACAACAAGTGAGCTACGGCATTGGCCGCCAGATGGGCGATCAATTGGCGGGCAGCCCTTTTGACGAATTGGTTCTGGAAGCAGTGCTTGAGGGCATTAGTGATTCTTACACGGACAAGCCCCCCCAGATTGACACTGAAGTTATGAAGGCGGCATTTGAGGCTGTGAATACACGTGTACAGGCAAAGCAGGCTGAAGAGGCCGGTAAATTGTCGGCCGAGGGCGTTGAATTTCTCGCTGAAAATGCTAAGCGCGACGGTATTACCGTCACCGCGTCGGGCCTGCAATATGAAGTATTAAACGAAGGCGATGGCAATATTCCGAGTAACACGGCTAAAGTCAAAACGCACTATCACGGTACTTTGATTGACGGCACTGTATTCGACAGTTCTTACGATAGAGGCGAGCCCGCAGAATTCCCCGTCAATGGCGTGATTGCCGGCTGGACTGAAGCGTTGCAGTTGATGAAAGAAGGGTCTAAGTGGCGTTTGTACGTGCCATCAGATTTGGCCTATGGCGACAAAGGTGCCGGTGGTGCTATTGGTCCCCACGCCACATTGGTCTTTGATGTGGAGTTGCTGGCGATAGTCGGCTAGCTTTAGCGCTTTGTATTTGTAGAAATACTCAGCTGTCAGGCTGTCGAATGGGGCCTGATAATAAGCAATAAAAAAGGCGCTCAATGGAGCGCCTTTTTTATGCGTCTTGTTTAAGCCTTATTCAAGGCCAAGTTGTTGTTCAGCGGACTGTTCTGGTGGAGATTCACCATGGCTCAAATTTTCAACAAAGGCCGCCAGTTTGTCCTGTACTAAGTCATAGGTCGTGTCGATATTACTGGCGATATCGCCGTTCAGTACCTGCAGTCCATCGAGTATTTCTCGCGCCTCGGTAAAGCCCTGGTCGATACCGCCGCTAATCACGTCGACGAATTGATTGAGCGCGGTGTCGAAATCTAAATCTGGGTTGGCGTCTCGGTAGGCAGAAAAGAAACTGGTGCTTAAAGAGACGATGCGTTCGGCCGTGGCTTCCGGGCTGACATCAATGCCGTTGTCGACTGCCGCTTGAATGGCGTTGGCCCCGAGGGTTGGTTCCAGTTCAGCATTAATGCCCTCTATCGCGGATTTTAATATCAGTGTTAATGATTGGTTGGCATCGCCACTGCTGAGAGACAGGCTGGTATTCACAATGGCAGCGTCGAGACTGACAGCTTCAGCCGCCTCTTTTTTCTCATGAGCCAAGGCTGAAACAGTTTGTCCGAAGGGCTCTGTCCGTTTATCGGGAGTCTGCGCCAGGTTGGAGATGTTGGCGCCAAAATTTGCAGTTTCCATGGTGTTTACCTGTGTCTGTATCTGCATGTGGTTTTCTGTGAAAGCAGCTATAGATGCTTCTGTCATTACCGTATCGGTTTAATTGACAAAAACTTAAGAGCTATTTCGCTTAAAGTCTATAATGTTTTGTACTAATGGTTCAGCTGTATATAGCGCTTACAGGCTGTTGAGATTCTGCTGCCCAGCAATCTATGGCGTCGTTTAAAAGCGGTTCTTTGTTTTTTTATTGGGTTTTATTTTTCGAACAACACACCCAACGGGTCAACTCTTTTGACTCACTGCGTTGGCCTATGGGCGTGCTCTTGAATTTATGTAGCTACACTTTATATAGCTACATACTGACGTCTTGCACTTCGCCCCAACCGGTAACGCCGTCGAGATCCCAGCGCAAAAAAGACTGGGTGCAGTAAACGAAGGGCCACGGCTGCCAGGGGTTGGAGGTGAAGGCCGCACCGCTAAAGTTGTGTACTTTGCCCCGTTCATCTTCCACCTGTAGATCCATGTTTTGATGGAGTCGGCCGTTACGGCGCAATTTTCCGGAGCCTTTAACCAGGCCGTAAACCTGGTCGCCTTCACGCACATAGCCGTGGGCAATAGCTTGATAATGGTTGGGGTCGTCGGGGTTGATGATCCAGATGCAGTGAATGCTGACATCGTTGTCGAAGTTGGCGTTGAGCCAGCAGAAATCCTTAAACTGGTCTTCTTTGCGCTCGCCCCAGCTGTGATCCATGCTCGACACGCAGTTAACATCGTAGGTCTTACCGTCGATGGTGAATGTGCCGGTAACGCGCCCGGTTTGGTCCCAGTGGCCCGCGTAGGCGGTGTCAGAAACGCTATCTTTCGTCGAGTCTGCTAATGGGTCTTGGGCGGGATCGTGAATATCGTAGGGTGCCATCAGTGCTTTGTATTGCACGTCAATCTTAACGCCGCGTTGGTCGTTGAATGTAATGTCGTAGTCCATTACCGGCTTGGTGCATTTAATCGATAAACCATTGTCGAGGGTGTAATCGTCAAAATCAGTTTTCGGGAAAGGTAAATGCACCTGATTATTGCTGTAGCGCACCAGGTGGGGTGAATTTGAAAAGCCATCGGTAACGGTAACGCTGGATAACACCACGCCAGCATTTTGGCGCGTCAGTACATAGACGTTAACGTGGATTGCTTCTTCGGGTATGTAAAAGCCAAAGTAATTCGTTTCCGCCCAATAATGGTCGTCGGAAGTGGGTGTGTGAAAGTACATGTCTTTTTCGGTAATCATACGGACGTCCTTATTTATATTTTTAATGGCATTGAAGTTACTGCATCTGCGTGCCGTTTAAAAGACGAAGATAAAAAGAAAAGGTAAAAGTGGCCGCTTATTTATCGCCACCAAATTGCGCTGCCGCGAGTTTGGCGTAAAGCTCACTTTCTTTAAGGAGTTGCTGATGAGTGCCGCTGGCCACCTGCTTGCCGTGGTCCATTACTACAATGTGATCGGCGTGGAGAATGGTCGACAGGCGATGGGCAATAATAAGCGTGGTACGGTTTTCCATCAGTTTTTCCAGCGCCAGTTGTACCTGCTGTTCGCTGTGCGTATCCAGAGCGCTGGTGGCTTCGTCGAGCAGTAGTAAACGGGGGTTTTTGAGAATGGCGCGGGCGATGGCGATGCGTTGTTTTTGCCCGCCCGACAAGCGCACACCCTGTTCGCCGAGAAAGCTGGCATAGCCTTCGGGCAACTGTTCGACAAAGTCGTGGGCATAGGCGGCTTTTGCCGCGGCCTGTACTTCTTCGTCGCTGGCATCGGGTTTGCCGTAGCGAATATTGTGGCTGACATCGGCGCTAAACAGAGCGGGGTGCTGGGAGACCACACCGAGCTGTTGGCGTAAGTCGTTGGGGGAAAGTTCGCGAATATCGGTATTATCGAGTAGTACAGAACCTGATTGCGGGTCGTAAAAGCGCTGCATCAATTCGAACACGGTGGACTTACCCGCGCCCGAAGGGCCAACTAAGGCCACTACCTTGCCTTCGGGAATATGGATGGAAAATTCTTCCAGTGCCTTTTGCCCAGGGCGGGAAGGGTAGCTGAAATTAACCTGCTTGAAGCTGACCTCGGCGGCGAGTTCGCTGGCGGCAATTTCTACGGAATCCGGCGCAAGAATGGTGGCTTCGGCCGTCATTAAATCGACTAGCCGGTCGGTGGCACCCACCGCCCGCTGCAAATCGCCGTAGACTTCCGACATTGTCGCCACGCCCATCGCTACCAGCATGGCGTAAAACACAAAGGCACCGAGATCACCGGCGCTCATGGTGCCATTTAAAACATCGTTGCCGCCGACCCAGAGCATGCCGCTCAGCGCGCCGAATACCAGTACGATCACCGCTGCCATTAACACGGCCCGCTGTTTGACCCGGCGACGGGCGACGGCGAAGGCACTCTCAACCTCTTTTCCAAAAGCACCGCGCTCGTAATTTTCGCGGGTGTAACTTTGCACGGTTTTTAGCTGGGTGATGATCTCCCCTGCGTAAGTGCCGACATTGGCGATGGAGTCCTGGCTTTGGCGGGAGAGGGCGCGCACCCGGCGGCCAAAAAACAATATGGGCAGTAGCACGACAGGGATACAGGCGAGAATCACCAGTGTTAGCTTGAGGTTGGTGACAATTAAAATAATCAGCGCACCCGTGGTGGAAATAAAACTGCGTAAAGCGAGGGAAAAGGAGCTACCAACAATACTTTGTAGCAGGGTGGTGTCGGCGGTGAGTCGGGACATAATCTCGCCACTGCGGTTGTTGTCAAAATAGCCAGGGCTGAGGGAGACAATATTGTTGAACACCGCACTGCGAATGTCGGCACTGACTCGCTCGCCGAGCCACGACACCAAATAAAAGCGAACAAAGGTGCCGGCGGCCATTAATACCGATAGGGCCAGTAAGAGATAAATACCCTGCTGTAGTTGCGAGGCTGAGCCGGCGACAAAACCGTCGTCAATCACCCTGCGCACACCCTGGCCGATGGTCAGAGTAATGCCCGCCGTAAATAGCAGGGCAATAATGGCGCACACCCAGCGCCAGCGGTAGGGTGCAATCAGGCGCAGGAGCTGGCGGATAGATGACATTTTAGTGGCGGCGGGGCGTTCGGTGGTTGCGGACATGCGTTAGGGTTATCCGGTGAAAAGGCTGTGGGGAAATTAGCGGTCAGTAGGGGCAGACAGTTTACGGCACTGAGCGGCAAAGAGGCATGGCGAGCGCACGGGGTGCCGTTTACGACAAAAGGGGTGCATTAAGTGACAGTGAAGCCTGGGTTGATATTGTTTAAAACGATGAGCCGGGTTGCTCAAGAAAGGCCAGCTCTTCATCGGTCGAAACCCGTCCCAGAATTTTATTGCGATGGGGATAACGACCGAAGCGTTCGATAATATCGCGGTGACGATGGGCGGATGAGAGGTGGGCGTCGAGGCCGGGTTGGCTAAATAATTGCACCGACTGCTTTTGCATTTCTCGTGACTCGCTGTGCATAAAGGGCATGTAGAGAAAGCCCCGCTGTTTTGCACTTAATCGCGAGTCGATGCCAGTGGCGATGGCTTGCTGAGCCAACGCAAGCGCTAGGCTGTCGTGGGCAAATGCCTGGGGCTGATCGCGATAAAGGTTGCGGGAAAATTGATCGAGAACAATGATCTCTGCCAGCCGGCCAAGGGGGCGACGACGCCAGGCAAAGCGTTCGCAGCGGTTTGCCGATAGGTGCAGTTCGGCAAACCTGTTGCGGATCAATGCGTCAAAGTCATCACTTTTTTGCCACCACTGGGCGGGCGTTATTTCCTCAAACCAGAACTCGATCACAGACAGATAGGGCATGGGCAATCTCTTTTTTATCGTGACTGTTTTGATTGTAAAGCATGGCACGGGTGACAGCCGCTAAATTACGGACTGTAAATTAGGACTTGATTACATAAAAATAAATAAATATATTGGGCCCTTCGCCGTATGGCGTCAGCCAATTTGTCAGTAATAGGCATTAGAGTTGAGCGGTATTCTTGCGGCAAGATATAACGAAGGGGCGCGCCAAAACTTTCTAAATGGATTTGTTGAACTTTACAAATACCGGTCAATTAATTGTTGGTTCATTTGAAAAGTCTTTTGGTGTAGCTCACGAATAACTTAATACATAACGATTTTGACAGGGGTGGTTTTAGATGAAGAGCTGGATAGTAACGCCGTTAGTTGTAGTTTTGATCGCTGCAGGGTCCTACTTTTTTTATATTTCCACTCTACCTCCCGTTCTCGAGGAGGGCTTTCTTTACGGCAATGGGCATGTCGAAGGGACTGAAGTGAATATTAGTGCCGAGGTGTCTGGACGTGTATTGGTCTCCAATTTACTGGAAGGTTCGACGGTTGCAAAGGACTCCCTGCTCGTCGAACTCGACGCCAGCGAGCAGACGGCGACTCTGGCTGTTGCCAGTGCCCAGCGCACCGCACGGGAATACGAGCAAAAGCATATTGTTGAGCAATTACAAACCTGGCAGGACAACCTGGCCACTGCCGATCGGGATCTGGTGCGCTATACGGCGCTGCGCAAACGCGGCATCGTTACCGTTCAGAAACTTGATCAAATCACTCTGGTACGAACCGAGGCGCTGGGTCGGGTGCGCGCCCTAAAAGCGCAGCTGGAGCAGGCCAAGGCCAACACTATTGTGGCGGCCAAAAATGTTGAATTACGGCAAATTGAGGTCGATAAATCGAAAATCTACACACCGATGGATGCCACGATTTTGGCCAAGTCCATTGAGCTGGGTGAGCTGGCAACATCTGAGCGTTTGATTGCGGTACTGGTCGATATGCAAGACCTCGAACTCAAAGCCTACTTGCCCGAGGCAGTGATCGGCAAAATCAAGCTCAATGCCCCGGCTAAAGTCCGTGTTAGTGCTTTTTCTGACCGCTACTTTGATGCGCGAGTGAAGCGTGTTGATCAGCGCGCACAGTTCACGCCGCGCGATATCAACATGCCGGAAGAGCGTGTGCGTATGGTCTTTGGTGTGGTCTTGGCTCTCGATAATAAAGAGGGCTTCCTGAAGCCCGGTATGCCCGCTGATGCCTGGATTCGCTGGGATGATGCCAAGGGCTGGCCACAAACTCTCGTCGTGCCTCATTAATCTGGCTTTGCTTGTAAATAGACAGCAGGGCTGAATAATATGAGTAGTTTAACGAGCATTGAGCGAGCTGTTGCTGGTTCGAAAAAGAGCGATACGAGTACCACTATTATCGACCGTAAGCCCATTATTGAGGCGCACAACCTGGGTCGTGTTTTTAATAAAAAAATGGTGCTCAAAGAAGTCAATCTGACCATTTACGAGGCCGAGATCTTCGGCCTGCTGGGCCCAGACGGCGCGGGTAAAACCACCTTAATGCAGCTGATGGCGGCGATACTCGATCCCAGTGAAGGCCATTGCACGGTGATGGGTCACGATACGGTAAAAGATGATTACTGGATCAACTCCCACATCGGCTACATGTTTCAGGGCTTTACCCTCTACGATAAATTGAGTATTGCGGAAAACATGGAGTTTTCGGCAGACATTCGCGGGCTGCCCAAAGAGCTTTACCTCGAACGTCAGGAGCGCCTGCTGAAAATGGCGGGCCTGTACCGCTTTCTTGATCGGGCTGCGGGTAATTTGTCCGGCGGTATGCGCAAGAAGTTATCGCTGTGTACCAACCTGATGCACGAGCCTCGCCTTCTGTTACTCGATGAACTCAGCCTGGGTGTTGATCCGGCTTCGCGGCACGAGCTGTGGGCCATGCTCAATGCCTTCCGCGATGACGGCGTGACGGTGGTGATGAGCACGCCCTATATGGACGAGGCCGAACATTGCGACCGTATTGCCTTTCTGCATGAGGGTGAAATTATTGGTGTGGACAAGGTGGAAAACCTCCATACCCGCTGTGAAGGGCACGTTTACGAACTGCACACGAAAGACCGGGGTGGGGCCCATAACCGCCTGGTCGAACACCCCGATGTACTGAGTATTCGCCATTTGGCAGAAAGCGTGCATTTTCAGTTGCACACTGCCAATCGTATTGAAGAGCGTTTGGCGGCCGACTTAACCAAAGACGGCGCACGTATTGAACCGGTAGAGCCCACTCTGGATGATGCCTACACCATGCTCAGCGGTGGTGAAAAAAGCAGTGCTTATGCAGAGTCACCGCCGAAAATTCACCTGCCCGAAAGGTTGCCCGAAGGTGGCTTGATTCGCACCAAAGATATGCGTGTGGAGTTTGGTGATTTCGTCGCCAATGACGACGTCACGCTAGAGATTAAAGCGGGCGAAGTGTTCGGCTTTCTCGGTGCTAATGGCGCGGGTAAAACGACCTTTATTCGCGCTCTGTGTGGGCTGCAAAAATTAACCAGTGGCGAAGCCTGGATTGGTGGCGTCAGTATTATTGACGACCCAAAGCGTTTACGTAATCACATTGGCTATATGTCTCAGCGCTTCTCCCTTTATCCCGATCTCACCGTGGCGGAGAACCTGTCGTTTTTTGCCGGCATTTACGGCCTGCAGAAAGGCGATAAGCAGAAGGCGATGGACTGGGCGATCAGCGTGACCGACCTCAGTGGTGTGATGAATCAATTAGTGGCCGATATGTCGGGTGCATTGAGTCAGCGCTTGGCCCTGGCCTGCGCGATTATGCATGAGCCCGCAGTGGTGTTTCTTGACGAGCCCACATCGGGGGTGAGTCCGGCGGCGCGCTATAAATTCTGGCAGTTGATTCAAACCTTGGCAGAAAGTGGCACTACGATTTTTGTTACCACCCACTATATGGAAGAGGCCAATTACTGCCATCGCCTGGGATTGATGCATCAGGGGCGATTGATTGGTATTGGTCCAGCAGACGAGCTTATTGCTGCGTTACCCGACGATGTTGAGGCGGAGACGATCGAAGATATGTTCCTTGCCTATATTAAAATTGAAGACGCACGCCTGGAGAAAGAACGCCAGAAACTAGAAGCAGAAAGCGCGGGGTCATCAAAATGAAGCTGCATCGCCTATACGCTGTTATGCGTAAAGAGACCCGCGAAATTACCCGTGATCACGTCACCCTGTCGACGGCATTTCTATTTCCAATCGTGATGTTGTTTATGTTCGGCTACGCGATTTCTCTGGAAGTTGAAAATGTCAGCCTGGGTGTGCTCGACCAGGATCAGACGCCATCCAGCGCCCACTTAATTGATGAGTTTAAAGAAAGCGCCTATTTTAAATTGGTGAGAAATTACGACTCCGAAGTACAAATTCACAAGTCGATGGAAGTGAATGAAGTCAAGCTGGTGCTGGTTATTCCTCCGGGCTTTAATTCCCTTATAGGTCGGGAAGAAAACCCCGAAGTGCAATTGCTGATTGATGGCACCTATTCCGCGACGGCCCTGGTCGCCTTGAATTACGGCATGACCATTGTGTCTAAATTTAAAGAGGTGGAAGATAATTCGTTGATCGATGTGCAAACCCGTATTTGGTACAACCCCAGTTTGCGCAGCATGATTTATGTGGTCTCGGGCCTTTACGCGGTGATTATCGCTGCCTTTCCCCCGCTATTAACCACGCTGGCGATTGTGCGTGAAAAAGAAAGCGGTTCCATCCAGCAAATTTACGCATCGCCCTTAACCGTGCCGGAATTTTTACTCGGCAAGCTAATCCCCTACGGCGTGATTTCCTCGCTGCAATTAGTCTCTATTGTGGCCCTGGGTTATTACTGGTTCGGGGTGCCCTTCAATGGCAGTCTGGGCTATTTGGCGATTGCGGGTTTGATTTATGTTTTTTGTAATGTCGGTATTGGCTTGTTGATATCGACCATTACCAATAGCCAGCTATTAGCGGTATTACTGGCGCTGGTGGTGACGATGATGCCGTCGATATTATTTTCAGGCTTTGTCTTTCCCATTTATGCAATGGCAGAACCGGTGCAAGCCTATACGCATATTTTCCCCGGCCGTTATTTTGTTGATGTGTCGCGGGGCATTATTTTGAAAGGTGCCGGCCCATCGGAAATGATACGCCCCTTAAGTTTTTTACTGGTGTATACCCTCGGTGTGTTTTTTGCCGCCGTCGTTATCTTTAAGAAAAAAGTTGCATGATGCCGCGTTTATGCGCGCCAAAGGTTTAGGAGAGCTGCTATGTGGACCCGTCTAAAAAGTTTAATGCTGAAAGATATTATTCAGTTTTCTCGCGATAAAACCATTCTCGGCGTGGTGTTCTGGCTCTATACCATGGAGGTGCTGATTTGCGGCTACGCCATGACCTTTGAAGTAAAAGACTTACCCATCGCCGTTATCGACCACAATCAAACGGTCATCAGTCGTAACTTGATCGATAAGTTTACGCTGTCAGAAGCCTTTGAAGTTGCCGGATATCCTGACAATCAGGAGCAGGCCGAGAGCTGGATGCGTAGCGGTAAAGTAAAATACGTAATGGTTATTCCCAATAATTTTGGCGAAGACTTACGCCGTGGTGAGTCGCCCGGGTTACAGATTTTACTCGACGGCACTAATTCGAATGCAGCATCGTTAGCAAAAGATTACACGGCGGCCATCGTGCGTAATTTCGAGTTGGAGTTTACTGACAATCCGGCAGAACTGGGCAGCACCGTGCGCCCCGTGGTGCAAATTTGGTACAACCGCGCCCAAACACTAGAGTCCTTCGTGGTGCTGTCGATGATTGTTGCGGCGATTATGATGGTGGGTACGATTCACTCGGCGGCATCGATCACCCGTGAAAAAGAGGTGGGCACGGTTGACCAGTTGATGGTGACGCCGACCCAGGTCTGGGAGATTTTCCTCGCCAAAACCATTCCGACACTGGCCGTTGGTATTCTCGCCTTCTTCCCCAGCCTGTTTATTATTTGGTGGTTTGGTGTGCCCATCAAAGGCAGCATGCTGCTGTTTGTTTTCTTGATGGCTATTTTTCTGGTCAGCGCCATCGCCATCGGCGTGTTGATTGCGTCGATTACCAAAACCTTACAGCAGACCTTGTTGCTGTGCTTTTTCGGCCTTTTCCCCATCTTGTTTCTGTCCGGCACCATGACCCCAACAGAATCGATGCCTTCCTTTTTACAGCCAATTACCTATCTCAGCCCGGTGAAATATTTTATGGATATTTGCATGGGCGTGTTTTTAAAAGGTGTGGGTATGGCCGAGCTGTGGCCTGCGGCGTTAAATATGGCGATTATCGGTGCGGTGCTCTACATCATTGCCGCGTGGCGTTTCAAGCATAACCTGTCATCTTAATGCTTGATTTGTAGTTGTTATAAAAAAGGGCGTGGCGTAAATAAAGGGAACCTCTGATCAAGTCATGAGCTTGCATTCTACGCTCAGGATATCCTGCTTCTTCGTCGCCTCAAGGTGCCTACTCTTGGTGTAAAGCTTCGCAATAGCCCGCTATTACGTGCGCTTTACGCCTCGCCTAAAGCGCCTACTGTTGGCAAATCAGAATACCCTGAGTCGAAGCCTGCTTCGCCCAGACTTAATCAAAGATTCCCTGGCCCTTTTTTATTGTTCGAGCCGCTCGCGAATAGAGTCGACCATTTTATCGGGCCGTATTTCCCAGTTATAAGACTCAACCAATCGGTCGTCCGGGGTCATCAGGTAGAGCACTGAGCTGTGGCTCATGGAGTAATCTTTCTCCGTTGCCTCGCCTTTGTCGGTGGCGATTTTTGCCCGGCTTGCCTTCCATGCTTTTAATACCTTGGCGATCTCGTCGGCTGAACCGGTTAAATAAATAATACGGGGGTCAAAGGCTTTGGCATATTCTTTAAGGCGAGCCGGGGTGTCGCGCTCGGGATCGACGGTGATAAATAGCGGGTAGAGCTTATCGTTCAGCGGCCCTAATTGACTCAGTGCCTGAGTCATGCGGCTGAGTGTGGTGGGGCAGACATCGGGGCAGTTGGTGAAGCCGAAAAAAATCAATTTATAGCGGTCGGCATAACTCTCATTATTAACAGGTTCGTTGAATTGATTAAGTAATGAAAAGGTTCCGCCAATTTGCGCCTCTGTACCGGGGGGTACAGTGCCTTCGCTGCGGCCCAGTTGTATGAGATAGTCGATGAGGGCGACACCAGCGATGATGGCGGCTGATAATACGACGGTGAGTAGCCCGCGTTTGAGTGTTTGGGTTTTCATAGAAAGTCTTTAGTTTGCTGTAATGGTCACTGTAAACGAGTGATTGTACTAATTTATATTAGGACTTGATAATACGCTGATGAAACAACATCGACAAAATAAATTCCGTTGGCTGATCTTTGTGCTTTTGTTGCTACTAACAATGGGTGCAGGTTATTTCCACTATCGCCAACAAATTTTCGAGGTCTTTGCCGCGGGCACTCAATGGGTGTTAGTCACCTGCGGTTTTCAGCCGGAAGAAGAGGCTGAGCGCAGCGAAAGTCTGCAAAGCGACCAGTTGCGTAAGTTGTTTTACGCGGCACGTATGTTCAACAGCCCGCCGCCTGAAGAGCTGTCTGAAGAAGATGCCAAAGCCGATAAGTTATATCCCGGTGTGGGCTTCGGTTTGGTACATACTTTTAACATTAAGCCCGTGCCGATTGTGATTGGTGGCTGGCTGTTCAGCATCCCCTGCACCTATTTCGCCGATGCGCGAGATTGTCAAAAAAGCGGAGCCTCAGTCGCCCGCCTTAAAGTCAGTGCCGATGGCTTGAGCGCCATGCGTGTGGAAAATATCGACGCATTTCTGGCGGCCTCCTCCCCCGATATTATCGGTATTACCCTTGCCGGGTTAGAGGGGCGGCCTCAGCAATGGTGGCAGCAAGAAGCCTCGCCAGCGGGCTATAGCCCTTACGAGCCAGCCGGATTTACTGGTGGTGCTGGCGGACTACTTTGTACAGAAGCACAGGTGGCGCGCGGCGTAATGTCCCATTGCTTACTGCGCTTTATGCATGGCAGAGATGTTTATGTAGAAATGAAGTTCGCCTCGCAACGGCGTGATAGCTGGGCTGAAATTGAGCAACAGGCACGAGCCTTGATAAGGGGCTTTCAGGTGAAGCGCTAGTGACATTAAGCCTTAAACAATGGGGCTTAGGCTGTTACATTAGAAGAGCAAAGTTGAATATCTATAACACTCTATTCAAAACAATAGTGAAAAAATGACGGAGAATAAAAATGATTAGTTACGTAACGATTGGTACCAATGATCTCGAACGAGCCGCTGTATTTTACGATGCTGTACTCGCTCCCCTTGGCGGCAAGCGCGGCCCCGAAACAGAACGCTATAAATCCTGGGTTGGCCCCACTCGTGGCCCGATGTTAATGGTAATGAAGCCCTTTGACGGAGAGCCCGCAACGGTTGGTAACGGCGTAATGATCGCCCTGGGTGCTGAATCACCTGAAGTGGTTGATGCGGTTTACAAAGCGGCAATCGCTGCTGGTGGTACTTGTGAAGGTGAGCCCGGTGAGCGTCGCCCAGGTCTTTATGTGGGTTATTTCCGCGATTTAGATGGCAATAAGCTGGATGCGATTAGCATGTAATAAATAGAGCGATATCTCGTTAAGGTGTAGCCGTGATGAGATGTCGCTCTGTGGTTGTCAATTTTGTTTGGATTATTATTGTAGAGATCTGGGGTGATTTCTTGTTGGGCAAGCCTGTCAAAAGATATATGGCATAGAAAGAGGTCGTTTCATATTGATGGGGCCTTTTAGTGGGTGTGTGGATCGTAGGTTCTGAGCCTGTCTTTTTAAAAGATACAAGTAGATTTTTATATGGATATAAGATTTTTTACATTAATGATATTTTTAACAGTATGTTCTAGCTGCTCTGTGCAACCCAAAAAAAACCAGTGGAACAATGATTTTTCAGAGGCAAAAAATATCAGCCAAGCAGCGGGAATTGACGGGTTGAAGGATCAGGTTTTAGCAGCGGAATACGGAAATCCAAATGGGGTTGGTAATGCAATAGAAGTTGGTAATATTATGTCGGGCTATGCTAGTCCACCGCCTGGTTTTACATCGCTGAGTAGTGTAGGGGTAGGTCTCTTGGGTTTACTTATATCGCCTGATACTCGGGCAGCTAGAAATAGTTTTTTTTATTGGGATAAGGAATCAAAGAATAAGACGGAGTTTTATAAAAATTTTATCGAGATGATGGAATCTGCAAAAACTGATTATGAAAATAATAATGGAACATTTAAGCTGAAGTCTAGATACAGTGTGGAAGAAAGAACTCCATTACCGCTAGTCACCTTGAAGCCTTATTGGGCGATAAGATTGAGTGGCCCTGGTTGTACGACCAAAAAAACTGAATGGGGTTGTGGAATAGGGTTTAATCTTGCAGAAATACGGAACTCTTATCCACCTAATGGTGATAAAGCCGTTATGCATACTGATGTATCAAATAGTTATTCTTTTACAAGTTTTAAGATTTGCCTGATAAATGAGGAAAATAGAAAGTTTGAGTGCAGTTGGGTAAGTAGGGGTAAGGTTAACCAGGGATTTGATGAGCTCAAGTTTATGACTGAGTTTTCTAGTTATTTGCCTGAAGATTTTTATATCTATGCAGCACCTAATAGGTTATTTACTGGTCGTGAAAAGAAAATTAAGGCTCCGATATTGATAAGCCAGGGAGTAAAACATTATTTTTTGATTGCTGAAAGGCTCTAGTGAGCCCAGTGGTTTCTTAAAGTGACAACACCTGTTCAGTAATAAAGGCACAGGCTTTAGCAATAAGCGGCTCAGGTTTTTCCAGGTGGGGATAGTGAGCAGCCTCCTCCATTTTAAACACTTCTAACGGGCTGCTCATTCGCTCAGTCATCAATGCCAGGTTGGGCTCATAACCGTAGTTATCTTGCTCGCCAAAGATGGCGAGTACCGGGCAGGTAATCTCTTCTAGTGAGGTTGCGTAGGGCTTTTCAGGCACGGTTTTTTTCAGTGCCATGCTGGCCCAGTTTTTAAACAGCGTATCTGTTTTATCGCCGTGAAAGGGCAGTAGCTTTTCACGCAGGCGACCTTTGTAAAAAGCATCTTCAACTAACTTGAGCCCTTCCATAGCATCGGCGTGCATAATTAATTGCGGCACGATAGATATTATTCCGCAGATATTCTCCGGGTGTTTACTCCCTGCAATTAAAGCCACAGCGCCGCCAAAGCTATGGCCGACGAGAATGACTTTGTTTAAAGCAAAGTGCTGAATGATGTCACTTATGGGCTGGCCTGCTTCGTCCTCCCTTGGGTCGCCGGGGCGGGGCAGTACAAGCGGATCAGATTTACCGTGACCCCAGCGGTCGTAAACAATACCGGCAAGTCCACTAGCTTCACACAGCTGGTGGGGAAACTTGCGCCACATGCCGATACAGTCGAGACCACCGTGCAGGAATATGAGTGTGGGTTTGTCGGCCGATGGCTCACCCAGCAGCAGGGTATTAATGCGGTGGCCCGCTGCTGTTATTCGTTGTTCCTGTGATTTCATAGGGTGATTGCCGAGGCTTAGAAGCCGGGGTCCATGGGTTCGCCGCCCAATAGTACGCGTCCCGCTGAATACTGGAAGCCTGCGCGGCGTGCATCGATGGCACCAACAATGGCATGAATATTACGCAGCGCGCGCTCCAGTGGGTGGCCTTGCATAAAGGCGGCGCGGGTACCTTTGGCGTAGAGTTTGCTGATCATTTCCCGGCCGAGGTCGGCGGCGAGAAAACAGGATGAGTACACTTCGGCGCGAAGTTTAAGGGGGATTTCTTCACCTTTACTAGCGAGCTCCCAGCTCCTCCCCATGGCTTCCAAACAACCGTAACGAATGGCGCGAAGCATGGCGTTGCTCTCTGAAATAAGCTCCTGGCTGGCGGGTTGTTCGCGTTGTGACTGCCCGGATATACCGGATATTTTGTTGGCAATTTCCTCGGTGGCGCTATCCAGAGCAGAGCTTAATACGCCGATAACAACGGCGGCAAACAGGGGCATGCTGTGAACCTGAGCTGGGTAGGTGTAGTGGGGGCGTTTAAAGACGGGTTCGGTACTGGGTTTGTAAGCGAAATTCTCCGGGATGAAAATGTCAGTGGCGTGGGCTTCATTACTGCCTGTACCGCGCATTACGGCTGAGTTTTTCCAGGTGGGGAATATCTCTAGCTTATCGGTGGGCACTAAAAAAATCCGCGCGTCGGGCTTGCCGTCAACCTGGCGTGGTGCGTCACCATCGACGACCATGCCAAGCAGTGCGCACCAGCGTGAGTCGACACAACCGGTGACGACGGGCCACGAACCGCTCAAGCGATAGCCATCCCCTTCGGGTACTGCGCGACCACCCACCACGGCGGAGAAACCAAAGTTTTTATCGGGCTCGGCAAACAGCGCGTTGCGTTCTTGCTCGGGCAGGCCAGCAGTGGCAAGGCAGGCGGGCACAGAGTTAACGATATACCAGGAAAGAGCGGGGTCTGCCGCACTCACCGCTTCGATGGCTTTAAACGCATCAACCGGTTTAACTTCCAGGCCGCCAACTTCTGTTGGGGCGTAGAGTCGGAACAGACCTGCTTTACCTGCCGCGTCGACAACGGCGGGGTTGAGGCGGGACGTTTCCTCTGATTCAAGGCAGTATTCAGTAATGAGTGGCTGTAATGCGGTGGCGGCGGCAACGACGGGGTGGGTGCTCATACTTCATATCCTGATAGTTATTTTTCGGCTTTATTATATTGATGTATTTTGATGCTATCATCTTTGCCGCTGCTGGTTAAGGTGTTTTGTGCTTTGCTCTAAGTGCTTTTACAGGTCGATGCTAAATCGATGTGACAGGCAAAACCGTAGAGCGAGTAAGTTTAGCGATACGTTATTTACTCCCGGCGGTACTTTTAAATAAACAAAAATAACTACGCTGTAATTTCATCGTCTTATGTTTAATTATCGGAGAACCCTATGAGATTTTTATTCCTGCTGCTCGTGGCCGCACTACTGAGTCCTGTCACTGCCGTGGCGAGCGAAGAGGCTGCGCTTGCCGTACTGGTACCCGGTTCTGGTACTTATAGCCGTACTATTTCTACCGACTCGAAACAGGCTCAGGCATTTTTTGATCAAGGCTTGCGACTGGCTTGGAGTTTTTATTTTCCTGAAGCCATGGCTTCTTATCAGGAAGCGTCTCGCCTCGATCCCAAAAGTCCCATGCCGTATTTTGGCCTCGCGCATGCTGCCGGGCCAAATCCGAATAGTCGTTACATGAAGATGCCCGATGATCCTCAAGGTACTGGCCTTACTGCGATCCTCAAGGCTCGAGAATTAGCGGGTAATGGCACGCAGCAGGAACGGGAATTTATCGATGCGTTATTTGTGCTCTACGATAAGCCGTCCATTCCTGATCGGGTTAAGCGCGACTTTGCCTTTTTAGATGCCATGGGCCGGCTGCACAAGAAATATCCCGATGATGCTGATATTGCCACGCTGTTCGGTGAAGCCTACATGAACACCACGCGCTGGGATTACTGGCAGGCGGATGGCTCGGCCAAGCCCGGCACCGCTGTGGCTAAAGCCGCCTTTGAAGCGGCGATGGCTTCGGAGCATGATCACCCCGGCGCTAACCATTTATATATTCATTTAATGGAGGGTTCGACTCAGCCTGAACTGGCTTTGCCCTCGGCGCAAAAACTCGAGGCCATCGCGCCGATTGCCGGGCACATGGTGCACATGCCGGGGCATATTTATTTGCGGGTGGGTGAGTATGAAAAAGCGGCGCGTACGAATATTCGTTCGCAAATCGTTGATCAGCAGTTTGCAAAAATCTGGGGAGATACCAACTTCCCTGTTATCGGCACCTATCCTCTCTCCCATAAAATCCATAAGCCCCATGCCCTCGACTTCGTTCGCTTTGCCAATACTTTGCAGGGTAATTACGCGGAGGCCTCTCGTGCCGCTAAAGAGGGTGCTAAAAATTCCAGCGACAAGTTGATGACCAGTCGTGGTCAAAAGCAGGTTTTTCAGCGTTGGATGGTGGAGAAAATATTTGGCAAATGGGATGTTATTTTAAGCGCTAAGAAAACTGATCAGTCAACGCCTTTTCTAAAAGGCATGCGCAGTTATGTCAAAGGCAGCGCCCTGATTGCGACAGGACAACTTACTAAAGCTGAAGCAGAACTTAAAAACCTGCGTCAGCAAATAAAGGCAAAAGGCGTTGATGATAGTGGGGTAATGCCGACATCGGCCTCGCATTTATTGAGCCTGGCAAGTCAGGGTTTACTCGGTGAACTTCGTGAAGCGCAAGGCGATTTTGACGGCGCTATTGAGGCCTTTACCCAGGCTGTGCAGTTGGAAGATGAAAATAGCTACATAGAGCCACCAGACTGGCCCCAGTCGATGCGTCTCTATTTAGGGGCCGTCTTATTGTTGGCAAACCGGGCGGAAGATGCTGAAGTTGTTTATCGTAAAGACCTTGAATGGAATCAGAAAAGTGGCTGGGCAACGTTCGGCCTTTATCAGGCTGTGCAGGCTCAGGGTAAAGTAGAAGAAGCAAAATTACTTGAACGTCAATTTAAAGACTATTGGCGTAATGCTGATACTGCGCTAAAACGTTCTCATTTATAGAGTCTTAAATAATTTTCAAGAATGATTTTTAATTCAATGATGTCCGCGTGAAGCTGGCGTATAAATTTAACCTGTAGAGTCGAATATTATGAAAACTAAATTAAGATCTTTTTTATTGTCTTCCACCATGGCGGCTGGTCTTGTTCTATCGAGCCAGGCTGTTACAGCAGATGTTGACCTGGGGGAAAACAATTGGAGCTGGGGTAAAGATGATGTGCTTGGTGCCGGTAACTTGATGACCGCTAATAGCATTAAAGCGGCTTTGGCTGCCGTTGAAAGCGGTAAAATTATTGAGCTTTCCCATGACGTGGCGGTGGGCGCGCCCTATATCAATCCGATTCAAACACCCTACGTTATAACGCTAGCGCGTACTTCAAAAAACATGGAGAAATTCTTACGTGATAATGCGGGTGCCACTAACGAGGTCGGCTTTTATCTTGAGCGTATTGAAATGACCACCCACGTCAGTACTCACATCGACGCGTTGGGGCATGTCACTATTGCTGCAGAACTGTACAACGGTCTTGATCGAGAAGATGCGGCCTCCGACATTGGTTTAAATCATAATGGCATCGACAAGTCGCCGCCTTTTATCGCTACCGGCATTCTTATTGATGTCGCTGCTTATAAGGGTGTCGATAACCTCGAACCCGGTTATGCCATTACCGCCGCAGATTTGCAGGGCGCACTAAAGAAACAGGGCACAACTATACCCAAGGGTGCCATTGTATTTGTCCACACCGGCTGGGGTAAAAACTTTACTGCCAAGCCGCAGCACTATGCGCACACTGGCCCGGGTATTGGTATAGAAGCGTCAAAGTGGCTGGCATCAAAGAGTGTTGTTGCGATTGGCGCAGACAATATGGCATTGGAAGTCACCCCGGGTGAAGATCCAAAAGTGATATTCCCTGTGCATCAGCACCTGCTGGTTAAACAGGGTATCTATATTATTGAGAACGTAAAATCTGATGAGCTTGCTGCCCAGAAGCTTTATCAAACTACGGTGATTATGTTGCCCACTAAATTTAAAGGGGCGACAGGGACGCCATTGAGAATTATTGCCCTGCACTAAAATAAATAAAGAAGAGGCTGCCTTTTTGGCCTGTAGTGATGGCCAGCACTGGATTTTGTTATGTTTTACGAACCTGTGCTGTCGGCATTAAACTGGAGGCGACTGCTAACGTTGTAAGTCGCTTCCAGTAATATTTTATATTCGTCAAACGTAAGTTTTCCCTACATCTCTGTCGGCGTCTCTTTTCTGCCAAGGCGACTGATGAGTGCCGCAAGTTTCAGCTGCATCATCAGAATATATGTTGCGGGTTTTTGAAAAAAAGCCGGAGACTGCATAACAATCTCCGGTTAAACCATCGGCTGGATGGCGGTAAAACTAGAAAATCTTGCTAACCGGTTTGGCGAGTAGCATGCCAATGATCATTGTGGGTACAAATATCAACGTTGCCAGATAACCATAGCTTATGCCGGCAATGGCAGGGCCAGGGCAATAACCCACAAGGCCCCAACCTGCGCCAAAAAGGATGGCACCTACCAGCAGTGGTTTGTCGATATCGGTTTTGGTGGGAACGTGGAACATATCGGCCAACAGTGGCGCGGGGTTTTTCAAAATAAATTTATAGCCAATAAAGGTGACCATCATGCCGCCGGCCATAACAAAGGCGAGTGTTGGGTCCCATGCGCCAGCGAGGTCAAGAAAGCCTTGCACTCGGTCAGTATTGGTCATGCCTGATATTGCCATGCCGAGGCCAAAAACGATGCCCGAGGCTAATGATGCCAGTAGTCTGTATTTTTTCTGTAAGGGCATAAGCCTAGCCTCCAAATACGTGTTTGAGTAAAAAGACACAAATAAAGCCTGCGGCCATAAATGTACAGGTGGCAACCATAGAGCGGGGTGACAGGCGCGAAATGCCGCAAATGCCATGACCGCTGGTACAGCCGCTACCCAGTCCTGTGCCCAGGCCAACGGTCAAGCCACCGATGATGACGAGCAAAGTACTGGTATCAGGCGCGGGGGGGACAAAGCTATCCGAGATCAATTCGGGAATAGCACCGCCAATGGCAATGCCTAGGACAAACAAGATACGCCATAGGCGCTCACCGCTGCTGTCTGTAAATGCGCCCGATAGTATGCCGCTGACGCCAGCGATGCGGCCTTTTAACCCCATCATCATGACGGCGGCGAGGCCAACAAGCCCCCCGCCAATGAGTGCTAGTACAAATGGGTGCATTTTTTGTCCGTCTCCTTTTTAGCGAATAAATGTTGAGAAAATACTTACTTTTCGATCTGATTCAACGGGATTTTCAGGTAAGCAACGCCGTTATCTTCAGGTTCTGGAAGCTGGCCGGCGCAGATGTTAACTTGAATGGCGGGCAAAATCAGCACCGGCATTTCAAGGTTTGCATCACGTTCTTTACGCAGCTTAATAAAGTCATCGGCACCTGAACCCTGTACATGAATGTTATTGCGCTGGTCGGCAACGGTACAAAGGTACTGTGGGTCATTGCCCGCTTCGGGATAGTCATGGCAAAGATAGAGGCGCGTCTCGTCGGGGAAAGAGAGAATACGCTCCAGCGACTGATAAAGGGTGCTGGCATCGCCACCGGGGAAGTCAGCGCGGGCCGTACCGTAGCGGGGTGCCAGGAAAGTATCGCCGATGAAAATGGCATTGCCAATCTGGTAAGACAGGCAGGCGGGGGTGTGCCCGGGAGTCTCCAGTACCTTAATACTCAAATCGCCAAGCTCAAGATTATCGCCTTCACTCAACAGTAAATCGAACTGGCTGCCATCGGTGGCGAAGTCGGTCATATTAAAGACGCCTTTGAAAACGTCCTGCACGATCGGTACGTTGGCACCGATGCCAGTTTGTCCACCACACTGTTCTTTAATGTAGGGGGCCGAACTCAAGTGGTCTGCGTGGGCATGGGTTTCCAGAATATAGTTGAGGCTGAGGCCAAGTTGCTTGAGGTCAGCAATAACAGCATCGGCAGCCTGAGTGCCGGTTTTACCCGAGCGATGGTTGTAGTCGAGTACCGGGTCAATAATAGCGGCCTGCTTAGAACTGCCATCCCAAACCAGATGGGTGAAGGTTGCAGTGGGCTGGTCGAAATACGTTTTAACTTCCATGATGTTGACCTCGTGTTGATTGAGATCCCATTGTATTAGTATTTCATATATTAGCAATAGTTAAAGTATAATATTCTAATATATTAACCGCTTTTAATAGATGCTCTGAATAGGGCTAATCAGAAAAAAGCCTGCCATGTAGGCGGGCTTTTGACCCGGTTTACAGGTCTATGTGCTGGCCAGAGCTTCGAGCTGTTTCATTTCACCGGCATCGTAAACCTGCGGGAATTCCAGCCCTTGCAGCTTGCCAAGAGCAATTTGACTGCGCATACCGCTGGCGCAGTAGAGCAGAATAGTTTTACCACGCAGTTGTTCACTTTGCGTGTCGATATCGTCAACCGGAATATTGATGGCATTGGGCAGATGGGCCTTAGAAAACTCAACCGGGCTGCGTACATCGACAAGCACGGCGCCCTGTTTCAGGTGCTCGCTGGCCTCCTCTGGGCTGAGGGGCAGTTGCCATTTATGCAGGGCGCGCATAAAGAGTTCGTAGATCCACGACAAAAAACAGAAGTGGGTGGTAATCACAATGACCTGCAAGACAACCAGCATCGCGCCAATGGCCAGGGCAGTGTTAGTCCAGCCGAGGAGGAAAAACGTCGCGACAAAAAAGTTAAGCACACCTGCAGAAAGACAGGCTAAACGTCTTTGCAGTGGGTTGGCGGGCAGGGCGATGGCCTTGAAGGGCTTGCGCACAATATGGTTGTAAAGCAGATCCATAGGGTGGGCGGAGGGTAATAAAAAGGCGAGCAGGCCCAGGCATGAAACAGCATAAGCCAGCCAGGGCAGCTGGTAGATGAGGGCGGCAACTGTCATTGAGGTGCAGGCGGTGGGCGTAAAGCGCAAGCCCCACTGCATTTGTTGTAGCTCCTCGCTGGTGTAGTGCTGGTAGCCCTGCTGGAAGAGCGAACGCTGCTGAAAAGAGAGATCGTCATTCATTATTATTACTCCGCATGGATGTTAGGAGGGGGGCATGCCTGGCGCATCCTTGCTGAATAATTCTTAAGTTACGTTAGTCGACAATGCCTTCGGGTATATATTGATCTTTACTCCAGGCATCAAAGCCGCCTTCGAGACTGTAGGTATTCGAGTAGCCCATATCCTGTAGCGTTGCTGCTGCCAGAGCCGAGCGGCCACCGGATTTACAGTAGACGAGGATGGCCGCGCCCTTGTCTTTAAAGACGGGGTTATTTTCGATGCGCATTTCCAGTACACCGCGTGAAATATGTTCTGAGCCTTCAATATGCCCAGCGTCATTCTCAACTTTTTCGCGGACGTCGAGCAGGGCGATATTGCCAGCCTCGATTAGCGCTTTGGCTTCGGCGAGGTCAATACAGCGGATTTTAGTTTTAGCTTCTTTAATAAGGTGCATTGCACTGGTCATCGTTACTTCCTCTTAATACGTTGGGTTTGGTTGGTAGTACAACAAATGTTTTTTTTATTAATGGATACTTAAAAACTATAGCGCAGCCGGGCAAAAAAGCTGCTGTTTTCTTCAAACTGGCCGAAGAAGGTGTAGTCATCTTTACCGCCAAAAAGGTGCATGCCGATTTCGCTCGACCAGGTGTCAGAGAGGCGATAAGTGACTTTCGGCATGGCGAAATAATCATCGTCCGTGGGCGAGTAAAAAACAAACAGGGAGAGCGTCAGTTTGTCTTGATAGGCACGGTAATTAAGACGGGTGGTGATTAAGTGGCGATACTCTTCGGGCTCTTTATCGGGCAGTGGCGAATACTTTTTCAGTGCGCTGTAATCCTGTGTCCACTCTACATAGTACTGCAGACTAAGGGTCAGGCGCGTAACCAGTTCCCGCTCGAAGCCGCTTAAAAAACGTAGCTGGCTGTTGGGGATAAAAGGGTCGCTGCCGTCGCTGTCATCTTCGGATTGATACCAGACCACTTCCATATTACCGATACCACCCTGCACTGTGCCGCGCACACTGGCACCAAGGGAGGAGAGTTTGGGGAAGTAATTCAAACCGTTTTTAGGATTAAAAGCGACCGGGGTTTTGAAATAGCCGTGGTAGCCATACAGCGCCCACTCGTTGCCATTAATGTTTTTATACACGCGTAAAGCCAGCTCGCCTTCATCAAGTTTGCTGCCGGGCTCCTCCGTCGATAGCCGAGGTGGGGCGGCAACAGTATCGTTAGCAAGCGGTGAAAAATAGCTGAAGCGTTCGCCGCGAATAAAGGTGTCGCTATCAAACTTCGGTGTCCAGACCAGGTCGATATTAGCCAGTTGATTAAAGTAACTGAATTTAAGCGCGTCGGAGGGGGCTTTGAGATATTCCATTTCCCGTCCCGCGAAAAAGGATACCCAGTCTTTGGGGAAGAGGTCGTTGAGAAAGAGGAGATCGCCGGTGCCCCAGGTCAGTACCTGACGACCGAGGTAGAGATCACTGTTTTCACTGGGTGAAAAGCGCACCAGTGCTTCACGGGTTTTTGTGTCAATAAAAGGGCCGTCCCAGGTGAGGTCGTCAACGGTGAAGTCACCTTTGTAGCCGATGTAGAGCTGACCAAAATAATCTGAGTATTCGAGGCGCAGGCGGGCTTCGTTGAGGGTGTCGTTGCGGTCAACCCAGGGGTTACTCTTTGTGCGGGTGCCGTAGGCGATTTCGATAAAACCGCTGAAGGGTGACTGTTTGTCTTCCTCTTCACCCCAGTCGTCATCCCCCCATTCATCGGTGTTTGCCGACGTGTCTGCTGTAGCTTTTAAATTTTCGGCGAAGGTGGACGGAAGGCCAAGGGCCAAAGTGACTAGAACCAGGGCGACTACGAATAAGGGGATAAGCCGTGGCAAGGCCATCGTTTGCGCTACTTCCTTTTAAACCACTGTTGCGGCGGGTTGCGCAGTGAGCGCTCGGAAAATACCTCGTCGGGCAGACCAATGTCGTAGCTGATGTAGCGCATTTCGGTGAGGGTTGAACCCCCGGAGCGCAGGTCTGACGCTTTCATGCGGGTGGCGGTGGCGAAGCCGTCGATATCTTTGACTTCCAGTGCTTCGATGCGACGGTAAATCTTGCCGGCGTTATCGGTGTACTCTGTTTTTGTCGGCATCCAGTTTTGCTTGTCTATCCACACGGTGTAGAAGGCAAATTCAACGCTGGTCGGATCGAGCGGCGTATTTTTAACGACATAGTATTGATCAGTGTTTTCTAACAGTTCGTGCTGGTCGGCACCGAGGCTGCGACCGGAGATATCTTCATAAAAAAAGTGGGAGCCAACAAAGCTGGTTCTTTTATCACCAGAGGAAATGCGTTTAACCAGATCGAGGCCGGGCAGGTAGAGCCAGCGGTCATCGCTGTTACCGATGTGCTTAATAACGCGAAACATCGTGTTGCGCACATCGGAGGGGCGGCTAAAGCGCACGAGGAAATCCTGGTCGGCATCGTCCGGGCCGCTGTGATCTTTGCGCAGAATAGTAAATTGCCGCACTTGTCTATTGCCACCGCCGTCGGTAATCAGCATGCGGGATTCTGCGCGCCCATCGTTGCCCTGATAAAAGGCAACATGATTTGCCTTGCTGACAATTAATTCCACATCGTTTTCTTCAGCGCTTGTGGCGGCCGTTGCGCCCAGTAGCGCGATCAGTGCGAGTAGTTTTGAAAAGCCTTTCATCAGGGGTTCTCCTGAGCTTTTTTAAATAGGAAGCCTTTAAGATAGGTCATCAGGATGGGCAATATGACCAGGGTTGTCAGGCAGGAAATAATCATAATGGCCGCGAGGAACATGCCCACGGTGTTGTAGGGCACCAGTGGTGATAGCAGCAGGGGCAGGAAGCCGATGGCGATGACAATGGCGTTTCTCGTAATGGCTCGTGCTGGTTGCTCAAACATTAGCGGGATAGCCTTTTCAAAGCTGCCCTCTTTGTCGACCATTTCCCGCAGGCGTTGCACAAAGTGGATGGCAAAGTCGACGGATAAGCCCAGCGACAGGGCCGATAGTATGGCCACGGGCATATCGTAATCCTTGCCCACCCAGCCAACGATGCCGTAGATAAAGAGGATAGTGGCCGAGAGAGGGATCATCGCCAACAGGCCAAAGAGGATGGAGCGGAAGAGGAAGATCATCATCAGGGAGACCACAAAAAAGGCGCCCATCAAGCTGGTGACCATGCCCTTGACCATGGCTTCCTGCCAGACCACGTTAATGTAGGTCAGCCCGGCCCAGCGCATTTCGACACCGGCAGGCAGGGGGTGGCTGGTGATGTAGTCGTCGACGTGGGCGATGACCTGGCTCATATCGACGTTGTCGCCACTTTTCAGTTGCAGCCAGATTGAGGCGGAGCGCTGATTCGGTGTTACCAGACGCCACAAATCCTGAGGGCGGTGGGAGGACTGATAGCTGAGCAGGGTTTGTGCCACTGCGGCGGACGAGTCGGGTATACGGTAGTAGTCGGATGTACCCTCGTTGAGCTCTCGGTACACAGTCTTCACGACATCGGTAACGGCGTTACTTTTGCCGACAATGCCCGTGGTTAGCAGCGATTCTTGCAGCGCTTCGATATAGGCCAGAGCTTCCGGCTGCTGGAAATACTTACTGGTGTTCAGCACGTCTTCAGTGCTCTCGAGTAAGGCCTCGAGATATTCGATGTGCTCGGCGTCAGCAGCGAAGAGCTGGTCATCGATTTTGAGGACTAAATTCTGCAGGAATTGGGGGTAGATACTGGCGTTGTCTTCACTCAACACGATCTCGTCGGCACTTTGCAGGAGTTGCTGCCAGAGGGGTGTTAGATCAACCGATTGAGATTTGGCCTGCTCAAGAATGGCGGTAGTTTTTTCTTCAAACGCGGCTTGTAGTTCGGCATCGTTGTGCTGCTCGAGAACAATAAAGGCGTTATAGGTACCGGCAAAGTGCTCGTTGAGGACTTTATCGGCAACACGCAGGCGGTGGGATTCCTGAAACCACTGGAAGGGGTTGTCGTTGATAATGATTTTATTAACCCCGATAACACTGACGGCGGTAATCAGCAGAAAGGCGCTGAGAAGAATTTTTGGTCGCGCCAGACTGCCCTTGCCCAGAGCCTTTAAGCTATTCGCGAGAGGGCCGTTGTTGTCATCTTGAGGCGTGGTTTCAGCCAGCTTTTGCAGGCGCTCCGGTGACAGGGAGATAACATAGGCGGGAATAAAAGTAATGGTCAGGAAAAATGCCAGCATCACGCCAAAGGCGATAAACAGGCCGAAAACCTGCACCGGGGGGATGGGGGTCAGCGCCAGCGCCGCAAAACCGATTGCCGAGGTCAGCGAGGTGTAGAGCATGGGTTTGTAGAGGTGATCGATCACCTCGCGCATGGCCGCTTCGGGCGTGGTGTCTTTGTGGTAGCGGTCAGAAAATTCTGAGAGTAGATGCACCGAGTCCACCACGGCGATGGGCATCAGAAAAATCATGATCATCGAACTCATGATATGCACGGTGTAGCCCATGCCGATTAGCAGCCCCATGGTGCAGATAATCGTCACCATGGCGAGAATCATTGGTGAGGCAATCAGCGACAGACTGCGGAAGAAATACCACATCAACAGAAAGACTAGCAGTCCGGCGACCGGTGCTGAGGTAGCCATTTGCAAAAACATTTCTACGCCAAAAGTATCCTCGGCGACGGGCAGGCCGGTGATATAAAAACTGTCATCACTATCGAGGCTGTCGATAATGCCTTCAACTTCGGCGACGATACGGTAGGACTGATCTTTGTGCAGAATGGGGATGTAAATAGCAGTGGCAATGCCGTCGGGTGAAACGATGGTGTTGTTGAGGAAGGGCAGATTTTCTACCGCATTACGGATCTCGCCTGCGGCGGCATCACTAGTCGGGGGCTGATTCATCATCCACTGGAAACGAATGGTGCCGGGGCCGTCCTGGGAAATATTGTCGACGGTGGCGAGGGAGAGTACATCCTGTGGGACGATGCCCTCGATATTCAAAATTTGCTGGGAGAGCTGGTGTAATACACCTAGCGAACGGGTGTTGTAAATGCCCTGCGGCCCCTCATTAATCATGCCGACGACGATGAGATCGTTAATGCCAAACTTGTGCTTTACCGCCTCGTGAAATACCCGGTCTTCCTGATCCGAGGGCAGCATGTTCTCGGGGTCGGTATCGATAATGATTTTCGGCATCATTGCGGCGAAAACAATGACAGCGACGAGCATTAGTAGGAATACCCGTTTGGGCTGCTGGAAGGCGAAGTTAACCAGGTGCTGTTTGATCACGGGTTCGTCCTTTTTTATTGATTTATAAAGCGATGATCTCTTTTTAGCTGCGTTTGGTTTTGGCTACAGCGCCTTCGCTCCATTTAGTATCAAATCATAGTCCAATATACATATAGCGATATTGTATTAGCATAATATACTTTAGCAATTCATAATGTAAGGGCGTTTAATTTTGGCGCATACAATTTAAGGCCTGGGCTGGAAAGCCTGTTGGGAGGTGTTCGGCAATGGTGACTGGTGTAGAACTAGCAAATTTGGCAGCTCATGCCGATGAAGCGGAGAGTTTGCTTAAGGGACTGTCAAACAGTAATCGTTTGATGATTCTCTGCTCGCTGAGTGAAGGCGAGCTGTCTGTTACTGAGTTGAATGAGCGCGTACCTTTGAGTCAGTCGGCACTGTCACAGCATCTGGCGACCTTGCGTCGCGGTGGCATGGTGGCGACGCGGCGGGAATCGCAGACGATTTATTATCGTCTCGACGACCCCAAGGTGAGTGTGATTATTGAAGCACTACACGGCATGTTTTGCGGGGTACCGCAACCGGCTTAACGTTTATTTAAAGCCGTGTTCCGCTTGGGGAAAGTCCCCGTTGCGCACGGCATCGGCGTAGGCCTGTAGTGCCAGTTGCACGCTATTGGTCTCGGCGAGAAAGTTTTTGGTAAATTTGGGGATGCGCGGTGAAAAGCCGAGCATGTCGTAGAGCACCAGCACCTGAGCATCGGTATTGGGGCCAGCGCCAATGCCAACCACCGGAATATCCAGAGCCTCGGTAATCGTGGTCGCCAGTTCCGTCGGCACACATTCCAGCACCAGCATATCGGCACCCGCTTCCTGCAAAATTTTGGCATCTCGCAAGATTAACTCAGCACCTTCGTCATCGCGCCCCTGTACTTTATAGCCGCCCAGTTTATTAAATGACTGGGGTGTCAGGCCCAGGTGGCCGCAGACGGGCACCCCGCGCTGGCTGAGGCTAAAGACAGATTCTTCCAGCCAGGCGCCGCCTTCGACTTTCACCATTTGCGCACCGGCTTGCATTAGCAGCGCGGCGTTGGTGAGGGTCGCTTCTTCGGTGGCGTAGGACATATAGGGCATGTCGGCAATAATTAGTGACTTGCTGTTACCGCGACTCACTGCGCCGGTGTGGTGAAGCATGTCGTCCATGGTCACGGGCACGGTGCTGGTGTAGCCGAGAATGACATTGCCCAGGGAGTCGCCCACCAGAATCACCTCGATACCGGCGAGTTCAATCTGCCGCGCAAAGGCACTGTCGTAGGCGGTGATAACGGGGAATTTTTCACCGGCAGCTTTGTGATTGTTAAGGGTATTGATAGTGACAGATTTCATCGGCTGGTCTCTGGTTAATGCCTAATACGTGACTGCTTTAATGTCTTACAAGTGAGGCTGGGGATTGTAGTAGTGCCGCCCGCTTTTAATGCTAAGCAGGTAGTCCACCAGATTGCGGTAGTCGTCTTCATTGTTAATCGGGTCAATATCCGCAGCGTTAATGATGAGCAGCGGTGCAGCCTCATAGTAATGGAAGAATTCCATATAGGCTTCATTGAGCTGGGTTAAATAGGCTAAATCGATATTGCGCTCACTGGCAACGCCACGGGCGTTGATGCGCTCTATGAGCACGTCAGCAGGCGCCTGCAGATAAATCACCAGGTCGGGTAGAGGTTTGTTCAGGGTTAGCTGTTTATACACCGCCTGATAAATCTTTAACTCGTCAGCGTCGAGGGTGACCTGGGCGAAGAGGGGGTCTTTGTCCATCAGAAAGTCGGCAATGCGCAGTGGCTGGAACATATCGCCCTGGCGCAGCTCTTCAATTTGCTCGGCTCTTTGTAATAAAAAGTGTAGCTGGGTCGGTAGTGCGGCGGCCTGCCTGTCCTGATAAAAACGGGTCAGAAAGGGGTTGTCGGCGGTTTTTTCCAGCAAGGTATCGTAATTGAAGGTTTCGGCCAGGCGTTTGGCGAGGGATGTCTTGCCGACACCCACTGGCCCTTCCACCGCAATAAAGCGGGGCGGTGTACAGATATCGAGGTCGAGATTAATAGTCTTAGCCAGTACGTCCACCACTTCCTCCAGCGCTGAGGCGGACAATACCTTCTGGCGAACAGTTTGCCAATAGTTTTGCCAGCGCTGTGCCGTTGGGCAGCGTTAATGCGGGGGCGATATCGGCCAGTGGCTGCAGGACAAAATTGCGCTCGCAAAGGCGGGGGTGGGGGATTTGGAGTTGCCGGGTGTTAAGGGTTTGATGAGCGTAGAGCAGAATATCAATGTCCAGTGTGCGTGGCCCCCAGCGGACAATACGCTTTCTACCCTGTTGTTTTTCAATCTGCTGTAAAGACTGGAGCAGGGCGCGGGGTTTGAGCACGCTGTTTATCTCTGCGACTGTATTGATATAACGCCCCTGATTACCGGGGCCAATGGCGATGCTTTGGTACCAGGGCGCACAGCGTACTAGCTGTGTCCCCGGTAGTTTGGCGATGGCTTTGAGGGCCGCTTTGATTTGCCGGGGTGGCGAGTTGAGATTACTGCCCAGGCCGAGATAGACCTTAGCTGGCATGATCCGCTTTGGGTTTGCGGCGGGATCGTCGGCGTTTATTACCCGATTTAGGTTTCGGCAGGGCGGCGACCATGGCCTCACGCTCATCTTCGTCGACTTCCTGATAGAGAGTCCACCACTCACCCAGACCCTGGGTTTGCTCGCCGGCCTGTTCGCGCAGCAAGAGAAAATCATAGGCGGCGCGAAAGCGGGGGTGGCTAAATACACGTGCGGCATTTTGACCATTGCGTCTGTTGAGGCGAGCCTGCAACTCCCAGATTTCCTTCATCATTGTGGTGAAGCGTCGGGGAATGGCGGTGCGTTTTATCTGCTGCTGAATAACGTCACTGCCGGCCTGCTGTAGGGCGTAGAGAGGTGAGTCTCCTTTATCGGTGTACTGTTTGCGCAGCTCGACAAGAGGCGGCCACAGCAATGCGGCATAAATAAAGGCTGGTGTTACGCGCTGGCGGTTGTTAATTCGGGCGTCGGTATTGCGCATGGCCTGGCTGATGAGGTTTTGATTAAAGTCATCGTCGAGCAGGCGGGCCGTTTGAGGGTACAGCTGAGTAAAGAGTTCAAGTTGGCAGAGCTGCTCGTAGGTGGCGAAGGCTGCACCGCTCATAAATAGCTTTAAACTTTCATCGAATAAGCGAGCTGATGATATGTCGCCGAGTAAGGGTGCGCACTCGGCGATGGGGGCGAAGGTTTTATCGTCTAGCTTAAAGTCCAGTTTGGCGGCAAAGCGCGCAGCGCGGAGCATGCGTACCGGGTCTTCGCGGTAGCGGGTGGCGGCATCACCAATAATGCGTAAGGTTTTTTGCTCGAGATCCTGCAGCCCATCGGCATAGTCATAAATGGTGTTATCAGTGGGATGGTAGTACATGGCGTTGATGCTGAAGTCGCGCCGACTGGCATCTTCGTCAATCGAGCCAAAGACATTGTCACGCAGCAACATGCCTTCTTTAGACTGGCGGGAGAGGTTTTTGTCTTTACCTGGGTTGCTGGTGTGGTGGGCGCGGAAGGTGGTGACTTCAATCACTTCGCGGCCAAAGCGCACATGGACGATACGAAAGCGTCGGCCAATGATTTGTGCGCGCCTGAAAACAACTTTGGCTTCTTCCGGGGTCGCATTGGTGGCGACGTCAAAGTCTTTGGGTTTGAGGCCGAGCATTAGATCTCGCACACAGCCGCCGACTACATAAGCTTTGTAGCCTGCTTCTTCTAAACCGCTGACAACTTCAGAGGCCGCACGACTAATATCCCTGGGTTCGATGGGGTGAGAGCCCGGCGGCACGATGTGTGGCCCAGAGGTCTTACGTTTTTTTTTGAAGCCTAATGTTTTGGCGATGCGTTTTAGCATGGAGTGGGCTTGGAAACCTTTGGATGTGAAGAAATAGGGGCGTGAGTCTAGCATACAGCCTGTGGTGGATGTGGGGGGGGGGAGGTGAATCGTATTAGCAGTCGAGCTGTTGAAGAATCCGGTTGAGATTTTATTGTCTGCTTCGTTGCCAGAGGCCGTTTGTTAGAGGGGGAATGTCTGGAAGGAAATAAGTAGGTAGCAAAAAGGGAAGCCCGAAGGCTTCCCTTTTTAATATGCCATGTGTTTCTGGATCTAACCCACCCTAAAACGTATAGCAACTCATCAAGTTATTATTATTATTTATTGTTATTCTTTTCAGTCATTCTTTAGATGACTTGAAATTATAATAAGCGTGATGTGGAAATTAAGCAAAGGTTTTTATGATTATTTTTAATCAGGTTATAAATCATTGGTGAATATGTATGTCTCGAAGCCTGGGAAAAATTTCGAGATTAAAATCTGCAGACAGTAAAAAGGGAAGCCCGAGGGCTTCCCTTTTTTAAAATGCCACGTATTTACGGATCTAACCCACCCTTAAAACGTATAGCAACTCATCAATATTTATTATTATTTTCTATTGTTCTTATTATATTTTATATATTCTGCACATTCATTATTGTTATAAGTGCGAATTATATTACTCAGAAAGTGTGAACTGTGCAAAGGTTTTCTTAGAAAAAAACACGCTTAGAGCGGGGGCCTTTATAGCTAAAAATGTTTGATTGCGACATTTTTTTTAAGGACTGTCACTTTCTGTCACCCTGCGAAGAACAGGTACATTACTTAGTTGCCAGTGATCAATTGCCCAGTTAAGTAGTTGTTGGTTTGAGCTGTTACTCAATTCTGAGGGGATGCTAAAGCCCAGTAAGCCCAGGCAATCAATCAGGTTAGAGGTGGTCTTATCGGAGCTGAGTTCAGGTGCATGGTTTTGTTTGCTGAGTTTTTGGCCCTCGGCATTACTCAATACCGGAATATGACCGTATTGCGGTGTCTCAAGCGCCAGGCAGTGCGAGAGGTGTATTTGCCGAGGTGTTGAGTCGAGCAAGTCGCTACCGCGAATAACGTGGCTAATACCTTGATGGTCGTCATCTAGGCTACAGGCTAGTTGATAGGCGGAAAGTTGATCGCGACGCCAGAGAATAAAATCTCCAGCCTTGTTCAGATCAAAAAGCAACGGGCCTTGAATTACATCCTTAAAGGTGACGGTGCTTTGCTCTGGCAGTTGAATACGGGTGGCATGGGGCTTGTCGTGGATTGTGGCGCTGGCGTGGAGATTATGTATCCGGCATTTCCCGTCGTAGCGTCCGCCCAATGTGCGCAGCCGCGCTCGGTTGCAGTAGCAGGCATACAGCAGACCAGCACAGCTTAGTTGCTGCAGTGCCTCTTTATAGGCGGGTAGTCGTGTACTTTGATAAAGAACGGGGCCGTCCCAGTGCAAGCCGTGCTCATCCAGTTGCCGGAGTATACGATCTGCGGCACCGGGGATTTCCCGCGGAGGATCCAGGTCGTCAATGCGCAACAACCATTGGCCGCCGTTAGCTCGGGCATCGAGAAAGCTTGCCAGAGCGGCGAGCAGTGAACCTTTGTGGAGAGGGCCGGTGGGCGAGGGTGCAAACCGGCCAATATAAGAGCTGACAGCCATTGATTGGCAGTCGGGGAAGTTTTAGCCGCCGCTAACTTGTCTCTCTTTGATTTCGTCGAGGGTTTTGCAATCGACACAGAGGGTTGCGGTGGGGCGGGCTTCAAGTCGGCGAATGCCAATATCGACACCACACTGATCGCAGTAGCCGTAGTCATCGGCATCGAGCAGCTCCATAGTGGAGTCAATTTTCTTGATCAACTTACGCTCCCTGTCGCGGGTGCGCAATTCGAGGCTGAACTCTTCTTCCTGAGTGGCCCGGTCAGCCGGGTCGGGGAAGTTTGCCGCTTCGTCTTTCATATGACTGACGGTGCGATCAACCTCTTCCATTAGCTCCTGCTTCCACGCCTGGAGCAGCGTTTTAAAGTGCTCCTGCTGATTTTCATTCATGTACTCTTCACCCTTTTTCTCCTTATAGGGAGCTTGGCCGTGCAGGGTTAGAGTGGACGCTTTGGCCGCTTTTTTCTTGGGCATGGATGTGTTCCGTTTTTAATGCTGTCGCGAAGCAGGACTTTATAGTGCCACTGGACGAATTTTTCAAGTCTATTTTGTATTAAAGACGTTGATTCATGGCCTACAATGCCTGATTTTTCCAGATGTAATGGGAAGCGCGCTATGTCGGATGGAATTCAACGTCAATATGCCTCAAGAATTGAGGGTATGACATCGTTTAAAGTAGTCGATTTTCTTGAGGCTGCCGTGAAAATGGAGGCTCAGGGGCGCGATATCGTGCGCATGGAGGCTGGGGAGCCCGCTTTTCCCACGGCGCCGGCAATTATCGAAGCGGCGAGCGCCGCGCTGCGTGATGAAAAAACCTTCTATACGCCTTCCTTTGGGATTATTGAATTACGTGAAGCTATCGCGGGGTTTTATCAAACGCGTTATGGCTTGAATATTCCTGCAGAGCGGGTTGTGGTGACCACGGGCAGTAGTGCCGCTCTCGGTTTAATTTGTGACCTCATTATTAATCCGGGTGATGGTCTGCAGCTGACCGACCCCGGCTACCCCTGCAATGCCAATTTTGTGCGCCGGGCTGGTGGTGAGCCCCAACTTATCCCTGTTGATGCCGACAATGCCTATCAATTAACGCCTGAGGCCGTTGCCGCATACTGGCAGGACAATACGGTAGGCGTTTTGGTGGCATCGCCTAGCAACCCCACCGGCGAGATGCTTTCTCGCGATAATCAGCGCGGCATCAACGACGTAGTGGCGAGCCACAATGGCGTGCTGATTATGGACGAGCTCTATCACGGCCTGGTTTATGACCAGCAAGAGAGTTCTATTCTTGAAATCAATAATGACGCCATGGTGATTAACAGCTTCTCGAAGTACTTCGGTATGACCGGCTGGCGTCTCGGCTGGATGGTAGTGCCGGAAGATGCCCTTGAGCCGATAAACATCATGGCGCAGAACTTTTATATTTCACCGCCCAGCATCGCTCAATATGCCGCCTTGGGGGCTTTTGAGCCGGCGACGATTGAAATTATGGAGGCCCGTCGTGCAGAGTTTCGCCAGCGCCGGGATTACCTTGTACCTGCTCTTCGCGAACTCGGTTTCAGTATTCCTAATATGCCGGCAGGCGCATTTTATATCTATGCGGGTATTGAGAAGCTGGCCGCTGATAGCGAGGCCTTTTGCTGGGATATGCTCGAGCGAGCGGAAGTGGCGTTTACGCCGGGCACGGATTTTGGTGAGCATTTGGCACGTCAGCATGTGCGCTTTTCCTATACCCAGCCGATGGACAGGCTTGAACTGGCCGTCGAACGTCTGAGCAAAGCACTGGCGAGCTAATGCTTTGGTGTTGAAGAATTCGAGCTGAATTAAACGATGAGTTGTCGATGAAAATTTCCCCTGCCTTTGAGAAAGCCACCTTTATTAAACGTTACAAACGGTTCTTTGCCGATATAAAGCTGAGCGATGGTAGTGAGTTAACGATTCACTGCGCTAACACGGGCTCGATGAAGAATTGCCTGACGCCGGGCCAGCCCTGCTGGTTCTCCCGGTCGGATAACCCAAAGCGTAAATTGCCCGGCACCCTGGAAATCATTACCACCAAAGGCGGGCGACTGGCCGGAGTGAATACTGCGCGGCCCAATAAGCTGGTTGTTGAAGCCATCGAAAATGGCGTGATCAGTGAATTACAGAGTTTCGACACTTTGCGTACCGAGGTGCGTTACGGCGAGGAAAATAGCCGCATCGATATTCTGCTCGAACAGGGCGAGGCTCAGTGTTTTGTCGAAGTGAAGAGTGTCACTCTGGAAGCAGAGGGCAGGCAGGCGCGCTTTCCCGATGCGGTCACGACCCGGGGTGCCAAGCACTTGCGGGAGTTAATGCACGTTGTTGAGCAGGGGCAGCGGGGGGTGTTGGTTTTTTGCGTGCAGTTGACTGACATTGACGAGGTGGCTGCGGCGCAGGAGGTTGATCCGGCGTATTCACAGGCATTAGCGGAGGCTGTCGAGGCCGGTGTTGAAGTACTGGTTTATGGCTGCAGTCTGAGTCCGGATGAAATTGTGGTCGACAGAAAGCTGAGGTTTTTAGCGCCGGTGAGTTAAGACGCCTCCCATAAAAAAGCCCCCGCCTCTTTATAAAGGGGCGGGGGCTTGATTGAGCGGCTTAACAGAGCAGGGTTAATTAGCTCTTGTCATCAATATCGACCACGCGCTGCTTGAATTTCCACTGGCCGTTAACTTTAACCACGGCGTCGATATAGCGGCCGGAGTTAATAACGCTGACTTTATCGCCACAGCCCACCAGAATCAGATAGGCATCGTGGGTGCCCGTGTCGCCGTCAACTTCAACGATGGCGTCAGTGGTGCAATGCTTCACTTTCATGGTGGGGATCATTTTCTTCGCAAAGGCGAGCAGGTCGGTGTGGCCAGCAGCCAATGTTTTACTGCCCATTTCAAAGCTGCCATCTTCAGTAAAGCACTCAACCCAGGCTTCGGGATTGCCGTAGTCGAAAGCACGGTTATAGCGGGCGGCGAGTTCACGGATGGCAATATGGTCTTCTACTTTACTCATGATGAGATTCCTTTGATGTGTAGGGAGGTGGAGATTTCTTAGCGAAGGGATTGTATTGCATACAGCCCCAGTCGAACAGTAAAGCGCTTGAGCTTATTCGTTATCGAGGGGGGCTTCACTCAGATATAGCTGCCCATCGACAATTGTGTGGGCGACAGGGCTGAGGCGAGTGCCAGGGCAGGGGCCGGAAACGCAGTCGCCACTGTCAATTTCAAACAAGGCCCCATGGGCGGCACATAAGATGTAGTCACGATTTCTGTCGAGAAAGCGGTCGGGCATCCAGTTGAGTTCGAGACGGGCATGGGGGCAGCGATTGCGATAGAGGTAAAGCTCGCCATCTTTTCGCACCGCGAAAATACTATTAAATTTATCCAGTTGAAACCCCTTTGCACCGTCGACGGGGATGTCGTCGATGGCGCAAAGTAGCTGGGGGTAGGTGCCTTCTAATGACAAATTAAACGCCCCGGCGTAGGGCTTCGATGCGTTCTTCCAGTGGAGGGTGCGACATAAATAGTTTGCTGGCATGCTTTTTCCAGCCACCGGAAATAGCCAATGCTGTCATCGTATCGGGCATTTCACTGGGCACATGAGCCTGGGTTTCGGCCTGCAGTTTTTGCAGTGCAGCAATCATTGCGCCCCGTGTCGCAAGGTGGGCACCAGCCGCATCGGCACGGTACTCACGCCAGCGTGAAAAGGCCATCACAATGGTGGAGGCAAGAATACCGAGTACGACTTGCAGCACCATGACGGTGACAAAATAGCCAATGCCGGGTCGGTCATTTTTAAACACCGCTTTGTCGATAAACGAGCCGATGATGCGGGCAAAAAACATCACGAAGGTGTTCACTACGCCTTGAATCAGCGTCAGGGTGATCATATCGCCATTGGCGACGTGGCCGATTTCGTGGGCCAGTACGGCCTTTATTTCGTCTTTACTAAAGCGGCTGAACAGCCCGGTACTGACGGCAACCAGTGCATTGTTTTTGTTCCAGCCAGTGGCGAAGGCGTTGGACTGCTGAGCCTGAAAAATACCCACTTCGGGCATGCCGATATCGGCTTTACGCGCCAGCTCGGCCACCGTTTCTAGCAGCCAGCGCTCGTCTGCATTAGAGGCTTCAGTAATGATTTGCGTGCCGGTGCTGCGCTTGGCCATCCATTTCGACATGAATAGCGAAATGAGCGAGCCGGCAAAACCGAACACGGCACACATGATGAGAAGCCCTGTCATATTGGCGTTCACACCCTGGGTGGCGAGATACTGTTCGAGGCCGAAAATCTGAAAGATGGTGGTGACCAGTGCGAGTATGGCGATGTTAGTCGCGAGAAATAAACCGATGCGTAACACGTAAAACTCCTTTTGATGATGGCGTGACAAGGCTTGAGTCTATTAAGATGCGCCCTGTTGTCAAAAATTCAATGGTTAATAAACATATGTCTCAGGGTGCTGATCCGCTAAAAAGTATTTTCTATGCGCTGTTTGCCAATGGCGCCATCGCGATAGCCAAAGGCTTTGCCGCGTGGGTCACCGGCTCCGGGGCGATGCTGGCAGAAGCCATTCACTCCGTGGCCGATTGTAGCAATCAGCTGCTGCTGTTACTCGGTATTAAAAGGGCCAAAAAGCCCCCTTCATCCGATTACCCATTGGGCTACGGTAAAGAGATCTATTTTTGGTCGTTTTTAGTGGCCTTGATGTTGTTCACTTTGGGTGGCGTGTTTTCAATTTACGAGGGCTGGCACAAGCTACATCAGCCAGAGGCCTTGAAGTCACCCTGGCTCGCTGTCGGTGTTCTGGTCTTTGCCATGGTGGCTGAAGGTCTGTCACTGCTGGGTTGTATGCGGGAGATTAATAAAGTTCGCCCGGCGAACCAGAGTTACTGGCGCTGGTTTCGTGAGACCCGCCAGAGTGAGCTAATGGTGGTGTTTGGTGAAGATTTGGCCGCTTTATTGGGGCTTAGTTTGGCAACAGCGGCGTTGTTGGCAGCTATCGTGACGGGTAATCCCATTTACGATGCCTGGGGCAGTATTGCTATTGGCCTGTTGCTAATAATCGTTGCTGTGCTTATAGGTGTAGAAATCAAGGCCCTGCTGGTGGGGCAGGGTGTTGAAGCTCATACGCGAGCGGAGATGATTGCCTTTCTCGAAAATGAATCCAGTATCGATAGGGTGTTTAATCTACTGACTCTGCAGATGGGCAATGATGTCATGGTGGCTGTGAAGGCAAAAATGGCTGTGATGGATGGTGCTAATGAGTTGGTGGCAGACATCAATCGTACCGAGGCCCTATTTCGACAGCGTTTTCCCCAGGTGCAATGGCTTTTCTTTGAGCCTGATGTGGAGGATTAATCCGTGACGCTTTTAAACAGAAAGTTTGCCCAATTTAGCGCAATGGCATTGTTGGCTGCATTGCTGTCGTCCTGTGCGCTGCTTGATCCCGCCTATGAAAAGCCCGCCGTGCATTTGGTAAAAATAGAACCCCTGTCCTCCCATGGGCTTGAGCAGCGTTTTCGCGTCGATCTTAAAATCATCAACCCCAACCATTCGGGGCTCAGTATTTCAGGAATGTCGTATACCCTGAAGCTGAACGGTGAAAAGGTTGTTAAGGGTGTTGCGGGGCAAATACCTGAGATTCCCCCTTATTCTGAAACCACTGTTCAGGTTGATGCATCGACGAACATTCTTGCCGGCCTGCGCTTGATTTCTTCTTTGCTTGATAAGCCGGGTCGTAAACTACACTACGAGCTGGAAACGAAATTACGTTCTGGCTGGTGGCCAGTGCCCATTAACATCGTTGAAGATGGCGATATTACCCTGCCGCAATAACGGGCCCTCCATAAAGAGCGATTTTATGACTGATCAACGTTGTACAGAAATAGAAATTAAACTTGCCTATCAAGAGGATACGATTAAGGCTCTCAATGATGTGGTATTCCGACAGCAAGCGAGTATCGACAGACTTGAACAGACCTGCCGTTATTTGATGCAACGTTTACAGGAAACCACACAGACCTCCCTGGTTGATGTTTCGGAACAGGAAAAGCCGCCCCATTATTGATGATTGTTTCATCTAAGTGGTTAGAGTGCCTGAATCGTACGGCTGAACTTCATTATCACCTGAAAACTTTGTTGTAAGCATCGAGCTCATCATCCCTGATACGACTGTGAACTAGAGCACTGATATAAATAGGTTTTACTACTAATCTAGGCGCCTGAGAGCTTTCGGCGGATTGGGATTATTCTGCTGTCTGATACTAATAAATAAGGGACGTAGTGTTTCATTAAATAGATGACTTGATTGTCTACGGGGTATAAATGTCAAACAATGTAGAAGCAATTCTCAATCAGCTGCGTGGTGTGATTGCGAATGGTGATAGTGAAGGCGTGGGCGTTTGGCTTACCGACCTGGTCAATGAGCCTGGCAAAGAGGCTGTTAACGATGCGATTCGTGAATTGGGCCGCATCGACGCCAATTTAATTATGTACCTGACGCATTTTATTGCTTACAACAGAGCTGCTGCGACTCAATATCCTTTGCTCGAAGACCTACTTTTTGAACAGATACTAGCCAGCCCAGATATGCTGGTAGAAATACTGTCCAGCAGTAGCGATGTTAATGAAATCGCCTATTACGTTCATTGCATTGAGGCTCTGGCTATGGAGTCTGCGACTCTGGGCCTGGAGACTAAGCTGGCAGAGGTGTCAGATGAAGGCTTATTGATCGCCATGCTGGGTGCGATCAATAAAATTGGTTTTTGTCATAATTCACAAAATCTTGCGGATTACCTCTACGCCTCTAACCGAGATATTATTGCAGCAGCAATAGGTGCGCTGGGCAGTATCGGTTCGCACGATGCGGTGCAGTTATTGAGCGATAGAATGGGCACTGACAGTGAGCTTGATCGCTTGATTCTCGACCAGTTTGCCGGAATTCAGGACCAGTTCTGTATAGAAAAACTTAGTGAAACACTGGCCTCACACATTACCCATGTTAGAAACTATGGCAAAGCAAAGCTCGCTGAAATGGGTGCAAAAGCGATACCGGTCATTATTGAAAACTTAGGGAGTGATGATCCGGATCTGGTTGTCCACACCTTGAATGTTCTCGGTGATATCTTTGATGAAAGTGCGGTAAAACCGATAAAAAACCTACTCCATAATCATCCCGCTGATGCCAATATTCGTTTTGCGGCTTATGAATCTCTGGGCAGATTGCCCAGCCAAAAAGTTGCCCTTGCCCTTGCCGAGGGACTGAATGATAAAGACGATAATGTTCGTCTGGCAGCATCTCGGGCCATTAATAATAATTATTCGAGGATGCTGGGTGTGGGTGTAAAAAACCTGCTTCGCTCGGCGGTGTTTGATAGTGAAAAAATTATTGCGGCGATTGTAGAGTCGGAGTCAGATAATATTTTCCTTGATCTCTTGGGTGAAGAGGAGGTTAGGAATGCCTTGTTTACCTATATTCGAGAGCAAGCACATAGCGATGTCGTCAAGTTCTTCAATGTTATTTTGGCGAAGAATGATAGAGGGGATTTGCTGAGCTTTATTCAACCCGAGCAGCAGCCTGAGAAAAAGGCTAAAATTCTAATCTATGCGATCGATGATTCGCGGATGGTTTTGAATATTTATCGCAGTGCCTTACACAAGCTCGGTTATGAATTTAAACTGTTTGAGTTTCCTGAAACGGCATTAAAAAATATTGAGGAAGATAAGCCTGAGTTTGTTTTTACTGATATGAATATGCCGTTGATTTCCGGTATAGACCTTACTCGGAAAATACGTGAAACCCACTCTGCTGAGGAACTGCCCATTGTGATGGTGACAACCCAGAGCGAGAGTGATTCTAAAGATGATGCTTTAGCTGCGGGTGTTAGCGAAGTTATTGGTAAGCCGTTTGGAGCGGATGCGTTAAAACAGGCAATAGAGAGAAATTACAAACCGACGTAAGTTTGTTTCTGGCGCTATCGATGCTCAGGTTTCATACAACATAATGTCTAGAGAAAAATAACCTGAAAGTATTCCGGCTCAGCGTTGTCGGGTAGTTGAACAACGGAGTAGTGGGCGCGCACCTCGTCTTGATCGAGGCGAATTATTCCTCCGTGTTCGGTATCCTTTCTCAGCTCAGACATGCCAACTTGCACACCATTGCGATCAAATAAAACAATCTTTAACGCGGGCTGTAAAGCGGGGTCATGATTCTCTAGTACTATCTTGTATTCATATAAGTGGGCGCCATTTTTACCTGTGCGGGTGAAGACGATATTCTTCACATAGCGCTTATCAATCTTGATAACTTCATCATAGTTCAGCTCTATGAGCCCGGGTAATCGGTTAAGTGTCAGTTCTTGTATTTCACCTTTGAGTATTCGGGTTTTCCTAACGTTGGCTTCTAGCTGTTCTGTCATGTCGGTAAGTTGCAGTCGTAAGCTAGCACTGACTCCCGATAAAAGACCTGCTTTGCGGATGTAGCTACCAAGAGCAATAGCGATAAACAAATTGATTAACAGAGACAGAGCGAGCGCGACACCCAGTATTTGAATTAAGCGAGTTCTACCGTGATGGGATCCACTAACTCGGGAGGAAGATCTGCGGTGGGAAGAACGTCGTGATTCTGAGCTTGAATTTATTTTCATATTCATAGGTTAGTTTTTTATTTGAGGGGCTCATTTGTGCCGGAATTCAGCAGGCGTATTTCCCGTTGTGGGAAAGGTATTTCAATACCCGCAAGGTGCAAGGCCTTGAAGAGTTGGTCGTTGACGCTAAAGCGTAGCTGGTGGTATTTGTCGGTTGGCACCCAATAGCGAATGCCGAAATTAATACTGCTGTCACCGAACTCATCGATACCAACCTGTGGCGGCCGATTGGTATCGACACCAAGTTCGTGAAGCACCGTTTTAATGGTGGCAGTAACCTGGTCAATGTCGCTAGTGTAGGCAACACCCAGAGTGCTTTCTACGACTTTAAAAGCGTTTGAATTGTGGATGATTTCGCCAACGATATGACGGTTGGGAATCAGAATGCTAACGTCATCCTCATCGCTAAGAATGGTTTGTGCCAGCCGCACTTCTTTAACAATACCCGTGACGCCCTGCACGGTAATGGTGTCGCCGACGACAAAAGGGCGAGTAATAATAATATTAAAACCAGCACCGTAGTTGGCTAACAGACCTTGCATGGCCAAACCTGCGCCCAAAGAGAGTGCGCCGATAGCGGCAACAAAAGGCGTCACGCTAATGCCAATTTTACCCAGGCAAATCACCGCAACAACAACAATAATGATGATTTTTGTACAACTGGCGAGAAAGCGACTTAACGTGACATCAAGCCCGTGTTTGTCGCAGGTACGAGCGACTAGTCGTGCAACCCGGTTAGAGATCAGCAGGCCGATCAGTAAAATAATCAGCGCGCCGACTAATTGAAAGCTGTAAGTGACAAAAAAAGTAACGATAAGATCGTAGACTGCTTTGAACTGGTCGATTTCTTCTTTCATAGAATTTTAGTATGTCAGCTGATTTCCAACGTCAAGTATAAAGCTAATTGCTCTTTAAGGCTTGTGTTGGTTATTGCTGTTGGTCTCCAGGGCATGTCTACAGGTGCTTAGTTCGAGCGCTGCATCCAGTAAATTCTGATTTGACACATAAATTTCGCGATTGATATTCAGTAAAGTTGGCAGGTTTATTTCAGTGTGTCGATTGTGCGAATAGTCGATCATTTGCTGGTGAAGCTGGTCATGGGAGTGCGCTATAGATTCTTTGATGGTACTAACAGCGTCATCCGCCCAGTCGCTTTCAGGTTTTTCCAGAAACGCAATAATATGCGGGTAAATGGCTAATATATCGGCGCTGATTGCCCCGAGGAGCTGTTGGCTGCCCGATTGGTGGCGAAGCTGGATTAAGTTGTCTCTGATGTCTTTCAGACTTTTCGTGCTGTACGTCGCATCGCGTGCGGTATCAAGTAACTCTGACAGCGTTTTTTCTTCTGCTTCGCTGAGGCTGGCAGCAGGTAGTTTGTGGCTGTAGTTTTGCAGTTGTTCTTCGTGCCTTTTGATGTCTGCGTATTGCTCATCGAAAGAAAGAGGTTTACTGCTTAGTCGAAGCTTAATAGGTTTTATCTCATCGCCGTTTAGCAGTGAGTCGGATGGCAACTTAAAAATACGCAGGTTAATCAGCAAGGCTTTAGTGATGAGATCGCGAGTGTCTTGTTCAATGGCGCGCAGTGCCGCCTCCGGTACGGTGGGTGGGACTAGATTAATATGATTGCAGCCGAGGGTGTCGGTTGAGGCAAAGCGCTGTTCAAGCCAGTGGGCAAAGGGTTTTGTGAAGGGCAGAAACAACACGATGCCGAGTAAATTAAAGAGCGAGTGAAAGCACACCAGGGCATACATGGGGTCGTCGATAGCGAGCGTTACGGTGATAAACGCCAGCAGGGGCGTGAGTAACAAAAAGGCAGTGATATCAGTGCCCAGGTTGAAAATAAAATGACTCAGGGCCACACGCTTTGCGTTTGTGGAGCTTCTTAACGAACCTAGTAGTACCGTGCTCGTCGTGCCCAGGTCGGAACCGATGATGATGGCTACTGCACTCGACAACGGTATGATTTCAGCATGTACAGCACTGAGAATGATCACCATGGTGGCGGAACTGGATTGCACCAGTGCGGTGAAGACGATGCCGCCAATAAAGTAGATCACTAAGGGATAATCGCGAAACCAGGCGTCATCGACCTGCGCCCCGAGAAAAGACATGCTGTCTTTCATCCAGGTGAGTCCCAACAACAATAGGCCAAGGCCGAATATGATTGAGGCCTGGTGGTAGCGAGAAGATTCGCTTTTAAAGGTGACGTAAGCAAGCGAACCAAGGGCAATTAATACCAGAGCATAGTCGCTCATGTTCAGCTTGAAGCCGATGGCCGTGACCAGCCAGCCCGTTAGCGTGGTACCCAGGTTGGCTCCAAAAATAATGCCCAGGGCATTGCGCAGGGGCAACATTCCAGAACCCACAAAGGCGAGTACGAACAGGCCGACCAGGGAGCTGCTCTGAAGAAACGCCGTGCTAATCGTGCCGACCAGTACACCCTGCAAAGGCGAGTGGGTGTGGTTACGTAACAGACTACGTAGCTGACGAGTGCTTAAACCACGTAAACCCTGCTCGAGAATTTTCATGGCGAAAATAAAAATGCCGAGCCCTGCGAGCAACTGCCAGAATTGAAACATTAAAGTGTCCGTTTTTACCGGTCATAGATTCTAGCAACTATTCTTGGCTTGTCGATGTAGGCCTGAGTCGGTGGGCGATTAACGGAGTATTACGGTATTCTCAAGTCTGTACTGCCACAGAGTTATGAGCATCAATGAGTTCTCCCCCATTAAAGCCAGTGCCGCTAAAAATTGCGCCGCTAACAATCGCGCAGTTAACGGGTCAGTCGCAAAGCCATTTACAGGAGGTTTTCCCCGGCCATTTCCTCCATCGCGATGTGGTGGCAGCTTATCTAGCACTTGTTGAAAGATCAGCTGAAGAGGGAATCGTACTGCGCATGGCCAGCGGTTTCCGCTCATTTGACCGGCAACTTGCTATCTGGAATGCAAAGGCCAGAGGTGAGCGGCCGGTTGTGGATAGTGAAGGTAAGCCTCTGGCAATAGCGACGCTGAGTGAACGTGAGCAGGTGTTCGCAATTTTGCGTTGGTCAGCCTTGCCGGGGGCATCCCGTCATCACTGGGGCAGCGATGTGGATATTTGGGATAGTGCGGCAGTCGGTGACGATTATCAGCTACAGTTGACCCCGGATGAGTACGCATCGGGCGGGCCTTTTGAACATTGTTCTCACTGGCTTGATGCGCTAATAAATAGTGGTCATGCGGCGTTTTTCTGCCCCTACAAGGGCGCTAAAAAAGAGGGCGTAGCCGCCGAGCCATGGCATCTGAGTTTTCGCCCGCTGGCCACTGTTTGCGAAAGGGCTTTGACGCCCGCTGTATTGCGTAAGCTCATCGAGAATACCGATATCTGCTTGCAAAGTGCGATTCTTGAAAACCTCGATGAGATTTATTCACGCTTTATTCGCTTGTAGTGTTGAATCTACAGCGCCTTTCGGCCATATTCGCCCCCTATAACGATTGATATTAATACCCCGAGCGATACCTCTCTTATGCCTCCCGAGTCCAATACCCTATGGCAGGAAATCCTCGCCGAAGCCGGTGACTTTTCCAAAGACGAGCCAGTATTGGCGAGCTTCTTTCATTCCGCGATATTAAGTCACGACTCTCTCGAAACGGCCCTTGCTTACAACCTGGCTGAAATGCTCGGTAATATGGCCGTGTCGAAACTGGCGATTCGCCAGGTTTTTGCCGAAGCGTTTGAAAACGATGCTCGTATCGGCGAAAAAATGCAGCGTGACCTCGTCGCCTACCGAGAGCGCGACCCGGCCTGTGATAAATATGCAATGCCACTGTTGTATTTCAAGGGTTTTCACGCCCTGCAGGTGCACCGTATTGCTCACTATTTGTGGTTAAACAAGCGTCAAGCCCTCGCCGTACATCTGCAAAGCCTTTGTGCAGAGGTGTTTTCTGTCGATATTCATCCTGGCGCACAAATTGGTGGCGGGGTTATGGTTGATCACGCGACGGGTCTGGTGATCGGCGAAACGGCCGTTGTTGAAGACAATGTGTCCATGCTGCACGCAGTGACCCTGGGGGGTATTGGCAGCGATAGTGGTGATCGCCATCCGAAAATTCGCAGCGGGGTACTGATCGCTGCGGGGGCAAAGATCCTTGGTAATATCGAAGTGGGCGAGGGCGCAAAAATTGGGGCCGGTACATTGGTGCTGGAGTCGGTTAGCCCCCATACCACCGTAGCGGGGGTGCCGGCACGGGTGGTCGGCCGGCCGCGAGAAGCCGCACCCGCGCTGGAGATGGATCAGCGTATTAACTCAGTTTCCTAACAGGCTTTAAACACGCGAGTAAGTTTTTTATGCATAAAACAGAAGGTGGGCTGATGTCTTTGTTGTATCGACGCCTGGTCGGTGCAACAGGGTTTTCTATACAGGGCTTAAAGTCCTGTTTTCGTTATGAAGAAGCTTTTCGCGTTGAAGTGTTTCTGGTGGTTGTACTGTCACCACTGGGCTTTTATATCGCCGACTCAGCACAGGATTTGGCCCTTCTATTTGCGGCGATGTTGATCGTCTTGATAGTGGAGCTGCTCAACTCTGCCGTTGAGGCGGTGGTGGATCTGGTGTCACCTGAAAAAGCCGAGCTGGCGGGGCGGGCAAAAGATCAGGCGTCGGCAGCTGTGATGCTCAGTATGTTGCTGTTTGTAGCGGTTTGGGCTGCGATCGGCTGGCAATTTTTCGCCGGTGTGGCCGGGAAGTGAGAACCGCGTGGCTGAAATGCGGCTTGCGCTCATCAATAATGCGACGATGGTTGGCTTAGTGCGGAGTACTAAAAATGAGTGATCAACAGTTTGATGTTCTTTTTCGCGGTGACATCGTTGCCGGGCAGTCCGTGGGCGACGTGAAAGAGCGTCTGGCAGGCCTGTTTAAGCTAGAGGCCGCGAAGGTTGATCAGCTTTTTTCGGGACGTCCGGCGGCTATTCGTCGCAATTTAGATGAAGCCGGGGCGAAAAAATACGAACAGGCCCTGTTAAAAATTGGCGCGATAGCCGAGCTACGTCCGGTGAAGGTCGATGCTCCACCTGCGGAGGCCGTTACGTCAGCCCCTGTCGCCAGGCCGAACCCTTTTTTAGAACCCGCAGAACAAGCCCCTGTTGCGACGCCAGAGCCGGCCGAACAGCCGACTGCGGATGGGGGCGATATGTCATTGGCTCCGGTGGGTAGCGATGTGTTGCGCCCCGACGAGCGTTCCAGTGTCACAGCGACAGAGGTTGATGTCAGTGCGCTGGCTCTGGAGCCTGGTGGGGGTGAGATTTTGCACGCCGATGAAAAGCAGTCTGTAGAGGCAACGCAGGTTGATACCTCTCATCTTGAAGTGCTTCCTCCCAGTTAACCCTTGCGTGTTTCCCCCATCTATTTAAGACAACTGTTTTAGTTGTTTTGTCGATAGGCTCTCTTGGCGAGGGCAGCCCGTTTCGGCGAGTGTATTTACCTGCAATTAATCAACGGCGCAATGCCAATGCTATGTAAGTCACTTGCTATACTTCCTCCTATTAATACTCGAATTAATTACCGGCTGTTTCGCGCCTGACCCTAAACGTCGCTGCGAACGGCTTGTTGTAAAAAAATAAAGAGGAGCGAGTGATCTTGCCTGTAGCGCTAGATGACAAATATACCTGCACCACGGGTAGAGCCTACCTGACCGGCATTGAAGCCCTGGTGCGCCTGCCGATTTTGCAGAGCCAGCGAGATAAGGCCAAAGGCCTGGCAACGGCGGGGTTTATCTCCGGTTATCGCGGCTCGCCGATTGGTGGTTATGACAACGCACTGTGGCGCGCCGATAGCTTTCTTAAAGAACACAATATCCATTTCCAGCCTGGCGTTAACGAAGAGTTGGCCGCCACGGCGTTGATGGGTAGTCAGCAGGTAAATCTGTTCCCCGAGGCAAAATACGACGGTGTGTTCGGTCTTTGGTACGGCAAGGGGCCGGGCCTCGATCGAGCGATGGATGCCATTAAACACGCCAATAACACCGGCGCTAGCCAATTCGGTGGCGTGCTGGCGGTGGTGGGTGACGACCACATGGCCAAGTCGTCGACTCTGGCCTATCAAAGTGAACCGATGTTTATCGGTGCTTCGGTGCCGGTGTTGAATCCGGCCGGCGTGCAGGATGTGCTCGACTTCGGCTTGATTGGCTGGGCTATGTCCCGCTTCAGCGGTTGTTGGGTAGGAATGAAAGTCACCGCTGAAAATATGGATGCGGCGATAGCGGCTGATATGAATCCCGAGCGTTTGCAGCTGTTTGAGCCAGACGACTTTGCCATGCCCGAAAGCGGTGTTCACAGCCGCTGGCCAGACCCTTTTCTGGAACAGGAAGAACGCCTGCAGCAACACAAAATTCATGCCGCTGTGGCTTTTGCCCGGGCGAATCGCATCGACAAGGTAACGCTCGATTGCAGCCAACCGCGCTTTGGCATCGTCGCCACCGGCAAGGCCTATTTTGAGGTGCTTCATGCTTTGGCCGACCTTGGTATTGATGAAGAAAAGCGCGAGGCCATAGGTCTTCAAGTTTACAAAGTCGCTATGATCTGGCCCCTCGAGCCCCAGGGCATGACGGAGTTCGCCACCGGTTTGGAAGAGGTTTTGGTGGTGGAAGAAAAGCGGCCGCTGGTTGAAGATCAGCTGAAAAGCCTGCTCTATTCACTGGCCGATGATCTGCGTCCCCGTGTGGTGGGTAAGCAGGATGAGGCCGGTGCTGCACTGCTGAGTACTATCGCCGAATTGAGTGCCCGCGATGTCGCCGCTGCGATTGCCTCGCGGCTGGAAAAACTATCGTCACCGGTCGCACTGGCGCTACCGGGCTCAATGCCAACAAATACTGGTGCATCAGTGGTGCCTGTCGCCACATTACCCCAGCGCAAGCCCTGGTTTTGCGCCGGTTGCCCCCACAATACCTCGACCAAAGTACCCGAAGGCAGTCGCGCCCTGGCCGGTATTGGCTGTCACTTTATGGTCACCTGGATGGACCGCGATACCGAAACCTTCACCCAAATGGGTGGCGAGGGTGCATCGTGGATAGGTCAGGCGCCTTTTACCAACACCCGGCACGTATTTCAGAACATTGGCGACGGCACCTATTTTCACTCGGGCATTCTCGCCATTCGCGCGGCCATCGCCTCTGGTGCCAATATCACCTATAAAATTCTCTACAACGACGCCGTAGCCATGACCGGCGGTCAGCATATCGATGGCAGTTTGACCGTTGAACAGATGGTGTATCAGCTCAAGGGTGAGGGCGTTAAACGCATCGTCGTCGTCAGTGATCTGCCGGAAAAATACAGCAGCGACTTCCCCAAATTTGCGGGGCTGAGTGTCGACCATCGCGACAATTTTACGGGCATACAAAAAGACCTGCGTAAGCTGGATGGCACCAGCGTGATTATTTACGAGCAAACCTGTGCTACCGAAAAGCGCCGACGCAGAAAGCGCGGTCTGTTGGAAGACCCCGATAAACGCGCGTTTATTAATGCTGCTGTGTGCGAGGGTTGTGGCGACTGTGGTGTGCAATCGAACTGTCTCGCGGTGGCACCGAAAGAAACGGGACTCGGTCGTAAGCGAGTAATTGATCAAAACGCCTGCAATAAGGATTACTCCTGTTTGAAAGGCTTTTGCCCGAGTTTTGTCACCGTCACGGGTGCAACCTTGCACAAAGCGCTGGCCGTATCGACCGAGCAAAACTTCCCCGATCTGCCGGCGCCGTCTATCTCTGGCGATGAACTCAGTGAGCCCTACAACATACTGCTCACCGGCGTTGGCGGCATGGGCGTGTTAACCATCGGCTCCATCATTGGCATGGCGGCCCATATCGAAGGCAAGGGTGTCGCGGTGCTGACCCAAACTGGGCTGGCGCAAAAGTTTGGCGCGGTAAGCAGCCATGTGCGCATCGCCAAAAAACAGTCCGATATTCACGGCGTGAGAGTACCCGCAGGCAAGGGCCAGTTAATGCTCGGTGCCGATATGGTGGTGTCGTCTGCGCAGGCCTCTTTGAGTTGTCTCGATCATTCGACAGCCGTGGCAATTGTTAACAATCACGGTTCGCCCACGGCGGATTTTACCCAAGATCCCGATGCGCCCTTTCCCGAACAGGCCATGGAGCAAGTGATTGGCGGCGCAACTAACGCCGCCCACTTTTTTGATGCCTCGGTACTGGGTACGGCTTTGCTGGGTGATGCCATGACAAGCAATCTGATTTTATTGGGCTTTGCCTGGCAGAAGGGCTTATTGCCCCTCGGTAAAGAGGCTCTGGAGCAGGCGATTACTTTGAACGGCGTGGCCGTTGCGGCGAATTTACAGGCCTTTCTTTGGGGTCGGCGTTTGGCCGAGCAGCCCGCAAAAGTGAAAGACCTGGCTGGATTAGATTCAGCCTCTGCCTCTGAGAAAAGTCCTGCAACTGAAACTCTGGAAGACATTGTTGCCTATCGCAGCACTCAATTGCGCCAGTATCAAAACCGATTTTATGCCCGGCGTTATCAAGCCCTGGTCGATAAAGTAAAAGTGGTAGAGCAAAAAATCGGTGTCTCTGATCTGACACTGACAAAAAATGTGGCTCGCAATTACTATAAGTTGCTGGCTTACAAAGATGAGTACGAAGTAGCGCGACTCTACACCGATGGTGAGTTTGCGGAGTCTTTAAAGCAACAATTTGATGGCGACTATAAACTGACCTTTCATTTGGCACCGCCCCTGCTTTCAAAACGTGACCCTGAGACTGGGCAGCTGATTAAAAGGGAGTTTGGCCCGTGGATGCTGCCAGCCTTCCGTGTACTAGCGAAATTCAAATTCCTGCGCGGTACGGCATTGGACGTCTTTGGTCGTAGCGAGGAGCGCCAGCTGGAGCGTTCGTTAATTACCGATTACGAACAGCAAATCGACCAGTTATTGTCGGGCCTGTCAGGGACAAACCCGTCGTCAGAGAAGTTGGCACTGGCAATTGAAATAGCGGGCTTGCCCTATTTTATACGCGGTTTTGGCCATGTTAAAGAAGCCAATATCGCGACTGCCCAGCGCCGGGGGGTGGGATTAATGAAGCAGTTCAATGGCGAGCCTGTGGGTGATAAGACTGTTAGTTATGAGCCTGTTGGTTTTGAAGAGATAGCCGTGGTTAATATTCAGGAGACTGAGTTACTTGATAAGTAGTTTTCTAAGGCTGATGGTATTCCCTGTGGAAATAAAAAAACATGAATAACAGTGTGGAAACCCTGTCGCTAGCAAGCCTGTCACTGGCATTTATCCCCGTCGTGGTGGTGCTGGTGATGATGTTCAGGTGGTCGCTGGGGCCGGGCAATGCCCTCTATGCCGTTATTCGCATGCTCGGGCAACTGCTGTTAGTGGGTTATTTCCTCAGCTTTATTTTCGAATCTGATAGCAGTGCGGTTGTGTTGGCCGTACTGGCGGTCATGGTCTTCGCCTCTAGCTGGATAGGCCTGGGCAGTATTAAAGAACATCGGCATTTTCTCTATAAGCGGGCTCTACTCGCTATCGGCCTGGGCGGGGGTCTGGTGTTGATACTTATTACCCAGGGTGTACTGCGGCTCGACCCGTGGTATGAGGCGCGTTATTTCATACCGCTGGCGGGGATGATTTTTGCTAACGCCATGAACGCTGTCAGTTTGGCGGCAGAGCGTTTGTACGCCGAGACCGGGCGCGGTGTCGAATGGCTGGAGGCGCGCAATATCGCCTGTCGAGCAGCGTTTATTCCCATCATTAATTCCTTGTTCGCCGTCGGCTTGGTATCCCTGCCGGGCATGATGACCGGGCAAATACTGTCGGGGGTTTCACCGCTGGTGGCGGCGCGTTATCAAATATTGGTGATGTGTATGATCTTTGGTGCCTCGGGGATTTCGACCCTGTGTTTTATTGCTTGGTCGCGGCCAATGCTGGAAAAGGCAAAATCGAATACTGACTGATTTTGCCTTTATCACCGCCGTTAGTGGCAAGTATGATTGTCGGGTATGGAGGGTGTTGCTACACTTCTCCTCGATTTATTTCGTAATGTTGGGAAGCCGTACCTTGGGAGCGATACGTGTTATTGCGTTAATTTCCCCGTGTATCACTTTCTTAATGCCAGCCATAAAAATTATAGGAGAATACATATGCAAACCTTTCTTACCCTCGGTAAATACCTCACTTTAGGCTTTTGGGTCTTACCCTTGTTGGCATTGTTTGGTGCCCTACCTGGGGATTGGAATGACCATATGCTGTGGGCAGGTGTATTTGTTTTCTTCGCTCACCTTGGTGAGCTGATCATGGTGCAGGGTAAATTACGCGCTCACGATAAAGCGGGAATCATGGATGCGGTGATGGTGATTCTGGTGGGTTTTTTCTACTGGCTACCCATCTTCAAACAAGAAAAAAACTAGCGGCTATGTCTGCCGGGGCTGGAAAATAGCCTCGGCATTTTGTCGCGAGAATAAGTATAGGACTCGACCCTGCAGGATGCGCAATAACTCATAAGCAAGGCGCATGTGAAATGAAAATAAATAACAACGATCTCGCTACTGCGATTGAAGAAATTAAAACCCAGGGCTACACGGTAATCCCCGATTTCTTACAGCCCGCACAACGACAGTCCATCAAAGTTTTACTACTGAGTATTGATGGGCAGTTTTTGGGTCGTAATAATTTTGAGGGCGATAAAACCGAGCGCATTTATTCCCTGCTTGCCTACGATAAAGTGATTCAAGATATTGTTGAAGATAAGCGAGTTATGGCTATCTGCGATGAGTTTCTCGAAGCGAACTATTTACTCACGACGAGCCAGTCGATTTGTATTCACCCCGGAGAAACGCCCCAGCCCTGGCATGCGGATGATATTTTTTACAGTATTCCCCGCCCTCGGCCGATGGTAGGTTTATCGACAGTGGTTGCTGTTGATGCGTTTACCCTTGAAAACGGCGGTACTGAAATTGTTCCCGGTAGCCATTTGTGGAGTGATGATGAGATTGGTGGCGATTATCGCGAAGGTGGTAGTGAGCGTGATTTGGCCTTTGCTAAGCGTATGAAGAGCCAGTCCGTCGCCCTGGAAATGCCTGCTGGTGCCTGTGTGATTTTTGCTGGGAATACACTGCACCGTGGTGGTGAAAATAACAGTAACGGGCCCCGTCAGGCTTTATCGAATCAATATTGCCAGCCCTGGGCGCGCACTATAGAAAACTTCTTTTTGTCGGTGCCCCGTGAGCTGGTGCGTGAAATGAGCCCTAAGCTACAGTCCTTGCTGGGCTATTCAGTGCTCTCGCCCTTTATGGGACAGGTTTCAGGTTCACACCCGCTAAAGGCACTTGCCCCTGATTATTTGCCGCCGGTGTCGCGGCTGGGCCAGGGTTTATAACGGGGATTATAATAATTTAACGAAGGTATTAGCGCCTGCTTCCCGATTTTTCCGGTGGTAAGGTGCGTAATAATAAAAATACGATGATGAAAAACAAATCGTTGTTTTGGCGAGATCTGGCCCTGCGTTTGACGCTATTGCTTTCTAGTTTGTGTTTTCCGCTCTACGCTGATCTTTATGAAGGGGGCAGGCTAAACATTGACGGCGATGCGCGACTTAAGCTGATTGCTATTGATGAGCTGCCCCTCGAAACAGGCACTAAACTGCCAGAATTAAATTACTCTGAAACGATATTGGGCCTTTGGGGAACCTGGCAGCAGTCTGAGAATATTCGCTACAAAGCCTGGATTAAAACTGAGTTTCGAAATTTTGCGACAAATAAGGACGCCAACCGTTATCGTTTTGTCGATGAATTTATTTTTCATGAATTGTCGGTGGAGTACAGTAATTTATTTGATGGTTTTGTCGATATCACCGTGGGTCGCTTTCCTCTCTACTACGGTCACGGTTTGTTGATTCTGGAAAGTAGCCCTTTAGATGCAGAGCGTAGCTATGGCTTTAATGGCATTAAAACGCGCTTTAAATTCGATGGCTTTAATCTTGATTTAATCGGTATTTATTTACCCGATGATGATCCCTTGTTAATTAATGACAAGCATAAAAAAATCAAACTGCTCGAAAGTGATGAAGAGGGATTTGTTGCTTATTTGACCAACAAATCACAAGCTTGGTTGCCGAAAGATGTGTACTACATATACAAGCACGAAGAGCCGCGTTTTGGAAAAAGTGATGTTTACTTTCACACCCTCGGTTTTATTGTTGAAGAGGCGCTCAGCGATTCTTTTACCGCCTATTGGGAATTGGCGGGGCAGAGCGGCCATCGCAGTGGCGGTGGGGATACCAAGGGTTGGTTGAGTGATATTAATTTTACCTATGCCTGGAAGGATCTAGCCTGGCGGCCAGAGTTGTTTGCCAGTCACTATTATTTGTCCGGCGATGATCCCTCTACCCAGACAGAAGAGGGCTGGCATGGGCTGTGGTCGCGCTGGCCGCAATATTCGTATCTGCTGGTATGGTCATTTATCCCCAAAATCGGTGAGTGGAGTAATCTTAACTGGTCGCGAGTCGGTGCTCGTTTTTATCCCGATCCGGCGAGTAGCTTTGAAATCAGCTTTGGCCCGGTGAAGGCACCGGAGAAAGGCCCCGGTGGCGGTCATGACAGGGGTGATTTGTTGATTATGTTGTACAAACACCAGTTTGGCGAGAAGTTGTCGGTGACGGTGCGCACGGAGTTTCTTGAATCCGGGGACTACTACCCGGAGGCGGATAATATTTCCTGGGAGAACAGGATCGATTTCAAATACAGCTTTTAAGCTTACCGTTCTTAATGGAGGCTGAATTCAGGGAGATATAAAGGATAGCGGGTCGGTGACGCTGATTAATTATCGCTCGGCTGTTAAAATACGATTTTAGAATGCTGATCCTTTTGCTATGCCTCCAGTCACTTCTCTTTTCTCTTATTCCAAATACTGGGCCGAATGCTTCGGCACCGCGCCTTTTCTACCGACTACTCGCGAGGAAATGGACCAGCTCGGCTGGGACAGCTGCGATATTGTCGTGGTGACGGGCGACGCTTATGTCGACCACCCGAGCTTTGGTATGGCGGTCATCGGTCGGCTGCTGGAAGCCCAGGGCTTTCGCGTTGGCATTATCGACCAGCCCGACTGGCGTAATAAGCAGGACTTTATGCGCCTCGGCAAGCCGAATCTGTTCTTCGGTGTTGCCGCCGGCAATATGGATTCGATGATCAATCGCTACACCGCCGATAAGCGGGTGCGTAGTGACGACGCCTATTCCCCCGATGACGAGGGCGGCAAGCGCCCCGACCGGGCGGTGATTGTCTACAGTCAGCGCTGCCGTGAAGCCTGGAAAGACGTGCCCATTGTGCTCGGCAGTATCGAGGCCAGCCTGCGCCGTATCGCCCACTACGACTACTGGTCGGACGAAGTACGACGCTCCATTCTGGTCGATGCCCAGGCCGATATCTTGCTTTACGGTAATGCCGAGCGAGCCATTGCCGAGGTCGCTCAGCGCCTGTCCCGTGGCCAGGATATTACCCAGGTGACGGATATTCGCGGCACCGCCGTGTTGCGCAAAGATCTGCCCGAGGGCTGGACGCTGATCGACTCCACTCGCGTCGATACCCCCGGTAGAGTCGATACTCTGCTCAACCCCTACGACAATGTTGAGGAGCAGGCCGCGGCGACGGGGGGTAAGTGTGCGGTTGGCCGCGATGAGGATAGCGGCGAACAGGTACTGCATTTTGTGCCCTATCGAGAGAAAGTCGATCGCGCTAAATCGGTGATTCGCCTGCCGGCCTATCACAAAGTAAAGAGTGACTCGGTACTCTATGCCCATGCCTCGCGGGTGCTGCATCTGGAAACCAATCCCGGCAATGCCCGCGCATTGGTGCAGCGCCATGAAGATGTTGAGGTGTGGCTCAACCCACCACCGATACCTTTGACGACGGATGAGATCGATGAGGTCTTTGCGCTGCCCTTTGCGCGGGTGCCCCACCCGAAGTACGAGGGGCGACGCATACCCGCCTACGAAATGATCCGCTTCTCGGTGAATATTATGCGCGGCTGTTTTGGCGGCTGTACCTTTTGTTCGATCACTGAGCACGAGGGGCGCATTATTCAAAGCCGCTCGGAAGACTCGATTATTGCCGAGATTGAAAACATCCGAGACATGACCCCGGGCTTTACTGGGGTGATCTCCGACCTCGGCGGCCCGACGGCAAATATGTATCGACTCGCCTGTAAGACCTCGGAAATTGAGTCCGCCTGCCGTCGCCTGTCCTGTGTCTACCCCGGTATTTGCTCCAATCTCAACACCGACCACAATCCGCTGATTAATTTATATCGCCGCGCGCGCGACTTGCCGGGTATTAAGAAGGTGTTGATCGCCTCCGGCCTGCGTTACGACCTGGCGGTGGAATCGCCGGAATATGTTGAAGAGCTGGTGACTCACCATGTCGGTGGTTATTTGAAAATTGCCCCCGAGCACACCGAAAACGGGCCGTTGTCGAAGATGATGAAACCCGGTATCGGCACCTATGAGCGCTTCAGCGCCATGTTTGAAAAGTACACCAAAAAGGCCGGTAAAAAGCAGTACTTAATCCCCTACTTTATTGCCGCCCACCCCGGCACTACCGAGAACGATATGGTGGAGTTGGCACTGTGGTTGAAGCGCCATCGCTTCCGTGCTGATCAGGTGCAGACCTATTACCCCTCGCCGATGGCCACGGCTACAGCGATGTATCACTCCGGGCGCAATCCCCTGCGTCGCATCAGCTATAAACGTGGTGAGAAAATTAGCCCGGTGCGGGATCTTAATAAGCGTCGTTTGCACAAGGCTCTGTTGCGCTATCACGACCCGGCCAACTGGCCCTTGATTCGGGAGTACTTGAAAACGGCGGGGCGGGCAGATCTTATCGGTGATGGCGAGGCTTGTTTAATCCCTTATGAGGACGTACAAAAGGCCAGTACGGGTCGGGAGAAGTTCAAGAAATTCGCGACTAAGCACAATAGAAAACCTCGTCGTAATACCCGTCGACGTTAGGTTGTAGCGGGTGGTTCCGGGGGCTAGCGCTTGGTCTTGAGTCGGCGATTGCCGGCTTTCTCGGGGTGGGATTCAAAAAACCAGTTCTCGAGGGCTTTTTCTTTGTCAGTAATGTGCTGTTCCTGCACCCGCTTTTCCGTTTCGGTGCATAAACTCAGGGCAATTTCTTTAATTCTCTCTTGTCCTCCAGAGCTTTGACGAACAAGGTTTTCTGCATTTATCTGTTGAATGAATGCGTTTGTTACTTGCTCGCATTGGGCATCGATACTGGCAATAGAGCTGGTTGAAAACAGCAGCCCAAGAAGGCAGGTGAGGGTAGGGATCGTGTTTCGATAGGCTTGGCTCGGGTTCATTGATTGGCCGTTAAGTGGTGATGGAAATGTTGGGGGCTATTGTAGCAGCCAATATTGCTCTGGCCGCGGCTTCCTTATCCGCAGTCTGCTAGGTAATGCCTGTATCATCCCGCGACTGACAAGCACGCACTAAAAAAGCGCGCTGACAATAGGCCAGAAAATTATCGCACCAAAACAGACCCTTGTGTTTTGTTCTGCAGGCCAGAATTGTTTGATAGCGTGGTGCTTCTGCTGTTTATTTTAGATAACACTGTTTTCTAGGACTTGGTACGTTTTCTGCTTATGACTGAGTTAAGCCAGTAAAATGGATTTGTACTGCTTTATTCATTTGTTATAGTAATATGACAATCTAAATTATCATGATATAGGTGGAACTCTATGAAAAATATTAAAAAAAATATCCTGTTAACGGCTGTTATTGCGGCATCACCCGTTGCCGCTATTGCTGCAGAGGTGAGTGGAAATGTCAGCATGACCTCTGACTATCGCTTTCGCGGTATTTCTCAAACCGATACCCAGCTAGCAGTTCAAGGTGGTTTCGACTTTGCTTTTGATAATGGCATCTATATTGGCACCTGGGGTTCAAACGTTGATTTTGCTAATAGTTTGGAGCTGGATTACTACGTGGGTTATGCGGGTGATTTGACGGAGGATGTTAGTTTCGATGTGGGCTATATCTATTATGATTACCCCGGCACCGACGATACCCCTCGCACGCTGAATAGTGATGCGGAAGATGATTACGCTGAAATTTACGCGAGTGTTTCGGTTGCTGACTTCACTTTGGGTTTTGCTTATTCAGATGATTACTACCTGGAAACCGGTGAGTTTTACTACATCTATGGCGATTACTCTTTTGCTTTGCCCAATGATATAAGCCTGGATTTACATTATGGCTATAACGATTTTGAATTTAGCTCTACAGATTCTAAAGCTAAAGATGCCGAGCAAGCCTTTTTGACAGATGGGGCGGATAGCTATTCCGATTACTCCATTGGTGTTAGTAAAGCCTTTGCTGGCGTTGATCTTAGTTTGACCTGGGTTGATACTGACCTGGATAAGAAAGAATGCTTTGGTGAGAATTTTTGTGATAGCACTGTTGTTTTTGCGATAAGCAAAGACCTGTAATTACCGCTGGTGGGCCGGCTCTATTGTTTAGAGGCGGCTTTTCAGGGCGTTACATAAAAAAACACCGGCCTTAGCGTCGGTGTTTTTTTATGGGTCTGCTTTTCAGGGTATCGTTAAAACGTCTATGTACCGCTAGTCGCGGCTTTAAGAAGGTCGTCGAGCATTCGTTCGAGATGGTCTAGAGTGTTACAGGTCTTGGCCATGTGGCAATAAGGCTTATATTTATGCATCACCGAGTCGCCTGAATTCCAGAAGGTCGCCGGTTCGGGGTTGAGCCAGATGACGCGCTTAGCGCGCAAATGCAGGTTTTGCATCACTTCGGTACGTGGTGCGAGGTTGTTGTTGCGCGCATCGCCAAGGATTAACACCGTCGTTTTATTATCAATATCAGCCATACACTGGTCGTCAAGATCGAGCAGGGTGGTGCCGTAGTCGGAGCCGCCCATGCCGTGATCGGACATGATTTTGTCAATCGCCTGTTCAACGGGGTACTTCTCGAAGATATCTTTTACCGGGATTAGATTGCCGGTAAATACATAACTGTCGATGCGCTGCATCACGTCGTTAAGGCTGTGCAAAAAAAGCAGTAGAAAGCGCGCATAGGCCTGCATTGAGCCGCTGATATCGCACATCACCAGCAGGCGGGGTTTGTCGATGTACTTGGTCTTCCAGTAGGTTTCAAACATCACGCCGTCGTAGGCGACATTGCGGCGCAGGGTTTTGCGAAAGTCGAGCTGGCCGCGTTTATCCTGTTTCTTCTTTTTCGAATACTGGGTGCTCAGGCGTTTCGCCATTTTGCGCACCAGATCGTGCATAACGTGAAAATCGCGTTGTTCGATATTCGAGAGCTTGCTGCTTTTCAGGTGGTCTTCGCGCAGGTTGCGGATGGCATTGCGGCCGTACATGGAAAGCTGCTGTTCGACGAAGTCTTTCACGCTTTCGGCGAGATACTCTTTGGCATTTCTCAGCTCACCCGCCTGGGCGATACTGGAAGGGCAGTCGCCCTTGCCCATGGCGGCGATGTCATTTTGCAGGTCACGCAAGCCCATCTTCTGCATGATTTTCTGCGCGTAGAGGCTCTTTTGGGTGAAGAACCAGATGTCGGTGAGACCGACTTCCCGAGCGGCCTTTTTCATTTCGGTGGCGAGGCTGGCGGTATCGCCCTCCATCAGCATTTTGGCGAGTTGTGATTCGGCCTGTGGGCTTTCGTTTTGTTCGCTCTTAAGGGGCTGCTGCTCGTCTGCCTCATCGCTGCCGTCGGCTTTGTTGTCGCTGTGCGGGTCATTGGCGGCACTGAAAGTGTCAAAGCTGAAGAACTGCTCGAAACACTCGGCCACCAGGGCTTGCTCGGTCTCCGATTTTGCCAGGCTGACCTGAAAGGCATTCTTTAGAATATTGCGATCGGTATAGCCGACAAGGGCGACGGTGCGGCTGGTCTCAATGGTATCCGACGGCGATACGTTAATACCGGCCGCACGGATGACCTTGTAGAAATCTTCGAGAGTCTGCTGCATGGCTACATCCGCCTTATGAGCCTAGCGCCCTGAGCGCTTGTGAGCCTTGTTAATAAAGGTGCGCAGGTGGTCACCCATGGCATCGATGTCGGTCTCAAACTTGAGCAGCACGTTAAGGGTCTTTTTTACCATGGCGGCATCGAGTTGCTCGCTGTGGAGGAGGAGCAGGGTCTTCGCCCAGTCAATAGTTTCGGAGATCGACGGCACCTTCTTGAGATCGAGTTCGCGAACCTGCTGCACGAAGCTCACGACTTCTTTGCGCAGAGTGTCGGAAAGCTCTGGCACGCGGCTGCTCAAGATGCGGCTTTCGAGCTTTTCGTCGGGGTAGGGTACATAGAGATGCAGGCAGCGGCGCTTGAGGGCATCGCTGAGTTCGCGACTATTATTACTGGTGAGGAAAACCAGGGGTTTGATTTTCGCCTTGATGGTGCCGAGTTCGGGAATCGTCACCTGAAACTCGGACAAGACTTCGAGCAAGAAGGCTTCAAACTCCGGATCGGACTTGTCGACTTCATCAATCAGTAAGACGCAGCCGAGTTCTTGATGTAGCGCCTTATAAAGAGGGCGTGGTTCGAGGAAGGTTTCGGAGAAGAACAGGTCGTCGTGGCTGTGGATACGCTCCATTGACTGTTCGAGGCCGGTGGCACCCTCTAGTAGCTCGCTGAGCTTGTCTTTTAAGAGCTGGGTATAAAGCAGTTGTTTGGCGTATTTCCACTCGTACAGTGCTTTGGACTCATCCAGCCCTTCGTAGCACTGTAGGCGCACTAAGGGTACGTCGAGAATTTGTGCAGTGGTTTTGGCTAGCTCGGTCTTGCCCACGCCAGCGGGGCCTTCAACCATGACCGGTTTTTGAAGGTTGTGGGCGATGTAAACGCAGGTGGCAATTTGCTCGCTGCAAATATACTGAGCCGCTTCAAAGCGCTGCTGAATGTCTTCAACCGATGTGAATTTGTCTTTATAAAGTTCTTTCATAGGGGTTTTGTTGCCTGTGCTGTGACGAATCTATCCGTCGCTTAATCTATCTGTTTTTGTTCGTCTAAAAAGCGTTCTGCTAATTTGATTGCTCGGGCTGAGGTTGCCTGTCGTCCAATGTTGCAGAGTATCTGAATGTCGGCTGCAAGCTCTTTTAGGCCGGGGCACGCGTCATGCCATTCAAGTAACGCTGTTTGCACCTGTTCTACCAATGACCGGAAACCGATAATAAGTGGTGTCAGGTCTGGTGTATGGCGTTGTTGCCCAAGTTTGCTGGCGGCAAGTATACCTAATTCCTTTGCGGATTCTGTAAGACTGAGGAGTTCGCCAAGTTTGCTGTTGTTGAGGGGGGTGCTGAGGGTGGGGGTTTGTGCAATAAGGTCGAGTTGAGCCTGCATTGCGCCAGCAATGGGTGCCAGCATCAAGCCGTCTTCGAGGGTGCGCATCGGTAGTGATATCTCTGTAAAGGCATTGCCGGGTGTGCCAATTAGCGAATCCGCGGGTATTCGGCAGTCAGTGAAGACGATGTTGCAATGGCTGCTTGGCTGTAAACCCTTTACAGGTTGAGGAGGTAATCGTTGTAAGCCCGGGCTGTTGGCAGGTACTAGGAAGGCGGAATAGTATTTGCGACCTTCATTTTGATTGGTAATAGCCAGCACAATAAAATGGTCTGCGTAGGGGCCGTGGCTGACGAAGGCTTTTTCACCGTTGATAATGTATTGACTGCCATCGTTAACGGCAGTGCAGCTCAGGTGCTTTGGGTGTGCGCCGACATTGGGTTCCGATATGGCAAGGGCACACAGTGAGTCGCCGTTGAGTATGGCCTGTACGTAATCAGGGTCGTGGCAATTGAAAGTGGTTAAAAAATAACATTTGAGCAGCTGCCCAATCCACGTCATCGTTAATCCCGTTGAGTGGTGATAGCGGGTCATAACATAGCCCGCCTGGGCAATGTCTCTATAAGCAAGTGTTGCTGATGGTGTATTTGGAAAAGAGGGGTGATGAAGAAACCGTTGGATCAGCTTGTAGTCTGCGAGCTCTTTCCAGCATTGGAGAGGGAGGTGGTGCTCGGCGGTGATTGTGTTGCTCGCGTTAGCGTAGAGTTTGGTTTTGAGGCGAGAAGTCTGGAGGGTTTTTAAAACCTCAGTTTCGAACTCGGTATTGTAGTGGCGGGGTAAGGTCATGGGTGACTCAATAAGACATGGCTTGTTCGATGCGGTTGAAGAAAAAACTAAGCATGATTAAAGGCTTGCGTCAGTTAACGAAGAAAATGATGAGCGTAGGTTATAAAGATAAATTATATTATAAATTACAGTGAGTTATGCGGAGTTTTCTAATGGGGTAATTTAGAAATGGGTGGGTTTAGGCATCTGTTTGAAGGGTGCAAGTAAAAATGCGTGTCACTTTCTGCATTGTGGTTGTCATTTTTAGCCCTGCGTTTACGTTGTTTTCATGCGTATATTTCGCTGCAAGTTGTTTGAAAAAGGTGTCGTGGGGTCTGTGGTTTGATCTGCACGGCAAATAAGTTTAATACAAAAAGACAGGGGTGCATCAACATGGCTACAGAAAACACACAGTCGATTGCTTTAGATAGCAGTGCGGATAGCAAGGTCGAAGGGCATTTTAAACGCAATCGCTTCGTTTATGGTTTTGGTGCACTGGTTGTAGCTATTGGTGCTGCTTTGCGCATTTATTTAGACACGATGGGCTTTTCAGTGGGCACTGACTTCTACTCTGATGAGTTTCAAGTTTATTGGATGCCTCTTCTCTACGGTGAACTCATACTACTGGGTGGTTTTACCGTTATCCTTTCTACCTACCTTTGGTTGACGAGAGAAACTGACGCTAGCGCGATTAGTAAAGAGCTTGAGTTGAAGCGTTATTGGAAAATGTTGAGTATCTTTTCGGTAATGGCTATTTGGGGTGGGCTTATTGGTGCGAATGCTATTGAGTCTGATGCAGCATGGCATCAGGTCACTATTCGTGATACTGACTTCACGCCGACGCATATTATTATTTTCTATTTTGCGTTACCCGCTTTGACCGCTATGCTGGTACCTGCGTTTATCTGGGTCCATACACGCGTCCCTGCTTACATGAATAAGATCTCTATTCCGTTTCTGGCTGTTGTCTGCGGTATCTTGATGATTATGCCTAACTACGGCTTTAACGAGTGGGGCCACACGTTCTTCTACGCTGAAGAGTTGTTTGCAGCGCCGATTCACTACGGTTTCGTCTTCCTGGGCTGGTCTTTGTTCTTCCTGATTCCTTTGGCTATGCAAATCATTAGTCATATGGCTCGGTTGATTTCTGAGACAACTGCTGAAGGCTATCAAGCTAGTTAAACGTTAGTTGCTGTTCTGCAATACCTATTATCCCCGTACGTTCCAAACGTGTGGGGATAATTTTTCTCCGGGGCTGATTCCTGCCTGTGTTTGGTAACAATATTATGTATGTACTGAGGGTATCACTATGAGCGAAACGCAAACTGCTGAAATAACGGAAGTCGAGGCTAAGGCGAGGTTACTTGACCTGAAGTCGCTCGATAACCCAAAGGCTATGAAGTTGTATCGCCGCTTTGATGGCATTATTATCCTTGTTCTGTTTTTGTTCATTGTGCTGGGTATTCAGATTCACTTTACTCTGACAGCGGGCGACTGGGATTACTGGATTGATTGGCGAGATCGCCGCTGGTGGCCGCTGGTAGCGCCGTTCTCATTATTACTTTTTATTGCGCCTTTTCAGTATGGTTTGTGGGCGAGGGTTCGCCTCCCCGTTGCAGGTACTGCCGTTACACTTTTACTTTGTCTGGTGTCATGGGTGAGTCGGTACTTTAATTTTTATGAATTCACCCACTTTCCCATGTCTTTTGTGTTTCCTTCCACTTACATTGCTCTGGGCATTTTGCTGGATTGCTCTTTGGTGGTGACACGTAGCTTATTGGTGTCTTCGGTGATCGGGGGCGGTCTATTTGGCGCGCTTGTTTATCCACTCAACTGGGCATTTATGGCGCCCTATAAAGTGCCTGTAGAGCTTCATGGTATGTTGATGTCGGTGGCCGATTTGATGGGCTATCAGTACGTTAGAACAACAACGCCAGAGTATTTGCGTATTATTGAAGAATCGACGCTGCGTACCTTTGGTGGTTCGGTGACACCCTTAACGGCTGTGTTTTCCGGTCTTTGTGGCATGGTTATTTACATGATCTTTTTATGGGTCGGCTCGCGGGTTAACGCCATGGAAAAATTCACCAAACGTATCGTTTAAGCTGACGCTGGAGCAAGTATCTACATGAATAAGTTATTAGCAAAAAAGAAATGGTTCGGCGCTCTTCTGGCGAGCATGATGCTGGTCATGATGGCGGGTGAAGCTTCGGCTCACGGCGAACGTGCGCAGCTAGCCAGTATGCGTATGCGTACAGTGCACTGGTTTGACACAAAGGTAGAGCCGCTGAACGTTAAGGTTGGTGATATTGTTACGGTGACCGGCAAGCTTGTTACGTCGGAGTGGTGGCCAAATCAGTTGGCGAGTATTGAAGATACCGTCTTCTTAAATATTGGTGTGCCAGGGCCTGCTTTCCTTCGTTTGGACTCTGAAGTCAATGGTGTGCCGATGATGCGTTCCACGGCATTTCCTTTCGGCAAGGTGTATGAATATAAGACGGTTATAAGGGCGCGTGTTGCGGGTCGTTATCACGTTCATCCCATCTTGAACGTCAAGGATGCCGGCGCTCTGGTTGATAAGGGAACCTGGGTTGAGGTTGCTGAAAACGATAGTGCCGCCCCCTTCGTCAATGAATATACAACGATGCCGGGGGATACCATTAATTTGGAAACGTATGCTCTGGGTGGTGTTTATACTTGGCATTTAATCTGGATTGCCATGGGCGTTGCTTACATAGTCTTTTGGCTGGTGCGCAAAGAGCTCTTTATCCCCCGCTTTATACGGATTAGAAGCGTAGGTAATGATCGGGCAAATGAGCTGATGACTAAGCGGGATTTTGTTGGGGGTAGTATATTTTTTACATTGACCCTTGCCATTATTCTCGGCGGATATTTGTGGGCTGAAAATAAATACCCCATTACTATTCCGTTGCAAACAGGCAAGGTTGAAGTGCCTCCGATTGACGTTCCAACAGGTGATCTTGAAATCGTTGTTGATAGCGCTACTTATAAATTGGCGGGTCGTAGCTTGACCATGAATCTCACCCTGACCAATAATAATAAGAGCCCTATTCGCCTAGCGGAGTTCTTGACAGCCAATATTCGCTTTATGAACCCTGAGGTTAATGAGGGTGAGATTTATGAAGGCGAGGAGATGGTTGCAAAGGCTGGTTTGACAGCATCTGTTAATACGATTGCTCCTGGTAAGACTGTGAAGGTTGAATTAGTCGCATCAGATGCTTTGTGGGAGCAGTACCGTATGACAGGTATGATCAATGACCCCGATAGCCGTTTTGCCGGGTTGATCTTTTACTATGATGATAATGGTGAAAGATACTTCCAGGAAGTTGGTGGGTCGATATTGCCTGAGTTTTTCTAACGGCAAGTGCGAGCTTGATAAGATAATAATGAGGATTGTTCGATGTTGGTAAAGCAGGCTGTTGTATTGGTAAGGCCCATAATGATGTGTTTAGTGGGGCTTTGGGCAGCCTGCGGCTCCTCTCATGCATTGGCGCATGGCGGTGTATCAGCGGAAGATGATGTTTGTATTATTAAAATTGATCGTTATAAGGCCCATTTTACGGGCTATTTGCCAAAGGAAAGAGCGACTCAGGAGTTCTGCGAAGACATTCCCGTTGCATCTGAAAGTATTTTCGTTATCGATTTTATTAGTGACGAATTAAGGGAGATGGAGCTGGATTTTCGTATTATTCGTGATGTTAATGACATTGGCGTGACGGCAACATTGGTTGATTTGGGCGGTGAGAAAGCCATTGAAGATGCAACACTCTTTTATGTGGAGCCACAGCTCTACCCAAAAGGAATTATGAATATACGTCATAATTTCACTCAGGATGGTGGGTATATCGGTATTGTTAATGCACACCATATTGAAACAGGTTTGAAGTACACCTCGGTTTTTCCATTTGCAGTGGGTCAATTTAGCTATGGTCGTTATGTCCAATACTTTTTGATGCTTTTCGCTGCTTGTGGTGTATTTATATATGCAGGTGGAAGAGGGCATGTGTTTAAAATTAAGCCGCCTCGTAGTGCGAGGAAATAGTTGCAATTTAATCGTATGAGCCGTTTACATCGGATCCTACTGCTACTTATTCTCGCTGTTACTTTCGCGGTGCTCCTGCCGTGGCAGTGGTATCCTCGGGATTGGCGGGTCTGGTACGCCGATACCTTTGGTGCTAGTGGTTTTCAAGAGCAGGCGGCAACCATTCCGGCAATATCTGATGATTCCTCTGAAGAGGCTTGCCCGCCTGATATTAAGGGTTGGCGTAAACCCCAGACAATTGCGGGGGTTGAGCTCTCAGCATCACCCAATTGCCTTGCTGACAACCCTCACGCTGTGGCGGCCTTCGTAAAAGGCACTAATAACGTCGGGCATATGACTTTAATGGATGCCCGGCTGTCACCCGATGCGGTGGTTAAGGGTCGCGATCTCGACGGTGATGGTGATCCTGATGAAATCCATATTCGCCTCGAAGTCTTTGAGCTGAATGGCGGTTCGCCTGATTTAGATGTGCCCGTTACGCAGTATTCCATTGCTCCGGGAATTACCCCAGGGATTTGGGTTTTTGCACCAAAGTCGGCAGGTATGTCGACAGAAAATTTTGAGTCTCTAGTTGCCCAGCCGGGTTTGAGGCTACCTTCTCCAGCCATTCGTGTTGAGCAAGGAGATAAGGTTATTGTCACCCTCGAAAACACCCATTACATGCCGCACACAATACATTTCCATGGTGTCGATCATCCTTTCTTAAAAGAAAATGGTGAAGGTAATGATGGTGTGCCTGTCACCAGTGAAAAGCCTGTTATGCCAGGCAAGCAGCGCAGTTATGAAATGCAGCCCAGGCAGACGGGTACGATGTTCTATCATTGCCATGTGGAAGTTCAGGCGCATATTTTAATGGGCTTGAATGGTTTGTTTATCATCGAAGAGAATCGTCCCAATAACTGGGTGCAAACATTTAATATTGGCGATGGATTTGTGCGTCACAGCTCGGTCGGGGTGAAAGAAAAGTATGACCGAGAGTACGACCTTCATTATCAAGATCTCGATAAAGAGCTTGGCGAGACGATACAGAAGAGCAATGATCCGCGCATAATTACACAGCTTATCAATCGTGAATACGACATTAGCCAGGCTGATTTTGAGTACTACACGCTCAACGGACGCTCCTTCCCTTACACGGCGAGAGACTCTTTAATTGTGACCGCGCCGGGTGAAACAGTTAAATTGCGGGTAGTTAACGGTGGCAGTGAAGGCGTCGCAATACATACTCACGGTCATAAAGTCACCATTACTCACTATGACGGTGTTGAGCACCCCAAGCCTGCGCAGATAATTCGCGATGTCGTTTGGATTGCCTCTGCGCAGCGCGTAGATTTAGAGTTGTCGACAGAAGATGATGGCTTGCATAGTTATGGTGAAGGCGTTTGGCTAATGCATGATCATCAGGAGCAAGGTGTGACGACCAATGGTTTTGGCCCTGGTGGTAATGTGACGGCTATCGTTTATGAGCGCTATTTGCAGGATGATGGTTGGCCAATGACTTTTGGCATGGGTTGGAAGAGCTTCCTAACACCTGGATTTTACCAGCGCCAGGAAGATGGCTCTGGGGCAACAACCTTGCTTCCTGGGGTAGAAGACGGTAGCCCATCGGGTATGAGGATTGCCATGCTTGCCGCCCTTGCTGGAATATTTGCGGGGCTTTTACGCAGTCTGTTTTTGAAGGGGCGGCCACGTGACTAGGGTTTATGCGCGCGTGTTTTTGTCTTTAGCTTTACTCGTCGTCGGCATGCCGGTATTTTCAGCTGGTGAGCACCATAATCACCACCAGATGCCTGGTATGAGTATGGATGCCACGGGCATGGTGATGGGCAATAATAAAGATAAGTTGCCCGATGACTGTAAAGAAATTGCCGGTGAGTATGAAATTAACGTGATCGCGGGGACTAGCTTCGCTGAGCCTTACGTAAGCACGATGTTTGGTTTCAATGAGCACGAGTGGCAAGTTGAGCCCTGCAGTCGCATAACGGTCAATTTTAAGAATGAAGATGACGTGCGTCACCAGTGGATGCTCCACGGTTTACCGAAGTATTTATACGATCGTGGTATGTTTCATATGGAAGCTGCTGGTGGTCATAGTCAAACGGGCGTATTCATTGTGCCGAGTGATGATAAGACCTATCTGGTGCATTGTGATATTGCTCAGCATATGGAAAAAGGAATGAAGGCTCAGCTGATTGTCGGTCGTGGGGCTGGTGATCTTTGGAGTGTCCCTGGTATTAGTGCTGATTTTGAACGCCCAGAGGGGCCTTTTGCTAGGAAGGCTGTCTATGCGGTGCTTGTGTCTACTTTTGTTTTTATTCTCACCTTCGTTGCGGGTATTAAGCTTTTTTGCCCATAAATACCTGGATCGACAGTATCTGTTTTAATTCACGCTGCTTTTCCCTGCCAGATTGATGTAGCTGTATCAAAGTGACTCCTTTGTGACTTGCGGGTTTGTTTGTGCCTGCGGATATGTAAATGCATATGATTTGTGCTTCTTTTATGTGTAAATAGACTGACATTAATAATGTGTTTTAGGCGTAGAAGCTCTTGAATTAGCAAGGGTTTTGGTCGCGTTATAAGGTTTAATCATGTGGTAGCCTTCACATAATCATGATAAAGTCCGTCGTCGAAATTAATGTAATAAAAGATACATAGTAGGGGAATGGATTTGGAGACTGCACGTTACCGTCTTTCGAGATATGTGATAAAACATCGCTGGGTGTCATTGCTGATCTTTTTGGCTTTGACTGTTTTCTTCGCTGTAGGTATTCAGCGAGTTGAGTTGAAAACAATATTTTCTGATCTGCTGCCTAGTACGCATCCGTTTGTGCAGACTTATAAAGATCATCCTAACTTCGGTAATCCCCTGACTGTTACTGTAATGGTCAAGCGTACGGATGGAGAGTCTATTTATAATCCTGAAACATTGCAGAAAGTTTGGGATATGACACGCAATATCGACTTGATTGCCGGTGTTGATCACGATCAGATTCTTTCGATAACCACAGAAAAAGCCCGTTATGCTCAGGCGACGCCTTACGGTATCGATAGTCAGCCATTAATGGGTGACCATGCGCCGCAAACTGAAGCGGAAATGGCTGAGTTTTTGGAGCGGGTTAAAAAATCACCCGGGAGTCGTGCCTTTCTTATATCGCATGATGAAAAAGCAACCATTATTCAAGCGACATTTATTGAGCGATTGCTTGATTACGGTGTTGTTTTTGCTGAAATTCAGGAAAAAATTATCGACGCTGAGCGCGATGATGCCCATGAAATTCATGTGGCGGGCCAGCCGGTATTGACCGGCTGGGTCTATTTTTATGAAAAGCAAATGCTGCAGATTTTTGGAATAACAGGCGCGGCACTGCTAATTTCATTGTTTCTTTATATGCGCAATGTTGTTGGTATCGTTGTGCCAGTGGTGACTAGTTTCGTCGCTGCGGTGTGGGGCTTTGGTTTTGTGGGCTGGCTCGGCGATCCCATTGAGCCATTGATTATGGTAGTGCCAATATTGCTTGTGGCGCGTTCGTTTAGCCACGCGGTGCAGTTTATCGAACGCTATTATGAGATTTACTATCACGTCAACGATAAGAAAAAGTCAGCAGAGATCTGCATGAGCGTGATGATGGCGCCTGGCATTTTAGGGATTGTTACAGATGCTATAGGTCTGTTTCTGATTGCCATTGCACCTATACCAACGATGGAGCGTTTTGCTGTCTTTTGCGGGTTTTGGGCTTTAATGCTCGTTCCTACGGGCGTATTCCTTACGCCTATATTGCTGTCAATGATGCCTAAGCCGAAAAACGTCAATCAAATCATTGGCCTTGATGGCGAACATGCGATGATTCATGCGGGCATTAAACACGTGCTGCAAAAGGTTAGTAAGTTAAGCTTTGGCCCTCCCGCAAAAATAACCACCGTCGTGGTTATCGTGTTGTCGGTTTTTGGTCTGTCAAAAATGCTTGAGATAAAAGTTGGCAATCCGGTGGCGGGTAGCAATCTGCTGTGGAGTGATTCCGAATACAATGTGGCCATTGCTGAAATTAATAGCCACTTTCCTGGCCTCAATACCCTCGAGATTATCTTTGAGGTTAAAGAGCAAAAGCAGGAGCGGCTACTTAAGCAAGCTCACCCCATCTTTAAGATGACGGAATTGCAGCGCATTGTTGAAAGCGGTGAAAACCCACCTGTTGCAACCCTGTCATTTGCGGATTATTTGCCTGAGGCTAACCGCCTGTTCAGTGGTGGTAATCCGAAGTGGGGGCCGCTGGATAAAACCGATATGGCGGTTCAGGCGGCATCTGGTGCAGTACTTTTCGGCACCAGCCCCAAAGCCTTTTCCCACGTAACTGATTTTGTGCAGCAAAATGGTACGGTTTCGTTGTGGTACAAGGATAATAAGCAGGACACGGTTGACGATGCGCTGGAGTCCGTTCGAGCTGCGCTGGACGAAATTGGCATCGATCATGAGAACTATCGCATTCGCCTCGGTTCCGGCACGATTGCCCTACAGCAGTCGATTAACGATACCGTCGACCTCTACCAGTGGTACATACTTGGTGCCCTAAATCTGGTTATCTTGATCAGTTGTTCGTGGGCCTACCGCTCATTCGTAGCCGGTGTTTTGCTTTTGATACCGGTCAATATGTCCAATATTTTTCTAGCAATGTCAATGGTTTATATGGGTATTGGCCTCGATGTCAATACGCTTCCAATTGCAGCCATCGGCATCGGGGTGGGTATTGATTACGGTATTTATTTGCTGAGCCGTATTTGCGAGGAGTATCAGGGCTTTAAGGATTATGGCAAGGCTATCTACGCAGCTGTTGCCACGACAGGTAAAGCGATTTTCTTTACGGCGACCATTGTTTTGATTGGCATTTTGCCCTGGTACTTTATGTCTGAGCTGAAATTCCTTGCAGACATGGGCTTGCTGTTGGTAATGGTGATGTTAATCAACATGGTTATTGCGCTGGTTGTAGTGCCACTTCTGGTTTGGCTGATTAAGCCTAAGTTTGTTAGTTCAGAAGACCTGCTGGTCGGCGAAGGTGTTGATCTGTCCGAGTATGCGGGTGGTGAAGAATCTCTGAAATAGGGTAAGTGTGAAAGTGTTTTATAGGGTCTAGTTAGTAATAGAAAATAATTGCCCGCAGAGAATGCAATGCGGGCTGGAACTTGTATTAGGAGTATGGTTAATGCACATCAAGAAGTATGATTTTGACTACAGTCGCCGGTTTTTTATGGACAAACTGGCCAAAGGCACCATGGGCGCAGGTGTACTCACCTCGCTAATGCCCCTGATCGGTAATACCG